>CAWGRF010000030.1:0-373737 GCA_963824935.1 uncultured beta proteobacterium | reverse complement strand
AGCCTCCACGGTGATCGTGAGCTGCTGAACTAGGCGTGGAATCGTCGAGGTAAACAACCAGTCGTAGGACTATTCCTCAACTGGAACACTGCGAGTGTCCTTTGGACATCGCCACGAGCCAACTGCATGAGAATCTCATTTCGCTATCTCGCGGAGGCTGCGCGAGACAGAAGGTGTGCACGTTCTCGTAAGTTTGCGCGAACCGTCTTACTAACGTGTCCGTTATCGATTCGAGACCTCTTGAGATTGGCGGAAAAGAGATTGCCTCGGTCTTCACAACCATTTGCAACGTTGCGTTCTCGCCAAAAACACGCTCCATCAGAAACGGCCTATTCTCATCCTTCGCGCGAATGTAAGTTTCGATGCAGGATTGTGCAGATTGCATAGTGGCCGCGGTACCGGTGCAAGATCTAAGCGAGAAATGGCAATGCTGAAGTGGTCTAGGTTACTCGTTGACACATCGGATGACTTGTCCGCAATTGGCCGTAAGCAGTCGATTCGCATGGCCCAGGTGCAACAACGCGCGTTGTTAAGAGTCTCCACCGCCCCATGGATCCGCAACGGGGTCCCATCCAGAGGACGCCAACGAATCGTCGCCCACCGCATTGATTGTTCTATGACGTTGATCCGGAGGATTCAAAGTTAGGGCGTAAACATCGTGTTCGCGTGCGACCGAAAGTCATGGCAGCCAGCCTCATCTTCGAGCAAACTGATGTTTGATGATGTTTGATGTTGAGCCGAGATGTCGGGCAGGTGACGAGTTTGTTCACGCTTGATTGGCACGCCGGCGTCCAGAGAGCTCGGATGAAACACACAAGACAACCAGCGGTCCCGACGCTCTTCGTCGCGACCGCTCAATGGATGCAAGGCCGCTCGCATCGGCTCCGTCTCGACGTGATCTATTTCACGCTTGGCATGATGCTCGTGACGCTGTGCTCGGGCGCTTCGCGCAGGACGCCGCACAGGGGAAGCAGGTTTTCGAGCAGTGCGTCGCGTGCCACTCGACCGATCCGAAGATCGGCAGGCTTCGGCGACCAGTTGGCGGCTATCGGCTGCAAGGCGGCAACGTGCCGGGTTTTCGCTACAGCAGCGCGATGCAGAAGGCGGGCTTCGAATGGACCGACAACAATCTTGACCAGTTCCTGGCCAATCCCGAAGGCAAGCTGCCCGGCAATCACATGCCGTTCTCGGGCATGCCGTCGGAGTCTGACCGAAAGGCGGTGATCGCTTATCTGCAGACGCTGAAATAGCGACGTGGCGTAGGTCACCCACGTTGCGTCGCCGTCGACGCAGCTGAGCCGCGCGAGCACTCCAACCATACTAATGGTCCTTCACATGCGGGATTAGTCGGTCCAGGTTTTTCGTTTGCACGTCCGCTTTCGGTCAATTCTCGCACTGATCAAAATGTCAGCTTATGGCCGATTCGTGACTCGACGCGAACGACCCAAAGCGGAATCGGCCGAAGTACGTTCGGTTCGATCGCGACGAATAGAGTGAACGTTACCGCGCGGCTCCGCATAAAGTGAAGCGCCGGTACCGCCACTTCGGCAGTAAGCCGGCGCAGATGCTAGAAAACCGCGCAATGTCCGATCAGGCGGCCTGCTGAACGAGTCGTGTAATCGACCGGGTCACTTCGTGCGGTCGGTACGAACGTCCGTCCAACCGGCGCACACGATTCTTTTCGTGGCACAGATAGCGCGGACCCATCGCTTCTTTGAGCTCCTTGGCGCGCTTTCGCTAACCATTCCAGACGCTCCGCAGTCGGTGGGACTTTGACAATCTCTACTTGCGGCGGAGTTATCCAATCCTCAACTTCCTCACCACTTTTTGATTTGAATATCACAGGACCCCCCTTGAAATGTAGATCGTCATGATGTCAGACGACAGGCTTTTGACAATCAGAATAGGTGCCAAGTGCATCACAAAAACCTGCCGCTCGTCGGCTGGTGGATGATTTTAAAAAATAGTTGAGCGAAGCGCGAGATGTCTGCTATTGGCCGCAAGCCGACAATCCCGGGTTGCTCGGCTCACCTTCGATGTTTAGCGGGGAAAAAATCGAAACCTTCTCATGGTTCCGATCAGCAACCGTCAGGCAGGCCCAAGGTCGCAAAGCGGTACCGGCCTCACCTTTCTTCGTCGCCGACACCGTATTTGTATTTTCGAAGGGCAAGCTCCTCATCGGCTCGCTTCCTCTCCGAAGCGATCATGTGATCCAAGCTATCAATGAGCCACTCGGCGAAGGCGCGCACCCGGGCATTGTCGTCATCCTTCCAGGCCTCCATTTCGCTGCGCTTGCGCTCGTACGCCTGACACGAAACCGTATTCGCCGGAAACTACTCCCGTGGTCTCAATCGCTGCTGCAACCTCGTTCCAAGACCGTGACTGTTCTGGTACCGCTCTCACGATGGCCTTACCCACCTCGAGGATGACCGCCGAGCCCTCATACGCGCGCAGGATTGCCAGGACGAATTCGATATCGGTCGGGTCGCTGCCCTCGACAAGCTTGCGTAGCTGGCTTTCCAACGGCTCGCCAAACGTTGGGAAGATCCCCTTTACGAGGCGCGCCCCTCGATACGTGAACATCGCCGCGTCCTCCGATTCGAAGTCCTTGCGAAGGGCGGTGACGACGGCCTCAGGGATCTTTGCGAGCAGCTCGTTTAGCTTATGCAGCTCAAATGGAATTGCCTCGTATCTATCGCCGTCCAGCACGCTCCATTCGGGGTCACGCTGCCGGCGGGCCCGCTCCTCCGCGAGGCGATCCAGAAGATACGCGAGGACAGACTGCGCGTCGTATTCGGCGATGCCGAACAGGATTTCTTCGGCCTGATAGTCAATCTTCTGCAGTGAGGCCAAAGCCGCGAGCAGCTCCGTACGCTCACGGTAGTCGAGGTCCTTGATGAGGACACGGAACTCGCGGCTATGCCAGATGTCGCGCACCCAATTCGCGTCGTTCCGCTTTGCGAGCTCGCGCAGCGCCTGCATGAAGACCTTCTTAGCCGCCTTGTTCCCCTCGCCATACAGAGTTGCAGCGACCGACATCGCGCTGATGATCGCCGCGCGATTATCTGTTGAGGCGCCTCGATCGATCACCACCAAGAGTGTCGGGAGGCGTGATGCGCCAAGCTTGTACAGCGACTTGGCGATGGCGGCAAGGTGCTTGCCGTCGACAATCCAGCGGTCGACGACCGCCTCTATTTCATTCGCCCGCTCGCTGCTCCAAAGTCCGCTTACGAGTGCAATGAGGAACGGCGTCATGACACCCTCGTGTTCAGTCACGAGCTCCAATCCGAGCTGTGGGTGTTGACGGCCGACGGCCTCAAGGAAGCTGTAGTAAACCGGGAAGGTCGCCAGATCGTCCGACTGGGTCTTCGAGAATTCGAGGATGCGATCGCGCCATTCCGCGCGGTTGACGTCGTCGATCTCCGTGACGAACCTCTCGGCCGCGGCGTAACGATGGGAATCGCTGTAGTCCCAGGCGGACTGCGAACGCTTCAGCTCCTCCCATTTCCCCAGGATGCCTTTAAAGCCGATCAACAGCTTATAAACTTGGTATTCGGCGTGCAGCGCGAGCGCGTCGCGGACTGCGAGCGCAGCTGACTCGACCTCGTGAGAGGCCGCGTGAAAGTAGTCCCAGTACGCGTCATGTTCGATGGCCTGCACAAGCGGTAGCGCTTCGGTCGCGACTAGGTCGCGTAAAAAGGACAGCACCTCGATCGCGTCGCGGACGAACATCTTGACAATGTCGGCGTCATCTGAGCCTCGCTCGCGCCGCGTCGCCCCATTCAGCACTCGCAAGACGTTCTTGCGATAGTCAGTCGACTCACTGAGGGGGTACATCCTCTTCAGCAGGGCAATGGCAGCCGATCGCATCTCGGCAACACCGTATGCGCTTGGGATACTCCCTTGGCGAATGGTGACGCTGTTGTATGTCCATAACATGCCTTGCATTGATGGCGAGAGTACAGCGGCCAGCGTCCGCAGAACGACGGCCCCGTCGGTGACAAGTTGCGCCTCGTCATGTGCGGAGAGGTAAGCCACGATTCGCGCTTGCGGGGTCGCGCCCTGGCCGTGCTCCCCGAAGAAAACGTCGATGTTGAATTCCGCCAGTTCCTCCATCGCGCGCTGGGCCTTGTTGCGAACATCTTGGTCACGGGAACGGGAGAGTTCGAGCAGAAAGTCCAGGACCTCTTCGGTCTTCACGTATCGAATTCGTTCCGCGACCTCGATGGCTTCACAGATTAGGAGCGAAGCCGTTTGATAGCGGCCTAGAGACCGGGAGAGAGGCGCATCGCCGTGGGTCAGTGTCCTCGACTCGACCGAGCGCACGAACGCCGTCAATAGGGGGAGGATCGCCCCGTGAAACTTCGGCGCAAGCACACCCAACGTTTTGAGCGCCCCTGACAATTCGTCGAATGCGGCGCTCTGCTGCATGACCTGCTCCGCCTTGCCAAACTCCTGAACGATGCGCTTATCCGCCTCGTCGGACTCGGCATCCATGAGTTTTGAGAGCGCCGCAAGGCGCAGTTCGAGATTCATCATCCGATCATCTTCAGCAGCAAGGCAGTCACAGTCTCGGATGCCATTGCTCTGCGAGCCAGTTCGCGATCAGAGGAAACGTAATGGCTGCCCAAATCTTTGAGCACGGCGGACAGCACGAGAGTCTGAGCCTCATGCTCGGCGATGCTGCGATCTATGCCGGCGCTTTCCAGCTGCGCAAACAGAAGGTCTTTCCGTGGTGTGTCGAGGGCCTCATTGACCCCCAGGATAGCTACGTCGACGTCCTTAAAGGCAGGGCTCCTCAGCTGGTCCAAGGCTGCTTTAGTGGCGACCGGCGGACGAGGCAGCGGGGAAACTAACGCGGTCGCTTTCTCGATCTCGGCATCCAAGCTCGCCACGTCGACGTAGATCTCGAAGCCCTCCTGAGCGAGAGCGTTCTTGAGCTTTCCATCTTCGACGAGTGCGCAATGGCGCCCGCGCTTTGCCTTGACCTCCAAAGCCGCCTCAAGGATCCACGAGTCCGGAATATCCTTACGCCGGTCCTCGCGCCTTTCCTGCGGATTGAATGGGGGAGCGACGTCGAAATATCTCGCCCATGCGCTAGCAGTGTGGTTTTGGGTGATCTCGAGCTTTTCGATCTTGTTGTCGACGAGGAATTTGTCGAAGACAAGCCGCGAATGGCGCGCGACTTCCTCCTTCTTCCATAGCACTAGGTGGGGATCCGGGAGACCTTCGGTGAACATCCCGAACGAGCCACGGCCCTGAAGCTTTGCGTAGGCAGCCTCCACTCTTTCCATTTCAGCAATCAGGTCTGCGAGCATTCGCGTGCGTTGCTCTTCGAGCACCATGTACGGGATATAGATTTTCAGTGTTCCCTTCCGAGAGCGCCGCAGGAGCCGCTCGAAGTCGGCGTGCCGGAAGTGCGCCTTGCGCAGCACGCTGGTATCGATGACCACATGAAATGCATCCATGCTTCGAGGCGCGTTACGTCAATCGGCGACGTGGTGATGACGGTGACCGCCGAAGCAGTTGTCGTTGTCAGCCGACCAAGCGGCGCACTTCTTTCCAACGACGTTCGCCAACAACCGCGCAAGGTCCGGGGTCTCATGCTTCACCACTCCCCGTTGCACGATTCCACGTTCATTCACTACGACGTAACCGCGCTCAAACATGGCATCGCACCCCACTAAGCACACAGCCACAACGTTGTGCTGAAAGTCGAGCTGTTCCTCTAACGAACACAGCGATCGTTTCTTGATGTGACTTGCCACCAGCATGTCTACTGGAAACTGGCCGCCACATAGACAGCAGCTACCCCGCAGACAATTGCCAAAGAGGTGCTGGCGAAGATCGTTGCGCCCTTCAGTGGCCGACCGCTGCGCTCTGTCGCACGACGACCGGCACGCAATCGGCCGCGCTCTGCGAGTCGCACCAATGCGTCGTCCACGTCGTCTACTGTCACCGATGCGAACTCGCACTCACCCAGGCACTCGACCCAAAACGCGAGCCGACTAAGACTTGCGGAATCCCACTGCCGTGACGCGGCAAAGCCGTCGGCAACCTCTCTGAACACCACAATGACCTCCGAAACTGTAGGCAAAACGACCAGAACCCTTTTTGGTCGCCGTGGCAGCGCCCTTTTCGGAAGGCAATCAATGATTTGGAGCGGGAAACGAGTCTCGAACTCGCGACCTCAACCTTGGCAAGGTTGCGCTCTACCAACTGAGCTATTCCCGCACGAGGCCGCGAAGTATATCGAAATTGAGAGTTTCCTATCGTTTTCGATCGCTCAAATGGGGCCACGCGAGCCTCAGATAAATCAGCATCGAGTACACCGTCAGCACCGCGGCGACATAGATCAGGAGCGTGCCGATCAGATGCAGATCGATGATCCCGAACAGCGGATCGTGAAACAGCAGCATCGGAATTGCGACCATCTGCGAGATCGTCTTGATCTTGCCCATCGAGTTGACTGCGACACTGCTCGCCTTGCCGATCCTCGCCATCCACTCGCGCAAGGCTGACACCGTGATCTCACGGCCGATGATGACGAGCGCAACAAAGTAGTCGACCCGGCCGAGCGCGATCAATACGACGAGCGCGGCGCTAACCATCAGCTTGTCGGCCACCGGATCGAGGAACTCGCCGAGCTTGCTGACCATGCCGTACTTGCGCGCGATGTAGCCGTCGAACCCGTCGGTGACGGCGGCGAGAATGAACAGCCAGCAGGCGGTGACGTTCTTCCAGTGCGGCGCGAGCCAACTGTCGGGCAGATAGAAGATGCCTACGATCAGCGGGATCATCGCGATGCGCGCCCAGGTAAGCGCCATCGGAACGTTGAAGCCGAACGAGCGGCTAGTTGGAGGGCTGGCCATGCAGTTGCGCGTAAATTCGCTCAGCCAGCTTACGTGAAACGCCCTCGACGTTTGCAATGTCGTCGATCGACGCGGCAGCCAGGCCACGCACACCGCCGAATCGCGCCAGCAGCTTCTGGCGTCGCTTCGGCCCAATGCCTTCCATGCCTTCGAGTTGCGACGTATTGCGGGTCTTCGCGCGCCGCGCGCGCATGCCGGTGATGGCAAACCGGTGCGCTTCGTCGCGAATCTGCGCAATCAGCATCAGCGCTTGCGACTCCCTGCCCAGCAGCAACGGTGGACGCTCGTCGGGGAACACGAGTTCTTCGAGACCGACCTTGCGCTCGTCGCCCTTTGCAACGCCCACCAGCACCGATGGATCGAGGCCGAGTTCTACGAACACCTGATGCGCGACCATCACCTGCCCCTTGCCACCATCGACCAGCACCAGGTGCGGTAATCGGCTTTCCCCGCGCGACACCGGGGAGAACCTCCGCGTCAGCACCTGGCGCATCGCAGCGTAGTCATCACCGGCTTCGACACCTTCGATGTTGTAGCGCCGGTACTCCGACGGCCGCATCTTGTGCTCGGCGTAGACGACGCACGAGGCTTGCGTCGCCTCGCCCGACGTGTGGCTGACGTCGAAGCATTCGACTCTTAGCTTGTCCGCATCTTCTTCGCCGAGCTCCAGGCCGAGCGCGTCTATCAATGCGCGCGTGCGGGCGATCTGCGAGCCCTCTTCCGCCAGGCGCCGCGCCAACGCCAGGCGCGCATTGGCTTCCGCCATTTCGAGCCAGCGGCGCCGCTGCTCCTGCGGATGGCGCACGATCTGCACTTTGCGCGCACTTGCTTCCGACAGCATCATCGACAGCTCCTCGGTCTCGATGTCTGCGTTGACGACCAAGGTCGGCGGAGCGGGCTGCGTCAAGTAATGCTGTGAAATGAAAGCTTCGAGAATCTCGGCGGGTTCGGTTCCGTGACCGCTGCGCGCCGGAAAATTGGGCTTGTCACCAAGATGGCGTCCGCCACGGATCATCGCGAGATTGACGCAGGCATGCGCACCGTCGCTGACCACCGCGAGCACGTCGGCATCGGCATCAGAGCCGGTCGTATCGACCGCCTGCTGGTGCAGCACGCGTGAGAGCGCGCCGATCTGGTCCCGCACCGCAGCCGCCTGCTCGAACTTCAGGTCGGCCGACAACTGTTGCATGCGATCCTCGAGCTCGCGCATGATTTCGTCGGTCTGCCCGCGCAAGAACCGCACGGCCCGATCGACGTCCTGCGCATAAGCGTCGGGTTCAATCAGCCGCACGCAGGGCGCGCTGCAGCGCTGGATCTGATGCAGCAGGCACGGTCGCGAGCGATTGGCGAAGACCGTGTCTTCGCACGTACGCAGCCGAAACACCTTTTGCAGCAGCTGGATACTGTCCTTGACCGCCCACGCGTTCGGATACGGGCCGAAATACTGCGCGCGACGATCGACTGCACCTCGGTAGTAAGCGATGCGCGGGAATTGATGCACGGTGAACTTCAGGTACGGATACGACTTGTCGTCGCGGAACACGACGTTGTAGCGCGGTGCGAGCGACTTTATCAACGTGTTCTCGAGCAGCAGCGCCTCGGCCTCCGACCGCGTGACCGTCGTCTCGATACGCGCGACCCGCGCCAGCATGTGGCCTGTCCACGGGCCGACGTTCTTGTTGAAGTAGGAGGAGACGCGCTTGCGCAGGTCGCGCGCTTTGCCGACGTACAACGCCGCGCCGTCGGCCGCGATCATCCGATATACGCCCGGCAAGTGTGGCAAGCCGGCCAGCACCGGCTTGGGATCAAAGGTGGCGGTTGGTGCACTCACGAGTACTGACGACTGCCCACCTATAATCGCGGGCCTTCGGCGACCACAATTGTAGGTTCGCCGGCCTTCCGAATTAAATCAGGACTCCAATGGCGAAGATTCTGGCGACCGAAATCCGCGTCGGCAATTTGCTCGAACTCGACAAGCGCGTCTGGCGCGTGCTCAAGAGCTACCACGTGCACGTCGGCGGCCGTGGCGGCGCCTACATGCAGATCGAAATCAAGGACATCGAGACCGGGCAGAAGCGCAACGAGCGGCTGTCGACCGATGACCGAGTCGAGCGCCCGTTCATCGATCGGCGTGCGATGACCTACTCGTACCAGGACGGTGACGCCTACGTTTTTATGGATAACGAAAACTACGAGCAGCTATCGCTCGGCGCCGATTTTCTCGAAGGCCAGACCGGCTACCTATTGCCGAACCAGCAAGTCGAGATCAACTTCCACAACGGCCGCGCGATCGGAATTCAGTTGCCGACCACAGTGACACTCGAAGTCGTCGATACCGAGCCCGGCATCAAGAACGCCACCGCGACGACCAGCTTCAAGCCAGCAAAACTGGAGACCGGAATCAGCGTGCAGGTACCGCCGTTCGTCAACATAGGCGAAAAAATCCGCGTGAATACCGACGATGGGAGTTATATCGAGCGGGCGTAGTGTGAAGGGCTATCGGCGGCGAACAGCAGAAGATGACAACCCCAACTGCGTTTCAGTAAGCTCGAGCACGTCGTTCAGCGCGTTGCGATACATGTCGCTATCGCGTAGCTCAGCCATCGATGACGCAGCACCCCGCGGGCGCAATCGAGCGAGCCGCGCATCGAAAGTGGCGCTGCGCTTCCACCTGACCGTATCCAATACCTGATCCATCGCCGCCGTGTCGTTACATACGAGGGCGAGATCGCAGCCGGCGTTAAAGGCGGCAGCGGCGCGATCTACGACGGTGCCGGCCGCAGTAGCGCCTTCCATCAGCAAGTCATCACTGAAAACTGCGCCGGTAAAGCCGAGCTGCTTACGCAGAATCTCGTTGATCCAATGCGGCGAAAAGCCGGCTGGGTTCTTATCCGCTTGGGGGTAGGCAACATGCGCCGGCATTACGCCGGCCAGCATCTGGCTGAGCCAGCGATACGGGGCAGCATCGTTGTTCAATATTTCGTCGCGCGGACGAGCGTCGACCGGCAGCGCGAAGTGCGAGTCGGCATCGGCCCAACCGTGCCCTGGAAAGTGCTTGCCGCAGTTGGCCATTCCCGCCAGCAGCAAACCGTGCGTCAAGTGCGCAGCCAGCATGCTGACCACCCTCGGATCGGTATGCAGCGCACGGTCACCGATCACGGCGCTTCGTCCATGATCGATATCGAGTACCGGTGCGAAGGTCATGTCAACGCCGTGTGCCCGCAGCTCTGCCGCCATTACATATCCAAGCGAAGCAGCGACCCGACATGCGAGCAGAACGTCGCGGTCCCACAGCTCACCCAAGCGGCGCATCGGCGGTAGGCGCGTAAAGCCATCGCGAAATCGCTGCACGCGCCCGCCTTCGTGATCGACCGCAATCAGCAGCGGCGGGTCGCGTAGCGCGTGAATGTCGGCGCACAAACGCGCCAGCTGTTCGGGAGACTCGTAGTTCGAGCTGAACAGGATCACGAGGCCAGCCAGCGGATGCGCCAGCCGCTCACGGTCGGCTGCCTCGAGCGAGCGCCCCTGCACTCCGACCCCTACCGGTCCGAGCACGTCATTCCTCCGTTTCTGCGATCGCATACGCGATTGCCAGCGAGCGCTCATCGGAAAGCGACACGTGCAGCCGCAGACGATTGCGCGCGACGAACCGCTCGAGCTCGTCGTGCACCAGCGGTAGCGGGCGTCCGGTCTGGTCGTTCAGGATCTCCGCCGCATGCCACTTCATCGGCGAGCGCATGCCAAGCCCGAGCGCCTTTGCGATCGCTTCCTTCGCGGCAAAACGCGTTGCCAGGAATGCCAGCCCCCGCGCAGCCGAGCGTGCGCGCCGGTCGCGATAGCGTTCGAGTTCGCGCGCACCAAGCACGCGCTGCGCGAAACGCTCGCCAAAGCGCGCATAGCTCGCGGCAATGCGCTCGATCTCGATGACATCCACGCCGATGCCGAAAATCATCGGCCGTGAAATGCAACCTCGGCCTTGCGGATTTCTGCCTGATACATCCGCACGGTGGGCCCGAGCCCAAACTCGATGGCGTCTGCGATCAGCGCGTGTCCGATCGACACTTCGGACACTCCTGGCACCGCGCGCAGAAACGCGGCGAGATTCTCGCGATTCAGGTCGTGGCCGGCATTGACAGCAAGCCCGACGCGCAGCGCTGCTTCCGAGGCAGTTGCGTAGCGCGCGAGCACTTCGGCTTGCGCTGGCGTGCCGAACGCCATCGCGTACGGCTCCGTATACAGCTCCACCCGATCCGCACCTGCGGCAGCGGCGTGCTGCATTGCTTCGGGCACCGGATCCATGAACAGGCTGACGCGCACGCCGAGTGACCTAGCCTGCTCGATCACCGGATGCAATGCACTCACTTGCGCCGGCAGATCCCATCCGTGATCGGACGTGAATGCACCGGTTTCATCCGGTACGAATGTGCACTGATGCGGGCGCACCTGCGCGACGTAATCCATTAGCCCGTGAAACGGATTGCCTTCGACATTGAACTCGGCAGTGGGCCATTCGCGTAACAGCGCGGCAAGCTCTGCCACGTCGGCCGCACGCACGTGGCGCCCGTCGGGCCGTGGGTGCACAGTGATGCCGTCAGCCCCGGCCTCAAGTGCGATCCGCGCGGCACGCGCAACGCTCGGGATGCCGTTGGTGCGCGTATTGCGTATCAGTGCCACCTTGTTCAGGTTGACGCTCAGCGCCGTCATAACGTTGCCGTCATAACTGCTTTAAGTCCTGCAGGATGCGCCGCGTGTTCAACGGCTTGCCCTCCAGGTGAAAGCGAATCACTTGCCGCAGCAGCGCTTTGCTCTCGGATGTGACTTGCGGGTGTTCGAAGTCGCGCGCTGCCATCGCGAGCAACGTTCGCCCGCTAACCGCGCTGTTTGCGATGCCAACGTCGCTCTCGCGTGCCACGTTTGCGTCGATTCTGCGCGCCCCCTGACCTTCCGAAAACACGTACTGCGCCGAGGCATCGATCGGATTGCCCTCGGTGCAGCGATCGAGCGGCATTGCGTAGCCGATGTCCTGCAACAAGTCGAGCTCAAAAGTGCGCAGCGATGCATCCTGTCTCGCGTCACGCGCCAGCGACTGCAACAGCTCGACATAACTGCCGAACGTCTGCGGATGCGCATCGCCGCGCGCGAGCAATCGCACTAGCAATTCGTTCGCGTAGAACGCGGCCAGCAAGGAGTCACCGCGCAGCGGCTGCATGCCACCCAGCCATTCCGCTCGCACCAGCGTCTTGATCTCGTTGCGGCCGCTCCACGACAACGCGATCGGGTTAAACGGTGAAAGCAATCCGCGAAACTGTGACGTCGGCCGCTTTGCGCCGCGCGCGACGACGGCGACTCTGCCGAACTCACGCGTAAAAGACTCCACGATCAAGCTGGTTTCGCGCCAAGGATACGAGTGCAGTACGAAACCAGGCTGGTGATCGACCCGCGAGTCGCTCACGCGGCGCCGGATTGTGGGTTTGCTCGCTGCTGCGTTTGCTTCGGACCCGAACGATGGCGCCGGTGCCACGGTAGCCGATTCGGCGCTCTCAGCCATAGCCGAGACTCTTCAGTGCGCGCTCGTCATCGCTCCAGCCGCGCTTGACCCGAACCCACACCTCGAGAAAGACCGGTCTGCCAAGCATCTGTTCGATATCGGCGCGTGCGAGCCGCGAGATTTCGCGCAATTTCGCACCATCCTTGCCGATCACGATCGGTTTATGTGCGTCGCGTTCGACGACCAACCCTGCCGCGATATGCGTCGTCGCACCCGTTTCATCCCAGCGATCGATCGTGACTGCGATGCCATACGGAAGTTCGTCGCCGAGCAATCGATAGGCCTTCTCACGCACCGATTCGGCCGCCATGAAGCGTGCGCTGCGATCGGTGTATTGCTCCGCATCGAACAAGGGCATCCCCTCGGGTAGCAGCGCGCGGATTTCCTTCAGCAGATCATCCAGCTGGCGCGATTTTTCAGCGCTGATGGGCACGATCGCGCGAAACGGATACCGCCGCATCGAGTCCGCCATCAACGGCAGCAACTGTTCGCGCTCGGCCAGCAGGTCGGACTTGTTAATCGCCAGGATGGCGTTGGCAGATTGCGGCGACAGCAGTTCCAGCACCTGCTCGTCGCCCGCGGTCCAGCCCGCAGCTTCGATCACCAGCACGATCGCATCGACATCGTTCAGAGCGCGCGTCACGGTGTCGTTCATCCGGCGGTTAAGCGCGGTGCGATGCCGCCGCTGAAATCCCGGTGTATCGACGAAGATGTATTGCGCGTCGTCATCCGTTCGCACGCCGAGCACGCGATCGCGCGTCGTCTGCGGCTTGCGCGACGTAATACTGACCCGCTCGCCGACCAGCGCATTGACCAACGTGGACTTGCCGACATTCGGCCGTCCAATCACGGCCACCATACCGACCGCGCGCGCGACCGCGACCGGCGAAATCTCGGCCTGCTGCATGCTCAGTCGAACCTTTCCACCGGACTAGGCGGTCTGTGCGGCGTCGTCCACCGGCGTCTTGGTATCAGTCTCGGGCTTGGCGTTAGCGTCCTGCACCGGTGCCGCCGCCTTCTTGCGCGAGCGGCGTCCCATTTGAGCGATCGCATGCTGTGCCGCTTCGAACGCCTGCTTCGCGGCCGATTGTTCGGCTGCGCGCCGGCTGCGTCCACTGCCGCGCACGTTGATCTCGAGCTTTGGAATCGAGCACTCGACTTCGAATTCCTGGTTGTGCGCAGCGCCGCGCGTCTCGACCACGGTGTAAACCGGCAGCGCAATCCGCTTGCCCTGCAGGTACTCCTGCAGCAAGGTTTTGCTGTCCTTGCCGAGCGTTTTCGGATCGACTGTCTTTAACACCGGCTCGAAGAGTTTCCCGATCACTGAGCGAGCAGCATCAAAGCCCTGATCGACAAAAATAGCGCCGAAAATCGCTTCCATCGTGTCGGCCAGAATCGACGGCCTGCGAAAGCCGCCGCTCTTCATTTCACCCTCGCCCAGCCGCATGAAATCCGACAGCACCAGCCGTTCGGCGATGTCGGCGAGCGACGACTGCTTGACCAGATTCGCCCGCAGCCGCGACAAATCGCCTTCATTGAGCCGCGCGTACTTGGCGTACAGCAGCTGGGCAACCGCGCAGTTCAGAACCGCGTCGCCCAGGAACTCGAGCCGTTCGTTATGAACGGCGCCATGGCTGCGGTGCGTAACGGCCTGTTCGATCAGCGTGCGCTGGACGAAGGTATAGCCAAGGCGCTCTTCAAGCGCCGTCAGTTCCATCCGCTGTCCCAAGCATGCCCAGCTACGGTATGTTCTTGCGCTGCCGATCGCGCGTCGTACCCGAAAAATCAATCACAAGCGACACGTTGTCCGTGATCGGAACCTTTTTCGCATACGCGTAGCTGATCACGATGCGGTCACCCTCCTTGGTGATGTCGAGGTCGCGGCTACTGATCGACGTGATGTCGTCGATCGTTGCATGGCGGTCGAACGCCGCCTGGATCTCCCGCACCGTAGTGCCTTCGCTCTTGATCTTTTGCACCGCACGCTCGATGGCGATGTACTCCACGACCGCCGGCACGACCCTGAAACCCAGCGCTACCAGACCGACGACGATAAGGCCCACCAGAATCAGCCCGACCAAACTCAGTCCCCGCTGGCGCTGCGCCACTGCCGTCATCCTCGCGGTTGCCCCTGTCGTCACCCCTGTCCCACTCACCATTTTTCTCAGCATTTTCAATGTTTTGCCGTTACCGGCTACCGGAAGCTACCAATACGACCCATATTGCCAAAATTCATCCAGATGAAAAAGGCTCGACCGACAATGTTTTCGTCTGGTACGAATCCCCAAAATCGGCTGTCCTCGCTGTTGTCCCGATTGTCCCCCATCATGAAATAGTGCCCCGGAGGGACCGTGCAGACCACCCCGCTCCCGCTGTATTGGCAAGCACCCGGGTGGGTGTTACCCGGCGCTTCCCGGCCCATCCCGGGCGATACCGATTCGTCGACGATAAGGCGGTGCGCCGTGTCACCCAGCCGCTCAATGAACTGTGGATAGGTTCGGACCCGCTCGGAGTCGTAGTATGGCTCGGTTTTCTCGATCGGTACCGGCTGGCCGTTGATCGTCAGCTGCTTGTTCACGTACTCGATTCGATCGCCCGGCAGCCCGATCACACGCTTGATGTAGTCCTGCGTCGGGTTCAGCGGATAGCGAAACACCATCACATCGCCGCGCTGCGGCTTGCCGAGTTGGACGACCTCCTTGTTGAGGACAGGCAGCCGGATTCCGTACTCGTACTTGTTGACCAAGATCAAATCGCCGATTTCGAGCGTCGGCACCATCGAACCCGATGGAATCCGAAACGGCTCGAACAGAAACGACCGCAACAGAAACACGGCAAGAATCACTGGAAAGAAGCTCGCGGTGTACTCGAGCCACGCCGGCTGCCGCACGGCGCCGTCCTGCAGGCTCTTGCGTTCCTGCTCGACGATCGGCTCGCGTCGATCCAGCGCAGCGCGGTTGCGCGCGTCAAAGTCGGCCAGCAGTCGCGCCGCCTTGGCGCGTCGCTGCGGGCGAAAGGCCACCTTGTCGGCCACCCACAGCACACCGGTGAACACGGTCAGGATGAAGAGAATCAGCGCGAAGTTCATTTGCTCACTACTTGTCTTCTACCTGCAGAATCGCAAGAAACGCTTCCTGCGGGATTTCAACTGTGCCTACCTGTTTCATTCGCTTTTTCCCCGCCTTTTGTTTTTCAAGCAGCTTCTTTTTGCGCGTGATGTCACCGCCGTAGCACTTGGCCAGCACGTTCTTGCGCAGGGCCTTGACGTTCTCGCGCGCGATGATGTTGGCACCGATGGCCGCCTGGATCGCCACGTCGTACATCTGGCGCGGAATCAGCTGGCGCATCTTGGCGGCAATCTCGCGCCCGCGATACGGTGCATTGGCGCGATGGACGATCGCCGACAGCGCGTCGACGCGGTCGCCGTTGATCAGCATATCGACCTTGACCACATCGGCCGCCCGATACTCCTTGAACGCATAGTCCATCGAAGCGTAACCGCGCGATACAGATTTCAATCGATCGAAGAAATCGAGCACGATTTCGGCCAGCGGCAGATCGTAGGTCAGATGCACCTGCCTGCCGTGATACGCCATGTTGGTCTGCACGCCGCGCTTGCCGGTGGCGAGCGTGATCACCGGGCCGACGTATTCCTGCGGCACGAAGATCGTTACGCTGACAATCGGCTCGCGAATCTCATCGATGCGCGCCGGGTCGGGTAGCTTCGACGGATTTTCGATCGACAGCACGGTGCCGTCGCGCAGGACTACCTCATAGACCACCGATGGCGCGGTGGTAATCAGCTGCATATCGTATTCGCGCTCGAGCCGCTCCTGCACGATGTCCATGTGCAGCAAGCCCAAGAATCCGGCGCGAAAACCGAAGCCCAAGGCTTGCGAAACCTCGGGTTCGAAATGCAGCGCCGAGTCGTTGAGCTGCAGCTTGGTCAGCGCATCGCGCAGCGCTTCGTACTGGTTGGCCTCCACCGGAAACAACCCGGCGAACACCTGCGGCTTGGCCTCCTTGAATCCAGGCAGCGGCGCTGCGGCGGGCTTGGCAGCCGACGTAATCGTGTCGCCGACGTGCGCGTCGCGCAGTTCCTTGATGCCGGCGATCACGAATCCCACAGCACCGGCGGAAAGCTCGTCGCGCACCCGCGCCTTCGGCGTGAACACTCCCACCTGTTCGACCAGATGCGTGGCGCCACTGGCCATCAGCAGAACCTTGTCGCGCGGCTTTAACACGCCATTGACGACGCGCACGAGCACGACTACGCCGACGTAATTGTCAAACCACGAATCGACAATCAGCGCCTGCAGCGGCGCAGACGCGTCTCCCTTCGGGGCGGGCACTCGCTCAATGATGCGCTCAAGAATTTCCTCGATCCCCTGTCCGGTCTTCGCGCTGGCGCGAATCGCGTCGTGCGCGTCGATCCCAATCACGTCTTCGATCTCTGCGGCCGCCTGATCCGGATTGGCCGACGGCAAGTCCGTCTTGTTCAGCACCGGCAGCACTTCGACTCCAAGCTCGAGCGCTGTGTAGCAATTGGCCACGGTCTGCGCCTCGACGCCTTGCGATGCATCGACCACCAGCAGCGCGCCTTCGCAGGCCGATAGCGATCTGCTCACTTCGTACGAAAAATCCACGTGGCCGGGGGTATCGATCAGATTCAGGTTGTACTTGGCGCCATCGACCGCGGTGTACTCGAGCGCGGCGGTCTGCGCCTTGATCGTGATGCCGCGTTCGCGCTCAAGATCCATCGAATCGAGGACCTGCGCTCCCATCTCGCGATCGCTCAAGCCCCCGCAGCGCTGAATCAGGCGATCGGCCAGGGTCGACTTGCCGTGATCGATATGGGCGATGATCGAAAAGTTACGAATGTGCTGCATCAGTCCGGTAGAACGGCAAAGAAAGCGGGGGTGACCGAAAGAAAGAGGGGGTGACCGTTAAGACACCCCCTCGTCGGTGTTGGGCGCGGATTTTACCGCGCTGCCGAAAGTGCTATCGGCGAACGATCAGGAAGCGGCTTGCTTCCCCGCGCCGCACAAGCACCGCAACGTCGCGTTTCGGATCAAGTTTGGCAACGGTGTCGCTGAATTGCCGTGTGTTCTGCACGTCGACGTTGTTCAGCTGAAGGATCAGGTCACCGGCGCGCAGACCAGCAGCAGCCGCCAATCCCTCCACCGAGTCGACCTGCACACCGCCACGCAGTCCGAGTTCCTTTTGCTTCTCAGGCGGGACATCGGAAACCGCCAGACCCAGCACGTTGGCAGCTGCGGCGGGCTTCGGGCTCTCCGGACCGCGCGCGGTGGTCACGCGCTCGGCCGGCAACTCCGTCACGGTAACTTGCAGCTGACGTTCGTTGCCTCGACGATAAACGGTCATATTCGCGTTCGAACCGGGCTTGGTGCCGCCAACAATCCGCGGCAAGTCGCTCGCGCGCTCGATCGGTTTGCCGTCGAACCGCAGGATCACGTCACCCGCCTCGACTCCTCCTTTTTGCGCGGGCCCGTCCTTGTCGACTGACGTCACCAGCGCGCCTTGCGGCTTGTTCAGACCGATCGCAGTGGCCACCTCGCGCGATACGGCTTCGATGCCGACACCGATGCGGCCACGAATCACGCGCCCGGCCGTGCGCAACTGCTGTTGTACGTTATTCGCCTCGTCGATCGGAATCGCAAACGAAATACCGTTGTACGCGCCTGACGTGGTAAAGATCTGCGAATTGATGCCGATCACTTCGCCGCGCATATTGATCAGCGGGCCGCCGGAGTTACCCGGATTGACCGCCACGTCGGTTTGAATGAACGGCAGGAAATCGCCGGTATCGCGCGACTTCGCGCTGACGATCCCGGCTGTTACCGTGTTCTCAAGCCCGAAGGGCGATCCGATTGCGATCACCCATTCGCCGACGCGCAGCTTGTTCGGATCGCCGATTTTCACCGTTGGCAGGCCGGTCGCTTCGATTTTCACCAGCGCCACATCGGTGCGAGTATCCGCGCCGATGACCTTGCCCTTGAACTCGCGCCGGTCGGACGTCGTGACCGTGATTTCGTCGGCGCCACGCACCACATGCGCGTTGGTCATCACGTAGCCGTCAGACGACAGTATGAAGCCCGAACCCAGGCCGCGCGGAACGTCGCGCCGGGGGGCGGGTTGCTGCGGGCCCTGCCGGGGCTGTGGCTGCTGTGGCGGATTCGGGAAAAATCGCCTGAAAAACTCGAACATCGGATCGTTTTCGTCGATATCCGGAAATGGCAACGCACCCTGTGCGCCGCCGACGCGAGCGATAGTGCGAATCCCGACTACGGCTGGCCCGGCGCGATCGGCGAGGTCTGCGAAATCGGGCAAGACCTGCGTCGGTCCCGATCCAACATTCGGTTGGGCCGACACGCTGGACGAAAATGGGGGCAGCGCGGTTATCGCCAAGGCGCCCAACGCCAAGGCAAACAACGCAGCAGCAAACTTGCGAATCATGTTCTCTTCCTTAATGAGTTCGGTGCGCGACTATCGCGCGCCGCGAAATTCAACCGCCCCGGCTACTGCACGAACCGTTGCCGGTGGTACCTCTCCTACTACCGTTACCAACGAGTCTCCCACGCGACGCGAGTACGCGGAGGTCGGACCGTGGATCTGCAGCGCATCAGCAGGCTGCGCCCGCAACCCGGTCGATGCCGGTAGTCCCCGCTCGGTCAGCGGCGCGTGCGGCTCGATGAATACCGACACCGTTGCCAGCCCGTCGGAAAATACAGTCTGCATTGCGTCGGAGCCGCCGATGCGGCGCGCCACCTCGCGCGTCTTGCGAAACCCGGCAGGCGCAGGAACCAGCCAGCCGTGCTGCAACAAGTCAGTTTTCCGATAGTCGCTGCGTTCGACTGACCAACCCTCCGTCGACCATGACGGCCGCAGTTTGGCACGATCGATTTTTTCGCCGATGCGAACATCGGAAAACGCGATCTGTTCGATCACTTCGTGCCGCTCGTTCAGTGTTTGCGCCCTTAGGAGCAACCCGGTCGCGCGGTCGACCCAGAGGCGGTACCCGTAGCGCGCACGATCCTTGGGCTCGAGCGTCAGCATCTGGCACTCGATGCCGGCTACGCGCTCCACGTCGCCCAGCTTTAGCGTGTATTGCTCGAGTATTTGTTCGGGCGATGCGCTCGACAACCCCGGAAACGACTCCTCGACCTTGCGCTGCTCAACGACAATGCGGCGTGTTTCGGGAATCAGGCACTGCACCTGATCGGCTGACTCTGAGCGACGCCGGATGTACTCACGCGGTTTACCGTCGAGCGTCTGAACACGCTCGTGCGAGTACGTGCCGTCAAACAGGTGCGTCACTCTCGACGAGCGCATCTCGCCGCCGGCCTGGTAAACAACGGTGCCTTGATAGTTCACTCGCTGTGCCGCCTGCCGCACCGCTTGGAGCCACTGGGCATCTGTGCGCGCACCCGATTCCTGCGCCGAGGCTGCACCGGCCAACAATGCTGCCGCAACGGTCCACGCGGTGGCAATGCCGCGCCCGTGGCGCGCCAACCTTCCGATTGCTTCTACTGCGATTACCTGCACGATCAACGACCCTCGTCGGACCGCAGATAAACAGCAGCGCGCGGTACCACCGAATTGCCGATCAGCTCACGATGTGCCGCCAGGTAGGGGGTAAGCGCGGGATTGAGCCCGCGTGCATTGGCAATCGTAGGTATCGCTTTTTGCGTTAAATCGGTCGCGGAAGCTTCGCCTGCCAACGGCGCGGTGTTCTTGGCGATCGACATCGTCTCCGGCGCACGTAGCAGCGGCACAGCGATAAAGCCGACTGCCGCTATCGAGGCCGCCACCGCGACCCCGGGTATCCAATAACGACGCAATCCGGACCCATCTGAGCTTCGCGCGGCGCCCGGGGCCAGCACCGTCGGTTCGGCGTCGATGGCTGCGGCAACTCGTGCGCAGAAACCGGGGGCATCGCGGGCCGCCACTTCATTCGATCGCAGGGCATCGCCGACACGATGCAGTTCGTGCCACCAGCGCCGCAACTCGGTGTCGGCGCACAACGCACCGATAGCTGCCTCGGCCTCGGCTCGATCCATTTCCCCATCGAGCAGAGTCGAAATGCGCTCGGTCGTCAGTGCTACCGATGTCTCGTTCATCGCAGTTCGCTTCATCATGCTGGTCTCAGTACTCCAGTCTTTTACCAACGCTTGTCTTCCGCCGTATCCAGTATCGGCCTCAATTCCGCTGCAATCGCCTCACGGGCACGAAAAATACGCGATCGCACCGTGCCGATCGGACACTGCATCGACTCGGCAATTTCCTCATAACTCAACCCTTCCAGCTCGCGCAGGACGATCGCCGTCCGCAAGTCCTCAGGCAGCTGATCGATGGCGCGATTGACCGCCTCGGCCACCTGCTTGGTCAGCAGCATCGAATCCGGCGTGTTCAGGTCTCTTAGGTAATCGCCGTCGTCAAAAGTTTCCGCATCTTCAATCTCTGTTTCGGTCGAGGTCGGCGCGCGCCTGCCTTGCGACACCAGATAGTTCTTGGCGGTATTAATGGCGATCCTATACAGCCAAGTATAAAAAGCGCTATCGCCGCGAAAATTCGGCAGCGCCCGGTACGCCTTGATGAACGCCTCCTGCGCCACGTCTTCGATCTCGGCGGAATCTCGAATCAAGCGCGAGAGCAGCCGAAAAATCTTGCGCTGATACTTGGCCACGAGCAGATCGAACGCGGCTTTGTCCCCTCGTTGCACGCGCTCGACCAATTGTTGGTCGATTTCACGATCAGACATGATCCGGGCCCGCCGTCACGCAGCGCGCGGCATCAACGCTCAACCCGGCCGGTCCGTGTTGATGATTGTTCATCGTCTCTAGGCGCTGCCCTTCCCCAACGCAGATGGACCCAGAGCCGCCGATAAACTGAAAACGGCAGGCTATCCGGCCAGATGGGGATAAACATGGTGCCGCGGCGCAAGCTTATCAACCAGGGCGACGCGAAGCTGACCAACACTGGCGGTGCTGCAGCGCCATCGACGCCCGTTGCCGACCTGCGCTGAGGTGGCTCGCGTTCGCGCAGCTCGATTCGTCCGCGGGAGGAAACGCCTATCTCGAACGGCCCGGCTGCTCGCTCGCGCGCGGCGGCCCAACCGATAACGACCACAAAAGCAGCCAGGATCGCAAGGCCTGCATCGAACGGTGTGGAAACAACTGCCGCGGCGAGCAGCGCACACGCGGATGCAGCCACGATGCCGAGTCCAACCTTGCGCCAGCGCCGCGCCCGCTGTGACGGCCGAAGCAATGTCCAAGGGAGCAGCAAGTTGCTATGTCCGCTTAAACACCAGCGTACCGTTCGTGCCACCGAAGCCGAACGAGTTCTTCATTGCGATATCGATGCGCATCTCGCGCGCAGTATTGGCGCAGTAGTCCAGATCACACTCGGGGTCCTGCTTGAATATATTGATCGTTGGCGGCGAGATCTGGTTGTGTATGGCAAGCGCCGTCACGACCGATTCGATGCCGCCCGCACCGCCAAGCAAGTGCCCGGTCATCGACTTAGTCGAGTTAACGACGATGTTGCGCGCCGCATTGCCGAATGCGGCCTTGATGGCGTTGGTTTCGTTGATGTCACCCAGCGGCGTCGACGTGCCGTGTGCGTTCAGATACTGGATTTGATCCGCATTGATCCGTGCGCTCTTCAACGCGGCGAGCATGCAGCGACGCGGGCCGTTCATATCGGGTGCGGTCATGTGATACGCATCCGCGCTCATGCTGAATCCAATCAGCTCGCAGTAGATGCGCGCCCCACGTCGCTTCGCGTGCTCGTACTCCTCCAAGACCATGACGCCGGCGCCTTCACCCATCACAAAGCCGTCGCGATCAAGGTCGAACGGCCGGCTGGCAGTCGCCGGGTCATCGTTGCGGGTGGACAGCGCCTTCATCGAATCGAACCCGCCGATGCCAAGCGGCGAAATGGTCGCCTCGGAACCGCCAGCGAGCATCACATCGGCGTCATCGTGTTCGATCATGCGTCCGGCGTCGCCGATCGAATGCAGTCCAGTGGTGCACGCAGTGACAATCGCGAGGTTCGGGCCTTGCAGTCCATACTGGATCGACACAGCTCCGGCGATCATGTTGCTTATCGAGCCCGGAATCAGAAATGGAGATACGCGGCGCGGACCGCGGTTCATCAGCTCGGTGTGGTTGTCTTCGATCATCGGCAGGCCGCCGATTCCCGAGCCGATCACACAGCCGATTCGCTCGCGATTGGCGTCGGAAATTTCAAGACCGGAGTCCTTGATTGCCTGCGCCGACGCCGCAATCCCGTAGTGAATGAAGGTGTCGAGCCGGCGCGCTTCCTTCGGCGGCACGTACTGCGCAACGTCAAAGTTCTTGACCTCGCCTGCGATACGGCACTGCAGGCCAGATGCATCAAAGTGGGTGATGCGATCGACGCCGGAGCGCCCCGCCAGCATCGCCTGCCACGAAGTTGCAACGTCGTTGCCGACCGGGCTCACCATCCCGAGGCCGGTGACGGCTACTCGGCGCTGTCGCAACATGCTTCTGAACAGCCCGATGCAAAACTACTGAAGCGGAGAGTCAGACTTTTTGATGGCTATTGATGTAGTCGATCGCTTGTTGCACGGTACGGATTTTCTCGGCTTCTTCGTCCGGGATTTCGCATTCGAATTCGTCTTCCAGCGCCATGACTAGTTCGACCGTATCGAGTGAGTCCGCGCCAAGGTCCTCGACGAACGCCGATTCGGTCTTGATATCTGCTTCATTGACGCCTAACTGCTCGGCGACAATCTTCTTGACGCGTTGTTCGATATTTTCCATTCACTCCTCCGAAGCGAAAAGCGCGCGGATTCTAACAGAGCACCCCACACGGCTCGATGAAAAAGCGTAGCGAGCGGCCCCAAGGTTGCGCGTCTCGCGGCGCACTGCAACACCAAGATAGGGCACGCACTAGCTTTTGCATCGGGCTGCTAGTTCATGTACATGCCACCGTTGACATGCAGCGTGACTCCTGAGATGTACGACGCTGCAGGTGACGCCAGGAATACGGCGGCGGCGCCGATTTCATCCACACTACCCAGGCGGCCGAGCGGAATCTGCGCAAGTAACGCTCGAGCCTGCTCGTCGGTAAGTTGGCGCGTCATGTCGGTGTCGATGAAGCCCGGTGCGATGCAGTTGACGGTAATGTCGCGGCTGCCCAGTTCACGCGCCAGCGCACGCGTCATTCCTGCAACGCCGGCCTTGGCGGCAGCATAATTGGCCTGGCCCGCATTGCCGCTTGCGCCAACGACCGACGTGATGTTGATGATGCGGCCGTGCCGCGCCTTCATCATGCCGCGCAACACCGCACGCGAGAGCCGGAAAACCGCGGACAGATTCGTATCGATCACCGCTGACCAGTCATCGTCCTTCATGCGCATCGCCAGCGTGTCGCGTGTGATGCCGGCGTTATTCACCAGGATCGATAACCGGCCGTTCTCATTACTGATCGCTTCGATCAAAGCATCGCACGCCGCCACATCGCGCACGTCGAGTGGAGCACCTCGACCGCGTGCGCCAATCTCCGTCAGGCGCTGCGATATCTGATCGGCGCCACCGGCTGACGTTGCAGTGCCGATGACTGTTGCACCCGCCCGCGCAAGGTGCTCGGCAATGGCACGGCCGATGCCACGTGAAGCGCCGGTGACCAGCGCAACTTCGTCTTGCAAGCAGTTAGCCTCAAACACGCTCATCGGCCGAGCGTGGACAACGCGTCAGCGAGCGTTGCCGCGTCGTTAATCGCCAGGCTTTCGAGGCTCGGCTCGATGCGCTTCGTCAGACCGGATAACACTCGTCCCGGCCCGCATTCGACAACATGCGTAACGCCGTCGTCGCACATCTTTCGAATCGTGTCGGCCCAACGTACGGGACTGGCGGCCTGGCGCGCCAGCGCGTCGACAATGCGCGACGGGTCCGACTCGATCGCCACATCGACGTTGTTGATCAGATCGATGCGCGGTTTGCCCACCGCCGCCTGCGCAAGACGCTCGCGTAGACGATCGCTCGCGGGTTGCAGTAACGAGGAGTGAAAGGGCGCGGAGACGGCAAGCGCTACCGCACGTTTGGCACCGAGGCGCTTTGCGGCATCGCACGCACGCTCGACCGCTTGACGATGCCCGGCAATCACGACCTGCAACGGCGCATTGAAATTGACCGGTTCGACGACTTCGCCTTGCGACGCCTCATTACACGCCTGTCGCACCAGCTCATCCGACAAGCCAAGGATCGCCGCCATCGAGCCTGCGCCCACCGGAACTGCGTCCTGCATCGCCTGTGCTCGAAAGCGAACCAGCCGCACCGCGTCTTCCAGTTCGAGCGCACCTGCAACGACGAGCGCTGTGTATTCGCCAAGGCTATGTCCCGCGACGACGCCGGGCTCGACCCCGGATGCCGCGCGCCACGCTGCATAGATCGCATAGCTTGCGGTCAACAGTGCCGGCTGCGTATTGATCGTGAGATTCAATTGTTCGGCGGGACCCTGCTCGATCAACGTGCCGATATCCTGTCCGAGTGCGCTGGAAGCTCGAGTGACGATCGATTGAACCGCAGCATTGTCACGAAACGAATCGAGCATGCCGACTGCCTGCGAGCCTTGACCGGGAAACACAAACGCGATCTTCATTTCACCAGCGAAGCAGTACCGAGCCCCACGTAAAACCGCCGCCGACGCCTTGCAGCATTACGTGCTGCCCACTGTTGATGCGGCCATCGCGCACTGCTACATCGAGCGCCAACGGCACCGAAGCCGCCGACGTATTGCCATGAAGATCGACGGTAGAAACCAATTTTTCCTCCGGCACGTCGAGCCGCTTGGCGATGGCATTGAGAATTCGCACGTTGGCTTGATGCGGAATCAGCCAATCGAGCTGCGAAGCTTCGAGACCGGCGTCCTTGAGCACATTGAGCGCGGACGTCCCGAGCACATTGACCGCGAGTTTGAACACCGTCGGGCCATCCATCGTCAGATAGGGATGGCCTTCGACCTTGCCCTGCGCTACGCGGCCCGCCGTGCACAGCACACCCGCTTGCGACCCGTCGGCCTTTAACTCGGACGCCAGTATTCCGGGCTCGCTCGATGCCTCGAGGATTACTGCACCCGCTCCATCGCCAAAGAGCACGCACGTAGTGCGGTCGTTCCAGTCCAGAATGCGCGAAAACACCTCGGCGCCGATGACGAGCGCGCGCCGATTGATCCCGCCGCGAATCATCGCATCGGCAATCACCAGTCCGTATACAAAGCCGCTGCACACCGCCTGTACGTCAAACGCGGTCGAGCCATCAGCGTCGAGCTCCGTCTGCAGCAGGCACGCTGTGCTCGGGAATATCTGATCGGGAGTCGACGTTGCGACGACGATCAGATCGATATCCTTGCCAGTGCGCCCTGCCGCTTGCAGCGCCGCTTTCGCAGCAGCAGTTCCCAGATCTGCCGTCGTGACGCCAGGCTCGGCGAGATAGCGCTGCCGAATGCCGGTGCGCGCAACGATCCACTCGTCAGACGTTTCGACACCGCGCTTGGCCAGGTCGCGCGCCAGTTCGTCATTGGATACGGCTTTGCCCGGGAGCGCTGAACCGGTGCCCGTAATGCGCGAGTAAACGCGCGTCATGCGCCGGCTGCTGCGGGTTGAATGCCGCGGCTTGCTTGCTCCAGTTGCGCCAGTTGCGCCACAAACGGCCGCATCTCTGCGACGGTGCGGTCGAGCACGTGATGCCGCGCCTCCTCGAAGCCTCGCTTAAGGGCGCTTTCAAACGCCACTGCGTCGGCCGAACCGTGGCTCTTGATCACCAGCCCACGCAATCCAAGCAGGCTGGCACCGTTATGCCGCCGCGCGTCTACCCTCCTCTTGAATCGGTTTAGCACCGGCAACGCGGCCAGTGCTTGCAGACGCGACAACGGTCCGCGCGTGAATTCCTCGCGCACAAATCCAGCGAGCATCAACGCCAACCCCTCGGAGGTCTTCAGCGCCACGTTGCCGACGAACCCATCGCAAACGACAACGTCAGTTGTACCCTTGTAAATATCATTACCTTCGACGTTGCCGACGAAATTGAGCGGGCTCGCACGCAACAGTTCGGCGGCCTGCTTAACTACTTCATTGCCCTTGATCAATTCTTCGCCGATGTTCAGCAATCCGACAGTCGGACGATCGATTTCTTCGACCGCAGCCACCAGGGCGCTGCCCAGCACCGCGAATTGCACCAGGTGTTCGGGGCCGCAGTCCACGTTGGCGCCCAGATCGAGCACTGTCGTGACGCCGCCCTTCTGATTCGGTAGCTCTGCCGCAATCGCCGGACGATCGATGCCGTCGAGTGTTTTCAATACAAGGCGCGCGATAGCCATCAGCGCGCCGGTATTGCCCGCACTCACGCAGACGTCGGCACGGCCTTCCTTGACCAGGTTAATCGCGACTCGCATCGAGGAGTTGCGCTTGCTGCGCATCGCGATCGCCGGCGCATCGTCCATCTCGATGACTTCGTCGGCATGCACCAGCTCGACTCGTTCAGGACGTTTACCGTTCAGTGCTGTGTCGATCTCAGATTGTCGGCCCACCAGTAGCAGATGAGCGTCAGCCTGATGCTCGAGAAAGGCGAGCGACGCCGGCACCGTGACCCGGCAACCATGGTCACCGCCCATGCAATCAACGGCGATTCGCGTCGTCACAGCGAATCGTGCAAACCGGATTCGGGCCGGGCGCGACTTACTCGTCGCTCTTGGTTTGAAGAACCTTCTTGCCGCGGTAGAAACCGGTGGGGCTGATGTGATGACGACGATGGACCTCGCCGGTTGTCGGCTCGATCGCCGTTGGCGGATTCGTCAGAAAGTCGTGCGCGCGATGCATCCCACGCTTTGACGATGACTTCTTGTTTTGCTGGACAGCCATGACTAACCCCGCGAAAAGGCGGCGATTGTACCCGAGCGTTGTCGAGAAAATCCATTCCTAAGTCGGCCGCATGAGATTCAGCCGCGCGGCTCGCTGCCGCCTCCGCCGTTTCGCAGAGCAGCGAGCACTGCGAACGGATTCGGCGCCGCGGCCGCACTCGAATCGCTCCCGGTAGTCAGCGGCGGTGAACACTCATCATGGCGCGGCACCAGCGGTAATGAAAGGATCGCCTCGTCTTCGATCCAGTCAAGGATGTTCATCGTGCGCGAGCCGACCACGGCATCGACTTCGGTGTCTTCGATCGGTAGCGAGTTGAGCTCTTCCTCGCTGGCGACAAATCGAAAGCGCGTCGTGCGATCGAGATCGAAATCAAGCAACGCGTTGCAGCGCTGGCAAACCAGTCGCAGCTGGCCCTTCAAATGCAGGTCGGCGCCGGGATGGCCGCTGTCGTCGACGATGCCGTCGATTCGGTAGTGCAGCACGCCGTCGGTCGCCGCCAACGATTCCGCGAGGCGTCTCAAGCGCGCGACCGCAATCTCGCCCTCGAGCCGGCGGTGTGAGCGCGCGAGCTCAAAGCTGTCGACCTGTGTTTCGAGGGGCATTGGAGAATTACGCAGCGCCGCTACACTGATTCGATGGCTCGTCCGCTGATCGTACTCGCATCGACTTCGCGCTATCGGCGTGAACTGCTCGAGCGGTTGCGCCTTCCATTCGAGGTGCACGCACCGCAAGTTGATGAAGCTGCGCTGAACTCCGAGAGCCCGCGTGACACCGCGCTGCGATTGGCGCGTGCCAAGGCATCGAACGTCGCTGCGCGCTTTCCGGGCGCGGTCGTGATCGGTTCAGATCAAACAGCCGACTTGGACGGAACCGTGCTCGGCAAGCCCGATACGCACGATGCCGCTCTGCTCCAACTGCAATCGCTGCAAGGCAACACAGTGGTCTTCAATACGGCCGTGGCGGTGATTGGCCCGCGCGTCGATCAGTTGCAGATCGACTGTCTGCCGACGACGGTGGAATTCCGCAGCCTGCCGCGCGCAGACCTCGACGCGTACTTGCGCGCCGATCAGCCTTACGACTGCGCGGGCGCGGCGAAAATCGAGTCGCTCGGCATCGCGCTGATCGAGCGGGTTGAATCGGACGACCCGACTGCTCTGATCGGTCTGCCATTGATTCGCCTGACATCGATGCTTTCGGCCGCTGGCATCAACGTGCTCGAGCGCCAATGAGCGGCACGCTTTATCTGCTGCCGTCACCGATCTCAACCGCAACACTTGGCGCCGCGTTGCCGGCTGATGTCATCCGGATTGCGCGCGATGTCAAACATTTTCTGGCTGAAGACGCGAAATCGGCGCGTGCATTCTTGAAGCAGCTCGGACATCCGGTACCGTTGCGGCAACTGTCGATCGTCGAAATCGGTCACGCGCCACGCGATACACATATCGCGCAATGGTTAGCGCCGCTGCAGGACGGCGCCGATATGGCGCTGGTGTCCGAGGCAGGCTGTCCGGCGATTGCCGACCCCGGTGCGACGCTGGTCGCCGCGGCTCATCGCAACGGATGGAACGTGCAGCCGCTGGTCGGCCCATCGTCGATCGTCCTGGCGCTGATGGCGTCGGGTCTAAACGGACAACGTTTCCGCTTTCACGGCTACCTGCCAATTGCTTCCGATGCGCGCACGGCGGCCATCCGCCAGATCGAACGCGAATCGAAGACCGGCGAGACGCAGATTTTTATCGAGACGCCATATCGAAACACCGCGTTGTTCGATGCATTGCTGCAGCAGTGTGAGCCGGCGACGCGGCTCGCGGTAGCGGTCGATCTCACCGGCGACGGCGAATCCGTGTGTCAGCGCACCGTCGGCGAATGGCAAAAATCGCCGCCCGATGCGCTGCCGTCGTTAGCGAAGCGGCCGGCCGTCTTTTGCCTGCTTGCGTCCTAGTCCGTCTAGTAGGTAGGCGGCTCGGCATAGCCGTCGGGCTGCCACAGCACGCGCCCTTCGCGCTCGACGACCTTCAACGCGCGCAGTCCGCCGTATCCGGTGCAGGCACCGCCACGGCACGCGCCGGTGGCTGGATCGTAGAGCGCGCCGTGCGTCGAGCACAGCAGGTGCTCGGCATCGATGTCGAAGAACGATCCCGACTGCCAGTCGAGTTCCATCGCGACGTGTGCGCAGCGATTCAGGTAGGCAAACGCGCGGCCGCCATAGCGAATCGCAAACGCAGGCACATTGCGTCCGCCGACGTCGACTTCGAAACGAACGCCACGGCCGCCATTGAGGAGCGCGGTTGACGCGCAGATGTCGATTAACGCTTCACGAGGAGCGCCGGGCCGCCCCAAGCTCATCGCGAGCCCCCGCGGGAGGCGGGCGCGAAGCGACCGGGGACGAACACATTTTCCGTCAGCCACGCAGAAAGCTCCGCCACGGAACCGATCAACGCAAGCGGCGCATATTGCACGAGGTGTGCATGCAAGTGCGCGCCGTAGGTCACGCCGACGCCGTTGACACCGGCGGCCGCCGCCATCTGCAGATCGTGCGACGTGTCGCCGATCATCAACATCCTCTCGGGCTGCACGTCGAGCTCATCGGCAAGTTCGAGCAACATCGCCGGATGCGGCTTCGACTGCGACTCGTCTGCGCAACGCGACGATGCAAAGAATCGCCCCAACCCGCTCGACTCGAAAGCGCGCGCCAATCCGCGCCGGCCCTTTCCGGTCGCCACTGCCAGCGGCACTCCACGTGAATCAAGATCACTGAGTAATGCGCGCATTCCGTCGAACAGCACGATCTCGGACTCGCATGCCAGGTAATGATGCCGGTAGCGCGCGGAAAATTCCTCAGCGCGATCCAGCGCCAGACCAGGCACCGCATGCGCCAGAGCATCGAGTAGGCCCAATCCGATCACATGGCGCGCCTGTTCAATCGTCGGCACTGCAAGCTTGAGATCGGCGGCGGCGCTGCGAATGCATGCCGCAATCGTCGCCGTCGAATCGACGATCGTGCCGTCCCAATCGAACACGATCAGATCAAAGTGGCGCATCGGGCCTTGCAGCAAGACCTCTGAGAAACTCCGAACACTCGCTCGGCAACGGCGCCTCGAGAGCCATCGGTCGGCTGGTCACCGGGTGCTTGAAGCGCGTCGCGCCCGCGTGCAGGAACATGCGTGCCAGGCGCCGCGATGCATCAGCGCCGCGCGCCACCCGCTTGTTCAGCTCGAAGTCGCCATACTTGTCGTCGCCAACGATCGGAAATCCGAGATGCGCCAGGTGCACACGAATCTGATGCGTGCGCCCGGTCCTGAGATCGGCTTCGAGCAGCGAGAAGTCGCCGTAGCGTTTGTTCAGGCTGAATACCGTGTGTGACGCCATGCCGTCGGCGTCCACACTGACCCTGCGCTCACCATGCCGATTGACGTACTTGGTAAGCGGCAATCGGACGTGCTGCCGATCGTTGACCCAATCGCCCTTGACCAGCGCCGTGTAACGCTTTTCGACGCGGCCCTCGCGCAGATCGTCGTGCAGCTCGAGTAACGCGCGACGCGATTTGGCGAGCAGCAGAATGCCCGATGTTTCGCGATCGAGCCGATGCACCAGCTCGAGAAACGGCTGATTCGGCCGCGCCGCACGCACACGTTCGATCAATCCGTGCGCGATGCCGCTGCCGCCGTGCGCAGCCAGACCAGCGGGCTTGTCGATCGCGATCAGATGTTCATCTTCAAACAGAACCGGCGGCATCGCGGGCAGCGGCACCGCCACCAACCGAGCGGGCGCCCGCTCTGCGAGCCGCAAGGGCGGAATCCGGACCTGATCGCCTGCCACCAGCCGGTAATCGGCCGCTACCCTGCCCTTGTTCACCCTGACCTCGCCCTGACGCACGATCCGATACACATGGCTTTTGGGCACGCCCTTGGCGATGCGGATCAGATAGTTGTCGAGGCGTTGTCCCTCGTAATCGGGGCCAATGGTTCGATATGAGGCACGGTCGGCGCGCGGAACTTCTGACTCCCATCCGGCCAGTTCGCCGGCCTGCTCGTCAACCGTCCCTTTTCGTGTTTTACGCGCAGTGCCCATCTTGCCTATACTCGCGCCGTCGGGACGTTACAAGCCAAGGCTTTTAAGAACCCGCAGCGCGGAGATTGTAGCTTTGCTCATTTCCGCACAGGCCCGCCGGCGCTTAGGCGTCCGCGGCATGTGGAGGCGGTGGTTGCCACCTCCTGAATTCGCGGTCGCGCGGCGTTTCGCGGCGACTGCACCCGAGCCGCGCGATATGCGGGGCTCGCTGAAACGATTCGTTCGGGGTTAACAGGCTAGCGAGACTAACGAGACCAGACATTCTGCACAGAGCTCCATGCGATCCGCCCCTTCACGAGAAAAATTCCCAGCCGCGCCCTGCAGCGCCGGCCGGTGCGTGACTGCGCGCGGAGATCCGATCGCACGCTGCACCCTGTCCCACCGCGAACCTGCGGCACAGGCGCGCTCCGTTCAGGAAACCTGAAACTCGAGTTTCCCGTCCGCTTCGTTTCAGCACGACAGCGCCCGTACGAAGGCGCAGGGAGTGCTAATGAAACGCATGTTGTTCAATGCCACGCATGCAGAAGAGCTGCGCGTGGCGATCGTCGACGGCCAGAGGCTGGTCGACATCGATATCGAAACCGCGGGGCGCGAACAGCGCAAGTCCAACATCTACAAGGGCGTCGTTACCCGCGTCGAGCCCAGCCTAGAAGCCTGCTTCGTCGATTACGGTGAAGAGCGCCACGGTTTTCTGCCGTTCAAGGAAGTATCGAAAATCTATTTCCGAGATGGCGTCGATGTCCGCAGTGCGCGCATCCAGGATGCGCTGAAAGAGGGCCAGGAGCTGATCGTCCAGATCGAGAAGGAAGAGCGCGGCAACAAGGGTGCCGCGCTGACGACCTTCGTCTCGCTGGCCGGGCGCTATCTGGTGCTGATGCCGAACAACCCGCGCGGCGGTGGCGTGTCGCGCCGCATCGAAGGCGAAGACCGCCAGGAGTTGCGCGAGACGATGGACCAGCTCGACCTGCCATCGGGCATGTCGATCATTGCGCGCACCGCAGGAATCGGCCGCGCCGTCGAAGAACTGCAGTGGGATCTGAACTACCTGATGAAGTTGTGGCACGCGATCGAGGGTGCAGCGCGGCCGCAGTTCGAACTGACTGTCAACGATCCGGAGCAGCCGGACAAAAAGATAACCACGTATGTCGATAGCAGCAGCGGGCCTGACGGCCAGCGGCTGAAGCGCGCGAATCCACCTCCGTTTCTGATCGTCGAGGAATCGAATCTGGTGATCCGTGCGATCCGCGATTACTTCCATCCCGAGATCGGCGAAATCCTGGTCGACACCGACGACATCTACGAGCAGGCGCGGCAATTCATGGCGCACGTGATGCCCGACAACCTGCAGCGGGTGAAGCGCTACAAGGATGACGTGCCGCTGTTTTCGCGTTTTCAGATCGAGCACCAGATCGAGACCGCCTACTCGCGCCAGGTGCCGCTGCCTTCGGGCGGCTCGATCGTGGTCGATCACACCGAAGCGTTGGTCTCTGTCGATGTGAACTCGGCGCGTGCCACCAAGGGCTCGGATATCGAAGAAACTGCGATGCGCACGAATATGGAAGCGGCCGACGAGGTCGCGCGGCAGCTACGGCTGCGCGACTTGGGTGGGTTGATCGTCATCGACTTCATCGACATGGAGGATCTGAAGAACCAGCGCCAGGTCGAGAACCGTCTGAAAGACGCGCTGCACTACGACCGTGCTCGGGTGCAGATGGGCAAGATCTCGCGCTTCGGCCTGATGGAGTTGTCGCGCCAACGCATTCGACCGGCGCTGAATGAAGGCAGCCATGTTACGTGTCCGCGCTGCAACGGCGTCGGCGTGATCCGAGATACCGAGAGTTCGGCGCTGCACATCCTGCGCATCCTGCAGGAAGAGGCGATGAAGGAAGGCACTGCCGCGGTCCACGCGCAGGTGCCCGTCGAGGTCGCCAGCTATCTGCTCAATGAGAAACGCGCCGACATCGCGAAGATCGAAGCGCGGTTGCGCCTGTCCGTCGTGCTGATCCCGAACAAGTTTCTGGAAACGCCGCACTACCACATCGAGCGCCTGCGCCATGACGATGCGCGGCTCGACGTGGCGAAGGCCAGCTTCGAGCGCGCGGCAGAACTCGCACCGAGCACGGACACACCGTATGTAGGGGGCAAATTCGGCGGCAAGGTTGACGATGAGCGCGCACGCGCGCGGCAGGAGGCCGTAGTCAAAGGGATCGTGCCCGAGACGCCGGCGCCGGTGGTGCCGACGCAGGCCGCGGCCTCATTGCCGGCACACGCCCCCGCACAAGCCGCCAAGGGCGGGCTATGGGATCGCATCGTCGCATTCTTCACCGGCAGCGATGCCGCGGAGCCGGCGCCGATCGTGGTGCCTGCGGCGGCAGTGCGAGAGAAGACAGGCGCGCGTGACCACGGTCGAGGCGAGCGTCACCGTGGCCGCGGTGATCGCGACGGTCGCCGCGATCACCGGCGCGATGGCAAGCGCGGCGATCGTCGCGATAGCAAGCGGGAAGGCGAAGCGCGCGCTGGCGAGCACGAGGCAAAACGCCGCGCCGAACCCCGTCCAGCAGCCGCAGCGCCGAAGGCCGACGGCAAGGGCGCGCGTCCCAAGTGACGCAGCCGGAAGTGCGCGCGGTGGAAGAAACGGCTGAGAAGCGCAGACCTCGTCCCCGTCCGGAGAAAAGCAAACAGGCCGTTGCGGAGCCGGTCGAGCGATTGACGATGCCCGAGGATATCGGTCCTTCGCCATCGATTGGCTCACTGGTCACCGCGGACACAGTGGCAGCCGACGCGCAGCGAACTGAAGGACAGGAGGATCCGCGTGGCCGCAGAAGGAGACGGCGGCGTGGGCGCGGCGGACGCGGCGCTGACGGTGCGGCGAAACGGCGCCGCTCTTCGGCAACGGCGGCGCGGCCGTAACCGATGTCGATGAGGTGGAAACTGGCGAGCGCGCAACGACTAGCGCGACGGTTGGCGCGGCGATCAATGAGGCGCCGCTGATCCCGGTCGAAGTTGCGCCACCGAGCGAGCCAGAGCGGGAAGCCCTGGTTGTAAGCCATATCACCGCCGTGCGCGTGCCGCCGGTAGTCAGCGCGCCGACGATCATCGCCTTGCCAGTGGTTCAGCCGGCACCGCTACCGATCGATGAGCTGGAACCGGTGCTGCAAGGCGCTGGGCTAACGCTGGTACAGACTGCGGCCGACAAGCACGCCGCAACGCAGGCGAAAATGGCAGCGGAACCGACGACCGTGCATACGCCGCGAGAGCGTCCTGTGCTACCGCCGCTCGACGATGCTCCGTTGCAGCAGATTGAAACACGCCAACGCGCCACAGAGCGCGCGAGCGTTTAGCCAGTGCGGCACAATGCCAGTGGCGAGCAGTAACATCGTCCCATGACGGCGCGTGTGATCCCGCTGGTCGACTCGCGCGTGGCTCTGCCGCCGCGTCAAGCGATTGCCAGCCAGTCGAACCAGCAGACAGGTCAAGTCACCGACCGGCTCGGACGGACACTGCGAGACCTGCGCGTTTCGGTGACCGATCGCTGCAACTTTCGCTGCACGTACTGCATGCCGAAGGAGGTGTTCGATGCCGACTATCAATTCCTGCGCCATGCCGATCTGCTGACCTTCGAGGAAATCACGCAGCTCGCACAGGCGTTCATCGCACACGGCGTGGAGAAAATCCGACTGACCGGCGGCGAGCCCTTGCTGCGTAAGGATCTGCACAAGCTGGTCGCGATGCTGTCGCAGCTGAGAACTCGCGACGGTAAAGATCTTGACATCGCGTTGACGACCAACGGTTCAGTACTTGCACGCAAGGCGCAGCAGCTCGCGGACGCCGGTTTGAAGCGGATTACCGTCTCGCTTGACGGGCTCGACGATGCCACATTCAGGCAGATGAACGATGTCGACTTTCCGGTACGCGATGTTCTGGAAGGCATCAATGCAGCCGCCGCCGCAGGCTTAACGCCAATCAAGATCAACATGGTCGTCAAACGCGGCGTCAACGAGCGCGAGATCGCAGCGATGGCGCGACACTTTCGCGGCACCGGCCACATCGTGCGATTCATCGAGTACATGGATGTGGGCACGTCCAACGGCTGGCGGTTAGACGAAGTCGTGCCGTCCGCCGAAGTTGTCGAGCGGATCGCAGAAGCATTTCCGCTCGAGCCGATCGATGCCAACTACGCCGGCGAAGTTGCCGAACGCTGGCGCTATCGCGACGGACAAGGCGAGATCGGCGTGATCTCCAGCGTTTCGCAGGCGTTTTGCCGCGATTGCACGCGTGCGCGCCTGTCGACCGAGGGCAAGCTTTACCTGTGCCTGTTCGCCAGTCACGGCTACGACTTGCGCTCGCTGCTGCGCGGCGATCAGCAGCACGCGCCGTCAACCGATCAACAACTCGAAGCGGCGATTGGCGCCATCTGGAGCGCACGCAGCGACCGGTACTCCGAGCTGCGCACCGAGGCGACCGCCAAGATGCCGAAGGTCGAGATGTCGTACATCGGCGGCTGACGCCGCTCAATGGCCTTTGAACGGCAACACATCACCGGCCTGATTCTGGCCGGCGGCCGCGGCGAACGCATGGGCGGCGCCGACAAAGGCTGGGTCGTCTATCGTGACCGGCCGCTGATCTCGTATGCCGTCGAGCGGCTTGCGCCGCAGGTGCGCTCCATACTGATCTCGGCCAACCGCAACATCGACCGGTACGCCGCGCTTGCTGATGTTGTCACCGATGCGGATGCCGGCATGTCGCTCGAATTCTCAGGCCCACTGATCGGCGTTCTCTGCGGTATTCAGCGCGCGCAGACGGATTGGCTCGCTATCGTTCCATGCGACGCGCCGCGTTTTCCGCGTGATCTGGTGCAGCGTCTTGCGTGGGCTGCCATTGAAGCCGAAGCGGTGGCGTCGTGCGCGCGTGTTGCGGGCGCATTGCAGCCCGTATTCGCGGTCGTAAAAAGCAGCACCGCTAACTCGCTCGCAAGCTCGATAGCCTCAGGCGAGCGCGCGATGCACCGTTGGCTCACATCGTTGCATGCGGTGCATGTCGACTTCGACGATGTAGAGGCATTCGCCAACATCAACACGCGTCCAGACGAGGTGATCGCCGGACGCGACGGGTCGCGGGATCAAGGCCGCAACTAAGACTTGATTTGCCCCCTACGCGACAGCGCCAGCCTTCTGACGCTTTGAGGGCTCTCCAGAGTACGCTCGCTCCAGCTCGGCGATGTCGAGCTTCTTCATTTTGAGCATTGCTTCCATGGCTCTTTGAGATTTTTCGGAATCGGGATCGCCGACCAACTCGGGCAAGACGGTCGGAACGATCTGCCACGACGCGCCATACTTGTCCTTGAGCCACCCGCACTGCTGCGCATTCTTATCCCCACCCTCGGATAGCTTGTTCCAGTAGTAATCGACGTCTTCCTGTGTCTCGCAATTGACCTGGAACGATATCGCCTCGCTGAATTTGAATATCGGGCCGCCGTTGAGCGCAGTAAACCTCTGCCCATCGAGCTCGAACGCCACGACCATCGCCGATCCCGGCGGTTTTCCGTGAATCTCCCGCCCAGCCTCTCCGTACCGAGAAATTCTTACGATTCTTGAATTCTTGAAAATGGAGGTATAGAACTCGGCTGCCTCTTCGGCTTCAGAATCAAACCACAGGCATGGGGTGATCCTTTGAACGGTTTTCATCGTGTTCTCCTAGCGGGTCTTTCGGCCCTGGCATGCGGCAAACCGCGTGCCTCTTCCCGCTAAAACCGCTTCATCAATCGCAACATCTTTGTCACGTGCGGCCCATATGGCGGCAGGAACAGCTTCATGCCGTTGAACCGTGCCTGGCGAAACACCGGTGTTAGCTTGCTAAAAGTGTCGAAGCCCCAGCGGCCGTGATAATGGCCCATTCCGGACGGTCCGATGCCGCCAAACGGCAAGTCCTCCTGCGCCACGTGCATCAATGTTTCGTTGATGCACACGCCGCCGGCGTGCGTGCTCTTCAACGCCGAATCGGCGCGCCGGCGATCATTGTCGAACCAGTACATCGCCAGTGCGCGCGGCTGCGAATTGATAAACGCGATCGCGTCCTTCACCTCGTCGTATGGAATCACCGGTAGCAACGGGCCGAAGATTTCGTTGCGCATGATGGCAAGCTCCTGCGGTGGATCGACCACGATCGCTGGCGCCAGTCGATGTGCGCGATCGTCGCGTTGCACACCATCGAACAGCGGCACGACTTCGGCGCCGCTGCCGCGTGCCTGGTCGAGGTAGCCAAGGAGCCGTTCGTACTGCCGCACGTTAACGATGCTGCAATAGTCGGCGTCATCGACCCCGGTGGGAAACATGCTGCCTGCCTGTCGCCTTAGCCGATTCAACGAAGGCCGCCAACTCGGAGCGCGGTACCAGCGCATAGTCAGGCGCGATGCACGTTTGGCCGGCATTCAGCAGTTTGCCGGCCAGCACCCGCTGCACGGCATGCTCGATCGGATAGCCCGGCGCAATGACCGTCGGCGACTTGCCGCCCAGCTCAAGAGTGACCGGTGTCAAGTTTTGCGATGCGGCCTCCATCACCTTGCGGCCAACCACGGTCGAGCCGGTAAACAACAGGTGATCGAATGGCAGCGCCGAGAATTGCGCAGCGATGTCAGTCCCGCCGGTGATCACCGCGACTTCATTTGGCCGGAACGACGAGTCGACCAATTGCCGAAAGAGTTCGGAGAACGCCGGCGTAAATTCGGACATCTTCAGCATCGCGCGATTACCCGCCACCAATGCCGCCACGAGCGGGCTTACCGCCAGAAACAGCGGGTAGTTCCACGGGACGATGATGCCCACCACGCCGAGGGGCCGCGGGACAACCTGTGCGCGCGCCGGCAAGAACCACTTTGATACACCCGCGCTGCGCGGCTTCATCCAACTCTTGCCGTGCTTGATTGCGCCGCGGATGTCGGAAATGCTGGGAAAAATCTCGGCGAACTGGGTCTCGATGTGCGGCCGTCCGCCGAAGTCTGAGTCGATCGCGGCTTCGATCGCCGCTTCATTTTCTGCGAGCAAGCGAAGCAGCCGCTCGAGGCGGTTGCGGCGTTCGTCCCATTCGGCAAACGGCGCTGCGTCGTACGCAGCGCGCTGAATCTGAAAGACGACGTGGAGCTCGGCGGGTGCGTCGGAAGCGTTCATGGCCGATAGCTTAACGCTGGTCATTTCTCTGCCTGCTTCGTACGTGCTTCAATCGCATCAACGACAGGTGGATACGATGGAGCAGGCGACGTTGGTTGGTCAGCGAGTTGTGTTGCGCCCCTGGCAGGACCGCGATACAGATGCCTTCGCTGCGATGAATGCCGATCCGCGCGTGATGGAGTTCTTCGTCGCACCGCTTTCTCGCGGAGAATCGGATTCGCTGCTTGCTCGAATGCGAGCCGTGATCGAGGAGCGAGGTTGGGGCTGGTGGTGTGTCGACATCAACGGCGAATGTGCGGGCTTTACGGGCTTAAGCAGCCCTCCGTACGAAACGCCGTTTACTCCGTGCGTGGAAGTCGGATGGCGATTCAGACCGCAATTCTGGGGACACGGCTATGCCACCGAAGCGGCGCAACTCGCGCTCGACTACGGTTTCAAGACGCTACAACTGCGCGAGATCGTTTCCTTTACCGCCGTGGGCAACCAGCGCTCGCGCCGCGTGATGGAGCGCATCGGCATGCAGCGCGATCTTGGTGGAGATTTCGATCATCCCCGGGTGCCCGAAGGGCACGCGTTGCGGCGACATGTGCTCTATCGAAAGCGGCGACAGCGCTAGCGGCTACTCGATCTCTTCGTACAGCGGCAACGTCAGGAATTCGGCGAAGTCCGGCTGCGTACTCATCTTTTCAAAGATTCGCGCGGAGTAGTCATAAGTGGGTGAGTCGGGTCCAACCACGGCCTTGATCTTTGCGAGCTCCTCCGGGATCAGCGCGCGAACCAGGTCCGCGGTCACCTTGCGCCCGTCGTCAAGCACCCCCTTGGGAGATCGAATCCACTGCCATACCTGCCAGCGGCTGATCTCCGCGGTGGCCGCATCTTCCATCAAGTTGTGTATCGGCACGCAGCCATTGCCGGCCAGCCATGAGCCTACGTAGTGAATACCGACGTTGATATTCATCCGTAGCCCTGCTTCGGTAATCGGCGCTTCAGGCGCGAAGTTCAGCAGATCTGCGGCGTCGACTCTGACGTCGTCGCGCTTCTTGTCAATCTGATTGGCGCGATCGCCCAGGACGTTGACGAATTCCTCCATTGCAATCGACACCAGGCCAGGATGCGCGACCCAACCGCCGTCGTAGCCGTCGGTCGCATCGCGTCGCTTGTCGGAGCGCACGCCTGCCATCGCCGCTTCGTTTCTCTCCGGATCGTTCTTGATCGGAATCAGAGCGCTCATGCCGCCGATCGCCGGTGCGTTGCGCTTATGGCAGGTTTTGAGCAGCAGCAGCGCGTACGCGCGCATGAACGGCGCTGTCATCGTCACCTTCGCGCGATCAGCGAGCACGAAGTTCTTATCGACCTTGAATTTCTTGATGCACGAAAAGATGTAATCCCAGCGACCCGCGTTCAGTCCCGCCGAATGCTCGCGCAGTTCATACAGGATCTCGTCCATTTCGAACGCTGCGAGGATCGTCTCGATCAGTACGGTGGCTTTGACAGTACCTTGCGCGATGCCGAGTTCCTTTTGCGTAGCGACAAAGACGTCGTTCCAAAGCCGCGCCTCAAGGTGCGACTCCAGCTTCGGCAGGTAGAAATACGGGCCGCTGCCGCGCGCGATCAACTCCTTCGCGTTATGAAACATGTAAAGCGCAAAGTCGAAGATTGCGCCTGACACACGCTCGCCATCGACCAGCAAGTGCTTCTCATCGAGGTGCCAGCCGCGGGGACGCATAATCAGGACTGCCACCTTTTCATTCAGCGAATAGGTCTTGCCACCCTGCTCCAGCGATATGCTGCGGCGGATCGCCTGCATCAGGTTGATCTGACCAGTGATCTGGTTATCCCAGCTCGGCGTGTGGCTGTCCTCGAAGTCCGTCATGTACGCATCAGCCCCCGAGTTCAGCGCATTGATGATCATCTTGCGCTCGACCGGGCCGGTGATTTCGACGCGCCGGCATTGCAAATCGGCGGGCAACGGCGCAATCGTCCAGTTGCCTTCGCGAACATGCTTGGTCTCGTTAAGAAACCCCGGCCGCTCACCCGCGTCGAGCCGCTTGGCGCGCTCGACACGCTTGGCCAAAAGTGCCTGCCGACGAGGTTCGAACTGACGATGCAGCTTCGCGACCAGTTCCAGCGCTTCGGTCGTCAGGACGCGCTCGAAACCCGCTTGCATCGGGGCGTTAATCGAAACGTCCTCAATCTCAATCATGTCGACAGTTCCTTCCCTTGATGAATCTCTTGCAATACGAACTCGGCGGCATCGGTCAGGCTCGTACCGATGCCGTTGAGCTTCACACCCAGCCGCTCAACCACGGCATCGGCACGATTGACCCAGAAGCTCGTGTAGCCATACCAAGCTGCGCCGCATGCATCCCAGCAATTGCTTGAAACAAAGGTAATTTGATGCGGCTGCAGCTTTAGCGCGCGCGGCCCCAAGGCATACACCAATGGCGATGTCTTGAACGCACGCACCTGATCGGCCGAAAGCACTAGATCGATGTACCGATGCAAGCCGGAATTGACGAGCGCAGTCTCGAGCATCTCGGAGTCGCCGTTGGAAAGCACGCCGAGTCGGACCCCGGCCTCCTGCAGCTTGACCAGCGCGGGTGCGACGTCGGCAAACGGTGCGAGACGCTTGTATTCATCGGCCAGGCGCGCTACGTCGCTCGGCCCAGCGCTTAGCTTCAGCGCTTGCAACGAGTACTCGAGCGCGTCGCGTGTGATTTCGGAGAAGCTAACGTAGCGGCTCGACATCGTGCGCAGCCGCGAATATTCGATCTGCTTTTCGCGCCAGAGCCGAGCAAGCTGTTCGCCTTGGCCCGCAAACATTTCTTCGGCGCGGCGCGTCACCGAATAAACGTCGAGCAGCGTTCCAAAAACATCGAACAACGCAGCAGCCATTTGCTGCCAGTTTAATTGTTACGCGTCACGCGGCTTGCTTATTCGCGTTCCGCTCAAAGAACTGATCGTCTTCGGTCGACCCCTTGAGCGCCGCCGTCGATGATTCGCGCTCAATGGTCGTCGTCACCGCGTCAAAGTAACCGGTGCCGACCTCGCGCTGATGCTTGACCGCGGTAAATCCTTTATCTGCGGCGGCAAACTCGGCCTGCTGCAGTTCGACAAATGCAGTCATCTGGTGACGTGCGTAACCGTGCGCCAGATGGAACATCGAATAGTTGAGCGAGTGGAAACCGGCCAGCGTGATGAACTGGAACTTGTAGCCCATCGCGCCAAGCTCGTTTTGGAAGCGGGCGATCGTCGAATCGTCCAGATTCATTTTCCAGTTGAACGACGGCGAACAGTTGTAGGCCAGCATCTTTCCGGGAAAGCGCTTATGAATGGCCTCCGCAAATGACCTTGCGAAGCCAAGGTCCGGTTTGCCCGTCTCGCACCACAACAGGTCGGCATACGGCGCATATGCAAGGCCACGCGACACCGCCTGCTGCAGCCCTGGCTTCGTCTTGAAGAATCCTTCCACGGTGCGCTCACCGGTCAGGAACGGCGCATCGTTTTCATCGACATCCGACGTAACCAGATCGGCCGCCTCTGCATCGGTACGTGCCAGCAATAGCGTCGGCACGCCGCACACGTCCGCAGCAAGCCGCGCGGCCACCAGCTTTGCTACCGCCTCGCGCGTCGGCACCAACACCTTGCCGCCCATGTGCCCGCACTTCTTGACTGACGCCAGCTGGTCTTCGAAGTGCACGCCCGCCGCGCCCGCCTCGATCATCGACTTCATCAGCTCGAATGCATTGAGCACGCCGCCAAAGCCGGCCTCGGCATCCGCGACGATCGGTGCGAAATAATCGATATAGCCGGCATCAGCCGCATTCTTGCCTTCCATCCACTGGATTTGATCGGCGCGGGCAAACGTGTTGTTGATCCGACGGACCACCGCGGGAACCGAATTGACTGGGTACAACGACTGATCCGGATACATCTCACCGGCAAGATTCGCATCGCCCGCGACTTGCCAGCCCGACAGGTAAATCGCTTTCAACCCGGCCTTGACCTGCTGCATTGCCTGATTTCCGGTCAGCGCGCCCAAGGTATTCACGAACGGTTCACTGTTCAGCAGCCGCCAGAGCTTTTCGGCCCCGCGCCTGGCCAGCGTGTGTTCAACCTGCAGTGAGCCGCGCAGGCGCACGACGTCTTCTGGACCGTAGCCGCGCTTGATTCCTTTCCAGCGAGGGTTCTCGTTCCATTCCTTTTGAAGTCGCTGTGCGTCAAGTTCGCGTGCCGTCATGCCATTGCTCCTGCTGAAAGGCCCGGATTTCCGAGCGGTCTGTGTCACCTGTGATGACAACGTGATGAAAAGGGATCAGCCCAAATCGTAAGGTCGTTTATGCGATGCAACAACCGTGTTAACTTTTATAAGACTTTTTATTTGTGCAATTACAACAAGTATTTGCGCAATACGTTTCGTGATACAGAATAGATATCGGCGCCTTGAAAAGATCTGTGCTGCTGCGCGATAGGTATCATTTCGAATGGTGAAATCGGATGCGGTAACCGAAACGCGATCGATTACCAAAGATGCGGCACGAGAACGCGCGCCGAAATTGGATGCGTGCGCCCAAGCATTTCGGGCAAATCCGGATAGCCGCCATCTGCCACATTTGCGTTACCGACTTAAGCGCATGCACGGGCTTGCGCACTAACCAGCACGACGAAACAACATGAACGTCCTTGGCATCCAACTGAGCGCTCCATCGCTGATGGGCCTGATAAGAATGCTCGGCTTTACGCTCGCTGCGATCGCACTCGTCGAGATTGCGGATTCGCTGAACTCCGGCGTTTGGGAAAGCGAAGGATCGCTGTCCTTTATCGTGGGCGGATTCTCGGGATTTCTGCTGACTGAATCAGGCGCGGACTTTTCAAAGCACGGCTGGCGTGCCTTTGCGCTTCTGATCGGCTGTGCGCTATTTGTCTTCGCAGCGTTCAGCCTGGTGGCCTAGCGATAGCTTTACGCGGTGACGGGACTGCTGCGCGCGACGTTTGCGACCCGCATCGCCGTCGCGAGCGCTGCAACTAGCAAGACGGCGACCGCAAACAGCGCGGCTTGAAAGCGGCCGGCGTCGAGCACCGGTCCAAAAACCAGCGGTGACATCGCAAGTCCGACGTCAAGGCCGGAGTAGACAAAGCCGTAGACACGCCCGAACGACGTCTTTCCGAACTGACTCGTAGCGGCACGCCGGACGAGCAGATCGCGACTCGGCCCTGCAGCGCCGACGCCGAAACCCATTAACGCCATGATTGGCAGAACCAGTGTGGCGCTGACCTGCCCCGAGGCGAGCAGCAACGCCATTAGCGCGCCAAACCCCAGCGCCAACGCAATCACCCGATCGCCGCGATCGTTACGCGACGCGAGAAAGCCGCCGGTGATCGTTCCCGCAGCGCTCCCCAACAAGTACGCAGTCAAAGCGCCGGTTGCAACCACCAGCGACATTCCGTAGATGCTGCCGAGAATCGCCGGTGAATAACTTTGCAAAATGCCGAACGCTGCAGTGGTGAAAAAGAAGAACGCGAAGCACAACCAGACTGGAATCGACCGCAGAAAGCCCAGTCGATTCGCGCTTGTGCCAGCCGCGTGCGCGGCTTCGGCGTGACTCGGTACGACAAGCTCGGCCGCGGCATACGCAAGCATTGATCGCCGCGCCCACAAGATCGCGAGGACGACGACACCGACCGCACCGGCGGCAAAACCGGCCGCGTGCCAGCCGGCCACAGTTGCGATGCCGACCATGAACACCGGCGCTGCTGCCCAGCCGAGACTGCCCGACAATCCATGCACCGAAAAAGCGTGTCCCAGCCGAGGCTGCGCGACGCGACGATTGAGCAAAGTGAAATCGGCCGGATGAAAGATGCTGTTGCCTATCCCCGCGACGGCTGCAGTAAGAAGCAGCATCGCGTAGCTGTTCGACAGGCCGAGGGTCACACCGGACAACGCGAGCAGGCCAATGCCGAAGTACAGCACCGGCCGCGATCCCACTTTATCGACGACAAATCCCGCAAGTGCCTGGCCGATACCGCTGACAACGAAGAACGTCGTCATCAACAATCCCAGCTGCGTGTACGACAGGTTGAAGTCTTTCATCAACCATGGAAACAGCGGCGGCAACATCAGATGAAAGAAATGCGAGGTACCGTGCGCCAGTCCGACCAGTCCGATGACTTCGGCATCATGGCGAAGCGATGACGGTGGCGGTGACAGCGACGATGATTTCATTCAACAAACCGGCAGCGGTGCGCAGTGAAGCGAATGTAGCAGTTCGAGTGCGAGCGATTACGCGACTGCTTGCCGCCGGCGCAGCGGGCGCGCTGCTGTTTCAGATGACGGCGGCAGCCGCGCAGAACGTGCCCGTGCGAATCATTGCAATCAACGATTTTCACGGCCATCTTGAACCGGGTGACAACACGATAGCGGTGTCCGATCCGGATAATCCGGGCACCACCATTCCATTACGAAGCGGCGGCGCAGCGTTTCTCGCCACCCGAATCGCGCAACTGCGGGCGGAGCAACCACGCACTGTTGTCGTTTCTGCCGGCGATTTGATCGGAGCCTCGCCGCTCAGCTCCGCGCTATTTCACGATGAGCCGACGATCGAAGTGATGAACGCGATCGGCCTCGATTTAAACGCACTGGGCAATCACGAGTTCGATCATGGAGTGCAGCATTTGCTACGGCTGGCGAACGGTGGCTGCCGGCAACCTCCGGTCGCTAATCGACAGAGCTGCGCCGGCATCGACAGAACATTTTCCGGCGCACAGTTCACGTTTGTCGCCGCTAACGTTGTCTATCGCGATACCGAACAACCGATCGTGCCGCCGACCTGGATCAAGACCATCGACGGCGTGCGCATCGGCTTCATTGGTGCGGTCACCCGCGCGACGCCCGGCATCGTCGTGCCGAGCGGTGTTGCCGACGTGCGCTTCTTGACTGAGGCCAAGGCGCTCAATCAGTACGCAAAGGAGTTGCAGGCACAAGGCGTGCGGGCCATCGTCGCAGTGGTGCACGAGGGGGGTGAAGCCGACGGCGGCTACGAGCGATTGCGACAATCCACGTGGCCCTATCTTCGACATCGAGCGCGAATTGGACCCTGCGATCGACGTCGTGCTCTCTGGGCACACACATCGTGGCTACAACTGCGTGCTCGATGGCCGGGTCGTGATTCAGGCAGCCTCGTACGGCCGTCTGGTGGCGGTCGTCGATATCGAAGTCGACCGCTCTACCGGCGAGATCGTTCGCGAACGCACGCGCGCGCGCAATCTGCCGGTACCAAACGGCGAAGGTGCCAGCCATCGGTTACGCGCCGCGTATCCACCGCTCGCGCCCGATCCTAAGGTGGCGACGATCGTCGAGCACTATCGCAAACTCGCGGCGCCACTGGCGCAGCGCCCGGTTGGCCGCATAGTGGCTGAGTTCGATCGGCGGCCAACTGCAGGCGGCGACAACGCCCTCGGCCGTCTGATAGCCGACGCGCAGCTTGCCGTCACGCGCGATCGTGGCGCGCAACTCGCCTTTACGAATCCGGGCGGGTTACGTGCAGACCTGCGTGCATCGGGCGGTGATGGCGTCGTGACCTACGCCGATGCGTTCGCATCGCAACCGTTCGGCAATACGCTCGTTACGCTTACCTTGACGGGCGCTCAACTGAAGCAGGTGCTCGAACAACAATGGAGCGCAACGCGGCCCGAGCGTGCGCGCATGCTGCAGCCATCGCGCGGTTTTTCGTACAGCTGGATCGCGAGTGCGCCCCACGGCAATCGAATCATCGCGGAGTTCGATGCGGCTCGACGGCCGCGCGATCGAGCCTGTTCAAACCTATCGGGTAACCGTCAACAATTTCCTGGCCGACGGCGGCGATGGATTTCGCGCGCTGCGCGAGGGCACCGATAAAGTCGGCGGGCCGGTCGACGTCGATGCGTTGACCGAATATCTGCGCACGACGTCGTCCGCGCGACCGCTAGCGCCCGATCGAGCGCCGCGCATCAGGCGCAGGTAGCACGCATCCACCTCGGGGAACGGCTGCATCAAGGAACGCCGCCCGGTGCGATAATTAAGGGCTCCTGCTTGCAAGGTCCCTCATGCGCCGTACCCGAATCAGCTCGCGCGCTCGACAATCCGTCGACGCGCAGACACTTGTCAAACTCGCTCGTCGTTTGTCCGAATCCGGCAGCCGGCTTGAGCAACAGCTCTGGCAGCGCCGGTTGATCGAACTGATCAACGACCGGCTGGGCCGCCGCAACGACGACGCCGTTGAAGCCGCCCTGGACGATCTGGCGCGCTCGAGCCAGCCGGCGTACGACGATCTGGCCGATCTTGCCGAGAGCTGCGCCGAAAGCACGGTCGTCAGCATCGACGGCCAGCCGCACGATGCGCTACTGATGGCGTTGCCGTTACTCGCATGGTCGCGCTATCGGTTGCCTACGACGACGCTTGTCGCTGCCGTCTGCGACAACCTGCGCACTCATTTGAGCGGACATCTGCTGGCGCGCGACGCTCGTGTGGCGCTGGCCGACTATCTGTTCTCGATCGACCAGTTGCCTGAGGCGCTGGCCGATGTGCGGCGGCAGATCGAACAGCTGGGCGATGCCGTCGCAGAAGGCATGACCTTGCACGTCGATGCGAAAAAACTGCGTGAGCCCGTAGCGATGCTGGCCGATACGCGCTACGTGCTCGTTGCTGTAGCTGCACGACAGGGCGCACCGCTGTATCACTGGCAGGAATCGGGCGTCGATCCCGACTCGAAGATCGGCGCGTTATCGGCGTTTTGCGAACAGGTCGCCGGCGTGTTGCAGCCCGTACTGACCGGCTGCCGGTTCCGCGTGCTGTCGCCCAACGCATTTCACTCGGCGCTGCGCTCCGCAGACCGCGAGTTGCGCGAATTCTCGCTAGAAGCCGCGGTCGCGTATCTGAAGCTCGCCTACGACTTCGCGCCGAGCGCGCTAACTGCGGCGTACGGCCTGTTCGAAGACCCGAGCGGCAACTCAGGCGGCGAAGTGCGCGTCGGCCTGGCCAAGACGGCGAACGACGACGAAGTGATTGAAGGTGTCGTATGGCCGTTGCTCGGCGATGACGACGAGCAGACGATGGAAGAAGTCGACAAGGCTCTGAAAGCGCTCAACCTGAACAAAGCCGTAGCGCATGCGCATCGCTTCCCGCTCGAGTTCTGCGACGACTGCGGCGCCCCGCTGTTTCCAAATGTCGCCGGCCACGTTGTGCACGCGGAGCCGCCCGAAGAAGCCGAAGATCGGCCGGCGACGCCGCTGCATTGACGTTTGTGACGGGTGACGGTCCGATGGTCTGCCCGCGGGTCAATGCACGATCCGATCGAACGTGAACTTCCCGTTCTTGAAGTCGACCGGAATCACGTCCTTCGGACCGAAGCGGCCTTCGAGCACCAGCTTGGCTACCGGGTTTTCGATCTCCTGCTGAATCGCGCGCTTTAGCGGCCGCGCGCCATACAGCGGATCAAAGCCGACTTTGGCGATCTCGGCGAGCGCGGCGTCACTAGACGACGAGCTTCAAATCCTGCGCAGCCAGTCGCTGCTCGAGCCGGTTCAGTTGAATCTTCGCAATTGCCTGAATCTGCTTCGGATCGAGCGCCTCGAACACAACGATCTCGTCGATGCGGTTGATGAATTCGGGCCGGAAGTGCTTGCGCACCTCGCCCAATACCGCCTGCTTGATTACGCCCGGATCCGTGCCCACCATGCGCTGGATATCGTGCGATCCGAGATTCGACGTCATCACGATTACGGTGTTCTTGAAGTCGACGGTGCGCCCTTGGCCGTCGGTCATGCGGCCATCGTCAAGCACTTGCAATAGAACGTTGAACACATCGGGGTGCGCCTTTTCGACTTCATCAAGCAGGATCACCGAGTACGGTTTACGCCGCACGGCTTCGGTCAGCGCACCGCCCTCCTCGTAGCCGACGTAACCCGGTGGTGCACCGATCATTCGCGCGACCGAATGCTTTCTCCATGTACTCGCTCATGTCGATTCGAATCAGCGCTTCCTCGGTGTCGAACAGAAACTCCGCCAGCGCCTTCGTCAGCTCGGTCTTGCCAACGCCAGTCGGTCCGAGAAACAGGAACGAGCCGTACGGGCGATTCGGATCGGCGAGCCCAGCGCGCGAACGGCGAATCGCATCGGACACGAACCGCACCGCTTCGTCCTGTCCGACGACTCGCTTGTGCAGGAACTGTTCCATCTTGATCAGCTTCTCGCGCTCGCCTTCCATCATCTTGCTGACCGGAATTCCGGTCGCGCGCGACACCACTTCGGCGATTTCCTCGGCGCCGACCTGCGTGCGCAACAGCTTCGGCTTGCCAGCGGAAGCGTCGGCTTTTTCGGCTTGCTTCAGTTGCGCTTCCAGCTGCGGCAGCTTGCCGTACTGAATCTCGGCAAGCTTGTCGTATTGGCCTTTGCGCGTCAGCTCCTCCATCTGCAGGCGTAGCTTGTCGATCTCCTCCTTGATGTGCTGCGTGCCCTGCACGACGGCCTTCTCGGCCTTCCACACTTCTTCGAGATCCGCATACTCGCGCTCGAGCCGCGCGATTTCGGCCTCGATCAGCTCGAGGCGCTTCTTCGATGCTTCATCGGTTTCCTTCTTGACCGCCTCGCGCTCGATCTTCAACTGGATCAACCGGCGATCGAGCTTGTCCATCGCCTCGGGCTTTGAATCGATCTCCATCTTGACTCGGGCAGCCGCTTCGTCGATCAGATCGATTGCCTTGTCGGGCAGGAAGCGATCGGTGATGTAGCGATGCGAAAGCTCGGCCGCGGCGATAATCGCCGGGTCGGTGATCTCTACGCCATGATGTAGTTCGTAGCGCTCCTGCAATCCGCGCAGGATCGCAATCGTTGCTTCGACGCTGGGCTCGCCGACCAGTACTTTCTGGAAGCGTCGCTCAAGCGCAGCGTCCTTCTCGATGTACTTACGATATTCGTCGAGCGTAGTCGCGCCGATGCAATGCAGCTCGCCGCGCGCCAGCGCTGGCTTCAACATGTTGCCGGCGTCAATCGCGCCTTCAGCCTTCCCTGCGCCGACCACCGTATGCAGCTCGTCGATGAACACGATGATGCGGCCAGATTCGGCGGCGATTTCCTTCAGCACTGCTTTCAGCCGCTCCTCGAACTCACCGCGGTACTTGGCGCCCGCGAGCAGCCCCGCCATATCGAGCACGAGCACGCGCTTGCCTTTCAGCGTTTCCGGCACTTCCTCGTTAACGATTCGCTGCGCGAGCCCCTCGACGATCGCGGTCTTGCCGACGCCGGGCTCACCGATCAACACCGGATTGTTTTTCGTTCGCCGCTGCAGAATCTGAATCGTGCGGCGAATCTCGTCGTCGCGCCCGATCACCGGATCGAGCTTGCCCTGCTGCGCGCGCTCGGTCAGATCGATCGTGTACTTGCTCAATGCTTCGCGCTGGCCCTCGGCTTCGGCACTGTCGACCTGATGGCCGCCGCGCACCGCGTCGATGGCTGCCTCCAGCGACTTCTTCGTCAGTCCGTGCTCGCGCGCGAGGCGGCCGACGTCGCGTTTGTCTTCGGCCACTGCAAGCAGAAACATTTCACTGGCGATGAAGCTATCGCCGCGCCGCTGTGCTTCCTTGTCGGTCGCGTTCAATAGCGCGTTCAGCTCACGCCCGATCTGCACTTGTCCATCACCGCCCTGCACTTGTGGCAGCCGTTTGACGAGTCCATCAAGCGCGGTCGTCAGCGCAGCGACGTTGACGCCTGCACGCTGCAGCAGCGATTTGGTGCCGGCATCACTCTGCCGCAGCATCGCGAGCAGCACGTGCGCCGGCTCGATGTATTGATTCTCGTGGCCGACCGCAATCGATTGCGCATCGGCCAGCGCTTCTTGGAATTTGGTCGTGAGTTTGTCGAGTCGCATGTTTGATTATTGATGAGATCGCTCGTCGAGCGCTTATCTTGGGCCTGCGTCAACCGAATCAAGGCAATCAGCGCTCCCGACATGCCCTTTGCTAGCATCGTCGACCGCACCCCGCTCTCCATTGTGTACCGCCCCCTTGCGGCCGTTATCCTGGCCATTCAACTCGCTTGGCCGCTGACCGCCTCGGCGCAAGCCACGCAACCGATCGTCACGTCGGGCACATCGCTCCCGTCGCCGCTCGGTGGGCTCGTGGATGAGGCGCTCGCACGCTTTACGATCGGACCGGAAGCAGACGAAGCCGATGAAGAGCGCGAACTACGTCGCGCCGAGCGCGCTGTTACTGAAGTGTTGGCTACCGAGGGGTACTTCGAGCCGATGCTGCGGTTCGAACCGGTGCCATCGCCCGCCGCCGGCAGCGCGCGCTATCGATTGATCGTTGAGCTCGGCCGCAGGACTCATGTCGGTGCGATCGACCTGCAATTCACCGGCGCGCTCGCCGAGCCACGCTTTCGAGATCGCGCCGAAGCCTTGCGCGCGACGTGGCTGCTTCCAACCGGTTCGCCCTTCCGCTCGCCACAGTGGGAAACGGCCAAGACACGATTGCTGGCCGCCGTGCAGGAGCGGGATTTCGCTGGGGCGCGGCTGGTTGATTCACTCGCCAAGGTCAGCACGGAGGACGCGAGTGCGGCGTTGACCGTTGAAATCGATAGCGGCCCTCCGTACACGGTGGGCGAACTGCAGATTACCGGTCTCGAGCGTTACGACGCGAGTCTGGTGCAGCGCTACAACCCGTTCCGACCTGGAGAACCATTCGATCGCACGAAGCTGATCGAGTTTCAGCACGCGCTTGAAGACACGCCGTACTTTTCTTCGGTGCTTGCCTCGCTACAACTCGACCCGGCTCATCCGGACAATGCACCTTTGCGTTTGCAGCTGCGCGAGTCTCGGACCAAGCGCGTCAGCGTCGGCGTGGGCGCAGCATCGGACACCGGCGCGCATCTGGAGGTAGCGTACCGACAGACGTTGCTCTTCGGACTCCCGTACACGTTGCAGACCGGCGCTCGCATCGATCAGAAGGGCGGTTTTGGTTATGTCGACCTGCTGCTGCCGCCAAAGCCCAACGGTGCGCGCGATAGCGTCGGCGTGCTGGTCGAACACTCGGAGATCGAGGACCTCGAAGTCAGGCGCTGGAGCGTCGGCGCCACGCGCACGCACGTACGAGGATCTCGCACGGCCCGGCACATCGAAACCAAGCTGAGCGTCAACTTCGAACACGAGGAGCGCAAGACACCGCTGGAGCCGCCGATCGAGCTCGACACGCCGTCGACGACGTACGAATGGATTCGGCGTGATGTCGATGACATCGTCAACCCCCGCCGCGGCAACGTGATCGAACTCGAAGGCACGATCGGCACCAGTGGTGCGGATCTGGACAAAGCGTTCTTGCGTGGCTACAGCCGCATCTTGCAGTATGTTCCGATCGGCCAGCGTGACGTGCTGATATTGCGCGGCGAGCTCGGCGCAGTCAAAGCCGACACTGCCGACGTCGTGCCGACGCGCTTTCTGTTTCGCACCGGCGGCGCGACGACGGTGCGCGGATACGACTACGAAAGCCTCGGCGTCAAGCGCGGAGGCGCGACAGTGGGCGGGCGCGCGCTGACGGTGGCGTCGGTCGAGTATGTGCACTGGCTCCAGCGCTGGGGCGGGAATTGGGGTATTGCCGGATTCGTCGATGTCGGCGATGCAGCAGACTCGTTCAAGGACCTTGATCCTGCCGTCGGTGTCGGAGTCGGGGTGCGCTGGCGCACAGTGGCGGGACCGCTGGCCTTCGATGTCGCTTATGGCGAGCGCGAACAAAAGGTTCGACTGCATTTTTCGGTTGCGATAGCGTTCTAAAGCAGCCGACAAAAGGAATTGGTTGCGGTAGCGGATGGCCTCCGGTAACACGTCTTGCCGATGAACGAACCGCGGAACGCTCAGCCGCGCCAACGATCACGTTGGTTGGCCGTGCTCGTCGGAACCCTTGTCGGCGTGCTGGTGATTCTCATTGCGGGCACGGCGGCAATCTGGTGGATGTATACGACGGCCAGCGGGTTGCGCTTCGTTGTGTTGCTGAATTCGCGGCTTAATACATCGCTCGTTGTGCGCGATGTTTCGGGGTCGCTACGCGACGGATTCACTGCGGGTAGCTTGTCGGTGTCGGGACCCACGTGGTCGCTGCAAGCCGGCGACATTGCCGTCGAGCCGTACGAGTTGCGATGGCGCCAGCGCGCATTCGATTTCGAGCGCGTCGCTGCGCGCACTGTAACCATCGACTGGGTGCCGGAGGACAAGCCTGCTGCGCCGCCGCCCGCATCTCTCGCGCTGCCACTGGATCTGCGCGTGCGCAACCTCGTCATTGGTGAGTTGCAGTTTGGCGCGCGCGGCACGCCCCCGACTGTTGTCAGCAACATCGCCGCGGGCGGCCGCTGGAACGCCGATGAGATCCTCATCGAGCGCGGTGAATTTCAGCACGGCCCAAGCCGCTTGACACTAAACGGTCGCGTCGACGCGCGGAGCCCGTTCGCGTTACGGGCGGAAGCGCAGGTCACCTCGACCTTGCGCGACCACGGCGTGACCGCAAACCTGCGCGCGAGCGGCACGTTGCTCGATGCATTTGTCGAGATCAACGCCGACGGCACGGATGCGCGCTTGATGGCTACCTCACGCCTGACGCCATTCGCCCCGGTGCCACTGGCGCAGTTGAACGCGGACATTGCTCACTTCAATCCGGCGGCCTGGTTTGAAGGCGTGCCGACGATGCGGTTGCGCGGCAGCGTCGATCTGAAGCCGGTCGCCGGCGCAGCGGGATTTAGTCTGGCTGGACCGTTTTCGCTGGAGAATCTGGATGCGGGCCCAGTCGATAAGCAACGGGTGCCGGTGCGGCTCGCGCACGGTTCGCTAACCTGGTCGGCCAATGCGTTGACCCTGGCGCTGCAACGCGTAGAAGGTATTCGCGGGGCTGCCAGCGGAGGCCTGACATGGTCAGCTTCCGATGGCGTTCATGCAAAGCTGACGTTGTCCGACATAGATGCATCGAGCATCTACTCGGCCGCCACCCCGACGCGCATCGGTGGCACGCTTGACTACTCGTTCGTCAATCAGGCGCAGCGATTCGTCGGAACGCTGCGCACCGACAGCGTCAAGACGCCTCGCAGCGACAAGAGCATTCCGCTGGCCGCCGATTTCAATCTGACACTGCGCGACGATGTGCTCGCCATCGAAACTGCTCGATTGCGGCTGGCCGAAGGCAGTGCGGAACTTGCCGGCCGGGTCGAACTGCGCGGCAACTATGCCGCGCGCGTGAAGGGAACGTTCGACAACCTAGACCTAGCGCAGTTGGTCAAGGGGCTTGATACGCGTCTCAACGGCAGCGTCGATCTTGATGCGCAGTTTCGGCCGGCGATCAACGGCCGAGCCGCGATCGAGCTTGTGGGTAGCCGGCTGCTAGGCCGCCCGCTTGACGGGCGTGCCACCGTCGAGCTGGCCCACCAGCGCATCGTGGTCGACGCCGATGTGGCTTCGAGCTCAGCGCGCCTGACCGCCAGCGGTGGTCTCGGTTCCGGCCGCGAGCTGAAATTCGACCTTGTCGCTCCGAAATTGTCAGAGGTCATGCCGCAGATCTCAGGCAGCCTCACCGCGCGCGGCACTTTTCGCGGCGAATACTCCGCGCCGCAGCTGCAAATTGACGCGACCGCGAACGATCTGAAGTTTCCCGATGGCCAGAGCGTCGATGTCGCGACGGTGTCGATCAGCGCCGGGGTTGGGGCCAACGCACCGCTGGCCGCCGTCTTCAAATTGAGCGGTCACCACGGACCCAATCCCAACGCGTCGCTCGCCAGTGCGACCTTGATCGGACGCGGCGTCACCTCTGATCACACCATTGAGTTGACCGGCACGACGTTGTCGCAGCAACCGGTTCGATTCGTTGCGAGCGGCGGCTGGCGCTCCAACGAAAAACAGGAGCATGCATGGCGCGGGTCGCTCGTGGCGGCGGAAAGCGGCCGGCCGCTCGAACTGAGACTGCGCGATGCGCCGCTTACTATCGCGCCCGGATTGCTGAGCTTCGGGCCAGCGCGCTTCGAGATGCGCGGGGCTCAATTCAACGCAGTGGAACTGCAGCACCGTGACAGCCGGTGGCGGACCGCGGGCAACTTCGATGGCGTCACTCCACAAGCATTGGATCCAGGGGCGAGCGCGCCACGCCGCGTCGTGCGCACGGGAGCCGGCGACCGTCAACCGCTGACGTTGCGCGGCCGCTGGGAACTCGAACTGACCGACGCATTGACCGGCATCGTCATCGTCGAACGCACCGGCGGTGACATTTACGGAGGCATCGATGCGCTAAATCCGGTGGGCATCGTTGATCTCGGCGCCGCGCTCAGTGTGTTGAACAATCGCGTGACCGGCACGGCGTACGTGCGCGGAAAGGCGCTCGGCCGGCTCGACGCAGTCATCGATGCGTATGCCGATACCTCCGGTGGCGTGCAGCTTGCGCGCAATCGCCCGTTTCGAATCGATATCGATGGCGTGCTGCCCGATCTCAGTTGGCTCGGTCCGCTGATCAGCGACAGCGTCCAACTCGAGGGTTCCGGCAGCATCAAGACCACGATCTCGGGCACTCCGGACAATCCAACTGCGTCGGGGCCGATTCGCGCCAGCGGGCTGCGCGTGGCTTACGTCGAACAGGGGCTGCGACTCGAAGGCGGCACACTCGATGCCAATCTTGAAGACGGCGTTCTGGTCGTCAACGAAATCGTGTTCACCGGCACACCGAGAGTTGCGCCGGACGACAAGCGCGCCGCCGACGCGGTCAGTTTTGAAACACCTGGGCGTCTGCGCGCCGTGGCGCGAATCGCGCTGCGTACGTTGACCGGCAGTGTCGGCATTCAAGCGGATCGATTGCCCGTGCTGCAGCGGCGCGATCGCTGGATGGTGCTCAGCGGTGAAGGCGGTATCACGCTGGTCCCTGAGCGCGCCGAGCTGTATGCAAAGCTGCAGGTCGACAGCGCGTACATTGATTTTTCGCGGCTGGGCGGCGAGCGCACGTTGCCGAGCGACGTGGTCGTCGTGCGCACGCAGCAGCCGGACAAGACTGGTGCAGCAGCGGCAGTAGAAGTCACGCTCGACATTCAAGGTAGTCTCGGCACGCGCTTCTACATTCGCGGCGCCGGCCTGGAGGCGCGGCTCGATGGCGCGATCAACATCTCGGGTCGGCCCGGCCACTTGCTGGCTGAGGGCAACGTGCGCACGCGCGGTGGCACCTACACCGGGTATGGGCAGCGACTGAGTATCGAGCGCGGCATCTTTACGTTCCAGGGGCCGTTGGAGAATCCCGCGCTCAATGTCTTGGCGGTCCGCAGCGGATTGCCCGTCGATGTTGGAGTTTCGATTGGTGGCACAGCGGCGCGACCGATCGTGCGGCTGTATTCCGATCCAGCTATGAGCGAGGTTGAAAAGCTCAATTGGCTGGTGCTGGGGCGTCCGCCCAGCGCTGGAGGCGAAGGACAGGACCGCGCAGTACTTTCCGCCGCAGCAAGCGCGCTGCTTGCAGGCCAGACCGATGACGGGAGCACAAATCTGATGAGATCGCTCGGCATCGACGAAATCAGCCTGCGTCCGGGGCAGGACAGCTCGTCGATACTGCCGCGCGAAGTCGTTGCGGGAACATTGCGCAGCGCGACTGGCACGACAGCGGCGAGCGAATTCGTTGCGGTCGGCAAACGGCTGAGCGACGATTTGTATCTGACGTTCGAGCAGTCGATCTCGGGCGCTAGCACCTACGTCGCGCTGAACTATCAGATCAGCCGGCGCTTGTCGCTGATTGGGCGCGCCGGCACAACGACCGCGCTCGATCTCGTTTATTCGTTTGCGTTCGATTGAATCGACGGACGCCTAAGAGCTACTTCCAGCGTTCGCGCGCCAACTCGTCGCTGTCGCGCGCATCGACCCAACGTGTGCCGTCTGCCGTGGCTTCCTTCTTCCAGAACGGGGCGTCGGTCTTGAGGTAGTCCATCACGAACTGGCAGGCTGCGAATGCGTCGCCGCGGTGCGAACTCGTTGCCACGACCAGCACGATCTGATCGGTGGGCGCGAGTGTGCCGACACGATGAACGATCAGGACGTCGTACAGATTCCAGCGCGCTCTCGCCTGCTCGGCAATTGCCGCCAGCGACTTTTCGGTCATGCCCGGATAGTGCTCAAGCGTGATTGAACCGACCGTCGCACCTTCGTTCAAGTCGCGCACAACCCCGATGAAACTCGCGACTGCACCGATTTTCGGATTGGCGGCACGCGCGCGCGCGATCTCCGCTCCGACATCAAAGTCTTCCCGCTGCACGCGAACGCTCATTTATCCGCCCGTTACCGGAGGAAAGAACGCGACTTCCGCGCCCTCGCGCAGCGCGTGCTGATCGTCGACCATGGCCTGATCGACCGCGGCACGAATGCGGTTGTTGCCGGCCAAGGCGGCAGTCCAGGGCTCTCCCCGCTGCGACAACCACGCGCGCAACTGGGCGACGGTGTTGACCTGCTGTGGAACGTCAAGCGTCTCTTCCGAGCGGCCGACGCGCTCGCGCAGTGCCGCAAAGTAAAGCACCCGCAGCTTCATCACGCCAACTCCGCAAACGGCAGAAAACGCACCATGTCTCCTCGGTGAATCGCATTGCCCGCTGGATTGTCGATCAATCCGTCGGCCCACACGACCGACGTCAACACGGCGGAGTTCTGGTTGGGAAACAGTTCGAGACCCTCGGAGCCGTTGACCCTGGCACGCAAAAACGCACGGCGGCGATCGGTGCCGGGCATGTCGAAATCAGCGCGCAGTGTTCGCACGCGGGCGCGCGTTGACGCTTCCGCGACGCCCTGACGCCGCAGTATGAACGGCCGCGCGAACAGCACGAACGTGACGAAGCTCGAAACCGGATTGCCCGGCAAGCCGATAAAAGGCACCCCGCGCACCTGGCCGAATGCGAGCGGCTTGCCGGGCTTCATCGCGATCTGCCACAGATCGAGCGTGCCCTCGGCCTGCACCGCGGCCTTTACGTGGTCTTCCTCGCCCACGGAGACGCCGCCAGAGGTGATGATCAGATCGGCACCCGCGGACGCGCTTGCGAACGCATCGCGCGTGCTTTGCAGATCATCCGGAACGATGCCCAGGTCGAGTACTTCACAGCCGAGGGCTTCCACCAGCCCGCGCAGCATGAAGCGATTCGAGTTGTAGATGCTTCCCGCCGGCAGCGGCTCCCCTGGCATCACCAACTCATCGCCGGTGAAAAAGGTTGCCACACGCAAGCGGCGATAGACGGTCAACTGCGCCGCGCCGACCGATGCGGCAAGCGCGCAGTGCGACGGCCGCAGGCGAACACCCGGCGCCAGAACAACCTCGCCACGTTTGATGTCGATGCCGGCATAGCGAATTGCGTCACCCGGCGCCGGTCGTTCACGCAACGTGACCTTGTCGCCGTCCGCGTCGCACTTCTCCTGCATGATGACGGCATCGGCGCCGGCCGGTATCGGTGCACCGGTGAAAATGCGCGCCGCTGTTCCGGGTTCGAGCGCAGTGCCTACGTGCCCGGCCGCGATGCGCTGGCTGATGCGCAACATGGCCGGCACTGCCGGCACATCGACGGTGCGGATCGCGTAGCCGTCCATCTGCGAATTGTCGAGCGGCGGCACATCGAGCGACGACACCACCTCGGTCGCCAGCACGCGACCAGCAGCGTGCATCGTCGCTACCGACTCAACGTCAGCCACGCGCTGCGCAGCCGCCAGAAGTGTTTCGAGCGCTTGTTCGACGGAAAGCAAAGGATCAGACGCGCGGCGCCGGCAGTTGCAGGGTCAACAGAATGAACGCCGCTATTTTATCGGGGTCGTTCAGGTCGAGCACCGGCAAAGTCGTGTCGACGGCATGGTCAGCGGCAAGCGCAATGACATTCGAATCATGCGGAAAAATCGGCGGTTCCGGGGCTGCACTTCCCTGGGCGCGCCTTACTTCGATGCGCGGAATCCGCCCCTCGCTCTTGAAACCTTCGACGATCACCAGGTCGCACGGCGCGAGCTCACTTAGCAATTCCTCGAGGGTGGCGGCGCGCTGCGGCGTTTCGCTCAACAGCGCCCAGCGCGTAGCGGTGGCGATCAATACCTGTTGGGCGCCAGCGTCTCGATAACGATAGGAATCCTTGCCCGGCCGATCCATGTCGAACCCGTGATGCGCGTTCTTGATCGCCGATACGAGCAGTCCGTGCTTGCGAAAGATCGGGATTAGCTTCTCGATCAGCGTCGTCTTGCCGCTGTTCGAATAGCCGATGAAGCCGATGGCCTTCACCGTGGACCAGCGCGCTGTGCGATGAAATGCTTGACCCGCTCAGCTTCTGCAGGCATCTGATCGAATCGCTGCGGCCGCGACTCGAGTCCGACATACGCCGCGGGCCGCGGGGGTTCGTGACCGATCGCTTCAACGACGATGTCGGAAAACTTCGCCGGCAACGCCGTTTCGAGGCAGATCATCGGCACGTCGCTATCGGTGTGCTCGAGCGCCACCTTGATGCCATCTGCAGTGTGAGGGTCAACGACGACACCATGCCTCTCGTAAGTCCTGCGGATGGTGCGCACCCTATCGCTATGGGTGCTGCGGCCCGACACCAGCCCGCTCGAACCGATGACCGGCCAGAGCGGTGTACCGCCCAGATGAAATTCGCTGCGCGTATCGAGGTCCCACCAGAGCTCCCGCAACAATTCGGCATCGCGGTCGACCATGTCGAAAATAAATCGCTCGAAGTTGGATGCCTTCGAAATATCCATCGACGGGCTGCTGGTTGCGTGCGTTTCTGCGCCGCTGCGCACCCGATAGCGGCCGGTGCGAAAAAATTCGTCGAGTACGTCGTTCTCATTTGTTGCGAGCACCAAGCGTGCGATCGGCAAGCCCATCTGTTTGGCGACCCACCCCGACAAAATGTTGCCGAAGTTGCCCGATGGAACGGCAAACGACACCCGCTGCGTGCTCGATTGCGTCGCGGCCAGATAGCCTTTGAAGTAATAGACGACCTGTGCCACCAGCCTGCCCCAATTGATCGAATTGACACTGCCGATGCTGAACCGCTGCCTGAACTCAAGATCGCCCGCAATGCTCTTGACGACGTCCTGGCAGTCGTCAAATACCCCGTCGAGTGCCAGGTTGAAGATATTCGCATCGTCAAGCGAATACATCTGCGCGCGCTGAAACGCACTCATCCGTCCTTGCGGCGACAACATGAACACGTTGATTCCGGCACGTCCCCGCATCGCATACTCAGCCGCCGAACCGGTGTCGCCTGACGTCGCTCCCAGCACATTCAAGCGTTCACCACGCCGCGCGAGGACATGCTCGAACAGCGCTGCCAGCAGTTGCATCGCGACATCCTTAAACGCAAGCGTCGGGCCACCCGAAAGCTCGAGCAAGGCAAAACCCGGCTGCAGCCAGCGCAGCGGCGTGATGTCGTCCGCATTGCTGCCCTCGCGCGCATAGCTGAAGGTTTCGGCCGTGTAGGTGGCGCGAGTCAGCGCGGCGAGTTCGGCGGGCGCGATGTCGTCGACGAATTTGTCGATGACCTCACGTGCGAGTTCCGCGTACGAAAGCGATCGCCAGTGATCGAGCTCGCGGGGCGTGACCTGCGGATACGACGCGGGCACGTAAAGGCCGCCATCGGATGCCAGTCCCGACAACAGAATCTCGCTGAAGCGTTGTTCGGGCGCGCGGCCGCGCGTCGAGACGTAGCGCATCGCGGCTCGCTACAGCAGCTCTTCCTGGCGCACGCGAATGACGGGCGCGAGCACCGTCGGCAGCGCTTCGATGCGGGCGATCGCCGCGTTCACATCGCGTTCGAGCGCATCGTGCGTCAGCATGATGATGTCAGTTTGATTCTCGCCCTCGGAGGGCTCGCGCTGAAACAGTGCGTCGATCGATATCCGGCCGTCGGCCAGATTGCGCGTGATATCAGCGAGCACGCCGGGTTGATCGGCCACTCGCATTCGGAAGTAGTACGAAGTGACGGTGTCGTCCACGCCTAACCATGGCAACGCGGCGACCGCATCCGGTTGAAACGCCAGATGCGGCACATGGTTTTCGGGGTCTGCGGTATGCAGGCGCGTGACATCGACCAGATCGGCAACGACCGCCGAAGCGGTCGGTTCGGCGCCGGCGCCCTGGCCGTAGTAAAGAGTCGTGCCGACCGCGTCGCCCTTGATCAGGATCGCGTTCATCGCGCCTTCGACGTTCGCAATCAATCGTTGCAGCGGTACCAGCGTCGGGTGAACCCGCAGCTCGATGCCGGTCGTCGTACGTTTAGTAATGCCCAGCAGCTTGATGCGATATCCCAGTTGCTCGGCGTACTTGATGTCTTCCTTCGCCAGGTGCGTAATGCCTTCGGTGTAAGCAGCTTCGACGTTGATCGGCACACCGAACGCAATTGATGACAGGATCGCCAGCTTGTGCGCGGCGTCGATGCCTTCGACGTCGAATGTCGGATCGGCTTCAGCGTAGCCGAGACGCTGCGCTTCGCTAAGCGCCGTCTCGAACGTGATGCCCCTGGAGCGCATCTCCGACAGGATGAAATTGCTGGTGCCGTTGATGATGCCGGCGATCCATTCGATCCGATTCGCGGTCAGTCCTTCGCGCAGCGCCTTGATGATCGGTATGCCGCCGGCCACCGCCGCCTCGAATGCGAGCATCACACCCTTGTTGCGAGCCGCGTCGAACAGCTCGTTGCCATGCTTCGCGAGCAGGGCCTTATTGGCGGTCACGACGTGCTTGCCGCGCGCGATCGCTTCCAAGGCGAGCGAGCGCGCGGGCTCATAACCTCCGATCAGCTCAACAACGATGTCGATGTCGGGATTGCGAACGACATCGTCGACGGTGGCAGAAACGCGAGGCTTGGAGCCGACGATTGCGCGCGCCTTCTCGACATCTCGCACCGCGATCGCCGCGATTTCAATGCCGCGTCCGGCGCGGCGCTTGATCTCCTGCTGATTGCGTAGCAAAACCTCGTAGGTGCCCCGCCCGACCGTGCCAAGGCCGAGCAATCCGACTTGGATTGGTTTCACAGATCAACTTGCCGGACGCGCCAGCAGCCAGCGCTGCCAAGTGTCACGCTGCGGCCTTTCGCAGCGGGACTCCTTTGAACATCTCCTTGATTCCGCGCACTGCCTGCCGAATCCGGTGCTCGTTCTCGATCAGCGCGAATCGCACGTGCGAATCGCCGTAGTCGCCGAAGCCGATGCCGGGAGACACGGCCACCTTCGCGTCGCTCAGCACCTTCTTCGCAAACTCGAGCGAGCCCATCGCCTGGTACGGGGGCGGAATCTCGGCCCACACGTACATCGACGCCTTCGGCACTTCGACCATCCAGCCTGCCTCGTGCAGTCCCCGCACCAGCACGTCACGGCGCCGCTGATATTCGCGGCGGATGTTATCGACGCATTCCTGCGGGCCCTCGAGTGCAGCGATCGACGCGACCTGGATAGGAGTGAATGCGCCGTAATCGTGGTAGCTCTTGATGCGCGACAGCGCAGAGACGAGGTCCTTGTTGCCGACCATGAAGCCGACGCGCCAGCCCGCCATGTTGTAGCTCTTACTCATCGTGAAGAACTCGACAGCGACGTCGCGCGCGCCCGGCACCTGCATGATCGACGGTGCGCGATGATTCGGGTACGCGTCGTCGAACGTGATGTCCGCGTACGCGAGGTCGTGCACGACGTAGATGCCGTACTGCTTCGCCAGTTGGATCACGTGATGAAAGAAAGCGAGCTCCACGCACTGCGCGGTCGGATTGCTCGGGAAGCCGAGAATCATCATCCTCGGCTTCGGCAAGGATTCGCGGATCGCGCGCTCCAATTCGGTGAAGAAATCTACGCGGCCATCGATGCGCACCGAGCGGATGTCGGCGCCGGCGATGATCGCGCCGTAGATGTGAATCGGATAACTCGGGTTCGGCACCAGCACCGTATCGCCGCGATCCAACGTGGCGAGCATCAGATGCGCCAAGCCCTCCTTGGAGCCGATCGTGACGATCGCTTCGCTCTCCGGATCGAGCTCCACGTCGTAGCGCGCCTTGTACCAAGTGGCGATCGCGCGCCGCAGCCGCGGAATCCCACGTGACACCGAATAACCGTGTGTGTCCTGCCGTTGCACTGCTTCCGTAAGCTTGTCGACGATATGGCGCGGGGTCGGACCGTCCGGGTTGCCCATGCTCATGTCGATAATGTCTTCCCCGCGCCTGCGCGCGGCCATCTTCAACTCACCGGTGATGTTGAAGACGTACGGTGGCAAACGCTTGATGCGAGAAAACTCGACCATGATCAATGTCGTGCTGTGGGGCGCCTGACGCCGAAGCGCCAAAATGCGTGCCTATAATGTACTCGAACACTGCAGGCGAAATTTCCACAGGAGCTTTCGAGCGACTTGAAGCTGCACGCTGATACGCCGACCGCGCACAACACCGTCACTGCCTACGGTCCGGGTTTCGTCGAAATCAACAAGGTTCGTCACACCAGCAACTTGATCGTGACGCCCGATCAGGTTGAGCCGTGGCCAGTGGCGGACTTCGAGAGCCTCCAGGCCGGCGACTTCGAGCGATTGCGCGATCTACGGACCGAGGTCGTGCTACTGGGCACCGGTGCGCGCCAACGTTTTCCACACCCGCGCCTGACGCATCCACTGACCCAGGCCCGCATCGGCCTCGAGATCATGGACACGCAGGCAGCCTGTCGCACTTACAACATCTTGATGGCCGAGAGCCGCAGGGTCGCTGCCGCCCTGCTCGTTGGAACCGATGACCGTCGCGCTTAACGCCAAGGTACCTGATTTCAGCGCTGCATCGACCGACGGTCAGTTCACATTGTCGAAGCAGCGCGGCAGTACTGTGGTGCTCTATTTTTATCCAAAGGACAACACGCCGGGCTGCACCACAGAAGGGGCGGACTTTGCCGTCGCCAACCCGAAGTTTGCGAAGGCAAACGCCGTCGTAGCGGGCATCTCGCGCGACAGCTTGAAGTCGCACGAGAGCTTCAAGGCGAAGATGAAGTTTCCGTTCCAGCTGATCTCCGATCCAGATGAACAACTGTGCGAGCTCTTTGGCGTTATGAAAATGAAGAACATGTACGGTAGGCAAGTACGCGGCGTCGAACGCAGCACTTTCGTGATCGACGGTGCCGGCAAGCTGCGCAAAGAATGGCGCGGCGTGAAAGTGCCGAACCATGTCGACCAGGTTCTTGCCTTCGCGCAGTCGCTTGCATGATTTCCATTTCGACGTACCCCTGATGAGTCAACTGCACCGCTGATGCCACTTCCGAAAGCACCGACCAAGCCCGCCGCCGTTCTGGCGTCCATTCCAACCGAACTTGCACGAGAATTTGTCGGCACCGATCACGCACCACAGGCGCCTGTGCCCACCGCGCGCGGCCCAGCTGCGCCGCACCCTCAACCGACTCGAGCAGTTCCGGCAGCGCGTCTTGCGGTCGTCGAGTCCGCGCCACGGCCTGTGGCTAAGAAGCCGCGGTCGAGCGGTGTGCCGCGGCTGTTCGTGGTCGACACCAACGTGCTACTGCACGATCCGACCAGCCTGTTTCGCTTCGAAGAACACGACGTGTTCCTCCCGATGATGACGTTGGAGGAACTCGACTCGCACAAGAAGGGAATGTCCGAAGTCGCGCGCAGCGCACGCCAGGTGTCGCGCATCCTCGACTCGTTGGTGGCCGCATGCAAAACGCCAATCGAAGAAGGCATTCCACTGTCGGCGCTCGGCAACAAGGACGCCGCCGGCCGTTTGTTTTTTCAAACACAGGCGGTAGCGGTAACGCTGCCTCCGAACTTGCCGGCCGGCAAGGCGGATAACCAGATACTCGGCGTGGTGCGTGCCCTTAAGGATCTGCACACGCGCGACGTAGTGCTCGTGTCGAAGGACATCAACATGCGCGTCAAGGCGCGTGTGCTCGGCTTGCCGGCGGAGGATTACACCAACGACAAGGTGCTGGAAGACACCGATCTGCTTTACACCGGCGTGCAGCAGTTGCCGGCGAGCTTCTGGGACAAGAACGGCAAGGGCATGGAGTCATGGCAGCACGGCGGCTTCACGTACTACCGCATAACTGGGCCGATCGTCGCGGGGCTACTGGTCAATCAGTTCATCTATCTCGAAAACGGCACTTCGTTTTACGCACAGGTACGAGAGATTCGCGGCAAGTCCGCAGTCTTGCGCGTGCTGCGCGATTACACGCACGCGAAGAATGCCGTATGGGGCATCACCGCGCGGAATCGCGAGCAGAGCTTCGCGCTGAATCTGCTGATGGACCCCGAATGCGATTTCGTCACGTTGATCGGGCAGGCAGGCACCGGCAAGACGCTGCTGGCGCTGGCTGCGGGTCTGTCGCAGACGCTGGAGATCAAGCGCTTTTCCGAGATCATCGTCACGCGCGCTACGGTGCCGGTCGGCGATGACATCGGATTCCTTCCTGGAACCGAAGAAGAGAAGATGGCGCCGTGGATGGGTGCGCTCGAGGACAACCTCGAAGTACTGAACAAGACGGACGACAGTGCCGGCGAATGGGGTCGCGCAGCAACCAACGATCTGATCCGTACCCGCATCCGCATCAAGTCACTGAACTTCATGCGCGGCCGTACCTTCATCAACAAGTACTTGATCATCGACGAAGCGCAGAACCTGACGCCGAAGCAAATGAAGACGCTCGTCACACGCGCGGGGCCGGGGACGAAGGTGATCTGCCTCGGCAATATCGCGCAGATCGATACGCCGTATCTAACCGAAGGCTCGTCGGGACTGACATACGTCGTCGACCGCTTCAAAGGATGGATGCACTCCGGCCACGTAACGCTACAGCGTGGCGAACGATCGCGCCTGGCCGACTACGCGGCTGAGATCTTGTAGCTTGTCCGTGGGCTCGGATGCGAAGTTCCCGATCACGCCTCCGATCGAGCCAATGCTCGCCAAGCTCGCAGAGGAGCTGCCGTCTGCACCGGCATTCCTGTTCGAGCCAAAGTGGGATGGATTTCGTGCCATCGTTTTCCGCGCAGGTTCAGAACTGTTTATCCAGAGCAGAGACCTGCGACCGCTTGATCGGTATTTTCCGGAGCTGCACGACGCGTTGCTGAAACGGCTTCCGGATAACTGCGTCATCGACGGCGAGATCGTCATCGTCGCCAAGCGTGGCCTTGACTTCGACGCATTGCAGCTGCGACTGCACCCCGCCGCCTCGCGCGTGGCCAAACTGGCGAAGGAAACTCCCGCATCTTTCGTTGCGTTCGACGCGCTCGCCATCGATGCCCGCGACGTCATGCCGGCGCCGCAAAGCGAACGCCGAGCCTTGCTCGAAAGGAATTTCAGCGCCGTCGAGCCGCCGGTTCACCTGACGCCGATGACTCGCGACCACAGCGTCGCACTGCAATGGCTCAAGCATTTCGAAGGCGCGGGCTTGGACGGCGTGATCGTCAAACCGGCCGACATTGCATATCAACCTGGCAAGCGCGTGCTGATCAAGGTAAAGCATGCGCGTACCGCCGATTGTGTCGTCGCCGGCTTTCGCTGGCACAAGAGCGGCAAGGATGTCGTCGGTTCGCTGCTCCTCGGGTTGTACGACGATCGAGGCGTGCTGCAGCATGTCGGTGTCACGTCCGCATTTACGACGACAGTACGCAGGCAGCTCGCGCTTGACCTCGCACCGCTGCGCAAGGATGCGATCAGAGACCACCCGTGGCGCGAATGGGCAAGCGTTGATGATGCAACTTCGCGCATGCCCGGTGCACAGAGCCGCTGGAGCGCGGGAAAAGATCTGTCCTGGGAACCGCTGCGGATCGAGCGCGTGTGTGAAGTCAAATACGATCACCTCCAGGGCAATCGCTTTCGACATGCCGCGACTCTTATTAGATGGCGGCCCGACAAACCGCCGGGCGAGTGCCGCTACGATCAGCTCGAAGTCACGACGCCTTACGAGCTCGAGAAGGTTTTCGGCGCGGCACGTTCTCCGCAGTGACGCGCGCGGCTTGGCTCGGCTCGTCGTCCGGGTCGAGCGGCTCCTGCCCAGGCCGCAGCTTCTCGGGCACATGCTGCAGATTCACGCGTATGCGGGTCCACGTCGATGATCGTCCGCGCATCGAGTCCACCAAAATGTCGGCGGGAGCGAGATGCACTACCGCGTCCAGATGCCGCGCCTTCCAGCGCTCGAGTCCCGCAAGCGCATCCTCTTTTCGCTGTGCACGGCCGATCTCAATCAGCGGATGTTTCGTCGCGCGGCGTGACGGTTGCACGCGTGGCGGCTCACCAGGTTGCTTCTTGTATTGCGGCGGCCACGGTGCGTCGCCGAGGCCATCCCGTTCGTGACGCGCCGATAGCTCAAGCAGGCTCTGCAGCGAACCGGCATGCGCATCGATCGCCTCGTGCAGATCGCCCAGCCTTGCGAACCGGGCCGGCATTGTCGTGAGCGTGAAGTCCGCAGGCCCACACGTATCGACCTCGTCCCAAGTCAACGGAGCAGACACGCGTGCGTCGGCGGTTGGCCGCACCGAGTAAGCGGCGGCCACCGTGCGGTCCTTGGCGTTCTGGTTGTAGTCGATGAACACGCCGTGGCGTTCTTCCTTCCACCATTTGCTGGTTGCGATGTCGGGTGCGCGCCGCTCGACCTCACGCGCAAGTGCAAGTGCCGCTCGACGCACTTCGTCGAACGACCACCGTCGCTCGATACGCACGTAAACATGCATTCCACGTGAACCCGAAGTCTTCGGCCATCCGACAAGGCCAAAGTCCTTTAGGGCCCCGTGCACGACATGTGCGACCTCGCGCACCTGCGCCCACGCGACACCCGGCACAGGATCAAGATCCACGCGCAGCTCGTCGGGATGATCGAGATCGTCGGCGCGCACGGGATGTGGGTGCAACTCGAGACACGCAAGATTCGCCATCCAGACAAGCGCCGCCGCATCGCGCGGCACTACTTCATCGGCGCTGCGCCCGGAAGGAAAACGAATCGATACGATATCGATCCACGCAGGCCGTGACTCGGGCGCCCGCTTCTGAAAGAAGAACTCGCTCGTGATGCCGTTTGGATAACGCACGAGCACATTGGGCCGGCCCCCAGCGCCGCGCAGTGCCCCCTCAGATACGGCGAGGTAATACTGCACGAGATCGAGCTTCGTGTATCCACGCTCGGGAAAGAGCACCTTCCGCGGATTCGATATCGAAATCTCGCGACCATCGACCACGATTAGCTCGCCCTCGCCGGTCTTGGGCATCAGACTGGAGTCGGACGCAGCAGCCGTGCGCGATGAAGCTCCCTAGAGCGGCCGCTTTCGAGGCTGAACACACCCTGAGTAGAAAACATTGAACTCGTGCAAGTCGTAAGCAAAGACTCGATTCTGAACCGAGGGATCTTCTCGAATCATCGAGTGCGCTTCCTGTTCAGAGGGCGCCGCCAGGACGACGAAACCCTTATCCGAGTATCTCGCGCCCAGAACGAGGCTTCCCTGATCACGGAGGCGTTTCAGGTTGGCTGAGTGCTCGCGGAAGTACGCCTGCTCGTGCGCCTTTTTCGTTGCGTCCCAGTTAGGGCCGATTCGGAACTCGACCGCGAACAGGCTTCCCTGGCTTTGCTCGGCGCCGGGCGCAGTTGGTTGCGCTTGCGCATACGAACGAGCCGATGGGAGAAGCGAAAGAGCGATTGGTAGTACTGCTGCGAGTGTGCGCCTTCGGTTTGCCATATCTACCCTCGGTGTCAGAGCACCAGCGCTGCGATAAACACGCCGACCATCGTGAATGCAATGGCGAGCTTGACCGCAGTGGCGACCAGCAGTCCAAACCACGTGGCGGTGCCAACCTTACCTGCTCGAAACGCGTCTCTGTGGGCGACGAACTCGCCGATCGCAGCACCTGCCAGCGGCATGAAGAGAAGTCCCCACAGTCCCGTGAACACGCCGGCGACCGTACCGATCGCCGCACCGACGATGCCCTGCTTGCTCGCGCCGGCGCGCTTAGCCGAGATCGCCGCCGCAACGTAGTCGATTACGATCGCAACGACCGCCAATATCGCGAGCACCACGACCGTCACAACACTGATGCGCTGAAAATCGTCGATCCATGCGGCCAGCAGAACGCCGCCGAAGATCAAAGGAACGCCGGGTAGCGCAGGCAAGACAGTACCGGCCACGCCTACCAATATCAGCACGACGGCGATGATCCAGAGTGTCGTCGCCATTAAGGGCTCACTGCAAGCTATCGCACCGCGAGCGCCTGCACTTCGGCCGCGGCGTGTTTGCAGGCGTCGGTCAATTGTTCGAGCAGCTCATAAATCGCGCGCATCTTGACCAGCTGCCGGGTATCGGGTTCCTCGCGAAACAGTTTGGACATCGCGGCGCGCATCACGTGATCGGCCTGCGCTTCGAGTTCATTGACCTCATGACACAACCGCAGTGCATCGCGCGGATCATCTACCGACTGCAGTTGCCTAACCGCCGTTCGCAACTTGTGCGTGCTGTGCACCGCGAGGTCAGCCAGCCGATGCGCATCGGGAGTCAGCATGGTCACGTGGTACAGGTGCAAAGACTGGGCAACGTCTTCCGTCAGATCGAGAATGTCGTCGAACCGATTGATCAGCGCGTGAATCGCACGCCGCGGAAACGGCGGCAGCAACGAGCGCCTGAGCAGCGCCAACGTTTCATCGACGACATCGTCGGCACGCTTTTCGAGCGCTTCGATCTCGCGCACTCTGCCGTCACCGTCGCGAACGTCCTTCAACAATTGCGCGAGCGCGGTAGCCCCTTGGACACAAAGTTCGGTATGGCGGTCGAACAACGCGAAAAACCGCCGGTCGCGCGGCAGTAGCCTGCGCAGCACACTTCTAAGCGGGCGCCGGCCGCGACGCTCGGGAACAAAGTTGGACGTCATCCGTATCCGCCGCTCCGCGCCAGGTTTTCAAACTTGGTGTGCTGTCCGTCAAAGCGCAGATTCAGCCGCCCGATCGGTCCATTGCGCTGCTTGGCAATTATGATCTCGGCAATGTTCTTGTCGGTCGTATCCGGGTTGTAGACCTCGTCGCGATAAATGAACAGGATCACGTCGGCATCCTGTTCGATTGCGCCGGACTCGCGCAGATCCGACATCACAGGTCGCTTGTCGGTGCGAGTTTCGACCGTACGGTTCAACTGCGACAGCGCAACCACCGGCACTGCAAGCTCTTTGGCCAATGCTTTCAGTCCGCGCGAAATCTCCGAAATCTCCGTGGCACGGTTTTCGCCTTCCGAGCTGGCGCTCATCAGCTGCAGATAGTCGACGACGATCAGTCCGAGCCGCCCACACGTGCGCGCGAGCCGTCGCGCTCGAGCGCGCAGGTCGATCGACGTCAGCGCTGCCGTCTCGTCGATGTAGAGCGGTGCCTCGTGCATTTTTTGAATCGCGCCGGTCAGGCGCGGCCAGTCGTCGTCCTGCAATCGGCCGGTGCGCAACCGCTGCTGATCGAGCCGGCCCACTGAACTCAACATCCGCAGCGCCAGTTGCGACGCGCCCATTTCCATCGAAAACACCGCGACCGGCATGCCCTGATCGATTGCAACGTGCTCGCCAATATTGAGGGCCATCGCGGTCTTGCCCATTGAAGGTCTGCCCGCAATGATGATCAGATCACCCGCTTGAAATCCCGATGTCTTCGAATCGAGATCGGCGAACCCGGTCGGCACGCCGGTCACGTCGGATGGATTGGCGCGCTCGAATAGCTCTTGAATGCGCTCGACCACGCGCGTCAGCAGCGGAGCAATTTCGATGAAACCCTGCCGGCCACGCGCGCCTTCCTCGGCGATCTGAAAAACCTTGGTTTCCGCTTCGTCGAGGATCTGCTTGGTATCTCGCCCGGCGGGATTCAGCGCGCTGGTCGCAATCTCGTCGCCGGCGCTGACCAGGCGCCGGAGCACCGAACGTTCGCGCACGATCTCTGCATAGCGTCGGATATTGGCCGCCGACGGCGTGTTCTGCGCGAGCGAATTCAGATAGACGAGCCCACCTGCCTGTTCAGAGCGGCCGGTGTTGCGCAGCGCTTCGAACACCGTCACCGCGTCAGCCGGCTTGCCGGCGTCGGTCAGGCGGCTGATCGCGCCGAAGATGTATTGATGGTCCTGCCGATAAAAATCATCGGTGCCGATCAGATCGGCGATGCGATCCCATGCCGCGTTGTCCAGCAGCAATCCTCCCAGCACCGATTGTTCCGCCTCAATGGAGTGCGGGGGCAGGCGCACAGCCGCAAGCTGGGGATCGATCGGCTGATTCACGGTGAAGGGAACTGCGGGTGCGGGACGCGCAAACTATATCAAGCGACCGCGTGAAGCTGCCGTATCGGATTTCACCACGGCGAAATTGAACACGGCGCTCGTCGAATCAGTCGCCAGTGTCGACCGCGATCCGACGCTAGCTCTGTTCAGCGACGACGGTGACTGTAGACCTCCGCCGCGACGTCGGTATGCAAGGCCACCGAGACGTGATGCTCGCCAACCGCCTTCAGCGGTCCTTGCGGCATGCGAATCTGCCCCTTGCTGACATCGAATCCTTGCTTGCCTAGGGCTTCGGCAATGTCGTAGTTCGTGACCGAGCCGAACAAACGGCCGTCGACTCCCGCTTTCGCCGCAATCCTGACGTTCGATCCAGCTCAGCTTGTCGTGCACCGCCTGCGCGGCCGCTAGCCGATCCGACTGCGCTTTCTCAAGATCGGCACGACGCGTCTCGAACTCCTTGATCGCGGCATCGGTCGCGCGACGCGCCTTGCCTTGTGGAATCAGGAAATTGCGTGCGTAGCCCTGCCTGACTTTGACAACGTCGCCGAGCTGGCCGAGGTTAATCACCTTTTCCAACAGAATGACTTGCATGGTTATCGCCCCGGGCGTATTAGTGCGTATCGGTGTACGGCAACAACGCCAAGAAGCGCGCGCGCTTGATCGCCGTGTCGAGTTGGCGTTGATAGTGCGCCTTGGTGCCTGTCAGGCGCGCGGGTGTGATCTTGCCGTTCTCGCCGATAAAGTCGCGCAAGGTGTCGATGTCCTTGTAATCGATCTGCTCGACTTTCTCGACCGTAAAGCGGCAGAACCGCTTGCGCTTGAACAACGCATTTTGTTTGTTCTCGCGCCGCGGGCCCTTGCCCTTGCCCTTGAACTTGCCTCGTGCTCCGAACGCCATTTCAAACTCCGTCTCTTGTTTCGCTAACCATTTACTTCGTATTCAGTGATGTGTACCACCAGCCGTTGCGAACGCCGCGTGCGCGGTGCAATAAATCCCTCGATCGTCATGGTTGCACCAAGCGGTTCGCGCTCCAGCGCCTGCGCCACTGCGCCCAACGCGACGGCGGAAAACTCGAACGACAGATTGCGAGGGCTTCCTGCCTCGATCACCTGGCCGTCGTGCGCAAAACTCGCTTCCAACGCCGCAACACCCGCCGGCGTGTAGCGCAAAGCATTCTTTGCCACGGCCTTCGCGCGAATGCGAACCTGATTCACGCTGACTTTGCAACTGCTGCTGCATTGACTCGCCGAGATCGGCTTGCCGCCGCTCGCTATGCGGTGGCCTCGGCCTCGGGAGCGGCAGCGGTGTCTGCCTGAGCTGGCGCCTGCGCTTGTGCAGACGATTGCTCGGCCGCCGCTTTTTTCGCTTCCTCGCGCTCGACGATCTTCATCATCGGCGACGCGCCCGTTTCCGCCCGCTTCATCTTGACGGTTAAATGGCGCAGCACGGCGTCGTTGTAGCGGAACGCATTTTCGAGTTCGTCCAGCGTCTTGCTATCGCACTCGATGTTCAACAGAACATAGTGCGCCTTTGCCAGCTTGTCGATCGGATACGCCAACTGACGCCGGCCCCAATCTTCGACGCGGTGCACCGCTCCCTTGTTATTGGCGATCATCGCCTTGTAGCGATCGATCATCGCGGGCACTTGCTCGCTCTGATCGGGATGCACGATGAAACAGATTTCGTAGTGACGCATAGTTTCCTTATGGATTACGCCACCCGCGGCGTCCGCGGTGTGGCAAGGATGAGCGCTTCAATTCTGATGTTCGCGGTTTCGCTGACTCGCCGTCGAACTCGCAAGCGCTTGGAAAAACAGGAGATTCTAGCCTGATACCGGTGTCGCAAGCAACCTCGGAAGAACCGTCGCCGCAGTGCCTCGAACGACGACCGTCGCCAGCTCATCGAGCTCGGTCGTCTCCGGATTGACGATGATGACCTTGGCGCCACCGCCCAAGGCAGTGGCGGGCAATCCGGCGGCCGGGTACACCAGGCCCGACGTTCCGACGACCAGCATCAGATCGCATCGCGCAGAGTCGAGCTCCGCCTGCTCCAACGTCGCTGCATCGAGCATTTCACCGAACCAGACGACTGCCGGTCGCAGCCAGTCGCCACAACGCGGGCAGCGCGGCGGCTCGCCGTCAGGCAGGCGGCGCGGATCATGCTCAGCAAACCCGCACTGCGCCAGACACACCGTTCGCATCAGGTTGCCGTGTAGTTCGATCGGAGCGCTTCCGGCACGTGCGTGCAGGCCGTCAACGTTCTGCGTGATCAGTACGAACGACTCAAAGTGCGATTGCGCTGAAGACAGCGCGCGATGTCCTGCGTTCGGTTGAGCGTTGGCGACCAGTCCGCGGCGCCATTCGTACCAGCGCCAGACCAACCGCGGATCGGCGCGGAAACCTTCTTCGGATGCGAGTTGCATCGGATCGAACTTCGCCCATAAGCCCGTGACGGCATCGCGAAACGTCGGAATCCCGCTCTCGGCCGAAATGCCGGCTCCAGTTAGGACCGCTATTCGACGTGCACGAGCGAGGTGCTGCCGCGCGGCGCTCAGACTTTGCGGGTCCACGGCTAAGGTTGAGACCGGGATTGCAACGCACCGCGCTGCCGCAGCGACTCGAACAGACAAATTCCGGCTGCTACCGAAACATTCAGGCTTTCGACGTGGCCTGCAAGCGGGATGCGCGCCAAAACATCGCAGCGCTCACGCGTCAGACGCCGCAGACCAGTGCCTTCGGCGCCGAGCGCCCACGCGAGCGGGCCGGTCAGGTCGAGTTCGTACAGTGACTGCGTTGCCTCGCCCGCTGCGCCAGCCAAGCGCACGCCGGCGTCGCGCAAATCGTCCATCGCGCGCGCTAAATTGGTCACCGCAATCAGCGGCACCGTTTCAGCGGCGCCGGCAGCCGCTTTCAACGCCGATGCAGTGAGCCCCGCTGAACGATCGCGCGGGACGATGACGGCACTTACTCCGGCGGCGTCGGCGACGCGCAGACAGGCACCGAGATTGCGCGGGTCCGTTATACCGTCGAGTAACAACAGCAACGACGTTGCGTCGACGGCATTCAAGACATCATCGAGCGAAATCGACTGTTCAAGCTCGGTCGCGAGAGCAACAACACCCTGGTGTGGTGCATCGCCGACGAGGCCACGCAAGCGCTCTACATCCGCAGGAGTAACTCGCACGCCGAGCGCTTTGGCGCGCTGCTGCAAATCGACCATGCGGCCGTCGCGCCGTCGCTGATCGACGTAAATTGTTTCGATCGATGCGGGCGCGTGTCGCAATCGAGCGCCCACCGCGTGAAAGCCGGCCAGCACGCGCTTAGTCATCGAAGTCAAGAACCCACGGAACAGGACACTAACGCCCGCGCTCGCGCTTAGCCGCGCGGACCTTGCTATCGCGGCCGCGAACACCTTTCTTGCCGATCTTGTGCAATTGGCCGCGCCGAACCTGGCGACGCTCGGCCTTGGCATGCCGGGCACGGCGCTGTTCGACGCTCTCGCCGCGCTTGCGTTCCTTGTCTTTCGCCTCCGGTACGCCCGCGGCCAGTATCGCCTTGCGTGTGTCGCCCCTTACGAGCCGAAAATCGATGCGCCGCGCTTCCAGATCGACTCGCGCGACCTGAACCGTCAAGCGATCGCCGAGTCGATAACGCAAGCCGGTTCTTTCGCCGCGCAGCTCGTGCAGCGCTTCGTTATACAAAAAGTACTCTGAGCCGAGCTCGGATACGTGCACCAGACCCTCGATGTACAAATCGTCGAGCACGATGAAGGCACCGAACGGTACGACCGAGCTGACGGTGCCGGTGTACGTTTCGCCGACTCTTTCTCGCATGTAATAACTCTTGAGCCACGCCTCCACGTCGCGCGAAGCATCGTCAGCACGCCGCTCGTTGGCCGAGCACAGCAGCCCGAGTTTTTCCCACACTGCGATGCCCTCAGTACCGCCGTCATGCTTGCGGCTGTGCGAAGCGCGCAATGCGGCCCGCGCGGCCGCCGGCGCAACGGCTGGATTCGCGGAGCTGGATGCCTCGGGCACGTATGTCTGCTTGGCGAGCGTCGCCTTGATCACACGATGCACGAGCAGGTCCGGATAGCGCCTTATCGGCGAAGTAAAGTGCGTGTATGCCTTGTATGCCAGTCCAAAATGCCCCGAGTTGTGCGGACTGTAAATCGCCTGCTGCATCGAGCGCAGCAAAACCGTTTGCAACAGTTGCGCATCCGGGCGCGGCTTGATCTGCTTTAACAGCCGCGCGTAATCGGCAGGCTCGGGCTTGTCGCCGCCATCCAGAGTGAGGCCCAGTGTCTTGAGCAGCGTTCGCACGTTGGCCAGGCGTTCGGGAGTCGGTCCCTCGTGCACGCGATACAGCGCCGACTGCTTGGCACGCGCAATGAAGTCGGCAGTGCACACGTTGGCCGCCAACATGCACTCTTCGATCAGCTTGTGCGCATCGTTGCGCACCCGCGGGACGATCTTTTCAATACGACCGTTCGGATCACACACGATGTAGGTCTCGGTCGTGTCCAGATCGATCGCGCCGCGTGCCTCGCGCGCGCGCTTGAGAACTTCATAAAGAGCGTACAAGATCGTGTAGATGCGGCAACATGCTGCGCCAGGCGCTGTGCCTCCTTGCTGTCGGGCGCCGACAGCGCCTCCCATACGTCGGTGTAGGTCAGCCGCGCATGCGAGTGGATCACAGCAGGATAGAACTGATAGGCGTCGATTGCCCCCTTGTTCGATACGACGCAATCGCACACCATCACCAGCCGATCAACATCGGGGTTCAGCGAGCACAGTCCGTTGGACAACTTCTCCGGCAGCATCGGAATGACACGGCGCGGGAAGTACACCGAAGTCGAACGATTCTGCGCTTCGACATCGAGCGCATCGCCGGGCTTTACATAGTGGCTGACATCGGCCACCGCGACGATCAGCCGCCACCCCTTGCGGCGGCCCGACTGGGAAATCGGCTCGCAGTAAACCGCGTCGTCGAAGTCGCGCGCATCTTCGCCGTCGATCGTGCACAGCGGCACGTCGCGCAGATCGACCCGGCCGCGCAGATCCTTTAGCGACACCGCGTCGGGCAGCGCTGCGGCAAGCTGTAGCGGCGCGTTCCGGAAACTCATGCGGCACCGCGAACTTGCGCACCGCGATCTCGATCTCCATGCCTGGATCGTCGATGGCTCCCAGCACCTCGATCACACGGCCAACCGGCTGCACGTATCGCTGCGGCTGCTGCAGGATTTCGACGACGACCACCTGCCCCGGCTCAGCCGACAACGAGCCGCCGGGCGGCACCAGAATGTCGTGCGCAATACGCTGATCCTCGGGCACGACGATCGTGACGCCGCGCTCGTTCAGCAGCCGGCCAACGAGCTTGTTGGTGCGGCTCTCGATGACTTCGACAATCTCGCCTTCGGGCCGGCCACGCCGATCGGCGCCGGTAATGCGCGCCAGCACGCGGTCGCCGTGCAGCACCTTGCTCATCTCGTGCTCGGAAAGCACGAGGTCTGGTCCGGCATCATCGCGAATCAGGAAGCCGAAGCCGTCGCGATGTCCCTGCACCTGGCCGGATAGCAGATTGGCGCGCGCGGCCACCAGCAACAAGCCGGCGCGATTGCGCACGATGCGGCCGGCTCGTTCGAGCTGTTCGACTGCGCCGTTAAACGCCTCGTGATCGTCAGCGCCAAGCTGCAACCGCTCCGCCAGGTCAGCCGGCGTCAGTGGCGCGCGGGCCGCGGTCAACGCTTCGAGGATGGAATCGCTATCGCTGCGATTTATTTTTGTGTTCACAATTTCCTTCTGCGGTCGCCTCTAAGGCGAACCGCCTAACTTATTTGACTAGCTCATTCGACTAGCTCATTTGACTAGATACCTACCGCCGCTAAAATTCGCGGCCTGCCCAGGTGGCGGAATTGGTAGACGCACTAGTTTCAGGTACTAGCGCCGCAAGGTGTGAAGGTTCGAGTCCTTTCCTGGGCACCAGGACGCAGTCGCCGAAAGTGACCGAGTCCCTAACCATCTTTCTTCTTCTTTAGCCGCTCGGCCAACTTCTCCGGACCCATCGCGTCGTACACCTCGAACGGCTGATGAATCCAGGGATTCGTCGGCAGGTACCGAACGTAGTAATCCGGCTTGAACGTCGAGCATGCCTTGTACCAGATGACGGCGGTTCTCACTTCTTCAATCGCCGGATATCGCGACTTCAGGTGTGCGACCACGCGCGACAGCGTCACGCCCGAGTCGACCAGATCGTCAACCAGCAGCAGATTGCCGCTTAACACGTCGCTCGTCATCGTGATGTATTCGCCGATATCGAGCTGGCCCTGGCGGGTGCCTGCGGCAGCGCGATAAGAGCTCGCGGCCAAGATCGCCAGCGGCACATCGTAGATGCGCGAGATCACATCGCCTACCCTGAGCCCCCCACGTGCGAGGCATAGCAGTGAATCAAAACGCCAGTCCGATTCATGCACGAGCAGGCACAGCTCTTCGATCGAACGGTGATACTGATCCCAGTCGACATAAAGGTCCGATTCCGATCGCGCCGGACTGCTCATGGCACTAGCTAAACGGATGCCGTAACACGATCGTCTGCTCACGATCGGGCCCGGTGGAGACAAGATCGATCGGCACACCCAGTACTTCGGACAGCCGCTCGAGGTAACGTCGCGCGCCCGCGGGCAAATCGTTCCAGCGCTGCACGCCGAAGGTCGACTCGTTCCAGCCGGCAAACTCCTCGTAGACAGGTTCGCACCGGCTGACGGCGTCGGCGCCGTAGGGCAGGATGTCTACAGCGTTGCCACCCATCCGGTAGCCCGTATTAAGCCTGACACGCGGCAGGCCATCGAGCACGTCGAGCTTCGTGATGCACAGCCCGGACATGCCATTTAATTGCACGGCGCGTTTCAATCCGGCGGCATCGAACCAGCCGCAACGCCGAGGCCGGCCGGTAACCGAACCAAATTCCTGTCCCTTATTACGCAGGTGTTCGCCGGTTGAGTCGGTGAGCTCGGTGGGAAACGGGCCCGAGCCGACGCGCGTTGAATAGGCCTTGGTGATGCCGAGCACATAGTCGAGCCGTTGCGGTGCGACTCCGGCGCCGGCCGCTGCCGCACCAGCAACCGTATTGCTCGACGTCACGTACGGATACGTACCGTGATCCACATCGAGCAAAGTGCCTTGCGCACCTTCAAACAGAAGCCGCGCACCGCTGGCCATCACGCTGTTCAGCTTGTACGAAACATCGATGATCAGTGGCCGCAGCCGCTCGGCCAGCGCAAGCGTTTCGTCGATGACTTTTTCGGCATCGACTTGACCCGCGCCAAGATACTGCGCAAGAACAAAGTTATGTAGATCGAGCGCTTCGCGCACGACCTCGGCAAAACGTGCCGCATCGAACAGATCCTGCGCCCGCGCCGCGCGCCGCGCGACTTTGTCTTCATACGCCGGGCCAATGCCGCGGCCGGTGGTGCCGATCTTCGCAGCGCCGCGCTTGACTTCGCGCGCTTGATCGAGCGCCACGTGATATTCAAGGATCAGCGGGCAATTGCCGCTGACGGCAAGCCGGGACGTGACGTCGACGCCAGCCGCCTGCAGCTCATCGATCTCACCGAGAAGCGCGGTCGGTGACAGCACGACACCGTTGCCGATGTAGCACGCGAGATCGGTTCGCAGAATGCCGGATGGAAGCAGCCGCAGGATCGTCTTCTTGCCCGCGATCACCAGCGTATGGCCGGCGTTATGGCCGCCCTGAAAGCGCACGACTCCGTCGACGCTTTCGGACAGCCAGTCGACGATTTTGCCCTTGCCTTCATCGCCCCACTGCGTGCCGACGACAACAACGTTTTGAACCATAGACTCAATCTTCCTGTCGCGACACGACATGCCACGTGTCGCCGCGCCGCTCGATGGTGCGATCGAATGTGAATTCGCCTTCCTCGGCACGCCCTGTTTCGCCCTCGAGGCGCTGGATCACGATCTCGCCGGCGGCGCGCAACTGTTTGACCAACGCGTGCAGGTGAGGATCTGCATCGGCCGGCGCCACTATCGCGCGCGGCAGGTCGGCGGCGGCAAGTTCGGCAAGCTCGCGCAGGTAAATCGAGAAACCCACCGCAGGCCGTGCGCGACCAAACGCCTTGCCGACGTCGTCGTAGCGGCCGCCACGCAACACCTCGTTTGGCGAGCCCGCCGTGTGCACTGCGAACGTGACCCCCGTCTTGTAGCGGTAGCCATGCAGATCAGACAGGTCGATCGAGACGTCATCAGCACCGCAGCGCTCGACAATCGCTTCGAGCTCGTCGAGCGCTGCGGTGATCACCGGCGATGGTGGAAGCTTGCGGCGCGCCTCGTGTAGTACTTCGCGGTCGCCGTTCAGGCGTGTCAGAGCCAGCAATGCCGCCCGCACATCGCCCGACAGTTCGCTCGACTGCTGTTGCAAGCCAGGCACGTCTTTCGCATTCAATGACGCCAGCAGATCATCGACGACTGCAGTGGGCGGCTGCGCAAGCTGAAGAATGCCGCGCACGACACCGGTGTGCCCTAAATCGAGCCGCACGCTCTGAAGGCCCGCCAAATGCAGTGACGCCACGGCGAGCTCTAGCACTTCAACGTCGGCCGCGACGCTGCTAAGTCCATATAGCTCGGCGCCGACCTGCAGCGGCTCACGCGCCGCGAGCGGATGCAGCGGCCGTGCATGCAACACACTGCCGGCGTAACACAATCGAACCACGCCCTGCCGATTCAGAATGTGCGCATCGATGCGAGCCACTTGGGGCGTCGTGTCGGCGCGCAGTCCAAGCAGCCGTCCGCTCGATTGATCGGTCAACTTGAAGGTGCGCAGATCGAGATCGTTTCCAGTCCCTGTCAGTAACGACTCGGCGTGCTCGATCAGCGGCGGAATCACGAGTTCATAGCCGTAGCCGCGATACAAATCGAGCAGAGATCGGCGCAGTTGTTCGACGCGGCGCGCTTCCCGCGGCAACACGTCGGAAATGTTCTCTGGTAGTAGCCAGCGCGGCATAGCAAGGCGAGGCTACCCGCGCGGGCGCCTCAGCAATGATCGATAGTCGACTAAGGGATTGGGGAGACTAACTCTGAAGCCAGAACAATAGCGCGCCGCCAGCCACGGCGATCAGTCCGAAGAAACGGATCTGGCCGTCGCTCAGGTCGCTCAACCGGCTGAACATCCGCCGCCACGCGCCTGGTGCCACCAGCGGCATCAGCCCTTCGAACACCAGCATCAGCGCGATTGCCAACCCCAAAACGGACACGATCTATCCGGTCAGCGGGTTGCGCCCTTCGGGGGGCGTGAGTTTTTCATGTACTTAAAGAAGTCGGACGACGGATCGACGACCAGCAAATCGCTCCGGTTCTTAAACGTTGAACGATAGGCCTCGAGGCTGCGATAGAACTCGGCAAAATCGGGGTTCTGCCCGAACGCCTGCGCATAAATGCCCGCTGCGCGCGCGTCGCCGTCCCCCTTGATCTTCTGTGCAGCGTTGTACGCCTCAGCCAGCAGCACTTCGCGTTGTCGATCGGCATCGGCTCGAATTTTCTCGCCCTCGGCGGCACCGATCGAGCGTTGTTCGTTGGCCGCACGCTTGCGTTCAGCTTCCATACGCCGGTAAACCGAGTCGCTGATCTCAGGGACGAAGTCGACCCGCTTCAAACGCACGTCGACAATTTCTACGCCCAACCCCTTGACGCTTTCCTGCACGGCGACGCGAATGTCCTCCATCGCCTTCGCCCTTTGCCGTGAAGCTATTTCGTTAACGGTACGTCGATTGACTGCCTGGTTCAACGCATCGATCACCAGCGTAGAGATGCGCTCTTCCGCCGATCGCTCACCCGCCGGAAAGCTGACACGAAACGCGCGCGGCTCGCTGATGCGCCACCGTACAAACGAGTCGATCAACAGATTCTTCTTCTCAGAAGTCTGCACGCGGTCGGCCACCGGTGTGTCGATCGTCAGGATGCGGTTATCCTGATATTCGACGTTCTGCAGCAACGGCAGCTTCAGATAAATCCCCGGCTCTGTCACCACACGCACGATCTGGCCCAGCTGAAACACGATCGCGAACTGGCGCTGATCGACGATAAACGTGCTGGCTCGCACGATTACGGCCACTAACACCGCCGCGATCACGATCGGCACAACTCGATTCATCGGTACGCTCTCCGTTCCTTAGCGCGCATCGCGATCGCGCGTGCGCAGGTTGTCGCGGCCGCGCGCTTCGGGCACCGGCGCCGACTCCGGCACCACGGTCGGTGCCGGACGCGGTGCACCGGCATCCTGCAACGCCTGCTGCATCAACTTATCGAACGGCAGATAAAGCAGCGGACTGCTGCTGCGCACGTCCACCATCACCTTGCTCGTGTTTGCGAACACCTGCTGCATCGTTTCGATATAAAGTCGATCGCGCGTCACTTCCGGCGCCTTCTGATATTCGGCCAGGACCTGCTGAAAGCGCGAAGCGTCGCCCCTCGCAGTTTCGACCACGCGCGTCCGGTAGCCTTCGGACTCTTGCTGCAGGCGCGATGCAAGCCCCCTCGCACGCGGCACGACATCGTTGGCGTAGGCTCGCCCTTCTTCGATCTGGCGGTCACGATCCTGCCCTGCCTTGACTGCGTCGTCGAACGCAGCCTGCACCTGCTCGGGTGGTTGGGCATTCCTGATGGCGACCGACGATACGAGTATCCCGGTGCCATAACGATCGAGCATTTCCTGCATCAGCTTGCGAACCTCGATCGAGATTTCGAGCCTCGACTCGGACAGGATAGAGTCCATCGTCCTGCGCCCCACGACTTCGCGCATCGCGGATTCCGCCACTTGCGTCACCGCCGCCGTCGGATTGCGGCTGTTGAACAAATAGTCGCGCGCCCCGTTGTCTTTTATGCGGTACTGCACTTCAAACTGAATGTCGACGATGTTCTCGTCGTCCGACAACATCAGTGCTTCCTTCAGCCGCTCCGGACGGCCGCGTGTCCCGATTTCGACCCGGCGCAGCGACAGAATGTCGACCAGCTCGTTGTTCTGAACCGGCCATGGCAAGCGCCAGCGAAAACCCGGCGATGTTTGGTCTGAGTACTTACCGAACGTCGTCACGACGCCGACCTGTCCTTCGGGAACGATATAAAAGCCGCTGCCGAGCCAGATCAGGGCAATGACAGCAAGCACCGCCGCCAAACCAAAACCGGTCCCCTTGCCTTCCGGGGTGAAGCCTCCGAATCGGCCGCCATTTCCGCCGTTGCCACGCCGCCCGCCGCGCCTGCCGAACAGAGTCGAAAGGCGGCGATTGAAGTCGCGCCAGAGCTCGTCAAGGTCAGGCGGGCCATCGCCGCCGGGGCGTTGCGGACGCTGCGGTTTTTGCTCGGGCTCACGCCGCGGCTCGTCCTTGCCCTGATCGCTCGAGCCATTGGAGCCGCTCCCGCGGCCCCACTTCGGGTCGTTCAGCGACATCTAGAAGTGAACCTGAATGTGAAGTGTCATTGTGACCTGCGCAACTCTACGCTGCTGCTGCGCCTGGCCAGGAAGGAGCGTCGTGTTTCGCTGTGGTGTGCGCCTTATCGAGACTCATCGAACGCTCGACGAATTCGACAATCGCATCGCGCAAGAATTCCAAACCCGAGCCATCTTGCGCGCTGACCGAAACGGCGGCGATGTTATCACGCGCATCTCGCTCGACGGATGGAGCACGATTGGCCAAGTCGATCTTGTTGTAGACGACGATGATCGGTACTTTATCGGCGCCGATGTCGTGTAGCACCCGCTCGACCTCTGCCATCTGCTCGGCACGCGCAGGCGAAGCGGCATCCACCACGTGCAACAGCAGATCGGCTTCCGCGGTTTCGGCGAGTGTCGATTTGAACGCCTCGATCAGCTGGTGCGGCAGCCCGCGAATGAATCCGACAGTGTCCGATATCACGACTTCGGTTTTCGCTCGGCTTGCATCACCCAGATGACCATTGCCCAGATGACACTTGCGCGCGGTGGTGTCGAGCGTTGCGAACAGTTGATCGGCCGCATACACGCCCGATTGCGTCAGCGCATTGAAGAGCGTTGATTTGCCGGCGTTGGTGTATCCGACCAGTGAAATCGAGACGACGTCATTGCGCGAGCGCGCCCGACGACGCGTGCGCCGCTGTTTTTCCGACTGCTTCAGTCGTTCACGCAGCCGGCGTACCCTGACACCGATCATGCGACGGTCGAGTTCGATTTGCTTCTCGCCCGGGCCGCCGGTCTTGCCCAAACCGCCACGCTGACGCTCCAAGTGCGACCAGCCGCGCACCAGTCGCGTTGACAGATGTGTGAGCTGCGCCAGTTCCACCTGCAGCTTGCCTTCGCGGCTTTGCGCGCGCTGCGAGAAGATGTAAAGAATCAGCGCGGTGCGATCGAGCACCCACAGATCGAGCGCCTGTTCAAGATTGCGTTGCTGTGCGGGCGAAAGTGCGACGTCGAAAATGACGAGGCTGGCATTCGCGGCTGCGGCTTCGTTTTTTAACTCCTCAACCTTGCCGCTGCCGATGAAAAACGCCGGGTCTGGGCGGTCGCGCCGCACGGCGAGCAACGCCGCCGGCAGGATGTCAGCCGAGACGACGAGTTGCTTAAGCTCCTCGATCGCATCGGGATCGTCGCGCCGCCCGATCGCGACGCTCACCAGCAGCGCTCGCGTCGCATCGCGCGCGCGTTCAGAATCAACCTGGAAGACGCTCAGGCTTCAGGCTCCGCAGCAAGATTGACCGGCCGCGCAGGTACGACGGTGGAAATGGCGTGCTTGTAAACCATCTGCGTCACAGTATTGCGCAACAGCACGACGTATTGGTCGAATGACTCGACCTGACCTTGCAGCTTGATGCCATTTACCAGGTAGATCGACACCGGAATGTGCTCTTTGCGCAGCGCGTTAAGGAACGGGTCTTGTAGTAGTTGCCCTTTGGCAGTCATTTTTTCTCCAGCGTTTTTGACACGCTTGTTCGTATGCGGTTCAAGGGTCGCATGAACCGAAAGGGTGAATCGAGTCGGTTGATTCGTCTCACTGGAGGCAAACATGGCGGCTAACCGACGTAAATCAATGTAAAGCAAAAGCCGCGCCTTGGCGAGCCACGGGTGGTCGCAAGGCGCGACCAAATCGAAGAAACTCGAGCGCGCTCGGTGTGCTAGTCAGCGTACGGGTTTCTGCTAGTTCGAAACTCCACCCTCAGCGGCGTTCCGGTCAGATCGAACTGCTCGCGAAACTGGCCCTCCAGATAGCGCCGATATGTGTCCGGAACGTGGCCGAGCGAGTTGCCATGCACGACGATGATCGGCGGATTGTGGCCACCCTGGTGCGCATAGCGCGGTTTTGGGCGCGAGTGGCCTGCACGCGCCGGCTGCTGGCGCGCCACTGCAGCCAGCAACGCACGCGTCAGTTTCGGAGTCGGAAGCTTTGCGAATGCCGCCTGATAAGCCTCGGTTACCGAGCGCATCAGCGGCTTCAACCCGGTCCGCTTGCGGGCCGAAATCTGATGAAAGCGCGCCCAGCGCAGAAAGTGCAGCTTGCGCTCGATCTCGCGCGTGATCCGTTCGCGTTGATACGAATCCAGGTTGTCCCACTTGTTGACGGCCACCACCATCGCGCGACCGCTTTCGACCACAAAGCCGGCGATGTGCGCGTCCTGATCCGCAATCTCGGACGCCGCATCGAGCATCAGAATGACGACATGACTGTCGGCGATCGACTGCAGCGTCTTGACCACCGAGAATTTTTCGACCGTCTCGAACACCTTGCCGCGGCGGCGAATCCCGGCGGTATCGATCAACGTGAACTGGCTGCTGTCATAGTCGAATTCGACTTCGATCGAGTCGCGTGTAGTGCCGGGCTCATCGAACGTGATCAGGCGCTGCTCGCCCAGAAGCGCATTGATCAAGGTCGACTTGCCGACGTTCGGCCGGCCGACGACGGCAACCCGAATGCGCCGGTCCGCGCCGAGTTCCTCGCCCTCCGTTTCGTCCGCCTCACTTTCGACGAAGCTCGCCAGAGCGGCGTCCATCAACTCGCGCACTCCATCGCCATGGGACGCGGAAATCAACCTCGGCTGGCCCAGGGCAAGCTCATGAAACTCGGCGGCGGCGTGTTCGGCCAACCCCTCCGCCTTGTTGACCGCCAGCATGATCGGCCGGCCAGCGATTCGCAGCCGCGCGGCAATTCGTGCGTCCTGGCTCGTCAATCCATCGCGCGCGTCCAGAACAAAGATCACGACATCGCTTTCGGCGACAGCCTGCTCGGTCTGCGCCGCCATCTCGCGGACAATGCCTTCAGCATTAACCGGCTCAAAGCCGCCGGTATCGATGACGATGTAGTCGCGTGGACCGATGTGCCCTTCGCCGTAGTGACGGTCGCGCGTCAGCCCGGGAAAGTCCGCGACCAATGCGGCGCGCGAGCGTGTCAGCCGATTGAACAACGTCGACTTGCCGACATTCGGTCGACCGACCAGCGCGACTACGGGTTTCATCAGCGAAACTGGCGCTCGATGCGCCCGCAACTATTCGATCGTTATCAACGCAAGCGTGCCGTCACGCGCCTGCACCAGTGCACCGCCGCCCAATGCACGCGGCGCGGCAACGATCTCGCTTGTCAACGGAACACGGGCCGCGAACGATCCGTCCTCCGGCGACAAGAGATGCACGACGCCGGCAAAGTCCCCCACCACAATCGCGCGACGCAACGCGAGCGGCGCCGACAAATCGCGATGCGCGAGCTTGTCCTGCCGCCACGCCGTCGAGCCTGCTGCGCGATTGAAAGCGACGGCGTTGGATCGGGCGTCGACGACGTACACGCGCTGCGCATCGGCCGCTGGACCTCTGGCGGCTGAAATCTCGCTCGCCCAACGAAGGTTGCCGTTGATCGCATCGAAACACCCAACGCGCCCCTGATAGGACGCCGCGCAGACTTCGTTTCCGATCACGAGCGGCGCGCCGACGACATCGGCCAGGCGCTCGACTTCGGTGGCACCGCGCGGCTCCGATACAGGCACGTCCCACCGCACCGCGCCATTGCCGCTGCTCAGCGCAACCAGTCGACCAGTCGGGAAGCCCGCGATGACGAGATCGCCTGCGAAGGCGAGTTCGGTCGGGCTGCGCAAGGTCAGTGGCACGTTGGCGCGTTGATAAGCCCAGCGGCGCTTGCCACTGGCCGCATCGAGTGCGGTGATTCGATAGTCGGTCGAGCGCACCACGACGAGACCGCGTCCGACCAGCGGCGGCGAGCGCATCTCTCCGCCGAGCTGCGTGCGCCATAGCTCCTTGCCGTCAGCGCCCAGCGCGATGACTTCACCGCGCGCGGTGGCAACGGCAATCGTGAATCCGTCGCTGCCAACGCCTGCGCTGATGCGTGCCTTCGTGTCGGTGCGCCACGTGGTCTGGCCCGAATCCGGCGCCAGCCGCACCACCGCGCCGTCGGCTGCCGCGGCATAGACAGCGTTTTCAACCACTGCCGGCTGCAGCACTTCACTGCGACCGTCGCCGACCGACGCACGCCATGCAATCCGCGTGGTCAACGTCGGCTTGATGTCGACCAGCGCAGTCGGCTGCACCGCTCTGGACGGGGGTCCGCCAAGCCACGATGGCAGCCAGGCGCATCCCGGTAGCAAGCTAAATGACGCAGCCACGACTGCGAGCGCGGTCCAGTTGAATCGCCGTTGTCCTTTCGATCGCATCGACTGCGTTCCCATCGAGTGCGTTCCCTAAGAGCTTGCGGTCGGCGGTAGCGCGTCCAGCTTCAACTGGATGATCTGACGCAACGGGTGTTCCGCTGCAGCCTTTTCCAGCGCATCGCGATAGGCGCTGCGCGCCGCGTCGATCTTGTTCTGCGCCAACAGAATATCGCCGCGACGGTCGAGAATGGCGGTGGCATGCGCCGTTAAAGCGGCACCGTCGAGCACCTTTAGCGCCTCGTCATATTTCTTTTCGTCGAGCAACACGCCGGCCAACCGAACCCTCGCTATCGCAACGATCTCGGCATGTTCGGCGTGGTCGACGACCCATTGCAATTTGGTGCGTGCTCCGGCTGAGTCGCCCGTTTCTGCATACCAGCGCGCCGCCTGCAGTGCCCCCATTGGGCCATAAGCGGTGCCGCGATACTTGTCGGTAAGGGTCGTGCTGAGCGTGTTGACGCGCTCGGTTTCACGCGCATTAATCGCGCGCTGCAGTTCGGCATAAACGCCTGCGGCTTCCGCGGCCTGGTTGCGCTGATACCAGCGCCAGCCGTTGTACGCCGCGAACCCCAGCAGCACGATCGTGACCGCAGTCAGAATCAGATTGCCGTACTTGCCCCACCATGCCTTCAGCTCGTCGAGCTGTTCCTGCTCTTGTAAGTCGTAAGCCATTGTGTCTTCCGTCGTTATTGCCGTTCAGACTCGTCGCCCGTCTCGCTAAGTGCATCAACCAGGGTGTCCGCCAAGTTTTGGAGCGGCACGATACGCTGCTCCGACATCGTCGCGCGCAACCCCTTGACGGAAGCGGAATCGGCAGCCAGCTCGGTTTCGCCGATGATGACGGCAAACTCTGCACCGCTAGCATCCGCCCTCTTCATCTGCGATTTCAAACTCGCTTCACCGGCGTGACATATCACGTCGAGTCCGGCGTCGCGCAGATGCTCGGCCGTCAAAAACGCCTGCGTTGCAGTGGCACCGCCCTGGTGGACGACATACACATCCGTGTGCGCCGCGCAATCGATCTCGCCCGCTTGCGTCAGGCATTCGATCACTCTCTCGACACCGATCGCGAATCCAATCGCCGGCGTGGACTTGCCTCCCAGACGCTCGATCAACGGGTCATAGCGTCCGCCGCCGCACAAGGTTCCCTGCGAACCGAGCTCGTCGGTGATCCACTCGAAGACTGTCAGGTTGTAGTAGTCGAGACCCCGCACGAGGCGCGGATTCAGTTTGAACTCGACACCCGCTGCTGCCAGCATGGATTGCAGCCCTTCGAAATGCCGTCGCGACGCATCGCCCAGATACGCCGCGATCTGCGGCGCTTGAGCCAGCAGATCGGACATCGCCGGATTCTTGCTGTCCAGAATGCGCAGCGGATTCGTGACGAGGCGGCGCTTTGAGTCCGCGTCGAGCAACTCGGTGCGCTGCTCGAAATATTTGACCAGATCGGCCCGATGGCGCGCGCGCTCCTCGGCTTGCCCGAGGCAGTTGATTTCAAGCCGAGCGCTCTTTACGCCCAGAATTTTCCACAGCCGCGCCAACATCACGATCTGCTCGGCGTCGATGTCCGGTCCCGCAAATCCGAGCGCCTCGACGTTGACCTGATGAAACTGCCGATACCGCCCGCGCTGCGGGCGTTCGTGACGAAACAGCGGACCCATGCACCACACTCGCTGCGGACCGTCATACGTCAGGTTGTGCTCGATTGCAGCGCGCACGACTCCGGCTGTGAACTCGGGGCGTAATGTCAGCCGTTCGTGGCTCAAGCTGTCCTCGAACGAATACATTTCCTTTTCGACGATGTCGGTCACTTCGCCGATGCCGCGGACGAACAGATCCGTGTGTTCGACGATCGGCGTGCGCATCAGCCGATAGCCATAGGAGCGCACCCAGTCACCGACTCGCGCCTCGAACCATTCCCACAGCGGCGCTTGCGCGGGCAACAAATCGTTCATGCCGCGCACCGCGGCAAGCGCGTTCTTTCTCATTGTTTAACGATCGTATGCAGGCCGAAATCGCGAACGCGGATTCACTGCTGAACGGTCTCCGCCCGGCGCGCGTAGGTACGACGCACGTATTCGTCGACGATGGCCTGGAACTCCGCGGCGATGCGATCGCCCTTCAGCGTCACGGTGCGTACGCCGTCGACGAACACCGGCGCCACCGGCGCCTCGCCGGATCCGGGCAGGCTGATGCCGATATTGGCGTGCTTGCTCTCGCCCGGGCCGTTGACGACGCACCCCATCACCGCGACGCTCATCGATTCGACGCCGGGATATTCCCCGCGCCCAAATAGGCATCTGCGCCCGCAGCCACGATTGAATATCGTCCGCCAGCTCCTGAAAGAACGTGCTCGTCGTGCGGCCGCACCCAGGACACGCTACGACCATCGGCGTGAACGCACGCAGTCCTACGGTCTGCAGAATCTCCTGTGCGACCTGCACTTCGGTCGTGCGTGACTCACCTGGCGCCGGCGTCAACGAAATGCGGATCGTGTCGCCGATGCCTTCTTGCAGCAGCACCGACAGCGCTGCGGTCGACGCAACGATGCCCTTGCTGCCCATCCCCGCTTCGGTCAAGCCCAGATGCAGCGGATAGTCGCAGCGGCGTGACAGCTCGCGATACACGGCGATCAGATCCTGCACGCCGCTCACCTTGGCCGACAGGCAGATCATGTCGCCGTCCAACCCGAGCTGTTCGGCGCGCTGCGCGCTCGCGATCGCCGATTCAATCAGCGCATCGCGCAAAACGCCTTTCGCGTCCAGCGGCTCGGGCCGCTGCGCGTTCTCGTCCATCATCCTCGCTAACAGTTCCTGATCGAGACTTCCCCAGTTGACACCGATTCGCACCGGCTTGCGATAGCGACACGCGACCTCAATCATCTGCGCAAAGTTGTCGCCGCCCTTGGCCCCGCGACCAACGTTGCCGGGGTTGATCCGGTACTTTGAAAGAGCTTGTGCACACGCGGGAAACTGCGTCAGCAGCTTATGACCGTTGTAGTGAAAATCGCCGACCAGCGGAACGTCGATTCCCATCTTGTCCAGCTGCTCCCGAATCGGCGCAACTTCGGCAGCCGCTTCAGGTGAGTTGACGGTAATACGCACGATTTCCGAGCCGGCCTGGGCGAGCTGCTTGACTTGAATCGCAGTCGCAATCGCATCGGCTGTATCGGTATTGGTCATCGACTGCACGACGACCGGCGCATTACCGCCGATGCGCACGATGCGACCGGCCCACGAAATCGCAATCTGCCGCGTTCGCCGTCGCGGCGCCGGCTGCGCGGCTTGCGGCAAGCAGTCGGGCAGCTCAACCGGACGATTCATCGTCGACAGCTTGTCACTTGACCGTGAAGCGCGCGACGTTGTTGCGCATGTACGGCAGCAAACTGAACGCTTCGCCGCGCACTTCGACCGAGGTTTTGGTTGCATCCCCTATCAGCACGTTCAACGGCAACTCGCCGTCGAGTGCATGCTCGGTTCCCGCCGACGCAAGCTGCGATATGAGAATCTTGCCTCGGGCGTCGGTCACTTCGGCCCACGATGGGCCGCTGAATCGCAGCAGCAGCGTAGGCGTCTGCGCAGCGGCACCCGCGGCGTCCGCTGCAGTGCTAGTGCTTGCCGGGGTCGGCGATGGCTCCGCAGCCGCCGGTAGCGCCGTGGTGGCGGCTGCGCTGCTCGGTGTCGCCGCTGCTGTCGTGTTAGCGGTAGGCGCTACCGTTGCTGGCGCAGCGGGCGCAGGCGCCGTTGGCGGCGCTTGCACTTGCGAATCCTGGCGCATCTCCTGCCAGCCGATGAACCCCAGCGTGACCAAGACGACCAGCGCGATGCCGCTCATCCATTGCGGAACGCGTCCCGGGGCGCGCGGCGCGGAATAGTCGGCGCTTGCCGTATCGTCGATCGAGCTGCGCGCCGGCTCCACCTTGGCGTTCAGATCGCTCACCATCGCCGCGGGATCGATGCCAACGAGGCGCGCGTAGCTCCGGACAAAACCGCGGACATAGGCGAGTTCAGGCAGCCGCGCCAGATCTTCCTGCTCGATTGCGCGCACCTGATTCGGGTGCAGCCGCAAACTGGCCGCAACGTCGGTGACTCCAAGACCGGCCCGCTGCCGTGCCTGTGCGAGCTGTGTGCCGTAGCCGCCCGCCACCGTTCCGTCTGATGTTGCCGCCGCGGAAACGCTTTCTCGCGGGGTCCCAATCGGCGCTTCGGCGATTAGGTCCTGGTCACTCATTAAATTCACCACGCGCCAGCGCTGCCGTCTCGGGTGCCTGCGGAAAGCGCTGCCGCAATTCGTTCGCAAGCTGCGTCTCGGTGCGTAGGTCTGCGTTTGCGCGTGCTACACGCAAGCCCAGCCACAATGTCTCAGCCGATGGCTCGACGGACTTGGCAAGAACGTTGTAGTAAAAAGTGGCCTTCTCGATCTGACCTGTCGCCAGATACAGCCGCGCCAACAGAAACTTCGGCACGGCTTTCCCGGCATCCAGCTCGAACGAGCGCCGCAGATAGCGCTCGGCGCCCTCGTAGTCCTTGATACGCATCAAGCAGGACCCGGCGTTCTGATTCGCGCGCGCTGGCGCCAAATAAAGCGGGTCGCGAATCGCCCGGTTGAAGTACTCGATCGATTCGCGCTCACGTCCCGTTTGGCACAGGAAGTAGCCATAGTTGTTGTTCAGTTCGGAATTAGCAGCGTCAAGTTTTAGCGCGCGCTGAAAGCTTTCTTCGGCGTCGCGCATTTCATTCATGTCCATGTAGATGAGGCCGAGTAGGCCGTGCGCGCCCGGGTAGGACGGGTCGATTGACGTCGCGCGCCGCGCCTCCTCGAGAGCAATCGAGAGCTGCCCGTTGCGGTAATAACCCCCCGCCAGATCCGTTCGGGCGCGTGCGCGCGTGCGTTGATCGCTTGATTGCCGATCGGTCGCAGTCTTGGTCACGCCTTCATTGCTGACGGTCGTTCTCGTGGTTGTGCATGCGACGCTGAAAAGCGCGCAGGCCGCACAAATTGTCAGGCGAAATCTCATCATTTCTAGTGCGCCCTGGTTGCCAATGGTATGACCCTTCGCGTTGCGCGCTCGCTCAACCGTGTCCGATCGCGAATATCGCCGGCCAGTTGGCCGCACGCTGCGTCGATGTCGTCACCGCGTGTCTTGCGCGTGGTCGTAACGATTCCGGCGTCGATCAAGTGTTGTGCAAACGCGCGAATGCGTTCCGGGCGCGAGCGTTGCAGTCCCGACTGCGGAAACGGATTAAATGGAATCAGGTTCAGCTTGCACGGCACGTCGCTCACTAGCGCAGCTAGTTCCGCCGCATGCGCATCGCTATCGTTGATGCCATCCAGCATGACGTACTCGAACGTGATGAAGTCGCGTGGCGCCACACGCAAGTAGCGTCGGCACGCCGCGAGTAGATCACGCAACGGATACTTGCGATTCAGCGGCACCAGGTGATCGCGCAGCGCATCGTTCGCTGCGTGCAGCGAAACAGCCAACGCAACCGGGCAGTCTTCCGCGAGGCGGTCGATTTGCGGCACCATGCCCGAGGTTGACAGCGTGACACGGCGGCGCGAGAGGCCATAGGCGTTGTCATCGAGCATCAGACGAAGCGCCGGCAGCACCGCATCGTAGTTTTGCAGCGGCTCTCCCATTCCCATCAACACGACATTGCTGATCGCACGGTCGCCCTCCACCACGCCCATACCGGCGCGAAGGGTGTGTTCCGCCATCCAAAGTTGCCCGATGATTTCGGCAGTCGTCAAATTGCGGTTAAAGCCCTGCTTGCCGGTGGAACAGAACACGCAGTTAACTGCGCATCCTGCCTGCGTCGATATGCATAAGGTGCCGCGATCCTCCTCCGGAATAAACACGGTCTCGATCGCATTGCGCTGACCGACATCGAGCAGCCATTTGCGCGTGCCATCGTCGGAAGTCGAGTCGCTCAACGCGTTCGGCGACGCGATATGTGCATACTCGGACAGTTTCGCTCGCAGCGACTTCGCGAGATCCGACATCGCTTCGAAATCAGCGGCACCGCGCCGATGCATCCAGCGCAAGACCTGACGCGCGCGAAACGGTTTTTCGCCGAGCGACTCGAAGTACATTGCTAGCGCAGCAGCGTCGAAGTCGAGCAGATTCACGCGCGACATTGTTGTCCCTACCGTGGGTAGATGTGCATTTGCGCAAAGAAATAGTCGATCTCGACCTGCGCGGTGGCTGCGCCATCTGAGCCGTGGACCGCATTGGCGTCGATGCTATCCGCGAAATCGGCCCGAATCGTGCCGGCCGCCGCCTTCTTGGGATCGGTCGCACCCATCAGCTCGCGGTTCTTCATGATTGCGTTTTCGCCCTCGAGCACTTGCACCATCACCGGCCCGGAAACCATGAACTGGACCAGATCGTTGAAAAACGGCCGTCCGCGATGAACCGCATAAAAGCCTTCCGCTTCGGCACGCGATAACGACATCATTTTCGCCGCGATCACCTTCAAACCGCTCGCCTCGAAACGTGAATAGATCTGCCCGATGATATTTTTTGCGACTGCATCGGGCTTGATGATCGACAACGTTCGTTCCACCGCCATGACTGATCTTTTCCTGCTCTTGTTGGTTTTTTGAGCTCGTAAAAAGCTCGACAAATGAACGACTTGGGACGCGCAACTTAGCCTGAAATGTTAACACGCAGGCATCGAACAATGCCGCAAACGCAGGCTAAATGGGTTCCAGCAGCGCGATCGACTCGACGTGCGAGGTGTGCGGAAACATATTCACTATTCCCGCTGCGCGGAAGGTCCACCCACCGTGATTGACCAGCAGATTGCAATCGCGCGCAAGCGTGGCCGGGTTACACGATACGTAGACGATCTTCGAGGGCTGTGGCTGGACGCTTGACACTGACACGAGTGCCTGCACGACCGCGAGCGCGCCTTCGCGCGGCGGATCGATCAGCACCTTGTTGACTGCGCCGTGTCGCTCAACGAGTGTGCGCCAGTCGTCGAGCGTGAACTCGAACAGATTGCGCGCTACGTATTCGGTGCGATCCGCCAACCCGTTGCTTGCCGCAGCTGCTTGCGCACTCTCGACCAGCGGGGCGCTACCTTCAAAACCGATGACTTTCCGTGCGCGAGTTGCCAACGGCAAGGAGAAATTACCGAGGCCGCAGAAGAAGTCTGCGACGATGTCCATCGATGTCGGTGCAAGCAGTCGGACCGCGCGCGACACGAGTACTTCATTGATCTGGTGATTGATCTGGGTGAAATCGGTCGGCAAGAAAGGCAAGGTGACTCCGAATTCCGGCAGTGACAGCTCGAGTAGCGGCGGCTGAGCAGCGTCGAGCGGTGCCGCAGAGTTCGGCCCTGCGGGCTGCAGCCAAATGCCGACCGCGTGCACACGTCCGAATTCACCCAGCAACGCGCGGTCTGCTGCAGTTGGATCTTGCAGCACTCGAAAGACAAGCACGATCGCCGGCACACCTTCGGCGTTGCCGACCGCGAGCTCGATTTGCGGCAAGCGCTCGCGCAGCGTCAACGATGACACGAGGTCGCGCAATGGCAGCAGAAGGTCACTCACCTTTCTTGGCACGACTTCGCACTGGCGGATGTCGGCCACGAAACTACTCGCGCGTTCGTGAAAGCCAACGAGAACGCCGCCTTTTTTTGCGACATACCGCACCGTGAACCGGGCGCGATGCCGGTAGCGCCATGCCGGGCCCTCGACCGGCCGCAGCATCGTTTGCGGCCGGACGCGCCCCAGGTGCCAGAGTGTGTCTTCCAGCACGCGCTGCTTGAACGCAATCTGCGCGCGCGCATCGATGTGCTGCATCGAGCAGCCGCCGCACGCGCCGACGTGCAACCCCGCATGCGGGCAGCGCGGCACCACACGCGCCGCGGATTCGCGCGCAATGTCGAGCGCGCGCCCAGACTCGTAGCGGGCTTTTTGGCGCCGGCGTTCATAGGTCACTTTCTCGCCCGGCAGTGCGCCCTCGATGAAGACCGCCTTGCCGTCACGGTGCGCGACGCCGCGGCCTTCCTGGTCAAGAGACTCAACCTCGACCTCGAATCGCTCGCCGCTCACTGTGAGATCAGATGAGTGCCGCAGCCGCGGCGGGCCATGCGTTCAGATATTCGCGCCAGTGCGATGCGGGCAGGTGCTGCAGCGATTCGCGCACGAGCGCTTCTTCGGCCGCCATTTGCACGTCGTTCAACGCGCCGCGCATTTTCTGAAATCGATTGAACAGCAGGTAGGTGTTGACCACATCGGTTTCGCAGTAGCTTCGGATCTGATCGATCTTGCCGTCGCAGTACGCCTGCCACACTTGGCTGCCGTCCATGCCAAGCTTGCCCGCATAGCCGGCGAGCTTGGCCATATCGTCAAGCGGCGCGGTCGCGCGCGGCTGGTACATCGCCAGCAGATCCATCAAGTCGGTATGGCGCGTGTGATAGCGCGCGATGTAGTTGTTGTAGCGAAAGTCTTGATCGCTGTCGCCCAGCTCCCAATAGCGTGCAGCAGAAACCCCAGCCAGCAGGCCGCGATAGTGCAGCACCGGAAGATCAAAGGAGCTGCCGTTCCAGCTGACCAACTGTGGTGTATGCCGATCGATCATTCCGAAAAAGCTCTGGATCAACGACGCTTCAGCGTCGTTCGCAGCGCCGATCGAACCGACTCTGAAGCCGGCGTCATTGCGCAGCACGCATGAGATCGCGATGACTCGATGCAGATGCAGCGGCAAAAAATCACCGCCGGTTCTCTCGCGCCGCTCACTCAGCGCTCGATCGGCCACTTCGCCATCTTCAAGATCGCGCCAGTCGACGCGCAGACGCCGCAACCCGGCAATATCCGGAATCGTCTCGATATCAAATACCAGAACCGGCGTCACGCTGCGCCCACGACTTGCGGTGATTCCATCCTAGCGCGCAGGTAGATACTTCAGCGGATCTACCGGCTTGCCCTGATGCCGAATCTCGAAATGCAGCTTCGGGCGGTCGGCATCCGAGCGTCCGAGTTCGGCAATCGTCTGTCCGCGCTTGACGGCCTGTTTTTCCGCCACCAACACTTTGCGGTTGTGCGCATAGGCAGTGATGAACTCCTCGCTGTGCCTGACGATCACGAGGTTGCCGTAGCCGCGCACCGCACTGCCGACGTAAACGACCTCGCCATCGGCCGCAGCGTGCACCGGCGCGCCCTCGGTGCCGGCGATATCGATGCCCTTGTTGCGCGGATCGTCGAACGTCTCAATGACTTTGCCCGATGTCGGCCAGAGCCAAGGCAATGAACTCGCCGGTGGACGCGGTGCCTCGGGCGGTGGCGCAGGTACTGTTGGCGTGGCGCTCGACGGCGGCGCTGACGCTGTCGGTGGCAGCGGTGTCGGCACCGCAGGTGCCGAAGCGCCCGCCGGCGGCAGCGGTCGAACCTCGGCCTGGCCGCTGCGCGTGATCGGGCTGACGGTTGCGACATCGCTCGGTGCTATTACGCGCAACGTCTGCCCAACGCTGACCGCGCTGCCCTCGGGGACGTTGTTCCAGCGCGCCAGGTCGCGCCGATCGACGCCGAAGGCAAGCGCGATTCCGGCGAGCGTGTCGCCGCGCTGTACGGTGTAAACGCCATCCTTTGCTTCGCGAGACACCGGCGCGTCTGCCGGCTTGGCGCTCGGCGCAGTCGTGCCGGTGCGCGCCGAACGGTCCACTACGGGCGCGGGACGCTGGCCAGCGCACGCCGTGATCGTTATCACCAGAACGATTGCCAGCCATTTCGAAATCGACTTCTTATTCATGCACGCACCTTACGCGACACCGCCGCGCAACGGGACGAAGCGTACCGGCTCCTTACGACTCTTTTGCAGGCGCCCGCTTTCATCTCGGGTTGCGACCATCAACTGCTGATTCCAAGTGCCGACCGGCGCCACAATGCTGCCGCCCGCGGCGAGTTGCTCGATCCATGCCGGCGGGATGTCGTCACTTGCCGCTGCCGCAACGATTCGATCGTAGGGCGCCGCCGCCGCGACACCCTGCGCGCCATCGCCGAACACGAGCCGCACGTTCGGCAGCTTGAGCGGCCGCAGATTTTCACGCGCGCGCTCGTGCAACGCACGTAATCGCTCGACACTGATGACCTCACCGAACAGATGCGCCAGCACGGCGGCTGCATAACCGCAACCCGTACCGACTTCGAGCACACGCGCTGTGCTTGCATCGGGCAAGCCCTCGAGCGCGAGTTCAGCGGTGCGCGCGACGATGTACGGCTGCGAAATGGTCTGCCCGTGGCCTATCGGCAGGGCAGTGTCTTCGTATGCCCGGCTTGCCAGTGCATCATCCACAAATAGGTGGCGCGGCACGACGCGGATGGCATTGAGCACGCGTGCATCGCGCACACCTAGCTCGCGCACGCGCTCAACCATGCGCTCGCGTACGCGCGCCGACGCTAGACCGCTGTGCTGCTCATCGCTCGAACCGGCGCCCGTGTGAAAACGGCTCATCGCTCGACTCCTGCGCCAAGCCATTGACTGACCGTGGGCAGCTGATCAACGTGCGTCAAGTCGATCTGCAGAGGAGTCACCGAAACATAGCCCGATGCGGTGGCGTGAAAATCAGTGCCCGGCCCGCCCTCGCGCGCGGCACCCGCGGCGCCGATCCAGTAAACCGGATCGCCGCGCGGATTGATCATCTTGATCACTGGCTCCGACGGATGACGCTTGCCCAGACGTGTGCTCACGACGCCCTTTATCTGATCGCGCGGCAGATTCGGAATATTTATGTTCAGCAAGAACGGCGCGGGGATCGGCCGCTCGATATAGCGTTGCACTACTTCGCGCGCTATTGCCGCCGCCGCGTCGACGTGTTCAAAACCTCGGTCAGTCAGCGAAAATGCGATGGCCGGGACGCCGAACAGATAGCCTTCCATCGCCGCGGCGACGGTGCCCGAATAGATCGTATCGTCGCCCATGTTCGGACCGTTGTTTATGCCCGAGACGATCAGATCGGGCATCCGATCGAGCAGTCCGGTGAGTGCTATGTGCACGCAGTCACTCGGCGTCCCGTTGATAAACGTGAATCCGTTGTGTGCCTGGCTGATCGTCAGCGGCCGATTCAGCGTCAGCGAATTGCTGGCGCCGCTGCTGTTCCGTTCCGGTGCGACGACCGTAACATCGCCCAATGGCCGCATCGCCTCGGCCAGCGCCGCAAGGCCCGGCGCCAGGTAGCCATCGTCGTTGGAGACAAGGATGCGCATCAATTAGGCAGGCATCAAATGCGCCAAGGCGACTTCTGGGCTTGGGTCAAGGCTTCGCAAGATTGCAGCATAGTTCGCAGGGCCGGACGTTCGAATCAAGTTCGAATCAATTTACACTGTAAGAAAATACAGCATCGCGACTTCTGCTGATTTCTTCTGATGTGCGGCCGCTACGATCTTCCGCGGACGCCGTCGCAGCTTGCCGCGTACTTTCAGGTGCAGCGGATCCTCGAATTCGATCCGAACCCAGACCTGCGACCAACGGATTTGGCGCCCATCGTGCGACTCGGCAGGGACGGCCAGCGCAAGGCTGTGCTAATCGTCACAACCCAGGCAAACGATCTGCTGGCGGAGATTCACGACCGCATGCCGGTGGTTCTAGCCAAGGCCAACTACGAGAGATGGCTGAACGCGAATGGCGCGGTCGGTGATCTGCTCACACCGCTTGCGAGCGACGCAATCAAAATCGAAAAAGCGTGAGTCACTCGACCGCTGGCACAAAAGGTTTTCGAGACTTCTCGTAAGCGCACCGTGATTGGTCGGGGCGGCGGGATTCGAACTCGCGACCCCTTGTACCCATGATCTAAGAGCCGGGTTTGCTACGCGTTTGCACGTCGCATGCGTGTCCCTTTCAAATCAGTTTATTACACTCTATTGCTCCCAACTACCATTAAGTGCTACCGTTCGACTAACCCGTACCTACTCCGTACCTGCGCGTGACCCCTTGCGCTAACTGGCTCTGACTCCCGTACCTGCTCCGTACCTGCTCCCGCGACCCCTTGCACTGATGCGCGCCCTCACCTCGAAGCAGCTTCAAAGCGCCGAGCCGCGTGATACCGATTACTTCCTGCGTGTCGATCGCGGACTGTTCCTTCGCGTCTACCCTAGCGGTCGCAAGGCCTTCGTGTATCGCTACGAAAGCGATGGCAGCACGCGCCGCATAGAACATGTCAAGCCCTTCGGCGCGCATCCGGACAACGAGCTATCACTGGAGCGCGCACGTGTGTGGGCGAGCGAACAAAAGGCGCTGCGCATCGCCGGCCGCGATCCGGCGCAGACCGCCCGCGCCAGCTCACTGCGTGGTCTGCGGCGCTTCAGTGTCAGTGACGACGGCAGCTACCCCGAAGGCACGTTCGGCGCGATCGCCCACGAGTTTGTCGTGCGGGTCATCGAGCGCGATTACGAGCACCCGGACCAGGTGCGCCGAATTCTCAAGCGTGACCTGCTGCCTACGCTTGGCCGCCGGCGCATCGCCGAACTGCGCCTGCCGGAGATCCAGCGTGCGCTAAACGCCGTTGTCGATCGCGGCTCACCGATCGCCGCAAACCGCACGCTGCTGATCGCGAAGAAAATCTTCCGCTACGCGCGCACGCTGGGCCACATCGAATTAAATCCGCTCGGCGATATCACGCGCCGCGACGTCGGCGGCAAAGAAGGCAAGCGCGAGCGCGCGCTGTCGTTCGAGGAGATCAAGCTAGTCTGGCCAGCGGTGAGCCAGCACAAGCGGCTGTCGTGGCAGGTGCGCGCGTGCATCCTGTTGCTGCTGCTCACCGGGCAGCGTATCGGCGAAACCCTGCAGGCGCGCTGGCGTGATATCGACGTGGTCGCCGGCGTGTGGAGGCTGCCGGCCGAAACCACCAAGGCCAAGCGGCCGCATCTCGTGCACTTGCCGGCGCTCGCGCTCGAGCTGCTCGCCACATTGCCGCGGCCCGCCGGTGCAGCCGCCTGCATCTTGCACGCTGACGAGTCTGACGCCGAGCCGATCACTCGCCGAGCGGTCACGCGCGCAATCGATCGTCTGTTCGAGCCAGGTGAAGGCAAAGCGGCCGCATTGAGGATCGAGGCCTTTACGCCGCATGACCTGCGCCGCACGGTGCGCTCACGGCTGGGCGACCTGGGCGTGCCGCCGCACGTGGCTGAGAAGATTCTGAACCACCAGCTGGGCGGCGTGCTGCACATCTATGACCGCGGCGAATACCTGGCTGAACGCGCGCACGCGATGCAGCTGTGGGATCAGAAAATCCGCGAGCTGCTCGCAACAAGCGCGCCATCGTTCGCGCTGTCGGGCCGATGACACCGATATGGTTCGTGCGAATTCCACCGGCGTCGGGATTGACGGAACAGGAGGCGGACGAGTTTCAGTGGATGAGGGTGGACCAAGCTACAGGTGAGCCTGCCAAGACGCGCCCTTCCCTGCCAGGCTGGCTCGCGCTGAATCTGTTGAGTCACGCGTACGAAAAGGAGAAGATCACACTGCACTGCTCGAGCTGTTCGTCGAGTGTGTGCGTACGGGCAAGCCGATGTGCGATCCCGTACCTGCAGCCGTACCTGGACAAGAAAAAGGCTTACGCTGAAATAGCGTAAGCCTTGCTTTGTTGGTCGGGGCGGCGGGATTCGAACTCGCGACCCCTTGCACCCCATGCAAGTGCGCTACCAGGCTGCGCTACGCCCCGAAGGCGCGCAGTATATCTGCGCGCGTCATGCTCCGTTGGACCTTAGCGCCGTCGCAAGAGCTTTCGGATGGCGGCGAGCTCTGCGTGCAACGCTCCGACATCGATCGGCTTCTCGCGCGTGTCTTCACCGTTTCCTGCCGGTGTGTCGTTGCGTGGCGGGGGTTGTTCGCTACGTGCCTCGTGATCGCCCAGACGATTGCGCGCGCCGCTGATCGTGAAGCCTTGCTCGTACAGCAACTCGCGGATCCTGCGAATCAGCAGAACTTCATGGTGCTGGTAGTAACGCCGATTGCCGCGACGCTTGACGGGTCGTAGCTGAGTGAACTCTTGCTCCCAGTAGCGCAGTACGTGCGGCTTGACGCCGCACAAATCGCTCACTTCACCGATCGTGAAATAGCGCTTGGCGGGAATCGATGGCAACTGGACCGGAGCTTCGTGACGCTGCATGAGTCAAGCGCGATAGATCGAACGCAAGCTAGCCGAAGCGAACAGTGCGATACCGGTCAGTGCATGCCTGCCGCCTTGGCGACGGCCGCTTTTAGCTTCTGGCTGGCGTGAAAAGTGACGACGCGACGGGCAGTTATCGCGATTTCTTCACCTGTTTTCGGGTTTCGTCCCGGGCGCTGCGGCTTATCGCGCAATTGAAAGTTGCCAAAGCCAGAGAGCTTCACACATTCCCCACGCTCAAGCGCTTGTCTGATCTCGTCGAAGAACCCATCAACCATGTCCTTCGCTTCGCGCTTGTTGAGCCCAAGCCGATCGAACAGAGCTTCGGCGAGCTCGGCCTTCGTCATCGTCCGGGCGTCGCGGTGGGTCGACGGCATGGCGCCGGCCGACCGGGGTAAGTCGGGGAATTTGAAGTCGGCTGTCATCTGGGGGTTATCTCGCATGCTCGCCTCACTGACGCGGGCGCGCTCCGAATTGTTGTTCGAGAACCTCGAGAATCGCTTTAAGTGCTGCGTCGGCGTCAGCATCGCTGACGGGCTGCTCAGTATCTTGCAGAACCACGCGAAACGCAAGGCTTTTCTCGTTATTTAACAACGCGTTAGCGCTCGCTTCCGTGATTTTGCTTGAATTTGGCGGAGCGCGATACACGTCAAACAGCCGGAACTCGCGCAGAGCCGACAAGCGGTCGTCGATGCGCGACAGCGAGAGAACTGCATCGACCATTGCCTGCACCGGCACCGAGTCGCGCACCGTCAGCGAGATATCGCGCCGGACCGGCTGGTACCTGGAGAGCTCGGCGACTTGCGGCAGGGGTCGTATCAACAACGGCACGAGATCGAGCTCGAAAACGATCGCGGCCTTGGGCAGTTCATACAGCTGCTGCAGGCGCGGATGCAGTTGCCCGATGAAGCCGATCGCACGGCCGTCAAGTTCAACTCTCGCGCTGCGGCCTGGATGCAGCGCTGGATGCTGCTCGCTGACAAACCGAGCCGACGGGGCCAATCGCTCGACATCGCCCTTCACATCAAAGAAATCGACGTCGCGCGTCGGCACTCGCCCATTGCTCGTCGTCATTCGCGCCATAGGCGAGGCCCGCAACGCGATTGGGCTGATCGACTCCCTCGACCTGCAGTGGACCTGCCTGGATGCGCGGATCACGCCGATACACGCGGCCGATCTCGAATACTCGCACCCGAGCAGCCTTGCGATTTAGGTTGTACGACAGCGCGTTTACAAGGCCGCCGAGCAGACTGCTTCGCATCACCGACATCTGGCTCGCGATCGGATTTAGAACCGCAATCGGTTCGTCGTTTGCCGCAAAGTCACGCTCTGACGCAGCGTCGACAAACGAATACGTCATCAGCTCCGTGTAACCAGCGAGCGATAAGGTGCGCCGCACGTCATGCGCGCTCCATCGCTCTTCCGGTTCGGCGCGCATCACCGCCGCAACGCGAGGCGGGTGCGCGGGAATGCGCTCATAGCCGATCAGCCGGGCAACTTCGCCGATCAGATCGTCTTCCATTTCGAGATCGAACCGAAAACTCGGTGGCGTCACAACAAACGCGTCGCTTCGCTGCTCGAACACGAAACCGATACGACTGAACGCAGCGGTGATCGCATCCGCGTCGATCGCCATGCCAAGCACGCGGCGGCAGCGCTCGATGCGCATCGTGATCGGACTGCGCTGCGGAAGTGCAACCACTTGATCGTCGATTGGGCCGGGGCTTCCACCGCAGATATCGATGATCAGGCGCGTGACGTATTCGAGATGATCGGCGTTAGTGGCAAAGTCGACGCCACGCTCGAATCGGTGCGATGCATCGGTCGAAAAGTTGTAACGCCGCGCACGCCCGCGGATCGAATCCGGCCACCAGAAGGCTGCCTCCACGTACACATTGCGTGTATCGAGAGACACTGCGGTAGCGGCGCCACCCATGATGCCGGCCAGCGCTTCGACGCCCGCGTCATCGGCGATGACACCGACGGTGGAATCAACGTCGACTTTCTGGCCGTTTAGCAGCTCGACTCGCTCGCCGGGGCGCCCCCAGCGCACCTTCAGTCCGCCCTGCACTCGGTCGAGATCGAACACGTGTGTGGGACGACCCAGCTCGAGCATCACGTAGTTCGAGATATCGACCAGCGCCGAGATCGGTCGCTGCCCACTGCGCTCGAGCCTTTGCTTGATCCAGCCCGGTGTAGGCGCGTTTGCATCGAGGCCGCGAATCACGCGACCCGAAAAGCGGCCGCACAAATCGGGCGCTTCGATCGTCACAGGAACGCGATCCGAAATGGCCGGCGGCACCGGTTCGATCGCCGGTAGTTTCAGCGGCGCGGCGGCGCGTGCAGCGATGTCGAACGCTGCAACTTCGCGAGCCACGCCAACCACGCTGAGGCAATCGGCACGATCGGGGGTTAGCTTGATCGTCAGCTTGCGATCATCGAGCGCAAGGTAGTCGCGCAGATCCGCGCCGATCGGTGCGTCGGCATCGAGGATCAGCAGACCGGCGTGATCTTCGGAGAGTCCCAGCTCCTGCGCCGAACACAACATGCCTTGCGATGACACGCCTCGTAATGCAGTCGTGCCGATCTCCACTCCACCCGGCAGCATCGCGCCCACCAGCGCGCACGGTGCCTTGATTCCTGGTGCAACGTTCGAGGCGCCGCAGACGATCGAAAGAATTTCTCCCGCACCGACTTCGACTTCGCACACCGTAAGCTTGTCTGCGTTCGGGTGCTGGGTGACGCGTATGACCTCGGCCACAACGACACCGGAAAACAGCGGCGCTACCGGATCGATGCTCTCGACCTCCAGCCCTGCCATCGAGAGTCGCTCAGCCAGTTCGTCGCTGGACAGTGGCGGATCGGCGTAGCTACGCAGCCATCGTTCGGAAAATTGCATGGCGCTCAGGCGAATTGATGAAGAAAGCGCAAATTGCCTTCGAAGAACAGGCGCAAGTCATCCACTCCGTAGCGCAACATCGCCAGCCGTTCGAGACCCGAACCGAATGCGAAGCCGATCGTCTTTTCTGGGTCAAAGCCGCAGTTGCGCACCACATCGCGGTGCACTTGCCCGGCGCCAGAGATTTCCAGCCAGCGGCCCTTGCGCGGACCGCTGGTAAACATCATGTCGATTTCGGCTGACGGTTCGGTGAACGGAAAGTACGACGGGCGAAAGCGGACCGCGAGCTCATCAGTTTCGAAAAAACAGCGCAGAAAGTCTGTATACACCGCCTTCAGGTCGGCGAAGCTGATGTTCTCGTCGAGCCATAGTCCTTCAGCCTGATGAAACATCGGCGAATGCGTCGCGTCGTTGTCGACCCGATAGCAACGTCCGATTGCGATCACCTTGATCGGCAGTGGATGCATGCGCGCATAGCGAACTTGCATCGGGCTGGTATGCGTCCGCAAGACCAGCGGTTGGCCATCGCCATCGTAAGCATCGACGTAGAACGTGTCCTGCATCGAGCGCGCCGGATGATTCTCCGGGCTGTTCAGCGCGGTGAAGTTGTACCAATCGGTTTCGATCTCCGGACCTTCTGCGACATCGAAGCCGATCGAGCGGAAGATTTCCTCGACGCGCATCCACGTGCGAGCAATCGGATGAATCGCACCGGCACTGCGTCCACGACCAGGTAACGTAACGTCGATCGACTCTGCTGCCAGCTGCCGATCGAGGAGCGCGTCGGCCATGGTCTGCCGGCGCTCGGCGAGCAGCTGTTCTATCGCATCCTTGGCCGCGTTAATGCTTGCGCCGGCTTCGCGTTTCTGTTCGGGCGCGAGTTTGGCAAGCGCCTTGAGTCGTTCGGTAATTACCCCGTTCTTGCCGAGAAAGCGGGCCTTTTCGTTTTCGAGCGCAGCGGGCTGCGTCGCCGCCGCAAAAGCAGCGCGCGCTTCGTTTACGAGTTGCTCAAGTTCAGTGTTCATCTTGTAAACAAAACGGGGCCTCGCTTAAGGCCCCGTTTTGATTTGTTCCAGTCGCTTATTCAGGCGCGATCAAACAGCAAGTGTGGCCTTTACCTTTTCAACGACGGCCGCAAAGCCCGGCTTGTCGAGCACCGCCATGTCGGCCAGCACCTTGCGATCGAGCCCGATCTGAGCCTTGTTCAGGCCGTTCACAAACACGCTGTAACTCATTCCGTGCTCGCGCACCGCTGCATTGATGCGCGCAATCCACAATGCGCGAAACACGCGCTTTTTATTGCGGCGATCGCGATAGGCATATTGCCCCGCCTTCATCACCGCTTCCTTGGCGACGCGGAATACGTTCTTGCGCCGACGCGTAAACCCGGCTGCCTGCGCCAGAACCTTCTTGTGCCGCGCGCGCGCGGTAGTACCTCGCTTAACTCTTGGCATCGTCGTTCCCCTTACGCGTACGGCATCATGCGGCGCGCGGACTTGACATCGGCGTCGTGCATATTGACCGCACCGCGCAAATGGCGCTTGTTCTTGGTTTTGCGCTTGGTGAGCAGATGGCGCTTGGCCGCCTGGCCACGCTTGATCGATCCGCTGGCGCGGACCTCGAAGCGCTTGGAGGCGCTCTTTTTCGTCTTCATCTTCGGCATAACAGTCCTTTCGTTATTGGATGATTGCAGGCGCTCCGACCGTGAGGAGACTTGCGAGCCTGCTTTCACTTATAAGTTGCCGGCGGCGTGCCGCCGGCTTCGCTGAACAAGCTACTTCTTCTTCTTCGGCGCCAGCACCATTACCATCTGCCGCCCTTCAAGCCGCGGCATCGACTCGACCACCGCCGTTGCCGCCAATTCATCGCGCACTCGCTCGAGAAGTTTCACACCGAACTCCTGGTGCGCCATTTCGCGCCCGCGGAAGCGCAATGTCACCTTCGCTTTGTCGCCCTCACCCAGGAAACGAATCAAGTTTCGCATCTTTGTCTGGTAGTCGTTTTCGTCGGTTTGCGGGCGAAACTTGACTTCCTTGATCTGAATCTGCTTCTGCTTGAGCTTCGCTTCGTGCGTTTTTTTCTGCTCTTGATACTTGAACTTGCCGTAGTCCATCAAGCGACAGACCGGTGGCACAGCCGTCGGAGCAATTTCCACCAGATCGACTTGCGCTTCCTCGGCCATGCGGAACGCGTCGGGCAGCTTTACGACTCCGAGCGCCTCACCTTCGATTCCGACTAGGCGTATTTCCGGAGTGTTGATTTCACCGTTGATCCGGTGCGAACGTTCTTGAGCGATATTTACCTCTCACAAAATTGAAATTAAGCCATGCTCCCAACGTTGCGGCGTTGCTCGATGTCCAGCTTCAGACGCTCGGCAAAGTCGGACACAGGAATCACACCCAAGTCCGCGCCACCACGGGCTCGCACGGCCACCGTGTTTGCTTGTTTCTCTTTGTCGCCAACGACGAGAATGTAGGGGATTTTTTGCAGGCTAAGCTGGCGGATCTTATAGTTGATCTTTTCATTACGCAAATCGGATTCCGCCCTAAAGCCTTGTTTTTGCAGCGTTTGCGCAACGCCTTCCGCATATGTGGCCTGGTGCTCTGAAATGCAAGCGACGACTACCTGCACCGGCGCCAGCCACGGTGGCATCGCACCCGCATAGTTTTCGATCAGCATGCCGATGAACCGCTCGAGAGATCGCCACGATTGCCCGATGCAGCATGACTGGCGTCCTACGGCTGTTGTCCTCTGCCACATACTCGGCGCCAAGCCGCTCGGGCATCGAGAAATCGACCTGCATCGTCCCGCATTGCCACCCGCGGCCGATCGAGTCCTTCAGCTGATACTCGATCTTCGGGCCGTAAAAGGCGCCTTCGCCGGGCGCGATCGTGAACTCGACTTCAGAGCGCCGTAACGACTCCATCAGCGCCTGCTCGGCCTTGTCCCAGATTTCATCCGAGCCGATGCGCTTGTCGGGACGCGTGGATACCTTGTAGAACACCTGCTCGAATCCGAAGTCGCGATAGACCTTCTGCAGCAGCGCCGTATACGCGACGCACTCATCGAGAATCTGATCCTCGGTGCAGAAAATGTGACCGTCGTCCTGAACGAAGCCGCGCACACGCATCAAGCCGTGCAGCGAGCCCGACGGCTCATTGCGATGACAGGCGCCGAACTCGCCGTAACGCAGCGGCAATTCGCGGTAGCTGTGCAAATTCGCGTTGTAGATCTGCACGTGGCCGGGGCAGTTCATCGGCTTTAACGCGTAGTACCGGTTCTCCGACTCGGTCGTGAACATGTTCTCGCGGAACTGCTCCCAGTGCCCTGATTTTTCCCACAGCGATCGATCGAGCATCTGCGGCGCGCTAACTTCGTGATAGCCGTTGTCGCGATACACGCCACGCATGTACTGCTCGACCGCCTGCCAGATCACCCAGCCCTTCGGGTGCCAGAACACCAAGCCCGGCGCCTCTTCCTGAAAGTGATACAGATCGAGTTCGCTTGCCGAGCCTGCGGTGATCGCGCTTCTCGGCCTCATCCAGCATCTTCAAGTACGCGTCCTGGTCTTCCTTCCGCCCCCAGGCCGTGCCGTAGATGCGCTGCAGCTGTTCATTCGCGCTGTCGCCGCGCCAGTACGCGCCGGCTACCTTCGTCAGCTTGAAAACTTTTAGCTTGCCCGAGGACGGCACGTGCGGCCCGCGGCAAAGATCGATGAACCCGCCTTCTCGATACAGCGAGATATCTTCATTCGCAGGAATCGACGCGATGATCTCCGCCTTGTATTTCTCGCCGATCGACGCGAAAAACTTCACGGCGTCATCGCGCTTCCACACTTCGCGCACGACCGGCTCGTCTTTTTTCGCGAGCTCGGCCATCTTGTTCTCGATCGCTTCGAGATCTTCAGGCGTAAACGGACGCTTGTACGAGAAGTCGTAGTAGAAACCGTTCTCGATCACCGGCCCGATCGTGACTTGCGCGTCGGGAAATAATTCCTTGACCGCGTACGCGAGCAGATGCGCGGTGGAATGCCGGATCACGTCGATGCCATCGGCGTCGCGCTCGGTCACGATCGCGACATCCGCATCGCGGTCGATCAGATGCGACACATCGACCAGCTTGCCGTCAACTTTGGCGGCGATAGCGGCCTTGGCCAGGCCGGGGCCGATCGAAGATGCCACTTGGGCTGCTGTGACCGGATGGTCGTAACTTCGGCTAGAACCGTCAGGTAATCGAATCGAAATCATTTGAGCGTTGCTCCAGTCAAAAAAAAGTGCGGCGAGCCGCACTTTTCTTCGAAAGGCGAACTCGTCCCGTCATCAAGACCCGGTAAACGTAGTTCGGAACGTCATTTGCATACCTTTCGTGTCTCGCACAGCGCTGGTAGGCGCGAATGGACTCGAACCATCGACCCCCACCATGTCAAGGTGGTGCTCTAACCAGCTGAGCTACGCGCCTGAAGGACTGCAGTATATATGCAGGACGTCGGCTCGTTCCGCGGCGCCGTCGCCTATCGCCGACGCGCGCTGAAGACGCTCTTTACTTCGCGCACGGCTGCCAGAACTCGCGACACGTCGACGGCGCTTTGTATCTCGACGGTAAATAGCATGCGCGCTTCTCCATTGGCGCTGCTCGAGTTGACGCCGACGACGTTCAGCTTTTCGCGCGCGTAGACCTCCGAGACATCGCGCAGCAAGCCGGGGCGATCCTGCGCCATCACGAGCAGCTCGACCGGATAAAGTGCATCGCGCTGCGCGCCCCAAGCCACATCGACGACGCGCTCGGGCGCTCGCTTGACCAGCGATTTCAAGTTCGAACAAGCCGAGCGATGAATCGAGACTCCCTTGCCACGCGTGACGTAGCCGACAATCTCGTCGGGCGGCGCCGGTCGGCAGCAGCGTGCTAGCTGCGTTAGCAAAGAATCCACGCCCACTACCAGCACCTGGCCCTTGCCCGCGGGCGCTTCGCGCGGTTTGCCGATCAATAGCCCGGGCGTCAGCTCAGGCGCTGGTGCAGGCGCGAGTGCATGCTCGATCGAGCGCATGCTGAACTCTTCCCTGGTCGCCGCGGCGGCCAGGGCGTCGACATTGTCAAAGCCAAGGCGCTTCGCAAGATCATCCAGCTTGATCGCCGACCTGCCGAGCCGGTGCAGCTCCTTTTCGATCAGCTCGCGTCCCGCGGCGACCGACTGCTCAAACTCGATCGCGTTAAACCATTGCCGGACCTTGGCGCGCGAGCGCGCACTTTTCAGATAACCCAGTTCTGCGTTCAGCCAGTCGCGGCTCGGGCCTCCGCTCTTCGCCGCGATGATCTCGACCGTCTGCCCGTTCAGAAGCGGTGTATTCAATGGAACCATCGCGCCGTTGACCTTGGCACCGCGACATCGATACCCGACCTCTGAATGAATGTGGAACGCAAAATCGATCGGAGTCGCACCCTCCGGCAACTCGATGACGCGCGCTTGCGGAGTCAGCACATAAATGCGCTCTTCTCGCGCAACGCTCAGGGTGCCTGCTGCTGCAGCGGGCTCGACGTCATCGCGCCAGGCCAACAGCTGGCGCAGCCAGCCGATGCGCTGCTCGTCGCTGCTGCGCTGCTTGCCGCCATCGTGCTTGGCGCCTTCCTTGTAGCGCCAGTGTGCGGCCAGCCCGAGCTCGGCGGCCTCGTGCATCTGCCGCGTGCGGATCTGAATCTCGAGCGCGCCGCCGTGTTCGTCGGTCACGACGGTATGCAGCGACTGATACCCGTTCGGCTTCGGTCGAGCGATGTAATCGTCGTACTCGCTGCTGACCGCCGTCCATTCCTGATGGATCGATGACAGTGCTTGATAACACTGGGCAACGTCGTCAACGATCACCCGCAAACCACGCACGTCGCGCACCTGGTCGAACGCCAGCCGCTTGGTGCGCATCTTGTTGACGATGCTGTAAATGTGCTTGGGCCGCCCCACCACTTCGGCCGCTATGCCTGCCTCGGTCAAAAGTCCACGCAGCCGCGTAGTCGCGTGCTCGATGAAGTCCTGCCGCTCGTTTCGCTTCTGATCGAGCAGCTGTGCGACCTGTTTGTACGTCTCCGGTTCCAGAAAGCGAAACGAGAGATCCTCCAGCTCCCACTTCAACTGCCACATGCCAAGCCGGTTCGCCAGCGGCGCGTACAGCCTCATCGTTTCGCGCGCAATCGGCTCCGAGCCCGATTGCTTCGTCGCGGCGAAATAGCGCAGCGTTTGCAGCCGCGACGCAAGCCGCAACAGGACGACTCTCAGATCCTTCGCCATTGCGAGCAGCATGCGGCGCAGCGCTTCTGCTTGATCGTCGGTGCCCTGCTTCGTCGGTCCGACGTCGCTTTGTCTGCGGGTCACCTCCGATAGCTTCATCAACTGCCGTAGATCGGATACAAGTTGCGCGACGCCGTCGCCAAAGCGCGCACGCAGCCATTCATCGGGGTCTCGCAGAACGTCGTACACACCGAACAAACAGGCGGCGCAAAGCAGATCGGCATCGCCGCGCAGCGGTGCAATGATCGCCACGATGCCGCGTGCGTGGGCCACCAACGGCTCTCCGGTAGCGAGCAATCTGCGCTCGTACAGCGGCTCCACCAGCGCGAGTGTGCGGTCGAAGTCGAGCGCGGCCGGCGTTGATTCAGCGGAAGACCCGATTTGCATAGCTGAGAATTATCGTCTGCTGCGGCACAATCGCCGGATGCTGCGAACCCTGCTCGATCATCTGACGCGCTCACCCTCGATCGCGATTCCAGATCAGCTATGGAACGCGACCGTCGCGTCGCTGCCGTTCGTCGCGCGACTCGACGCTGACGAGCGCCAACGATTGCGCACGCTTGCCGCGCAGTTGCTTGCCGAAAAACAAATGGCAGGCGCGGCCGAACTCGATTTGACCGCGGCGATACAGATCAATATCGCGCTGCAGGCGTGCCTGCCGGTGCTCAACCTTGGCCTCGATTGGTATCGCGGTTGGAAAAGCATCGTCGTGTATCCGAGCGAATTTCTGGTGCCGCGCAGCGTCACGGATGACCACGGCATCGTGCACGAGTATGTCGAGCCGATCACCGGTGAAGCGTGGGACGGCGGGCCGCTGGTCCTATCCTGGGAAGATGCACAGCGGACCACCACCGGTTCGGGTGCCGCGTATTCGGTCGTCATTCACGAGTTCGTGCACAAAATAGACCTGCTGAATGGCGATGCTGACGGTGTGCCGCCGTTTTCCGCCCAGCACCGGGAACTGTCGGTCGACCGCTGGCGGAGCGTGCTGCTCGACTCGCTCGATCGCTTCGTCGCCGAACTCGAGCTGATCGAAGCCGGACTCCCTGCCGATCTTGATCCCGAATCCGATGAAGTGGATCGCCACTACGCACACCTGCCGATCGATCCCTACGCTGCGCAAGACGAGGGTGAGTTCTTTGCAGTTTCGAGCGAGGCGTTCTTCGTCGATCCGGCCCGATTGCAACTGGCGTTTCCCGACTGGTATGCGCTGCTTGCGCAATTCTTTCTGCAAGATCCATTGGCCGCAAGGCCATGAAGCATCTGCTGATCGTCTATCACACGATGACCGGTGCAGCACAGCAGTTGGCGACCGCGGCGCACGCCGCTGCGAACGATGAAGGCGGATGTGCGGCGGAGCTAATCATGGCCGCCTCGGCCGACGTTGCAGACGTTCTGGCTGCTGACGGTTATCTCTTTGTCACTCCGGAGAACCTCGCGACGATGGCCGGCCGCATGAAGGATTTCTTCGATCGTGTCTATTACGGTGTGCTGGACCAGATTAACGGTCGGCCCTATGCGGCAATCATTGCGGCAGGTACCGACGGCGAAGGCGCCGCGCGCCAGATTCAGCGCATCGCGACAGGCCTCCGGCTCAAGGAGGTCGCGCCGACGATCGTTGTGCGTAACGGCGCGCAGACGCCGGAGCAGATACTCGCGCCGAAGGTCGTGCCGGAGATCGACTTGAACCGCGCGCGCGAACTAGGCGCAGCCCTGGCGGCCGGCCTGGCGAGCGGCATTTTCTAGCCCGTTTTGTCTTCGTTAAGCAGGAAGCTGCGAACGATGGCAATTTCGTTCGCAAGCATCAACGTCGGCGCGTGTCCGACGCCAGCAATCTCTACCGTCTTTGCTCGCGGGCCGCGGCGCGCCATGTCGTCGAGCGTCGCACGCGATAGCAGGTCGGAGTTTTCGCCGCGTATTACCAGCGTCGGGCAGCGGATGTTGTCGTACAACGCCCAGAGCGCAGCTTCGTCGGCAGCGGTCCGTTCCGGTGTAGCGGCTCTGAACGGCACCGCGATGCGCGGGTCGTAGTGCAGGATCCAGCGCGCGCCGTCGCGCTTTAGTCCTGGCTCGACCAGTTCGCGCCAGTCTTCGCGCCGGGTCAAACCGAACGGCGCAGCGATCACCGAAATGTAGTCAACCGCCTGATCCACGCTGGAAAATGACATCGGTGTGCCGACATAGTCGCCGATACGCGCGATCGCTGCGGCGTCGAGCCGCGGGCCAACATCGTTGATGACGAGCCGGCGAATCGGTGATTGCGCCTGGCCCGCGAGCGCGATTCCGATCAGCCCGCCCATCGAGGTGCCCACCCAATCGACTTGCTCGACGTCAAGCCGCGCGATCAGCGTCACGATATCGGCTGCGTACTGCGGAATGCCGTAATGCTGCGGATCGCGCAAGTGATCGCTGCGGCCGCGGCCGACTACATCCGGACACACGACGCGATACTCGGGCGCCATCGCGCGCGCCAGCCGATCGAAATCGCGTCCGAGTCGCGTCAACCCATGCACGCAGATCAGCACACGCGGATTGTCGGCCGCACCCCACTCCGCATAGCCCATCGCGTGCAACCCCGATGGGCTCAGGCATTGCACGCTACGCAAACGAGGCTCGCTGGATCTACTCACAGTGGCATACTTATCAAGATGGACAGCGGAGCATATTCATGTTGAAAGGCAAGACGGCGTTGATAACCGGTTCGACCAGCGGCATTGGCCTGGGCGTCGCTCACGCGTTGGCAGCCGAAGGGGCGAACATCGTGATCAACGGCTTCGGCGCGCCGGATGAGATCAAGCGAGCGGAGACCGAGTTGCAGGCGCGCAACGTTCGCACGCTGTATCACGGCGCCGATATGAGCAAACCCGCTGAAATCGAACAAATGATAAGGGCGGCCGAGTCGACATTCGGACAAGTCGATATTTTGGTCAACAACGCCGGCATCCAGCATACGGCGCCCGTCGAATCGTTCCCGTCCGACCTCTGGGACGCGATCATCGCGATCAATCTGAGTTCTGCATTTCATACGACACGGCTGGCGCTGCCAAAAATGAAGCAGAAGAACTGGGGGCGCATTATCAACATCGCATCGGTGCACGGCCTGGTTGCGTCGGCCGAAAAAGGGGCTTACGTCGCGGCCAAGCACGGTGTCATCGGGCTTACGAAGACCGTTGCCCTTGAAACCGCGCAAACGGGTGTGACATGCAACGCGATCTGCCCCGGCTGGGTGTTGACACCGCTGGTGCAAAAACAGGTCGACGCGCGTGCCGAGCGTGACAAGTTGGATTCGGAAACAGCAAAGAAATCGCTGCTCGGCGAAAAGCAACCCTCGATGCAGTTTGTGACGGCGGAACAGTTGGGTGCGCTGGCGGTGTTTCTATGCAGCCCCGCAGGCGATCAGATTCGTGGCGCTTCATTCAATGTCGACGGCGGCTGGTGCGCGCAGTAGCTCCGTGTGCTCGGCGCGTCGCTTAGCGCGCAGACTTTTGACTTGATTTGCCTGCGACCAACTGCACCGGCGACGCCGGTCCACCTTCGATGCTCGACGGCAGCGGCGCACGCACCGGCTGCGTTATCTCGGTTTGCAATCGCGGCGCGCCCGGCGCCACGTATGAATCGATCCAGGTGGGATCGGGGATCTCGCTGAACACCTGCTTTAAACGAGCGCCCCACGTATCGCGAATCATCATCATGTACTGATTCGAACTGTCGATGTGCACGAACTTGGTTACCCGAAGTGCGTTCGCTTCGTATACCAGCAGATCCAGCGGCAGACCGACCGAAATATTCGATCGCAAGGTCGAATCCATCGAGATCAGTGCACACTTCGCCGCTTCATCGAGCGGCGTCTCCGGTCGGATCACGCGATCGACGATCGGCTTGCCGTACTTGGCTTCGCCGATCTGGAAGTACGGATTCTCGTGCGTGGCTTCGATGAAATTGCCTGCAGAGTAGACATGGAACAGGCGCATGCCTTCGCCGCGGATCTGGCCACCGACGATAAAGTGCGGATTGAATTCGACGCCGAATTGGGCCAGCTCCGCCGCGTCGCGCTGATGCACTTCGCGCACTGCATCACCGACGATACGCACCGCCTCGACCATCGTCGTCGCGGTCCACACACTGGCGTGCTCGGCGCCGACCCGCTCGCTCAAGATCTGAGTGACTGCCTGTGTCAGTCCTAGGTTGCCCGCCGACAGGACCACGAGCAGCCGCTCTCCCGGGTTTTCAAACACCATCATCTTGCGGAATGTCGATATCTGGTCGACGCCGGCATTCGTGCGCGAGTCGGCTAGAAATACGAGTCCGGCATCGAGCCGCATTGCTATGCAGTAGGTCATGTGTAAGCCAGTTTATTGGGTCTGCTTAGTGAGTTAGTGAGTCTGTAGCGGCACGAGAAAATCTTCGCTAATCCGTTCGCCCAGATTGTTGATGCTTTCGAGAAATTCGGTCAGATACGAATGCAGACCCCGCGCCAGGATGTCGTCGATGCGGCCATAGCGCAACCCGGCGCGCAATAGGCCGGCGCGCCGCTCCGTTTCCCTCGACCGGCTGTTACGCACTATCTCTAGGTTGACGGCCACCTCGTTCAGGCAACTTGCGAGTGAGCGCGGCATATCGCCGCGCAGGATCAGCAGTTCGGCCACCCTTGCCGGCGTGATCACATCGCGATAGACCTTGCGATACGTTTCAAACGCAGACACCGAGCGCAGCAGCGCCGCCCAGTAGTAGAAGTCCGGCGGGTGATCGACGTTGCCGTCATCGTCGGATCCAGGCTCGCTCGAGGAACGCTCCGACGCGTTTCCGAGGCCGTGATATTTGACATCGATCAGGCGCGCCGTGTTATCCGCGCGCTCGAGAAACGTGCCGAGCCGTACAAAGTAGAACGCTTCGTCCTTTAGCATCGTGCCGATCGTCACGCCGCGCGATAGATGTGAGCGAAACTTCACCCACTCGAAGAATGCCTGCGGATCGCGCTCCGGAATCCGGTCGGCCAGCTTGCGCTGCAGATCGAGCCACGTGGCGTTGTGCGTTTCCCACACCTCGGTTGTCAGCGAGCCCCGCACCGCCCGCGCGTTTGCGCGCGCGGCCTGCAGGCACGCACAGATTGACGAAGGGTTGCTCACGTCGCGCACCATGAAGTCCATTACATCGCGCGGAGACACGATCGGATAACGCTCGTCGAACTCCGAGGTCAGCTCAGAGATGCTCAGCAATGCGCGCCAGCTCCGCTCCAGTGAATGCGCCGACTGCGGCAGCAGCGAAGTCGAGAGGTTGACGTCGAGCATCCGCGCGGTGTTTTCCGCGCGCTCGATATAGCGGGCCATCCAGAACAAATGGTCGGCTGTGCGGCTAAGCACTTCCGTTCCACAGATGCACGCGATCCCGGCCGGCGTGCTTGGCGGCATAGAGCGATTCATCGGCGCGTCGCACCAGCTCGCTCGAGTCCCCGAAATCCGACGATTCGCAAAGGCCGATGCTCATCGTGACCCGCAGTTCGCTGTCCACGTCCGCCCACGAGAATTTGCGAATCGCATCGATCAACCGATCGACCACCGCGACCGCGGCGCCGCCCTCGCTGTCGGCGAGCAGCAGTGCAAACTCATCACCGCCCAGGCGCGCCGCGAAGTCGGTGTCACGTAAATTCGCACGGATCACACCGCCGAGCAGGCGCAGCACCGAATCGCCCGTTAGATGCGAGTAGCGATCGTTGATCTGCTTGAAGCCATCGATATCGGCGACGACGAGTCCGAACCGCAATGTGCCTGCGCGCGCCCGAGTGCACCAGCTCTCCAGCTCCTTCGTAAATGAACGGCGGTTTGCCAGCCCGGTGAGCTCGTCTTCGAGTGCCAGCCGTTCGAGGCGTGAGCGCGACTGTTCAAGATCGCGTGTTTGCTGATGCAGCGCTGCGGTCTGCGTGCGGAGTTTCTGCAGCTCCGCGCGCGCTTCGTGCAGTCGAGCCCGTTGCGTGCTCAGCCTGCCGTCGAGCCGCGTTTTTACTTCAACGTAGCGCTTGTGATGAAACAGCGCCAGCTGAAAGTCGGCGCGCGCTTCGTAGAGCGCAGATAGCCGCTCGTGCGAGTCGGCTGGCCGTTTCAGGTCGCCCAGCTCTTCGGCCTGCATCAACGCCGGCGCAAGGATGGCGAGCCCTTCGTGTTCGCGTCCGGCGCCGACTAGGTGGTATCCGAGCTCGAGCTTCGCCTGCACTTCACGCAGGCGGAAGCCACTTTGCGCCGCGTCCATCACCGCAGCGTTCAAGTCGGCAATGCCTTCGCTGAACTTGCCAAGCCAGCAGCGCGCGGCGCCGCGTTGAATCCGTGCCGCAATCGCGTTGGCGCGATCGGTCGTGCCCGAGAGCAGCTCGAGTGCGACTTCGAAGTGTTCCTCGGCATCAGCCATGCGGCGTGCCACTGTGCCGGCATCTCCTGCCAACGCCGCGCGCAACCCCTCATTGGCGTCGACCTGACCGAACTGAAGCACGACCATGCCTTCATCGGCCGCAGAGCCCGAAGGCAGTTCGAGCGCTGACTTGAGCGACTCGCGCGCGGCCTCGAAATCGCCGAGCATCGTGTGCACGGTCGATTGGTGCACCAGCGCGCGCCGCGCGCCGGCGTGATCGTTATGTTGCCGCGCGAGCTTTTGCACCTGGGCGAAGCCGTCGAGCGCTTCGCCGTACTCCCCCAGCTCGCAACAGGCGCTCGCAAGCTGGGTGTTGACTCTGCACTGCGCAGCGATGTCTTCCTGCGCGCGATACACCTGCTCAGCCTGCGAAAGCTGACGGATCGCGCCCGACCAGTCGCCGACCTGCATCAACGCAGAGCCCGCAATGAAGTGGGCGCGCGCCATTAGGCCATCGGCCGTGCGTGCACGGGCCACACTTTGCGCACGCAGCGCGAACACGACCGCATCATGCGGCTCGGTGTTGATCAGTTTTTCGGCACGCTCGATCAGCGCATACGGATCGATCTGATCGGTCGCCCGGCGCGCCGCGCTGTCGTGAGCGAGCGCGTCCGCATCGGTCGTGTTTACATGCTCCACCGGCCCGCTCGTCCGCTTCATCGCTCGAGAACCCAAGTGTCCTTGGTACCACCGCCCTGCGACGAATTGACGACCAACGATCCTTCGCGCAACGCGACGCGGCACAAGCCGCCGGGAACGGTTATCACGTCCTTGCCCGACAATACATACGGGCGCAGATCGATATGGCGCGGAGCCAGGCCGGTTTCAACATACGTCGGGCAGGTGGAAAGCGCCAGGGTAGGCTGCGCGATGTAGTTCTCAGGGTGCGCACGCAAGCGCGCCGAGAATGCTGCACGCTCGCTGCTCGTGGACGCCGGGCCGATCAGCATGCCGTATCCGCCGGCGCCATGCACCTCCTTGACAACCAGTTCCTGCAGGTGGGCAAGCGTGTATTCAAGTTGGTCGCGCTCACGGCAGACGTGCGTCGGAACGTTCGACAGGATCGGTTTTTCGCCGAGGTAGAAGTCGATCATGTCGGGCACGTACGGATAGATCGATTTGTCGTCGGCGATTCCGGTCCCGATTGCGTTCGCCAGCGTTACCCTGCCCGCGCGATATGCCGACAGCAAGCCGGCCACTCCGAGCTGTGAGTCCGAGCGAAATGACAGCGGATCCAGAAAGTCGTCGTCGATGCGCCGATAGATAACGTCCACCCGGTGCGGGCCCTGCGTGGTCCGCATATAGACATGGTCGTCCTGCACGAACAGATCCTGGCCCTCGACCAGCTCGATGCCCATTTGTTGCGCCAAAAATGCGTGCTCGAAGTAGGCCGAGTTGTACACACCGGGCGTCAACAACACGACCGTTGGGTCATCGACACCCTGCGGCGCAACGGAGCGAAGATTTTCGAGCAGCACGTCCGGATAATGCGCGACCGGGGCGACGCGATTACGTGCAAATAGATCGGAAAACAGCCGCATCATCATCTTGCGGTTTTCGAGCATGTACGACACGCCGCTGGGGACCCGCAGGTTGTCTTCGAGCACGAAAAACTGCGCGTTGCCCGCGGAATCCGCCGCGCGAACCACGTCGATGCCCGCGATGTGCGAGTAGATGTTGCCCGGCACGTCGACTCCGTGCATCTCGGGTCGGTACTGCGAGTTGCGGACGATCTGCTCCGCCGAAATGCGACCTGCACGCACGAAATTCTGGTCGTGATAAACGTCGTGCACGTACATGTTGAGCGCACGCACTCTCTGCTTCAGGCCGGCGTCGAGCTGCTTCCATTCAGCAGCCGGAATGATCCGCGGAACGACGTCGAATGGGATCAGCCGCTCGGTGCCCTCACCTTCCTCCTCACCTTCCTTGTCGCCTTCCCCAGTAGCGCCGTAGACGGCAAATGTGACACCAACCCGCCGAAACGTCAGATCGGCCTCCGCGCGCTTGAACTGCATCGCGTCCTGCGTCTGCTCCGACAGCCAGCGTTCGAACTCGCGGTAGTGCGCGCGAACACGCTCGTTACCGTCGTACATCTCGTCGTACGTCTTGTGCATCGGCCGTCCCTTGGGCCGGCCAGTTTATCCGCCAACGTACGGCTCGGGCGGTCCCGGAATTGCGTCGGGCGCAGTCGTCTCGGAGTCAGCCGCGCCGGGCGCAGATGACAGTTGGGGCGGCAGCGCGCCCGGCCGGTTATGCCAGTAACGGGCGTCAGACTGACGCGAGGCAAAAGTCGTGCTTGTCGCGTCGGGCGCGAAGCGCCATTGCAAGGCCCCCGCATGATCGGTGCGAAAAAACTGGATTCTTCTGTCGCGATAGCGCGCGATGATCTGCGGGTCGGGATGACCGAAGCGGTTGCGATAGCCAACCTGCGCGACGGCCGACGTCGCGCCTAGCGCGTCGAGCAACGGTGCACCCGACGAGGTGCGGCTGCCATGGTGTGGCACTGCGAGCCAGGTCGCATGCAGCGCGGGTTCGCGTGCAACCATTGCGGACTCATCGGCAAGCGGCACGTCCCCGGTCAGCAACAGGTGCGTTGAGCCCGATGTAACCAACACCACGCAACTCATCGAGTTCGTCGCGCGCTTGCCTTCGTAGTCACTTTTGGTCGGATGCAGAACGGCGAAACGCAGCGCTCCTGAGCTCCATCGCATACCAGATTCGCATCGCTCCACATCGGTGCGAGAACCGAGTGCCGGATGCCCTGGCGCGATCGACGAAATGGTGCGATCGACCGGCATCGCGCGCAACACGGAGGCCGCGCCGCCCGAATGATCGCCGTCGAGATGCGACACGATCAATCCGTCGAGTCGTCCGATCCCTCGATGGCGCAGGTACGGCAGGATGATGCGCTCACCCGCATCGGAATCACTCGAATAGCGCGCCCCGGCGTCGTACAGCCAGGCTCGATCGCGAGTTTCGACGAGCAACGCCGATCCCTGGCCGACATCGAGCGCGGTGACCCATATTTCGTTATCGGCGGCGCGTAGCGCTGGCCAGACAAACATCGGCAACAACGCCAGGGCGCCGACAGCACGCAACGGCCACCCGGGAGGCGCCAGCAACCAGATCACGCCGACCCCAGCAAGAACAACCAGCGCCAGCGGCGGCGTCGCCACCGGCAACGCTGCCCAAGAAAACGACGCTGCCGATTGCAGCACGATTGCGAGCGCGCTGAAGGCTGCGTTTGCAGCGCCGAACATCGGTTCTGCGATCGATGACAACGGCGCTGGAAGCACCGCGAGCGCGGCGCCCAGCAAGGCCAGCGGCGTGACCACCCAGCTGACGATCGGAATCGCCACCGCATTGGCGAGCGGAGAAACAAGCGAGAGCTGATGAAACAGCAAGACGGTGGCGGGAATCAGCGCCAGCGTCACCGCAACCTGCACCCGCGTTGCCGCGTGCAGCACTTGGCGCCACGTTACAAATGCCGCCTGCAGCGGTCTGCCCTGCACTACCCACACGATCGCCGCGACTGCGCCAAACGATAGCCAGAAGCCGGGCGCCAATACCGCCCACGGATCGATCAGACACACGAGCGCCGCAGCGAGCGCCAGCGATGTTGCAGCTCCGATGCGCGATGCCGAAAGCCATGCGATGCCCACAGTCGCCAGCATCACGACGGTGCGCTGCGCCGGCACCCCCCAGCCTGCCAACAGCGCGTACAAGAACGCCGCGGTCAGGCCGGCCAGAACCGCGGCGGTCTGCGCCGCCGCCCGCGCCAGCAGCGCCGGTGAGCGCCGCCAGAGCGCACCGACCAGAAACCCGGCCAGGCTTGCGATCATCGTGATGTGCAGGCCGGAGATGCTGACCAGATGGCCGATGCCGGTGCGGTTGAACAATGTCCAATCAGCATCGGCAATCGCGCGCTGGTCGCCCAGCACCAGAGCGAGCAGCACACCGCCGTACCTCTTCTCGGCGAGCTGCGGCTGCAGGAGATCGCGCAAAGATGAGCGCGCGCGCTCTATGGCATAGCGGGGCTGCCATACCATCGTCTGCGTTCGGACGGGCAGTGGGTCATTGCGACCTGCGCGCACATAGCCAGAAGCGCGCAGGTTGCGCTCGAGCATCCAGGCTTCGAAATCAAAGCCGCCGGGATTCATTGCACCGTGCGGCCGCTTCAATCGCACCGTGAACGCCCAGCGCTCTCCCGGCTGCACACCAGTATTGCCGTTGTACCAACCGAGCAGCACGCGCGACGGTACTCGAACGTTCGGCGTGATGACGCGCTCGATGTCGAATTCGAAGCGCACGCCGCGCTCGAGCTTCGCCGGTAGGCTGGCGATCGTACCGATAACAGCAATACTGCGGCCTTCGTCCTCGAATGCGAGCTCGTCCGCCATGCGCCACGTGGCATGCCCGGCGGCGTATGCGAAGCCGAAGCAGCCCGCGGCAATCAGCATCGCAACGCGAGCGGGCGGATGAGACCGATAGCGCGCACCGATCAGCAGCATCAGCGCGGCCACAGCCCAGACAAGCGCAACGGTCGGCACGCCCGGCAGCGTTGCCTGCCATTGCAACGCGCAGACGCCGAATACGAATGCGATCAACGCTGCGCCTAGCATAGGACTCGCATCGGACGGGCGATCTGCATTGCATCGAGTGTACGCAGCGTCTTGGTGCGAACACGCTCTAGACTATCCGCATGCCACGCAAGTATTTCCGCAAGCTGATGCCGGATGTCAACAAGGTGCGCGAAGTGCGCGCGCTGTCAGTGTTCGGCGACAGCCTGTTTCATCCCGCACTGTGGCACCTGAACCGCCGCTCGGCAGCAGGTGGCGTCGCAGTCGGACTGTTCTGTGGGCTGATCCCGGGGCCGCTGCAGATGATCAGCGCTGCGATCGTCTGCGTGATGTTGCGCGTCAATCTGCCGTTGGCGTTGGTGACAACGCTGTATACGAACCCTCTGACGATCGTGCCGCTGTACTTGCTCGCGTATCAGATTGGCGGGTTCACGCTCGGTGCGCGCGGACTCGCGAAACCGTCGACCCTTCCCGAATGGGACTGGACCAGTATGTTCGCGTCAATGCGGGCGATGGGCGACTGGATGATGGACCTCGGCGCGCCGCTGGCATTGGGATTGCTCCTGCTGGCATCGCTTCTTGCTCTGCTCGGGTACGCGACGGTGCGCGCAGGCTGGAGCATGTACCTGCGCCGCGCGTGGCATATGCGCCGGCGGTCGCGCAAGTAACGGCACTTACGCGGGCGCCAATCGACCCTCCCGCAGCCGGAGCACTCGATCACAGCGCGCTGCGAGCTCCGGATCGTGCGTGACGATCACGACCGATGTATGGCGCCGGCGCGCGAGATCTACAAACACGCCAAACACGCCGCGCGCGGTGTCGCGATCAAGATTGCCGGTCGGCTCGTCGGCAAGCACGCACGCGGGCTGAGTCACGATTGCGCGAGCGATTGCAGTGCGCTGCCTTTCGCCGCCGGATAACTCGCCGGGATGGTGCTGGACGCGCGCTGCGAGTCCGACCGCAGTCAGCGCCTCTCTGGCAGTCGTTCTGGCATCGCTCAGCGTTTGGCGGCGAATCGTCAGCGGCATCGCGACGTTATCGAGAGCCGTGAACTCCGGCAGCAGATGATGGAACTGATAGATGAAGCCGAGCCGCTCGTTGCGCAAGCGGCCACGCTCGACTTCGCTCAATTGTGCAACGTCGCGGCCGTCGATCATCACGTGACCATGATCGGCTGCGTCGAGACCACCGAGCACGTGCAGCAGAGTGCTCTTGCCCGAACCCGATGCACCGACGACAGCGACCAATTCTCCCGGTGCAACATCGAGATCGGCGCCGCGCAACACGACCACCGCCAAACCGCCTTCGCGATATGACTTTTCCACCGCGCGCGCACTGAGCACCGCGCCGCCTGCTTCGGAGCGAGCCGCCGCCACGTTAGTCATAGCGCAACGCCTCTGCCGGCTTTACTCGCGACGCGCGCCAACTCGGATACAAAGTGGCAACCAGCGACAGCGCTATCGAAATCAGCGCGACCGGCACGATGTCACCGGCGCGTGGTTCCGACGGCAACGAGCTAATGAAATAAATATCCTTCGGAATCAGCGGAAACCCCGCGATGCGCTCGATCGCCGGGAAAATCGTGTCGAGATTGTTGGCCGTGATGAGCCCGATTGCGACACCGAACAGTGTGCCCAGAATACCGATTAGCGCACCTTGCACCATAAACACCAACATCACGCTGCTGGGCGCGGCGCCGAGAGTCCGCAATATGGCAATGTCCGATTGCTTTTCAGTGACCGTCATTACCAGCGTGGACACCAGGTTAAACGCGGCCACACCAATGATCAGCGCGAGGATGATGAACATCATTCGTTTCTCGATTTGAACCGCGGCAAACCAGCTGCGATTCTGTCGCGTCCAGTCGCGCACGACCAACCCGGGCTCCAGCGACTGTGCCAGTTGTACCGCCACTTCCTGAGCGCGTTGCATATCGTTCAGTTTGAGCCGCACTCCGGTAGGCCCGTCGACTCTGAATAGCCGCGCGGCATCACCGATATGAATCAGCGCCAGTGCGCTGTCGTATTCGAAGTGGCCCGAGTCGAACGTGCCTGACACGGTGAACTGCTTCAGCCGGGGCACGACGCCGGCCGGGGTCACCTGACCCTGTGGCGCAATCAAGGTCACCTTTTCGCCGAGCGAAACCCCGAGCGTGCGGGCCAGCTCGCCACCCAGAATGATGCCGAATTCGCCATCGACCAGCGCCGACAACGACGCGCCGCGCACCTGCGACGCGATGTCGGATACCGCCGGCTCGGCTGCAGGATCGATGCCTCGCACCAGAACGCCACGCACGCTTTCGCCGCGCGTCAAAAGCGCCTGCGCGTTGATGTACGGCGCAGCGCCGGTCACCGCGGGATTGCGACGAACGGACTGCTCGACGGCGCGCCAGTCGGCAAGCGCACCATTTACCGCGAATACTTCGACATGCGATACCACCGAGAGCATGCGATCACGAACCTGCGATACGAATCCGTTCATCACCGACAGAACAACGATCAACGCCCATACCCCGAGCGCGATACCGATCATCGAGATGCCCGAAATGAACGAAATAAATCGGTTGCGTCGGCGCGCACGGCGTCCGGCGCGCGTGTAGCGCAGCCCGATTCGAAGTTCGTATGGAAGGTTCAATGGAGTCGATCGAAGCGCGCGGATTGTAGCCAAGCATCAAGGCGCGTCCACGACTGACGCGCGCCTCGCGGCGCCGACCGTAGAATCAGTCGATGCATTTCACGCTACTTGTGGCCGGTGCATTGATCCCCGGCGAAGTCGCTGTAGCCTTGAGCCCTTCATTGGATACACCGAATTTGAACGCTCGAATCGCGCGTGCGTCGTTGATCGACCAAGCAAGCTCCCTCTTGACGGGCAACGGCCACTTGGACTGGCTCGCGCACAAATTGTTCAGCCAGCCGCCGCCCGCTCCTACAGGCGCCTATGCGTTCGCACACTTGTCAGGCGCGACGTCGCCCGATTTTGTCTGGCATGCCGATCCGGTTCACATGGAAGTGGCGCGCGATCATTTGATCGTGCAAGCGCTCGAGATTGATCAGTCGACTGCGGACGACGCGAGACACTTGATCGGCGTCGCGAACGAACTCGCAGCCGACGTTGGCTGCGAGTTCGTCAGCGCCGGCGGTCGATGGTTTCTTCGATCGGAGCATGAGTGGGCTATCAACGCTGCGCCACTGGAGGCAGTGGTTGGCGCGCCGATGGTGACGCCTCTCGATGGCGACGCCCCGATCTGGAATCGGTTGCACAACGAGATACAAATGGTGTGGCACACGCACCCGGTGAATCAAGCGCGCGAAGTGAACCGGATGCGGACGATCAACGGCTTATGGCTGCACGGCGGAGGACGATGGAAGCCTTTACCACGGATTGGATACGCGCAAGTGCAGTCCGACGCACCTGAGTGGCGGGGCGCAGCGCAGGCGGCAGGCGCGCACGGTATGCCGCTGGACGCGAACACAACGCAGAGTGCGCTGCTTGTGGTGGACGACACGCTGTTACCGGCGCGGCTCGAAGACTGGGGCGCGTGGTTGCGCGCGATGGCCACGATCGATCGCCGGCTTACCCCCTACACGGCCGACGCGGTTGATCTGGTTCTTGCCGGTAGCACCGTGCGCACGTTTGCATCGAGGCCATCGGATCGCTACAAACCGTGGCGGCGGCGTACGCTTGCCGAGGCGCTGACCGAATGACTGTGCTCTCGGCTCGAGACTTCGATGCTGCGACATCGCGTCGCCTGATCGCCGAAGGAGTGCCCGCGGCGTTGGCGCGTGCGTTAGCCGCGCGCGGCATCACCCGAATTGACGAAACAAGACTGACGCTCGATGGATTGATGGCGCCGGATTCCCTTTCGCACGCGAGCGACGCTGCTGCTTTGCTGGCGGATGCGATCGATGCTGACGCGCGCCTGCTTATCGTTGCGGACTACGACTGCGACGGGGCCACTGCGTGCGCGGTCGGATTGCGCGGACTGCGTGCAATGGGCGCGCGCGTTGACTACCTGGTTCCGAATCGCTTCGAATACGGTTACGGCTTGACTCCCGAGATCGTCAATCTCGCCGCGCGCGGGGCGACCGGTCCGCCCGATCTGCTGATCACGGTCGACAACGGCATCGCCAGCGTCGAAGGTGTCGCCCGCGCCAACGAGCTGGGCATGTCGGTGCTGATCACTGACCACCACCTGCCGGGCGCTGAATTGCCCGCAGCGGCGTGCATCGTCAATCCGAATCAGCCCGGATGCGGATTTCCGAGCAAACACTTGGCCGGCGTCGGTGTGATGTTCTATGTGTTACTGGCGCTGCGCGCCGAGTTGCGTGCGCGCGGCCGGTTTGATGCCGCAACTCAGCCGCGGCTCGATAGTCTGCTGGATCTGGTCGCGCTGGGCACGGTTGCCGATGTGGTGCGGCTCGATCGCAACAATCGCATCCTGGTCGCGCAGGGTCTGCAGCGAATTCGTCAGGGAAGACTGCATGCCGGCATCGCGGCGCTGTTTCAGGTCGCCGGTAAGGATGCGCGCCTTGCGCTCGCGCGCGACCTCGGTTTTGCCATTGGGCCGCGCATTAACGCGGCCGGACGCCTGACCGACATGACGATCGGTATCGAATGCCTGATTACCGACAGCTTCGAACGCGCCACCGAACTCGCACGCCAGCTCGATCAATTGAATCGCGAGCGCCGCAGCATCGAAAGCGACATGCAGCTCGACGCGCTGGCTGCACTCGACGACGCCGACGTTGCGGCGCGCAGCACGATCTGTCTGTACGACGACGATTGGCATCAGGGTGTGATCGGCCTCGTAGCGTCGAGGGTCAAGGAAAAGTATCACCGCCCGACGATCGCGTTTGCACGCGCCAGCGATGGCGAGCTGCGGGGCTCGGGCCGTTCGATCGACGGCGTGCACTTGCGCGATACGCTCGACCTCGTGACCAAGCACGCGCCATCTCTGGTGAGCCGCTTCGGCGGCCACGCGATGGCGGCAGGCTTGACGATGCCTGCAGCGAGTTACGACAGCTTCGTCGCCGCGTTTGAGGACGCAACGCGCAGCTCGTGCGATCGGGCGCTATTCGCGCGCACGGTTGCGACCGACGGGCCGCTGGCTGCGAGCGAAGTTGCGCTGTCGCTGATCGACGCGATCGATACGCACGTGTGGGGCCAGGGATTTCCAGCGCCACTGTTCGACAACGAATTTATCGTCATCGAACAGCGCCTGGTGAAGGATCGACATCTGAAGCTCTTGCTCGATCTGGATGGGCGTCGCTTTGATGGGATCTGGTTTGCACGCACCGAGCAGCTGCCGCGGACAGTGCGGCTGGCGTATCGGCCCGCGTTGGAAGACTACATGGGCACACGGCGCTTGCAGTTGATGATCGAACACGCCGCCCTATAATTCGCAGCCCACGAAAGGACACCATGGAAGCCGAGCGCCTCAATCAGATCGAAGGCACCGTCGCAGACCTGCGCGGTCGTCTCGCCGAACTGCGGAGGTATCTTTGACGTCGATGTGAAGGAACGACGTCTCGAAGAGATCGGTCAGGCGCTCGAAGATCCGAAGGTGTGGGACGATCCAAAGCGCGCCCAGGAACTCGGCAGGGAAAAGAAAAGCGCGGAGGCGATCGTGCAGAAGATGCGCGCACTTGAATCGGCCGTGCGCGATTCCGGCGAGCTGTTTGCGATGGCGCGTAGCGACGATGATGATGCGACGCTGGTCGCGGTCGAAGTCGACGTTACCGAACTAGCAAAACAGGTAGCCGACCTCGAGTTTCAGCGGATGTTCAGCAATCCGCTTGATCCGAACAACTGCTTCATAGAGATCCAGGCGGGCGCGGGTGGCACCGAGGCGCAGGACTGGGCCTCGATGCTCGAGCGCATGTATCTGCGTTATGCGGAGCGCCACAAGTTCAAGTCCGAGTTGCTCGATGAAACCAGTGGCGAAGTCGCTGGAATCAAGGGCGCCACGATCAAGCTGACCGGCGATTACGCGTTCGGCATGCTGCGCACCGAGACCGGAATCCACCGGCTGGTGCGCAAATCGCCGTTCGATTCGAACGCGCGGCGACACACGTCGTTTGCCAGCGTGTTCGTATATCCCGAAGTCGACGAGACGATCGAAGTCGAAGTCAATCCAGCCGATCTGCGGGTCGACGTGTATCGAGCCTCGGGTGCCGGCGGGCAGCATGTCAACAAGACCGAGTCGGCGGTACGCATCACACACTTGCCGAGCGGCATCGTGGTGCAGAGTCAGAACGATCGCAGCCAGCATCGCAACCGCGCCGAAGCGATGGCGATGTTGAAGTCGAAGCTGTACGAGCAGGAACTGCGCAAGCGTCAGGCGCAGCAGACCGCACTTGAAGACTCGAAGACCGATATCGGCTGGGGCCATCAGATTCGCTCGTACGTGCTCGATCAGTCGCGCATCAAGGACCTGCGCACCAATGTCGAAGTCGGCAATACGCAGGCAGTACTCGACGGCGATCTCGACGACTTCATCGAAGCCAGTTTGAAGCAGGGTGTCTGAATTGGAACAGCGCCCTGCTCTCAGCCAGCCCGAGTTGCTGCCATTGGGCATCAAGTACGTCTAATGGCCGCTGCCACATTGACCATAGTGACCGGAGCGTCCCGTGGCCTCGGTGCAGCTCTGGCGGAGCAACTGATCACGCCGACCAGCGCGATGCTGACAATGTCGCGCCACCGGAATCAGACTCTCGACGATAAGGCGCGCGCAGTGGGGGCGTCGCTGGAGCAATGGTCGATCGATCTTGCCGACGCCGCGAGTGCCGCAGCGCGACTGGAAGCCTGGCTTCAAGGTCAGCGCGGATCGTTTTCTTCGGCGACGTTGATCAATAACGCGGCGCTCGCAGGCAAGGCGGGCCCGATCGACGAGAGCTCGGCCGACGCGCTTGCCGCGGTGCTGCGCGTCGGACTCGAAGCACCGGTGCTGCTGACGGGCGCGTTCCTGCGCGCGACGCGACAATGGAACGTTCCGCGCAGAGTGCTAAACATTTCGTCCGGCGCAGGCAAGAAGCCTCTGGCCGGCACCGCCGCGTACTGCGCGGTCAAGGCGGGACTCGATCACTTTTCGCGCGTCGTAGCAATCGACGAAGCACAGCGCTCCAATGGCGCAAGGATCGTCTCGCTGGCGCCCGGCGTGATCGACACTGAAATGCAGACCGCGCTGCGCGAGTCAGATCCACGCGCGTTTCCCGATCAACCGCAATTTGCTGCGATGAAGGCGACTGGCCAGCTGGCGTCGCCGGCCGCCGCGGCGGCGAGCGTTCTCGCATATCTGGCGCGAGCGGATTTTGGCGGCAATCCGGTCGCCGACGTGCGCGATCAGTAAGGCTCTGATGAACGAACCGAAGACTCCGACAACCGCACCGATCGACGAAAACCAGATCATCGCCGAACGGCGCGCCAAGCTCGCGGCTTTGCGCGCCGCCGGCCCTGCGTTTCCCAATGACTTTCGCCGCACGCATCTGGCCGAGGAGCTGCACCTCAAGTACGGCGCGCGCGATCGCGACACTCTGGTGCAGGAAAATATCGAGGTCGCCGTGGCCGGCCGCATGATGCTGAAGCGGCTGATGGGCAAGGCGAGCTTTGCGACGGTGCAGGACGGCAGCGGCCGCATTCAGTTTTACATCTCGGACGATGACACCGGTGCAATAGCGCACGAAGAGTTCAAGCGCTGGGACATCGGCGACATCATTGCCGCGCGCGGCGTCGTGTTCAAGACGAACAAGGGCGAGCTGAGCATCCGGTGCACCGAGCTGCGGCTCCTCGCCAAGTCACTGCGTCCTTTGCCCGACAAGTTTCACGGGCTCGAAGATCGCGAGCTGCGTTATCGCCGGCGTTATGTCGACCTGATGATGAGCGACGAAACGCGCAACGCGTTTATCACACGCAGCAAGGCGATTACGGCGATCAGAGACTTCATGGTCGCCGATGGATTTCTCGAAGTCGAGACCCCGATACTGCAAGTCATCCCCGGTGGTGCCGCGGCGAAGCCGTTCGTTACTCACCATAACGCGCTCGACATCGACATGTTCCTGCGCATCGCGCCCGAGCTATTTCTGAAGCGCCTGGTCGTGGGCGGTTACGAGCGAGTGTTTGAAATCAACCGCAACTTCCGCAACGAAGGCATCTCGCCACGCCACAACCCCGAATTCACGATGCTCGAGTTCTATGCCGCGTATCAGGATTACAAGTGGCTGATGGACTTCACCGAGCGCCTGCTGAACCACGTTGCGCTGGCGACGGTCGGCTCGGCGCGCATTGAGTACCAGGGTCAGACGATCGAGCTGACACCGCCATTTGCCCGCCTCACAACGGTGCAGGCGGTCCGCTTGCATGCACCACAGTATTCGGAGAAACAGCTCGCCGACCGTGAGTTCCTGCACCGCGAGCTGCGCGCCAAAGGCAGTACGCACGCGGAAGAAGCCGGTCTTGGAGCATTGCAACTTGCGCTGTTCGAGCAAGTCGCGGAAGAAAAGCTGATCCAGCCGACTTTCATCATCGATTACCCAGTCGAGGTATCGCCGCTGGCGCGCGCCTCCGATTCACACCCCGAGATTACCGAGCGGTTCGAACTTTTCATCGCGGGCCGCGAGATAGCCAACGGCTTCTCGGAGCTTAACGATCCGGAAGACCAGGCCGCACGCTTCAATGAACAGACGAAGGCAAAGGACGCTGGCGACGAAGAGGCGATGTATTACGACGCCGATTACGTACGAGCGCTTGAATACGGAATGCCGCCGGCGGCAGGATGCGGAGTCGGCGTTGATCGGGTCGTCATGCTGCTTACCAACGCACCGAACATTCGCGATGTGATTCTGTTTCCGCACATGCGGCCGGAAGCGTAGGTGCTCGAGCCGGCGCGTGTACGACAGCTCATCGCACAGCTGCAGGCGCGTGCTCAGCCGCCGCTGACTGGTCTGGTTGCGGTTCGCATCGCCGGCGCGCATGTAGGCGACGCGCAACCGACCGTCGCCCGTTTCGTTGCGCAACACATCAGAGGGTTCGTCTTGCGCGATGGCGTGCTGACGCTCTCCGATGACGCTCCTGATATCACCGCTCGCTCGGCGCTGTTGGCCGAGGCTGCGCTCAAGTTGCGCGAAGCCGGATTTGTAACGGGTTGGCGCAATGAGCTCTTAGCGGTCGGCGCGCAACCCGTTGCGGCGATCGAGCGTGCTGCGTGCCGCCCGCTCGGCATCACGACCGAAGCGGTGCATCTGAATGGCTACGCCAACTCCGAGACCTTGCTCGTAGCACGCCGCGCTGCGGCGAAGCAGATCGATCCGGGACTGTGGGACAACCTGGTCGGTGGCATGGTGCCTGCCGGTGAGTCGTTGCTGCAAGCGCTGTCGCGCGAAGCCCTGGAAGAAGCGGGCTTGCCGCTGGATCGCGTCGAGTTGCAACGCGGCCGCTGGTTTCAGATGCGCCGCCCGGTACCTGAAGGGCTGCAATCCGAAATCATTCATGTGTACGACGCGTGGCTGCCCGCCGATTTGCCTCTGAGAAATCAGGATGGCGAAGTCGACGCCATCGAGCGCCGCACGATTGACGAAGTGATCGCAGCGATCCAGCGCGACGAGTTCACGCTGGAATCCGCGCTGGTTACGCTCGAAAGCGTGACACGCCGCGCCGGTATCGATACTCCGGCCGGCTTATTCCACAACTACGAGGCCTCGTCGATCCACGCCATCTGAATCGCTTCGAGAATTCGCTCTCCCCCGCGCTTCGGATCGTCGGAAAAGTCCTCCAGCTCGCACACCCAGCGGTGCAAATCGGTGAATCGGAGCGTGTGCGGATCGACGTCCGGATGTTTTTCGGCCAGCGCGATCGCAATCTGTTCCGTGTCGATCCATTTCATGACGACTCTTTCTGTTCGATTTCTTTCGCGTGGTTGATGCTGTACTTCGGAATTTCGACCAAGAGATCCTCGTTCTGCACGATCGCCTGACACGACAGGCGCGACAACGGCGTCAGGCCCCAGGCGCGGTCGAGCAAGTCCTCTTCATTGTCTTCGGCGGGCGGCAGCGAGTTAAAGCCCTTTCGAATCACGCAGTGACAGGTAGTGCACGCTGCGACCTTGCCGCACGCATGCTCGATGTCGACGTGATGATTGAGCAGAGCGTCGGCAACGGATACGCCCGATTCGCTTTCGAACTCCGCGCCCTGCGGACAGATCTCCGCGTGCGGCAACACAGTGATCTTGGGCATGCTAGCCAGCGCTTGCCAGATCGTCGATACGCCGGCCTGCAAGGGCGGCGCGGATCGAGCGATCCATGCGACGCGCTGCGAAGTCATCGGTCGCCTTGGCCAGAGCGTCGATCGAAAGCTTGATCGCGCCTGCATCGTTGCCGCCCGCGTTGTGGCTCAACGCGACAAGCAGTGCGTCCACTTCGGCGCGCTCGTTGTGCGACGAGCAAGTCCCCGTCGGACGCTAGAGCCGTGCGGGTCGCTTCGATCAAGCGCTGCGCATCGACCTGTTGCTCGCGCAGCGCGCGCTTCGCCATGTCCTCATCCGCCGAGCCGAATGATTCCTGCAACAGGCGCGCGATCTCATTGTCGGCCAAACCATAAGACGGCTTGACGGCGATCGAAGCCTGTACGCCGCTCGAGACTTCGAGTGCGTTCACATCGAGCAGGCCGTCGGCGTCCACCTGAAACGTGACGCGAACCCTTGCTGCGCCGGCCACCATCGGCGGAATGCCGCGTAGCTCGAAGCGCGCCAGCGAGCGACAATCGCTGACGAGCTCGCGTTCGCCCTGCACGACGTGAATCGCGATCGCCGTTTGCCCGTCCTTGAAGGTCGTGAACTCCTGCGCGCGCGCCACCGGAATCGTCGAGTTGCGCTCGATGATCTTCTCGACCAGGCCACCCATCGTCTCCAGGCCCAACGACAGCGGAATCACATCGAGCAGCAGCCAGTCGTCGCCGGCGGCGCGATTACCGGCCAGCAAATTGGCTTGAATCGCTGCGCCGAGCGCAACCACTTTGTCGGGATCGATATTGGTTAGCGGCGTTTGGCCGAAGAACGTGCCGACAGCCTGCCGCACGTGCGGCATGCGGGTCGCGCCACCCACCATCACGACGCCATCGATGTCGGTCGTCTTTAGGCCGGTATCGCGCAGCGCATTGCGACACGCGGTCACCGTCTTTTGCACCAGCGGCTGCGTCATCTGCGCAAATTCGCGGCTCGTCAGCGTTTGATCGACGACCTCTCCCGTCGATAGCACCGCGTTCACGCGCACTTCGGGCTCTGCCGACAGGCGTTCCTTGGCTTCGCGCGCCTTAACCATCAACAGCCGCGCGTCTTGCGCCGACAGTGGCAACAACTTCGAGCGCTCGACCAACCAGCAAAAAACCCGCTGATCGAAGTCATCACCGCCCAACGCGGAATCGCCACCGGTCGCGAGCACTTCAAACACGCCCTTGGTTAACCGCAGAATCGAAATGTCGAACGTTCCTCCGCCGAGGTCATACACGGCGTAAGTTCCTTGCGCACCATGATCGAGCCCGTAGGCGACTGCGGCGGCGGTCGGTTCACTCAACAACCGCAACACATTCAGCCCGGCGAGTCTGGCAGCGTCCTTGGTCGCCTGCCGCTGTGCGTCGTCGAAGTACGCCGGCACGGTAATCACCGCGCCGACCAGATCGCCTCCAAGCGCTTGCTCGGCACGCTTGCGTAGCGTCCTCAGAATTTCCGCAGAGATTTCCACCGGGCTGCGCACGCCCGCGACTGTCCTGAGCTGCACCATGCCCGGCGCGTCCACGAAGTCATACGGCATGTTTTCGATGTGCTCGACGTCGTGCATGCCGCGTCCCATCAGGCGCTTGACCGAAACCACGGTGTTGCGCGGATCTACAGCCTGCTGCTTGTGGGCTGCGTAGCCGACCTCGGTCGTTCCATTTGAGCGAAACTGCACGACCGACGGCAACAACGAGCGCCCTTCGGCGTCATCCAAGACGACGGGGTTGCTGTGCCGAACCGTTGCGACCAGCGAATGGGTGGTTCCGAGGTCGATTCCAACCGCCAGCCGATGCCGATGCGGATCGGTCGACTGTCCCGGTTCGGCGATCTGCAGCAGTGCCATCAGGCTGACGTGCGACTATCACGCAGCGCTTCCGCTGCGGTTGATATCTCGGTTCCAAATTTTTCGATGAACATCAATTGCCGCACCAGCGAAGCGGCAAGCGGATAGTCGGCATCGACGTCGAGCGCGCGACCGATCCCGCTAAGCAACCGATCGCGCTCAGACACCATGCTGTCGTCAAGCGCCCCCAGCGCAGCCCGGTCACGTCGCCCTCGCGCTTCGTCGAGTGCTTCGCGCCACTGCAGCTGCTGCATCAGAAACTCGGCCGGCATTGCGGTATTTGACTCGGCGTCGATCGGCGCGCCGCCGCGCTCGCACAAGTACGCGGCGCGCTTTAGCGGCGACTTCAGCGTCCGGTAGGCCTCGTTGGCCTGCGTTGCCCACTGCATTGCGACTCTGTTCTCGGCCGCGGTGCCGGCCGCAAAGCGGTCGGGGTGGACCTGTCCCTGCACGCTGCGGTACGCGCGATCGAGCTCGGCCGGATCGAGCGCGAAGCGCTCCGGCAGGTCGAACAGTTGGAAGTGATCCGGAGGAAGGAACATGCCAGCGCGCCGGAAACGCGCACCCTTAGTCAAATATTGAAGGACTCGCCGCAACCGCAGCGGTTCTTTTCCCTCGGGTTATTGAACTTGAATCCTTCGTTTAACCCTTCGCGCCCGAAGTCAAGCTCGGTGCCATCGATGTACGCCAGACTCTTGGGATCAACGAAGATCTTTACGCCGTGGCTCTCGAACTGCCGGTCCTCGGGATGCGCAACGTCGGCGTACTCGAGCTTGTACGCCATGCCCGAGCACCCGGTCGTGCGCACCCCCACACGCAACCCGATGCCGCGACCGCGTTTGGCAAGAAAGCCGGTCACGTGCTGCGCCGCGCGTGCGGTCATCGTCACGCCGATCGGCGGTGTCAAAGCTTCGCTCATGCCGCTTGCTTCTCCACCGGCTTCTGCACCGCTCCGCCGTGCTTGGCGCGGTAGTCATCGATCGCCGCCTTGATCGCATCTTCGGCGAGGATCGAACAATGGATCTTGACCGGAGGCAACGCGAGTTCTGCGGCGATCTGCGTATTGCGGATCGTGCCCGCCTGGTCGAGCGTCTTGCCCTTGACCCACTCGGTCACCAGCGACGACGATGCGATCGCCGAACCGCAGCCATAGGTCTTGAATCGAGCGTCTTCGATCACGCCCTGTTCGTTTACGCGGATCTGCAGCTTCATCACGTCGCCGCATGCCGGCGCGCCGACCATGCCAGTGCCGACATGATCATCGCCCTTATCGAACGACCCAACGTTGCGCGGATTTTCGTAGTGATCCAGAACTTTCGTGCTGTATGCCATTTTTGCCTCTGCCTTAGTGTGCAGCCCACTGCACCGTGTTCAAATCGATTCCATCCTTGTACATCTCCCATAGCGGAGACATCTCGCGCAGCCGCGCCACCTGCCGCGTGACCAGATCGATCGTGTAATCGATCTCTTCAGGCTTTGTGAAGCGGCCGACCGTAAATCGGATCGAACTGTGCGCCAGTTCGTCGGTGCGACCCAGCGCGCGCAATACATAAGATGGCTCCAGGCTGGCCGAAGTACAAGCCGAACCGGACGATACGGCGACATCCTTCATCGCCATGATCAGGCTTTCGCCCTCGACGAAGTTGAAGCTCGCGTTGAGGTTGTGCGGCACGCGCCGCTCCCAGTCGCCGTTCAAGAACACCTGCTCGGTTTGCGAAATGCCGGTCCATAGCCGGTCGCGCAGCATGCGGATCCGTTCGCTATCGGTCGCCATTTCTTCACGCGCGAGGTGAAACGCCTCGCCCATGCCGACAATCTGATGCGTCGGCAACGTTCCCGAGCGCAGCCCGCGCTCGTGGCCGCCGCCGTGCATCTGCGCCTCCAGGCGCACGCGCGGCTTGCGCCGGACGAACAACGCGCCGACACCTTTCGGCCCGTACGTCTTGTGAGCAGAGAACGACATCAAGTCAACCTTCAACTGCGCCAGATCGACCACGATCTTGCCGGTGGCTTGCGCCGCGTCGACATGGAACACGATCCCGCGCGATCGGCACATTTCACCGATTGCCGCAATGTCCTGAATGACGCCGATCTCGTTGTTGACATACATCACCGAAACCAGAATGGTGTCCGGCCGGAGCGCCGCTTCGAGCTTCGCTAAATCGAGCAGGCCGTTCTCCTCGACATCCAGATACGTGACATCGAACCCTTCGCGCTCGAGCTCGCGCATCGTATCCAGTGTCGCTTTGTGCTCGGTCTTGACGGTCACAAGGTGTTTGCCCTTGTCCTTGTAGAAGTGCGCGACGCCTTTCAATGCGAGGTTGATCGACTCGGTCGCGCCCGAAGTCCAGATGAGCTCGCGCGGATCACAGTTGACCAGTGCGGCGACCTGCTCGCGCGCGTTATCGACCGCCTTTTCTGCGGCCCAGCCGAACGAGTGGCTGCGCGACGCCGGATTGCCGAAGTTATCGCGCAACCAGGGAATCATCGCCTCAACGACGCGTGGATCAACCGGTGTAGTGGCTGAATAATCGAGATAAATCGGAAGCTGCATTCGCTGCCCTTATGCCTGCTCATTCGCAGCAACGTGCTGCTTTTGACGTTGCGTTAGACGACTGTCGTGCAATACGGCGACCTTTGTTTCCTTCGCCCGCGCCCTCTGATTCTGTTGCTCGACCAGATCCGCCAATGTCACCGAATCCAGGTAATCGAGCATCCGCACGTTCAAATTGGCCCACAGATCGTGTGTCATGCAACGCTGATCGTCATGACAATTTTCCTTGCCGCCGCACTGTGTTGCATCGAGCGGTTCGTCCACCGCGAAAATGATGTCGGACACCGTCGTCTGATTCATCGGCCGGTCGAGCCGGTACCCGCCCCCTGGCCCGCGCGTGCTGGCAACCAGGTGGCGCCGGCGCAACTTGCCGAACAACTGCTCCAGGTACGAAAGCGAGATCCCCTGCCGCTCGCTGATGCCCGCCAGAGTAACCGGGCCTTCATGCTGGCGCATCGCCACATCGATCATCGCTGTGACGGCAAAGCGGCCCTTGGTGGTCAGTCTCATGAATGTCTAAAGTCTTGAATTTCGGAGCTTTACGTCAGACTCTCACAGGTCCCGAAAATTCCCGAGAGATTTAGTCGGGATTGTACGGGCTCAACCTCCCTGGGTCAATCGAAGACAGCGGGTGCAAGACCAGGCGAGGCGCCGGAGCCGGCTCGCGACCTGGCGGGGAAACGCCTCTCCTACTGCAGAGGACGGCGACGGATCGCGGGAATCAGGGCCAGTAGCAAGCCAAGGGCTTGCCACGGCAAAGCCCCTCCGCCGGACGGTGAATTCGCGGAATTCGTGGGCGGCGGAGTCCCGGCGGGCGGCGCGCCAGGCGGCGTGACAGGCGGTGGCGCCCCTGGAAGGTTGCCCAGTATCGACACCAGCGTCGGCGTCGCTGGGGCTGTTGTAACAAGCGCCAGCGACGCTTGGCGCGCGGTGGCGGCGCCCGGTTGCGGGCTGAACTGAACCATGATGGTGCAGCTTCCTACGCCGGGTTGCAGGGTCACGCTCTGACAAAACGATGATGCCTGCGAGGTACTCACACTGAAATCCGCGAAAAACGGGCCGGTAGCGATCGTGGCGGCGCCGTTCGTTGCGAAAACGAGCGCAGCGTTTCCGGTGTTGGTAACGGTCACCGTTTGCGTCGACGTGGCGCCTACAGCGGTCGCCGAAAAGACAGCTCCGACAGCTGGTGAATAGGACACGATCGGGGTTGGATTCGGCAAGTTTGCGATGTAGGTCGCCAGGTCCAATCGTTGCGCATCGGTGAACATGAACATCGCATCCATGCCGGTCGCGTCGTTGTCGAGGTCTGTGCCGCCCAGTGCGGCAGTCAGCGCCATCAAAGACTTCGTGTAATTCAGTCCCGGCTGTGGCGTCGTCCGCTGAGCGATTTGGTCGCGAATCGCCTGCAGCCCCACGGAGCCGAGGAACTCGTGACAGTCGCCGCACGCGTTGTCCGTAAAGAGCGTCTGGCCGTTAGTAAAGCTACCCTGCGCCAGGGCTACAGGCGAGGCCAACATGGCCAGCGCAAATCCAATGACTCTTGCCTTGCCTAACATTTCGTTCGCCCCTAAATGCATCACAGCGCGCCGTGATGTGCATTCGACGCGCACCGATTGTCAGTGAACGAAGTGCGGCCTTTTATCCCCTGTACGTCTTAGCTTGCGTCACCCGAACAAGCTAACGCGAGTCGCAGGTCAGAGCCTGTGCCAGATCACGCTTTAAATCGGCGACCGATTCAAGTCCGACGGCGATACGGATCAACGCCTCACTGATGCCGGCGCGCTCGCGATCGGCCTGCGAAAGCCTGCCGTGCGTTGTCGTGGCCGGATGCGTAATCGTCGATCGAGTGTCACCGAGATTGGCGGTGATCGACATCATGCGGACCGCATCGATCACACGCCACGCCTGTTGGCGCTGTGACGGAGCATCGGCTTTGACGTCGAACGCGACGACCGCGCCCGCTTGTGATTGCTGCCGCCGGGCCAGAGCAGCTTGCGGATGCGACTCCAATCCGGGGAAATACACGCGAGCCACCTCGCGCCTGTTCTCGAGCCACCCTGCCAGCTCTTGTGCCGCATCGCTCTGCGCGCGCATGCGTATGGCCAGCGTTTCAAGTCCCTTGAGCAATACCCATGCGTTGAACGGTGAGAGGCTCGGACCGCTCGCGCGGAGCACCGGCAGCACCTGGTCGCGGATGAATGCTTTCGAGCCGAGGACTGCACCGCCCAGCACTCTTCCCTGACCGTCCAGGTACTTGGTCGCCGAGTGAATCACCACGTCGATACCAAACTCGAACGGCCGCTGCAGCGCCGGCGTACAAAAGCAATTGTCGACTACCGAAACGGCGCCGAGTGCTCGCCCGAGTTTGCCGAACTCGACGAGGTCAACGAGCTCCATCAGCGGATTTGACGGCGTCTCGCAATAGAGCAGGCGCGTATTCGGTGTCGCGGCGGCGCGCCATGCTTCGATGTTGGTCGCGTCGACGTAACTTACCGAGACGTCGAATCGCGACAACACATTGGAGAACAGTTGAATCGTCGCGCCGAATACATTGGCGGCGCAGATCACATGATCGCCTGCGCGCAGCGTCGCGAGGCAGGTTGCCATGATCGCCGCCATGCCGGAGGCGGTCGCGAGGCAATCCTCAGCGCCTTCGAGCGACGCCAGGCGCTGCTCGAACATCGTCACCGTCGGATTGGTAAAGCGTGAGTAGACGTTACCGGGTTCGGCGCCGGAAAAGCGCGCGGCCGCCTGCGCCGCACTGTCGAACATGAAGCTCGACGTCAGAAACAGCGCTTCGCTGTGTTCGTTGAACTGCGATCGTTCGGTTCCGGCGCGTACCGCGCGCGTTTCAAAGTCGGCTGGATCGTCGATTCGTTTGGACATAAAAAACCCGCCTCGCTGGTGTTTGAATCAGCTCGGCGGGTGTTACTTCCAACTGCGTCACCATCGCTTTAGCCGCATTTCTAAAGCGCCCGCAAGCTGACTCAAATCGGCGCGTGGACGGATGATACCTGGGACCTGCTCACAGCAGGTCCCTATCAGTCGGCTTGGGCGAGATTCAGATTCAGCTGCGAGTACGGATCGCTCTCGGCAATCGCGGCCAGTTCCCGCGCTGCCTCGAGTCGGTCCAGATACTCTGGCGTCACATCACCGGTGACGTAGATACCTTCGAAGCAACTTGCCTCGAAGTTTGTCAGGTGCGGACCGAGTTCGGAGATCGAGCGCTTCATCGCGTCGATATCCTGGTAGACGAGCCCGTCGGCTTCGATCAAGCGCCGGATTTCTTCGTCCGACCGGCTATGCGCGATCAACTCGCTGCGCGTGGGCATATCGATGCCGTAGACGTTCGGAAACCGCACCGGCGGCGCCGCGGAGGCAAAGATCACTTTGTTGGCGCCGGCTTCGCGGGCCATGTGAACGATCTCGCGCGATGTGGTGCCGCGTACGATCGAATCGTCGACCAACAAGACGTTTTTGCCCTTGAATTCGGTCGGCAAGGCGCTCAGCTTCTGCCGCACGCTCCTCTTGCGCACCGCTTGGCCCGGCATGATGAAGGTGCGGCCCACGTAGCGGTTCTTGAAAAAACCTTCGCGAAACTCAAGACCGAGTCTGGCCGAAAGTTGCATCGCCGCAGGGCGCGATGTGTCGGGAATCGGCATCACGACGTCGATGTCACCGCTACGTACCTGCTTGCGGATCTTTTCCGCGAGGTACTCGCCCATTTTCAGGCGCGAGCTATAGACGCTGACGCCGTTCATCACGGAGTCCGGCCGTGCGAAGTAAACGTACTCGAAGATGCACGGATTCAGCGTCGGACTCTCTGCGCACTGCTGCGCATAAAAGTTGCCGTCGATATCGATGAAAATCGCTTCGCCTGGCGCGACGTCGCGCACGAACTTGAAGCCGAGCCCTTCGAGTGCGACCGACTCGCTGGCGACCAGATACTCGGTGCCGGCATCGGTTTCATTGATGCCGTAGACGAGCGGCCGGATTCCGTACGGGTCGCGAAATGCCACGATGCCATGATCGGCGATATGCGCGACGCACGCATACGCGCCGCGCACGCGTCGATGCAACGCCGCGACCGCTCGAAAGATCGTCGCCGGATCGAGCGTGTATCCCGACGTTCCTGCCTGCAACTCGTGCGCGAGAACGTTGAGCAGGATTTCAGAATCCGAATTGGTGTTGATGTGCCGACGGTCGATGCGGAACATTTCGCTTTTCAGCTGTTCCGCATTGATCAGATTGCCGTTATGCCCCAGCGTGATGCCAAACGGCGCGTTCACGTAGAACGGCTGCGCTTCCTCGATGCTGAAGGCCGAGCCCGCGGTCGGATAACGCACATGCGCAATACCGACGTTGCCCGCCAGATTGCGCATGTTCCTGGTGCGGAATATTTCGCGCACCATTCCGCTGCCCTTCCAAGTCGAGATCTTGCTGCCTGAGCCGGTGGCAATGCCGGCGGCATCCTGCCCGCGATGCTGCAACAGTTGCAGCGAGTCATAGAGCAGCTGGTTAACCGGCCCAGTTGCCACGACTCCGACTATGCCGCACATCCATCTCTCCCTGCGCCGGGCGCGATGCGCATCGTATGCAAGTTTTGGCTCTATGCAAGAAAAACGTCAAAGGGTGATCAGGTTCGCGTTAATGCCGTGCGCTTTCAACTGGGTGCGCACGTCATCGGCTTCATCGCGCGATGCAAACGGACCCAGGCGCACGCGGTAACGAGCGCCCTGCTTGGTTTCCACTTTCTCCGTATATGGGGCAAGGCCGGCCTTTTTCAGCCGCTCGGCGAGATCTCGCGCGGCGGCTTCACTGGCCGGAGCCGCAGCCTGCACCGCAAACCGCGCGCCCTTCGCATTCGTGACCACTGATTTCGCACTCGACTTGCCTTCGAGCAGTGCACGTGCTCGCTGTTCATCGGCCTTCTTGCTGTCGGGTGCTTTGACCGGTGCCTTAGCCGACTTCTCGGGCGCGGGCGCGATGTCGGGCGGCGGCGCAACGGGAACACTTTCGGGCGCCGGCACCGGCGGCAACGACAAGCGCGGCGTAAACGGCGTCTTTTCGCTCGGGATGTCGATCGCAATGTTGTCAGGCACTGGTTTCGACGCGGGATCGAGCAGCATCGGAACGACGATCGCAACTGTCAGCAGCAGAGCTGCCGCCCCGATTAACCGGCGCCGCGCGCGGACACGCACTGCGGTAGCGGAGTCGCCCGGGCGACCACTTTCATCGACGGGGTTTGCAGAGGCGGTACGCCGCACTCGCGCGGACTCTGCTCTGCTGTCTTTGCGGCGCCAGAAAGCCAGGGCCATTAGAACTCCAAAGCTGGCGCTATCGTGGATGCACTGCGTGAGAAGCGCTCAGTTCGTTGATCGCGTGCAGCACTTCTGCCACCGAAAGAAAGGAACCGAACGCCAAAATTCTATCATCGGGCTTGGCGCGTTCGCGTGCCGCCGTGAATGCTGCCGCGAAATCTGCGTACTCGGTCACCGAGGCGTCGGGCGCTGCCGCACGCACCAGGCCGGCAATGTCGGCGGCTGACGCGCCACGCGCGCCGGGCGTCGAAGCAATGTGCCAGTGGTCGATCCTGTCTCCGATCTTGTCTATTACACCGCCGATATCCTTGTCGCGCAGCATGCCGAACACCGCATGCGTGCGCGGATAGAAACCCATCATGTCCAAGTTCTGTGCAAGCACGGCCGCCGCGTGCGGGTTGTGCGCGACGTCGAGCACGATCACCGGCCTGCCAGGCAGCACCTGGAAGCGCGCAGGTAGGTTCACAGTCAGCAATCCCTGTCGCACCGCCTGCTGCGCTACCGGAAGCTGCGGCGCCATCGCTTCCAGCGCAGCCAGCGCGCCGGATGCGTTCAGCAGCTGATTGGCGCCACGTAACGCCGGGTACGGCAAGCTGGCGCGCCGCACATGGCGACCACCGTAGGCCCACTGCTGGCGATCGCCCTGATAGTTGAAGTCGCGCCCGAAGCGCCAGAAATCGGCGCCAATTTTTTGCGCATGATCAAGCAGTGACTGCGGCGGCGTAGGGTCGGCGCAAATTGCCGGCCGGCCTGGTCGATAAATGTGCGCTTTCTCCAAACCGATCACTTCTCGCGTCGCGCCCAGATAGTCGGTGTGATCGATTGCCACCGACGTCACGATCGCAACGTCGGCATCGACGATATTGACGGCGTCGAGCCGCCCGCCGAGACCCACTTCGAGCACGGCGGCATCGAGTCGTGATTGCGAAAACAATCGGAGGATCGCCAGCGTGGTGAACTCGAAGTAGGTCAGCGTCGCATCGCCACGCGCTGCCTCGACGGCCTCGAACTGCTCAATGAGCGCTTGATCAACTGCATCTGCGCCATCAACTCGGGCGCGCTCGTTGAACCGCAGCAGGTGTGGCGACGTATACAGGCCGACCCGGTAGCCGGCGGAGCGCAAGATGCTGTCCAGCATCGCGCAGGTAGAACCCTTGCCGTTGGTACCACCAACGACGATCGTTGGAATCTGGAGTCGCAGATCGAGGCGGCCCGCAACCGCATGCACCCGATCGAGCCCCAGATCGATCGGCTTGGCGTGCAGCCGTTCGATGCGAGCAAGCCAATCGTCAAGCGAAGATTTCCCCGCGCTCGCTACGACAACGCCTCCATAGGTTGCTTCAGCAGCAATGCCAGCAACTGCGCGATCTCGTCGCGCATCTGGCGCCGATCGACGATCATGTCGATCGCGCCCTTGGTCAGCAGAAACTCGGAGCGCTGAAAACCATCGGGCAAGGTCTCGCGCACGGTCTGCTCGATCACGCGCGGGCCCGCAAATCCGATCAGCGCCTTTGGCTCGGCGATTACGACGTCGCCCATGAACGCGAAGCTCGCCGAGACTCCGCCCATCGTCGGATCGGCCAACACACTGATAAATGGCAAGTTCGCTTCGGCCAGCCGCGCGATCATCGCTGTGGTCTTGGCCATCTGCAGCAACGACAGCAGGCCTTCCTGCATGCGTGCACCGCCGGTCGAAGTGATGCAAACAAACGGCACCTTCTGCTCGATCGCCGTCTGCACGCCGAGCACGAAGCGCTCGCCGACCACCGAGCCCATCGATCCACCCATGAAATCGAATTCAAAGCACGCCACGACAACCGGCAGCGCGCGAATCGAACCTCCGACGACGATCAACGCGTCGGTCTCGCCGGTGTCTTCCATCGCCTGCTGCAGGCGCTCCGGATACTTGCGGCTGTCGCGAAACTTAAGCGCATCAATCGGCAGAATCTCTTGGCCGATCTCATAGCGTCCCTCGGCGTCGAGCAATGCATCGAGTCGCGCGCGTGCGCCGATCCGCATGTGATGGCTGCACTTCGGGCATACAAACAACGTTTTCTGCAGCTCGGCCGAATAAAGCACCGCCTCGCAGCCGGGACACTTGGTCCATAAGCCTTCGGGCACGGTCTTGCGTGCTGCGCCTTCTTCGCGCTTGATGCGTGGCGGCAAGATCTTGTCGATCCAGCTCATGATTTTCCTTAGGCAGCTTTCATCGAATGCGGGTTATCAATGGCGACACGAATGCTGCCGACGAATCGCTCGACCGCCTGTACTGCGCGATCGGGCGAGGCGGCTTCGAGTTCCTGAATGATGCGCGAACCAATCACGACCGCGTCGGCCACGGTCGCAACGGCCTGCGCGCTCGCCGCATCGCGAATGCCGAATCCAACGCCCACCGGCAGGCGTGTATAGCGCCGGATCACCGGCAGGCGGGCGGCCACGCTTGTGACATCGAAGTGTGCGGCACCGGTGATACCCCTGAGGCTCACGTAATAAATATAGCCGGATGCGTGTTGTGCAATTGCGGCGATTCGTTCGTCGGTGGTCGTCGGCGCCAGCAGAAAGATCGCGTCCATTCCCGCCGTGCGCATCTCGCTCGAAAACTCGAGCGCTTCTTCAGGCGGGTAGTCGACCACCAGCACGCCGTCAACTCCGGCGGCACGAGCTGCGCTTGCAAACTCGGCGCAACCCATGCGCTCGATCGGATTGGCGTAACCCATTAGCACGACCGGAGTGACGACGTCGTGCTGTCGAAATTCCTCCACCATCGCAAGCGTGGCTTTTAGCCCGACGCCGTTGCGTAGGGCGCGCTCCGTGGCGCGCTGAATCACCGGGCCGTCGGCCATCGGGTCGGAAAACGGAACTCCGAGCTCGATCACATCGGCGCCGGCACGCGCCAATGCCTGCATCAGGGGCACAGTCTGCGCCCGTGTCGGATCGCCTGCGCAAATGTAGGGAATCAACCCTTTTGAGCCGCGGGCGCGCAGTTCCGAAAATCGAGTCTGAATGCGTGACATCAGAACTGAAGCCCGCTGCGCTCGGCCACGATATGCAAGTCCTTGTCGCCGCGGCCGGAAAGGTTGACCAGCAGAATCGAATCCTTCGGTAACTTCGGCGCGAGCTTGCTGGCATGCGCCAGTGCGTGGCTCGACTCGAGCGCAGGAATGATTCCCTCGATACGGCAGCAGTCGTGAAACGCCTGAAGCGCTTCGTCATCGGTGGCGCCGACATATTCGGCCCGGCCCTGGTCCTTTAACCAAGCGTGCTCGGGACCCACTCCGGGATAGTCCAATCCGGCGCTGACCGAATGCGTCTGCATGATCTGGCCGTCGTCGTTCTGCAGCAGGTACGTGCGATTGCCGTGCAGCACTCCTGGTGTGCCCCGCTGCAGGCTCGCTGCGTGACGCATGGTCGTGAGCCCTTCGCCGGCGGCCTCGACGCCGATCAGCTTCACATCCTTGTGCTTGATGTAGTCGTAAAAGATTCCCATCGCATTGCTGCCGCCACCAACACAAGCGATGATGACATCGGGTTGGCGACCGGCGATCTCCGGCATCTGTTCGATGCATTCCTTCCCGACCACCGCATTGAAGTCACGCACCATCATTGGATACGGATGCGGGCCCGCAACCGTACCGAGAATGTAAAAAGTGTTCTCGACGTTCGTCACCCAGTCACGCATCGCTTCGTTCAGCGCATCTTTCAGGGTGCGGCTTCCGCTCGCGACCGGGACGACGGTCGCACCCAGCAGCTTCATTCGATACACATTGGCCGATTGCCGCGCGATGTCCTCCTCGCCCATGTAGACAACGCATTCCATCGCATAGCGAGCCGCCACCGTTGCGGTGGCCACGCCGTGCTGGCCGGCGCCGGTCTCGGCGATCACACGTGGCTTGCCCATCCGTCTAGCCAGCAGAGCCTGGCCGACCGTGTTGTTTATCTTGTGCGCGCCGGTATGGTTCAGATCTTCGCGCTTCAAGTAGATCTGCGCACCACCGAGCAGGTCAGACCACCGCTTTGCGTGATAAATCGGGCTTGGCCGCCCGACAAAATGTTTGAGTTCGCGCTGAAACTCAGCGACAAATTCAGGATCGCTTTGATACGCCTGATACGCCGAGCGCAGCTCATCGAGGGCGTGCATCAGCGTCTCGGCTACGAAAATTCCGCCGTAGGGCCCGAAATGGCCGTGCAAATCCGGAAGATCGTAGGGCTTCATGCGTTCAGTGCTTCTCCACCCTTCGCTGATCCGCGCGGCGCACTGCGTCGATGAACTGCTCGATTTTCGATGCGCTCTTGATTCCCGGCTCTTGCTCGACGCCGCTACTGACATCGACCGCATATGGGCGCACTTCGGTGATTGCGGCTCCGACGTTGTCGGCATTGAGCCCACCGGCAAGCACCAGCGGCTTGGCCCGCTGCGCTGGCAGACGCGACCAGTTGAACGTGCGCCCGCTGCCCCCGTAGTCGTCGGTGGGTGCGTCGACGAGCAAGGCTGTGGCCGATGCAAATTCGGTTTGCACACGCGCCAGGTCGACCTGATCGGTCATCGGCACCGATCGAATGTACGGGCGCTGATAGCGGCTGCACGCGGGCTCGTGCTCATCGCCGTGAAATTGCAACAGCGCATTGGGCATTACTTCGAGCGCGCCCTCGACGAGGTCCGACGCAGCGTTGACGAACAGCAATACCGGCGCTGCGAACACGCCGAGCTCGCGGCTTAACGCGCGCAGCCTCGCGGGTGCAACGTAGCGCGGACTCTTCGGGTAGCAGACAAACCCGACCGCGTCAGCGCCAGCCGCAATCGCGGCCGCCACATCAGCTTCACGTGTCAGGCCGCAAATCTTGATTCGTGTACGCATCGATCCAGAACGGTTGCCCACTCGGAGCCGGCAAACGAAACGCAGGATCGTACTCGACCCGCGCCAGATACAGCCCGGCAGCGGAGAAGGTCGGTGCGCCGACGACGCGATCGCGTGCTGCGAGCACGTCCTTGATCCAATCGTGCGGTTGCCGGCCGACGCCGACATACACCAGCGCGCCGACGATATTGCGCACCATATGATGCAGGAACGCGTTGGCCGTGACGCTGATGCGAACCAGGGATCCGATTCGATCAACAGCCAGCTGTTCAATGTCGCGCACCGGACTGGCCGCCTGGCATTCGGCGGAACGAAACGATGTGAAGTCGTGCCGGCCGATCAAATGCATCGCAGCTTGGCGCATCGCGTGCTCGTCGAGTGGCCGAAACACCCAGCCAACGCGCGCATGCCCCAACGGCGATCGTACCGGCGCATTGAGAATCCAGTAGTCGTAGCGGCGGCGCCGCGCGCCGTAGCGCGCATGAAACCCGTCGTTGACCTGCCGCGCCCAGCGAACCGCGATCGATGTTGGAAGAAAGCGATTGACGCCGCGCACCCATGCCGTCAGCGGGCGCGCAACATCGGTATCAATGTGAATGACCTGATCGAGCGCATGAACGCCCGCATCGGTACGGCCAGCGCAAATTGTCGCTACCGGCGTGCCGGCAATCTGCGCAAGCGCACGTTCGACGGCATCTTGAACGCCGCGGCCGTCCGCCTGAGTCTGCCAGCCGTTGAACGCGGCACCGTCGTATTCCAGGCCGAGCGCAATACGCATGCTAGGCACGCAGACAAGAGTGACAACCTTGTCTGATCAGGCTCGAAATTGAGCGCGCGGCTGCTCTGTCTGCGCGAACTAACTCTCTATCGTCTTGATGAGATCTACCGCGGCCTGCCGTTGCTCGCGCGTGCCGTCGCGCATCACCTCGTCCAGGAGTTCGCGCGCGCCATCCTTGACCCCCAGATCGATGTAGCCACGCGCCAGATCGAGCTTGGTCGCCATTTGCTGCGCGAGTGCGCTGCCAGGTTCGGTCTCGCCGCGCTTGGTTGCGGCGTCGAGGCTGACGGCCGATAGATCGAAATCGATCAGCGGAACGGTGGCCTGGTCCGTATTGGCGGTCAACCGCGCCGCCTGTTCGTCCGGCAGGTTGCCTATCGGCGCTGTCGACTTCACGCCGATAACGGTCGGACGCGAGAGTGCTTCTTCCATTACCGGCGCCGGCGCTACCGGCATGCGTGTCGTCGGCGGCACGGGCATACGGGTTGACGGCGGAATGTTCAGGTCCAGATCAGGGATCGCTCCCACACCGCTGGCCGTCGGCGCCATCGCCGGGTATCTCTCCTTCGGAAGCGCCACATCAATATCGGCCACTGCCGGAGGCTCGGCTCGCTGCGGCGTGGTCGGTGCAAAAACCTCGGGCTCCAGAGCCGGCATGCGCGTCGCGACATCCAGATTGCCCATCCTGGTCGGACCAAGATCGAAGTCGAGCGAACCGAAGTCGGTGGCCGCCCCAGTGACCGGAGCCTCTGCAGCAGCGGGCTGTCCCGGCAGGGTTGCGCGGAACTGCGTGGTCGGTGCTGCCTGCGTCGCGGGACCGGACATCTTCGTGTCCTGCGGCATCTTGGTCTCGACCTGCATCGTGCTGTCGCCGCCCATACGTGTATCGACCACCATCCTGGTCAACGGCGGCACGTTCGTATCGCGACCCATCGCCGAGCTACCCGTCAGACCTCCGAGATCCAGGCCCGCGGTCGCTCCGCCGCCCAGAGTTGCTGGCCTTCCGGAACGCGTGTTTGGATCGAGCCTGAAACCGGTGGTCGGGCCGCGCGCTGCGTCACTCAGCGCAGCGCCGGCGACCGCGCCGGCAAACATCGCGTGTGCCGGATCTACTGTGCGACCGAGCTTGACCGCTCGCTCCCACTCTTCGCCGGTGCCGCCAGTGCGATCACGCAGATCTTCGGCGACCACCATGAACGACGTCTTGTCGCCACGGCGCGCGTAGATCTCCATTAACTTGACGCGCACTGCATGACGGTCTGGCTGCAGGCGCAGCGCTTCCTTAAGAATGTCCTCGGCCTGCTCTTCGCGACCATAGGCGATGTAAACATCGGCCTCGGCGACCGGATCGACTTCGTTCGAGTCGAGCTGCGAGGCGGCCGGAATGAAGCTCGAGTTGAATGTGCTGGTCCCCGTATCGACGCTCTGGCCCCCGGTGGCGCCAAAGAGCGAATTCGCCTGCGCGCCCTCGCCGGTCTCTTTGAAGCGGTCGCTCGCCTGGGCCCTGCGCTTGCGATACATGCTCCAACCGAACAGTGCCGCCAGCAATACAACGATGCCGATCAAGCCCAGCAACGTGGTCGTATTGCCCAACAAATCAGAGAAAAAGCTCGGCTCCTCGCGCGGCGGCGGAGGCGCGGCTTTCTTGGCCGGCGCTGCTTTGGCGGCGGGCGGCGGCGCTACTGGGGCCGGCGTCGTAGTCGGCGCAACCGTCGGCGGCGGGGCCGACTTGGCGCTGTCGGTTGGTGCCGGTGCGGCTCCCGGCGCCGAAACTGGCGCTACCGGAGCCGGGGTCGGCTGCGTCGCCGCGACTGGGGCCGGCGCAGGCGGAGTGGGTGTCGGCGCTGGTATCGGCGCGGGCGTCGGCGGTGCTACTGCCACGGGCGGCGGAGCGACTGGCGCGGGCGTCGCCGTGGTGGCTGGCGTTGTCGAACCCTTTTGTTCAGCCTGCTTCTGTGCCGCTGCTCCCGCCTTGCTTTGAACCTGGAGCGCTTTCTGAATCGCGTCGTTGGTCTGCTTCAGCTGTGCGGCTCGCTCTTGCTCTTCTTTTAGTGCGCGCGCCTTGGCGGCCGCTTCGTCGGCCTTTGCCGCGGAAGCGGCCGCTGCGGCGGACTTCTGCTCCGCCCGTGCGATCTTCAGCTGATCGCCACCCGGTGCAGCCGCTGCGGACTTATCCTGAACACGCGCGGTGACACGCCCCGAGCCCGCCGCTGCCGGTGGAGCACTTGCAACCGCGGGGGCGGAACCCGCCGCCTGCGCCAGGCGGCTCTTATATTGAGCGAAGTCCGCGCTTTGCGCGACGACTTCACGCCGCGCATCGGGTCGCGCCAGGGCGGCAACCTCCGATTCGGACGGGAAGGTCAACGTCGCGCCGGCCTTCAAGCGATTCATGTTCTTGGCAACGAACGCGTCCGGATTGGCGTGCAGCATCGCCACCAGCATTTGATCGAGCGATACCGACGCTGGCTTGTTGCGGCCGGCGATAGCGCCCAACGTATCGCCCGACTTCACAACGTAGGAGCCTTCCGGGGCAGCCGTCGAACGCGGAGCGGCAGCGGCCGCGGCGGGGCGGGGCGGTGCAGTCGAAGCGCTCGGAGCTGACGCTGGGGCACTCGATGAGGCCGCAGGCGCAGCCGACGAGCGCGTAGTGGGCGGCAGCACCGCCGGTGCGGCGGGGGTCGATGCCGCTGCAACCGGCGGCACGACCGGTGCGTCGGCCCGCAGCGACGGCGGATCAAGCAAAACCGTGTATTCGCGAATCACGCGGCCGGTGGCCCACGTGAGTTCGACCATCAGATCCAGATACGGCTCGTTAACCGGCTGCCCGGAACTAATCCGCACGAAGTGAGGTGCCGTCCGGCCGCTTGTCCAGACTGAAGCGAAGGTTCGTAAGTGCCGGATTGAAATCAAGATTGGCGGCGCGAAACGCCGCCAGCGGCGCCATCTTTACCTGCAGCGTCGGCAGCTCATCGCGGCCAACAGAAGTCACCTCAAGCTCGGCCCGCAGCGGCTGTCCAAGACCCGAAGTGACGGTTAGGCGGCCAAGGCCTGCGGCGTCAGCTGGGCTGGTTACTGCGAGACCGATGGCAAGCGAAAGCGCGCACCACAGGGGCGCGCGGGCAAATTTTTGGGATGGCATTCCGCCCCCTGATCGGATGCAACGTTTTTCGAACATAACATCATGGACTTACGGTCGCAAGCTTAGAAATAGCCGTAACTCCCGTCTTTTTGTCAGCAATGCCAACGACAAATCCTCCTAGGCATGCACACGCCGAGCGTGTGCAAACACCGCCGCTGCGAGCAATCACAATTTGTTCAGCAACAGTCGCAACATGCGTCGCAACGGCTCGGCAGCGCCCCATAGCAACTGATCTCCGACCGTGAATGCAGAGATGTATTCCGGTCCGATTGCGAGTTTGCGCAAGCGCCCGATCGGAACGCTCATCGTGCCGCTGACTTTCGCCGGCGACAACTCACGAATACTGTCCTCACGATTGTTCGGGACCACGGTCACCCATTCGTTGGCATCCGCCAACACTCTTTCGATCTCAGACAACGGCAGATCGGCGCGGAGCTTGATCGTCAGCGCCTGACTATGGCAGCGCATCGCACCGATGCGAACGCATAGCCCCTCCACCAGCAGCGAACCTGGCTCACCCATCGGCGGCCGACCAAGAATTCTGTTCGCTTCGGCACCGCCCTTCCATTCTTCGCGACTGACGCCATTGCCCAGGTCATCGTGAATCCATGGGATCAGGTTGCCCGCCAGCGCCACACCGTTGCTGCGCGTCGGCAGTTGATCGGAGAGCAAGGTCGTCGATACTGCGTGATCGATTTCCAGAATCGCCGAGGCAGGATTGACCAGCAGATCACGCGCCGCCGTGTGAACGTGCCCCATTTGCTCGATCAACTCGCGCATCTGCGGCGCACCCGCACCGGACGCGGCCTGGTAGGTCATCGCGGTAACCCATTCGATCAGGTCCGCCTTCAACAGCCCATCGAGCGCCATCAACATCAGACCCACGGTGCAATTGCTGCCGATGTAGTTCTTGACGCCGCGTGATAGCGCATCCTGGATCACTGGCAAGTTGACGGGGTCAAGAATGATGATGGCGTCGTCGCTCATTCGCAGCGCGGAGGCGGCGTCGATCCAGTAGCCGTTCCATCGCGCCGCGCGCAATTTCGGGAACACCTCGTTGGTGTAATCACCGCCCTGCGCGGTCACGATGACGTCGCACGCTGCAAGCGCTTTCAAGTCGCCGGCTTCCTTGAGCGTGCGTTCACCACGCGCGACGACTGGCGCGCTGCCACCCGCGTTCGATGTGCTGAAGAACACCGAGTCGAACAACTCGAAGTCATTCTCCGCGCTCATGCGCTGCATCAGCACGGAGCCGACCATTCCGCGCCAGCCGACAATTCCAACCTTCATGCTCTCCCCTTCTACTTCAGCGCCGCGATGACTGCATCAGCCATCTCGCGTGTGCCGACCTTGCGTGTGCCTTCGCTCCAGATGTCGTGTGTCCGCAACCCGTCGGCCAAGACACGCTTGACGGCAGCCTCGACCCGTTCGGCTTGCTCGGCGCGACTGAGCGAATGCCGCAACATCATCGCAACCGACAAGATAGTCGCCAGCGGATTCGCGATGCCCTTGCCGGCGATGTCGGGCGCGCTGCCGTGTGACGGCTCATACAGCCCCTGGCCCCTGTCGTTCAGCGACGCGGACGGCAGCATTCCGATCGAGCCGGTCAGCATCGCCGACTCGTCCGACAGTATGTCGCCGAACATGTTGCCCGTGACGATCACGTCAAAGCTTTTGGGCGCCTTGAGCAGCTGCATTGCTGCGTTGTCGACGTACATGTGGTCGAGCGCGATGTCCTGATAGTCCGCGTGCACATCGGTGACGACGTCGCGCCAGAACTGAGACGTTGCCAGCACGTTGGCCTTATCAACGCTGGTGACCTTCCTGCTTCTTTTGCGCGCGGCCTCGAATGCAACACGAGCGATGCGTTCGATCTCTGGGCGGCTGTAGCGCATCGTGTCGAACGCCTCGGGTGCGCCGGCAAACGGGCCATCCGGCGCTGCACGCCGGCCGCGCGGCTGGCCAAAGTAAATGTCGCCGGTCAGCTCGCGCACGATCAATAGATCGAGGCCGGCGACCAGCTCGGGCTTCAGGCTCGATGAATGCGTCAGCTCCGAGTAGCAGATCGCAGGACGAAAATTGGCGAACAGCTGCAGCTCCTTGCGTAAGCCCAGAATCGCCTGCTCGGGGCGCAAATGACGTTCGAGCTTGTCGTATTTCCAGTCGCCAACCGCGCCAAAGAGCACCGCATCGGCAGTCAGCGCCAGCTTTAACGTCGAGTCCGGCAACGGAAGGCCGTGCGCGTCGTACGCGGCGCCACCGACATCGGCAAACTCGAGCTCGAACGATTCATCGAGCGCCTCAAGCACACGCACCGCTTCGGCAACGATCTCCTTGCCGATGCCATCGCCCGGCAACACTGCGATGTTCATGGGAGCAGCTACGCCGTCTTCGCGAGCCAGGGCTGCTCGGTCAGGCGTTTCTTTTCAAACGCAGCGATCTTGTCCTTGTGACGCAACGTCAGCTCGATCTCGTCGAACCCGTTCAGGAGGCAATGCTTGCGAAACGGCGCGACGTCGAACGAGTGCTCGCTGCCATCGGGTTCGACTACGCGCTGGCGCGGCAGATCCACCGTCAGCCGATAGCCGACGTGCGCCGCCACGTCGTCGAACAGGCGATCGACGACCGACTGCGGCAAAACCACCGGCAGCAAGCCGTTCTTGGTGCAGTTGTTGAAGAAGATATCGGCAAAGCTCGGTGCGATGAGGGCACGAAATCCATACTGCAACAGCGCCCATGGTGCATGCTCGCGCGACGAGCCACAGCCAAAGTTCTTGCCTGCCAGCAGAATCGAGGCGCCTGCGTAACGCGGCTCGTTCAGTACGAAGTCCGGATTCAGCGGCCGCTTGGCGTTGTCCATCCCGGGCTCGCCATGATCGAGATAACGCCACTGATCGAAAAGGTTCGGGCCGAAGCCGGTCCGCCTGATCGATTTCAGGAACTGCTTCGGGATGATCGCGTCGGTATCGACGTTGGCGCGCGGCAGCAGCGCGACCAATCCGGTGTGGACTTCGAACTTCTCCATTCGTGCAGCGCGTCGCTCTATTTTTTCGCTTTCTCCTCGATCTTCGAGCCCAGTTTCTCTACGTCTCGACCAAAACCTTCCATCGTCTGGCAAGCGGTCAGCGTAAACGCCATGGCAAGCATGATCAGCATCGTTTTCATTGAGATCTCCTCAAGTCAAGCGTCGAACGTCTGCGAAGTGGCCTTCGATCGCGGCCGCTGCCGCCATCGCCGGTGAGACCAAATGCGTGCGGCCACCCGCACCCTGGCGACCTTCGAAGTTGCGATTGCTGGTCGATGCACAACGCTCTCCCGGCTCGAGCCGGTCTGCATTCATCGCCAAACACATCGAACAACCGGGTTCGCGCCACTCGAACCCCGCCCCGCGAAAAATCTTGTCGAGCCCTTCGCGTTCGGCTTGGGCTTTGACCAATCCGGAGCCCGGCACGACCATCGCCAGCTTCACATTGCTAGCAACCTGCCTGCCCAACCGCTTCACCACCCAGGCGGCTTCGCGCAAATCCTCGATGCGCGAATTGGTGCACGAGCCAATAAATACCTTGTCGAGGTAGATGTCAGTCACCGGAGTTTTCGGTTCCAATCCCATGTAATCGAGCGCTCGCTCGATCCCTTCGCGCTTGACTGGATCGCGTTCCTCTTCCGGATCCGGCACCGCGCCGTCGATCGTCGTCACCATCTCAGGCGATGTGCCCCATGTAACTTGCGGCTTGATTTCCTCGGCACGCAGCTCGATCACGCGATCGAACTTCGCATCGGGATCGGAACGCAAGGTGCGCCAGAACGTCGCTGCCTGCTCGAATTGGTCGCCCGATGGGGAAAACGGCCGGCCGCGCACGTAGTCGATCGTCTTTTCGTCGACCGCAACCATGCCGGCACGAGCGCCGGCTTCGATTGTCATGTTGCAGACGGTCATCCGGCCTTCCATCGACAACGCCTCGATCGCCTCGCCGGCGAATTCAATTGCATAACCGGTGCCACCCGCAGTGCCGATCCGCCCGATCACCGCGAGCACGATGTCCTTCGCGGTGCAGCCGGTCGGCAAGCGACCGTCGACCTTGACCAGCATGTTGCCGGCTTTCTTCGTCAGCAGCGTCTGCGTCGCCAGCACGTGCTCGACTTCGCTGGTGCCGATGCCGAACGCCAGCGCGCCGAACGCACCGTGCGTGCTGGTGTGCGAATCGCCGCACACGACCGTCATGCCCGGCAATGTGGCGCCCTGCTCGGGGCCCATCACATGCACGATGCCCTGCCGCTTGTCGAGAAAGGGAAAATACGCCGCGGCGCCGAAGCTGCGAATGTTCGAATCGAGTGTGACGATCTGCTCTTTGGAGATCGGATCGTCGATGCCGTCGTAGCCGTCTTCCCAGCCGGTCGTTGGCGTATTGTGATCAGCGGTAGCCACGATCGAACTGATACGCCATGGCGTGCGTCCCGCGAGCCGCAGCCCTTCATACGCTTGCGGGCTAGTGACTTCGTGGACCAAGTGGCGGTCGATATAAAGCATCGTCGTGCCGTCATCTTCGACGTGCACTACGTGATCGTCCCAAAGCCGGTCGTAAAGTGTGCTGGCTGCGGCATCCATGCCCGAAAGATTATGCCATCTGAGTGTGGAACATCGGCGCGGCGCGCGAGTCTGAAACCGCAACAACGGAGGACGCGATGAACCAGAGGCCGAATAACGTGAAGACGCTGCAGCGTCGACATTTTCTCGCCGGCGCCGCCGGCACTGTGCTCGCCCCGTTGGCAGTTGCGCAGACGACATCGGGGGCGGTACGACCCAGCCCATCGCAAACCCTCGGTCCGTTTTATCCACGCAACGCCGGTGAGCGCCCGACCGAGACCGACGCGGACCTGTTGCGCGTCGAAGGCGACCGGGTGCTGACCAAGGGCGTGCCGATTTTTCTGACCGGTCGCGTGCTGGATCGCCGCGGTCAGCCGCTGACGAATGCCGCGGTCGAGATCTGGCAATGCGATGCCAATGCGGTGTATCACCATCCTGCGGGCGGCGCCGAAGCCGAACGCGATCCGAATTTTCAGGGTTACGGCACGGCGCGGACCGACGCTGCCGGCGCATTCCACTTTCGAACGATCAAGCCGATCGCGTATCCGGGACGCACGCCGCACATCCATGTGCGCGTACAAGCGCCGGGCGCTTCGGCGTTTGCAACGCAGTGGTACTTGCCCGACGATCCCGGTAATCGCCGTGACTTCCTGTTCGCGCGCCTGAGCGCCGAGGATCAGGCTGCGTTGATGTTGAAGTTCGAGCCGACGACGGCGGGCGCGACACATTCGCTGGTGCGCGCAACGCAGTTGGTCGCGCGCGCGGACCTGGTGATCGGCTAGCGCTTCGCTGCCTGATACAGCGGCATCACCTTGTCGACGTAGCCCTGCAACTCGCGCAGCCGCGTCGCGCTGCTCGGATGCGTCGACAAAAACTCCGGCGGCCCTCCGCCGCCGGCGGCCCCCATCTTCTGCCATAGAGTGAGCGCAGCGCGCGGGTCATAACCGGCGCGCGCCATCAACTCGACACCGATGATGTCGGCTTCCTGCTCGTTCTCACGACTGTTCGGCAGTACGAAGACGGCCTGACCGACGGTCCCGGCCAGTTGCGGATCGAGCCGAACACCGGTAAATATCTCGAGCGCGATCGTGCCGATGGTCGAAGCCGCCTGAGTTCCCTGCTGCCGTGCAATACGCTCGCGCGCATGTTCACGCAGGGCGTGCGCAATCTCATGGCCCATGACCGCCGCCAGTTCGTCGTCCGTGACGTTCAGGCGCTCGATCAAGCCCGTGTAAACGGCCATCTTGCCTCCGGGCATGGCCCACGCATTGACGTCCTTTGACGTCAGCACGTTGGTTTCCCAGGCCCATCCCGCCGCGTCCTTGCGAAACACAGTTGTCTGCGGGATCAGCCGCTGAGCGATCGTGCGCACGCGCTGTACCTGCTGCGCGTCGCGGTTAAGCAGGCCTTTTTTCTGAGCTTCGGCCATCACGTTCGCGTACTCCTTGGCCGCTGCCTGTTCGATCTCCTTCGAGCTGACCGTGGTCGTAACCCGCTGCTCGCGCGTTACTCCAACCGCGCCTGCTTCGGTCGTTTTGACTGTTTCACACGCAGCCAACATGGCAAGAACAGCAACCAACGAAACCCGCAGCAAACTATTCATAAGGTGTCGTTCCTCGCAATCTCAAAGATCCTCAGACGGCACGGACGAAGCCGCGATTGGCGGTACCTCGTGCACGACATCGCCGTTTTGTGCGCCCTGCAGCAACGCGTGGTCCATTAACACCAGCGCCAGCATCGCTTCCGCGATCGGCGTCGCCCGAATTCCTACGCATGGATCGTGCCTGCCCTGCGTTTCGACGATCGTCGGAGCGCCTGCACGGGTGATCGAGCGGCGCGGCAGCCGGATGCTCGAGGTCGGCTTCAGCGCAATCGACACTTCGATGTCCTGCCCGGTAGAGATGCCACCCAGAACTCCGCCCGCGTTGTTGCTCGCAAAGCCGGTGGGCAGCAATTCGTCACCATGGTGCGAACCCTTTTGCAACACGGCTGCGAATCCGGCGCCAATTTCAACGCCTTTGACCGCATTGATTCCCATCATTGCATGGGCGATGTCGGCATCAAGCTTGGCGGCCAGCGGCGCACCGAGGCCGACGGGCACCCGTGTCGCGACGACTCGCAAGCGGGCACCGACCGAGTTTCCGCTCTTGCGCAGAATGTCCATGTAGTCCTCGAGCTGCGGCACGATCTGCCGGTTAGGCGCAAAGAACGCGTTTTCCTCGACATCGTTCCAACTCTTGAAGGGAATTTCGATCTCCCCCAGTTGCTGCATGCAGCCGCGCACTTCGGTTCCGAACTTCACGTGCAGCCATTTCTTCGCAACGGCGCCGGCGGCCACCATTGGTGCCGTCAGGCGTGCCGACGAACGTCCGCCGCCACGCGGATCGCGCAGTCCGTACTTGCGCCAATAGGTGTAGTCGGCATGACCCGGGCGAAACGTGTCGATCAAGTCGTCGTAGTCGCGGCCTTTCGCGTCCTCATTTCGAATCAAGAGCGCAATCGGCGTCCCCGTGGTCGTCCCCTCGAACACGCCCGACAGGATTTCGACGCGATCGGATTCGCGGCGCTGCGTGACATGGCGGGACGTTCCGGGCTTGCGCCGATCCAGATCGTGCTGCAGATCCGCTGCGGCGAGCTGCATTCCCGGCGGACACCCGTCGATCACACAGCCGATTGCAGGGCCGTGCGATTCACCGAAGTTGGTCACGCGAAACAGATGGCCGAAGGTGGAGGACATTGAGCCGGCGAAGGGTGAAAGACGAAAGGTGAAAGAGTCTACGTCGCAGAGCGCCCTTCACGTTTCACAGGTGCGCTCCACGCAGCTCGCGTACTCGCTGCATCAACAGCTCCGGGGTCGCCAAGTCGGCCGGCACCGGTTCGCCGACGACGAGCTCGACTTTGGAGCGAAACCCGCGCCGCAGCCGCGCATCGACCGGCAGAGAAAACGCTGCGCCACCGAAGCGCGAGAAAACCGACCCCCACAGCCCCCGCAACGCCATCGGAATCACCGCCACCGGATTGCGCTCAACGATGCGGCGCACACCCGGCCTAAACGGATACAGCTCGCCGGTATCGGTAATCCGGCCTTCCGGAAAAATGCAGACCATCTCGCCTTCATCGAGCGCTTGCTCGATATCTTCATGGGCGCGCTGCAAAGTGACCGGATCACTGCGGGCGGATGCAATCGGAATCGCCTTCAATTGCTTGAAGAACGTGCTGAGCAGCGGGATCTTGAAGATGTTGTGGTCCATCACGAAGCGGATCGGTCGCGGGCTTTCACCCATGATGACAACCGCATCGATAAAGCTGACGTGGTTGCAGACCAACACAACTGCACCGGACTCCGGCAGGCGATCGACGCCGATCGATCGCACTCGATACAGCGTATGCACCAGCAGCCAGGCGAGAAATCGAAGGAGAAACTCCGGCACCAACCGATAGATGTAGACAGCAACGGCGGCATTCATCAGTGCAGCGACCAGAAAGAGCTCAGGAATGCTGAGTCCGGCTCCCAGCAGCGCCGCGGCAGCGATCGACGCAACGACGATGAACACCGCATTCAGGATGTTGTTGGCGGCGACGATGCGCGCCACGTGCGTTTTGGGCGCGCGGTTCTGTATCAGTGCATACAGCGGCACCGAGTAGAACCCGGAGAAGATCGACAACAGCGCGAGATCGAGCATCAGGCGCCACGCGCCGTCGAGGGCGAACAACTGCGCCAGCGAGCCCGATTGCATCGGCGTCACGCCACGCGATGCGAAATACAGGTCGGCCGCGAACAACGTCATGCCGATCGAGCCGAGCGGCACCAGTCCGATCTCAATCTTCTTACCTGACAGACGCTCGGTTAGCAGCGCGCCCACACCGATGCCGACCGAAAACACCGCGAGCAGAAACGTCACGACCCCCTCATCGCCACCCAGGACGTCACGCGCGAACGGCGCAAAGCTGGTCAGGAAAACCGAGCCGAAGAACCATAGCCACGAGATGCCGAGGATCGAATTGAACACCGCGCGGTCGCCGTGCGCGATCTTCAAGTTCGCCCAGGTCTCCGACACGGGGTTCATGTTGATTCTGAGCGACGGGTCGGCGGCCGGCGAAATCGGGATGTACTGGGCGGCGACTCTGCCGGCGACCGCGAGCAACAGGATCACCGCTGCCACGACGGCTGCACCAATGTCAGCGAACGCGTTCAGAAGCGCTCCGGCTGCGATCGTGCCGATCAGTATCGCGACGAACGTGCCCATTTCGATCAAACCGTTGCCGCCAGTCAGTTCGGCCGAATCGAGATGCTGCGGTAGATACGAATACTTGACCGGCCCGAACACAGTCGCCTGCAGACCGAGCAGAACAACCGTGGCGTACACCAACGCCGGCCATTGCATCGTCAAACCGAGCGCCGCCATCGCCATCACCAGAATCTCGGCATCCTTGATACGCCGGATCAGTCGGGACTTTTCGAGCTTGTCTGCCAATTGGCCGCTCGTCGCAGAAAAAATAATGAACGGCGCAATGAACAGCGCGCCGATTACGAAGCCCGCGTAGCGCGGATCGAGTCCGCCCCACTGTCCCGCTGCATAGGTCGCCAGCAGCGTGAAGGCGAACTTGAAGACGTTGTCGTTCGCAGCTCCGAGAAACTGCACCCAGAATAACGGTGCAAAGCGTCGCTCGCGCAGTAGTGCAGACTGGCTGCGCGTAGAAGGCATATCAAAAGCGTAGCGAGCGGCCCGAGATTGGCGCGAGGAGCGCACACGTACGAGAGCTACGGCGAGCACCGCAGCGGCAAGATCGGGCCGCGCAGTAGCTTTGGAGATGGCTTCCGATCAAGGTGTGATAGCGGCGCCTAGCGCATCGCCGGACAGGAACGCTCCCTCGAAGCGCGGGCCCTGGCACCAATCGCCTACGGCGCCGATGTGCGACGTGGCGTCCCAGAGGTAGCGCTCGAGGAGCGGCCTCGCGGGCGTCGCATACAGCCATCGATGCGCAGCGATAAACGCCGGCCGAAACCCGAAGTTAAAGCGCTGCGCCAGCGCCTCAGCCAGCAATGACGCTACGTCTTCACTCGGCATGTTCAAGTGTGATGCGGACCAGCCGGGGGTGGCGTGCAGTACCCAGCGTTCCGTGCCCGATTCGTCATTTTCACGCGCCACCCATGCAAGTACAGCATGGTCGTTGACGAACGATCCTGCGAAATCAAAACCGCTGGCCGCATGCAACGTCAACATCGCGGCCCAACAGGGCCGCCATTCGACCATGCGCAGATGCTGTACGAGCGTAGAAGTCACGCCTTTCAGCTGCGCAGCCTGCGACGACGGCATCGCAAGCACGACTGCGTCGAAGCCGCCGGGCGCCGGCGAGCGCTCTGAGCCGTCGAGCAATGACCAGCCTGCGCCGACTCTGAGCAGGGAGTCGATGTGAGTATCGAGCCGCACATCGAGCCCCTCGGTCAGATGCCGCGCGATCGAGATCATGCCTTCGGCGCCCACGTAACGAGTCGCCGATGCCGTCTTGTCTTCGGTCCCTGCGCTATCAACTGCGACGACGCGACCCGTCCAGCGCTTAACCACGCCGGCCTGCAGCCAATGCGCGACCGCGCGGTCGAACGCATGGCTTTGCACCGTGAAGTACTGTGCGCCGTGATCGAAGTTGCCGAACTCGGTGCGTAGTGTCGAAGCGCGGCCACCCGGCCGCCGGCCCTGCTCGAACACGGTGACCTTGGCGCCGCGCGCCGCGAGTTGGCGGGCGCAAGACAGGCCCGCGATGCCCGCGCCGATGACGGCGATGCGAAAGCCTTCGGAAAGCGGCCCGGGCTCCGTCGCCTGCTGATGCGTCCCCTGCTCTGTCGGGGTGCCGCTCAGCTGCGTGCCTCTTCTGGCTCGCGGTAGTCGCCGATGTACGCCTTCAGCATCCGGTTTTCGAAGCTTTGCTCTTCGAGTACCGCCCTTGCGACGTCGTAGAAAGAGATAACCCCAGCGAGGGTGCGGCCGTCCATTACCGGCAGATACCGTGCGTGCCGCTCGAGCATCAAGCGACGCACTTCCATGATGTCGGTTTCCGAAGTAACGGTGAGTGGTGACGGCTCCATCGCGTCGCGTGTACGAATGTCGCCGATCGCGCCCCCGTTTGTGTACAGCCGATTGATGATTTCACGAAACGTCAGCATGCCAGCGAGCTCGCCGAACTCCATCACGACCGCGGAGCCGATATCCATTTCTGCCATCAGGTTGACTGCGTCGGCCAGTGGCGCGTCAGGCGTGACCGTGTACAGCGCAGTGCCTTTGACGCGGAGTATGTCGGCGACTTTCATGGTTCCTCCTGCCGAGATCTGGTAACGACGTAAACGATCGTAGTCCGGTGCGCAGGAACGAACAAGCGCCAACCAGCAAAAAGAACCGGCCGCGCCAAACTATCCGACCAGATGCAGCTTCATGCGCTCAACCTCGGCGATTACTGCCGCGCTGATCGACGGCTCCCATACCGAATGTCCGGCATCTGCCACTACCGTGTATTTGGCGCTGGGCCATGCGTGCGCGAGCTCATCGGCGGTCACAATCGGGCACACCATGTCATAGCGCGCCTGCACGATCGACGCTGGCAAATGGCGTACGCGATCGAGATTGTTCAAAAGCTGGTTGGGCGCCAGGAAACACTGATGCGCAAAGTAGTGCGCTTCCATCCGCGCCAGGCCGAGCGCCTCGTCGGCAAAGTGCCGCACCAGTTCAGGATTCGGCAGCAAGGTCGAGCACGAACCCTCGTATTCGCTCCACGCGCGCGCAAACGGCAGATACACCCGCGCATCGGGGTCGAACAGTCGCTTCAGGTATCCCTTTAGCAAATCCTTGCGCTCGGCCGGCGGCAGCATGCTCGCGAATCGGTACCAGGCTTCCGGAAACACCGTGCGCAGGCCGTATAAGAACCAGTCGATTTCGCTTTGACGGCCAAGAAAGATTCCGCGCAACACAAATCCGGAACAGCGCTCCGGATGGGTCTGCCCGTAAGCCAGCCCGAGCGTGCTACCCCACGAGCCCCCGAAAATGAGCCAGCGGTCGACCCCCAGATACTCACGCAGCGTCTCCAGATCGGCGATCAGCCGCTGCGTGTCGTTGTTGGTCGCCTCGCCAAGCGGTGTGGATGCGCCGGCGCCGCGCTGGTCGAACAGCACGATGCGAAAAAACTCGGGGTCAAAAAAGCGCCGATGCTCCGGCGAGCATCCTCCCCCCGGGCCGCCGTGCAAGAACAGCACCGGAACGCCGGCCGGGTTACCCGACGTTTCCCAATACATCGTGTGCACGTCGTCGAGCGGGAGCATGCCGCTGTCATACGGCTCAAGCGGCGGATGAAGAATCGCTCTGGTATCCATGGCTTGCAGTTCGAGTGTACGCAACGCTGCGCGTTGCACGCGCGCGCCTTAGGGCGTGCCGCCCGGGTCGGGTACAAGTGCGGGAAACGAATACGGCATGATCACGTCTTTGCCGCTTCGTCGTCGATCACATGACCGTCCGCTACCCTGGCTTCGACACATTGGCGTTGCACGCGGGTCAGCCGCCCGATCCCACCACCGGCAGCCGCGCGGTGCCGATTTATGCGACGGCATCGTATGTGTTCGACGACTCGGACCACGCGGCAGCGCTGTTCAACATGGAACGCGCCGGCCACGTTTACTCGCGCATCTCGAATCCAACGGTGGCGGTGTTCGAGGAACGCATGGCGGCGCTCGAAAAAGGCGTCGGCGCGGTCGCGACCGCGAGCGGACAGGCCGCGCTGCATCTGGCGATCGTCACGCTAATGGGAGCAGGCACACATATCGTCGCCAGCCGCGCACTCTATGGCGGCTCGCACAATCTGCTTGGCTTCACGCTGGCACGCTTCGGAATCGATACCACGTTTGTCGATCCGCGCGACCTCGATGCATGGCGCACGGCCATCCGCCCCGATACGCGACTGCTGTTCGGTGAAACTCTCGGCAATCCCGGACTCGACGTGCTCGACATTCCGGCGGTCAGCGCCATTGCTCACGAACATGGGTTGCCACTGCTCGTTGATTCGACGTTTACAACACCCTATCTAATGACACCGTTCGATCATGGCGCCGATCTGCTTTATCACTCGGCGACGAAATTCATCGGTGGGCACGGCGTCGCGATCGGCGGCGTCCTGGTGGATGGAGGCACATTCGACTGGCTTCATAGCGGCAAGTTTGCAACGCTGACGCAGCCATATGTAGGTTTCCACGGGATGAACTTCGCCGAGGAAAGCACGGTTGCGCCATTTTTGCTGCGCGCTCGTCGTGAGGGGCTGCGCGACTTCGGCGCCTGCATGAGCCCGCACACTGCATTCTTTCTGCTGCAAGGTCTGGAAACGTTGCCGTTGCGAATGCAGCGCCACGTTGACAACACGCGCAAGGTGGTGGCCTTTCTCACCGAACATCCGATGGTGCAGTCGGTGGCGTACCCGGAGCTGGCATCGCATCCCGACCACGCGCTGGCGCAACGGCTGCTCCCACGCGGATGTGGCGCTGTGTTCAGTTTTGAACTGAAGGGCAGCCGCAACGCCGGCCGTGCGTTCGTCGAAGCACTGCGCGTATTTTCGCACCTTGCGAACGTGGGTGATGCCAAATCACTGGTGATCCATCCGGCATCGACGACGCACTTTCGCGTTCCGGATAACGAGCTTGCAGCTGCCGGAATCACGCAGGGAACGATCCGGCTCTCGGTCGGGCTCGAAGATGCCGGCGATCTGCTCGACGACCTCGCACAGGCACTGAAGCGCGCGCAGCAAGACAGGCTGATGGACCTGGTTACGACACCACGCCTGTACGCCTACACAGGCGGCAAGACGTTCGATCCTGCGCTGCCGACCATCGTGTTTCTGCACGGTGGTGAACACGATCACAGCGTCTGGATCTTGCAGAGCCGCTACCTTGCGCATCACGGCTACAGCGTGCTGGCGCTCGACCTTCCGGGGCATATGCGCAGCGCGGGCCCGGCGCTGACTTCAATCGAGGCGATGGCCGATCGCATCGCCGCAGCGCTCGACGCGTGCGGTGTCGGAGCGAGTGCTGGTAGTCGGCCACAGCATGGGCTCGCTGATCGCGCTCGAGCTCGGTAACCGATTGCGCGGCAAAGTAGCGGGTGTTGCGCTGATTGCCACGGCGTTTCCGATGCGCGTGTCCGACGCATTGCTCGACGCAACCAGAAGCGCGCCACCCGCAGCGATGGAGATGATCAATGTGTGGTCGCACAGCACTTCGATCGCCGCATTTGATCGCAAGCCATGCAATCCGGGGCCCGGATTTTCGAACATCTGGAGCAACCTGCGACTGATGCAACGGGTTGCCCAGCGCAACGGCGCCGATGTACTGCACGCCGATTTTGCCGCGTGCAACGCGTATCAACGGGGGACGGACGCCGCTGCCGCACTCGACTGTCCAGCGCTGTTCATCCTTGCAGCGTCCGATTTGATGACGCCCGCGCGCGCCGCCCAGTCGTTGATCGATGCGTGCAGAGATCCGACGGTCGTCACGTTGCGTGGCTCCGGCCATGCGTTGATGGCCGAAGATCCCGATGGCGTGCGCGAGACCCTGTTGCGTTTCGCCGCGCGCGCCTTCGAGCGTGCAGCAGCTTGACAGCGGACGTGCTGCCGGCGTTGACCGCAGTCAATTGGGACACTTACTGGCTTTATGTTCTGACCGAGGTGGCACTGTCGTTGTCACCGGGCCCGGCCGTGATGCTGGTAATCGCCTATGGGCTGATGCACGGCGCCCGCCGTTCGCTTGCAGCTGCGCTCGGTGTGCTGTCGGCAAACGCGCTGTACTTCGCGATCTCTGCCACCGCGCTCGGTGCGGTGCTGATCGCGTCGAGACCGTTCTTCGTTACGGTCAAATGGCTGGGTGCGCTTTACCTCGTTTACATCGGGACATCGGCGCTATTCGGCCGCCCGTCACCGATCTCGGCATCGAACGCGTCTGCACGCGACCGTTCGGCGGGCTCGATCTTTCTTTCCGGCCTGACCCTGCAGCTCGCGAATCCGAAGACGCTGATCTTTTTTGTTGCCATCTTGCCGCAGTTTGTCGACCCGACGCTGCCGATCGGCGCCCAGATGGTATGGCTCGCGATCGGGTCGATCGTGCCGGAGCTCGTGATTCTCGGCGGCTATGGATACCTCGCATCGCGCGCGGCGCACATCACAGCCAATCCGCGCTATGCACGGATCATCGATCGAATCGCCGGCGTCCTGGTGCTGGGCGCGGCGGCGCTCGTGCTGACCGTAGCCCCGCCTTGAGCGCGACCGCTGGAAGCGCTAGATTGGAGCCGCTATGAACACAGTCCCGAAGTCAACGTCGCGCTACAGCACATTCCGCGAGTTCTATCCGTTTTACCTATCCGAGCATCGCGATCGAAATTGCCGGCGCATGCATTTCATCGGCTCATCGCTCGCGATCGTTTTTGTAATCGCCGCGATTCTCACGCGCAATGCGTGGTGGCTGCTCGCCGGCCTCGCCTGCGGGTATGCGTTCGCATGGGTCGGCCACTTTGCGTTCGAGAAGAACAGGCCGGCGTCGTTCAAGCAGCCGCTTTACAGTTTCATCGGCGACTGGGTGATGTACCGCGACATCTGGATCGGCAGGATTCGGCTTTAGGCCGCGTCCTTAAGTCCTTCGGCCAGTGGCGCCTTCAGCCAGTCCGATTGAAACCAGCGCGTGCGCAGCGCTTGTAGTCCAAGCGATTCGATATTCATCAAGGTATTGCCCGGATCGACTGCCAGATTCTCAAACGCCGGCTTCAACGTCATCACGGTTTCATCGCAGATCAGCAGCCAGTCGTGCTCATCGCGACGTTCAGACTGGGTCTCAGCCAATCGCCTGACGTAACCCAGACGCTCGAGTGTTTCGAGCAGCTGTTCGGTCTCATCGACCGAACTGCGGATCTGTCGGGCGAGCGCGGTCGACGCCACCGCGGCCGTCTTACCCTGTTTCGCTTCGAGCAATATTTTCAGCAGCGCCACTGCAGTGATGAACTGATTGCCGGCGCGCAATTCATCGGCGAATCGTGTCGCGCGCAGCCTCGGTAATGTGGCGGTGATCGCGGCCCCGAATAGCAGCGCATACCACGACAGATACATCCAGATCAGAAACAGCGGCAACGCTGCGAACGCGCCGTAGACGGACCCTGTCGTGCCGCGCGACACGAACACGCCAAACGACTCCTTCAGTAATTCGGCCAAGACGGCCGCAATAAAACCGCCGATCAACGCATCGTGCCACGCGACCAGCCGATTCGGCACGAACACGTATAGCGCTGCATAGGCGAAGCCGCTGACAATCGCCGGCGCAAAGTCGAGCACACCGCGGATCAACCGCGGCAGCTCGCGAATCGCGTCGCTCGACAGCGTCCACAGATACGAGCTCGCGGTCAAACTGGCACCCACTAGCAGCGGGCCGAGGGTCAGAATCGCCCAGTAAGTCAGGACGCGCCGCGTTAACGATCGGCGATTGCTCACGCGCCAGATGTCGTTCAACACGCGCTCCACAGTCATCATCATCGCGATCGCAGTCACCGCGAGAAATATCAGGCCGACCGCGGTCAGCCGAGTCGCCTTCAGCGCGAATTCATTGATGTAGCCCAGCACGGTGTCGGAGATCTGCCCCGGCAGCGCCTTGAGCACGAAATTTTCAACGGCACTGCGAAATTCGACGAACAACGGGAAAGCGGTAAACAGTGCCAGCGCAACCGCGAACAGCGGCACGATCGCCAGCGTCGTGCCGAACGTCAGGCTGCCCGCCACCTGCGCCATTTTTACGTCGCTTGCGCGACGCCGCGCGAAGACCGCCACATCGTGCGCCTTTCTTAGCCACGGATAGCGGTCGAGCCAGGGCGCGAGGTTGAAATGCATGGTGCGGCGATAATAGCGACCGCGTTGCAAGCACCCTGGCGCGCGACTTCAATTCAATTCAGGTGGATATCCTCGTCCTCTACTACTCGCGCACCGGCGCAACGCGGCTATTGGCCGAAGCGATTGCGCAGGGCATCGATCAAGTCGACGGCACTCAAGCGCGCTTGCGCACCGTGCCCCCGGTCGCGGCGATCGTCGAAACCGCCGCAGCGGCCGTCCCTCCAGAAGGCGCGCCGTACGTCGAACTGCGCGACCTCGACGAGTGCGGCGGGTTGGCGCTCGGATCACCGACACGCTTTGGCAACATGGCGGCGCCGCTAAAGCACTTTATCGATTCGACTTCGGCCGAATGGCTGAGCGGCACATTGGCGGGCAAGCCGGCTGCCGTTTTTACGTCGACCACATCGATGCACGGAGGACAGGAATCGACGCTGCTGTCAATGATGTTGCCGCTGCTGCACCAGGGAATGCTGGTGCTCGGAGTTCCGTATACCGAGCCCGACCTGATGACGACTGCCAGCGGCGGCACGCCGTACGGCGCAAGCCACGTTGCGCCGCATGGCGCGCCGGTGCGCTTATCCGACGAAGAGCGGCGCCTCGCGGTCGCGCTTGGCTCGCGGCTCGCCACGGCGGCGTTGCGCCTGGGTGCACGCTGATGCTGTTGCAGCGTCTGCGGGACATCGTCAGTACTGCACATGTACTGACCGCGCCCGACGACACGGCGCCTTATCTGACCGATTGGCGGCGCCGTTTTACCGGCCGTGCGCAAGCCGTCGTATTGCCTGCCGCGACAGATGAAGTGGCGGCGATCGTGCGGGCGTGCGCCGAGCAACACACTCCGATCGTCCCGCAAGGCGGCAACACAGGTCTGGTCGGCGCCGCCACGCCCGGTGAATCCGGCGATGCGATCGTGCTGTCGCTGAAGCGCATGAACCGCGTACGCGAAGTCGATGCATTGAACGGCACGCTGACCGTCGAGGCCGGGTGCGTGCTGCGCAGCGTGCAGCAGGCGGCGCACGATGCGGGGCGGCTGTTTCCCGCTGTCGCTGGCAGCGGAAGGCAGCGCAACGATCGGCGGCAACCTGAGCACCAACGCCGGCGGCACGCAGGTCCTGCGTTATGGCAACGCGCGCGAGCTGACGCTGGGGCTGGAAGTCGTGCTCGCATCAGGTGAAATCTGGAACGGTTTGCGCGGCCTGCGCAAGGACAACACCGGCTACGACCTGCGCGATCTGTTTATCGGCGCCGAGGGCACACTCGGTGTGATTACCGTCGCGTGTCTGAGAACGTTTCCATTGCCGCGCGCGCAGGTCACCGCATTGTTCGCGCTTGATTCGGTGCCGGCAGTGCTCGCCTTGCTTGGCCTGGCGCAGTCCTCGGCGGGCCCGACGCTGACCGCCTTCGAATTGTTTTCCGACTATTGCCTGCAGGTGGTGACCAGCCATTTTCCCGATCAGCGCTCGCCGTTCGGCAAGACGCACCCGCAATATGTGCTGCTGCAATTGAGCGATCACGAAGACGAGCAGCATGCGACCGCGCTGTTGCAGACGCTCGCCGAGCAGGCGCTGCAAGAGCAGTTGATCGCTGATGCGGCGATAGCGCAGTCGGCATCGCAGGGCCGATCTTTGTGGGCATTGCGCGAGCTGATCCCGGAGGCCCAGTCGCGCGAAGGCAAGAACATCAAGCACGACATTTCAGTGCCTATATCGTCGATCGCGCGCTTTATCGACGAGACCGATGCGCTGCTGCTGCACCGGTTTCCCGGCATTCGAATGGTGACGTTCGGGCACGTGGGGGACGGCAACCTGCACTACAACGTCAGCCCGCCGGCCCACATGCCGGACGACGGCTTTTTCTCGCTGCAGTCGGCGATTTACGAGTGCGTGCACGACCAGGTCGCCCGCTTCGCCGGCTCGATCTCGGCCGAGCACGGTATCGGGCAGCTGAAGCGCGAAGAGAACGCGCGCTACAAATCGGCGGTCGAGATGAATCTGATGCGGGTCATCAAGAAGTCGCTCGACCCGTTGAACATCATGAATCCGGGGAAGGTGATCTGAGCGCCAACTTTAGTCCCGGTTTCGCGGGAGAATTTCCGCCACTTTTCGGATCATCGCGCGCCGTCACATTCGCTACGATCCGCACGGTTCGAACCGCTATCGGGAGATCAAGGCAATGCATTCCAACCTAAGAGGGGCAGTGGCGATCGTGGCGCTTGCCTTATCAGGCAGCATCGGCGCGACAGAACTGTCAACCGAGCTTCAGACCTATGGGCCGCTGAAACAGCCGCGGCCGGTGCAAGGTGTCAAACCGCTGCCCAACCCCGGTATCGCCGCGTTGCGCGGCGACGGCATTTACCTGATCTACGGAACGCGCGTCGCCAATCTGCGCGCCGGCGATAAGCCGGTGCAGGACGATCGTTACGCGCTGACCGAGACGACCAACGATGCGAAGATCGCCGCCGTCCACAACAACATCGACACGGGCAACTTTGTTCTGAATGGCGAACGCCGCCCGGTGGGCCGCCCTAATTTTGCGATCCCGGCACCCGATGGCACCGTGTATCTGATCTTTTCCGGACAGAACCCGCTGCGCCTGGCGGTGACGTTACAAGCGTTCGACGTTTCCGGCCTGCACATGCAGCCATTTCTACGCACACCTGATAACTATCTGAAAACGGAAGCGGCGAAGGTCGGCAGCGCCGTCTTTCCTGCCGGCTCGGTGGCGTATCTGGTGACAGCGCGCTTTATCGACGATGTCTTGATGCTGCCGGCGCGCGAGTCGTTTACCGGCGCGACCAATACCGCACAGTTCGTCGGCAATTTTTCGAAACAGATTCCGTATTGCCTGGCTTACGAAGATCGCAAGGGCGCAAAGCCGTACGCGATGCTGTTCAAGCCAGGCGCTACCAAGAAAGGTGCGGTGGAACTGTACCCGGCGAAGACGGGCACCCTGTTCTGCGATCGTGATGGCGCAAAGGCGCTTAGCGAAGGCGAGTGGGAGGAGCGCACGGTCGGCGGCACACGCGCAGTCGTGCTTTCGTTCCCCGCAAACGTCGATCCGCTGGACACCGGAGTGACCAACGTCGAGCGCGAGTCGGCCAAGATCGCCTTCATCGAACCGAACAAGGGAGCGCCGGGCGTGCGCCCCGGCAAGCTCTATCAGGCCGGCGCCAAGATTTACGATTTTCAGTATCGCTTTAACAAGACGGCCGCCGACTCCGTGCGCAGTGCGCTCGGCACTCCATAGGTTCGGTAGTTCGATAGACTCGTGCGCGATGAGAGTCGCGCACGTTGCCATCGACTCATCGTGCAGCTTGCGTAATGTGCTGACCACCCGACCCTACTATTCGACCGAGGACGTCGAAGCGGCTGGTGCACGTGCCAATGAATTGATAACCGAATATCGCCGCGTTTGCGGCTAAAGAGAGATCCCTAAATGAGATCGCTAATGACTTTTTCGCGCGTGACTCTCGCACTGGCCGCAACGTTGGTCGCAGCGGGCGCGCATGCGCAGCAGATGCAGGTGCAGCGCTGCGAAGGTAAGGACGGCGCAGTCACGTACTCGAATCGCGAATGTCCGGCGGGCACGTCACCCGTCCGCAAGGTCAACACCGCCCCACCCGTGACTGCGCCCGAAGAAAAGGCCGCGAAGGACCGCGCCAAGAAGGATGCCGGCGAAGTCAAGCAGATCGAAAAGGATCAGAAGCAGAAGGCAGCCGAGGAAAAGCGCGCCGCCGAGAAGCGCAGCAAGGAGGAGGTAAAGGTGGCCGACCGGTGTGAGCGCGCGCGGCGCGAAGTCGCACGCGCCATTGAAAGACGCAACGCGTTGGACACGCGCGCGGCGACCGTCGAGCAGATGCGAAAGGCCAGTCAGGAAGTCAGCGAGCGTGAAGCCGAGCTGCCCACGGCTTGCCCAGATAACAGATGACGTTACGCGGCCGCCGCCAACCGGCTAGGTTGGTCGCTAATGACTTCAAGCGCATACATCAAGATATCCGCGCCGTAGCGCTGCAGCGCATTAGCGTCGCTTAGCGTACGGCGCCACTGTCGTGCGCCGCGCAACCCCTGAAAGAGCCCGAGCATATGCCGTGCGACGTGGCGCGGCGCGGTTCCGGCGCGCGTTTGTCGCTGCAGATACTCGCTCATATGCAGCACGATAGTTTCTCGCGTCGGCGTGGGCGATGCATCGCCGAACAGCGTTCGATCGACGTCGGCCAGCAGGCACGGATCGTGATACGCAGCGCGGCCCAGCATTACGCCGTCGACCGCATGCAGCTCTTCGCGCGCATGCGCCAGTGAGGCGATGCCGCCATTCAGCACGAACTGTTGCGGCCGGAAAGTCGACCTTCAGTTGACGTACGCGCGAGTAATCGAGCGGCGGCACTTCACGATTCTCCTTCGGACTCAGTCCTTTCAACCAGGCACTGCGTGCGTGCACGATGAAGACGCGGCAGCCGACAGCATGCAACGCGCCGACGAAGTCGCGAACAAAGCCGTAGTCGTCTTGCCGATCGACGCCGATGCGATGCTTGACAGTCACCGGGATCCGCACCGCATCCTGCATCGCCTTGATGCAATCAGCGACCAGCGACGGCTCAGCCATCAGACACGCGCCGAACGCGCCGCGTTGCACGCGCTCCGACGGGCAGCCGCAATTGAGATTGATTTCATCGTAGCCATAACGCTCGCCCAGTCTTGCCGCGTGCGCCAGTTCATCCGGCTCGCTGCCGCCTAGCTGCAAAGCGACTGGATGCTCGGCAGCGTCGAAGTCAAGATGCCGCGCGACGTCACCGTGCAACAGCGTGCCGGTCGTCAGCATCTCGGTGTAAAGCCGAGCGTGTCGCGTCAGTTGCCGGTGAAAGTACCGGCAGTGCCGATCGGTCCATTCCATCATCGGCGCGACACAAAAGCGGTGCTCGCTTTGCTTTGTCGCCATCGCGACCCGCAGCATACCTACCGTCGGCGACAGGCACTCGCATGCAAATTGGCATAGCCTTTGCCTCTGGTGCGAGCTTGCGATGAAGCTGACCCACTATCCGATTGTTCGCTCATTGCAGGCAATGATGTCGTGCGTGCTTGTATTCGCGCCCAGCGCGGCCGTTTCGCAAGCGCAGACACAATCGCGGCATTGGCTTCCAGATGTCGCCTACGTGCAAGCCGCTGCAGGCGACGGTACACAGGCGATCACTGCAGGTCTCCAATGGGAGTGGCAGACCTTATGGCGCCCGACCGAGAACACGCGCCTGTCGGGATACTGGGAGGTTTCCGCGGGTCGGTGGCGTGCCGACCTTGACCCGAGCGGACGCGCATGGGCCTGGGTTACGCAACTCGGCGCGACGCCGATGTTTCGTGGCGCGAAGCCTCGAATAGCCACTGGTTCGCCGAAGCAGGAATCGGAGTGAGTTATCTGATGCCAATTTTTCGCAGCGAGGATCGGCAATTTTCGACGCGGTTCAACTTTCGCGATCAACTCGGTATCGGATACGCTACCGCGCAGAACGACGGGCACGATGTCAGCCTGCGCGTCGAGCACTACTCGAACGCAGGAGTTCCGCGAGCCCAACCCTGGACTGACGTTCGCAGGGCTGCGCTACGCGTATCGGTTTTGACACGTAAGCACAGTTCGGCCCAAGCTGTACGGACGCTATATTCGCGCTCATGCGCATTGTTAGCCTACTTCCTAGCGCCACCGAAATCGTCTGTGCGCTCGGTCTGCAGGACCGCCTGGTCGGCGTTACCCACGAATGCGACTGGCCTGTCGAAGTCACGCGTTTGCCGAGAGTCACGCGCACGTTGATTCCGCACGAAGCGAGGAGCACCGACATCGATAAACTCGTGCGCGATCGGTTGCGCACGCAACACGCGCTTTACACACTGAACATCCCATTGTTGGAGTCGCTGCGTCCCGATTTGATCGTCACGCAAGCGCTGTGCGATGTGTGCGCGGTGTCCGACGATGAGGTGCAGGTGGCTGCGAAGTCCTTGCCCACTCGACCGCAAGTGGTCAACCTCACGCCGCGGTCACTGAACGATGTGCTCGATTGCTTGCGATTGGTTGGTCAAGTGGCCGGCGTATCGACACGCAGCGAGCGCGTGATCGCGAGTTTGCGCGCGCGAGTCGACGCAGTTGCCGAGCGCAGCGCAACGGTTCGCTTGCGCCCGCGTGTGGTGTTGCTCGAGTGGTTAGTGCCGCCGTTTTCGTCCGGTCACTGGACGCCCGAGCTAGTCGACCTTGCGGGCGGTGTCGAATTCCTCGGCCGCGCAGGCGAGCGCTCTCGCACTTTGCGCTGGAGCGAAGTCGAAGCCGCACAGCCCGAAGCGATTTTCATTGCGTGCTGTGGCTTCGACGTGGCGCGAACGCAGCAGGATCTAATCGCGCTTGAAACTGTACCGCAATGGCACAGTTTGCGCGCGGTGCGCAACGAGCGCGTGTATGTCACCGACGGCTCGCAGTATTTCAGCCGACCCGGTCCGCGACTAGTCGACAGCCTGGAGATTCTGGCGCACGCGCTGCACCCGGATATTCACCCGTTGCGTGGTCATCTGCCGCGTGCGCTCGGCCTGCACCAGTTGCGAAAAGCAACTGTGCCAGCCATTGTCACGTGAAGCGGCAACGCACGCTGCTGTCCTGGAGTTCAGGCAAGGACAGCGCGTGGGCGCTGCATGTGCTGCGCAGGCAAGGCGTCAACGTTGCCGGCTTGCTCACGACGTTGAACGAAGCGTCCGACCGCGTTGCGATGCATGCCGTGCGGCGGGAGTTGCTCGAAGCTCAAGCCGATGCCGCGGATCTGCCGCTTCGGACTGTTGCGCTGCCATGGCCGTGCAGCAACGTCGAGTACGAGCGGCTGTTGAGAGGCGCCATAGACCGTGCAGTCGTCGACGGTATCACGCACGTCGCTTTCGGCGATCTGTACTTGCAGGACATCCGAGACTATCGCGTAAGGCAACTGGCCGGCACCGGAATCGAGCCGCTGTTTCCGATATGGTGCTCGCCACAGGACACGCCCGCGCTGGCGCGCGCAATGGTCGATGTGGGATTACGCGCGGTGTTGACATGCGTCGACCCACAACACTTACCCGCCGCCTACTGCGGCCGTACGTTTGACGCCGCGTTACTAGCCGACCTGCCTGCCACAGTTGATCCATGCGGCGAACGCGGCGAGTTTCACACGTTCGCGTTCGCCGGGCCGATGTTCAGTAGAGCGATCGAGTTCGAGCCCGGAGAAATCTTCGAGCGTGACGGCCTTTGCTACGCCGACCTGTGCGCTGTTTCAGCGTCGGCCTGATCCGTTCGTTGCCAAGGCAGTAGGTACCAGGCGCCGCCGAGCTCACCACGCAGAGCGTGGACGCGATAGGTTGCGCGCAGATTTTCATCGGTCAGCACGTCCGCTGGAGATCCCGCGGCGGCAACACGGCCGCGATCGAGCAATACCAGGCGATCGCAAAAGCGTGCTGCCAAAGTGATCTCGTGCAGCACAACGATGACTGTCTGACCGCCGTCGGCGCGCGTGCGCAGGATTTCCATCACTTGCAGCTGGTGATACGGATCGAGCGCAGCAACCGGTTCGTCTGCAAGCAGCGCCGCGCCACCCACGGCCAACGCGCGCGCGAGCAGCGCACAAGCGAGTTCTCCACCGGATAGCGTATCGACGATACGATGCCGCAAATGCAGCGTGTCGGTGTCGTTCAGCGCGGCGTCGATCGCCGCCACTCCTTGCGCATCGCGCGTACCCCACGCCTGCGAGTGCGGCAGACGCCCCAGCGCGACCAGTCTCTCAACCGTCAATGGCCATGCCACCGGGCCGCGCTGCGCCAGATACGCGAGTTGCTGCGACAGTTGCAGCGGCGTTAGGTCATCGCGCGCAAGACCGTCGTAGCGGACCTGCCCGCGCGTACAGTCGCGCAGCCCCGCCAGCACGCGCAACAAGGTTGACTTGCCCGCTCCGTTCGGGTCCCACCAATCCGAGCAACTGACCGGGCTCGCCCGTGACGCTGATGTTATCCAGCAACGTCGCGGCGCCAACCGTTACCGTGATCGCTTCGGCGGTGATCCGCATCAGATCGTTTCGCGCCTTAGTCGCATCACGAGCACCAAGAAAAACGGTGCGCCGATCAGCGCGGTGACGACACCCAGTTTGAGCTCTGGCCCGACGGTGATCAGCCGGATCGCAATATCAGCCGCCAATACCAGCACCGCGCCGGCGAGCGCGCTGGCCACAAGCAAGCGACTCGGCTGGTGCGCAACCAATGGCCGCAGCAGGTGCGGCGCCACTAAGCCGACAAATCCGACTGCGCCGGTCACTGCGACGCCACTGCCGACCGCTAACGCAGTGCCGAGCACGAGCTTGAATCGCAGGCTGCCAAGCCGAACTCCCAAGCTTGCCGCGGTGTCCTCGCCGAGCGTCAACGCATCGAGCGCACGACCGCTGGTTAGCAGCAACGCGCAGCCCAAGATCATCAACGGCGCCGCCAGTTGCAAATGGCTGATGCTGCGATCGGCCAGCGATCCCATCATCCAGAACACGATCTCGGTCACTGCAAACGGATTGGGCGAGAGATTGAGCGCAAGTGCAGTCGCAGCGCCCGCGAAGCCGTTGATCGCAACGCCGGCAAGGATCAATGTCAACGTGCTCGCTTCGCGGCCGGCAAGTGCGTACAGCAATACAACCGCGATCAGCGCGCCTGCGATGCCGGCCAGTGGCAGCGCCAGCGGCACAGCCAATGAAATCCCGCTGTAGAACGCGATGACCGCGCCGAATGCGGCGCACGACGACACGCCGATGATTCCGGGTTCGGCCAGTGGATTGCGCAACAATCCCTGCAACGCAGCCCCCGCCAAACCAAGACTGGCGCCGACTAGCACAGCCAGCAGCGTGCGTGGCAAACGCAGCTCGATCAGCACCAGAGTTGCGAGCGTGGATTGACCCCGCACCCATTCGCCGATGGCCGCGCCGACATCGAGAGGTGCCCGCCCGACTGCCAGCGACGCTGCGGATAACAGAAGCAAGATCAGAATGAGAGCCCCGAGCAGCAACGTGGGCGTCATCGGCGTCGCGACCGAAGCCGCCGGCACGGTCGATGCGCGCGTGCTCATCGTCCTGTCGGCATCGGCAAAGGCACCTGCTGCGCTGCCTGCTGCAAGCGTTCGATGGCATCCACCAGACGCGGCCCGGGGCAACTCCACCATGCTGACGGCACGCTGACCACGCGTGCCCCGTGGTAACGATGTGCCAGCGCCGGATGACGCAATACCTCGTACGCCATTGCCGGTCCACTGTCGTCTGCCGCATTCATGACCAGCAGATCTGGCTCCGCAAACAACAGCAATTCGAGCGGCAGCATTCCATAGTTGTCGATGCGGCGCTCGACCGCGAGATTGCGCAAACCGGCTCGATTCAACACGTCGTTTACCAACGAGCCCCGCCCTATCGTGAAGCCGTTGGGCTGATACACCGCAGCGATCGGTTGCGCGGACCGCGGTGCCGCGACCGGCAACGCTGCAAGTTGCCTTCTGATATCGGCTGTCAATTGCGCGCCGCGCGTCGGCGTCCCGAGCGCTGCCGCCACGGTCGTGATCTGCGCAAGCGCTTCATCAACGCTACTCGGCACATCCAGTTCGAGCACTTGCACACCGAGCCGCCGCAGGAAAGCGACCGTCGTCCGTGTCGTGTAGGCACCGGCGATGACCAGATCGGGCGCAAGCGGCACGATATCCTCGACGAGCCCTCGATTCACCGGCACCGCTTGCGCCAATGCCGATACGTTTGAGAGCGCCGGGTCGCGTGCCAGCCACGTCACCGATTTGACCGTGCCGGGCGCCGCGAGTCGCAATACCAGTTCATCGGCGCACAAGTTCAGCGAAACGACGCGCTGCGGCGCCGCGGTGCTTACGGTTGCGACGGCCGTCATCGCGAGCGCGGCAATAGCACGCGGAATCATTCTCAACCTAGAACCGCGCCTGAACGCCCGCGTAATACGCGCGCCCACTCGGTCGATACGAGAACACTTCTTCGTAGTCCTGATCGAGCAGATTCTCGACTCGCGCCGTCAGACTCACATTGCGCGTAATCGCATACTGGCCCGCAAACCGCACAAGCGTGTAATCGCGCAGCGTCACGCGCGCAGCAGTGAAGCTTCGAAAGTCGAGGTCTTGCTGACGTCCGTTGTGATCGACTGCGAGCGTGATCGCGCCGGATGCATTCGGTAGAGAGTAAGTGACCGCGGCCGAACCCATATGCCGCGGACGCCGCACTTCCGCTTGACCGTCAGGCTGCTTGGCGTCGGTGTACGTGTAAGCCACCCAAACCATCAGAGCGTCGCTCGGCGCGTATTGGGCTTCGGCTTCGAACCCGCGCCGCTTGCTCTTGCCGCTCAGGTTCGTAACGCTCGAACGAAACGTGGTTGCGTCGAACGTGCCCGCAATCTCGTCCTCCAGATCAGCGTTGAAGTACGTAATCGAAAGCTGGCCGCTGGTCGCAATCGCAAAATCGGCGCCGACATCGAAACCGCGCGACTTTTCGGGCTTCAGACTCGGGTTCGGGTCGAAGCTGCCCGGAATGAAGCCGAACAACTCGAAGAATGTCGGGTTCGCAATACCGGTACCGTAGCTCGCGCGCAGTTTCACTCGCTCGACGAGCGGTTGCGCAACAGTGATGCGATACGTCGTCGCATCTTCAAACAATTCGTGATTGTCGCGCCGTGCGGATAGCGTCAACGCAGTCAGTGAAGGCAACCGGACGCGATACTCGGAAGACAAGCCGGTCTTGTCGTTTTCGCGGATCTGGTTTTCAGCAGACGTCGGCGTCGGGCCTTTGCTTTCAAACTGCTGCCGCTCGTGTTCTGCCGCGAGCGTCAGGGCCTGCGGCGTGCTCACACCCCCAAAGCGCCATGTGCCCTGATAGTCGAAGCGCGTGCGTTTGCCTTCAAACCCGTTCGAAAAAATTCCGTCTGCGAACGTGTCTTCCTCCGTTTGCGTGCGGGCAAATCCGAGCTGATGCTCCAGCGCACCGGTCGTCAACCGCCCGCGCAGCATTGCGTCGAGTTGGTCGCCCTCGCTCCGGCGATCGCCATCGATGATCAATCCGAAGGTCGGCGCGGGAGGGAAGCCGAAGTCCTGCGGATCGAACATGCTGCGGCTGTCGCGATAGCGCAACGATGCGTCGAGCGAGGCGCCGCGTGACAGGCGCCCAGCCGGCGTACGCGGATAGCGTTCGATTTCGATAGCCGTCGTCCTCGGAACCGAAGCGCGATACGTTCGTGCCGTCCGTCGTTAAAGCACTGGCCGCCAAGGCGTAACTCACAGTTTGCGTGGCACCGCGCAACGCGGCACTACCGTTCGCGGTGGAAAACGATCCGCCCTCAGCCGACACATCAGCCTGCATTCCTGGCATTCCACGCTTGGTGAAGATGCTGATCACGCCGCCGATCGCTTCGGAACCATACAGAACACTTTGCGGACCGCGCAGAATTTCGATGCGATCGATCTGCGCTGACAGCAAGTGCGCAAAATCGACTTCCGATGTGAACGGGTCGTTGATTTTGACCCCATCGATCAGCACTACGGTGTGATTCGCTTCGGCGCCTCGGATGCGGACCTGCGTCTGAGTCCCGGCCGGGCCAAGGCGATTGACCGCGACGCCGGGCACGGCACGCAATGCATCGGACACGAATCGGATTTGCCGTTGCTCCAGCTCCTCGGCCGTGATGACGCTGACAGTCGAGCCTGTATCGGCCAAAGTCGCCTCGGTACGGCTGGCGCTGATGATCACCCGCTCAAGCGGAGCCACGGCACCTTGCGCCGCGGCGCTGTTGACATAGGACACCGCGACACACGTGGCAACACATACGAGCACGCTCGCATCGAATCGAACCTCGAGATTGTTTTTCATCGCTCACCCGCGTAAAGGCGCGAGCGAGGAAGGTTGGATGAGCAGAAGGCGCAACGTGCGCTGCTGCACACCATCGCCCGCCGCGACGCGCTGCTGAAGTCGCCGCGATGCGACGGCTCACCCGCCAGGCCGGTCTCCGGACTTATCAGCAGCACACATCACTCGACGCATGCGCACGGACCGCGCCTTCCCGCGTCTACGACGCAGTGGCTTGGTGCAAGTAAGCGATCCGCTGTACTGAATTACCGTTGCGGGGGCAGTGCCGGCCTTGGTGTTTCCACTTCACCGGCTTCCCGTTTCACCCGAGGCGTTGGCCGTCGGGCACCTGACGCGCTGCGACTATACCGCCACTCAAGCTGCTCTTGTCCGGCGCAGTTTCAGGTACGCCCATGCGGCGATCAGGCCGAATACCGGATGAATCAAGGTCGGCACCATCCCGCCACGTTGCTCAAGCTGCCAAGGGAATAGCAACGGCGCGAACAGGTAGTAGTTCACGACGTAAATGCCGAAGCCCACGGCGACGCCGATGATCAGGCCCGCCCTCCAGCTAGCGTTGCGTAAGAACCACGCGACGATGAGCCCGTAGATCATCGAGAGCCCAAAGTGCACGACTCCGGAGGCGGCCCAGAGAAGTGGGTCGAACGTCGGTGGTGGCGGCAATACGCTGGGACCCATCAGGATCGCAGCCGTCATGCGCATGTTGACCCAGACGCTCTGGCCCTGCGCAAGCGCGCTGGCCGCTAGCAGAGCCAGATCGACAACGCCGGCGACCAACCCGGCCAACAGGGCTGCCTTGACGTCGATGCCGTGCCAGCCAGCGCGACCGGGTGTTATGACGTTCGACATAGGGTGAGCCTTTACATAGGGTGAGCCTTTATACAACATCGCGGTCACTCCGGGCTCAAAGCACTTCATGCCAGGCGATCTGCAATTCGTCGCACGCCGATGGGCACGTCGCAAGGCACCTCCTACAGTGTCCGCTCCGCAACCGGAGGACACCGATGAAAACAAGCTTCGCTGCGCTGGTCGCCGCTGCAGTCTTGGCGAGCTGCGCTCAGTCGATGACCGGCACTTCATCCGCCGAAACGCAATGCGTCAACTTCGCGCGTAACGAGGGACTGAAAGTCATCCAAGTTGATGGCGTGGACGCCGTCGGAGGTGGACAGAACGTTCGCCTGCGGCTGGAAGACACGCTCGGCCGCCGCTTCGGCGCGACCTGCGGAGTGGCTTCAGGCGGTGCCACCAGCTGGGCGCAGCCCCTCCCTGCGAACGTCGTGCGCGGCTGAGGCGGAATGGCGGGCGTCTAAGCCGCCCCTGCTTTCGTCGGCTTTGGTGCAACGAGCTCGTTCAGCACCAAGGCACCCACTACTAGCGCGCCACCGATCAGAGTGTCGCGAGTGACGAGCTCGCCCGCGCCAACCCAGGCCAGCAGCGGTCCTAAGACAATTTCAAGAAGCGCCAGTAAGGCGACCTCGGTAGCCGACAAATGGCGCGCGGCGATGACGAGCAATGTGCAAGGCAGCCCGAGCTGAAAAAACCCGAGGAGTCCAAGCAGAACAACGTCGCGCGCTGGAGCAAGCAACGGCAGCGCGATCGGAAGCATCACCGCTGCGGAGATGATCCCGCCGAGAAACACCGCCGGCACCAGGTCGACCGACTGACCACGCTTCTTCAAAATCACGACATTGACCGCTGCCGCAATCGGCGGCCCCAACGCGATCACCATGCCAAGAACGCTTGCGCTTGACTCGAGGCGCAAGCTGTTCGCAAACATGACACCGATGCCGGTCATCGCGATCAAGATCGCGGCCCAGGTGCGAAGCGATATCGGCGCATGCAGCACTGCGCGCGCCAACAGTGCAGTGACCAGCGGACCGATCGCCAGCACGATCAACGTGTTGGCGGTCGAGGTCAGCGTCAGTGCCAGCATGAACGCTGTGAACATCGTCGCAAACATGCAGCCGGACAGCAGGCCTGCGGCTCCTGCACGCCGCAGCGATCCCGCTAAGTCGCGCTGTATTAGTAAGAGATACCCGCCGACAAAAATCGCAGCGAACAAGCTGCGCCAGAACGTAATCTCAAAGCGGCCACCGGCTTGCAACTCCGGAGACAGATGGCGAGTAACGACGCCCGCCGTACTCCACAGAGCCGGCGCGATGATCATGAGGATGATCGCGCGGCGGTGAGCCGAGCCCTGATGCACCGGCGTTTCTATCTCCCTCCCTCGCGGAGGGAGGGCCGGGGAGGGAGTCATTGAAATGCGCCCGAGCGCAGAGGCCGCTCTACGCGGCTTCGCGCTGCGCGCGCTTGCGCTCATGTTCCTTCAGATACCTTTTTCGCAAACGAATGCTTTGCGGCGTAATTTCGACCAGTTCGTCGTCGGCAATGAACTCGACGGCGGATTCAAGCGTCAGCGCGATCGGCGGCACCAGGTCAATATGCTCGTCCTTGCCGGACGCGCGGACGTTCGTGAGCTTCTTTTCACGCACCGGGTTGACCACCAGATCGCTATCGCGCGAGTTGATACCGATGATCATGCCTTCGTACAGCTTGTCACCGGGGCTGACGAACATGCGGCCGCGCTCCTGCAGCTTCCACAGCGCATAGGCGACAGCTTCGCCATCATCCTGACTGATCAGCACACCGTTGCGCCGTTCGCCGACTTCGCCTGCACGGACCGGGCCGTACTCATCGAATACATGGCTCATCAGGCCGGTCCCGCGTGTCAACGTCATGAATTCGCCCTGAAATCCAATCAGGCCGCGCGCAGGAATTCGATATTCGAGCCGCACCCTTCCCTTGCCGTCGGGTTGCATGTCCTGCAAATCGCCTTTACGGCGCCCGAGTTCCTCCATGATCGCGCCCTGGTTTACCTCCTCAACATCGACGCTCAGCATTTCATACGGCTCGAGCCGCTCGCCGTCAATTTCCTTAAACAAAACGCGCGGCCGCGACACCGCCATTTCGTAACCTTCGCGCCGCATGTTCTCCAGCAGGATCGTCAGATGCAGTTCGCCGCGGCCGGCGACCTCGAACACCTGTTCATCGGCTGTCTCGCGCATACGCATCGCGACATTGGATTTCAGTTCGCGCTCGAGCCGCTCGCGCAATTGCCGGCTGGTGACGTACTTGCCCTCACGACCGGCCAGCGGCGACGTGTTGACCTGAAAGTTCATCGTCAACGTCGGCTCGTCGACTTTCAGCAACGGCAATGCATCCGGAAAATCGACCGGAGTCAAGGTGCAGCCGATGCCGATGTCGTCGATGCCGTTGACGAGCACGATGTCGCCGGCCAACGCTTCGTCGACCACTTGGCGTTCGAGCCCCTTGAACGTCAGAACCTGATTGATGCGGCCGCGCGTGGTCGGTGCGTTTTGCCCGCCCTCCGGACCGTGCATCACGAGCACCTCTTGTCCGGCGCGCAATCTTCCGCGGCTGATGCGGCCGATGCCGATCTTGCCCACGTAGCTCGAGTAGTCGAGCGAACAGATTTGCAGCTGCAACGGTTTGTCGGGATCGTCGTCGCGCACCCGCACGTGCGCGAGGATGGCTTCGAACAGCGGCTTCATGCCGCCGCTTTGATCGCCGCTGCGCACGTCGGGCGACGTGCTCGCGTAGCCGTGCAGTGCCGACGCGTAGATCACCGGAAAGTCGAGCTGCTCCTCGGTCGCACCCAGCTTGTCGAACAGATCGAACGTGTGATTGACGACCCAGTCGGGCCGCGCGCCGGGTCGGTCGATCTTGTTGACGACGACGATCGGCTTCAGCCCTTGCGCCAGCGCCTTGCGCGTGACGAATCGTGTCTGGGGCATCGGTCCTTCGACCGCATCCACCAGCAGTAACACCCCGTCGACCATCGACAGCACGCGCTCAACCTCGCCACCGAAGTCCGCATGTCCCGGCGTGTCGACGATGTTGATGTGGGTGCCTTCGTAATCGACTGCGCAATTTTTTGCGAGGATCGTGATACCTCGCTCGCGCTCGAGGTCGTTGCTGTCCATTACGCGCTCTGCCACCTGCTGGTTGTCGCGGAAAGTGCCGGACTGCTGCAGCAGCCTGTCGACCAGCGTGGTCTTGCCATGATCAACGTGCGCGATGATCGCGACGTTGCGAATTGGGCGTTTCATCAAAGACTCTCTTCGCTTGAAATCAGTCGTTCCGGCTCGACAACGCCCCATTGATTGATCGTCGCCGTGCCGAGCAATTGGTGGGCGCCGGCATACACACGCACTCGTTGTCTGCGCGGCTCGGCGTCGAGCGCGAGGCGTTGGCCCTGGCGGAAACGCGCAGCGTGTTCCTCATCGAGTTGCACCTTTGCGAGCGACGCCAGCAATTCGTCGAGCGGATGCAGCAGAGCGCGCCGCCCATCGAGCTCGATCGCTTCGAGGGCGGGCAAGCTCACACTGTCTTCCAGTCGCAGCCGGCCGACGCGGACACGGCGCAGCGCAGCAAGATGCGCGCCGCAGCCGAGCTCTCGTCCAATCTGTTCTGCCAGCACGCGCACGTAGGTTCCCTTACTGCAATCCACTTCAACCACCACTGAGTCGCCGGAATGTTCGATCACCGACAACTGATCGATCCTTACCTGGCGCGCCGCACGCTGCACTTCTATGCCGGCGCGCGCCAGTTCATACAGCGGCCGTCCCTCGCGCTTAAGCGCCGAATGCATTGGCGGCACCTGCTCGATGGTGCCGGTAAAGCGCGCGAGCACTGCGTCAAGCTCGCCACGTCCCACCTTCACCGCGCTTGTTTCGATCACATCGCCGTCAGCATCACCGGTGTTCGTCGTCACACCGAGCTTTAGCGTCGCGCGATACGACTTGTCGGCATCCAGCAGATCGGCCGAAAACTTCGTTGCTTCACCGAACGTCAATGGCAGCAACCCCGTGGCCATCGGATCCAGCGTGCCCGTGTGCCCCGCTTTCGCCGCGTTGAGCAGCCGGCGCGCCTTTTGCAGCGCCGCGTTCGACGAGGCGCCGGCCGGCTTGTCGAGCAGCAGCACGCCATTGACGCGTTCGCCGCGCGACTTGCCCACAGAGACTCCTATCCGGACGGATTCCTGTTCGCCTGCTCTATCAGACGATCGATCTCGATACCGCGCTCTACCGATTCGTCATGCACGAACGATAGCCGCGGAATCGTGTGAATCGTCAAGCGCTTGAACAACAGCGAATGAAAGTATCCAGCCTTATCGTTGAGCACGTGTTGGGCGGCGTCGACCGGAGCACCGATCGTCGTGAAGTAGACCTTTGCGTGCGCGTAATCGGGCGAGACTTCGACTCCCGTGAGGGTTACCAGTCCGGCACGCTCCGTCGGGACTTCGCGTTGGATCATCTCGGCGAGGTCGCGTTGAATCTGATCGGCAACACGTAGGCCACGTGACGGTTTGGTGGCTGGTCTCATCTAGGACAACGTCCTGGCAACCTCCTGCACTTCGAAGATCTCGAGCTGATCGCGCTCCTTGATGTCGTCATAGCCCTTCAGGCTCAGGCCGCACTCGAAGCCTGCCTTGACTTCGCGCACGTCGTCCTTGAAGCGCTTCAACGAATCCAGCTCGCCGGTCCAGATCACGACGTTGTCGCGCAGCAGCCGCGCCTTTGCAGTGCGGCGCACGAGACCGTCGAGCACCATGCAGCCGGCCACCGCGCCGATTTTCGGCACACGGAATATCTGGCGGATCTCGACCATCCCCAGCACCTGCTCGCGCTGCTCCGGTGCCAGCAGGCCGCCGAGCGCGTTTTTCACCTCGTCGACCGCTTCGTAGATGATGTTGTAGTAACGGATGTCGATGCCGTTGCCTTCGGCCAGCTTGCGTGCCGACTGATCGGCGCGCACGTTGAAGCCAATGATCACCGCCTTCGATGCGATCGCCAGGTTGACGTCGCTCTCGGTAATGCCGCCGACCTGCGCATGAACCACCTGCACCTTGACCTCATCAGTCGAGAGCTTGACCAGCGCCTGGTTCAACGCTTCCTGCGAGCCTTGCACGTCCGCCTTGATGATCAACGGCAGCACTCGGATGGCCGCACCGTCGGCACTGCCTTCGAACATGCTTTCGAGCTTCGCGGCCTGTTGCTTCGCCAGCTTCGTGTCGCGGAACTTGCCCTGGCGATAAAGCGCAATCTCGCGCGCCTTGCGCTCGTCTCCGAGCACAATCAATTCGTCACCAGCCCCCGGAACGTCCGACAGCCCTTGAATCTCGACTGGAATCGATGGCCCGGCATCGGCAATCGGCTTGCCAGTCTCGTCAAGCATCGCGCGTACGCGTCCGAATGCGGAGCCCGCCAGCACGACGTCGCCGCGCTTTAGCGTTCCACTTTGCACCAGCACCGTTGCCACCGGGCCGCGGCCCTTATCGAGCTGCGATTCGATCACGAGTCCCTTCGCCGGACCGTCCTTCACCGCTTTCAGCTCGAGCACTTCGGCTTGCAGCAGCACGTTCTCCAACAACGCATCGATACCTTCGCCGGTCTTGGCGGACACCGGAACGAACGGCGATTCGCCGCCGTACTCTTCCGGCACGACCTCGTTCGTCACCAGCTCCTGCCGGACGCGATCCGGATTTGCATCGGGCTTGTCGATCTTGTTCAGCGCGACCACCAGCGGCACGTTCGCCGCCTTCGCGTGCGCGATCGCTTCCTTGGTCTGCGGCATCACGCCGTCATCGGCAGCAACGACCAGAATAACGATGTCGGTGGCCTTCGCGCCGCGAGCACGCATTGCGGTAAACGCCTCGTGTCCGGGAGTATCGAGGAACGTGATGATGCCGCGCGGTGTTTCGACGTGATATGCGCCAATGTGCTGCGTAATTCCGCCCGCCTCGCCCGCCGCGACCTTGGTGCGGCGGATGTAATCGAGCAGCGATGTCTTGCCGTGATCCACGTGGCCCATGATCGTGACCACCGGCGGGCGCGACTCGAGCCGCGCTTCGGTGGTCGTACCGACCGCTTCGGTTTCCGCGAGCAGCGCTTCCGGGTCGTCCAGCTTCGCCGCGTGTGCGGTGTGGCCCATTTCGCCGACCACGATGATCGCTGTGTCCTGATCGAGCACTTGATTGATGGTCACCATTTGTCCGAGTTTCATCAGCGTCTTGATGACCTCGGACGCCTTGACCGACATCTTGTGCGCGAGTTCGGCCACCGTGATTGTCTCGGGCACGGCGATATCACGCACCACCGCTTCCACCGGCATCGGCGTGGCCGCAGCACCATTGCCTTCGTCATGGCGGTCATGTTTGCGATTACCGCGCGGGCCGCGCCAGCCACCGGCGCCCCCTGACGTATCGCCACGTGTTTTGAGCAGGCGCTTTTTCTGTTGTTCTTCGGACCAACTCGATGCGAGCTTGCCCGACTTGATTTCCTTGACTCCGGGCTTCTTATCGTCCTTTTTCGCTCCCGGCTTCGCCTCGGTCTTCGCCGCCGGCTTGTGCAAGGTTCCCAGCGGCGCCGCCTCAGGCGCCTTCGCCGCCTTCTTCGGCGCCGACATCATCGACTTGATCGCGGCAACCTCGTCTTCGACGACGCGCTTGGCGCGCGATTGCGCGTCGGCCGCCTGCTTCGCCACGAGCTCGGCTTCCTTTTGCGCACGCTCGGCCTTCACGAGCTCTTCGCTTGCAGCGGCCTGCCGGGCCTGGACTGCCTGCAGATCCTTCTGTTCTTTCTGCTGAGCATCTGCCAGATCGCGCTGCGCACGATCCGCTTTTTCGCGCGCGGCTGCCGTCTGGCGCGTTATGAACTCGGCCTGATGGCGCGCTTCAGCCTCTCGCTTCGCCAATTCCGCTTCGTCGATCACCGGTGCGGCAACGGTCGGCGGTGCTTCGGCTTCCGGCGCGGCATCGTCGCGTTTGACGAATATCCGCTTCTTGCGGACTTCGACCTGGATCATGCGCGCTTTGCCCGATGCGTCGGCCTGCTTGATCTCGGTGGTCTGCTTGCGGGTCAGCGTTATCTTTTTCTTCTCGCCGCCACCGCCGTGCGCTTTGCGCAACGACTCGAGAAGGCGCGACTTATCGTCCTCGCTCAAGGCGTCCGACTCGGCCTTTTTCAGGACCCCGGCCGCGCTCAGCTGCTCGAGCAGCAATTGCGCCGGAACGCGCAGCTCCGTCGCAAATTGGGACACTGTTGTACTAGCCATAACCGTTCCTCTTCACGCTACTGCTCGGCATCCACAAACCAGTGCGCACGCGCCGCCATGATCAGCGTCTTCGCGCGCTCATCGTCGATGCCGGTCATCTCGGTCAGCTCGTCGACCGCCAGCTCGGCGAGATCGTCGCGCGTGCGAATCGAGTTCTCCGCGAGCTTTGCCGATAGCGCGGCGTCCATCCCGTCGAGTTCTAACAGATCTTTTTCGGCCTGCTCGACGTTTTCCTCGCGCTTGATCGCTTCGGTCAACAATGCGTTGCGTGCCCGCGTGCGGAGCTCCTCGACCGTTTCTTCATCGAACGCGTCGATCTCGAGCAGCTCGTTGACCGGCACGTAGGCGATCTCTTCGAGGCTACCGAAACCCTCATTGATCAGAATGTTGGCGATTTCTTCGTCGACGTCGAGCTTCTCGACGAACGTGGTGCGAATCGACGACTGCTCGCCCTCTTGCTTGGTCGACGATTCTTCGGCGGTCATGATGTTGATCTGCCAGCCGGTCAGCTCGGATGCCAGCCGCACGTTCTGGCCGCTGCGGCCGATCGCGATCGCGAGATTGTCTTCGTCGACCACGACGTCCATCGCGTGCTTATCTTCGTCGACCAGGATCGACGACACATTGGCAGGCGCCAGCGCACCGATCACGAATTGAGCCGGATCGTCCGACCACAACACGATGTCGACTCTCTCGCCGGCAAGTTCGTTGGTCACCGCCTGCACCCTCGAGCCACGCATGCCAACACACGTGCCGATCGGATCGATGCGGCGATCATTGGTCCACACCGCGATCTTCGCGCGCACGCCTGGATCGCGCGCAGCCGATTTGATCACCAGCAGACCCTGCTCGATTTCGGGCACTTCGAATTCGAACAACTTCATCAGAAACTCGGGCGAGGTACGCGACAGAATGACCTGAGGTCCGCGCGCGGCCCGGTCGATTTTTTGCACGTACGCCCGAATTCGATCGCCGATGCGCAGGTTTTCCTTCGGGATCATGTCGGCTCTCGGCAGCCGCGCTTCAACCTTGCCGACTTCAATGATCGCGTCGCCCTTGTCCATGCGCTTAATGGCGCCGCTGACAATCAGATCGCCGCGCGCCAGAAAGTCGTTCAAAGTCTGCTCGCGTTCGGCGTCCCGAATCTTCTGCAAAATGACTTGCTTGGTGTCTTGCGCAAAGCGCCGTCCCAGATCCTGCCGCGGCAATTGCTCCTCGATATGCTCCTCGAGCTCGATATCGGAAATCTGCTCGCGCGCGTCGGACAGGATGATCTGATGTCCGGGCTCTTGTAGCCCTGCTTCATCGGGCACCACCAGCCAGCGGCGAAAGGCGTCGTACTCGCCGGTTTCGCGATCGACCGCGACACGGATATCAACGTCTTCCTCGGCAAACAGTTTCTTGGTCGCGGTTGCGAGCGCGAGTTCCAACGCGCCGAACACGACGTCTTTTGGCACGTTCTTTTCGCGCGCCAGCGCATCGACCAACAACAAAATCTCACGACTCATCTGAACTCGCTCCCAAACTACCCCAACTTCCCGCGTCTATCGCCGCGGGTCCTACTTGGCCGGCTCTTGCCGGTCGAAAATTCAATTCCGGCACCAGCCGTGCCTTGGCAACGTCGGCCAACGCGATTTCGACTACCACTGCAGACGCCGCTTCCGCACGCGGGCGCGACTTCGCGCTCCGTAGGCCAGACTTTGCTGCGCCCTTTTTTACTTCGCCTTCCGGCGCCCACTGCAACTGCATCCGCTCGCAACCCGCGCCGCCGATCAATTGCAGCAACCGACCGCGCAGTCGCTTGCGGCCGCCGGCGGCAGGCAACGGCGCGAACAACTGCACGTCGATCTCTTGACCGACAAAGCGAGCAAAATCACCCGCTCGCTTCAGCGGCCTGTCCAGACCCGGCGACGATACTTCGAGCCGCTGATAATCCACATTCTCAACTGCAAACAGATGCGACAGCTGTCGGCTAACGCGTTCGCAGTCGTCCAACCCAACGCCTCCGGCCGCATCCAGTGTCACGCGCAGCAGCCCACCGCCCAGCCGTTCAACATCCACCAACTCATAGCCGAATCCACCGACCGTGCGCTCGACCGTCTGATACAAACCGCTCGTCACTCCCGCCATACTTGCTCCGCTATTCCGGCGGTCCGCATCGCAGGCCCGGAAATAAAAAATGGGCCGTAAAGCCCACTTTTAACCGCTCTGTTGTTCTTCTAACAGGCTTGCATGCCTCACTTCCGCTTACACCGCCGCGCGCATCATGCCACCGAAGCCTGTGAAATTTAAGGCAGGCGATTCGGCCAGCGCGGATTATATGGGGCTTGGCCTCGATGCAACAAGCGGCAAGATGTCCGCCGCTCTGAATGAGACTCTCTCCTAGCTGCGGCGGTTTCTAGTAACTGCGCGGCGGTTTGCCCCGCTTGAATCGGGCCGGCCGCCCGTTGTTCGGGAGCCCGTGGCCGGCGGCAATGTACGTAACGCTGCTGGTCAACGGATCCGGCTGGCGGGAGGGGCGGTTGCCCTGCTGCCTACCCCGGCCCTGACCTTGCCCTTGGTTTTGACCGGTGTTCGGAGGCCCGTTGCCCGATCCGTACCCCTGGCCATAGTTCTGCCCATACGGGCGGCCTCCGGAACCCCAGCCCTCGCGGCCGCCTTGGGGGCGCCCTCCTCTGCCGCGACCGCCGCGGTTGCCCTCGGAAGAAGCCTGGCGCTGCCGAATTTCTTCCAGGCCGATGCCGAGATCGTGCACCCATGCCTGCACCCACTCCGGGGCCAGCTCTTGATATCGACCGCGCGCCAGCCCTCGCGGTAACTGAATCGCGCCATAGCGAATGCGAATCAGTCGACTCACGGTTAGCCCGATCGCTTCGAACATTCGTCGCACTTCGCGATTCCGTCCTTCGCCGATGGCCACTCGATACCACCGATTGGCTCCCTCACCACCTGCTTCATCGACCCGCAAGAACTTCGCGGGACCGTCTTGCAATTCCACGCCATCGAGCAATTGCCGCCGCTGATCATCTGTGACTTCGCCGAGCACTCGCACGGCGTATTCGCGCTCGACTTCATACCGCGGATGCATCAGGCGGTTAGCAAGCTCACCCGAAGTGGTGAAGATCAGCAGACCTTCGGAATTCAGATCGAGTCTGCCCACAGCAACCCAGCGCCCTCCGGAAACTTTCGGCAACTTCTCAAACACAGTTGGCCGTTCCCCCGGATCGTCCTGCGTGACGACTTCACCCGCGGGCTTGTGATACAGCAGCACGCGCGGTGCACGTCCGGCCGCTTTGCGCGCCAGGGGCTTGCCGTTCACCCTAACCTGATCGCTTGCCAACACCCGCTGCCCGATGTGCGCCGGCTCTCCATTAACCGACACTCGGCCGGCGATGATCATTTCTTCCATATCGCGCCGCGATCCGATGCCCGCATCGGCCAGCACTTTGTGCAGCTTGTCCGACTGTGCGAGCTGCGTCTGCTTGGCGGCGCGGCGTCCCCGCTCAAGCAACTCGCGCGATAGCGCGGAGTCAGCCATGGCGGCAGGATTGATGTCGTCACCTTCTCCTGCGAGCGGGGGAGGCGGGCCAGCGGGAGCAGCGGCAATGCCATCCTGTGCGGCACCCGCGCTCTCGGACCGTTCGCCACGGTTACCGCCTCGACCGCGGCGACGCCGGCCGCGGCGTGGACCGCGCGTGTTGCCATCCGGCAAGCGCTCGTCGTCGCTGTTCGCATCGGAGGCAACCGCGTCGATGTCGTCAGCATCGCCGTTGCTCGGCTCGCCATCGGCACGTGACGGAGTCAGTTCGTCCAGCGCTTGTGATGCGGGCTCGGCCGGCAGTTGTTCGTCAGGGGGTGTGGGGGCGTTCATCAAGACGTGGGTCGCAAGGGAGTTGATGAGTCAATTGGTTCACTGTTTGAAGGCTGCGATACGACAGCCGCAGTCGGCGCATCCTCCGCCGGTCCAGCGATTGCGGCATCGCCTAATTGCAATTCGAACTCGGCCGGAATCTCATCGCCGTTTCGTAGTGGTGGCAGCTGGTCCAGCGAACGCAGACCGAGATCATCCAAAAATTCACGCGTGGTCCTGAACAGCGCGGGTCTGCCGGGTACCTCGCGATAGCCGACGGTTTCGATCCAGCCGCGCTCTTCGAGGATCCTGATAACAGGACCCGACGTCGTTACTCCGCGCAGCTCTTCGATGTCACCGCGCGTTACCGGCTGCCGATACGCGATGATGGCCAGTGTTTCGAGCACTGCACGCGAATATCTTGGCGGACGCTCGGGATTCAATCGATCGAGATACGGACGCATCGCCGCCGCACTTTGAAAACGCCATCCTGAAGCCAGCGCCACAAGCTGCAATCCACGACCCGCCCAGTCGGCGCGCAACTCGTCGAGCAGAACGCGCACCGAGTCGGCGTTTACTTCATCGGCGAACAAAAGGCGCAAATCGGACACCGATAAGGGTTGCTCGGCGGTCAGTAGCGCCACCTCAAGAACAAGCTTGGCCTCGCGAGTATTCATCAGCTCCAAACGGAGTTATGCCAACTGCCTCAATTAGTCTTAGCCTTGCCGCGCCCGTCATCGCTGCGCGCGGCAAATAAGACACAGAGGGTGTCTGAAAAAATTCGGATTACGTCCGCTTCGTGCGGCTGAACAGTGGGTTTAAGAAGCCGAGCGCGGAATCGGACGTTCCGGCAACGCTGCCGGCTCAGAGGCGCGATGGTTCGCTGCGCTGGCCGACTCAACCTGGATGGCGAAGAAGTCTATCACGATGAAATCGTCGCACAAGACCTCAAATTGAGTCTAGGTCTTTAATGAGCGCGCTACGGTCATCCGCTTCGCTGACCCTTGCCACCTGTTCCCTTGCCTTTGCGATGTACTCTGCCGCCGCGGCGCGGTTGCCTGCGACCGCTTCCGCCCGCGCCAACGCTTCATACGCATACCCAAGATAAAACGGAGCGAGATCGCGACTGAAACTCAACGCCGTCTGCGCATGCGTTCGCGATTCCGCAGCATTTCCAAGAAGCGCTTGAATCCGTGAGGCTTGCCAGTATCCGATCGAGAGTTTTTCGTCTTCGCAATCGGGCCGCTGCATCCAGTGGTAGATGCTGGCCTGATTGAGCGCGACCATCAACCGGTCCTCTTCGGCAGAGCGAGATTCTTTGTCGATCAAGTCCCACGCGCGGTTGAAACAGTGCGCGGCGAAGTACTTGTGTGCCGCAGCGATGTCGAAGTCGGGGGCTTTGGACATGTCAGGGACCTAGACGCTTTCTGACGGACGCCGCGCTCCGTTTCCCAAACCTGAGGGCATGGGGGCGATGTCCATTGGCGAACTGTGCCACGGCATCTCTTCCCATGCATGGCAACGACCACGCTCGCAGCCCTTGCTATTCCATCCAGCACTGTATATATTGCCAGTACCTCAGGTCATTGGTCGATACGCCATGAATCCTCACTCCGTACTTCCGGCAGCATCAGATCCGACCCCGCGTCAGACAGAAATCCTCGAATTCATCCGGCAAACCCTCACTGAGAGTGGCGCGCCGCCGACGCGTGATGAAATTGCCCAGGCGTTCGGCTTTCGTTCGCTGAATGCCGCTGAGCAGCATCTGCAGGCATTACAGAAAAAAGGGCTGATCGAACTGGTCGCCGGCACTTCGCGCGGCATTCGACTGAAGGACAGCGTGCGCGAGCTTATGCTGGCAGCGCAGGAGAGCGGCTTGCCGTTGATCGGCAGGGTGGCGGCAGGCAGCCCTATTCTTGCGCAGGAAAATGTAATCACCACTGCCGCCATCGATCCGGCGACATTCAAACCGCACGCGGATTACTTGCTCGAGGTGCGCGGGATGAGTATGCGTGACGCCGGTATTCTGGACGGCGACTGGCTCGCCGTGCATAAGCAACCGCAAGCGCGCTCGGGCCAGGTAGTCGTTGCGCGGTTGGGCGATGAAGTCACCGTCAAGCGCTTGAAGTTGCGCGGGGCACGCGCCGAGTTGATCGCCGAGAACCCGGAGTTCGGGCCGATTGTCGTCGACCTCAGGCGCGAGCCGCTCGCAATCGAAGGTATCGCGGTCGGCGTGATTCGTGCATCGCTGTAGCCGACCAGGTCACTGCTTCGGGCATTGCACTTGCACGCACCGAACCACTGCTTTGACAGTGGGATCGGAGTGCAGGCCAACCTCGTCATACCAACCGCGGATGTTGGCGCTGGTGAAGAGCAGCGCGCGGCACTGAATCAGTGTCGCAACTGTTCGCTATGGCGGCATGCAACGCAAGCGGTGCCGGGCGAAGGTACAGCGCCGACACGCTTGATGTTGGTGGGTGAACAACCGGGTGACCAGGAAGATTTGGCGGGCCGGCCGTTCGTAGGCCCGGCAGGGCAATTGCTCGATCGTGCCTTGGCAGACGCTGGCATCGACCGCCGGGACGTGTATGTCACCAATGCGGTCAAACATTTCAAGTACGAACTGCGTGGCAGGCGCCGTTTGCACAAGAAGCCAGCCGAGCTTGAAATTGCCGCGTGCCGTCCGTGGTACGAAAGCGAGTTGGCCACCGTTCAACCGCATCTGATCGTTGCGCTCGGCGCGACCGCAGCGCGAGCAGTGCTAGGACGCGCGCTGCCGATCCTTGCGAATCGAGGCCGGCTGCTCGAGCCCGCAGACGAGATCGCGTCGGCGGCTCGGGTGTTGGTGACGGTCCATCCGTCTTATTTGCTGCGCGTATTGCCGGAGACGCGTGACGCGGAGTACGCGGCGTTTGTCGACGATCTGAAGATCGCCGCGAAGTACATTCTCGATCGAAACTGAGCGGTCAGGAACGCCGCATTCTTGCGTGATGAAAACGCAGATGGTCTTCGACGAAGGTCGAGATGAAGTAATAGCTGTGATCGTAGCCTTCGTGAAAGCGAAGCGTTAGCGGCTGCCCTGCCCTGCGGCACGCAACCTCCAGGGCCTCGGGATGCAACTGTTCCGTCAGAAATTGATCGGCGCGTCCCTGATCGATCAGAATACCTTGCGGATACGGGGACCTCATTCTGGCGCGTCATCAATTCGCTTGCATCATGATCTGCCCACGTGGCCGTGTCGTCGCCCAGGTAGCCGGCGAATGCCTTGCGTCCCCACGGTGCGCGCATCGGCGCGGCGATCGGCGCGAAGGCGGATACGGAATTGAATCTGCCAGGGTATTTAAGCGCAAGGGTCAACGCGCCGTGGCCACCCATCGAATGGCCCAAGATGCCGACACGCGCCGAATCGATCGCGAATGTATCGATCACAAGCGGCAGTAACTCGCGCATCAGATAGCTTTCGATGCGCCAGTGCTTGGACCAGGGCTCACGTGTCGCGTCGAGATAAAACCCGGCGCCGACGCCGAAATCCCAGCTGTCGGATTCACCCGGAATATTGGCGCCGCGCGGACTCGTATCCGGCATCAGAAGAGCGATGCCGAGTTCGGCCGCCACGCGCTGCGCCCCCGCTTTGATCGTGAACGTTTCTTCGGTGCAGGTAAGCCCTGCGAGAAACATCAGCAGCGGCAGCTCAGCGTCCGGTACTCGCGGCGGCATGAACAGTGCGAACCGCATCGGCAGACCGATCTCGCTTGAGCGATGCCGATAAAAAAACTGCCGGCCACCGAAGCAGCCGTGTTCGCTCAGGACCTCGAGCGGCGCCACCGTCAGAACTCAACGACGCTTCGAATCGATTCTCCGCGCTTCATCAGATCGAAGCCGTCGTTAATGCGCTCGAGTGGCAGATGATGTGTGATCAGATCGTCGATGTTAAGGCGGCCTTCCATATACCAGTCGACAATGCGCGGTACATCGGTACGGCCGCGCGCGCCGCCAAAGGCGGTGCCTTTCCATACCCGCCCGGTCACTAGTTGAAACGGGCGCGTACTGATCTCCTGTCCAGCAGCGGCGACGCCGATGATGATGCTCTGGCCCCACCCCTTGTGACAGCATTCCAGCGCTTGGCGCATCGTCGTCACGTTGCCAATGCATTCGAAGCTGTAATCGGCGCCGCCATCAGTCAGCTGCACGATGGCATCGACAACGTTATCGGTGTTGGCTGGGTTGATGAAGTGCGTCATGCCGAACTTCCGGCCGAGTTTCTCCCGCGCGGGATTCACATCGATGCCGATAATGCGAGCGGCACCCACCATCTTCGCGCCCTGGATCACATTCAGGCCGATGCCGCCCAGGCCGAATACAACGACGTTGGCGCCGGTCTCCACCTTCGCGGTAAAAAGCACAGCGCCGACACCGGTCGTGACGCCGCAGCCGATGTAACAGACCTTGTCGAACGGCGCGTCTTCGCGGATCTTCGCCAGCGCGATCGCCGGCACCACAACGTGATTGGCAAAGGTCGACGTTCCCATGTAGTGCAAGATCGGCTGACCGTCGATCGAAAAGCGCGACGTGCCGTCGGGCATCAGGCCTTTACCTTGCGTCGCTCGGATCGCCTGGCACAAATTGGTCTTGCGCGACAAGCAGAACTTGCACTGCCGGCACTCGGGCGTGTAGAGCGGAATGACGTGATCATCCCGCTTCAGTGAAGTCACACCTGCACCGACTTCGAGTACTACACCTGCGCCTTCGTGGCCGAGGATCGATGGAAAAATTCCTTCCGGATCGGCGCCCGACAAGGTGTAGTAGTCCGTGTGACAGATGCCTGTGGCTTTCACTTCCACTAACACTTCGCCCTCGCGCGGCGAACCGAGTTCCACCGACTCGATCGTGAGCGGCGCACCAGCCTTCCACGCGACTGCTGCCCGTGTTTTCATCGATTACACCTCTTCATGGTGGGTCTCCTTTGCACTCAGTCCTGCGACAAATGCGCGCGTCAACGGTGCGCCTGGCGCAACCAGCGCTCGCAGATCGTCAACGGTATCGAGATCGTGCCACGTCGGTAGATCCGCGAGATGTAGGTGGGCGGCAGCGGCCCTGGCACGCGTTTGCTGCGCGACAACTCTTGTGCTCCAGTCAATGCGCTCGAACAGTGTTGGTTGCATCGAGCACATGCCCAGGAGGTAGTAGCCGCCGTCGTCGGCCGGACCCAGCACAACATCTGCCTGCGCTTGCAGCAGATCAAACGCACGCTGGATGAAGGTTGCGGGCAAGTCCGGGCTATCGCTTCCGATCGACACGACAGGGCTGTAGCGTTGCGTCAGGCGCGCAAACGTGCCGCTCAAGCGCTCACCGAGCGCGGCACCTTGTTGCGGAAGCAGCACGAACGTTGGCGCCGCACGCTCGAAGTAGCGCCGCCCCGCATCTGTCGGCGGGTTGTAGCTGACCGCGTGCGCGACGTCTGCAATCGACGTTGCCAAGGCCAACGTATCGTGCAATGCGCATCGGTACAACTCGGCCGCTCGATCGTCGCCGATCGTTGCAGCGATCCGCGTTTTCACGGTGCCGCGCTCTGGCTGCTTCGCAACGACCACAAGGCACGGGCTCATCACCGAGGCTCGGCTACTGGGCAGCAGGTTTGATTTCGCGCATTAGCAGGCCAGTGGTCGAAACGCGCAGTTCGATCTCTGCCGGCTGCGACACCGCGGCGTAGCTCGCGGATCCATATTCGGCGTCAAGCAGCGGCGCTAGAAACGTGTACCGCCGTCGCAGGTCGAAAAGATCGAGCGGCTTGTCACGAGCCAGCGGGAACATCGTGCGCGTCGCTGCGCGTTCGTGCTCGATCGATCGATAGCGCCCCGCGATGCGATCGAGCTCGTAAGCAGTATGCAAACCGAACCTATTGGCTATCGGCTTCCACTTGAGGATTTGCGCGTCAACATAGACCTCATCCCCGGCAAGCTCGAACTTTACTTCGCGCAAATCCGGAAAGCGCACGGTTGCGGTAAATCGCTGCGGCCCGGTCGGCTGCACGAGCAAGGTGGCTGCAACATCCTCACGCGTGAAAGCCGTGTAACCGTGGGTACCGATCGCGATAGTTGCTGCCAGCGCGCCAACTGCCAGTAACAGCAGCGCGAAGATCGTTCGCCCAACAAATCGAAACGGTCTCAACCGGATAAGTGCAGCGAGTCCGGAAAGAAGAAGAAGCGCGCCGAGCAGCCCGAAAACGATGCTGACGAGTCCAAACGGAGAGAGCCACAGTTGCGTCAGCGCCATGATGTGGAATGATAATTGCGCGCATGGCGCATCGTAGGTGTTTGCCGTCTGTCAGGCTGGTGGGAAACGTGCCCTGGGTGTGGCAAACTCTTCGCCGCTGCATGCCACATTAACCCGGGAGAGCGAAACATGAATTTCATCATTTGGCTGGTGGTCGGGGGTTTGATCGGCTGGGTAGCGAGCATGATTATGCGCACCGATGCGCAGCAGGGAGTCTTTCTGAACATCATTGTCGGCATTGTCGGCGCGATGCTCGGCGGCTGGCTGATTTCTCCGTTGGTAGGTGTGCCGACCATCAATCAAGACGCCTTCAGCTTAGGCGCACTGGTCGTTTCGCTACTCGGCGCCATCATTCTGCTGGCGATCGTCAACCTGTTTCGCCGCGGTAGCGTCCGTTAAGAGCGTGTAAGGTACGAAGGGCGGGCAATGTGCCCGCCCTTTTCATTTGTATCTGATGTATTGCTCGATCTGCGGCCACACCACGTCGTTCCGCATTCCACCCGGAGACAATCGCCGCCGTGATTGCTGCGATCGCTGCGGTGCCGTGCATTACGTGAATCCCCGGCCGGTCGTTGGCACGATTCCGGTTTGGGGCGAGCAAGTCTTGCTGTGCAAACGCGCGATTGAGCCGCGCCTGGGCAAATGGACGTTGCCCGCCGGCTTCATGGAGCTCGGCGAAACCACGGGCGATGGCGCGGTGCGTGAAACCCTTGAAGAAGCCGGCGCGCGCGTGTCCCTAGGGCCGCTGTTTTCGATGATCGATGTGCCGCACGTGCAGCAAGTCCATATTTTTTTTCGTGCTGACCTACTCGATACCGTGTTTACCATCGGGGCCGAGAGTCTTGAAGCGCGACTGTTTCACGAGCACGAGATGCCGTGGGACGAAATCGCCTTTCGCACGGTGTCTGTAACGCTGCAGCTCTATTTTGCCGACCGCGCACGCGGCGAGTTCGGCACCTATACACGTTCGATTGCCGCAGCTGCACCGTCTCAAACCGCAGTGCGCGCATGATTCCGTGGCTTGCGCCAGGTCAGCCGTTTCCGCCGGTCTCAGCTGCCCTGGATACGCCCAACGGCTTACTCGCGGCAAGCGCGGAGTTAACCGTCGAGCGCCTGCTGGCCGCGTACCCGCAAGGAATTTTCCCCTGGTATTCGGAAGATGAGCCCGTCTTATGGTGGGCACCCGATCCGCGCATGGTGTTGTTTACCGACGAATTGAGAGTCTCGCGCAGCTTCGCAAAGACGCTACGCGCGGCAGCGGGCAACGCATCGATCGAACTGCGGCTCGATCGTGCCTTCGACGACGTCATTCTCGCGTGCGCACAGCCGCGCGACGACGGCGCAGGTACCTGGATTACCGACAACGTAGCGCGCGCGTACACGGAGCTGCACCGGCGCGGTCTGGCTCATTCGATCGAAACCTGGATCGATCAACGTCTGGCCGGAGGCCTGTACGGTGTCGCGCTCGGGCGGATGTTCTATGGTGAATCGATGTTTTCGCGTGTGGCCGATGCTTCGAAGATCGCGCTTGCCGCACTCGTGCAGTTGTTGCGTAATGAGCGAGTGCGAGTGATAGACTGCCAGCAGAACACGCGGCACCTCGCCTCACTCGGAGCTCGCGAGATCTCGCGTCGGGAGTTTGTTGAACATTTGACGACATCGGTGCGGGCTGCGCCGATCGACTGGGAGGCGTACGCAAAGGGTCCGCTGAACGCGCTGTTAGCCGATTTGCGCTTTTAGATTTGTGCTCTTAAGCCGATTAAGCGGACATCGACTCGTACCAACTGACGTGGCCAATCTCAAGGAACTGCCATTCTCGGCGTTGCAGTTTTACGCAACGGCGCCGTATCCGTGCAGCTATCTTGAGCATCGGCAAGCACGCTCGCAGGTCGCTACGCCAGCGCACCTGATCAATGCCGACGTCTACAGCGAGCTCGTCAAGATGGGGTTTCGCCGCAGCGGCATCTTCACGTATCGGCCGTATTGCGACGGTTGCCGCGCGTGCGTCCCGGTGCGCGTCCCGGTCGCGGAGTTCGAAGCCAATCGCACACAGCGGCGCGCCTGGCTAAGGCATCGCGCACTGACATCACGGGTGGCATCGCTGGCATTCGATCACGAGCACTACGATCTGTACCTGCGCTATCAGTCGACGCGTCACGCGGGCGGTGGCATGGACAATGACAGTCGCGAGCAGTATTCGCAGTTCCTTCTGCAGAGCAAGGTCAACACCAGGCTGGTCGAGTTTCGTGATCCTGCGCCGCGCGGCGTGGATGGTATCGGAACCTTGCGCATGATCTCGATCATCGATGTGTTGAACGACGGGCTCTCATCGGTGTACACGTTCTTCGATCCGGACGAAGTAGCCACAAGCTACGGCACTTACAACATTCTGTGGCAGATCGAGCAATGCAGAGCGCTATCGCTGCCCTATTTGTACCTGGGCTACTGGATCGCCGATAGCCCGAAGATGGCCTACAAGGCCACGTTTCGCCCAGTCGAAATGCTGAAGAACGGCCGCTGGGAGAGGCAAAGCGACGTCGCCTCGTAAAATCGGGGTGTGCTTTACAAACTCGTGCGTCCGCTGTTGTTCTCGCTCGATCCCGAGCGTGCGCACGAACTGACGTTGGCAACATTGCAACGAGCCGATGCGCTCGGCGTCGCGCGCTTCGTCGCCAGGCACATCGATCCACTGCCGGTCGATGTGATGGGGCTGAGGTTCCCCAACCCGGTCGGGCTCGCCGCAGGGCTGGACAAGTCGGCCGCCAACATCGATGCGCTGGGAACTCTGGGCTTCGGCTTCATCGAAGCGGGCACCGTGACGCCGCGGGCGCAGCCGGGCAACGCCAAGCCCCGGGTTTTTCGTCTAGTTGATTCGAGCGCCGTGATTAACCGGATGGGGTTTAACAACGAGGGCGTCGAACGGTTTATCGACAACGTGCGTCGGCAGCAAGCGTTTCGCGACCGCGGTGGCATTGTTGGGCTCAATATCGGTAAGAACGCCGACACGCCGATCGAACGCGCGTTGGACGACTATCGCACGTGCCTTCGCCGCGTGTACGACGACGCAGACTATGTGGCGGTCAACGTCTCGTCGCCAAATACGAAAGATCTTCGCTCATTGCAGAGCGCGCGGCAGCTTGCGACGCTGCTGACCGGCCTGACCGAAGAACGCAAGCGGCTGCAAGACCGCCATGGCAAGCGCGTGCCGCTCGCCGTTAAGATCGCACCGGACGTTGCGGATGAATCGGTGCCCGAGATAGCCGACACATTGGTCGAGCACGGCGCCGATGCGGTAATCGCAACAAACACGACCGTTGCGCGCGACCCAGTACGGGGTCAAACGCACGCCGACGAAGCTGGTGGCTTGTCGGGTCGTCCGTTGACCGAGCGCGCGACCCAGGTCGTACATCTGCTGTCGCGCCATTTGCATGGCGCGCTGCCGATCATCGGCGTCGGCGGCATCATGAACGGCGCTGACGCCGTGGAAAAGATGCAGGCGGGCGCGTCGTTGGTGCAGCTTTACACCGGCTTCATATATGCGGGGCCTCAACTGGTCGCGGAGTGCGTCGACGCAATCCGCAAACGCGGATGCGCAGCTTTGTCGCCGTCTGGCCCGACGATTCAACGCGCGTAGCGCTGGCTGCGCTGTCGGACAGAATCCGGCGCAGCGTCAAGCATCGCCGGGCCACACGAATCGACAACCTGCATCTGACGCTCGCGTTTATCGGCGATCTGGCTGACGATGACGCTTTCGCGGTTGCCGATGCGGCCGCGAAGCTGCGCTTCCAGCCGTTTGTCTGGCAGCTCGACACGCTCGGATCGTTTGCCGAAGCGGGCGTCGTATGGGCAGGTGCTGATACGGCTAGAGAATCGCCCGCGGCACTGCTTGCCCTTGCTCGTCAACTGCGAGGGACGCTCGATCGGTTAAGCGTCGAATACGATCAGCGGCCGTTTGCACCGCACGTAACGCTGCTGCGAGGAGTCCGGCGCTTCGAGCCTCAGCCTATTGCGCCGCCAATCCACTGGCGTGTCGATTCGCTTGCGCTATATCGCTCAGCAGGTGGCCGCTACTCGCGCGTGCTCGGCTGACGATCCGAGCACTGCGCTCCCGATACAACTCGCGAAATGTCCGGCCAGCCGGCGCCGTGAAATCCCGACTCACGGTCCAGCCTGCGCCCATTGGCAATGAACGAATGCGCCGCTCGCGACCGCCCATCCAATTGAGTACTCGCACGGCGATTTTGGTGGCGAGGTCGTAGAGCGCCGGACGCTTCGCGGTGAATGCCCAGATCGCCATCCCGGCTCTTTCGTACCATGGGCGCAGACGGCGTTCCCATTGCGCCTCGCGCAACTTGCGCATCAACTCTGGCAATGGAATCTTCACCGGACACACGACGCTGCACTGATTGCAAAACGTCGCTGCCTGCGGCAGGTCAATAGCGTTCTCGATGCCGACGTAGTTCGGTGTTAGCACCGAACCCATCGGCCCCGGATACACCCACCCGTACGCGTGGCCGCCTACCTTTTGATACACCGGGCAGTGATTCATGCACGCTCCGCATCGAATACAGCGCAGCATCTCTTGGAACTCGTCACCGAGCAATCCGGTGCGACCGCCGTCGAGCAGCACGTAGACCATGTGCTCAGGACCGTCGACCTCGCCTGCGCGCCGTGGTCCGGTAAGGATCGACAGGTAATTCGAGATCTGCTGCCCGGTCGCCGAGCGCGGCAACAGTCGCATTAACGTCGCGAGATCCTCGAGGGTCGGCAGCAATTTCTCGATGCCGGCGAGCACGACATGCACTTTCGGCGGCATGATCGTGCACATTCCTTCGTTGCCCTCGTTGGTCACGATCGCCGCGGAGCCGGTTTCGGCAATCAAAAAATTGGCGCCGGTCAGGCCCATGTCGGCCGTCAGAAAGTGACCGCGCAATACGTCACGGGCTTCGCGCGTGAGCTGCGTGATTTCAGTCTTGCGCGTGGTTGCGTGCGAGCGTGCGAACAAGTCGGAGATCTCTTCCTTGTCCTTGTGAATCACCGGCGCAATGATGTGCGATGGTGCTTCGTTATCGTTGATTTGCAGGATGTATTCGCCAAGGTCGGTTTCAACCGTCCGGACACCGGCGGCTTCGAACGCGTGATTGAGCCCAATTTCCTCGGACACCATCGACTTCGACTTGGTGACCTTGCGCACGCCGTGCTTCACCGCGACCTCAACGATCAATCGCGCCGCTTCCTCCCGCGTTTCGGCATACAGCACGGTCGCGCCGCGCGCGATCGCATTGCGCTCAAAGGTTTGCAGCCACAGATCGAGATGCGCCAGCACGCGGTTGCGACGCTCGACCGCCGCGTCGCGCGTCGCTTCGAAATCGTCGAGCTCGACAATTGCGGCAGACCGAGCGGTGACAAACTTGTCGGCGAGCTTTTTCAGATTCTTCTGCAGGCGCGCATCAGCCAGCTTCTGACCCGCGCGCTGCTTGAAGTGCATCGACTGGACCTGCACTACGCTTCTCCCGCCAGAACTTGGGCAACGTGCAGCACGCGCGTCTTGTTGTCGCCAATGCGCCGTAGCCTGCCTTCAATGTTCAGCATGCACCCCAGGTCACCAAGCACCACCGCATCTGCGCCGGTCGCCTGAATGTGGCGGCACTTTTCGTCGACGATCGCGCCCGAGATGTCGCCGTACTTGATTGCAAATGTGCCGCCAAAGCCGCAGCACTGTTCGCAGTCCTTCATCTCGGTCACCTGGACGCCGGCCTCAGCGAGCAACGTGCGTGGCTGCTTCTTGATGCCCAGCTCGCGCAGGCCGCTGCACGAATCGTGATAAGTAATGCGGCCGCAGGGCACAGTGCGCTCGCTCCGGCGCGGCGCAACGTGGACCAGAAAGTCGGTCAGCTCATACGTTCTGGCAGCCAGCCGTTCGGCCCGTGCACGCAGTGGCGGATCGCTTCGCAACAGGCTTGGAAAATGAACCTTGATCTGTCCGGCGCATGAACCGCTCGGCACGACGACGTATTCAAACGGCTCGAACTCGTTCAGTGTCTTTACCGCCAGTTCGCGCGCGTCCATCGCATCGCCGGAGTTGTACGCAGGCTGGCCGCAGCATGTTTGAGCAAGCGGCACCGACACTTCACATCCGGCGTCTTCGAGCAATTTGATCGCGGCAAAGCCGATCTCCGGTCGCATCGCATCGATCAAGCAGGTCACAAACAGTCCGACTCTCATCGTGCGCTCGCCGGGTCCGGATTTTTTGTATCGTGATATAAAACGCTGACGATGCCGCGCCGCACAACCCTACCAACTCCAACCCGGGACTCATCGCCAGGGGCAGTCCGAGATCCCACCGCGATTCAGGTCATGGAGCGCATGATGGCGCTGCTCGATGCGCTGGCCCTGCACTCCGATCCCGTAAGTCTGAAGGAACTGGCTCGGTCGACCGGCCTTCACCCCTCGACGGCGCATCGAATCTTAAATGACCTCGTGGTCGGACGTTATGTCGATCGCGCCGAGACACCGGGCTCGTATCGGCTTGGAATGCGGTTGCTCGAACTTGGCAACCTGGTCAAGGCCCGCTTGTCGGTGCGCGAGGCCGCGCTCGAGCCAATGCGCGAACTGCACAAACGCACCGGGCAGACAGTCAACCTGTCGGTGCGGCAGGGCGATGAGATCGTCTATGTCGATCGTTCGTACAGCGAACGATCCGGCATGCAGGTGGTGCGTGCGATCGGCGGGCGCGCGCCGCTGCATCTGACCTCGAGCGGGAAGTTGTTCCTTGCGCTGGACGACGCGCGCTTGATCCGTGCGTATGCGACGCGCACCGGTCTGGCTGGCCACACGCGCAACAGTCTGACCGATATCAGCAAGCTGGAGCGCGAGCTGTCGATGGTGCGTACGCGCGGCTATGCGCGCGACAATGAAGAGCTGGAAGTTGGCGTGCGCTGCATCGCTGCCGGCATACGCGACGATTCGGGGCGGCTGGTAGCAGGGCTGTCGGTGTCCGCGCCCGCCGAGCGCATGCAGGATGAGTGGATTGCGGAGCTGCTGCAAACCGCCGGCAAGATTTCGGCCGGCCTCGGGTTCGCACGAGATCAGTCGCCGGACACGGCGACCAGATGAATTACAAGGCGCTCCGCGCGGGCTCGGGCGCCGCTCTTACTTTTGAAATTCCAGCCGATTCGAGAAACGCGCGCATCCGCTGCGCATCGCCAATTCGCGAGTGCTTTCCGACTGAATCGAGAAACACCATGACCACGCGCTTGCCCTCGATGACCGCCTGCATCACCAGGCAACGCCCTGCGGCGGAAATGTAGCCGGTCTTTTGCAGACCGATGTCCCAGTCGGGGTTATCGGTTAGACGATTCGTGTTGCCATAGCGCACGGTGCGCTTGCCGACCGGCAACTCGAGCTCGCCGCTCACCGAGTACTCGCGAATGACCTCGTGCTCGTACGCAGCCTTCACAAGGCGTACCAGATCGCGTGCGCTCGAGCGGTTCTCAGGCGAGAGGCCGGTCGGATCGGCAAAATGTGAGTCGTCCATGCCGAGCAATCGCGCCTTCGCATTCATTGCTTCGACGAATCTTGCAACGCCGCCGGGATATGTGCGTCCCAGCAACTGGGCCGCGCGATTTTCCGACGACATCAGCGCCAGATGCAGCGCGGTGCTGCGCGTCAGTTCGAATCCGGGTCGCAGATTTGACCGGCTACGCGCGCGCACCAGTTCGTCCTGCGTCACTTCCAGTTCTTCGCCGAGCGGCAGATTGGCTTCTACGGTGACCAGCGCGGTCATCAACTTGGTGAGCGAGGCAATCGGCAGGATCGCGTCCTTGTTTTTCTCGAACAGCACCTCGTCCGTGTCCTGGTCCACGACCAGCACGACCGAGGATCTCAGGTCCAATGGATCTTCGCCGCGGTGCAGGCCGGCCAGATGTCCTTCGGAAGGCACGACGTACGTGATTAATGGCCTTTTGCGAGTCGATTTGATCGGCGCGCGGCCGGCCGGGATCGTCCCGCGCACCCGGTTCGTGGCTTTGGCCTGGCTGATGGTCTTAGCGGGCTGGGACTTGGCGTCCGGCTTCGATGTTGCGTCTGCCGCATTCGCCGGCACGACCGCGGCCGCGGCAAGCACACAACTTCCGATCATCCACGCGACGATTGAACGCAACTTCCCCTCCCACTTCAGCCCACTGCTGTGAGCGTCCGATCGAACGCTCACTCCCCAACTACTCGCGATCCACAAGCAGACCACGATTCAACCCGGACCTACGCCTTGTTAATCGGCGTAAACGCCCGCCTTCTTGATGATCGGGCCCCATTTTTCGATTTCGCTTTTTAGCTGAGACGCCAATGCGGCAGGGACGATTCGATCGACCGGATACACGGTCGCACCGAGTTCGCTCATCCGCCTCCGAAAGTCCGCGTCCTTCGACGCTTCCTGCACCGCAGCAACAAGTTTATCGACCGCGGCCTTCGGCGTGCCCTTGGGGGCATACAACCCATGCCAGATACCCACTTCAAAGCCCGGTATCCCCGCTTCCTGCATCGTTGGCAGGTCAGGCAATGTCGGCACGCGCTTCGCGCTGGTGACAGCGTAGGACTTCACGGTACCGGCTTTGATTTGGCCGGTTGTATTGGTGGTTTGATCGCACAGAAAATCGACTTGCTTGCCCAGTATCGCGTTCATCGCGTCGGCCGTGCCCTTAAATGGGACGGTCGTAAAGTCGGTCTCAATGGCGCTCTGGAACAGCAGTCCGCATAAGTGCGACGCCGCCCCGAGCCCGGCATTCGCCATATTCATCTTGGTTTTGTTGGCCTTGGCGTAGGCAACGAACTCGCGGAAATCCTTGGCCGGAAAATCCGAACGCGCGATCATCGTCATCGGCACGTCGACGATCAAGCCGATCATCTCGAAGTCGGTCTGCGGGTTGTACGCGAGCTTGCGATACAGCGCGGGCGCGGTCGACATCCCGATGTGATGCAGCAGCACCGTGTAGCCATCGGGCGCTGCGTTCTTTACACGCGTCGCCCCGACGGTGCCGCCAGCGCCGCCGACATTCTCGACAACGACCGTTTGCCCCAGTGGCTTCGTCATCGCCTGCCCGAGCGAGCGCGCGACCGTGTCGGTCGGCCCGCCCGCGGTAAACGGCACGACGAGCGTCACCGGCTTGACCGGATAGGTCTGCGCGGCGACAACGCCGGCTACCAGTGAAACGGCAATCGCGGCCAACGGTCGGAGTGTGTTGATCATTTCTGTCTCCCGTGTTTGTGTTCTGGTAGCCAGTCCTAGCGTTTGGGCGGCGATTCTAACCGCGCTTTACGCGTGATGGGCGCAATTTCGTGGTGATTCCCATCGGGATTAACGCTTGTCGGTCCGCCACTTAGCGTGCTTAGTTCATGCAAACTAGATTCGCGCAAACTCGACTCGCACAAACTTTCGGTTAGCGATACATGTAGTCGCGGGTGTACGGAACGTCGCTTGCACCCGGGCGTATCTGGCGCGAACCCAGCAGCTGATAGATGCACATCCATCCCTGAGCGAAGCCGTAGGAGCATCCCGCCAGATACGCGCGCCAGATGCGCAGCGTCTGATCGGTGACAAGCCGGGCCGCTTGCTCCAGGCGTGCGTCGAGGCGACGCGACCAGAGCTCGAGCGTTCTTGCGTAGTGCGCGCGCAACGATTCGACATCGACGATCTCCAGCCCGGCAGCCGCCATTTCGCGCGTCGCCAGATGCAAATGCGGCAACTCTCCATGCGGGAACACGTACTTGTGAACGAACTCGCCGATACCGCTACCGACCGCGCGATTGTCCAGATCGCTCGACGTAATTCCGTGGTTCAAGAAAAGGCCGCGATCGCGCAACACGCCGGCGATCGATGCAAAGTACTGGCCCAGATTCTTGAGCCCGACGTGCTCGAACATGCCGACACTGGCCACCTTATCGAACCGGTCGGCACCGAAGCGGCTACGCAGCTCGCGATAGTCGAGCAGCAAGACTTCGACCTTATCGGCAAGGCCTTCGGCCTGAACCCGTTCGCGCGCGAGCTCGAGCTGGTTCTGCGACAACGTAATGCCGACGGCGTGCACGCCGTAATGCCGCGCGGCATGCATGATCAGTCCGCCCCAGCCACACCCGACATCAAGGAACCGATCCCCGGCCGTGAGCCTGAGCTTGCGGCAGATGTGATCGAGCTTGGCGCGCTGCGCGTCGTCGATCGACTCGTCACCCGTCCTGAAGTAGGCGCACGAATACACCATGTTCTCGTCCAGCCAGAGCCGGTAGAACTCGTTGCCGACGTCATAGTGATAGCTGATAGCTGCCCGGTCCTGGCGCGCTGAGTGACGTGCCGGACCGTGCGCCAACATGCCAGCCAATCGGTGGGCGACCGACGAGCCGCCCGCGTTGGCCAGCTTCTCAGCCAGCGGGACCGCCTCCAGCAGATCGCCGTGCACGTCGATCCGACCCTGCACGTAAGCCTCTGCCAGCGACGCCATGGTCGGATTGGCCAGCTGCGCCAGCGTCGCCTGGTCGCGGATGATGAGCTTGACGCGCGCCGGCCTACCGAAGCCGATTCGCGAGCCGTCGGGAAGCATCACTTCGAGCGGTGCACCACCCACCGCGATGATTGAATCTGCGAGCCGTGCAACGCCCGCGTGCACCGCGCGCTCGGTGACGCCGGATTCAGATACCAACCCGCGTGCAATCCACATCGTCGCTCCTCAAATGCGAACCGGGCCGGCTGAGAATGTATCGCCGCGCCGACGCCTTGCCAACAATCGGCAGTCCGCTGTCGACTGACCTCAGATTGCTGCCGCGATTGCCTTGCCGAGGTCGGCTGTCGCCGCCGTGCCGCCGATATCTCGTGTCAGCGGAGCATGCTTCGGGCCTGCGGCCAACGTCGACTCGATCGCGGCCAGCACGGCGCCGCCCGCGTCGGCGTGGCCCAGCCAGTCGAGCATCATCGACGCGCTCCAGATCTGCCCGATCGGATTTGAAATCCCTTGCCCCGCGATATCGGGTGCCGAGCCGTGTACGGGCTCGAACAGCGACGGCGCCGAGCGATCCGGGTTCAGATTGGCCGAAGGCGCGATGCCGATGGTGCCGGTACACGCAGGTCCGAGGTCGGACAGTATGTCGCCAAACAGATTCGACGCGACGATGACATCAAACCAGTCGGGATTTCGCACGAAGTGTGCAGTCAGGATATCGATGTGGAACTTGTCGACCCGCACCATCGGATGTTGCTTCGTCATCTCTTCGACTCGCTCATCCCAGTACGGCATCGTGATCGAAATGCCATTACTTTTGGTCGCCGACGTCAGATGCTTTTTCGGGCGTTTGCTGGCAAGGTCGAAAGCGAAGCGCAGGGCGCGGTCAATGCCGTGCCGTGTCATCACGGTTTCCTGCACCACAAATTCGCGCTCGGTACCGGCGAACATGCGGCCGCCGATCGACGAGTATTCGCCCTCGGTGTTCTCGCGCACGACGACAAAGTCGATCGCCTCGGGCGGCCAAGGCCTCCCGCTGCGGTCGACCAACGGCGAGCGAATTCCGGGCATCAGCTTGCAGGGGCGCAAATTCACGTACTGATCGAACTCGCGCCTGAACTTGATCAACGAGCCCCACAGCGATACATGGTCCGGCACCGTGGCCGGCCAACCGCACGCCCCGAAGAAAATGGCGTCAGCGCCTTCGAGCCGAGCCTTCCAATCGGGCGGCATCATGTCGCCGTGCTTGGCGTAGTAGTCGCAGCTTGCGAAGTCATGGTGCTCGAAGCGCAGATCGATCGAGTATCTGCGCGCCGCTGCGTCGAGTGCGCGTAAGCCTTCAGGAACCGTTTCCTTGCCGATGCCGTCGCCGGCGATCACTGCAATTCGATGTGCCATTAGCTCTCTCTAAAGCGGGCGAAGCCGGATACCGATTCGCGCTCCGTTGTCAGCGTGTTTTCGATCTTCGACATGTCGGCATACCCGAGCGACATGCCGCATACCACCATCTCGCCTTCGGCGAGCTCAAGCTCGCGCGCGATCACGCGATGAAACGGCGTAAACGCCGCCTGTGGACACGTATCGAGTCCGCGCGCGCGCGCGGCAATCATCACGTTCTGCAGAAACATGCCGAAATCGAGCCAGCTGCCCTGCTCCATGATGCGATCGATCGTGAAGATGATGCCGACCGGCGCGTCGAAAAATATGTAGTTGCGTCCATGCTGCGCGTGCATCTTCTCCTTGTCGGCACGGCCGATGCCCAGCAGCCCATATAGGTCCCAGCCGATCTTGCGCCGTCGTGCGAGGTACGGATCGACCCAGTGGATCGGGTAGTAAGCGTATTCCTCGGTGTGCCGCTTGCGCTCATCGGCGTCGTTGTAGACAGCGAGGATCGCGTCGCTCAGACGCTGCTTTGCCGCCCCCGTCAGTACAGTGGCCTTCCACGGCTGCGTGTTCGTCCCCGACGGCGCACGCGCGGCCAACTGCAGAATTTCCTCGACCGTTTTGCGCGGCACAGGAGTCGAAAGAAACGCGCGTATCGACTGCCGCGTGGCGATGGCGTGGTCAACCACTTCGTGATTACCAATCGGACGCCGATCGAGAATTCCGCCTCGGGCGCTCACCGGCGGCGAACTCATACTTCGATCCTGTGCAGCGCAGTCCGCAGCGCGGACGGCAGCGGGGTTGGCTTGCCGGTTGTGCGATCAACATACACATGAACGAAGTGGCCCTGCGCGCTGGCAGAGTCCGCGCCTTCCGCAAAGATCGCGACTTCGTAGCGCACGCTTGACGTGCCGATCTTGCGCACTCGGAGCGCCGCGTCAATCGCGCGCGGAAATGCGACCGGAGCAAGATACCTGCACTGCGTTTCGACGACAAAGCCGATCACCGCGCTGTTCTGGGGATCGAGCACATCGGAGCGAATCAAATATTCGTTGACCACGGTGTCGAACCAGCTCATGTAGACGACGTTGTTCACATGGCCGTATATGTCGTTGTCCATCCAGCGCGTCGCGATGCGTTGAAAGTGCCGGTACTCGCCGCGTACATGCGGCTGCTCGTGCTTGGCATTCACAAGAAAATGTCCCGAACCTGTCGCCTGCCTGCCCCTAACACCAACACCACTCCAGCCATCGTGACGAGTACGCCGCCCCACGCAAGCGGCCCCAGGTTCTGGCCGAACACCAGCCATGCCAGCACCGCGGTCGTAGGCGGCGTCAAGTACATCAAGCTCGTCACTTCGGTGGCGCGGCCGCGTCGAATCATAGCGAGCAGCAGCGTAATGGCGACCAGCGACAGAGCAACGATCGACCAGATGAGTGCCAGCCAGAACTCGAGCGTGTAGTCGACCGCGAGCGACTCGGTTGCGATTGCGAACGGCAACAGCACGACAAACGATGCAGCAAACTGGATGACGCTACCGGTGCGCAGATCAACGTCGACCACATACTTCTTCTGATACAGCGTACCGGCGGTAATGCCGGCAAGTGCAAGCAAGTTCACGCCGAGCGCGACGGCTCGACACCTGCCATGGTCAGGCGGTCTGACAGCACGAGCGCGATGCCGGCAAAGCCAACGCTGAGTCCTGCCCATTGCAATCGCGACGCGCGTTCACCGACCGTGAAGGCGAATAGCGCAGTCAACAGCGGTTGTGCGCCAACGAGTAATGCCGAGACCCCGGCCGGCATGCCAAGCGCGATCGCGACCCACACGCCGCCGAGATAAATCGCCTGCAACAGCACACCCACGACGGCGACGTTGCGCCACGCAGCCGCGGTGCGGGGCCACGGCGCACCGGTCACAGCGATGACCGGCAAAAGGATCGCGATGACGCCGGCGAAGCGGTACAGCAGGAACGTCAGCGGCGGCGCGTGCGGGCTGGCGTACTTGGCCACTATGAAACCTGTGCTCCATAGCAGGACGAAGATCAGCGGTGCTGCCGCCAACCATACCTGCCGGCCGCCTGCTCCGGCCCGGTCAGGCACGCTGGTCCGCCGCTGTGGTCATGTCGATCTGCTACGTCTGGCCGGGTTGCCGAATGTACCGCCGCACCAGCGGTATGGTTTCTCAGCGCGGGGGCAAGTCGCTGGCGGCTCGTTACCCCGGGGGATGCCTTTTTTAGTGCACTGCGTCAAAATCGCTTGACTTGGCCTCGATCACCCCTAAAATGCGGTTTGTGCAATGCAACAATAGCATTGGAAACCGAGTCCCTCTGAAGGGGACGTTTTGTTTATCCACGATGAGGAGTGTCTGAATGTTTGCAACCCCCGCGCAATTTACTGAAATTCAAAAAGGACAAATGGACGCCGCGATCGCGCTGAGCCAGACCTGGTTTGACGCCGCCGAGCGCATGATGGAACTCAATCTTGCAGCGGCCAAGGCCACGCTTGAAGAGTCGGTCGAGCGCACGCAAGCGCTGTTTTCGGTGAAAGACGTGCAAGAGCTGGTGGCGCTGTCGGGCGGTCTGACGCAGCCAACGCTGGAAAAAGCGGTCAGCTATTCGCGCAATGTTTACAGCATCGCCAATGATGCCGGGACCGAAGTGTCGCGCATCGTCGAGGCGCAGATCGCCGAGAACAACAAGAAAGTGGCGCAGCTGATCGACTACGCGGCGAAAAACTCGCCGGCCGGATCTGAGACTGCTGTGTCGATGCTGAAAGGCGCAGTGGCTGCAGCCAATACCGCGTATGACACGTTTGCGCGCGCCACGCGGCAAGCCGTTGAACTGGCCGAATCGAATGTCTCCGCTGCCACGTCGGCCACGATGAAGGCTGCGTCGGCCGCCAACGACTCTGCCAAAGTGTCCACGAAGCGCAAGGCCGCCTAAGAAAACTGATCAGCAGGTTTAAAGCGCGAATTTGGCAGCAAAGACTTACCAAATCTGCGCTTGCTGCAACGATTAGGAAGCGTACAAAGACGCCGTAACGGTTGTCTCCTTGGCACCACTGTTTGAGCTAACGCTCAGACTCCTTCTGTCTCCTCCTTGGGTGGTGCTTTCAAGCCCGATCTTCTGATCGGGCTTTTTTTATTTCTCCGGCTCCGTCAGGCTCCAACCTCGACGCCCAGCGCCAGCACGTTTGTTCGCAGTTCTTCGAACGCAGTCTCGACAGCGGACGACTGCGCACCTCTGACACCAAGCTCCACATGGCGCCGTGCCGGCTTGCCGTCCTGGCCGTCACCGATCGATGGCAAGCTAAATGAATAGACGCCGGGGAAGCGGCGCTCGACGTCCTCCATTAGCGGCGTCAACAATGACTCGGCGGTTTCGTAGACGATCAACGAGCGTTCGGTACGAACGGCCGTATGAAAATGCGCCGAGTAATGCGTATCAAGAACCCACTCGATCATCGGCCAGGCCATGACTGGAAAGCCCGGCACGAACCAGTGGTCGCGAAGCGAGAAACCGGGAATACGGTTGAATGCATTCGGAATGATCGCTGCCCCCGAAGGAAACTCACCCATTTTCAGCCGCTGCCGATTCTCGGCCGTGTTCATGTCCGCAGTGCCGTGCCCCTTGAGCGCCATCTCGGCGCAGCGCTGGGCTATCAACGCCGCCGCCTCCGGATGGAGCTGCAGCGGCACGCCGAGCGCAGCGGCGATCGCTTGCCGCGTGTGATCATCAGGCGTGGCGCCGATGCCGCCGCAGCTAATGACGGTGTCGCTGCCCGCAAGTGTGCGGCGATACAGCTCGATCAGCGCGTCACGATCGTCGCCGATGTAATGCGACCAAGCGAGCCGCAGGCCGCGCGCGCGAAGCAGCTCGATGATTTTGACGAGATGCTTGTCCTCGCGCTTGCCGGACAGAATCTCGTCGCCGACGATAACCAGTCCAAATTGCATAAGGTCGCGCGCTGCCATACTGCGAAATTCTAATTGACCGAAGTAGCCGCCAAAAAGAACACTGTTCGCAACGCACGTGCACTTTGCAGGTCCAAAGGCGAAGGACAGCAGACGCTAATACAGCTTTCCGGGCGATGCGGTTCACTGTTGTGTGATTTAATGCAAGCGCCTGTCCGAACTCATCGTTCTCGGAGGTTGTCATGGCAAGCAGAACTTAAAGCGATCAGCGTTCTTGCGGCTGCATTAGTGGCGGCAGGCTGCGCGTCCCAGAACCCAGGTAGCAACGCGCCGACGACACCTTCGACCGAGGGCGACATCAAAACGCGTGCGGGAGCGTTGACACCCGCAGATGTTCAAGTCGTCACTGCGCAGTTCGGCGTGTTCGGCGCCGACCCGAGCGGTCGTCGCCTGCTGTATGAAACGAATAAATTCCCAGCAGTACCAGCGGCACCATACGGCTGGTACATCCTTTTTAAGACGAGCAAGCCGACAGTCATATGGCGTGAGGAATTCGAATTGCCGGAGGCGCCCCCCACGTGGGGTCCGGGCGAAGCGTTGGGTATCTTCAGCATATCGCCGGATCGCAAGACTGCAGTGACCGAGCGAATCATTCCGACCCGGCTTGGCTTTATCGCGAACGAGTGGCGTTATGCGCCCGGTGATCCGATCGGTGCCCACAAAATGCGCGTGTACATCGATGGTCAGTTGATTCGCGAGTTCAGCTTCGATATCGAAAAAGGTCCGGAGGATCAGCGCGGAATTCGCCGCGGCCCGACTCGCGAAGATCCGAAGTCCTCGACGTAAGCTTTGCGCGACTCAGCGCAGCCGACGGCAGCTTGCCTGGCGCCGTCGATGTCGTTGATCAGCGGCACGCGCTCTCCCAGACTTTCTGCAGTCGCTTGACGCTTACCGGCATCGGCGTTTTCAACTCCTGCGCAAACAGCGACACACGCAGCTCTTCAAGCAACCAGCGGAACTCATCGAGTCGCGTATCGCTGACGCCCTTGCGGGCGGAGATCGCACGCCGCCAGGGCGCCTGCAGCGTCGCGACATCGTTCATTCGCGCCGAATCGCGCGCCGGATCGTCCTTCACCTTGTCGATGCGCAGCTCGATCGCCCGTAAATAACGCGGAAACTGGGCGAGTTGTAATGGCGGCGTCGTCACGATAAAACCGGCACTGAAAAGCTGCGCCAGTTGCTGCTCAATATCTGCGACGACGCGCGAAAACGCCCTTAACGCCTGCAGCTTGCGCGCAATTGGCGCCGCTTGCTCAACGATTGCGGTAACGAGGCGCGCGATTTCCTGCGCAATCAAGCTGATCCTGCCGCGGGCATCGTCCTTGCGTGTAGTGAAACTCGCCCGATCACTTGGCAGCGGAATCATCAGACAGGTGCGATCGACCGCAGCCGCTACGATCTGCTCGCGCAGATCCTCAAAGCTGGGTACCGCGGCCGCAAGCGCGTCAATCGTCGACGCACGCACCTGCACCATTTGCAGACTTGTCAGGCTCTTCTCGAGAAACTTTATCTGCTCCTTCAGCTGCAGCCGAAACAATCGACGCAGACCATTGCGGTGCTCTAAGGCAGCTTGATCGGGCGTCTCGAACACGTCGATCGAGCAATGCGTCACGTGATCGACCAATGCCGGATAGCCGATCAACAACTGACCATCGCGCCGGATCTCGAGCAGCTCGGGCAGTTCGCCGAAATCCCAATCGGCAACGCGATCGGGCAACGCTTCGGCGGTGTTTGCGTCATTGTCAACCGTGCGTTGAAACGTCACTCGCGCTTGTCTGCCGAGCTCAGACTTCAGCTGCGCCAGATTGCGGCCCATTGCCAGCTGTCTCGCGTGCTCATCGACGACCTTGAAGTTCATCAGCAAATGGACCGGCAAGGACTCGCGCTTGAAGTCGGCCGCCTGGCACACGATGCCGCGCTCCGCGCGAATGTCTGCAATCAATGCATCGATCAGGGTTCGCTCGGTACGATCACCCGCACGGCGTTCCGCAAATCCGCTTGCATACTCCGGCAGCGGTACACAATGGCGACGCAGTTTCTGCGGCAACGACTTGATCAGCAACTGCACTTTTTCCTTCAGCATGCCGGGTACCAGCCACTCGCATCGCTCGGCGTCGATATGGTTCAGGGCGACCAGCGGTACCGTTACTGTGACGCCGTCGCGCGCGCTACCTGGCTCGAAGTGGTACTCGAGTGCGAAGTGCATTTCCGCTTCGCCGCTGCCGCCCAGCACGGTTTCCTTCGGAAACAGATCGGTCGTGACACCGGCCGCTTCGTGTCGCATCAACTCGTCGCGCGACAAGAACAGCAATTTAGGCTCGTGGCGTTCAGCGTCGACGCGCCAACTCTCAAACGCTGCGGCGCTATGAACCTCCGCCGGGATCACGCGGTCATAAAACGCGGCTATCAGTTCATCGTCCACCAGCACATCGAGGCGGCGCGCCTTGTGTTCGAGCTCGCGAATCTCGCGAATCAGCCGAAGGTTGTGCGCCAAAAATGGCGCTCGCGTTTCGAGCTCCCCCGCAACCAACGCCTCGCGAATGAAGATCTGGCGTGCAAGAGCACTATCGATCGGGCCAAAGGAAACGCGGCGCTGCGCATACACCACCAATCCGTATAGGGTCGCGCGCTCAAATGCGACGACCTCCCCGCGCTTCTTTTCCCAATGCGGGTCGCCATGAGTCTTCTGCAACAGATGAGCGCCGATCCGTTCGAGCCACGCCGCTTCGATAATCGCGACCGTCCGTGCATAAAGGCGTGTCGTCTCAATCAGTTCCGCTGCCACGATCCAGCGGCCCGCTTTCTTTAGCAGCGCCGATCCCGGCCAGACAAAAAACTTGATTCCGCGCGCGCCAGCATATGGCGGCTCACCACGCTCGGCGTCGGCGATGCGGAGGCCGATATTGCCAAGCAATCCCGCCAGCAGCGCCACATGAATCTGTTCGAACGTTGCGGCAGATGCATTGACGCGCCAGCCATGCTCGCCAACGATCGTCGTCAGCTGCGCATGCACGTCGACCCACTCGCGAATCCGGCGCGGGCTCAAGAAATGGCTCTTGAACTCCTCGGTCAGCTTGCGATTGGATTTCTTGTGGCCGATCCTTTCCTGCACAAATGCCCATAGCTTGAGCAGCGACAAGAAGTCGCTCTTCTCGTCGGCAAAGCGTCGATGTGCGTTGTCAGCCGCCTCCTGCGCCTCGAGCGGGCGGTCGCGCGGATCCTGCACCGACAGCGCAGCCGCGATCACCAGCAGTTCCCGCAAGCATTGCTGATCGCGTGCGGCGATCAGCATGCGGCCGACTCTTGGATCGAGTGGCAGGTTGGCAAGCTCGCGCCCGACTGCACTCAGCTCGTTGCGAGCGTCGACCGCGTTCAGCTCGGCCAACAACTGGTAGCCGTCGGCGATCGCACGCCGTGGCGGCGGCTCGACGAAGGGAAATTCCGCAACGTCGCCGAGCCCGAGTGACTTCATACGCAAGATCACGCCCGCCAGCGAAGAGCGCTGGACCTCAGGATCGGTAAAGCGCACGCGGCCGGTGAAATCGTCCGCGCTGTAAAGCCGGATGCAGACGCCGTCAGCCACGCGGCCGCAACGACCGGCGCGCTGGTTGGCTGCCGCTTGCGATATCGCCTCGATCTGCAACTGCTCGACCTTGTTGCGATACGAATAGCGCTTGACCCGCGCCAGACCGGTGTCGATCACATAGCGAATGCCGGGCACGGTGAGCGATGTTTCTGCAACATTGGTCGCCAACACGATCCGACGTGCGCTGGACGACGGCTTGAACACGCGTTCCTGTTCTTCTACCGAGAGCCGCGCAAAGAGGGGCAGAATTTCGGCGCCCGCCGGATGATGCTTGCGCAGCGCTTCAGCAGCTTCGCGGATCTCGCGTTCACCCGGCAGGAACACCAGCACGTCGCCGCGTCCGACGCGCGCAAGCTCATCAACCGCATCGACAATCGCTTCCATCAACGTGCGATCGTCGGCATCGTCGGCATCGGCTACTGGCCGATAGCGCACCTCGACCGGATACATCCGTCCGGACACTTCGATGATCGGTGCCGGTCCAGCTGGACCCGCGAAGTGCTTCGCGAAGCGATCGGCATCAATCGTTGCCGATGTGATGATGACTTTCAGATCGGGGCGCTCATTTTTTAGCAACAACTGCTTGATGTAACCAAGCAGAAAATCGATATTGAGTGAGCGCTCGTGTGCCTCGTCGATGATCAGCGTGTCGTATGCCCGCAGCATCGGATCGCTCTGCGTTTCGGCGAGCAGGATGCCGTCGGTCATCAACTTGATCGACGCATCAGGACTTGTTTGGTCGGTAAAGCGAACCTTGTAGCCGACCACCTCGCCGACGGCGCTCCCCAGTTCGTGCGCGATGCGTCTGGCAATACTCGAGGCGGCAATACGGCGCGGTTGTGTATGTCCGATCAGTCCATTTTCACCGCGTCCAAGCGCCAGACAAATCTTCGGCAGCTGAGTGGTCTTGCCCGATCCCGTTTCACCGCTGACGATGACGACCTGATGCGACCCGATCGCGCGAGCGATCTCGTCGCGCGCGCCGGAGACCGGGAGTTCTTCGGGAAATGTGACGACGGGGAGCGGCGCGCGGCGACGAACACCTCGTTGCGACCGCGCCGCCGCAGTCGCATTTGCCACAACTCGGCTCGAACGCATGGGAGCACTCAGTATACTTTTGCGAATGAACGATGCTGCTCCGGCCGAGCCGATTGCGTCGCTAGCTGCGGCTGTCAGCGATCATGCGCGGTTTGTTGCATGGCTGCGCGACGTGGCGCCGTATGTCCACGCGCATCGCGGCCGCACGTTCGTCGTCGGCTTTGCCGGCGGGCTGATCGAGGCAGGTCGCCTTGTTGCGCTCGTGCAGGATCTGTCGCTGCTCAATGCGATGGGGATTCGCCTGCTCGTGGTGCACGGCTCACGCCCGCAAGTGCAGGCGCAACTGGCGCTGAAGGGTGTCGAATCACGCTTTGCGAACGACGTGCGCATTACGGATGCGCCGGCGCTGGAATGCGCGAAGGAGGCATCGGGCGAGATTCGCCTGGACATTGAAGCGGCGTTTTCGCAAGGGCTGCCGTCGACTCCGATGGCGCATTCGAAGGTGCGCGTCGTCAGCGGAAACTTCGTTACCGCACGTCCGCTCGGCGTGATCGACGGTATTGATTATCAGTTGACCGGCGTAGTGCGCAAGGTCGACGCCGATGCGCTGCGAGTGACACTCGCCAACGGTGCCATCGTGTTGTTATCGCCTCTGGGCTTTTCGCCGACCGGTGAGGCATTCAATCTGACGATGGAAGACACCGCGTGCGCGGTAGCAACCGCGGTCAAGGCCGACAAGCTCATTTTGCTCACCGAAACCGAAGGGGTGCGCGGCGCTGACGGCACGCTGCGCAGCGAACTGACGGTGCAGGCGGCCGAAGCGCTTCTTGCCAGCGGCGACGTCGAAGCAGACACGGCGTTCAATCTGCGGCTACGCCGTCAAGGCGTGCAAGGGTGGGGTTGCGCGCGCCCACATCCTTTCCTATGCGCTTGACGGCAGCGTACTGGCGGAGCTTTTCACGCACGAAGGGGTCGGCACGATGGTCGCCTCCGAAGATCTCGAACAACTGCGCGATGCGACACCCGACGATGTCGGCGGCATCATCAAGCTGATCGAACCGCTCGAGGCCGACGGCACGCTGGTCAAGCGCCCGCGCGAACTGATCGAGCGCGAGATCGATCGCTTTGTCGTGCTCGAGCACGACGGCTTCATTTTCGGCTGCGCCGCACTTTATCCGTTTCCGCGCGAACAGATGGGTGAGCTTGCGTGTCTGACCGTGCATCCCGACTATCAGGCGTACGGCGACGGCGAGCGGCTGATGAAGCGGATCGAAGCGCGCGCAAAGGCAGCCGGTATCGCGAAGCTGTTCGTCCTGACCACGCGCACTGCGCACTTTTTCATCAAGCGCGGATACAAGCCGGCGACGGTCGACGATCTGCCGCATGCGCGGCAGAACATGTACAACTGGCAGCGTCGCTCACAGGTGCTGCTAAAGCAGCTTTAGGAGTGACGATGGCAAGGATGGTGAACTGTGTGAAGCTGGGGCGCGAGGCGGAGGGCCTGGAATTTCCTCCAGTGCCCGGCGAACTTGGCAAGCGGATTTGGGAAAACGTCTCGAAGGAGGCGTGGGCTGGATGGCTCAAGCATCAGACGATGCTGGTCAATGAGAACCGGCTGAACCTCGCTGACACCCGCGCCCGCAAGTATCTGCTGACGCAGATGGAAAAGCACTTCTTCGGCGAAGGCGCCGACGTGGCGCAGGGCTATGTGCCACCCACTACTTGAAGAAGCAGATCGCTTCGCTATCGCCTAATCCGCTCTACCTGATAGAACAGCGCCGTATCAAACGGAGACCAGATTGGCGCTCGCACTCCGGTTTCGCTAAGCGCCTTGCGTACCCAGTCGTTGCAGGTGAACCAGAACTTGTAGCTACGGCTGGCTTCGTAGAACGCATCGTATTCAAAGTAACCGTGAAACCCGGCGCGCTTCGGGCGGCCCGCCTCATCGCGCTCGAACGAGGCACGGATGTATGCGACCAGCCGCGCGTATTGCTCCGGGCTGATCTTGATCTCGCGCGCCTTGTACGAGCGTGGTGATTCGATGTATTCGACGTGCATCGCGCCCGGGCTCAATCCACTCAGTGCGGTCAGCGCCGTTACTACTCTCAGATCAGCCCACGTTGGCGTCTGAGCAAAAAACCCGCGATCGCCCCACCCAAACGCGATCCATTCGTGCGGTTCGGCGAGCGAGCGCATGTGTGCGGGCGGATGCTCGACGCTCCAGTCGATATCGGCGGCGCGCGTCGGCAGTATCAGTTCCGCGTGCACACCATTGGTTCGCACATAAATCGGTATGCCGTCCGCGGACTCGGCGAACGAAGAGTTGACCGGTAGAGCACCGAGCGCAATCGCGGCCGTTACATATGTCGCAGCAATTACGATGAGTGCGGCGACGAGCCAGCCGATGCCGCGCAAAACCGCTCTAAGCGGTGAATGCCTGCGGTAGCGGCCTAACGCTCCGGTCGCCATTGCTTATCCTTGTTGCCATCGTGTGGCCGCCGCGATTCGATCACGCCATTGTCGGTACCCAGCAACAGCACATCGGCACCGCGCGCAGCAAACAATCCGTTGGTGACGACGCCGACGATGCGATCGATGCGTTCCTCGAGTGCACGCGCGTCGTGAATCTCAAGATCATGCACATCGATAATGATGTTCCCGTTATCGGTCGTAAAGCCCGAGCGGACCTTGGGCGTCCCATATTGCGCTAGCTCGCGCATCACATACGCGCACGCAATTGGAACCACTTCAACTGGGAGCGGAAAGCCGCCCAGCACATCGACTTTTTTGCTTTCGTCGGCAATGCAGACGAAGGTCTGCGCCACCGCGGCGACGATCTTTTCACGCGTCAGCGCGCCACCGCCGCCTTTGATCATTGAAAAATCGGCATCAATCTGATCGGCGCCATCGACGTAGATCGGCAGCGTTTCGACATCGTTCAAATCGAACAAGCGAATTCCATGGTGTGCGAGACGCGTCGCGCTGCGCTCCGAGCTCGGGACTGCACCTGCAATGCGGGGCTGCACCTTTGCTAACTCATCGATGAAGTAGTCGGCAGTCGAGCCGGTGCCGACGCCGATGATCTCGCCGTTTTTCACGAAACGGATCGCGGCTTGCGCGACCGCTCGTTTGAGTTCGTCCTGCGTCGACATGCTGCGCCCGCGTTAGCTTCGGGCGGAATGATACGGGCGAGCGGAAAAGCTAGTGAACAGAAGCGCGCGCAGCGGCCGATTGAACTATCCAGAACGCGCGCGGGCGATGCTCGCAGTAGCTGCGCATCTTTTGATCGGCGAAGCGAACGACGCGCGGGCGTAACGCCAGATTGGTTGTCACCAGCTGCGGGGAGTTGTCCTCGCTCTCGACGATATAACCATGGCCGTACGGCTTCATCACGACATTGCCGCTGATGCGAACATGACGCGACCCGACGGTGACGATGCCGCGCTGATACGACTGGTGGATCAGACAACCCACAACCGAGCTCTCGGCAGCATCGCCGTTGTTATGCCAATGCAGCGGGTAGCGGCCGGGACGATTGAATTGACCCATGCGGCGGAACTCAACGCCGGAAAAGCGGCCGACCGAATGACGCGCGGGAGTCTCCGATGTGCCTGCAATCATGCAGTACGCACCGACGCTGTTGCGCTCTGAATCCGCACAACCTTCGATCACGATATTGCGCGACAGCAACACGACCTTTCCAACCGAACCCGGCGACACATGTCGCAAAGGCGCATGCGTGCCGTAATGCCGATGCCAGACCGGCGATGTCAATCGAACCGTCAGGCAGTCGGCGCCGAGCTCATCGACCTGTCTTTCTTCCAGTAGGCAGTGCTCGGCGCCCGAGGCGATCGCAATACGTTCGCCGGCGCGCCAGTCGACTGGCTGCGCCAGCCGCAGCGTGTTATGGCCTGGCGCCGTGCTCGCGCCGAGCGGCACCCATGAGGTCCGCGCTTCGCCATGTAGATCGATCGTTCCGCCATCGAGTGCGGCCAGAAACTTACTGCCTAACGGCGAATGACCCGGCGCACTGTCGTTTGATGCGCCTGAGCAGAGCGTGACACTGAGCTGCTGTTTAAACGGTTTCTCGGCGGTACCGGCGATCAACGCACCGGCACGCTCGACGAGAATCCACTCGGCGCGGATGCGAGTGTCGCGCCGCGCAATGACCACAGTGCCTTCGATGCGTAACGATCCTACATCGACGTCCTGATCGACGATCAGCGTGCGGCCCGCCTCAACTATGACCGCATCGCCTCTGGCCGGAGAAGTTCCACGCCACGTGCTCGGATCGGACCAGCGCTCGGCGTCAGCGGGCACATCATCGCCAGCGGCCTCCTCAGGAGCCGCGCCGGCGGCGAGAATTTCGAGAAAGCCCATGGCCCGACGACGTTCAAAGTATTCGAACTAAGGAGAAGTACCGAGAGACCGTAGGGTACGACGCTGCGATGACAAATCAATCGCGCCGTACGCATCCAGATGGCTGAGGCAAGGTCAACTACTGCCGGCGCTGCGGCGGCAGATCGGTGCACGTGCCATGCGCAACTTCGGCTGCCATTCCGATCGACTCACTGAGCGTCGGATGCGGGTGGATCGTTTTGCCGATATCGACAGCGTCGGCGCCCATCTCGATTGCGAGCGCGACCTCGCTGATCAGGTCTCCTGCATGCGTGCCGACGATACCTCCGCCAATGATGCGGTGCGTCACGTCATCGAAAATCAGCTTGGTAAAACCCTCGTCACGGCCGTTGGCGATCGCGCGGCCGCTTGCCTGCCATGGAAACTTGGCGACCTTAACCTTGGTGCCCTGCGCTCGCGACTCGTCTTCGGTGACTCCGACCCATGCGATTTCAGGGTCGGTGTAGGCCACCGACGGAATCACGCGCGCGTCAAAGTAGCTTTTCTCACCCGCCGCCGCTTCGGCCGCGACGTGCCCTTCGTGCACCGCCTTATGCGCCAGCATCGGATTGCCGGCGATATCGCCGATCGCGAATATGTGCGGCACATTGGTGCGCATTTGCCGATCGACTTCGATAAAACCGCGATCGGTGACTGCGACGCCGGCCTTATCTGCGCCGATCGCCTTGCCGTTCGGCGAGCGGCCGACGCTCACCAGCACAAGATCGTACAGCTGCGGTTCGGCAGGTGCCTGCTCGCCTTCGAATTTGGCCAGGATGCCGTCGGACTTCGCTTCGACGGCAACTGTCTTGGTCTTTAGCATCACCTTGTCAAAACGCTTGTCGTTGAACTTCTGCCATACCTTGACCAGGTCGCGGTCAGTGCCGGTCATCAGGCCGTCCAACATCTCTACCACTTCGATGCGCGCGCCGAGCGTCGAATACACGGTGGCCATTTCAAGTCCGATGATCCCGCCGCCGATCACCAGCATGCGCTTCGGCACCGCGCTCAAATCCAACGCGCTGGTCGAATCGACGATGCGCGGATCGTCCGGGACGAACGGTAACTCCACCGCTTGCGACCCGGCCGCAATGATCGCCTTGGCAAAGCGCACGACCTTTTTCTCGCCGGTAGTGTCGCGTCCATCCCCGGTTGTCGTGTCGATCTCCAGCCGATGCGGTCCGATGAACGTCCCGACGCCGCGCAGCACGATCACCTTGCGTGCCTTGGCCATCGTGTTAAGACCGCCTGTCAGCTTGCCTACCACCTTCGATTTGTGTGCGCGAAGCTTGTCGAGATCAAGCGCGGGCTTTCCGAAGTCCACGCCAATCGCCGCAAAGTGAACCGCCTCATCCATGACTGCCGCCACATGCAGCAATGCCTTTGAAGGAATGCAGCCGACGTTAAGGCACACGCCGCCGAGCGTTGCATAGCGTTCGACTAGAACCGTCTTCTTGCCGAGATCCGCTGCGCGAAACGCCGCCGAGTAGCCACCGGGGCCGGCACCCAAGACGAGCACATCGCACTCGATGTCGGGTGCAGCGCCGGTAGCCGACTCCACGTCGGGCAACGAGCTTGAAGAGTCGGCTGGCTGCGAGTGCCTCGGGCTGAACGCCGGTGGCCGGGCGCTCGTCCTGACTTTCGTCCAGTAAGACTATCGGCGTTCCCTGCGATACCTTGTCACCGAGCTTGACACGCAGTTCGCGCACGACGCCCGCAGCCGACGATGGAATCTCCATCGACGCCTTGTCACTCTCGACTGTGATCAGCGACTGATCTTTGACGATCGTATCGCCCGGCTTGACCAGCACTTCAATGACTTCAACGTCTTTGAAATCGCCGATATCCGGCACTTTCACTTCGGTGTCGCTCATCGTCACCCTTGCTCGCGATTCGTCGAAGAGCCTGAAGAAAAACTGAAAACGCGCAGTGGCAGCGATGAGCTCTTGTCGAACTCCGCGCCGGCCTTAATACCGATTTCGGCGACGTCGCGCGCGGTCTTTGCGCGCTCGTACACCGTGTACATCGCGCCCAACGCAAAGTTGCGCCCCGACCCGATGCCCCAGAAGCGATCGAAGCTGAACACTTCACGGTACGAGTACACGCCATAGATGCCGGTTGGATTTGCGATCAACGCGGTAATTTGCGATGACTCGTACGGATCCGAATCATCTTCCTTCGGATTCAGGAAGAATTTGTCCTTTAGCACTACATGCAGGCGCTGAAAAGTGGCGAAAACTTCCTGCCGGCTGCCGAGCTTGCACTCATCAGCGAGCTGACGCATCGCTTCGGATAGCACGACGAAGTGCGCGGTGCTGCCCGCCAAACCGACATACGAATCACCGATCGAGAAAATCTTTTCGTTGACCTCGTAGCCGTGCGGCAGGCGCGTTTCGCCGAAGGTCACGAGCGCGTCGGACGCGATAGCGATTTCACCGTTCTTCTTGACGACAACGATGGTGGTCATTTTTGGTGACTAGTGATCCGTTATCGGTGCGGGGGCAATGTCGTCCTGCTTAACCGATCACGGATCACCCATCACGTCGTTAGAGGATTACGCGCCGAAAGTCTGCCAGTATCTGCACCAGGTAAGCATTAAAGCGCGCCGCCCCGGCGCCGTCGACAACGCGGTGATCCCACGACAGCGACAGCGGAAGAATCAGACGCGGAACAAACTGCTTCCCGTCCCATAGCGGGCGCGTTTGCGAACGGCATACACCGAGGATCGCCACTTCGGGGGCATTGATGATCGGTGTGAAGTACGTGCCGCCGATGCCGCCGAGCGACGATATCGAGAACGTACCGCCCTGCATGTCGGTCGGCCCGAGCTTGCCGTCGCGCGCCTTCGAAGCAAGCGCGGCGGTTTCTTGCGCAATATCGATGACACCTTTTTTATCGGCGTCTTTTACGACGGGCACGACCAGTCCATTCGGAGTGTCGGCGGCAAAACCGATGTGGAAATACTCCTTAAGAATCACCGCGTCGCCGGTCTCGGCGTCGATCGACGAATTAAATTCGGGGAATCTTTTCAGCGCGGCCACGCATGCCTTGATCAGAAACGCGAGCATCGTCAGCTTGACGCCGCTCTTCTCGTTCTCTTTGTTCATCTGCACACGAAACGCTTCGAGCTCGGTGACATCGGCGTCATCGTGATTAGTGACGTGCGGAATCGTTACCCAGTTGCGCGTCAGCGCTGGCCCCGAGATCTTGCGAATGCGCGACATTTCGACGCGCTTGATCGGACCGAACTTCGCAAAGTCGACCTGTGGCCATGGCGGAAGATGCGACAGCACACCGGTGGTCGAAGCCGCGACGGCTCCCAACGGCTTGCCGCCATGTGCCATCACTGCCTTTACGTGTTCGCGCACGTCGTCTTCGGTGATGCGTCCCTTGGGTCCGCTGCCTCGCACCGCCGCCAGCTCAACACCCAATTCACGGGCGAACCTGCGCACCGACGGCGATGCGTGTGGCTTTGCCGCAGCCGACGGGCCAAGATCGATCGGCTCCGGACGAGCTCCCATTTCGGTGGCGAATGCATGCGAGCGCGGCGATGCATCAGCGGCGGTAGCCGATGGTTCGGCGGGCGCGGGCGGAGGCGCGGCGGTGCCACGGCAGGAGGCGCCTTCGCCGCGGGAGCGGGCGTAGGGGCTGTCGGCGCCGGCGCCGCGGGAGTCGGTGCCGGCGCCGCTTTCGCATCACTGTCGAGCACGAGCAACGGCGAGTCTTTGGACACTTTGTCGCCGAGCTTCACCATCAACTGTTTCACGATGCCTGCAGCCGATGAGGGAATCTCCATCGACGCCTTGTCGCTTTCGACCGTGACCAGCGACTGCTCTTTCGCGATCGCATCGCCCGGTTTCACCAGCACCTCGATGACCTCAACGTCCTTGAAGTCGCCGATATCGGGGACCTTCACTTCGACTTGTTGTGCCATCTGGGCGCTCTACACGGTTGCCGGATTCGGCTTGCTGGCATCAATACCGTACTTCTGGATCGCCTTGGCGACCTTGGCCAGCGGTACTGCGCCTTCATCGGCCAGCGCACGCAACGCGGCGACCGTCACATAACGCCGATCGACTTCAAAAAACTCGCGCAGCTTCTCGCGTGTATCCGAACGACCGAAGCCGTCGGTGCCAAGCACTCGATAGTCACGCCCGCGTGGAATCCAGGCTCGAATCTGATCGGCAAAAAGACGCATGTAGTCCGTGGTCGCAATAATGGGGCCGGCGCTTTTTTCGAGTTCCTGCGTAACGTGCGACTTGCGCGGCGTTTCATTCGGGTGCAGAAGATTCCAGCGCTCCGCATCGATGCCATCGCGCCGCAACTCGGTAAAACTGGTGACGCTCCACACGTCGCCCGCCACGCCCCAGTCTTTTTCCAGCATATCGGCCGCTGCGATCGCCTCGCGCAAGATCGTGCCGCTGCCGAGCAACTGCGCGCGCGGAATCGATTTGCCCATGCCACTTCCGGCCGGGCCTTCGCGCAGCAGATACATCCCTTTCAAAATCCCCTCCTCTTGGCCCTTCTTCAATCCCGGCTGCGGGTAGTTCTCGTTCATCAGCGTGATGTAGTACCAGACGTTCTCCTGGTTCTCCACCATGCGCTTGAGTCCGCGCTGGATGATGACCGCTACTTCATGCGCAAACGTCGGGTCATAGCTGACACAGTTCGGCACCGTGGCACTCATCAAGTGCGAATGACCGTCCTGATGCTGCAAGCCTTCACCGTTGAGTGTCGTGCGGCCCGCGGTTGCACCAAGCAAGAATCCGCGCGCCTGCATATCGCCCGCGGCCCACGCGAGATCGCCGACTCGCTGAAAGCCGAACATCGAGTAGAAGATGTAGAAGGGAATCATGATGCGATTGTTAGTCGAATACGACGTGGCGGCCGCGATCCATGAACTCATCGCGCCGGCTTCGTTGATGCCCTCCTCAAGTATCTGGCCTTTCTTGTCCTCGCGGTAGTACATCACCTGATCTTTGTCGACCGGTTCGTATAACTGCCCCTGCGACGAATAAATGCCGAGCTGACGAAACATGCCCTCCATGCCGAACGTGCGCGCCTCGTCGGGAATGATCGGCACCACGCGCGGGCCGACGTTCTTATCGCGCACCAGTTGGGTCAACGAGCGCACGAATGCCTGTGTGGTTGAGATTTCGCGGCTCTCGGACGTGGGGTCAAGGACGGCCTGGAACGCGTCGAGTTGCGGTGCCGCGAGTTTTTCGTCGGCGTTGCGACGACGTTGCGGCAGGAATCCACCGAGCGCCTTGCGGCGCTCGAGCAGATATTTCATCTCGGGCGAGTCCTGCGCCGGCTTGAAAAACGGCACCTCTTCAAGCTTGTTGTCAGGCACCGGAATCGCGAATCGATCACGAAATTCACGGATTGCCGCGTCGTCAAGCTTCTTCAACTGGTGCGTTGGGTTCTTACCCTTCGCCGACCTTGCCCATGCCGTAGCCTTTTACCGTCTTCGCGAGGATGACGGTCGGCTGGCCGGTGTGCTTGGTCGCCGCCGCATAAGCTGCATAGATCTTGTGCGGATCGTGCCCGCCGCGATTAAGCCGCCAGATATCGTCGTCGGTCATGCGCGACACCATCTCCAGCAGTCGTCGGATCCTTACCGAAAAAATGCTTGCGCACGAACGCGCCGTCGTTGGCCTTGAAGTTCTGATACTCGCCGTCGACCGTTTCCTCCATCACGCGCAGCAGTCGGCCTTCATGATCGCGCGCAAGCAGCGGATCCCAGTACGAACCCCAAATGAGCTTGATCACGTTCCAGCCGGCGCCGCGAAAGCCGCCTTCGAGCTCCTGAATGATCTTGCCGTTGCCGCGCACCGGACCATCGAGCCGCTGCAGATTGCAGTTGACGACAAAAATCAGGTTGTCGAGCTTTTCGCGCGCGGCCAGACCGATCGCGCCAAGCGACTCTGGCTCGTCCATTTCGCCGTCGCCGCAAAACACCCACACTTTGCGACCCTCAGTGTTGGCAATGCCGCGTGCGTGCAAGTAACGCAGGAAGCGCGCCTGATAGATACCTTGAATCGGCCCAAGTCCCATCGACACCGTGGGGAACTGCCAGAACTCGGGCATCAGCTTCGGATGCGGATACGACGTCACACCCTTGCCGTCGACATCGCGGCGAAAATTGGTTAGCTGCTCCTCGGTCAGCCGACCTTCCAGATAGGCGCGCGCATACACGCCGGGCGAAGAATGGCCCTGGATATAGATCAGATCACCGCCAAAGTCGCCCGAAGGTGCACGCCAGAAATGGTTGAAGCCAACTTCCATCAGCGTGTTGACCGACGCATAGCTCGCGATATGGCCCCCGAGGTCACCCTCGCTGCGATTGGCACGTACGACCATGGCCATCGAATTCCAGCGAATGTATGAGCGAATGCGCTCCTCAAGCGCGGCATCGCCCGGCGAATGCTCTTCGAGATGCGGCGGGATCGTATTGATGTAAGCAGTGTTGGCCGAATAAGGGATGTGTGCGCCGGACCGGCGCGCTTTATCGATCAACGCTTCGAGCAGAAAGTGCGCGCGCGCCGGCCCCTCGCGTTCGATGACCGCCTCAAGCGCGTCGAGCCACTCGGCGGTTTCGAGAGTGTCGGGGTCGTTGGCGGCGAGCTCTTTGGGAAGTGCGGACATGGTGTCTCCTATCTTTGCTGCGACGATACCAGCCGTCGCCCAATTTTCAAATAGCGGCATTCATTTTCGCTATGTGAAACATCGACCCCACGCACATAGTGCGAACAAGCTGGTCGAGAGCGTGTCCATAATAGGCTCGCCACGCCTTCCGGAAAAAACACACTGCGCGCTGATGGCCGCACGCTCGACACAACCGACCGACTCTGTGCTGCTCGCGTTCGATCCGCTCGCGCGCGCAAAGCAGAGCCGCTTTGATCCGAGTCGCTACGCACACCTGCTGGCGATTCTGTTGCTCGCAGCGTCGATCGCGGGGCTCGCTTATCTGTTGATCACCGAGGATCGCGAGCTGCAGCGTGATGCGCTGACGCGCGATGTTGATTCTCTGGCGCAATCGCTCTCGCTGCGGCTGCAGGCGATGACCGAGGCCACGACCAGCATCGGGCTCGAAATCGGCGATGCGAAGTACAACGAGAGCCGCTTTGCTTCGACCGGCCGCGAGCTGATGCTGGGTAAGCCGGAACTGCTGCATCTTGCGTACGCCGACAGCAAGAATCGCGTGCGCTGGTCGGTGCAGTCGCCGAGTCCGCTGGCTGACTGGGCGCGGCCGGCCGCGTCCGAGATCGGCGCCGAACTGACCCGTGCTGCGATCAAGCGCGCGCGCGACACGCACGCAGCGCTGTTTTCGCCGCCCTATGAAGACACGTCGAGACCAAGCTCCGACCATGGCAGCCCGTTTACCGATTTGATCACACCGGTTTTTAGCGACGATCGCTATGTCGGCGCAGTCCTGGCGCGCGTTTCGCTGCCGGAGTTGCTGCGGCAAACCGTCAAGCCCGAGCTGGGCCAGCGTTATCGAATCGCACTGCGCGATGACGACGGTTCGATTCTGGCCGCCTCGACCAGCAGTGAAGCCTCGCCCGATGAGCCGCGCTATGCGGTGCGAGTGCCGTTGCTGCCCGACGGCATCACCGTGCTGGCGTCTCCGTTTAAGCAACGCTCGCCGGTGCTGGGCAATGCGCTCTCCGGATTGGTGGTCGGTCTGACCCTGGTCGTAATGGTCTCTCTGGTCGCGCTCGCACGACGCGATGCCAAGCAAGCGCAGGTCGAGCGCGTGTTGCGCACCGAGACCGCGTTTCGCCGCGCGATGGAAGATTCCCTCGCCACCGGCATGGGAGTGATCGACCGAGACGGTGTGCTGCGCCACGTTAACCAGGCCTTTACTCAGATGACCGGCTGGTCGGCCGATGAGCTGGTCGGAAGATCTGCGCCGTTTCCGTACTGGCCGCACGACCGGCGCGCTGAGTATCAGTCGAAGCTCGCGATCGTGCTCGCAGGCCAGGCGCCGGCCAGCGGTTTCGAACTGAAGGTCATGCGCCGTGACGGGACGTTGTTCGATGCGCGCATGTATTTTTCCGCGCTGCTCGCAGACGACGGCGAACAACTCGGTTGGATGTCGGCGATGGCCGATATCACCGAATCGAAGCGTGTCAGCGAACAGCTCGCCGGCGCGCACGAGCGCTTCACGACGGTGCTCGAGTCGCTCGACGCGGCGGTTTCTGTGGTGGCTGACGATTCTGGTGATGAGCTGCTGTTCGCCAATCGCAGCTATCGCGACTTGTACGGCTCGGCGCCAGCGGGTCATCGACGATTGCGCGCGGCACTGGCGCCGTACGCGGTCGCGGGCGAGGCCTTCGACACCGAAGCTGCGCGCTGGTTTGACGTGCGCACGCGCAGTGTGCGTTGGGTCGACGGACGCGATGTGCGGTTGCAGATTGCCACTGACATCACCGAGCGCAAAGCAACCGAGAACATGATGCGGCAACAGCAGGCCAAGGTGGAGCTCACGTCACGCTTGATGACAATGGGTGAAATGGCTTCATCGCTGGCGCATGAGCTGAATCAGCCGCTGACGGCGATCAGCAATTACAGCCTCGGTGCGGTATCGCGCATGAAGAACGGTGGTGTGTCGAACGATGAACTGCTGCCGGCTCTGGAGAAAACCGCCGGCCAGGCGCAGCGCGCCGGCCACATCATTCGGCGCATTCGTGAATTCGTAAAACGCTCCGAGCCGCGGCGGCGCGCGACAGAGGTCGCGCGCATCGTCGAAGACGCGATCGGATTTGCCGATATCGAAGCCGCAAAGAAAGGGATCGTAATCCGCACCGATGTCGAAGCAGGCCTTCCTCCGCTCGATATCGATCCGATCCTGATCGAGCAGTTAATTCTGAATCTGCTGAAAAATGCAGTCGATGCTATGGACGACGCGACTGTGCGCAGAATCGACCTTATCGTGCGGCGACAGGACGACATGGCCGAGTTTTTGGTGGTCGATCACGGTTCGGGTGTTTCGGAACTGCAGCGTGCAAACCTGTTCCAACCGTTTTTCAGCACGAAGTCAGAAGGGATGGGAATGGGCCTGAACATTTGCCGCTCGATCGTCGAGTTTCATCATGGCCGCCTGACGGTTGAACGCAATCCCAATGGAGGCGCGATCTTCGCGTTCACGCTCCCACTGGCTGGTGCCAATGAGCCGACAGGGCAGGTCAAGTGAGCGAGAACTCGGAAAGCTTGGGGGTCGTCTACATCGTCGACGACGATGACGCTGTGCGCGACTCGGTGCAATGGCTGCTTGAAGCCAGCCGATATCGCGTAATCGGTTTCGACAGCGCGGAAAAGTTTCTGGCCAATCACGACCCTGCTGCGATCGCGGTCGCGATTTTTGATGTGCGGATGCCGGGCATGAGCGGCCTCGAACTGCAGGAGCAGTTGATTGCCCGCAAGTCGCAGTTGCCGGTCATCTTCATCACTGGCCACGGCGACGTTCCGATGGCGGTTTCGACGATGAAAAAAGGAGCGGTCGATTTCATCGAAAAGCCGTTCGATCAGGCTGCCCTAAAAGCGTTGGTTGAACGCATGCTCACTGAGGCACGATCGCGTGCCTCGGCCGGCGAGCATCAGCGCTTGAGCGAATCGCTGCTGGCCAAGCTGACGCCACGCGAGCAACAGGTACTCGAGCGCATCGTCGCGGGCCGGCTGAACAAGCAGATCGCCGACGACCTCGGCATCTCAATCAAGACGGTAGAAGCGCATCGCGCCAACATCATGGACAAGACAAACGCGAACACCGTGGCCGATCTGATGCGCACCGTACTGGCGGGAGGCGCACTGCGTCAGTAGCCGTCGGGTGCATCGTAAACTCGCGCGCTTTATCCAAGCGAGGCGACTCTTGGCGGCACGGGTCATCGACGGCAGCGCACTGGCGGCTCAGCTTCGTACCGCGCTTGTTGCGCGCGTTGAACGCTTGAGTGCAGCGGGTCATCAGCCAGGATTGGCTGTCATTCTGGTTGGAGATGATCCGGCATCCGCCATTTATGTCCGCAACAAGGGTGTGGCATGTGCCCAGGTCGGCATTCGCTCGTCGATCGACCGGCTTCCCGCCGACACCACGGAATCCGCGCTGCTGAAGCGCATCGCTGCGCTGAATGACGATCCGAGCGTGCATGGCATTCTGGTGCAAACACCGCTGCCCAAGCACATCAGTCCCGCCAAAGTGCTGCAAACGATCTCGTTCGAAAAGGACGTCGACGGCCTACATCCGGCGAACGCCGGTTTAACCCTGATGGGAACGCCGCACTTTCGGTCGTGCACGCCGTATGGCGTGATGAAGATGCTGGAATCGATCGACGCGTCGATCGAAGGCAGCCACGCCGTCGTTCTCGGCCGTTCCAACATGGTCGGCAAACCGATGGCGATGTTGCTACTGGCCGCTAACGCCACCGTGACAATCGCACACAGCAAGACACGCGATCTGGCGTCGATGACGCGTCAGGCCGACATACTCGTCGCGGCGGTCGGCCGTCGTAACCTGGTGACAGCAGACATGGTCAAGCCGGGCTCTATTGTCATCGACGTCGGCACCAATAGGACGCCGGAAGGAAAGCTTGCGGGGGATGTCGATTTTGAGAACATCAGACAGGTGGCAGGTTGGATCTCGCCGGTACCCGGAGGCGTGGGCCCGATGACGATCACGATGCTGCTGACTAACACGGTTGAAGCGGCCGAACGCCGTGCCGGAATCGATTCGCTGGAATCATCGTGATGAACCGCAATCGGCAAGAACAAAACGGGGCCAATCCGCTTCTCGATTTCAGCGGCCTGGCTCGCTTCGACGCGATCCGGCCGGAGCATGTCACGCCTGCAGTTGATCGGCTGCTTGACGAGGCGCGCTCGGTGGTAGCGCGCATCACTGTTGCGGAGGTCGAAGCAAGCTGGGATGCCGTCATAGAGCCGCTCAATGAAGCGACTGATCGGCTCGCTCGGGCATGGGGCGCGGTGTCGCACCTGAACGCCGTGGTCGACACGCCGGAACTGCGCGAGCAATACAACGCCAACTTGTCGAAGCTCACGACGTTCTGGACCGACCTGTCGCAGAACGAAGCGCTCTATGCGAAGTTCAAGGCGCTGGCGGCGACGCCCGAATCTTCAGACTGGCCGGCGGCAAGACGCAAGGTCGTCGAAAACGAATTGCGCGATTTTCGCCTCGGTGGTGCGGAATTGGCCGCAGATCAAAAGCAGCGCTTCAAGCAGATCCGCGAGCATGAGGCGCAAGTGTCGACGCGTTTTGCCGAAAATGTTCTCGATGCCACCAACGCTTTCGCTTTGTATCTCGACGATGCAGGCGCGCTGGCCGGAGTGCCGCAGGACACGTTGCAGATGTTCGCCGAGGCGGCCGTCGCCGACGGCAAGGCCGGCTACAAGATTTCGCTGCAGCATCCGAGCTACTCCGCGATCATGGACTACGCCGACGATCGCGCACTCAGGCAGCAGCTCTACCGTGCGTACAACACGAGAGCATCCGAGTTTGGCAAGCCCGAGTGGAACAACGGCCCGTTAGTCGTCGAGCTGCTAAAGCTGCGGCGTGAACATGCACAGTTGCTCGGCTACAAGAGCTTCGCCGAAGTCTCCTTGGTGCCGAAAATGGCCGAGAGCCTCGCCGAAGTGCTCGATTTTCTGCGCGACCTCGCGCGACGCGCTAAGCCGTACGCAGAACGCGACATGGCCGAGCTGCGCGAGTTCGCTGCACAACACCTCGGAATTGCCGACTTGCAGCCATGGGACGTGTCGTACGCCAGCGAAAAATTGCGTGAGCAGCGCTACTCGTATTCCGAGCAGGACTTGAAACAGTACTTTACCGAGCCGCGTGTGCTCGCTGGGCTGTTCAAAGTGATTGAAACATTGTTTGGTGTCGCGATCCGCGAGGCAAGCGCGCCGGTCTGGCACCGTGATGTGCGCTTCTATCAAATCGAAAATCTGCAGGGAGAACTGATCGGCCAGTTCTACCTGGATCTGTATGCACGCGATCACAAGCAAAGTGGTGCGTGGCAAGACGACGCACGCAGCCGGCGCGCGCGCCGCACGGGGCTGGCCACACCCGTCTCATTCTTGACCTGCAACTTCTCGCGCCCGTCCGGCGGTAACCCCGCTACTTTCAAGCACGATGAAGTCCTGACCTTGTTCCATGAGTTCGGCCATGGGCTGCATCACATGCTGACGCGCGTCGATGAACCATCGGTCTCTGGCATTGCCGGCGTCGAATGGGACGCGGTCGAGTTGCCGTCGCAGTTCATGGAAAACTTCGCCTGGGAGTGGGAAGTCCTGCAGATGCTGACCCAGCATGTCGATACCGGCACAAAGCTGCCCCGCACAATGTTCAAAAAAATGCTGGCAGCAAAGAATTTTCAGAGCGGAATGTTCACCGTACGCCAGCTCGAATTCGCCCTTTTCGACATGCTGATCCACTCCGGTGCGGAAGTTGTCGATGAATCGCACGTAATGAAACTGCTGGCTGACGTCCGGAGTGAGGTTTCAGTGCTTGTTCCGCCCGAATACGACCGTTTTCCGCACGCTTTCTCGCACATCTTCGCCGGCAGTTACGCCGCAGGCTATTACAGCTACAAATGGGCCGAGGTTTTGTCGGCCGATGCCTATTCGGCGTTCGAGGAAGGCGGAGTGTTAAACGCAACGATCGGCCGCAGGTTTCTTGACGAAATTCTCGCTGTCGGAGGTAGCCGTCCGGCAATGCAGTCGTTCGTCGCGTTTCGCGGCCGTAAACCGATGATCGATGCGCTGCTCAGGCACAACGGCATGGTGAATTAAGGAAATGAATTCGAACCGTTATCGACTGGGACTGGCGGCACTTACGGTGGTGCCGCTCTTAGCGGCTGGATCGGCACTAGCGCAATACCGCTGGACCGATCCCAACGGCCAAGTCAACTACGGCGATGCGCCGCCGGCGGACGCGAAGAATCTTTCTCGCGTGGATAGTCGCGGCCGTACCGAGGCAGGCGATCCGACGGGTGGTATTCCATTCGAGTTGCGCAAGGCAATGGCGACCTTCCCGATCACGCTCTATACGGCGCCGGACTGTGGTCCCTGCGAATCGGCACGCATCTGGCTTCGGAAGCGCAGCGTTCCATATCAGGAAGTGGTGGTCGACACCGACGTGGACGCCGAGGAGCTGAAGCGGCGTGTCGGTACTACATCGGTGCCGGTGATGACTCTGGGCCGTACACCACATCTCGGCTTCAGGGAGGCTGCGTGGCTCGCCGCGCTAAGCGCGGCTGGCTATCCGGCTCAAATCGTGTTGCCGGCCACTTACCGTGCCGAGCCGCCAAAGCCCATTTTGCCGCGCGACGCGGCTGACCGCCCAGCGTCAGGCAACTCGCCTGCGCCGAAGAGCTAATCACGACGGAGTGCTGATGAAATTGTCGACGCTGATTGCCGCCGCGATGATTGCACTGCTGCAGTCATCGGTGATGGCACAGGCGCCCGCAGACAACGACAGAGAGGTGCGCAAGTTTCTTTACCGCTGGACGGACGCGCGCGCACAAGTCAACTACGGCGACCGTCCACCGCCGGATGCACAGAACCTCTTGCGCATCGATCTACGGCAGATCGGCTTCCAGGCTCAATCGATGCTGCCTTATCAGGTGGGGCGTGCTGTAGCCGCTTATCCAGTCATGCTTTTCACCGCCGGCAAGTGCCCGCCATGCAATACGGCGCGCCAGTTTCTCGTCAAGCGGGGCGTGCCATTTGCGGAGCGGACCATCGAAACCGGCGATGACTCAGTCGAACTGAAGCGGCTTACGAATGCTGAGGGCGTTCCGGTCGTAACCGTCGGCAACGCGGCGCTGATCGGATTCGATCCCGACGAGTGGAACAGCACGCTCGATGCATCCGGATATCCGCGGACGTCGCAACTGCCTGGCAATTTCAAGCAGGAGCCCGCACGTCCGTTGACGCAGAAAGAAAAGCCGTCGGCGGCAGCAAGCAACAACTGAGAAGCGGTCCACGATCTGCTGGCGCCGACGCGCAAGCGTTTGGTGTAGCGGCGTTGCCTTGGGCGTCGTCGAGGAGCGGAGCGCCTGCGGGAGCCTTAAGGGCCTGCCTGTCTGAGCGCAGCGAGTTTGCAGGCCCGCCCGCTGGCGCGAGTACCGCAGAGCAGTCCCGCAGGGACCGACGCCTCAGGCAGCGCAGCTACGCCAAACGCTTGCGCGCTTCACCGACGCTGGCATCACTCGACGTGCTCCCCTGTCCTGCCATCTCCCGATATCTCCAAACGTTTGCGATACGGCACGATCACCTGCTTGTCCAGCCAGTGTGCAAACTGATGAGCCGTGGCATCAGTGCGGCGATCAAGCCATGCCTTGATCCCGATTTCGGAAAATGCCAACAACCGCGAGCCGGGCGGCCGGATTAGTCCGTCGCGCCCGGCAATCTGCCGCACGCGCGCGGCATCGCGCTGGCGGCCATGCAAGTCAAGCGCGTCGAACACATCACGGGCAACGATCCAGATCGAATCGTCCTGCGTCAGAATTCTTATCTGGCGTCCGTCGAATTCGTAATACGTTCCGTTCCATTCAGCCCATGCGCCTTCGTACTGCCAGCGCCACCACCAGCGCATTGCGCGGTAGCTGGGCCATAACAACCACATACCCCAGAACGGTGCCACCAGCACCAGACTGAGCGCGCCGATTCCGCTCCGCACGTCTTGTAGGAACAACGCGCCGCCGATGACGCCCCATGCGATCCATATCGTCCAGCCCCAGCGAACGATGCGCTCGTCGGGATCCTGTTCAAGCCAAGAAACGGCCCGTGCCATCGGCGGGCGAAACGAAAGACGATGTCTTAAACCCGTCGCCGTTGTTCCTCGTCCATCAGTTCCTTGAGTCGGCGATCTTCCCAATCGCGACCCAGCAGACCGACCAAACCGAAGGTCGCGAGGGCATGCACGGCGATACCGATACCCCATCCGATAGCGGGCCACACGAACCACCAACGGCCGCTGCCAGTAAGCGCATTAATGATGAACAACGCGCTGATAACGGCGACGTAGGTCACCAGATGCACGTAAAAGCCCTTTTCGGCAACGAGCCTGCGCCGCGCTCTTCGTTCGACGCTGGCTAGCTCGTTCGCATTGCCTACTGGACGCGCTGGTTCAGTGCTCATCGTGTTGCCCCGTTAGCAGAAGATCTGCGGCTACGCTTTGTCGGCCGGTTGATGCGTCAGTGCTGCCGCTCCGCGGCGCGGACCCTTCAGGCGCCGCTCCAGCGCGTCGACATAGGTGTAGATCACCGGGACGACGACCAGCGTCAGCAGCGTCGACGTAATGACGCCGCCGATAATCGCACGTCCCATCGGCGCCTGCTGCTCCGAGCCTTCCCCGAGTCCGATGGCTAACGGCAGCATGCCGAAGATCATCGCAGCAGTCGTCATCAATATCGGGCGCAAGCGCACCTGACCGGCAGCCAGCAATGCGTCATTGCGACCCAGGCCTTCACGCTGGCCCCTGTTCGCAAAATCGACCAGCAGGATCGCGTTCTTCGTTACCAGTCCCATCAAGAACACGATACCGATCATCGAAAAGATATTCAGCGTCGTCTTTGTTATCAAAAGCGCAAGCATCACGCCGACAATCGACAGGGGCAGCGACGCCATGATCGCGATCGGCTGCAGGAAGCTGCCGAACTGCGACGCGAGCACGATGTAAATGAAGATCACTGCCAGCGCGAGCGCGCCGAAGATCGCAGCGTTGACCTCCTGCTGATCGCGAATCTGCCCGCCGACGTCGAAGCGCAAGCCCGGAGGCAGTTCGTACGCCTTGACCATCTCCTGCACTTCCTTGCCGGCATCGCCCGACGGACGTCCTTCAACGTTGGCCCACAGCGCGATTCTGCGCTGCAGATCCTGACGCCGAATATTCTCCGGATTAAATGTGCGCTCGATCGTCGCGATCGAACGCAACGGGATCACTTCCGGCGTGCCGTCGGCGAGCTGCCGGCCGGTCGCGATGTTCATACCGGAAACATCGTCGATCACTGTGCGGCTGGCGCGCGGAATCTGGGTGATTACCTCGTAGTTCTGACCGTCGGGCGCCAACCAGTAACCGGAGTTTTCGCCGCCGATCAACGCGCGCAGCGTCGTGCCCAACTGCGCGTAGGTGACGCCATATTCGGAAGCAAGCTCGGGCTTCAGGCGCACTGACAAGGCCGGCGTGCCTTCCTTGTACGACACGTCAATATCGGTAATGCCGCGAATCGACAAGATCCTCTGCCTCAGATCGTTGATCACACGCTGCATCTCGGCGTCGTTATTGCCGAGCAGCGCGACGTAAATCGGCCCACCCCAACCGACCTTCACTTCGATGCCGGGAATCGACGCTAGCCGCTGGCGGATCGCCTGTTCGAGCTGCTTCTGCGAACGATTGCGCTGCGAGCGCGGCACCAGTTTCAGGTTCAGTCGTCCCGTATTCTTCGCGCCTTCGGTGCCGATGCCGGTATCGATCGAGTCGATTTCCTTGAACTCGCGCAGCGCCGCTTCCACTCGCTTCACCCGCTCGTCTGCATACTCGAGGCTGGAGCCAACTGGCAGCGTCAGACGCACGCTGGTAAACGCCTCGTCGGCTTCCGGCATCATCTCGGTGCCGACCACTCCGGCAATCGGAATCGCCGCGACGAAGCTAAACGCTGCAATCCATAAAGCGATGCCGCGCGGGCCGATCCGCACGAAGCCGAGCTTGTATTTGCGCGACGACAGCACCCATCCCAGCAACCTGCCGTAGATCGCGTGCACGCGATCCATCATCCGCTCAAAGCCGCGCAGGATTGGTCCGATGATGCGCGCGTTGTGCAATCCGCGCGGCGGGTCGCGCCACACGGCGGACAGCATCGGATCGAGCGTGAAGCTGACGAACAGCGACACCAGCACCGCAACGGCCACTGTGATGCCGAACGGATAGAAGAACTTGCCGACGATGCCGCTCATGAACGCGATCGGCACGAACACGGCGACGATCGAGAACGTCGTCGCCAGCACCGCGAGCCCGATTTCGTCGGTGCCTTCGCGCGCGGCGGTGTAGTGGTCCTTGCCCATGTGAATGTGGCGCACGATGTTCTCGCGCACCACGATCGCGTCGTCGATCAGCAGGCCGATCGTCAGTGACAGCGCCATCAGCGTCATGTAATTCAGCGTGAAGCCGAACGCGTAGATCGCGATGAAAGTGGCAATCACCGCGATCGGCAGCGTCAGCCCCGTGATCACCGTGCTGCGCCAGCTGCCGAGAAATAGAAAAACGATCAGCACCGTCAGCAGAGCGCCTTCGATGATCGTGATCTTCACATTGTCGACTGCGGCCTTGACGAAGTCCGAGCTCGAGCGCAGCAGCTTCAGCTCGGTGCCGGCCGGTAGCTGCTTGCGGATGCTCTCGGCGGCGAACTTCAGGCTGTCGCCGACCTGCACGATGTTGGCGTCCTGCGCTTTGAAGACGTAGAAGCTGATCGCCGGACTGCCGTTGATGCGTGCGATCGAGGCGCGCTCGCGTTCGGTATCGAGCACTTCGGCGACCTGCGACAACATGATCGGTGCGCCGTTCTTACGCGCGACGATGATCTTGCCGAACTTGTTCGGCTCGTCGATGCGGCCATCGACGCGGACGATCGCCTCGACCGTGTTGTTACTGATCGTGCCAACCGGCACGCTGACGTTCGCACTGCGCAGCGCGGCCACCACCTGATCGACGGTCAGGCCGTATGCGGTCAGCCGCGCCGGATCGACTCGCACCTGGACCTCGCGCGTGACTGTTCCGGCGAGCGCGACGCGGCCGACGCCGTTGATGCGTTCGAAGCCTTTCTGCACGACCTGCTCGCCGAGTGTCGTTAGCTGCCGCTGCGACAAACCCGATTTACTGTCCGCCAGCAGTGCATAAAAGGCGACCGGCTGATCGTTCTCGTCGCCGCCGCGCGTAACGACCGGGTCCTTGACGTCGCGCGGAAAGCCGCCGCGAATTTGCGCGATCTTGTCGCGCACCTCCTGGATCACGCGGTCCTGATCGACGTCCAGCCTGAACTCGATCCACGAGTACGAAATGCCCTCGTACGACGCGGACAGAATGCGCTTGACGCCGGCCACCGTGTTGACTGCGTTCTCGATCGGCTTCGCCAAATCGTTCTCGACCTGCTCTGGCGACGCGCCCGGATAGCGCACCTGGATCGAAACCAGCGGCGGACGAACGTCGGGCATCGCCTCGACGCCGAGCTTGATATACGAGAACAGGCCGAGCACAGTCAGCGCCACCATCACCATCGTGGCGAACACCGGATGATTGATCGAAACCCGCGTAATCCACATACAGGTTCCTAGTTGGCGGCCGCCGGGCGATTCTTGTCGGCGATCTTCGATTCGGCGGCCAGGCTGATCACCTTCGCCGCCAGTCCATCCTTCAGATTGTCGAACTTGGTCGCCAGCACGACGTCGCCCGGTGTCACTCCGGACGTCACTTCGACCAGCTGCGCGCGCTCGTCGCGTCTACCGATGCCCACCGGGCGTCGCGCGAGCTTGTCGTCGGCGATGACCCACACGTAGCTCTGCCCGCCTTCGAAGCGCACCGCCGACAACGGAAGCGCCGGTACTTCGATCTCTGCTGCGGTTGTCATCGACACGCGCGCGAACATGCCGGTCTTCAGCAGCGAGTCTTCGTTCGCCAGCGATACGTGGATGTTGATCGTGCGCGTGCCAGGTTCGGCGCTTGGATTGATCCGTTCGACGCGACCTTCGAAGCGACGGCCGGCGATGCCCTCGACGTCGATCTGTGCCGGCATTCCCTTGCGAATCTGCGTCACATCGGACACCGGCACCTGCGCCTGCACTTCGAGCTGCGTCAGATCGACGATCGACAACAGCGGCGCATCAAAGCTCACCTTTTCGCCCGGCTGCACGTGGCGCTTGGACACCGTGCCGGCAATCGGCGCGCGCACGACTGAATCGGTCATCGCCAGCTCAGACAGTTCCAGTTGCGCCTTGGCTGCTGCAACCGCAGCCAGCTGCACCTGATGCGCCTTGTCGGCCGTGTCGAACGCATTCTGCGAAATGAAATTCTGCTTGACCAGCTGCGCGTTCGACTCGCGCGTGCGCTCGGCCATTGCCAGCTGCGCGCGCGCCGATTCAAGCGTGGCCTTGCGCTCTGCCATCTGCGCTCGCAGCTGCGCGGTGTCGAACTCGGCGATCTGCTGGCCGGCCGTCACTCGGTCGCCTTCGCGCAGCAGCACGCGCTTGACTTCGGCTGACAGCTTCGCGCGCACCGTCGTTTGGGAAACGGCCTGCACTGAACCCGGCACCGCAAGCTCGAACGCGAGCCGCTTCGGCTGCAGCGTGACCACATCGGCTTGCGCGAACTCGAGCACCGGGCGCTCGCGCTTCTTCCTGTCAGCGTCCGACTTTTTTGACGTCAGCGCGATTCCGGAGCCTGCTGCCGCCACCGCCACCAGCACTCCGATCCACAACCAGCGTTTTCGCTTGATCATCAATTCCCCGCGGATGCTCGGCTTGTGGCCGGCTCCCATGATGGGGCGCGATTATCCTCGGTCGGCCGCCGGCGTCGCTTCCGCTGCGACGAAGCGCGGGATCGTGCGATGAAATGCAGCGCCGCCGGACAGGTGTTGTTAGCCGCGCGGGATCACCGGCGGCTAGACCGCTTACTCTTCCAGTCCGAGGTCCTGAATCTTGCGCGTAATCGTGTTGCGACCTACGCCCAGCCGGCTCGCGGCGTCAATCCGCCGGCCGTGCGTGTGTTTCAGTGCGGCGCGGATAACGGCCGCTTCGAACTCGCGCGCCAGAGTGTCCATCAGATCCGGTGTGCCGGCCCTTAATCGTCGCTCGACCTCTGCGGTCAGCTGGGCCAACCAGTTTTGATCCGGCCATGCTGCGGCCGATCCTGATGCCACCGGCAAATTTGCATCATTGGCCGCCGCGCCGCTCGATGCACTATCCGGCGCTGTCGCAGACGTTGCGATGCCGGAGTTCCGACGGCAGATCCTCGATTTTCACCACTTGCGCCGGTGCGAGTACCGTCAACCAGTGGCACAGATTTTCGAGTTGCCGCACGTTGCCGGGAAACGGTAGCTGGCTGATAAAGCCAAGCGCGTCGTCAGACAATCGCTTCGGATCGACGCCGAGCTCTGCCGCGCTCTTGGCAAGAAAATGGCGCGCCAGTAACGCGATATCTTCGCGCCGCTCGCGCAGCGACGGCAGCCGCAATCTGATCACGTTCAACCGGTGATACAGGTCTTCCCGAAACGAGCCCTGTTGCACACGCTCTTCGAGATTCTGATGTGTCGCCGCGATGACTCGCGCATCGGCCTTGATCGGCTGGTGGCCACCCACCCGGTAGTACGTCCCGTCCGACAGCACGCGCAGCAGACGTGTTTGCAATTCGGACGGCATGTCACCAATCTCGTCGAGAAACAGCGTGCCGCCTTCGGCCTGTTCGAAGCGGCCTCGACGCATTGCCTGCGCACCGGTAAACGCGCCGCGCTCATGGCCGAACAACTCGCTTTCCAGCAGATCGCGCGGAATCGCGGCCATGTTGAGCGCGATAAACGGCATCTGCGCGCGTGGACTGTGCTTGTGCAGCGCACGCGCAACGACTTCCTTGCCGCTGCCCGATTCGCCGACCAGAAGCACCGTCACATTCGATTGTGACAATCGGCCGATTGCACGAAACACGTCCTGCATCGACGGCGCTTGTCCGAGAATTTCTGGGACGTCCGCCGGCGACTCCTCCACCTGCGATTCGCGCACGCTTTCATCGACCGCTCGGCGAATCAGCTCGACTGCCTTGTCGACATCAAATGGCTTCGGCAGATACTCAAACGCGCCCCCTTGAAACGACGACACCGCACTGTCGAGATCCGAGAATGCGGTCATGATGATCACCGGCAGAGCCGGATGCTTGCGCTTGACCGCACGCAACAGCTCGGTGCCACTCGTACCCGGCATGCGAATATCCGACACCAGCACCTGCGGCGTGTCGAGCTCCAGTTCGCGCAGCACTTCCTGCGCGCCACCAAACGCCTTGCACGGGATGTTCTCGCGCGCGAGAGCTTTCTCCAGCACCCAGCGGATCGAACGGTCGTCATCGACGATCCACACGGGTTTCATGGCAGCGGAATCAAGATTCTGAAATCGGTGCGGCCGGGACGACTGTCGACTTCGATAACACCGTCGTGCTGTTGAACAAAAGCCTGCGCAAGCGTAAGGCCAAGACCGCTACCACTGTCCCGCCCCGAGACAAGCGGAAAGAAAATACGGTCTTTTAGCTCATCCACGATGCCAGGCCCGTTGTCGATCACGTGCAGATCCAACGCCAGGCGACGACGTGTACGTGCAATCGTCACTTGCCGCGCGACGCGAGTTCGCAAAACGATTTCACCGTCACCTGCGGCAATGCGGCCATCGAGTGCTTGCGCCGCGTTGCGAACAACGTTAAGCAGCGCCTGGATCAGCTGCTCCTTATCGCCGCGAAACTCCGGCACGCTGGCGTCATAGTCGCGCACGATTGAAAGTCCGCGCGGAAACTCCGAGGCCATTATCAGCCGCACGCGTTCGCAGACTTCGTGAATGTTCAATTCGGAGACGACGCGCGGCGTGCGGCGCGGCATCAGCACGCGGTCGACCAGCGCCTGCAACCGATCGGCCTCGGCAATGATGACGCGCGTGTACTCGCGCTGCTCGTTGCTCGCCAGCTCGGCCTCGAGCAGTTGCGCGGCGCCACGCACGCCACCCAAGGGGTTCTTGATTTCGTGCGCAAGATTGCGCAGCAACTCGCGATTAGCTTCGCTGAGTCCGAGCTGCCGCTCCTCGCGATCGACCTTGAGTTGCTGCTCGATCTCCGAGACTTCGAGTACCAGCGGAATTTCGTCGCCAAACTGCGCGGTAGCAACCACGCTGACATGCAGTGCGTCGCGCCCGGTTCGGCGCAGCTCCATGATCTGCTTGCGCTGGCCGAAAGCGTTGGCTGCGGCATCAGTGACCAGCTGCCGTATCCCGGCGTCATCGCCGAGAACGCGTCCGACGAGTTGCCCGATCAGCGTCTTGCGCGACGCGTCGAGCAACAACTCGGCCGATTGATTAACGTGAGCAATGCGCCGGTTTCCGTCCACCAACAGCACCGCGGTGGAAAGCAGATCCAGACCGTCATAGCGCGGCGCATGCGCCAGCTGCAGCAACTCGGCCGCGTTCATGCGCGGCCCCGCTTTTCTGCTTGCCTATTGGATCTTGAGTAGCGACATCTCGCGCAGTAGCGCGCGGACGTTATTTTCGGTGCGCGCGATGTCTTCCTGCAAACGCTGCGTCCGTTCGCGATAAAGCGCGAAGTTGCGTTCATCACCGCGGCGCTCGGGTTCGCCGTTGTTGAACTCGGCCTTCAATTTGGCGAGCCGTTCTTCTTCGGTGCGCAGCTCGTCTTCCAGAAGGCGCCGGCGGTCGCTGTCGCGCGTGCGCTGCGTCTCGCCATCGACGCGAGGAAAATTGGCGGGCGACGCTGATGCACGTTGCTCCACCGCGGGCTGCACACCACTTCTGGCCTGCGGGACCCGCGATGCCGGCACCGACAGAATCGGCTGCACGTCCATCCGTTTGCAGTTCTTCACGTTGCCGGTGTTCTGAAACACCTTTTGCCCGTGCTCGTCGACACAAACGAAGATCTCCGACCTGGGCCAGCGCCGGGATCGAGATCAAGGTGCCAGAAACGAAAGCGATTGTCGCGGCTACGCGCTTCACCGGGTGATTGCCTCGGATGCGAGAGGCGCGCAGTGTACGGCAGGGACTCACCACCGAATCGAGCGACTAAGCCATCTTGTTGGTCAAATTCCCGCATTCGTGGGAGGCGGCGTCCGCCGCCTGTTCCTTCCGCGCTGCAACCCGCTCTTACGGGCAGGTCAGTTACAAGCTGTAATACATGTCGAATTCGAGCGGATGCGTGGTCATCCGGAACCGCTGGACCTCCTCCATCTTTAGCGCGATGTAGGCATCGATCAGATCGTTGCTGAATACGCCACCCCGCGTTAGAAATTCGCGATCGCGGTCGAGAGTTTCCAGCGCTTCCTCGAGCGACGCGCACGGATGTGGAATCTTCGCCGCCTCTTCGGGCTCAAGGTCATATAGATTCTTGTCCATCGGCTCGCCCGGATGGATCTTGTTCTGCACACCGTCGAGACCCGCCATCAGCATCGCACTAAACGCAAGGTACGAGTTCGCGGTGGGGTCGGGGAATCGCACCTCGACTCGCCGGCCCTTTGGATTCGAAACATACGGAATGCGGCATGCGGCCGATCTGTTGCGCGCCGAATAAGCGAGGTTGATCGGCGCCTCAAAGCCAGGAACCAGACGCTTGTATGAATTGGTGCCGGGATTGGTGATCGCGTTTAACGCACGCGCGTGCTTGATGATGCCGCCAATGTAATAAAGCGCGAAGTCCGACAAACCGCCGTAGCCGTTGCCAGCAAACAAGTTCGTGCTGTCCTTCCACACCGATTGATGTACGTGCATGCCGGAGCCGTTATCGCCAACGACCGGCTTCGGCATGAACGTCGCCGTCTTACCGTAGCTAGCGGCGACGTTCCACACGGTGTACTTCAGGATCTGCATCCAGTCGGCGCGCTTCACGAGCGTATTGAACTTGGTACCGATTTCGTTTTGCCCAGGCGCAGCCACTTCGTGGTGATGCACCTCGACCTCAACACCCTGCTGTTCGAGCAGCAAGCAGATTTCGGAGCGAATGTCCTGCAACGAATCGGTCGGCGGGACCGGAAAATAGCCGCCCTTGACCGGCGGACGATGCGCCAGATTGCCTGCTTCGTAATCGAGTCCGCTGGACCACGGCGCTTCTTCGGATTTGATCTTCACGAACGAGCCCGACATGTCGACGCTCCAGGTGACTGCGTCGAATATGAAGAACTCCGGTTCAGGGCCGAAGTACGCGGTGTCGCCGATTCCCGTCGATTGCAGATATGCCTCAGCGCGTTTGGCGAGCGAGCGTGGATCGCGGTCATAGCCTTTGCCGGTCGAGGGCTCGACTACGTCGCACGTGAGGATCAGTGTGTTCTCCTCGCGAAACGGATCCATCCGCGCGGTGTCGGCATCGGGCATCAGCAACATGTCGGACGCTTCGATCCCCTTCCAGCCGGCGATCGACGAGCCGTCGAATGCATGGCCCTGCTCAAACTTGTCGTCTCCAAAGGCCTTGACGGGGACTGATACGTGCTGCTCTTTGCCCTTGGTGTCGGTGAAGCGCAGATCAACGAATGACACTTCGTTGTCCTTTATTGTTTTCATTACGTCCTTGGCCGTCGCCATTCGAGGTTTCTCCTGATAACGCGATTAACGAGTTTGTGAGTGCGTGCTGCGGCGCGCTGCTCCTCAGCTTCCTGCCGCAGCGCAACGCACTAATTGTGCCAAAACGGTTAGGGAACTGCTTCCCGCTGCACTACCCTTGTGCATCAAGCGGTTAGCGTGCGCTGAATCCGAGTCGCCGCGTCGCGTACAGTCCATTGCATCGCCCCATGTTAGGGCAATATGCCCCGAAATGGGGCGATAGCGGCACGCCCTCAGTGCGGGCTGGTCTGCAAGAAGATCGCTTGCAAGTCCGATAGGAACCTCAGACCGCGCGGCGTCGGGCCGAGCGACTGATGGTCGCGCACCAGCAAGCCGCGCCGCTCGGCCTCATTCAGTTCGGGCTCAATCGAGCTCAACAGCAAGCCAGTGCGCTCGAAGAACGAACTGCTTGGGACGCCCTCGCTTAGCCGCAGCGCGTTCAGCATGAATTCGAAGGGTAGATCGGCGCGCGACACTTCGCGGCTTTCCGCCACAAACTCGTTTCGTAGCGCATGCGTTAGATATGTCGTCGGCTGCCGAAACCTGACCTGGCGGACCACGCGATGCGGAAACGAGATCTTGCTATGCGCCCCGGCGCCGATGCCGAGATAGTCACCGAATGTCCAATAGTTCAAGTTGTGCCGACACTCGCGCCCGGCCCGCGCGTAGGCAGAGACTTCGTACCGGCGATACCCGGCCGCTGCCGTCCGTTGCTCGATCCAGTCATGCATTGCCGCTGATGTGTCTTCATCGGGCAATGACGGCGGAAACTTGGCGAAGACAGTGTTCGGCTCAAGCGTCAGGTGATAGAGGGACAGGTGCGGCGGCCTGGCGGCCAACGCCTGCTCGACATCGGTTTGCAGCTCAACCAGCGACTGGCGGGGCAGCCCGTACATCAAATCGAGATTGAAGTTATCGAAATGACGCTGCGCGATGTCGATTGCGGCGACCGCCTGCGCACGGTCATGAATGCGGCCGAGCGCCTCAAGCTTTTCTTCATCGAACGACTGGACGCCGATCGAGAGGCGGTTGATTCCCGATTGTCGATACGACTCGAACCGTTCGGCCTCGAACGTGCCGGGGTTCGCTTCAAGCGTGATTTCGCACTCGGGCTCAAGCGATAACAGCGCGCGAATGTCAGAAAGCAACCGGTCGAGCGCTCGTGCGCTCATCAAGCTCGGTGTCCCGCCACCGATGAAAACGCTGACGATACGGCGACCCCAGATTAGCGGGAGCGCGGCTTCGAGATCCGACCGCAGCGCATTCAGATAGTCGTCTTCTGGAATCCCCGACGCACCCACCTCATGCGAATTGAAGTCGCAATACGGGCACTTGCGCACGCACCATGGGTAATGAACATAGAGCGCAAGCGGTGGCAGCACTGGCAGCGTGATAACGCCCGGCCGAAGATAGGTGGCCACGTCGTACACAGCCACGCCTGCATCGTCCGGTTCGATTGGAATGACGGAACTCATTGAAACCAACCCGGCAGTTTCACCGCAAGAGCTGCAACTGCGAGGCCTCGATGACTGATCCGGTTCTTGTGCGCGGGGTCGAGCTCGGCCGCGGTCATACCGAGTTGCGGAACGAAGAACAACGGGTCATAACCAAAACCACTCTTGCCGCGCGGCGCCCGGGTGATTTCACCATGCCAGCGCGCATCGACAATCAACGGCTCCGGATCGTCGGGAGCACGTACGGCAACCAGCACGCATGTGTAGTGCGCCGCCCGGCTCGTAACAGCGGCAAGGCGCTGCAGCAGCTCGCGGTTGTTGCGTTCGTCGTCTGCGGGTTCACCTGCAAAGCGCGCCGACCAGATGCCGGGCGCGCCGTCTAGCGCGTCGACGCACAATCCAGAGTCATCGGCCAGCGCCGGCAATCCGGTCGATGTCGCTGCGTGGCGCGCCTTGGCAAGCGCGTTCTCTACGAACGTTGCATGTGTCTCATCGGCGGCTTCGATGCCCAGCACGCCTTGCGCCACTACCTCGATGCCCTCGCCTTCAAGTATCGCCTCAAGCTCGCGCACCTTGCCCGGGTTGTTTGACGCGAGAACGATGCGCTTGATCACAGTAGGACTTCACAGCTCGAGCGCGTGCTTCTGGGCAGCGACGAGCGAATGGATGCCGTGCTTCGCTAGTTGCAACATCGATTCCATTTGGCGTGCTGTAAACGGCGTGCCTTCCGCCGTGCCCTGTACTTCGACAAAGCCGCCGCTGCTTGTCATCACGACATTCATGTCGGTCTCGCAGCTCGAATCTTCCGCATAGTCAAGGTCGAGCACCGAAACGCCCTGATGCACGCCCACCGACACCGCGGCGACAAAGTCAGAGACCGGCAGATTGTCGATCATGCCGCGCGCGCGCAGCCACCGGCACGCGTCGTAGGCCGCGACAAAGCCACCGGTGATCGCCGCTGTGCGCGTGCCGCCATCCGCCTGGATCACGTCGCAGTCGATGTGCAGCGTGCGCTCGCCGAGCGCTGCCAGCTTGAACACCGCGCGCAGGCTGCGCCCGATCAGCCGCTGAATCTCATGCGTGCGGCCGCCTTGCCTGCCGCGCGCCGCCTCCCGATCGGATCTTGTGTGCGTCGAGCGCGGCAGCATGCCGTACTCCGCGGTCAACCAGCCCTCGCCCTTGCCCTTCAGAAACGCCGGCACGCGCTCTTCAACGCTGGCAGTGCAGATGACGCGTGTGTCGCCGAACTCGACCAGCACCGACCCTTCAGCGTGTTTCGTGAAATTGCGAAGCAGACGCACCGGACGCAATTCGTCGGGACGACGGCCGCTCGGGCGTTCAGTGGATTGCATTCGCGTGGCGGCAGCGCAGGGCTGCCGTGTCGACAAAGCGCTATTTTGCGACGAGTTTGCCGCTGCGCTGAATCGCCTTCTGGATTTCCGCTACCGCGTCGTCGATCTGCTCCTCCGAGAGTTCCTCGTCGGCGTCGGGCTCGCCCACGCGTGGCATCTGAATTGTCGATGCGACGGTTCCCTCCGGAATCAGCAGGGTCGATACCGGCGCCTCGCTCGGCGGCACCATTTCCATCGACTCGGTGCCTGCCCACGTCATGGCCACGCCGGTGACGTTATCCGACTCGGGCCCGCCGAGTTCGAGTGCGAGCTCCATTAACTCGGGCACCGCGCGCATCACCGTCTTGCCGACAAAGGCGTCCGCCACCTGGCGATCGTTCAACGTGCCCCATAGGCCATCGGAACAGAGCAACAGCGTATCCCCATTGCGCAGGGCGACCGGCCGGCTGACTTCTACGGTCGGTGCGACATAGGCGCCGATGCAGTTGAAAATGCGATTGCGCTCGGGATGGTCCTTCGCATCTTCAGCACGAATCAAGCCCGATTGCACCAGATGGTGCACACGTGAGTGATCGATCGTGCGATCGAAAATGCGGCCGCCGCGAATCATGTAGAGCCGCGAATCACCAACGTGCGCCCAGATCGCAACGCCCTGTTGCACGATGCACGCCACCAAAGTCGTGCGTGGCGCTTCCGGCAGGCTGTGCTCGGCGCGATAGCGATGCAGCTCGCGATGCGCAGCCAGCACCGAGTCCTCCAGAAAGCGCACCGGATCAGCCAGCAGCGGCTTGGCGTCGCGCTGGTAGATCGATGCGAGCGTTTGCAATGTCAACTGCGACGCCACTTCACCGCGCGCATGGCCGCCCATGCCGTCGGCTACCAGCATCAGCAGCGAGTCGCGCGTGTACAGGTACCCCATGCGGTCCTGATTGACACGGCGGCCGCCTTTCTTGCTCTCCTGGTAAACGGAAAAACGCATTCGTAGTATTCGTAGTATTAGTAACAGCGCTCCATTGCGCCAGTTTCGCGCCTTTCCTCGCCTTTATTCTGAAAAAATCGTGTGGCTTTGCCGCCGATTTTTGCAAACTAGGTGCACAACAGTGGGGGTGCACTCTTGTGCGCTCTTTCTAGAACCAAGTGATGTTGTGATCCTTCATGAAGCGCGAGAAGCGCTCTTGCAGGTTACGCCAGCGGGCGCTAGTGCGTTCGACCACTGAAAACTCCGGGCGCTCGGGGACGTTCTGCAGAAGTTCCTTTTGCACTGCGAACACCGTTTGCGGGCGTTCCAGCGAATTGAGCCGTAAACAGCGCTCAACCATCGAAATCAGCTGATTTGAATACAAGCCGCGGAACGAACGCAGCGCGGTCGGCATCTTGTCTTCCTTCAGCCGATGGTCCGATTCCTGCGGCGGCATCCCCGACATGCACGCGTACACGCATGCGCCTATCGAGTAGACATCGGTCCACGGGCCGAGCTCGGCGTCGCGCTTGTAGAGCTCCGGCGCAGCGAAGCCCGGCGTGTACATCGGATACGTCTTGCTGATATCGCGTTGCAGCGTTTGTCGCGCGGCGCCGAAGTCGAGCAGGATCGGCGTGCCGTCCATTCTCAGATAGATGTTGGCGGGCTTGACATCCAGGTGCAACAGGCGGTTGGAATGGACTTCGCGCAGGCCATTCATCACCTGCGCGAATACGCGGCGAACGAATCGCTCGGACAAGACGTCCTTCTGGTCCTTGTTGCGATTGCGCAGCACGTGCTCCTGCAGTGATCGGCCGGACTCGTAATGCATCACCATGTACACCGTGTCGTTGGCGCGAAAGAAGTTGATGACGCGAACGATGTTCGGGTGATAGATCGAAGCCAGCGCGCGGCCTTCCTCAAAGAAGCACTTGAGGCCGATGCGATAGGTGTTCAGATTCTCCGGCGCGATGTACGGCGAAAGCTCTCCCGGCTTGCGCTGCGCGAGCGCCGCGGGCATGTATTCCTTGATGGCGACCGAATTGCCTTGTTCATCGGTCGCCAGATAGACGATCGAGAATCCGCCGGAAGATATCTTCTTTACAATCCGATACCCACCGACCTCCAAGCTTTCGGGCAATGATGCGTTGGTTTGCGCCGGCATAGTGTTGCATCGTGGGGTCTCGGCGATTCTAGCCAAAAGGGGTCAGCCGGCAGTAACAACAATAAGGACAATAAGGCGCTTTATTGCCTCAATACCTCTCGATGAGTCGGTGCCACTTGATATTTTTCTGTTAATGACGCGGTGGCTGCCCGATTGGCTGACCCCGTTTGCGCGCTCTCTCAAATGAAGCCTGTCGCCAGCATGACCGGGTTCGCGAGCGCGGCGCGTCCCACAGCGCTCGGTCAGATGACGCTCGAGTTGCGTTCGGTCAATTCACGCTTTCTCGATTTGTCGCTGAAGATGCCGGACGATCTGCGCAGCGCCGAAGCGGTGATTCGGGAAACAATTTCCGGGCAGCTCGCACGGGGCAAGGTCGAATGCCGCATTTTTGTCGCACGCGGCAACGATCAGGGCCACGCGCGACTCAATGTCGCTGCATTGGCGCAACTCGCCGACCTCGCACGTCAGATCACAAGCACGTTGCCCACGGTCGCGCCGATCAGCATAGCCGACGTACTTGACTGGCCCGGCGTTGTCGAAACTCCCGGGGCAGAGCCGGACGCGCTGCGAACGCAGGTGCTGGCAGCGTTGGCGGAGGCCCTTGTCGCGTTGGCCGAATCAAGACGGCGCGAAGGCGCTGCATTGAGCACCGCATTGCTGGCCCATTGCGAGCAGATCGAGCTGATCGCATCGCAATTGGCCGCCAGGACTCCGGATCTGATCGGCGCCGTTGAGCGCAAGTTGAATGAGCGGCTCGAGCAGGCGCTCGGATCTGCCCTATCGGGTGCGTCGATCCTGACGCGCGACGACGTGTCGGAGCGTATCCGGCAGGAAGTGACGCTGTATGCGCTGAAAATGGATGTCGATGAGGAAATCAAGCGGCTTTTGGCACATGTGGCCGAGGTGCGGCGCGTGCTCGCCAGCGGCGGCGCAGTCGGCCGCCGGCTTGACTTCCTGATGCAGGAACTCAATCGCGAGGCGAACACACTAGGCTCCAAGGCCGCGGCGATCGAGATGACGCATGCGTCCGTCGAATTAAAGATTCTGATCGAGCAGATGCGCGAGCAGATTCAGAATCTCGAGTAACAATGGCTGGCGCACCTTCACTCGCTTCTACCGACGGCGCTCACGCAGGCAACCTGTTCATGGTGGTCGCGCCGTCGGGCGCCGGAAAATCCACGTTGGTCAACGCGCTGCTCGCGCGCGACGCCAATATCCAGTTATCGGTTTCGTTCACGACACGTCCGCCGCGCGCCAGCGAGCAAAGCGGTCATGAGTATCACTTCGTCGACGCCGATGAGTTCAGGCGGCGCCGCGCCGCCGGCGAATTCATCGAAAGCGCCGAGGTTCACGGCAACTATTACGCGACTTCGCGCGTGTGGATCGAGGAACGCGTGCGCGCCGGTATCGACGTATTGCTCGAAATCGACTGGCAGGGAGCGCGCCAGGTTAAGGCGCAGTTCGCGCACGCAGTCGGCATCTTCATCTTGCCGCCGTCGATCGGTGCGCTCGAAGCACGGCTAAAAAAACGCGGCCAAGATGCGCCAGCCGTCATCGCGCGCCGTTTGCTGGCCGCCGACAGCGAAATCGCGCACGCGCCGGAGTTCGACTACGTCATCATCAACGAGGATTTCGACCTTGCGTTATCACAACTCGTGGCGATCGTCGTCGCCACACGCCTGCGCTACACCACGCAGGCGGTACGCCATCATGCGCTGTTCACGCAATTAGGTATCGCCGGATCGCGCTAAAAAGGACGCGCTCGGCTAAAATGCGGCCATCCCTAGTTGAGGAGCCGCCATGGCCCGCATCACAGTCGAAGACTGCCTGAAACAGATTCCGAATCGTTTTCAGCTGGCGCTTGCCGCCGCGTATCGCGCGCGTCAGCTTGCGCAGGGCCATACGCCCAAGATCGATACCCGCGACAAGCCACCGGTAGCAGCGCTGCGTGAAATCGCGCAAGGCAAGGTTGGTATCGAAATGCTGCGCAAGGTTCCGACGTAGGCGCTGCGGCGCCATTCGCGCGTCAGCCTTGACCCCGACCTACGGCGCGGGCTGATGGAATCGCAAAATCCTCCGGATGCATCGAGCGCGACGGAGCCGGCGTCACCCGGTTTCGCGCGGCGTGCGGCGCAGGCGTTCAAGAAGGCGGTCTGGCGCTCCGAACCCGACGGCGAAGCCGCAAGCGCGGTAGCCACGGTCGCAACACTGACCGACCGCGTCAAGAAGTACCTACCGTCGTCCGACGTTCAGAAGATCAAGGAAGCGTTTCGATTTTCTGACGAGGCGCACCTCGGGCAGTTTCGTCGCAGCGGCGCGCCGTATATCACGCATCCGCTTGCGGTCGCCGAAGTCTTGACCGACTGGCGGCTCGACGCCGCAGCGATTCAGGCCGCGCTGTTGCACGATGTCATCGAAGACTGCGGCATCGAGCAATCGCAGCTGATCGAACGTTTCGGCTCGACCGTCGCCGAACTGGTGGACGGCGTATCGAAGCTCGATCGCCTGCAGTTCTCGTCGACCGAGCAGGCGCAGGCTGAGAACTTTCGCAAGATGCTGCTGGCGATGGCGCGCGACGTGCGCGTCATGCTGATCAAGCTTGCCGATCGGCTGCACAACATGCGCACGCTTGAGGCGGTTGATTCCGAGCGCCGGCGCCGTATCGCACGCGAGACCTTGGAAATTTACGCGCCGATCGCGCACCGGCTCGGGTTGAACACGCTGTTTCGCGAGCTCGAAGAATTGAGCTTCGAGCATCTGTATCCGCTGCGTTACCAGGTTCTGAACAAGGCGGTGCTGGCTGCCCGCGGTAATCGGCGCGAAGTGCTCGGCAAGATGACGCAGGCCGTTCGCAAGGCGCTATCGGATGCGAAGTTGCGCGCAGAAGTACAGGGGCGCGAAAAGACGGTTTATGGGATTTATCGCAAGATGGCCGATAAGCATCTGTCGTTCTCGCAGGTGCTCGACATCTACGGTTTCAGAATTGTGGTCGATTCGGTTGCGCAGTGTTACTTGGCGCTCGGCACGCTGCACAGCCTTTACAAGCCGGTACCTGGCAAGTTCAAGGATTACATCGCCATTCCCAAGGTCAACGGCTACCAGTCGCTGCACACGACGTTAATCGGCCCGTACGGCACACCGGTCGAATTTCAGGTGCGAACGAAGGATATGCATCATGTCGCGGAGACAGGTGTGGCCGCACACTGGCTGTACAAAGAAGACGACTCCGATCTTTCGGAGCTGCAGTCGCGCACGCATCAATGGTTGCAGTCGCTGCTTGAGATACAGAGACAGACCGGAGATTCAAACGAGTTTCTCGAGCACATCAAGGTCGATCTGTTTCCCGACAAGGTCTATATCTTTACGCCCAAGGGTCTGATCGTCGCGCTGCCGCGCGATGCAACGCCGGTGGATTTTGCCTACAGCATCCACACTGACATCGGAAACAAAACAGTAGCCGCTCGCATTAACAACGAGGTCCAGCCGCTGCGCACGCAGTTGAAAAATGGCGACATGGTCGAGATCATCACCGGCCCAGAGGCGAAACCCAATCCTGCGTGGCTGTCGTTTGTCAGAACGGGCAAAGCACGCTCGGAGATTCGCCACTTCCTGCGCACAATGAAGTTTGACGAGTCGGTGGAACTGGGCGAACGGTTGCTGGCGCAAGCCGCACAACAGTTCAATCTTTCGCTGGCCGACGTGCGCGACGAGCAGTGGGAAGCCGTGCTCAAGCAATCAGATACCGGCTCCCGACAGGACTTGCTGGCTGATATAGGCCTGGGTCGTAAGCTGCCAGCCGTGGTCGCGCGTCAACTGGCGCTGGGGTCAGCCGAGTACGACGACGCGCAAAACGCCCGGCCTGTGTCGCAAGCAACGCAGGTGCCGGTCGTCGTCCGTGGCACCGAAGGCATGGCGGTGCAAATGGCGAGTTGTTGCCATCCGATCCCCGATGATCCGATCGTCGGCCATATTCGTAAGGGTCAGGGGCTTGCCGTGCATCAAGCCGATTGTCTGCATGCGCAGCGTTCGCGGCGCGCCGATCCGGAACGTTGGATCGAGTTGCAGTGGGCCAAAGATACTGCCAGCAATTTCACAGTCGCCATCGATGTCAGCGCGCTAAACGAGCGCGGCGTGCTGGGTCGCGTTGCGGTGGCGATTGCCGAGGCAGAATCAAATATTCTGAACGTGCATCTGGAAGATGAAGACGCAAAGCTGGCCCTGATTCACTTCAAGATCCAGGTGCATGACCGTGTGCATTTGGCGCGCGTGATACGTGCGTTGCGCCGCGTGAAGAACGTGCAGCAGATCGTGCGGCCCCGCGCCGGTGGAAGCAGCAGCCGCATGCAGGCTCACGACTTCGCGTAGCTCACATCCAGAATATCGAGTGTTTCCACACCCGCCGGCGTGCGCAATGTAACGGCCTCGCCAACCCTTGCCTTCAAAAGCGCACTCGCAATTGGCGAGATCCAGCTGACGTAGCCGCGCGCAGGATCGACTTCGTCGATTCCGACAATCGTGACCCTGTTCTCGGCGCCGTCAGCCGTTGCGTAGAGCACCGTTGCGCCGAAGAAAATTTGGTCCGTTGCTTCACGGTCCGCGGGATCGACGACCTCGGCGACGTCCAGTCGCTTTGTCAGAAATCGAATGCGCCGGTCGATCTCGCGCAGGCGCTTCTTGCCATAGATGTAGTCACCATTTTCCGAACGGTCACCATTGGATGCCGCCCACGAGACGGTACGCACGACGTCCGGCCGCTCCACGTTCAGCAGCTGCAATAGCTCTTCCTTCAGACGACGGTATCCGGTGGGCGTGATGTAGTTGCGCACGCCGACGATTTGCGGCGTGTCGAGTTCGTCGTCGTCACTATCGGCTTCTCTGACGAATGCCTTGCTCATGGCGTGATGTTCGCACTTTTCTGGCGGTCTGATGGTGTGCGCAAGACCGATGGTGCGCGCAAGACTGTGATCGGGGCACTGATCGGCCGACGTCTGTCCGTGATCGTCGGCCACGCTGTGCTCCGTTGATCAACGAAGCATGGCTACCGAGGTAGCCATGCTTGCCTGCAAGAAGCCCGGCTATTTTGCCGTCAGATTGTTTTGTACCCGGGCCACACCGCTGACGTTAGAAGCGATTTGTTCGGCCTTCTGTTTGTGCGCCATGCTGTCGACCGTGCCGTTTAACGTCACGACGCCACTGCTGGATTCGACGTTGATCTGCGTGCCCTTGACCAATTCATCGGCCAACAAGGCGGCCTTGACCTTGGTGGTGAGCGCGGCGTTATCGATCGCGCCAGCCGCGGCACTAGTCACCTGCTTGGCTTCACTAGTCACCTGCTTGGCTTCTGTGCGGACTTCCTTACGCTCGGAAGGCGAACACGCGCCAAGGCCGATTGCAGCGGCGGCCACGATGACCACCCCTAATGTACGACGTGCAGTTGGTTGCATGTTGGCTCCTCTTTCGGAAAGTTGGTTTCGGGCGCTTGTTTGTATGTCGACGAGCCCCGTGCCTCGTGGCGTCGCAAACAACCGACGCCCGAGGAACCGACTTCCTATTCAAGCAACGAGCATGCCTACGGACTGCGGTCCGTCTCGCGGCGGCGCATTTCTACCTATGCGGCGCGGCGCTCTTTCGAGTTCGGTGCACCCTCGCCGCCGTACTCTTTCAGGCGGTTATAAAGGGTCTTCAGGCTGACGCCGAGCGCGGCAGCGGTGCGCTCCTTGTGCCCGTCAAAGTGTTCCAGAGTCGCATAGATCAGTGAACGTTCGACTTCCGCCAGCGTCGTGCCGATTCGCACCGTAAACAGCGACTCCGGCTCGCGTTGCGCGCTGCTGCCGTTTTCCAGTTCCAACCATTCATCGGTGATCGTCGCGCCCGATGCCATGACGAATGCCCGCTGAACGACATTGCGCAACTCGCGCACATTCCCCGGCCAGTCGTATTTGTTCAAGCGCTCGTACGCGCTCTTGCTGAAGCGCTTTTCCTTACTTTCCGCCTTGCAGATCTCCGCCAGAAAGTGATCGGCCAGCAAGGCGACGTCTTCCCTGCGCTCGCGCAACGGCGGCAAGCGAATGGGAAACACATTGAGCCGGTACAACAGGTCCTCGCGCAGCTTGCCTTCAGTGACCGCGCGTTCGGGCACACGATTCGTGGCACCGAGCACGCGTACATCAGCGCGCTGTGTCTCGGTCGATCCGACCCGGTTGAACGTTCCCGTCTCGAGAACGCGCAGCAGCTTGACCTGCAGATCGGCAGGCATCTCGGTGATTTCATCCAAGAACAACGTGCCGCCATGGGCGCGTTCAAAAAAACCGAGGTGCTGCCGATTGGCGCCGGTAAAGCTGCCCTTTTCGTGTCCGAAGATTTCGCTTTCCATCAGGTGCGGCGAAATGGCGCCGCAATTTATCGCAAGAAATGGGCGACCGCGGCGCCGACTCAACGAATGAATCGTTTGCGCTACCAGCTCTTTGCCGGTTCCGCTCTCGCCCTGCACCAGCACTGTGACCGCGGTGGCAGCGACACGCGAAACCTGCTCGTACACGCGCTTCATTGCCGGCGAGCCGCCCCATATATCTCCAAAGCGGCCGGTGCGGTCGAGTTCCTGGCGCAGGTCGGTGATCTCGGCCTGCAATTCGCCTGGGCGCATGACGCGCTCCAGAATTCCCTGCACCTGCGCCGGGTTGACCGGCTTGATCAGATAGTCGGCGGCCCCCAGTCGTAAGGCCTCAATTGAGGTCTCAAGACTCGCGTGACCGGTGATCAATACGACTTCTGTATCGGCCAATGCCGCCTTGTCGTCGAACAACTCGATACCCTTGCCATCGGGCAATACGAGGTCAAGAAAGATGACATCCGGAACGCTGGTCGCGAGCTGCCGACGAGCATCACGCATCGTGCGCGCCGTGGCGGCGGTAAATCCCTGGCTCGCGACCAATTCCGCCAGCATTTCCGCCGTGTCGGAATCATCGTCAACGATCAGTGCATGACTCATCAAGCCCCTTCCCGGTGGTTGATGCTTCTTATAGCTAAGTGGAAATTGATGCGGCGCCGATACGGCGCAGAAGGCAAACGATACCGCAGTTGCGACTCGCCCCGCCTATTGCGGAACGACGGGGCACTACGGTCGACTACTTACCTGGACCGTGCACGAAGGGCAGGGCTCAGATAACGGCTAAGACAAAGGATCGATTCAGACGACCTGGCGTCCTGCCTCAACCACCGTAAGCAAGAAGTTATGGCGGCCGAATGCATGCGCCAAGTCTGCCGCATAAGCCGCCGCAGCCGGCAGTGAGCTCAGCACAGCGCCCGCAATCATGCGACCTTGATAGGCGACGACCCAGCAACCTTTGCCAAGTCTTGCGAGCGTGAATTCGGTTCCCCTTGCGTTTGACTGGTTGGACGCATCAACGCGCGCCTTCCTGCGTGCCTTCATCGTTGCCCCCTTGAAGCGAGTGTCAAAAACCGTTGACAGTTGGGCGGTTGGCACGCAAGGTGCGTGCCAACTGTCGACGTAGTTTTATGCTCTATCGGAACCAGCGCCGCCTTGATGCAATCAGGCACGCGCATTGCTTTACCATCGTGAGCCGGGTGGCGACGGTTTGCGTGCGTTCATTCGTCTAAATTAACCAGTTGACTCATCACCAAGTCGGGAGAACGGAATGATCAATTTCATCATTTGGCTCATCGTGGGCGGCGTCGTTGGCTGGCTCGCCAGTCTGATCATGCGGACCGATGCGCAACAAGGCATATTCCTGAACGTCATCGTCGGCATCGTCGGTGCCGCGCTGGGCGGATGGTTGATCTCTCCGCTGCTCGGGGTTCCTTCGATTAATCAGGATGCCTTCAGCTTTGGCGCTCTGGTCGTGTCGCTGATCGGTGCTGTCATCCTGCTCGCGATCGTTAATTTGTTCCGCCGCGGGACCGTTCGCTAACACGCCCTGGCGCTGGGGACGTGCGGTAGCCGCCGCGGCTGCCGCGCGATCAAGTATTGCAGGTATCGAAGATCAACAGAGGAGCAAACGATGGAAACAACTTCCCCGAACACCGGCGGCACGGATGCCTTGGGCACTGTGGGAACCACCGCAAAAGCCAGAGCCGATCAAGCGGCAGACCGCGCACACAGCACGGTGGATCGTATGGCACAGGGTGCGCATGACACCGTCGATCGCATCGCGGCAAAGGCCGCCCCGGCAATTGACCGTGCTCGTACCGCCGCGACCGATGCGCAAAGTACGCTGTACGCCAAGTACGACGACTTCATGGCGATGGAAGAAGAATGGGCAGAATCGGCGCGTGATCAGATCCGCGCGCATCCGCTCGCAGTGGTCGGTATAGCGCTGGCGGCCGGTTGGTTGATCGGACGGCTTTCCCGCTGATCGCTGATCGTTAGCTTTGCGCCAGCGGCACGCCAGTGGATATCGCCCACGACACGGTGGCGCATCGCAGCGTGCCCGCGGCTGACTCTTCATCCCGGCCTGACGAGAAGCCGGCCGGGTCGCGGCCCGGCATTGCGAGCTTGATCGATGAAGTCCGGGCTGCGCTTAGCGCTCGCTTTTACCTGTTCGAGCTCGAGGCCAAGCGCGCCGCCTGGTCAGCCGCCTACATGCTGGCATTCGCAGTCGCCGCGGCGCTCTTGGGCGTCACGGCCTGGCTGATCCTGATAGGTGGATTGATCGTCGGCGCAGTTGCGGCCGGGGTGCCCTGGTGGCTGGCGGTGGTCGTCGCTATTGTGCTGCACGCGGTCGCGGTGTTCTTGTTAGTACGCAGCATCCGTTCGATGGTCGAGAACCTTACTTTTGCGGCCACTCGACGCGCGCTGTCAAATCCGGACCGCGCGAAAGCGCCAGATGGCAGCAGCACTTGACAGTCTGAAGACTGACATCGAGGCGGCTGAGCGCGCCGTTTACGCGGCTGATGCGCGCGCGGTAGAGACGGGCCGTGCGCTGCGCGCGTACTGGCGGTCGAAGACACCGACGATCGTCGGCGTGACGGGCGCGGCGCTGCTACTACGGCAAGTACTTAGGGCACGTCGCAAAGTACGGCGCGGCTTTGTGCGTGGCGAAGGGTTCGGTTCGTGGCTGCGCTCCTACGGACCTTATGTGGCCGCGCTGGGTCCGCACGCCGTCACTGCGGTCAGCGCGCTGGTGGCCGCGGTTATTGCAAAGAGCGCCAAGAAACCTTTGGCGAGTGCGGCACACGTCAATCTTGATCGCTTCGTCGGCACCTGGCACGAGATCGCGCGCTTGCCTGCGCGAAGCGGGAGCGAGCGGGAATGCGCGTCGGATGCGCGCGCTACGTACGCGCGGACCGGCGACGGGCTGCGACTGTTAAGTCTGTGTCGGCGTCCGGACGGAAGCATCAAGCGCTCGACCGGGAGGGCAAAGCTGGTCGATGATGCGACCCAGGCGCGCTTCAAGATTTCATATTCTCCTTCCGCACTCGACTTCTTACCGTTCGTGTGGTCGGATTACACGATTATCGATGTCGCCGATGACTACAGCACCGCGATCGTCGGCGCCGCGAGTCGCAAAGATCTGTGGTTGCTCGCTCGCCGACCCACGGTCGGGGATCTCACGCGTCAGGATTTCTTGGACAAGGCGCGCGCGCAGGGATTTGATACCAGCGCGCTCGTTTACACCCGGCACACGGCGCCATCGGCGACCGGCCCTTGATCGGCTTGCCGCGCGCCGCCAACTTCTTCAAGGAGAACCGTATGTCGCTACTTGTTCGCGCCGCCCTGCTCGGTGGCCTGCTTTACGTCGTCTCACGTGCCATGCGCAGCCGTGACTCGGATGCCCTTTCGCGCTCGGATGCGCGGCGTCTTTCGCACGCGGACGATGAGCCCGATGAGACCTGGCCGAGATCCGAGCAACCCTCCGCTACGACGACGTAGGTCCAGTCGGCACGGACGCAAAAACGGGGACCATCGTGTCCCCGCTTCAATTCTTCTGCTCCGTGAGAGGTGTTAGCGATTTTTGCTCCTTGCACCACCCATCGTGTCGCGATCGGAACCGGTAGAGGATTCCGGCGTGTCTAGCGCGTCGCGGCGCAGTTTCTCGCTCGACTCCTCTCCAGCCTGATTCATCTCGGGCGTTTCGTCATCGTCATCTTGTGGCGTCGAGCCGTGCTGGCTGGACGTTTGACGGCGCTGCGAGCCACGGCTGCCCGCTTGCCGGCTACCCTGGTCAGACTGCCGCGCGCCCGGCTGCCCTTGCGAGCTCGGGTTGCTGCCTGGCTGTCCTTGCGGGTTCTGCCCACCTTGCTGGCTCGGATTTTTTTCCTTTTGTCCGGTGTTCTGTTGTTGTTGTTCGTTCTGCTTCGGCTGTTGCTGGTTTTGTTTCTTCATGCTGCACTCCTTTGTAGTAAAACACCGCGGGGCGGCTCATTGCGCTCATTTCCCTGAACACCACCTGAACCCTTGCCCGTGCCAAAAACATCGCAAGCCATGTGCCCGGTGAAGATGGAACGAAAGTTGCACACAGCGATCGCTGGAGGGGCGAACCGCACAGCGCGCGCTGACGCGAAATGGATGCGACTACAGTTCTAAGCGACACGGATCCGCGCTGCGGTGCGCGCTGGCTCGTACACCTCGACACCTCTGGCAGGATGGAGTTGCTGGTTGCGCTGCTTAGCCGCTTTAACCACGACTTGCGCACGCCGCTGAACACGATTCTGGGTTGGACGCACCTGCTGCAAAAGGGAGAAGTCGATGCGGTACGAGCGAAGCACGTTGCGGAGGTCATCGCACGCAATTCGCTTGATCAAACGCAGCTTCTTGAGGACTTCGTCGATGATGGGCGAACCATCCTCGGCACGCTGAAGCTTCAGGCGGCCGCGGTGCGCGTCGCTGAGCGGGTGACCCGCGCGATCGAGCGCGTCGGTGACGTGCTCACGCTGCACGGCGTGCTTCTGCAGTCAAAGTTTGACGCTCCCGATGTTGTGGTGACCGGCGACGCCGCGCGCATCGAGCGACTCGTTTATCGGCTGCTCGTTGTCATGGTGCGTCGCGCACGCGAAGCGTCGACGGTTGAGCTCGAAGCCGACATTGATCGCGGCGCGTGCGGACTGTCGCTTGCAGGATCCGCCTATGAGCCCGACTGGTCGGATGCCGCACTGCTCGATCTGCGCATCAGCACGCTGCTGGCGGCCGCGCACGGCGGCGAGCTTCATGTCGGTGCCGATTCCACCCGCCCCTGCATTCAGCTCAGACTACCTCGCTCGTAGCGCCGCGACATTAAGCGCGACAATGCACGCCGTTTGCCTTGTCTGAAAATAGAGAGCCAGGAGAACGCTGATGGCAGACAGCACACTCGACGTCACCGGTGCAACGCCGGCCGTCACCGGCAAAGGCCACGGCACCAGGGCCCTGGGCCCAAGCGATACGTCGGATAGCGGTAGCGACCTGCAGGGTCCGGGCGTCTACGAGAAAGATGCCGATGTGCTCGACCTTGATGTCGGCACTAACGAAGATACGGTCCATGGCGGCGGCGCTGGACGCGATGTCGGCGACGCCAATCTGGATAGCGACAGCGATTCCTCCGGTACCGGCGAGCGCGCCACTGCGGGGCGCGACACCGACGTCGAACCTGGCAGCGATATCGCTCCGGATCGATTGATCGGTTCACGTGCCCGGGTACCGCCCGATGCGCTCGAGCGCATCGGGATCGACGAGGTCGAAGAGGACGCTGAGGATGAGGATGCAGGTAACGGGGAACCGCCAAAAGACGCTGGCACCGGCCGCTATCGACGATGATCGCTTGACTATCCCCTAATTGATGCGTTCACCGGTGACAAGCTCGTCTTCTTCCTCATCATCGTCTTCCTCGTCGTCGACCTGCTCACCAGCCATTTCACGACACGCATCCGCGCAGTCCAGGCACGCGGCGACGCAGCTTTCCATGTCACCGAGTTCCTCGCATTCATCTGCGCACTCGTCGCATACCTGTCCGCACAGATCGCACATCGTCGAATACCACTCCGAGTCGAGCGACATCAGCTCGCTAGCCGTGCGGCACACACTGGCGCACGTAAGCAGCATCGAGATATGCGCCGGCTCGGCGTGTGCGCCACCCAGCGTCAGGCAGTGTTCGATATGTTGCAGACAGACTCGATTGCATTCATTACAAGCGGCGATGCACCTTGCCATCGCGCCATCGGCGTCTTCGTCGCGTGATGCCTCCATCTAATCCTCCGGTGTTGCACAAAGCGGCTGCAGGGCGCGTTGGCCAGCATGGCGCGTGCCCGCCCCGGTACGCAAAATGTCGAGAGCAGGCATCCGTAAAAGGTGTTAATCCGGTGTTCATCCTCGACCGCTGAGCTTCCTGCAGCCTTATTCTTCGCGGTCTGTTCGCTCATGACGGCGTGAATCTTCCGGATGGCAGCCGAGCGCATCATTGTCGGAAGCAAATCGCTGGCGGTCGTAGCCATCAGCACAAGCGTGGCTGCGCTGCTGCACTACGGACTTGCGCTGCACGCTCTCGGCCCTACCGCGCCGAGTCTGGTCCTGGTGCTGGCAGTTCTGGCCAGCGCCGCGTACTGCGGTCTCTGGCCCGGGCTTCTGGCCACCGCACTATGCATGCTGATCGTTCTGGACACGGGCACCGTGCCCGGCGCCCCGACGTTCACGCTGGAGTCTGCGGTGCCGCTGATATTGCTGGCAATCGTCGGCATCGTGGCTTCGGTTCTGGCCGAAGAGTTGCATCGGGCACATGACCGCGCTGAGCGTCGTCAACTGGCGTTGCAAAAGGAGATCGCCGATCGGCGTTTGATCGAGCAGGCGGTGGTGGACAGCGAAGCGCGCTTTCGAGAGCTTGCCGAATCGCTGCCCGACATCATGTTCGCCACCGATGGCGCCGGCGCCAACATCTACACCAATCGGCGCTGGTCGGAATACACGGGACTTCCGCGCTCGCCCAAAGGCGACGCCCAACGGATGGCAAGGGAAGTCATCCATCCCGACGATCTGCAGCGCGTACGCGACGCCTGGCGATCGGCGCTGACCAGCGCGACACCGTACGAGATGCGGCACCGGCTGCGTGGGGCCGACGGCGGCTATCGCTGGTTCATCGCACGTGCACGTCCCGTCTGGCGCGCCGGAAAGCACAGCGAAGCCCCGCGCTGGTTCGGCGTGGCAACCGATATCGACGCCCAGATGCGCGCCGAAGAGTCGCTGCGAGATCGTGAAGAGCAGTTGCGCCTCGCGCTCGAATCCACTGGTCTCGGTGTCTTTGAAATTGAGCTGCCGACACAGCGGGTGATCTGGTCGGACCGGTGCCGCTCGATATTCGGCTACGACGCGACTGCGGTGCTGTCGTACCGCAAAGTGCGCGCCGCGATTCATCCGGAAGACCGGCGGCGTGTCGTCAAGTCGATTAACCGCTCCCGCGACCCTGCAGGCAGCGGCGAGTTCTCTTTCGAAATGCGCGTCTTTCACGCCGAAGGCGATGAGCGCTCGGTAGCGGCGCGCGGCCGCTGGTTCTTTGTGGCGAACGGCCAGAAGGAAACCGCGATGCGCTGCATCGGCACGATGCTCGATATCACCGTGCCCCGCAAAGGCGAGCGTCAATTGCGTCAAAGCATCGCCGACTTGCGGCACGCGGAGCGGTCGCTGCGCGAGGCTGATCGGCGCAAGGACGAATTTCTGGCCGTGCTCGCGCATGAATTGCGCAACCCGCTGGCGCCGATCCGAAGTGCAGTGCAACTGATCCGCAGCGCGCCTGAGAGCGCGCAAGCGATTGCGTACGCGCGCGACGTGCTCGATCGCCAGGTGACGATGATGGTGCGGCTGATCGACGACCTACTCGATGTCGGCCGCATAACGTCGGGCAAGCTTGCGCTGCGCCGCGAACACGTGGCACTGCAGGCGGTGATCGATGCGGCACTCGAAACCGCGCATCCGATGATTATCGAACGGCGCCAGAGCCTGGTGGTCAACGTCCCGCCATCGCCGTTGACGCTGTACTGCGACCCCGCGCGTATCAGCCAGGTATTGGCGAATCTGCTGAACAACGCGGCGCGGTACACGCCGCCGCTGGGCCGCATCACGCTCGATGTAGCGAACGGTCCGCAGGATGTCCAAATACGAGTGACCGACGAGGGCGTCGGCATTGCGCCGGACGCGATCGACTCGATTTTTACAATGTTTTCGCAAGCGGGCTCCAATCCGGGCGAAGGTCACGCCGGGCTGGGCGTCGGCTTGTCGTTGTCGCGCGCGTTGACCGCGCTGCACGGTGGAAGTATCGAGGCGCGCAGCGCTGGCGTCGGCAGCGGCACCGAGCTGATCGTTCGACTGCCGCGCAATCACGCGCCGGGTGACGAGCCATCAATGCCGGGCCGTGTAACCGCCGATGCGCCGATGCTTGCCAGCAACGGTGACGCTTTCATGCGCCGGCGCGTGCTGGTTGTGGACGACAATCGTGACGCCGCCGAGTCGATGGCAGCACTGCTGCGCGTCTCGGGACACGAGGTCGCCATTGGCCACGATGGCGTACAGGCGCTGCAGCTCGCCGAACAGTTTCGACCCGAAATCATGCTGCTCGACGTCAGCATGCCGAAGATGAACGGCCACGAGGCAACGCGCCAGCTACGTGCGACAGAGTGGGGCAAGCCGATTTATATCGTGGCGTTGTCGGGATTCGGCCAGGATCACGATCGTGCGCGCTCGCTTGAAGCGGGGTGCAATGCACACCTCACGAAGCCGTTGTCGCTGCACGAGCTTGAACGGGCGCTCGCCGGCGCGCCCGCCACCGCTCACTGACGCTCTTGCGCCCTTAGTCCGACCAGGCCCAGCTTGCGGCGGCGTGCGACACAACGCACAATGCTTTCGAAGCTGCTGTTTTGCCATGAACAATCCAACTTCCCCTTTCCGCATCGAGCACGACACATTCGGCGACATCGAGGTTGCCGCTGATCGCCTGTGGGGCGCACAAACCCAGCGCGCCTTGCACCACTTCGCCATTTCTGATGAGCGGATGCCGCGCGAGCTGATCCACGCACTCGCGCTCGTCAAGCGCGCGGCGGCACTCGTCAATTCGGAGCTGGGCGTAATCGATGCATCGCGTGCCGCGGCGATCGTCGCCGCGGCAGACGAGGTGTTGGCCGGCGAGCATGCCGACCAGTTTCCGCTGTCGTTATGGCAGAGCGGCTCGGGAACGCAGACCAACATGAACCTCAACGAGGTACTTGCGAACCGCGCTTCCGAATTGCTCGGTCAGCAGCGCGGCGTCGGCCGCGCGGTGCACCCGAACGACGACGTCAATCGCGGACAGTCGACCAACGATGTGTTTCCCACTGCGATCAATATCGCCGTTGCAACAGCGCTGAACGAACGACTGCTGCCCGCGTTGCAGGCACTGCGCACGACGCTCGCGGCAAAAACCGATGAGTTCGAGCGCATCGTCAAGATCGGCCGAACGCATCTGCAGGACGCTACGCCGCTAACCTCTGGGGCAGGAATTCTCGGGTTACGTTGCGCAGTTGGACTTTGCGCGCACCGCCATCATGCAGGGCAGCGAGGCTCTGCTGCCGCTGGCAATCGGCGGGACCGCAGTGGGGACGGGTATTGCCACGCATCGCGAATTCGGAACACGCGTTGCTGCGCACATCGCTACCGCAACCGGCCTGCCATTTGTTTCGGCGCAGAACAAGTTCGCGGCGTTGGCGTCCAGTGATCCGCTGGTGTTTGCGCACGGAGCGCTAAAGACACTCGCGGCGGCGCTGTTGAAAATCGCTAACGACGTACGGCTGCTCGCCAGCGGGCCGCGCTCAGGGATCGGCGAAATCGCGTTGCCCGAAAACGAACCCGGCAGCTCGATCATGCCGGGCAAGGTCAATCCGACGCAGAGCGAAGCGATGATGATGGTCTGTATGCAGGTCTTCGGGCATGACGTGACCGTCAACATCGCCGGTGCTTCGGGTAACTTCGAATTGAACGTGTGCCGGCCGGTGATGGCGCACAACGCGCTGTCGAGCGTGCGACTGCTTGCCGAAGCAATAGCGAGCTTCGATCGACACTGCGCGGCCGGGATCGTTGCGCGCCCCGATCGAATTGCAGACATGGTCGGGCGTTCGCTGATGCTGGTGACTGCGCTGGCGCCGCACATCGGCTACGACAAGGCAGCGCAGATCGCGCAGCGCGCACATCGGGAGGGCACGACGCTACGCGAGGCGGCGCTCGCGCTTGGCTACGTCAGCGCCGCCGACTTTGATCGATGGGTCAGGCCCGATGCGATGACCGGTGCCTAGACCCAAGCCCGCGAATGACTACTTCTTGCTGACGGTCTTCTCGCCGCTGCTCTCCGCAGCACCGGTGCCTGCACCGCTCGAGGTCCCGGTGCCGGGCTTGCCGCTCGAGGAAACAGTGCCGGATTCGCCGCCCACCATACCGGTATCGGTTCCTTTCTTGGTGACGACATCCCCGGTGCCCGGTGCAACGGGAGGCGCCGACGACGTTGGCGCAGGCGTGCTCGTGGGTGGTGACGCGGGCGGGCTGGCGGACTTCGGCGCACTGGCCGGCGGCGCTGGCGCCGTTGTGCGATCGCTGCAGCCGCCTAATGAAAGAGCTGCGAGTAGCGCCGCTGACAGCGGCACGACGGCGTGCACGATGATCCGATTCAGATCCATGGGTCGTCCTCTCTTAGTGAGCGCTCGGGTGCACGTCTAGGCGGCTGTCTTTTGACTGTCGCGCAGCGCCTTGATCTGATCATGGTTGCGTCGCGCGCCTTCATATTGACGGCGAACGACCTGTTCGACGTCAGGCGGCAAGTTCTTCTCCAACGCCTTGCGATAACGATTCACTGCGATATCTTCGCCGCGCTCGCACTCGTTCAGCATCGCCTGGTCGTCGTTGAGCGCAAGCGCACCACGCACGGCGATCCAGCCGCGGTGCGCTGCCCCTGACGCGGTGCCACCGGTATCGGGCGTACCGCCAAACCGCGTGACTAGCGCCTGCAGTTCCTGCGCTGCCTGTCGGCAGTCGGTTGCGCGCTGTGTAAACACGCTCTTGAGGTCGGAGGATTTCGCATGTTCGGCGCAGGTACGGAAGCCATACTCGCCATCCTTGCAGTTCTCGATTAGATCATTCAGTGTGCCGGCAACGTCATCGCGATCCATTGTTCTGCTCCAGTAGTAGTTGATGGACTAGTGGATAGTCGGCAGTTTTCGTGCCTGCGATACGCCAAACGGCACCTCTTTTGCTTTAAGTTCCCTGGCATTGTCAAACTGCATCCGGAGGAAGACCCGTGGTCGAAATTGCGGCAGTCCAGACTGCTGGACGCTCGGCGCCCCATTTACTCGACATCACGATGTTCTGGAGCGCCAGCGGCGGCGGCGTCGCGCGCTACATTCGCAGCAAACGAGAATGGCTCGCAAAGCACTCGCAGTGGCGCCACACGATCATCGTGCCGGGGCCAACGACGCTCGACACGCTTGGCATCAGCGCCTTACCGCTGCCGTTTTCAGGCGGTTACCGATTTCCGTTGCGCCGCGCCGCGGCCGCGCGCGCAATTGTTCGACAACGACCCGATGTGATCGAAGTCGGCGACCCATACCGCTTCGCGTGGTCGGCGCTGGATGCAGGGCAACAACTCGGGGTGCCGGTCGCCGCGTTTTATCACTCGAACATCGACGCGCTCACCGATCACCGGTTGACGCGTGCACTACGCCCGGGCGTGCGCCGATACCTGCGCTACTCTGTACCGTCAATACGATGTGGTTTTCGCCGCCAGCCAGTGGTCGGCAGATACATTGCGAGGGCTGGGGCTGGACAACGTCATCGATCAACCGCACGGCGTCGATTGCAGTCTGTTTCATCCATGCCAGCGCGATCCGCAGTGGCGCCAGGAACTCGGTTACAGCGACTCCGATGTCCTACTGCTCTACGCGGGCCGCTTCGCGCCGGAAAAGAATCTCGATCACCTTGCGGCGGCAGTCGATCGGCTCGGTGCGCCGTATGTGTTGATCGCGATCGGCGACGGCCCGCGCCCTCCGCACGGCGCCAGAGTGCGCGTTCTGCCGTATCAATCCGAGCCGTCGAGATTGGCGCGCGCACTGGCGAGCGCCGACCTGTTCGTGCATGCCGGCGACCAAGAAACGTTCGGATTGGCGCCGCTCGAAGCGCTCGCGTGTGGCACCCCGGTCGTGGCGCGCGCGTCCGGCGGTCTGACAGATCTGATCGATGGCCGTGCCGCGATTGGTGTTGAGCGCGCAGGCCCCCTTGCGTTTGCCGATGCGATCGCGTCGATAGCGCCTTTCGCCGAGTCGCTGCGCGCGTCGGCTCGCCGCCGTGCGCTTGAGTTCGACGCGAATCGCGCGTTCTCGCGCTTGTTGAATCGCTACACCGCACTGTGCTTTTCCGCACATTGGGCAGACGCGGAGCCACGAGAGCAGGAGTATGCGGCCTGATCCCGGAATCTCGCGCGGAAGTGCGACATCGCGGCGCTGGCTCTGCGTTTCGCTGCATGATGTGGCGCCGGCCACCTGGACCCATTGTCAGCGCGTGCTTAACGCCGTGCGCGAGGTCGCCGATATTCCCCTTACGCTGCTTGTCGTGCCGGCGTATCACGGCGCGTGTTCGGCGCAGCCGCACTTTGAGCAAGCAATGAGCGCGCAGCTCGCTGCGGGTCACGAGTTGGCTCTGCACGGATACTTTCATGTTGATCCGCAATTACCGGACGGCGTGGTCGACTGGCTGCGCCGTCGCGTATACACCGCTGGCGAAGGTGAATTTTTTGCGTTGTCCGCGTCAGAGGCGAGCGAGCGAATGACTCTCGGCGCACGCTGGTTCGACGCCAATGGCTGGCCGCTGGCGGGATTCGTCGCGCCCGCATGGCTGCTGGGCGCCGGCGCGTGGCGCGCACTGCGTACACGCGATGATCTGCAATACACGAGCACGCTGACGCAGCTGGTCATACTGCCCGAAGCGCACTCAATCCGCGCGCCGTGCCTGACCTACAGTGTTCGCAGCGCCTGGCGACGCCCGACTTCGATCGCGTGGAACACCCTGATGGCCGCGCTTACACGTCGCGCGCCGGTGCTGCGTCTCGGGCTGCATCCATACGATGCAGAGTCAAGAGCGGTGCGACGATCGTGGCAGCGCTTACTGGAACGCGCGCTCACTGATCGCGTCGCGGTCACGAAGGCGGAGTTCGTGCGCCGCTGGCGGCTGCAGACGACGGATCTGCGCATGAGTACCTGGACGCGCCCGCTGACGCCACTGCGGGAACGAGGTGTGCTCGACTCCCACTGAGGTCAATTTCTTCAGAGGAAAATATGCCCAAGCTACGTTCACTGATGCTCGGCGGCGCGTTGCTAGCCGCTTCGCTCTCGGTGTCGGCCGCTATTGTCGAAGGCCAGACGGCAGACAATCGTCGCTACGTCGTCGGCGGCGTCGGCCAGGAAGAGGTCGAGCAACTGAAGACAATGGCCGACAGATACTCATTGCAACTGATCGTTTCTTCGCGCGCGGGCGCCTATCTGGCCGATATGCACGTGCGAATCATCGGTGCCAACAGTCAGAAAGTTCTGGATGCACCGCTCGGTGCGCCATGGCTGTTAGTGGATTTGATACCCGGCTCGTACACGGTTTCTGTGACTCATTCAGGCGGCCAGGCGCACGAGCGCAAGGTCACGATCGCAGCAGGCAAGCGCGAGCAGATCACGGTTCAGTTCGATGTGCCTGCGGATACCGCCAGGAATCCGGTAGCCAGGTGAGTCCCTGCCGGCACATTGATTGCTACTCAACTAGGCCAACCAATCGTCCCCGACAGTTGGTGGTTGGGCCCGCGTCCCTCCCCCTCCCTTCCCCGAGACGCTGGGTCTGTTTCGAAGCCCCGCTTCACGCGGGGCTTTTTTTTGCCCTCGCCCCGCGTGGCATTGAAATGCAATAATTTGCAAACGGGAGGCAAAGAATGGCGACCATCATCGCAGGACGAGTCGAGACTCAGCAACGCGCCGACGATCTGATGGATGCTTTGCTTGAGCGCGGGGTGGCTGCCAGCGACATGCAGGCGTTCTATGTCAATCCGCCGGGGCAGCATGACGTGACCCCAATCGGCGGCGACGTCCAGGCCGACCCGGGCACGCAGGAGTCCAGCCTGGGGCAGGCGACCGGTGTCGCCGCGGGGGCCGCGGCAGGCCTCGCCGCCGGTGCGCTGGCAGGCGCCGCGATGCCACCGCTAGCGCCAGTGCTGGCGGTCGCGCTGGCGGGTGTGGGTGCCTATGCAGGCAGCATGGTCGGCGCGATGGCCGCGACCCGCACACCCGAGCAAGAGAAGCGCGCAACCGAGACTAGCAGTCCGGACGATGACGCCTACGACACGCGGCACGGCGGCATGACATTGGCGGTGCGCGTGGATGCAGCCAATGAGGCAATGGTCGTTAGCGTGCTAAGGAACGCCGCGGTCGAAGACATCGAGCGCGCGGAAGGCCAGTGGCGGGATGGAGAGTGGGCGGACTTCGATCCGCTACAACCGCCGCACAAGATCGACGTCGAAAATAGAATAGGAACTAGTAAAGCATCACGACAGAGAAGCCCACGACCGCGCCGATCACGGCGCCGGCCGCAACGTCGCTCGGATAGTGCAGCCCCAGTGCCACGCGCGATAGCGCGATCAGAAACAAGAGCGGGATAAGCGCCGCGCCCATATAGCGGGTAGTGCCAGGTGAACACGACTGCAAATGCCACCGCGTGCAGCGCATGACCCGAGGGAAAGCTGAACTTGTCGAGTGCGCGCACGCACGCGCGAATGTCCGGGCACGCCACAAACGGCCGCGGCCTACCGATCGAATGTTTCAGCCAGAAGTAGAGCGGCAGATTGAGCAAGCCTGCGAGCAACATCTGCGCCGCCACGTCGCGGCCATTCGTGCCTCCGACCAACGCGAGGGCAGCGATCAGCACATACCAGATCAACCCATCGCCAAGCTTGCTGACGACGACCAGCGCCTTTACCGGCGTCTGGTAGCGCGCAACGCGGTGCAGCCATTGGGCCCAGACGAGGTCACGCTCGACCCATACGTCGCGCCGTGCGTTACGCAGGGCACGATCCAGCAATAGGTGCTTCGGTTGCATGCGCTGCGTCCGCCAAACAGAATTCGAATCGATTGACAGCCACATCCCAGCTCGCCGCCAGACCCGTTTGACGCGCAGCGGAGCGCATCAGACCCAGCGAACGAAACTGTTGCGCCAGCGCACACGCGCCGGCAATGAATCCCTGCTCGTCACCGGGGGCAACCAACATGCCGTTGGTGCAATCCTCGATGTGCACTGCAGCCGCGCCCGCACGAAACGCCATCACCAGCAGGCCTGACGCAAGCGCCTCGAGGGTGACGTTGCCGAACGTTTCGGTCAGACTCGGAAACAGAAAGATATCGGCCGAGGCGTAATGCTCGGCGAGTGCCAAGCCGCGTTGCGGCCCGGTGAAGATTGCATCCGGATGCGCGCGCGCCAGTTTCTTGCGCATTGGACCATCGCCAACGACTACGAAACGTGCCGCCGGAATGCGCGCGCGAACCGCTTCGAAGCAGCGAAACGCGAGGGGGACATTTTTCTCAGCCGCGAGCCTGCCGACGTACAGCAGTACCGGCGCCGCTTCGTCCGCGCCCCATGATGTGCGCAGCTTCGCACTCGCCTGCTGCGGCGAGAAGAGTTCCGTATCGACGCCCCGACCGACGACCTCGGTGCGTTCGAAGCCCTGCTGCGTGAGCACCTTGCGCACGGCTGGCGTCGGCACGAAAGTCCGGTCGGTAGCGTTATGAAAGTGCCTCAGATAGGCGCCCACCACGCCGCGCAGCCAGCCAAAGCCATAGTGCTCGCTGTACTGATCAAAGTTCGTGCGGAAATCCGACGTCACGGGCAAACCGCTTGCGCGAGCTGCGCGGATCGCGGCCCACCCCAGCGGACCCTCGGTGGCGACGTGCACCAGCTGTGGCCGCGACGCCTGCCAGCGCTTGATCAGCCGTGCAACGAACGGCAAGCCGATGCGTAGATCGGGATACATCGGAATCGGAAGGCCGGGAGAGCGCCACTCGGTACGGCTGTCGCACTCGGCCTCGTGCGCCTGACGCGGCCTCACCAGATCGATCGCATGGCCGCGCGCGCGCAGTCCGCGCACAAAACGATCGGCGCTCATCGCCACGCCATTGATCTCGGGCGGATAGGTTTCGGTGACGTAAGCAATGCGCACGGTCTTCCCGCTAAAGCAACATCGATGCCCGCGACCGGTGTCGCTCGCTTGTCGGGAAACCGCGTGCGCGGTCTGCGTAGAGCTGAACGCGCGCGCGTCGCCGCGCGCTCAGCCTCAGTTGGGCCGATCGTTCAGGCTGCGCCGAACCAGCACGCGGAGGCGCCGCGTGATCGGATCGGTGCGGCGATCAACAGGAATTCGATCCGGATGATCGGCGGGTTCGCGCGTCACCTTGTCGGTGACTGGCACGAGTGAATACGGAAAACCTGTCAGTTGATTAGGCGACTGAGTCATACGTCTCTCTTGGGTCATTTTCATCCCCTCGGCAAGCCGCGTGCCCAGCGCTTCTCGAAACGACCGCTGACTAAGCGCAGGCGCGTACGGATTTTACGCGTTGAGAGACTGCAACCAGATGACGGGAGTTGGGCAGGAGTCCCGCAAGACCTGGCAGCAGGCACGGCACAACGACAGGTGCGCGCGATTGCCGCTACGCTTTGCGCGGAAAGGGTCTCCGTGCATTGGGGCGACCACTTTGCGCTTGCGCGTTCTGAACCGGTTCGTCGGCCGGGCGCCGGCGCCGGCGGCGCAGACCGAGCAGCGCTCGCATCGTAGGCAACTCCGGCCTGCCGCGATCAAGGTAGACGCACCAGAGTCGCAGGTCTCTGGAACGGCGAGCCGCGCTTCGAATGATGACCAGCAGTGGCACCGCGAGGAATGCGCCGGCGATACCCCACATCCACGCGCACACCATCACCGCCAGAAACACGAACAGCGGGCTCATTTCGAGGCGGCGACCGACAATCCACGGCGCAATGAAGTTGCTTTCGATCAGGTTGATGACTGCATAAGCAAGCGCCGGCGCAACGATGTCGGCGAAGCTCGTGAATGTGAGCGTGCCAGCGAATAGCAACAGCACGACGAACACCAGCGGGCCGAGGTAGGGAATGAAGCCGAGCACCGCAATGATGACGCCCCACAGTATCGAGCTCGGCAGCCCTAGAGCCTTCATCGCCAAGGTGGTCGCAATGCCGACGCCGATGTTGATCATGGCTTGCGTGCCCAGGTAGCGCGCGATATCGCGCTGCGCGGCGCGCAGGCCGCCGAGCACTGCAACCCGCGTGCGACGCTTGGGAATTGCCTCGACGGTGCGTGCCATCAGCCAGCGCTCCGATGCGAGGAGGAAAAACAGCAGAATGATCGTCGCGACGGTCGACACCGCAATCCAGCCAGCGCGCCTAATCAGGGTGCCGGTCAACGCGATACCTTCCGTCGCGATCTTGTCCGTGACTGCATCCGAAGTCGGCGGTGCCTGCGCCGGCACGACTGTCTGCGCCGGACGCCCACCTACAGTTACCACGGGCTTTAGAGCCACGACAGGGGGTGCCATAAACGGAACCAACCTGCGCAACCTTTCGTAGGAGTCAATCAGTTGCTGCGTCGAGGTCGGCACCCGTGCAATCCACTCACTCGCTGGGGCCACCAGCCGGCCGGCGAGCATTCCGAGGACAAACAACAAACCGAACACCACCACCGCCGCGGCAACAGCGTCGTTAAAGCCGCGGTTGCGCAGCCCACGCACCAGGGGTACCAACAGAAACGTCAGAATGATCGCGATGGAGACCGGCAGCACGATGTCGCGCGCACGCTCCAGCAAGTAGATGAGCGCAACGAATGCAATGACTTTGACGGCGAACGACGCGCGCGTCCGCTCGTTCAGTACCCCCGGGATCGCCGGCATCGTGCAAGTGTCAGAGACGGTGCGAGGAGAGGTATGCGCAGATTACAGGTTCGGAACCGCGCCTGGAGCTCGCCGAACTCTGTGTAGAAGCGCGTTCGATGGCGACCCGCGCGCGACGCACTCACACCGGCTCGGCAGCGCGCGATTCGCTGTCGGCGCGCTCGCGCTGGGCGTAGGTCTCCAGCCGGTTGTAAAGCGTCTTCAGACTGATGCCGAGTATCTCTGCGGCCTTCTTCTTGACGTTGCCACACCGCGCCAAGGTAGCCATCGTCACGCGCTCTTCGATCTCATCGAGCGGGGTGCCGATGCGTACGGTGATCACTTCTTCGTGGTCGGCGCCCCGTGGTGCAGAGTCGAGCTGTGTGCCTGCGTCGATCACCGCATCGGCCAGGATATAGGCACGTTGCACATAGTTTCTAAGCTCGCGCACATTGCCCGGCCACGAATGCTGATACAGCGCGGCGATGGCGGTTGGCGAAAAACGCTTGGCAGAATCTTCGGTCTTATTAAGCTCGTCCAGAAAGTGCTGTGCCAGTGTTTCGAGGTCGCTGCCGCGCTCGCGCAGCGGTGGCAACACAATCGGAAACACATTCAACCGGTGGTAAAGATCTTCGCGAAATTTGCCATCGACGACAGCTTTGCCGGGTTGCGCGTTGGCGGTCGCGATGATGCGCACATCGGCGGCCATCGGTTGCGTCGTACCGACCCTGACATAGGTTCCGGTTTCGAGCACACGGAGCAGCTTGACCTGCAGCGCGAGCGACATCTCGGTGATCTCATCGAGCAAGATGGTGCCGCCGTTCGCACGCTCGAAGAGCCCATGCTGCCGATCGGGCCCGGGAGAGTTGCCGTCTTCGTGCCCGAATAATTCGCTTTCGATCGATTGCGGCGGCACGGCGCCGCAATTGATCGCCAAGAACGGTGCGCGCTTGCGCTTTGAGAGATCGTGAATCGTGCGCGCCGCGAGCTCCTTTCCCGTGCCGCTTTCGCCTATCAGCAGCACCGTCGCCGACGTCGGCGATACGCGCGCGATCTTGTCGTAGATCGACTGCATCGGCGGCGACGATCCGTGTAAGTGACCAAACCGCCCTGCCCTGCGCAACTCATCCCTGAGCTCGCCGATTTCCTGCTTCAAATCGACCGAGCGGGGCTGACGTCGCAGCATGTTGACGAGACGCTCGATATCGATCGGCTTCGTCAGATACTCGGTTGCGCCAACCCGTAATGCTTCGACGGCGCTGTCGAGCGACGCATGTCCGGTCACGACGACAATCTCGGTTTCGGGGACACCGTCGAGGTCGCCGACTAGGTCGATGCCATTGCCATCCGGCAACTGCAAATCCGTCAGCAGCACGTCGGGATGTTGACGCCCGAGCTGGGCACGTGCCGCACGCAGCGTGTCGGCCGCCGCCACGGTGAACCCCTCGCGCAGGGCGACTTCAGCCAACAAGTCGCGCGTGTCGGTATCGTCATCAACGATCAGAGCGTGGGGCACGGCTATCTCCTAAATTCGCTCCGTCACGATAGGGCGGAGCACAAAGCGCGCCGCAATTGCAGAGCGCTAGTGGGCCCGAAACGAAGGCCATCATCCAAGCCTAACTCACCGGTTTGACCGAGATCGCGTTCTGAACCTGTTTGACACCCGGCACCGACGCCGCGATCTGTGCGGCACGCTGACGCTCGGCTTCACTGATCGCGAAACCGGACAGTTGCACCACGCCCTTCAAGGTCTCGACGTTTATGCGCGTTGCGGCAACGATCTTGTCTTCGGCGAAGCGCGACTTGACTCTGGTCGTAATCGTCGAATCGTCGACTACATCACCCGTCGATCGTTGACCACTGGCTACCGAGCAACCCGAGCTGTAAATGGCCGCAAGAGCCACCATGGCGGCAACTAGCACGTTCTTCATCGTGTTTTCCTTTGTGGTTATGAACGAAGTGCGGGGCATTCCGTCCCACGCCCGGCAGACGTTGCAACACGCGTGCCTAAGACAACGGCAGGCACGAAAAATGCTTTTAAAGCTGCTCGAGGAAGGAGATCCAAAAAATGCCGATACGAGGCGATCGTTTGCGTTGGCCGCCCCGGCCAGGCCGGAAGTCTTCGGAAGCGACCGGGACTCGCCGCTCTCTGACAACCGACAACCATCCGCTCAAGCCGAACCAACCATTGCAGCAGCCGGATGAGCGCGATCAGTCGGCAGACCAGCAAGTGAGCAAACCGCGCGGCCTGATCAAGCAGGCGCATGACGATCTCGAAAGTAAGCAGCAGGATACGGACTGCCGCACTCGAGCGGCCGAGGTGATTGATCGCGCGTCGATCAAGAAGCGAACTGGCGTGAGGTGAACGTGTCCGATCGCTTTCGTGCAGCCGCCGACAAAGGCGCAGAGGGTAACGTTGTTGAGCATGTCGTCCGCGCGAATGAGCGCCGCGTGCGCAAGGCCATCTTTCCCGTGGCAGGTCTTGGCACACGGTTTCTACCTGCCACCAAGGCGGTACCAAAGGAGATGTTGCCGATTGTCGATCGCCCGCTGATCCAGTATGCGGTCGATGAGGCGATCGCTGCGGGCATCGAGGAACTGATCTTTGTCACTCACCGCAGCAAGCGCGCCATCGAGGATCACTTCGATCGCGCGCTCGAGCTGGAAAGTGCGCTCGAGCGCGGTGGCAAAAGCGAGCCACTCGCCGAGCTACGCCGACTGATCCCGCGCGACATCCGCATTAGCTATGCGCGCCAGAGCGCACCACTCGGCCTGGGGCATGCTGTGTGGTCGGCGCGGCATTTGATCGGCGACGAACCCTTTGCGGTTGTTCTGCCCGACGATTTGATCGATGCCGAACCGCCGGCGCTGGTGCAACTGATCGATGCTTTCCAGCGTTCGGGCCATTCACAGCTCGCCGTGGAAAACGTCGCGCGGGATGATGTGTCGCGCTATGGAATTGTTCAGGCACTGCTCGACGGCAGCACTGCGCATCAGTCGCATCGTCGAAAAGCCCCAGCCGGCTAACGCGCCGTCGACGCTGGCGGTCGTAGGCCGCTACGTGTTTTCGCCAAGCATCCTCGACTGCCTGGATGGGTTGGCACCTGGAATGGGTAACGAGATTCAACTCACCGATGGCATCGCCCGCTTGCTACAAACTGAAGCGGTGTGCGCGTGCGGGTACGAAGGACGGCGCTATGACTGTGGCAGCAAGCTCGGCTTCCTCGAAGCGACGCTCGCCTTTGCGCTAAAACACCCGCAGTTAGGGGCAGAGTTTCAGCAATTGATCGATCGGGCTGCTACGGCGTCCAAGTTCCGCTACGACGGCATCGGTCGCATCGCAGCGCGCGCGGCACCTGAGCCTCGTTTCTGCCGGCAGCTTGAGTGCTGCCGCACCCACGATGGCACCAACCCTCGCCACCTCGAATTCACCGTAGACGTCTGGCGACCGACATTTGTTGCGGTCACCAGCACATGATTGGATTGCGAAAGGTTTTTCTCGATGAACGCACCGGTTATTCGACACGAGCAGCGTCAACATCAGACGTTGACGCCGCGACTGCAACAGGCCGTACGCCTGCTGCAGTTGTCATCGCTCGACTTTGCCCAGGAGGTCAACCAGGCTATCGGCAACAACCCGTTTCTGGAGCCCGACGAAGCCGAGGCTGGAGCCAACGCTGCAGCCGGAAGCAGCGTTGCCGAGGCACCCGCTACCGAAGCGCCGGTGGCGCCCACCAGCACCCAAGTCAGCGCCGAAGCGCCCGTAGAAAATGCGTGGGAAGCCGACGGCTGGGCGCAATACGGAACCAACCGGCGCAGCAGCAGCGTCGAGAACGAATTCGACTTCTCCGACATAACACCGGCGGATCAGTCACTGCGCGATCATCTGCTGGCGCAGTCCAAACTGCTGGCGTCGTCGCCGCGCGATCAGGCGTTGATGGCGACGATCATCGATGGCCTGGACGATGACGGCTTTCTGCGGATGGATCTTGAGGAGCTGAAAGCGCTATCGGGGCTCGATCCGGTGCCAGATGACGACGAGATGTTGATCGCACTAAAGCTCGTGCAGTCACTGGAGCCGGCAGGAGTCGCAGCGCGTGACCTGCGTGAGTGTTTGCTGTTGCAATTGCGTGAAGTCGGTGCTTCCGAAAAAGCGTCCGTGCAGCGCCTGGCGCAGCAGATCGTCACCGACCACCTTGATCGCCTGGCGATGCGCGATATCTCCGGGCTGGCACGTACGTTGGGTGTTGCCGAACACGCCATCTCACAAGCGGCAGATTGCATACGGCGACTGCAGCCGCGACCGGGTTGGCGCTTCGGCGCCGCGGACGCCCGCTTCGTGACGCCCGATGTCGTAGTGCGCAAGATCCGAGGCAACTGGACTGTCACGCTCAATCCGTCGGTCGTGCCCAAGGTGCGATTGAACCGCGTGTACGCGGAGTTGTTCCAAAGCCATCGCGATGCGCGCCACTCCGATCTCGCCGCGCAGTTGCAGGAAGCGCGTTGGACGGTGCGCAACGTCGAGCAGCGTTTCGCGACCATCTTGCGCGTCGCCCAGGCGATCGTGCGCCGTCAGCGCCACTTCCTGGACTACGGAGAACTGGCGATGAAGCCGCTGGGTTTGCGCGAGATCGCCGACGAACTGGGCCTGCACGAGTCGACCGTGTCGCGCGTCACGAACAACAAGTACATGGCAACGCCGCTCGGCGTGTTCGAGTTGAAGTACTTTTTCTCGCGCGCGCTGGCAACCATGAGCGGAGGTACATGTTCGGCAATCGCGATACGCGGCGCGATCAAGGACATGATTCACGAAGAGGATCCGAAAGAGCCGCTGTCCGACGCGCATATCGCGCGGCTGCTCACCCGTCAGGGCTTGCGGGTGGCACGTCGCACCGTGACAAAGTACCGGCAGATGATGCGCTTGCCGCAGTATGAGATGCGCCGCCGCCGGGACTGACGCAAGTTTCCCGTGGTGCTACCCATCCCCGGCAAGCCCGAGGTCCCCCCGGTGCCACCGCGCATCGACGTACCGGACGAGCCGCCGCTCGAGGAACCGCCGAATGACGATCCGGACGAGGATGTACCGCTCGACGAACCCTATGAAGAACCGCCTGCCGCTCCACCGGAAGACGAACCCGATCCGGAACCTGTAGACGACCCGGCGCCCGAAGAGCCGCCTGTCAAAGATCCCAATCGACTGCCGCCAGTGGTCGAGCCGCCGCGCTGAGCTGCGTTCAAGTCAGATTCCGACTCAGCACCCGGTGACTTGTCGGCTTGCGTTTAGCTATTCGACGTTTGCGCCCTTTTCGATCAGAAGCGTTCGCAACACGGAGCGATGACAGTGCGCTTCATTCTCGCAGTAGCACCCGACCGAGAAGTTGGTTTGATGCGATAGCCTGGCAAGCAGCTCGAGCGAGTGGCTGTTCTCGGGCGTTGCCATCTCGGCTCTGTACTTCTTGGCGAAGCGAGACCATTGGGTGGGCGTCGAAGCCTCCTGCCCGAGTTTCATGGTTTCGACGCTCGGTGCGAGGTTCGGGAACCACACGTCGTACCAGTTTTGGGAGGCGAACTCCGTCTTTGGCACGCCGCGAGGTGGACGTCGGACCGTCCCGATGCGAGTACCTTCGTTCTCGCTTCTCGCGCTTCCAAGTCTGATGACACGGATGGTCATGTGCACGCACACCCCTTGGAGAACCGCATAAACACTGGGTCTAGCTAGGTGGGGTGGCTGATGGGATTCGAACCCACAACAACCGGAATCACAATCCGGGACTCTACCGTTGAGCTACAGCCACCATCAAAAACGCTTGGCCTGCCCGGCAGGACTCGAACCTGCGACCCCCAGCTTAGAAGGCTGGTGCTCTATCCAGCTGAGCTACGGGCAGATTGCAAGTCTGTGTGGAGCAGTGGTCGGGGTGAGAGGATTCGAACCTCCGGCCCTCTGCTCCCAAAGCAGATGCGCTACCAGGCTGCGCTACACCCCGAGGGCCGCAAATCTTAGCACCGCGTGTTGGTTTGAATCCTACGCAGTCGTCGGCGGTCTCGCTGCTTGCGGAAAGCAGTCTCGCGACGGGCAACACGGCCGCAAATGTGCTGCCGCGGCCGAGCTCGGATTGCACTTCGAGGTGCCCACCGTGCCTCAAGAGCACATGCTTGACGATGGCCAGCCCCAGCCCGGTGCCGCCGGTTTCACGGGACCGACTCTTGTCGACCCGGTAAAAGCGCTCGGTCAAGCGCGCGATGTGCTCGGGCGCGATGCCGATACCGGTATCGCTTACCTCGAAGCGTCCGCCGCTCGCATCTTCGCGCCAGGCGAGCTTGATCGCTCCACCGTCGGGCGTATAGCGCACCGCATTGGAGACGACGTTGCCGTAGGCGCTGCGCAATTCTTCGCGGCTGCCAAGCACGAAGCCTGGTTCCAGCTCGACGTCGATCTGATGCCGACCCAGCGACAAAGCACGTGCCTCATCGGCGACCTCGCGCACCAGTTGCCGCACGTCGACCACTTCGTCGGGCACCACAGTCTCGCGCGATTCGAGGCGCGACAACGTCAACAAGTCTTCGACGAGGCGATGCATGCGCTGCGCCTGCTCCTGCATCAGGTGCAAGTGATGCTGCCGGGTTGGGCCGTTGTCCGGCTGTGCATCGATCAATGTTTCGAGGAAACCATTGACCACCGTGAGCGGCGTGCGAAGTTCGTGCGATACGTTGGCGATGAAGTCGCGCCGCACGGCATCGACCCGCTCGCGCTGCGTGATATCGCGCGTGATTACGATCGAGCGCGCCTGGTCGAATTCGACGATACGCACTTCGAGCGCGAGCCCGGGGCGTGCTACCGGCTGGAAAACGAGCGGCGCATCGAAACGCGCCGAGGTCATGTAGCCGACAAATTCCGGATCGCGCACCAAGTTTGTGAGTCTGAGCCCGTGATCTGCGCGCAGAGAAACGCCCAGATGCTGCTCGGCCACCGGGTTGCACCAGTCGATCTGCAACGTGGCATCGATCAGCACGATACCCTCGGGAAGTGCGCTGATCGTGCGTCTGAAGCGCTCTTCGTTTTCCACCAAGCGCTGCTCGTTTTGCTCGGTTGCGCGGCGCGTGCGGTACAAGCGCGCAAAGACATCGGTCCAGACGCCCCAGCCATTCGGTATCTCGTCGAGGCTGGGTCGCTCGAGCCACGCCGCCAGCAAGCTCGCGTACACAAGGTGGACGACGAGCATTGCCGCGAGCCCGACAACAGCGACGACGAGTCCGACCGTCGTATCAAACACGAGGCCGGCGACGATCGAAACAACGGCGAGTGACGCCAGCTGAATAACTGCAGGCGTTAGAACGACAAGACGATGACGGTCCACCGCGGGCATGAACCGCAGTCTAGCGCTACCTCTAGCGAATCTTTGAGCCGCCGACCGCGATATATCCGGCATTCGAGGGAGCGCACAGATCGATGGGGCCGCGAATCGGCACCTGAAGATCGACAAACTGCTGTGTGGCGGCTGCCCAGTCGCGTTCGCGCGCAAAGGGCGCGCAGCGCGCCCGGTCGATTCGCAGCGCGCGCAAGGCGGCGCGCTGCAAGTCCTCATCGAGTACTGCAACGTCGCTTCCGCCCAGAACGTCAAGAGGACCCTGTACCGGATACGCAGCCACCGGCGTGCCACACGCAAGCGCTTCCAGCATCACCAGACCGAACGTGTCGGTGCGGCTCGGGAAGACGAACACGTCCGCGGCGCGATACAACCGCGCGAGTTGCGTTCGGTCGAGCACACCCAGAAACATCACTTCAGGGAAGCGGCGCTTCAGCGTCTCGAGCGCTGGGCCGACACCTGCAACGACCTTTGTGCCCGGTAAGTCAAGCCGCAGGAACGCTTCGATGTTTTTCTCGACCGAGACGCGCCCAACGTACAGAAACACCGGCCGTTTGACCGACAGCTGCATCGGTTCGACCGGAGGAAAAGAGCTCGATGTCGACACCGCGCGTCCACCGCGCCACATTGTTTATGCCGGCGTTGCGCAGCTCACGCTCGACCGCGAGCGTTGGCACCATCACATGCGTCGCGTTGCTATGAAAGCGCTTCAGGAAAGAATAGGTCCATCGCTCCGGCACTCGGAACATCGCCGATAGGTACTGCGGAAAGCGCGTGTGGTACGCAGTCGTGAATGGCAGTCCATGCCGCCGGCAAAAGCGCGCTGCGGCCATCCCGAGCGGCCCTTCGGTCGCTACATGTATCGCTGTCTCCTCTGCCACAGTCAGTGCGTCCGCGAGCAGCTTTGCGAGGCGCCGATACGGCAGCAGCGCCAGATCGATACCGGAGTATCCCGGGCAAGGGATCGTCACAAAATCGCGCGGACTGATCACTGCGACGGTATGGCCCTTTCGCTCCAGCTCCCGATTCGTCGCCTGAATCGTTCTAACTACGCCGTTGACTTGCGGTTCCCACGCATCGGTCACGGTGACGATTCTCATCGGCTTGCGGCGATGATCGGTTGAGGTTCGACAATTCCCGGCGGCTGATCGGCGGCCTCTGCCTCATTCCACCGCAAGACCGGCGTGCCGGGCGCGAGCCGGCTCTTCCACACGATGATTTTCAGTTCGCCTTCGTACGTTTCGACCAGCGCGGACAGGCTTTCGACCCAGTCTCCGTCATTGCAATAGAGCATTCCCTCCAGCTCGCGGATCTCTGGCTTGTGTATGTGTCCGCACACCACCCCGTCGTAGCCGCGACGGCGTGCTTCGCGCAGCAATACACGCTCAAAATCGCCGATGAAGCTGACCGCGTTCTTCACCCGATGTTTGAGGTACTGAGACAGCGACCAGTACCCCAGTCCGAGCGCTCTGCGTACGCGGTTGAAGTGACTGTTGAGCCATAGAGATGAAGTCGTACAGCGAGTCGCCGATGTGCGCCAACCACTTTGCGTGCTGAATCACGCCGTCGGCGAAATCGCCGTGAACCACCCACAGGCGTCGTCCATCGAGAAGCGTGTGCACCGCATCGCTGCAGATCGCGATGTCGCCAAAGGTGAGCCCGGCAAATACGCGGCCCGCTTCGTCGTGGTTGCCGGGCACGTAGACGACACGTGTTCCCTTCCGAGCTTTGCGCAAGACTTTCTGAATGACATCGTTGTGCGTTTGATGCCAGTAGAAGCTCTTTCCTCAGCGCCCAGCCGTCGATGATGTCGCCGACCAGATATAGCGAATCGGATTCGGTACTCCGCAGAAAGTCCAGCAGGTAATCTGCCTTGCAACCGCGGGTGCCAAGATGGATGTCCGAAATGAAGATCGCGCGATAACAGTGCGGCGATTCGGACGAAATGCTTTCGGCAGGTGCCTCGGAAGCTTGCTCCACTGGCGCCGGCAGAACGGCCGCGGCGGACTTCACTGTATTGCCCCACACGGCAAACGGTGACGCTAACCATTGCATCATGGGAAGCACAGGCTACGAGTCGCTGATGACTCGGCCGTGACAGCCAATCGTGCTAATTCAAGGGCTTAATGCGGCTTGTTCAGTTTATTGCTCAGGTCGCGCTGACAGCCGATAGCCGAGGCCGCGCACCGTCTGAATCAGATGCTGCGCGTTGAACGGCGCCAACGCCTTGCGCAATCGCAGCACGTGCACGTCCACCGTACGCTCTTCGATGAAGACATGATCGCCCCAGACGTTGTCAAGCAACTGCGCGCGCGAAAACACGCGGTCCGGATGGCTGATTAGAAACTTGAGCACCTTGAATTCGGCAAGCCCCATTTTGATCGGCTTGCCGTCGGCCAGAATCTCGTGGCGCGATGGATCCACTATCAATGGGCCGTATTCGAGCGGCTCGCCACCATGTTCGGGTGCGCGGCGTCTGAAGACCGCGCGCATGCGCGAGATAAGCTCGCGCGGTGAAAACGGTTTCACCACATAGTCGTCGGCGCCGGTGTCCAGACCGACCACTTTGTCGGCTTCGTTGCCTTTGGCGGTCAGCATGATCACAGGCATGACCCTGGTGCGCTCGTGTGCGCGCAGATCCTTCAGCAACTCAATGCCGGACTTATCGGGCAGCATCCAGTCGAGCAGCACCATATCCGGTAATTCGCGATCGATCGCATCGCGCCCTGCGCCAGCCGAATCGGCGCGGCGCACCGTGTATCCCTGGCTGCTGCAGGTGTAGGCGACCAGCTCCTGAATCGCCGGTTCGTCCTCGATGACCAGGATCGACGCCGATGTCATGCCCGTGCAACCGCGCGCTCGACGTCTTCGAGCGACTGGTGTCGTGCGTCCCAGCCCTGGGAGATGAAGATCACGTGCTCGGCCACGTTCTTCGCGTGGTCGCCGATCCGCTCGATAGCCTTTGCGACCCAGACGCAGTCGAGCGATGCCGAGATCGTGCGCGGATCTTCCATCATGAACGTGATCAACTGCCGCAGCACCGCGCGAAAACGATCGTCAATACCAAGATCATCCTTGATGATCGAAGCCGCCGCCACCGCATCCATGCGCGCGAACGCATCGAGCGTACGGCGCAGCATCGATGCCGCCGCCTCGCCCGAGTACTTGAGGTCCGGGATACGATTGAGCCGCGATTGCTCGTGTTTCTCACGCAGCCACTTGACAGCGCGCGCGATCTTGCAGGCTTCGTCGCCAACTCGTTCGAGGTCGGTGATGACCTTGGAAATGCCGGTAATCATGCGCAAGTCGCCGGCGGTTGGCTGGCGGCGCGCAATCACGTAGTTGACCATCTCGTCAACACCCACTTCGAGTTCGTTCACTCTCTTGTCGGTGTCGATCGCTTGTTGCGCCAGCTCTAGGTCGGCTCGCTCGAAGGCGTCGAGCGCGGTGCGTACCTGCGACTCGACCAGTCCGCCCATTTGCAATACGCGCGAGCGCATCGCCTCGAGTTCCTCGTCATATTTCCGTACCAAGATGTTCGCCGGTTTGCATCCCTTAATCCCGCCCAAGTGAGTTCACAAGCAATTGCGCTAACCAAAGCGCCCCGTGATGTAGTCCTCGGTTTCCTTGCGCTTCGGCTTGATGAATATCTGGTCTGTTTCACCGAACTCCATCAGCTCGCCGAGGTACATGTAAGCGGTGTAATCGGACACCCGAGCCGCCTGCTGCATGTTATGCGTGACGACGAGAATCGTGACCTTATCCTTCAATTCGGCCATCAATTCTTCGATCGACGCCGTGGCAATCGGGTCGAGCGCCGACGTTGGCTCGTCGAACAGCAACAGTTCCGGATCGGTCGCCAGCGCACGGGCAATACACAGACGCTGCTGCTGTCCGCCCGAAAGATTGAATGCCAGATCCTCAAGGCGATCTTTGGCCTCGTCCCAGAGTGCCGCCGCGCGCAGCGCCTGTTCCACCTTGTCGTCGAGCATGCCCTTCGAAGAAAGCCCGCGAACTCTTAAGCCGTAGGCGACGTTCTCATAAATCGTTTTAGGAAACGGATTCGGTTTCTGGAACACCATGCCGATGCGCATTCGCACCTCGATCGGGTCCACGTTTTTCGCCAGCAGGTTGACGTTGTCGGGTAGCAGACGGATTTCGCCTTCGTAGCGGTTGTTCGGATAAAGATCGTGCATCCGATTGAAGCAGCGCAGGAACGTCGATTTGCCGCAACCCGACGGGCCGATCAGCGCCGTAACACGGTGTTGGTAGATCGGCATGTTCAAACTCTTCAGCGCCTTGAAGGAACCGTAGAAAAAATTCAGGTCGCGCGCCTCGGTCTTGATGGGCGGCAATGGACCGCTTCTCGACTCGGTGCTGGCGACCTCGGGCGCTGGAGTGCTTACCATTTGATTTTCTTTCGCACTTGGTAACGGATGTAGATTGCGCAGGCGTTCATTGCCAGAGTCATCACCAATAAGATGACTCCGGCTGCCGCCGCATTCAGCTGGAAGGCTTTATCGGGACGCGATACCCAGTTGAACATCTGGATCGGCAATACGGTGAATTCCGCCATCAGCCAGTCGAAGTTGATAAAGGGGGGCGTGGCAGTAATCGGAGAGCCGGGCAGGAATGCGATGAAGGTCAGCGCACCGATCGTGATGATCGGAGCCGTCTCACCGATGGCACGCGCCATACCGATAATGACGCCGGTCATGATGCCGCCGGCCGAATACGGCAGCAAATGGCCCGAAATCATCTGCCAGCGTGTCGCGCCCAACGCATACGCAGCCTCGCGCATATGACCAGGCACAGCACGCAATGCCTCGCGCGTTGCAACGATCACGATCGGCAGTATCAGCAGCGCCAGTGTCAAACCGGCGGACAAGATGCTCTGGCCAAAACCGAATTGATATACGAACAAGCCGAGAGCCAGCAACCCGTAGACGATAGACGGCACGCCGGCCAGATTGGTCACATTGATTTCTATGATGTCGGTGATCCAGTTCTTCCTTGCATACTCCTCGAGATAAACCGCAGCGCCTATTCCGAGCGGCACACCGGCAAACATCGTTACCAGCATCACAAGTGCGCTGCCGACCCAGGCCGACAAGATTCCGGCCTCTGTGGCGCGCCGCGACGGAAAATTGGTCAAAAAGTCGAACGACAGGCGCGGCAGGCCATCGATCAGCAAGTCGAGAAACGCCGCCATCAGCGTCAGTAGTGCAATCGTCGTGCAAAACAACCCGAGCGCGGCGAACATGACTTGCTTGCGTTTCCCGGCCGCGATCAACGCGCGCATATCCTGTAACTGCGGTGCTCTCGCAGGCGCCGCTGTGGACGCTCTGGACATTGTCGAGTCCATCAGTAGGCCTCCCGATACCGCTTGCGCATCCAGTGCCCGAAAATGTTGAAGCCCAGCGTCATCAGCACCAGCGTGAGGCCGGCCGCGAAGATGCTTTGATACCCGATCGATCCGTGTGGCAGATCACCGAGCGCGACCTGCGCGATGTAGGCGGTGATGGTCGCAGCCGGCTCCATCGGATTGAACGTCAGCGTCGGATTCAGCCCGGCTGCGATCGCGACGACCATCGTCTCGCCGATTGCGCGCGACACTGCAAGCACGTACGCCGCGACGATGCCCGACGTGGCGGCCGGAGTCACGATCTTCAGGGCCACTTGCAACTTGGTCGAGCCAACTGCGTATGCGCCTTCGCGCATCGCCATCGGCACTGCGCGCATCGCGTCTTCTGCCACCGAACTGATGTAGGGCGTGATGAAGACACCGATTACCAACCCGGGCGCCAGCATGTTGAAGCCGGGAAGGTCGGGCAAGATCGTGTCCTGCAGCAGCGGAGTGACGAACAGCAGCGCGAAATACCCGAACACGACCGTCGGCACGGCTTCAAGCATTTCGAGGAAAGGCTTGACGACTTCACGTACGCGATGAGGTGCGAATTCCGACAAATAAATCGCGATGATGGTGCCCATCGGAATCGCCACCAACAGCGCGACGACAGCGACCGTCAACGTTCCTGACACGAGCGGCAGGATTCCATAGTGCGGGTTGTCGAACAGCGGCGTCCACAGCGTATCGGTCAGAAAATCGACCAGACTGACATGCTGGAAAAAGGCGGCCGATTCGACCAACAGGATCGAAACGATCGCGATCGTCGTGAATACGGCGACCAGCGCTGCACCGAACAGCAGCAACTCGATCGCTTTCTCCTTGGCCAGCCGCGAGCGCTTGTGCTGCAGAGGCTCAACGACGGTCCCAAGATGCGGGGTGGCGACACTGGGAGTAGCAGCCATGCAGCAACGGACCCTATCCAAGAGACTCAGGAAGACCCGTAAACAAACAGGGCCGGGGTTCCTGCCACCCCGGCCCCGGGAACCGAGTTATCAGCTTACTTCGCTTCCATTTTCATCAGTTGTTCGATCGTGACGCCGACCAGATTCTCGCCACCGAACTTCGTTCCTGTCTTCATCTTCGTCATCGTGTCCTGGTTGTGGGTATACGCCGCAGCCGGCAGCGGAACGTACTTGACTTCGCGCACAAGCTTGGTCGCATTGCGGTTGTAGAAGTCCACAAATTCCCGAACCTCGGGCCGCTTGAGCGAATCTGCCTTCACATAGATGAAGATCGGGCGTGATAGCGGCTGATAAGTGCCGTTGACGACGGTGTCCGTCGACGGCGCAACCGACTGGCCGCCTTTCCAGGAAATCGGAAGCGCTTTCAGCTTGTCCTTGTTTTCAGAGTAATACGCGAGGCCGAAGAAGCCGAGCGAATCGACGTCGCGCGACACCCCCTGCACCAATACGTTGTCGTCTTCCGAGGCAGTGAAGTCGCCACGGCTTGACTTCGATTTACCGGTGACCGCTTCGGTGAAGTAGTCGAACGTTCCGGAGTCCGCACCGGCGCCGAACAGCTTTATTGGCCGGTCTGGCCATGCCGGATTGACCTGATTCCAACGCGTGATCTTGCCCTGCGCCGCCGGCTCCCAGATTTTCTTTAGATCTTCGATCGAGATGTCTTTGAGCCACGTGTTCTTCGGGTTGACCACCACCGACAGCGCGTCGTACGCGATCGGCATCTCGAGATACGCGACACCGGCCTTCTGACACTCCGCCATCTCGCTCTTGCTGATCGGCCGCGACGCGTCGGAAATGTCGGTCTCGCCACGGCAGAATTTCTTGAAGCCGCCCCCGGTGCCGGAGATTCCGACCGTCACCTTGACCGCGCCCTTCTTGGATTTCTGAAATTCTTCGGCGACCGCCTCGGTGATCGGGAAAACCGTGCTCGACCCATCGACCTTGATGGTCTGGCTCTGAGCCAGCGCAGTCCCGGTCGCGCCCAGCAAACCAAGGGCGCCAACCGCGGATGCAGCGACCAATGCGTGACGAAAACCAATCAATTTGCTCATCCTGAACTCCAAATATTGTCTGCGAGGAAACGTAAGGACTCTAGGCGTACCACATGACCGATCCGTGACACGGAGCGGTGGCGCTAGCCGGGGGAAACGCCTGGTGCGGAGGTACTTGTCATCGTGCTGTCATCACCTGCCAGCGCAGTCGGGCGGCCCAAAAACCGCTGGCTGGTAAACGCCTGCTCACATTTTCTTGCAGTTTTTACTCAGGACCTTGCCCTCATGAGCGAGCGAAATGCCGTCGGGGCCGACGGTGCGAAGCACGAAACCTTCGCCCGAGTAGCTGCCTTCCGTTGCCGGTGTCAGCTCGGCGGCGCCATGCTGGGAACGCACGCGCACCGTCTTGCCATCCGGATCCCAACGCGCCTGGAAGCCACCCTTGTCGCAACCATAGTTCACGAATTTCCCTGCTTCCATGCCGGCCGGCGTGGACGCAGTCGTGGCGCAAGCAGCCAACACCAATGCGGACGAAGCAACGAAGAAGGCGCGCATCACAGCGGCTCCGGGGATGGATGAAGGCTCATCGTGACAACATTCGATGACACTTGAATGACGTGCGCGTTTGCGATTGGGTATTAGTGCTGCCGAAGCGATAACCACGGTCCTGCGCCGACAACTCGAGCGCGCGCGATAAGGATCAGTAACCAGACTCCGCCGAGGGCGCCGCCGCCTCCGGAGTCGCCGACGGGTGGATTGGCGGCAGTCGTTTCAGCGGTGCCCAGCAACGCGACCGCGGCGATTCCACTCACCCAATCGTGATCGACCTGCACGGCGGCGGTTCGCAATCTCTCTCCGCTGGATCCTGGTCGGAACGTGATTCCGATCTCGCACGACTGTCCCGGACCGAGTGTCGTCGTAGGCCCGCAGCCGCTATCGGCTAACGAGTACTCGGCCGCGTGCGGTCCGACGATGCGAACACTGCTCGTTATCTGCATTGGCAACGCACCGTCGTTCGCCAACCGAACGTTCCCACGCCCGGAGGTTTGACCCGGCAGCACCACGCCAAAATCCAGTCGATCACTGCTCACTGGACCGTTCGGTGCGTTGGTGACGACTCGCAGCACGGGACTCGGCACGCTCGGGTTGCCGATGTACGCAGCGACGTCGGCGATGTCGACGGCGGTGAGGCGTCCGCGCAACGGCGCCATCTGCGGAATGGAATTCAGCGCGTTGGCGATGATCGCGGGGTTGTTGGCCGCGCTTCCGATGCCGAACAAGCCCGGCGGTAACGCGCGATGGCAATCGACGCAGCTGACGGGGGCGCCGGTAACGCGCGCGGTGTCGAGATACAGGCGCTTGCCGCGCAGTGCGTCCTGAGCCGCGGCTGGTGCCATGAACACGAGCACGAGCGCGACCGCCGGCCACCTCGCTGGCAGTCGCATCGTCGCCATCACAGAGCGCGCCGCCCCTCCGTCGTCACAGTGCCGGTGCTACACGCCGATTTGACCCCCGCCATTCTTGGTGATGGCGAGCGTTGCGGAACGCGGGCGCGCGAGGCCGCCATCTGGCCAATGGCTCGTGAACGTGTTCGGATTTCCGACCGTGGCGGCGGGAGAGTTTTCCCCCGGGTGCTGGATATTGACGAACAGCGTCGTGCCGTCCGGCGTCTCTGCGACGCCGGTGAGCTCGCAGTCCTTCGGTCCGACCAGGAAGCGCCGTAACTTGGCGCCCTGAGGTGCCGCGACGAACGTTTGCGTCTGCTTGGTCGCGCCCATCGCGTCGATGCTGGTGATCGTGCGCGGTCCGCCATCGCCAACGCCGCCGGGAAGCGACGCCAGCAGCATGCAGTTGGTGACGTCGGTGTAGGCGCCGTCGTCGGTTTCAATCCAGCAGATGTTCGTCGCTGTGCTGAACCACAGTCCATCCGGACTGGAGAAATCGTTCTCCGCCGTGAGGCCCGAGACGTTGATGTTGGTCGGGTCGGCGCTGGCACGCGCACCGAACAAGAAGATGTCCCACGTGAACGCAAGCGCCTCCGGCGACGCCTCGCGCCAGCGAATGATGTGCCCGTTCGGATTGCCGAACTGCGCGGTGCCGGTGGTCGTGGGATCGTTGTAGTGGCGCGGGTTCGCAGCGTCGGTAGCAGTCACGGGGCGCGACGCTGCGTTGGTATTGGTCAGCGTCAAATAGACATCGCCATTGACCGGGTCGACCGCGCCCCACTCGGGACGATCCATCTTGGTGGCGCCAACAGCATCCGCCGCGAGCCGCGTGTTGATCAGCACATCGGCCTCGCTCGCGAACGGATACACCGCATACGCGGCAACGGTTGGATTCGACAACGACAGCTCGATCCAGTGTCCGGTGCCGTCCGCATTGAACTTGGCCACATACATCTTGCCCGCGTCGAGGTACTTGTCGCCAGCAGCCATACCGAGCGTCGCGTCCGCCGGATCCCACAGCGCGGTGGAAACGTACTTAAAGATGTACTCGTTGCGCGAGTCGTCGCCCATGTAGAACACGACCGGTTTGCCAGCGACCGCCTTCGCAGGCCATGCGCCTTCGTGGCCGATGCGGCCCATCGCGGTGCGTTTCTTTGGGCGTTGAGGTCGGATTGAACGGATCGATCTCCACGTTCCACCCGTACGTGTTGGCCACGTTCCGGTAATCGTCGCTGCCGTCGGTCGATGCGCCCAGCTTCATTGCATTCCAGCGCCCGTACAAATTGTCAGCGGTGTCGGGCGTAAAGGTCGCCCACAGCTCGCGACCGGTACCCGCCACGCCGTAGCGATTGAACGACGTGATCTCTTTCGCGGTCCGATTCGGATTGTCGGTCGCGACGACACGCCGAAAATAGCCTGCCCAGTTTTCTTCGCACGCCAGATACGTGTACCAGGGCGTGTAACCGTTGGCGCAGTTGTTGACCGTTCCGCGGGTACGTGTGCCGTTGGTCGAGTACTTGGTGATCATCTGTGGCGTGCCGCCCGCCGGACCCGACAAGATCGTGTCAGTCAATGTGTGCACACGACGATTGAACGTAGAGCTCTGGTTGTAAGACCAGGCGCCACCCGTCCTTTGCACTTCGATAATGCTGACACCGTGCACGTAGAACTCGCGCAGCACTTCATCGGCCACAGTGCGTACGCCGGCCACGATCGTCTGCCCGGCTGGATGCAGGAACGCTGGCGTAATCGCTTCGTGGTTCTGCACTAACACGCCTCGATCTGATGAAGTGGCCGAAAACGTGCCGCTCGCACTGAGACCAAAGTACTGCATGCCGTCGTGATGATCGCCGGCGCGCTGCGCAAAGCTTGCTGCGCTATCGGTGCCGTCATTCACGTATGCCGGAACAGCCGCAGCGATCGGATCGCCGAGACGGAACAACACACTCGCGGAATAGCCGGTCGCGACAGCGACAGAATCGGCGGTGCTCTTTGCAACCGCGTCAAAACTTAGCGCGGCGGCTCGAGTTGGCCCGGCTGGAGGCGGCGGAGCGGGAGCTGGTGCCGGGGCTGGAGCCGGTGCCGGATCATCATCGTCACCCCCGCAGGAGGTCAGCAGCGCCGGCGCACCGATAAGTGACAACGTGGCCAGACCGATGCCGCCCTTGAGCAGCCCGCGTCGTCGCGGGTCACGCAGACGCTGGTCAATCAGATCGGTGATGTGCGGATTTTGTGACGGATTGGTAATGACGTCGTCGTCATGCGGCATGCGTGTCTCCAGCGGCGTAGGAAGACACGAGTTTCAGCCGCGCGCATGACCGAAGCGTTAAGTTTTCGTGACCGCAACACGAAACAGACAGGGGCCGTGATGACCCGCAGCGCCGCTATGCGCGGTGGCTGATTTCTGCAGCGAGTCGACGCGCCATCGCCTCCGCTGTCTTTGCCTCGGTAGCCTCGACCATTACGCGCAATACCGGCTCGGTTCCGGAGGGACGAATCAAGACGCGACCGCAGCCGTCAAGTTCGCGCTCGGCATCAGTTACCGCAGCTACGAGGGCGGCGTGTTTACGCCATTCGAAATCGCGTTCAACGGACGCGTTTACAAGCGCCTGCGGCATTAACACGAGATCGGCTGTCAATTGTGCGAGCGACTGATTCTGACGCCGCACCGCTGAGAGCACCTGCAGAGCCGTGACGATCCCATCGCCGGTGGTGTGGCAGTCGAGACACAGCAAATGGCCTGATCCCTCGCCGCCATAGAGCCACCCTCTTTCTTCAAGCATTTCCAGCACGTAGCGGTCGCCCACCTTGGCGCGTGAAAACGGCACATCGAGTTCGCGCAGCTTGCGTTCCAGCGCGTAGTTCGTCATTAGCGTCCCGACGACACCTTGCACACGCTCCCGCCGCATCCGGTCGCGCACGATGATGTACAGCAATTCATCGCCGTTAAAGATGCGACCCGAGGAGTCGACCATAACGACGCGATCCGCGTCACCATCGAGCGCGATTCCGTAGTCGGCCCGTAAGGCAAGCATCTGCTGCGCAAGATGATCCGCGTGCACGGCGCCCACACCGTCGTTAATGTTCAGCCCATCGGGCGCTGCGCCGAGAGAAACAACCTCGGCGCCGAGTTCGTGAAACACCGGCGCCGCGATGTGATAAGCGGCGCCATGCGCGCTATCGACGACGATCTTCAGGCCTTTGAGGTCGCACTCGTTCGGAAACGTGCGCTTGCAAAACTCGATGTACCGCCCTGCCGCATCGTCGAGTCGCCTCGCCTTGCCAAGAAGCTTCGAATCAACACACTGCCATGGTCGCTCGATCTCCGCCTCGATGCGCTCTTCGACTGCATCCGATAGCTTGGTGCCGCGCGCGGAGAAAAACTTGATGCCATTGTCCGGATACGGATTGTGCGAGGCGCTGATGACGATGCCGGCATCGAGGCGCAACGCACGCGTCAGATACGCGACGCCCGGTGTCGGCAACGGTCCACACAAGACAACGTCGACCCCAGCGCTCGAAAGACCGGCTTCCAGCGCAGCTTCCAGCATGTAACCCGAAATGCGTGTGTCCTTACCGATCAAGACGGTGGGTCGCTTATCGCCGGTGTCATTGCCGGCGTGAATCAGTGCGCGGCCCATCGCCTGACCGAGCCGCAAGACGAACTCGGGTGTGATCGGCGCTTCGCCGACAGTGCCGCGCACGCCATCGGTGCCGAAGTATTTGCGCTTGGTGCTCATTTCACTCGTGTCACTCTTCGCTGAACCATCCTTAGCACACTCAATGCATCGCGCGTCGCGGCGACATCGTGCACACGCACGATATCGGCACCGCGCTCGGCTGCCAGTAGCGCCGCGGCCACCGATGCCACGACTCGGTCAGTCCACTGCACGGCCCGTCGCCGTGCCCAGCATCGACTTGCGCGAGAGCCCCACCATCAGCGGACGTTGCATGCGCTTGAGCATGGACAGTTCGGACAGCAGAGTGAAATTATGCTCGATGCTCTTGCCGAACCCGAAGCCCGGATCAACGGCGATGCGAGCAACATTGATGCCTCGGTCGCGCGCGCGTTCAATTCTTTCAGCGAGAAAATGAGTGACCTCTTGGGTGACGTTTTGATAACTGGGTGCTTGTTGCATCGTGCGTGGTGTGCCTTGCATATGCATCAACACCAGCCCGCAGTCGCTATCTGCAACCGCATCCAGGGCTCCGGGTTCCTGCAGCGCGCGCGCGTCGTTGATGATCGAAGCGCCGGCCGCCAGCACAGCCCGCATGACCTCCGGCTTGCTGGTGTCGACCGACAGCGGAACTCCAGTTTCAACCAGTGCTTCCACCACGGGCAAGACGCGCCGAAGTTGCTTCATCCGGCGGCACATCGTCCGCTCCAGGTCGCGTCGACTCGCCTCCGATATCGAGGATATCGGCACCCTCGTCGATCAACTGCCGCGCGCGCGCCAGCGCACTCGTATGGTCGAAATACCGCCCGCCGTCGGCAAACGAATCCGGCGTGACATTGACGATGCCCATTAGCAGTACGCGGTCGAGCACCAGATCGCGTCCGCGCACCGACCACGTCGGCAGCGTCACTGGTGGCGTCATGGGATCGTGCGCATTCATCGTCTTTGCATGCTTGAGCTGACTCGTGATATTCAGCACTGATCTGAGCCGATAGTCCACCGGTTGCAGCTCCTCGCCGCGTAGATGCCAAAACAAAGGGCCGGGGAAGTTCCCGGCCCTTGTCTTCCGCTGCCTACCTCAGGCAGGCTGCACCACGCCTTCTGCTCCGGTTGGGGTCTTGCCGCCGGCAGGAGGCACCGATCCACTCGATTTCGGCGGGCGCGGCGGGCGGCCGGCGATGATGTCGTCGATCTGTTCGGCGTCGATCGTTTCCCATTCGAGCAACGCCTTGGCCATCGCTTCGACCTTGTCGCGGTTGTCCTCGATCAGCTTGCGCGCCAGCGTGTACTGCTCGTCGATGATGCGACGGATTTCGGCGTCGACCTTGCGCATCGTTTCTTCCGACACATTGGTCGTTTTTGTGATCGAGCGTCCGAGGAAGATTTCGCCTTCGTTCTCGGCGTACACCATCGGGCCCAACAGAGTCGCTCATTCCGTAGCGCGTGACCATATCGCGCGCCATTTGTGTGGCGCGTTCGAAGTCATTGCTGGCGCCGGTCGTCATCTGATTCATGAAGACTTCTTCGGCAATGCGGCCGCCGAACAGCGTTGCAATCCGGCTCAGCAGATACTGTCGGTCGTACGCATAGCGATCCTGCTCGGGCAACTGCATCGTCACCCCGAGCGCACGCCCGCGCGGAATGATCGTGACCTTGTGCACCGGGTCGCTCTTCGGCACGAGCTTGGCGACCAACGTGTGACCCGACTCGTGGTAAGCGGTGTTGATGCGCTCTTCTTCGGTCATGACCATCGATTTGCGCTCGGCGCCCATCATGATCTTGTCCTTGGCCTTCTCGAAATCGATCATCTCGACTACGCGCGCGCTGCGGCGCGCCGCGAACAGCGCGGCTTCGTTGACCAGATTGGCGAGATCCGCACCGGAGAAGCCCGGCGAACCTCGCGCCAGCACATCGGCGCGCACGTCGGCGCCGATCGGCACCTTGCGCATGTGCACGTTCAGAATCTGTTCGCGACCGCGAATGTCGGGCAACGGCACAACCACCTGACGATCAAAACGCCCTGGTCGCAGCAGCGCCGGATCAAGCACGTCGGGCCGGTTCGTCGCGGCGATCACGATCACGCCCATGCCGGTTTCAAACCCATCCATCTCGACCAGCATCTGATTCAGCGTCTGCTCGCGCTCGTCGTTGCCGCCGCCCAAGCCAGCTCCGCGCTGGCGGCCGACCGCATCGATCTCGTCAATGAAAATAATGCACGGCGCGTGCTTCTTTGCCTGATCGAACATGTCGCGCACGCGCGCTGCGCCTACGCCGACGAACATCTCGACAAAGTCTGAGCCGGAGATCGAAAAAAACGGAACCTTCGCTTCACCGGCAATCGCTTTTGCAAGCAATGTCTTGCCGGTGCCCGGCGAGCCGACCATCAATACACCGCGCGGAATTCTGCCGCCCAGCTTTTGAAACTTGGATGGATCGCGCAGAAACTCGACCAGTTCCTGCACTTCTTCCTTTGCCTCGTCGCAGCCGGCGACGTCCGCAAACGTGATGACGTTGTTGGTTTCATCGAGCATGCGCGCACGCGACTTGCCGAACGAAAACGCGCCGCCGCGTCCGCCGCCCTGCATCTGACGCATGAAGAAAATCCACACGCCGATTAACAGCAGCATCGGGAACCACGACACGAAGATCTGCGTCAGCAGCGATTGTTCTTCTTCCGGCTTGCCGTACACCTGAACGCCGGCCTTGCGCAGATCGTCGACCATCCACAAGTCGCCCGGCGATGTCAGCGTGTAGCGGTTACCTTCAACCGGCGTGACGTTCAGGTTGCGCCCCTGTACGTCGACCCGCTTGATCTGACCCGCCTTGGCCTGATCCATGAACTGCGTGTAACTGACGTTTTCCGCAGGCTTCTGCCGGCTTTCAAACTGCTTGAAAACCGTGAACAGGACGAGCGCGATCACCATCCAGATGGCGGCTTTCGCGAACATGTTGTTGTTCAAGGGGTGCTCCTCTTGCGCCCGGGAATCAGGCGACTCCAACCGCAGTTGGGTACGTCAGGCAAATTCTAAACCCCCTAGCGCAATTGACGCCCTAGTAAATACACCTCTGCCGAGGCTTCGCGTGAAGCGGCCGGTTTGCGCACGGCAACGGTCCGAAAGATGCTCTTCAGTCGCTCCACGTACTGACTGTAACCGCTGCCCTGGAACGCTTTGACGAGAAAAGCACCGTTCGGTTGCAGATATTTAGCCGGCAAAGTCGGCCGCGATCTCGGCCAGATGCAGGCTGCGCGCTGCGTCCGCCGCCGCGATCCCGGATAGGTTCGGCGCCATGTCGGACAGCACGAGGTCGACTCTGACGCCTGCCAGAAGCTCGACCAGCCGGCGTTCAACCGCCTCCGTCGTGAAAGTCGCCCTGGATGAACTCCACATCGGGCAATGGATCCATCGGCAGCAAGTCGAGCGCGATGATCCGGCCGCTCAGATGTCCATCGCGCCCAGTCAGGCGCTGCCGCACGACCTGTGTCCAACTGCCGGGCGCCGCGCCGAGTTCGACCACGACCATACCGGGACGCAGCAATCGATCCTTGTCGTCGATTTCGGAGCAGCTTGTACGCAGCACGCGAGCGGTAGCCCTCGGCCACCGATCGCTTGACGTACGGATCGGTGATGTGGCGCCGAATCCACGCGGGCTTCGAGTGATGCTTACGAGCTGACAACTGCGGCAACCATATCCAACGACACCTGCCATCGTCGCATGGATAACGATCAGGATCACTGCCCTACCTTGCCAGCTCCCTCCAACCAACTCTACGTGCGCTTATCGCGCCGCTGCCAATATTCAGACCTTTCGTTTCTTTAACGCCCGAGGCGCCGGTCGTGATGATTTTCAGCGACAGATTCGACAGGCGGATGATCGCATTGCCCACTGTCAACGTGCCCGGACGAAACACTCCGACTTCACCGCCTGTTGCTGTGCTGACGGCACCACCGTCTCGATAGTTGAGCTGATAGATCCAGCTATCACCACCTGCCGTGCACGCGTTGTTGTTCGGGATGTTGCCGGTCACGACCAACGTACCGAGCACCAGCTGCGGATCCAGATTGACCCGCTCGCCAACTGTCGGGAAGTCGAGATACCAGCCATTCTTTACTGTCCAGTTGACCGCTCCACCGGTCACAGCACGCCGATTTGCGTCCAAGTCGACCATCGTCTTCGCAACGTAGGCACTGCTGGCGCGCGGATTTCCTTGCGCTGCGTCGGTGTCCTTCAGCGCATAGAAGCTGCCCACGTATGACCAGTTGCCTGGCGGCGACAGTGTCGCGGGGTCCTGCAGGTCAGACAGGCCCAGATATCGGCCGGTGCCGACAAACACGACGCGTTTATTGTCGATCAGGCCTAACTCGGGTCGCGTCGTTATGGGTTGCGGCCTGCCGGCAGAATCACGCAATGTGGCCATCTGCAGCACGGCCGGCGACGATACGCCCAGGTCGAAGCGCCACAGATTGCCCTGCAGATCTCCGCCGTAGACATACTGCGTCGTATTATCGGCATCGGGATCGCGTGCCCACGCGCTGAAGCGCGCAAACCCGGACGGAGTCGTTGAGTCGCCAACGTCGGTCGTGACCTTGTTCAAAATGCTGCCGGTGGCTAGATCAAGAACATACAAGTACCCACGCCCATTGCCCGAGCTAACGCCGTTGTAACCTGACGACAGCAGCACGACCCAGCGCCCGTCTACGTACCGCTTGGTGATGACAGGGTTGCCGAATGACAAGCCGAGATCAGCATCGGCGCTCGTGCACAGGCTTGAGCTGGTGCAGAATTCCCACAGTAGCCTCGGGTTGAGCGGGTCGGTGATATCGAGTGCGTAGTACCCGCGCCCGCCGGCATTCAGCCCGCCCACCAGAACGGTGCGCCACACACCCCCAATGATCGCGTCGGCAACGCTCGGTGAGCCGTCGACGAAGTACTCGTGCGCTCCTGCATAGTTTCGATCAGCGAGCCGGTACAAGCGCGGCATGACCGTACGCGGAACGAAAGCCCATAGCTCGTCGCCGGTAGCGCCGTCGAGGGCGTGCAGCATGCCGTCGTTACCACCGATGTAGACCACCGCACGGCGGTTGGCGTGAACGTTCTTGAAGTCGGTATACGAGGGCGGGCTATCGCCGTACTCACGGCGCGGATCGCGTACGAAAGCCGGCCTGGAGCCGACCAAATCGCCCAGGACATATTCGCGGTCACGAAGCACGCTTTCGTGCTGGCGATGGCCGCGCACGAAGCCGACGATATTGGCGCCGTCGTCGACGATCGTCCGTTCAGCCGCATTCAATGTCGGGCATTGCGCTAGCGCAGCGCACTTGCCGCTGAACAAACTCTGTGTCGGAGCGTCCATGCTGCCCCATTGGAAGGGCGCGAGCACTCCGCTCGCTGCCATGTAGATAGTGCGCGTGTCGCTCGCGGCCGCAACCTTAGTATTGAGCTGGGTGCGTGCCGACCACTCGACCGTATTGGACACGACGCCGCTCACTGGATCGATTCGCTGCGCTACCAGCTCGCCGTCCCAACGGCCGGTGCGATACGTCGAGCTGAAAATCGCGTTATCGGTGGTTGTGACGTTCGGGCTGCTGGTGGCCGACGCCGCGGCGGCCGCCACGTATACGCGCAAGTCGTGTAGCGCACTGACCAGACCGTTGTACAGGCTAGGCGCATCGTTGGCGCTGACGAAGCGGCCACGTCCATTCACCGCCGCATGCCACAGATCGTCGAGCTTTCTCGGGTCGTCGTTGTCGTTGATCGGCGGGACCGGCCAATTGCAGATTTGACCCGCCGTCTGCCAGCTGCAGTTGGTGCTTCCGGCCCGGATGTTGTAGAAGTCACCGAATGTCGCTGTTTGATACTCTGGGAAGTACTGCATCACTCCGCCCAAGCCCAGACCGATGGTGAAAGTCATCATGTGCTGCGCCGGGTTGGTATCCGCGAGCGAGCTTGGCACGTTGTTCTCACTGACGTCCGTGCCCAGGCCGCCGGTCGAACCGGGGGGACGCAGATCGGTCTTGTAGTAGTACATCGCAACGTCTGCCAGCGTGTCGCTGGCGCCGCTCAGCGCGCCGTCGAAGGCGCCTGAAGCCCGAGTTGAAAATCCACTGTTGACGTTGTCCTGATTGCCCATGGCCGAGCCGTTCAGACGCTGCCCGCCGTTTCGGTTCCAGTAACCGTCGGTGCTCAGAAGCGCGACATTCGGCTGGCACGAGTACTGCACAGGATCGTCGTCCATTCCGTCGTTGATTCCATCCGTTTTCCCGCCATAGTGACGACCTACGCGTGACAGGGCCTCACGCAATGGGGTGTAGCCGTTCGGCGTCAACTGGTACAGCTTGTTGTACCAGGCAAGCCGATGCGCATCGACAAACGTATCGATCCGGATGTAGCGGTTGCTGCTGACTGGATCTCCCGGATTGATCGTTATCAGCCCCACCCGGTAGCGGTTGTCAACGTTCCAGAACGCATAGCCAACACCCGTTTTCATCAACTGCATGCGCGAGCTGTAGTACGCGTACCAGTTGGCGAAGTTGGTCATCTCCTCGACATAGCTGCAATTCGGAACCGTTTGCGCACTCGGTGCGGTCCGGGCGTCCGCCATAGTTGGCCGTGGCCGGCACGATGTCGGTCCGCTGGAAGCGGCCGTAACGCGCATGCGTATGGTTGGTCGTATAGGTGCGCTGGCAGCGCGGACGCCCACCGCTCGATCCTGATATGGCACTGTTGCTGTTCGCATCGGTCGTGTTCTGGCAGAAGCGCACCACCGCCGGGTGCACGTAGCTGCCTGTTGGCGTCGTCGATAGCGTGCAGTCTTTCAAGTCGGCCGCGAGACAGTATTCGCTCGGCAGGAGGCTGTAGTAGAACGGATTGCCGCCGCGAGTGCGCGGAAAGCGAAACGCGCCGGAGCCGGTCCCATTCGGAAATCCGTTGGTCGACGTGCTGTTGTAAGCGAACGGACTGGGCGTATCGATGCCATTGCGGCGGCACTGGGTCGTGTCGTACGGATTGTCCGAGCTGTTCTTGCAGTAAACGATTTCCGGATATCCGCTGACGAGGTTTATGGTCGCTGAACTCGTGAAGTGGTCAACTCTTACGTTCGTCCACGGCGCGCCGTAGCTCGTCATTTGAACTCCGGCGCCCGTGATCGCGGGCGGGTACGTCACCTGCGGGTTGTAATAGATCGTGTTGATCTGCGCCGAATACCATGGCGGATTGCCTTCGATTCCATCGGTCGTTGTTGACGAACAGCTGCTGTTGCTGCAGCGGCTCTTGTCGATGCGCTGGTCGATCAGATGATCCGGCATGTGGCGCGACGCCATACTGCCCGAATCGTCGACGATGAACATCAGGTTGGGCTTGACCGCCGACGACACCGACTGTGTTATCGGACTGCTCGTGATATCGGTCAATTCCGCGCGAGCATGCGTCGCTGCACAGACAGACACGATTGCTAATAGACGGATGATGGCGCGCATAAGCGGACTGGCTCGCTAGAGAGTGAGGAAGGCCTGGACCAACGTGCTGGTGTTGCGCGGCCCGCTGACGCGCACTGTGACGCGGTAGTAGTTCTGTCCTGAGCCGGGGAAGTTGACCGCATCCGAGGCAAAACTGCCGCCCTGTGCCGCCGCCGGGCCGGGACCGAACAGGGAGCAGGAGTTGAGCGCGGCATTCGGATTGCCCTCGGTCGAGCACATACGATGAATCACCCACTGGACGCGGTTGCCTGCTGCATCGCCAGGACCCACCGTGCATGCGGCGCAGCCGTTCCAGAAATCCTCGTCGTCCCAATCGGGTTCACCCGCCGCTGCGAAATAGCCGTTCTCTGGTGCGGTCGTGTTCAGCGTCGGCGTGCCGACGGTCGCCTGCAGCCAAGTCACCGCGCCTTGCACGCCGGCATCAGACGAGTGCACGGTGGAATTGCGGAACGCCAGATTGCCGGCAAGCAGGTGCTGCGTATCCATCGAGCGCGATAACGCGATGACCGAAATCAACATCGCCACCAGCGCGACAAGAACGACCATTAGCACAGCGCCGCGCTGCGCTTGTCGCTCACGAAAGCGCGCTCTCACACCGGCCTCCAGATCATGTTGCGCAGACTGATCGTCGACTCGAAGACGCGGTAGCGAAAGCAGCGCCAGTCGGCGCGCGCGGTCAGATCGAACGCACCGCCGGCCCAAGTAGGAAGCGCCGTGGTCGCCGCACAGACACCCGTCGCGAGATCAGGCCGATCACCGACGGCGCTGCGTGCGACCAACCCGACACGGACGGCAATGACGCCGCTCCAGTCGGCGTTTGACGCAGGAGGGACCTCGTCCCAGACGTTGATGATGCCGTCGTTGTCGGTGTCCTTGCCGTACTGCGCCTGTAGTTGAACAACGCCAGCCGCGACGGGTAGCGCATTGCCGCCTTGCACAACCGCATCGACAACGAGATTTTCGTTCGCTACGTAATACCGATTAACGGTGGGTGCCTGGCCGATCGAATAAACGATTCCAGCGAGCGTGTAATTGGGCCCTAGGCCGCCGGGCTTGTTGTAACGCGCTACAACCGGTGTTCCAAGCGGGCCGACATAAGTGCCGTTCTCGTGCCTCAACCGATCCTGCTGGCCTACGGGCTCGAGTACCGGTGTGTTGGTGGCCTGCGATAGCGTGCAATCGCGTCCTGGCTCAGCGACGATCAGCAACTGCCCGGCAATAATGCCGAAAGCATTGTTGATGCGATAGGTAACAGTTGGACTCGCCATCGTCTGCGTCAGCCTGACCGGCGCCGGCGATCCGTCTATGCCGCTGTAGGCGACCTCGATCGTGTCGGGTGCGCCTGCCGCACCTTGCGTAATGACCACGGGCGCGAGCGTGAACTGAAAGTCGCGCGGCGGATTGACGCCTTCGTCGTAGGCCAGCACACGGCAACCCAGCACCGTTGTCGTGTTGAGCCCGAAACCGGCCATGCGGAGATCGCGCTGCAGCGTGTACATGCCGATCGAACCGCTGAACGTCGCATCGCCACCACCGGTGGCAGCGCGGCGATAGCCTTCGGAGGCAGCGAAGGTCTGATACACCGCCAGCACCACGACGGTGGCGACCACCATCGAGATCAGAACCTCGACGAGAGTCATGCCTCGCGAGTTCCTTCTCTGCGAGGCCACTTACGGCTCCTGCAGCGTTGCGACTGCGACGTGCTGGCGTGTTTGCGTGCCGGAGGGCTGCCAAGTGACGGTGACGGTCACTTGAGTTCCCGCGACTGCGACCGTCGCATCGGAAGCCGGCAACGTGCGGGTAACTTCGTTCATCCAGGGCGCGATTCGATCCGTCACCTGATACGAACCACCGGCGTGTGCATAGGCAGCCACGTTGGCGCGATCGACCCAGATTTCGCCGATCAACCTATCCGCCAGCAGCGCCGCGTCGACGCGATACTTGGCATCGGAAAATGTGGAGAACGCCGTTGCGTTTGCGCTGAGCAAACCCAGAATGCCGACCGCAAAGATCACCGTCGAGACCAGCACCTCGGTCAGCGACATCCCGAGCGAGCGCTTGCGCAGCGCTGACTGAGAACGTCGTGATGGCGAAGGTCGCGTTGCGTGCACAGTCGGCCCCTAGCAGCCGCGCGGATCGCCGACGGCGACGGCGGGGTCGCACATGCGAGCATCGCCGGCCGCACCGAGGGCAAGACGCAGCGTGCGGCGGTCAGCCGTGCCGACGACCGGATTCGTAACGTCGACTTGCGTGGCGGTCGCCGAGCCATCGATGTTGGCTGTGATACGGCCGAGCGAATCGAACGTGATGGTCGTCGCATCTGCCGGCACCATCGTCAATTGCGGCTGCGCGGAAGCCTCGGCGGCGGCGCGCGCTTGAATCACCGGCAGGCAATCGCCCGGGTCATCCACATTGGCAGTGCCGGTGTCGACCGGATTGGCGCAGCCCACGGTCCAGCTGGCGGCAGTGCCGTCGGTAAATACAAGTTGGACCAGACGATTGCGCCGGATCGCTTCGCCGCGCGCGAGCTGCAGTCCATTTAAAGCGGCCTCAGCCGCAGTCCGCGTCTGGGTATTGCCGATCCAAACTGAAAACAGCGGAGCAGCCTGCATATACAAGATCGCCGCGATGGTCATCACGACTGCGAGTTCGACCAGCGTCAGTCCGCGCTGATTACGCATCGACGTGTGGAACGGTGCATGCCTGTGCATCATCTCGTCACCCATCGAGTACCCGCGTCGCCGGGCAGTGCGCCCCAGTGCGCTGGTATGGCAGTCGTCGCGCGCACGTTGGCCTGATTGATCGTGTAGACGAATCCGGCGGTCGTGCCCGCGCCGGTTGCGGTGGCAGTAAATGCCTGGCCGGCGGCGCCAATCACACAGGTGATCGCAAAGTTATCGAGGCCGCCGGGGAATGCCTGACCGCAGACGCCTCCGGCGTTCACGTAGGTGCGGTTGTCCTGATAGAACTGTTCCATCCGCACGCGGTACTCGGCGAGCGCATTGGTCGCTTCGACGAGATTCCCGCGCGTCACAAAGCGCGAGTAATTGGGAATGGCGATCGCCGCCAGAATGCCAAGCACGGCCACGACCACCATCACTTCGATTAGCGTGAAGCCCGATTCAATTCGTTGTTTCATGGCAAACGCGCTCCCTGTGCACCTCTGGGTAACGACGCCCGTCAGCGGTTCTTGAATTCGCGGGATGTACGATGCGGCAAGACCGACGAGCGGCGCGATATCGACCGACCGGCGCGCTATGTGGGAAGAATTCCCAAACCAGAGCGCGAACTTGATACCTCGAAAATGCCCGAATTGATGCTGACACCTGCGCAGCGCCAGCTATTGAAAGCGCGCGCGCATGCGCTCAAACCGATCGTGCTACTCGGTGCGGCGGGCTTTACCGACGCGGTCCTGCGTGAAATCGACCGTGCGCTGACGGCGCACGAACTGGTGAAGATCAGGATCGCGAGCGACGACCGCGAACACCGCGCGCACATCTTCACGACCGTGGCCGAAAGACTCTCTGCAGCGAAAGTTCAATCGATCGGTAAGACGATTGTCGTGTTCAGGCCGTCGCCCGAAAACGAGGAAAAGCAGCAGGGTGACGACTTATCGGGCGACAGTTCGCTGCGCCAGAGAGTTAAGCGCTAAATTGGACGGTAAATCAGAATGTCCGATGTGATCGCTGATCCGCGATCCGAGCGGTACTTCTCTTCTTGTTGTTGTTCTGCGGGTGCGCAGCCGCTCCGACGCTCGACCCCGGGTCAAGAATACGAAACTGACACGATCGAATATTCGCGCTCGCCGGCGGGCGCAAGAACAGTCGCGATATCGCCTTCGCTCTTGCCGATGAGCGCACGTGCGATCGGGCTCGATACCGAAATCCAGCCGGCCTTGATGTCGGCCTCGTCGTCACCGACGATCTGATACTTGACTACCTCGCCCGAATCCTGATCTTCGAGCTCGACCGTGGCGCCGAAGACCACGCGTCCGGCGGCGTCGACCGTCGTAGGATCGATAATCTGCAGCGCCGACAGTTTGCCTTCGAGCTCCTGTATGCGCCCTTCGATAAACCCTTGCCGTTCGCGCGCGGCCTCAAATTCGGCGTTTTCAGTCAGATCGCCTTTTTCGCGCGCGTCTTTTATCGCTTGAATGATTGTCGGGCGTTCGACGCTGCGCAGCCGCTGCAACTCGGTTTTCAGTTTTTCGGCGCCGCGCGCCGTGATAGGTATAGCTCGCATAGAAACCTGAATACTTCAAGAAAAAGGAAAGCCCCGGCAGTGCCGGGGCCGCGCAAGCAATTTAGCGAAACGCCTCGGCAGGCGCAACCGATGCTTGCAGCCGACGATGCAACGACTGCAAGTCGTACACCTTGAGCCGATCAAATTGCTGCAGGCCTTCGATGGCTGCGCGCCCGCCGGCCATCGTTGTGTAATACGTGACACGCTGCGCCAGCGCGGTCGTACGAATCGAGCGCGAGTCCATGATCTGGCTACGCACTTCGCTGACCGTAGTAATGACCAGATCAATGTCGCCGTTTTTCAGCAGATCGACGACGTGCGGCCGGCCGTCCTTGACCTTGTTGACCACCTCGACCGGAATACCGGCTTCATCGATCGCCTGCGCAGTGCCGCGCGTTGCGACTAACCGATAGCCTTTGTCGTGCAACAGGCGCGCAACGGCAACGGCCTTCGGCTTGTCGCGATCCATCACGCTCAAGAACACCGTGCCGCTTTCGGGCAACGTCGAGCCCGCCCCCAACTGTGATTTGAACAACGCTTCGCCAAACGTTTCACCAACTCCCATTACTTCGCCGGTCGAGCGCATTTCCGGACCGAGCAGCGGATCAACTCCCGGAAACTTGGCAAACGGAAACACCGATTCCTTGATCGAGTAGTACGGCGGCACGACCTCGCGTGTTTCGCCCTGCTCGCCAAGCGTCTTACCGACCATCACTAGTGCGGCGATCTTGGCCAGCGGCTTTCCAGTCGCCTTCGACACGAACGGCACCGTGCGCGACGCGCGTGGATTGACTTCCAGCACGTACACGGTGCTCTGGCCGTTATGCGTCTGGATCGCGAATTGCACGTTCATCAGTCCGACTACATTCAGCGCTCGTGCCATTTGCGCCGTCTGTCGTTTCAGCTCATCGATTGTCCTTTGCGACAGAGAATATGGCGGCAACGAACACGCCGAGTCGCCCGAGTGCACACCGGCCTGCTCAATGTGCTCCATCACGCCGCCAATTAGCACGCGGTCACCGTCGGCGATGCAGTCGACATCGACTTCGATCGCATCGTCAAGAAAGCGGTCGAGCAGTACCGGCGAATCGTTGCTGACCCGGACCGCTTCGCGCATGTAGCGCTCGAGATCGCGACCATCGTGCACGATTTCCATTGCGCGCCCACCCAACACGTAGCTGGGACGCACGACCAGCGGATAGCCGATTTCTTCGGCGAGCTGCAAGGCCTCATCCTCGGCACGTGCAGTCCGGTTTGGCGGCTGCTTCAAGCCAAGTTGCTGCAGCAGCTTCTGAAACCGCTCGCGATCCTCGGCAATATCGATCGAATCGGGCGATGTGCCGATAATCGGAACGCCGTTGGCTTCCAGATCGCGCGCGAGCTTCAGGGGCGTCTGCCCACCATATTGCACGATGACGCCGAGCGGCTTCTCCTTGTCTACGATCTCGAGCACGTCTTCCAGCGTCAGCGGCTCGAAGTACAGCCGATCCGATGTGTCGTAATCGGTCGAAACTGTTTCCGGATTGCAGTTGATCATGATGGTCTCGAATCCATGCTCGCGTAACGCGAATGCCGCGTGCACGCAGCAGTAATCGAACTCGATCCCTTGGCCGATCCGGTTCGGCCCGCCGCCCAGCACGATCACTTTCCTGCGATCGGTCGGATCCGCTTCGCACTCTTCCTCGTAAGTTGAATACATGTAGGCCGTGGTCGTCGCAAACTCGGCCGCGCAGGTATCTACTCTTTTGTAAACGGGGCGCACTCCGTGCCGCAGGCGCGCCGCCCGCACATCCGACGCCGATGCAGCCAGCAGCTTCGCCAGTCGACGATCGGAGAATCCTTTGCGCTTCAAATACCGCAATTCATCAGCCGCCAGTTCACCGAGCGTTCGCCCTTTTATCTGGCCTTCGACCTGCACCAGCTCCTCGATCTGCGCAAGGAACCACGGATCGATCGCCGTTTCCTCGAACACTTCCGCCAGGGTCATGCCGATTCTGAAAGCATCGGCGACAAACCAGATGCGGTTCGGCCCGGGCTCGCCGATCTCTTCGACAATCTCGTCCCGATCGATCGATTGCTCATCGAGGCCATCCGAGCCGACTTCGAGACCCCGCAGCGCTTTTTGAAACGACTCCTGAAACGTGCGCCCGATCGCCATGACCTCGCCGACGGATTTCATCTGTGTCGTCAGATGATGATCGGCCTGCGAAAATTTCTCGAACGCGAAGCGCGGGACCTTGGTGACGACATAGTCGATCGTCGGCTCGAACGACGCCGGTGTCGCGCCGCCAGTAATCTCATTGCGCAACTCATCGAGCGTGTAGCCCACTGCCAGCTTGGCCGCCACCTTCGCAATCGGAAAGCCGGTGGCCTTCGACGCCAGCGCAGAAGAGCGGGACACGCGCGGATTCATTTCAATCACGATCATCCGGCCATTTCTTGGATCAATAGCGAACTGCACGTTCGAGCCACCGGTATCGACGCCGACCTCACGCAGGATCGCAATCGATGCGTCGCGCATTAACTGGTATTCCTTGTCGGTCAGTGTTTGCGCCGGGGCTACCGTGATCGAGTCTCCAGTGTGCACGCCCATCGGATCGAGATTCTCGATCGAGCAAACGATGATGCAGTTGTCGGCCTTGTCGCGCACGACTTCCATCTCGAATTCTTTCCAACCGATCAACGATTCCTCGATTAGCAGTTCGCGAGTCGGAGAAAGATCAAGGCCGCGCTGGCAGATCGCAACGAACTCCTCCATGTTGTAGGCGATGCCACCGCCGGTACCGCCGAGCGTGAAGCTCGGCCGGATTACCACCGGAAACCCCATCTTCTCCTGCACCGCAAGCGCTTCTGCCAGTGTGTGCGCGATCCCGGAGTGCGCTGATGTGAGCCCGATCCGCGTCATCGCCTCCTTGAATTTAAGGCGGTCCTCGGCCTTGGCGATTGCATCCGGCGATGCGCCTATCAGCTCGACTCCATGCTTGTTAAGCACACCGTTCTTGTACAGGTCCATCGCGCAGTTAAGCGCGGTCTGACCGCCCATCGTCGGCAAGATCGCGTCGGGCTTTTCCTTTGCGATGATTCTTTCCACGACCTGCCAAGTAATCGGCTCGATGTACGTCACATCGGCCATCTCGGGATCGGTCATGATCGTGGCCGGATTGCTGTTGACCAGGATGACCTTGTAGCCCTCATCCTTCAGCGCCTTGCACGCCTGAGCGCCCGAATAATCGAATTCGCACGCCTGGCCGATCACTATGGGGCCGGCGCCAATGATCAGGACGCTTTTGAGATCGTCTCGCTTCGGCATTAGCAGCTAAGAGTAGTTGCCGGGCGCAAGGCGACGCTCGATCAGTTCGATCAGGATATGGATAACCTTGATATGTAACTCCTGCACGCGGTCCGCATACGTACCTGCCGGCGTCACGATCGCGATGTCGGCAGAATCGGCCAATGGAGTCCCGGCCCTGCCCGTCAAGCCTATGACCCGCATGCCGCGCTGATGCGCCGCGCTGACCGCTGCGATCACATTCTTACTGCTGCCACTCGTCGAAATCGCGACTAATACATCGCCGACCCGCCCGTGAGCTTCGATGAATCGGGCGAACACGTGCTCGTAGCCGTAATCGTTGCCGACGCACGACAAATGGCTCGGATCACTGATCGCCAACGCGGCGTATCCGGGCCGGTTGTCGCGAAAACGGCCGGTCAGCTCTTCCGCGAAATGCATCGCATCGCACATCGAGCCTCCGTTGCCGCACGAGTACGCGCGCCCGCCGGAGGCAAACGCCTGGGCCAGCAGCGCACCAGCTTCCGCGATCCGCTTCATCGCCAATTCATCGTTCTGTAGTGTGGCAAGCGCTGCCGCGGCACTTTGCAACGCAGCGCGAACTACGGTGCTATCGGTCATGCGCGCTTTCCATCGACTGGATGAATCTATCGAAGAGATCGCAGATATCGTGCGGGCCTGGACTCGCTTCCGGATGGCCTTGAAAGCAGAATGCCGGCGCGTCGGTCAGAGCAAAACCCTGCAACGAACCATCGAACAGGGACACGTGTGTCACGCGCGCATTCGCCGGCAGCGTGTTCTCGTCGACGGCAAAGCCGTGGTTCTGGCTCGTGATGTAAACCCTGCGCGTGTCGACGTCGAGCACAGGGTGATTGGCACCGTGATGACCGAACTTCATCTTTAGTGTGCGTGCGCCTACCGCGAGGCCGAGTATCTGATGGCCGAGGCAAATGCCGAAGGTCGGCACCTTGCGCGCTACGAACTCACGCGTCGCCTCGACTGCGTACGTGCACGGTTCGGGATCACCCGGTCCATTGGCGAGAAACACCCCATCGGGCTTCAATCTGAGCACTTCGGCTGCGGGGGTTTGAGCCGGAACGGTCGAGATACGGCAATCGCGATCCGCCATCAATCGCAAGATGTTCTGCTTGACTCCATAGTCATAGGCGACGACATGAAAGCGGCTCGAGTTTCGCGCCACAAAACCTGGTGTGCCGTCGGCGCGTACGAGACGCCAGCTTCCCTCGCGCCACTGATAGGGCCGATTGACGCTGACCACCTTCGCCAGGTCCCGCCCCGCCATTCCTTCATAGGAGCGCGCGCGATGTAGCGCGCGCCCGATGACCGACTCGTCCAGTGTGCGGTCCGCCTCCGCAGCAACGATGCATCCGGCCTGCGCGCCGCTTTGCCGCAAGATGCGAGTGAGCTTGCGCGTGTCGACATCTGCAATGCCGACCACGCCTTCATCCTGAAGATAGCTCGATAGAGTGCGCTGGGCGCGAAAACTCGAAGCGCGTACCGGCAGATCGCGAATGACCAAGCCGGCCGCGTGCACACGCGTAGCCTCGACATCGTCATCGTTTACACCTGTGTTGCCGACGTGCGGATACGTGAGCGTGACGATCTGGCCTGCGTAAGACGGGTCGGTCAGGATCTCCTGATAACCGGTCATCGCAGTATTGAAAACCAGCTCGCCTAGCGCTTCACCGGCCGCGCCGATCGATCGGCCGCGAAAGATCGTTCCGTCGGCCAGCACCAGCGCCGCGACGAGACGCGAATCAACCACCACGGGGGGCAACCCTGCTCCTCAATTTCCGACTCATTTCCCGATAATGGCGGCGTTTTCAGCGACGCTCGGCCGTTATCCTGAGTCGGCTACAGATAAACTTGTGAATTATATCTTCACGTGGCGTCTAGATTGGCCCGATGCTGCTGATTCCCTATCAAACGCGCTTTAGCGCCAAGTCCCTGCCGGTCGTGACGCTGGCGTTGATTCTTGTCAACGCGATCGTTTACTTCGTTTTTCAGGGCGGCGACCAGCAAGCGTACCAGCGTGCAGCCGACTACTACTTCTCGTCGCAATTGCCGCAGATCGAGCTGCCGCGCTACGCCGCATACCTGGAACGGCGCACCGATCGCAACGCCCTGCAGGTGCTGCGAATGATCCGCTCGGGTGCGAGGCCCGAACAATCGCTTCGGCTCATGCTGGCGATGGAAAACGATCGCGAGTTCATGCGCGATCTGCGCGAGGGAGCCGTCGTCGCGTCGTCCGATCCGGCGTATGTGACTTGGCGCGATCAGCGCATCCAGTTCGATTCGTTGATCGGCCGCGTGTTTACCGAGCGCTTCGCGCTGGAGCCAGGTACGGGCGTAGCCGGCAGCGCGCTTCGTTTGTTGACCTATCAGTTCCTGCACGGAGACGCGCTGCACTGGCTAGGCAACATGCTCGTGCTGCTGCTGGCCGGCCCGTTTGCCGAAGCCGCGCTCGGGCGTCTTCGCTTTCTATTAGCGTTTGTTGGCAGCGGTGTCTTCGCAGGCGCGCTGCATCTGCTGATCAGCGACCAAACACTGGTCGGCGCGTCCGGATCGATCTCCGGTGCGATGGCGATGGTGGCGGTGCTCTACGGCACGCGCAAGGTGCCGGTGTTCTACTGGCTGTTCGTCTACTTCAACACCGCGCGCATTCCGGCACTTCTGTTGCTGCCGATCTGGCTCGCAATCGAGGCGGTGCAATGGGCGCTTGCGCCCGAGTCTCGTGTGGCTTATGACGCGCACATCGGCGGCTTTGTGGCCGGCGCGGTTCTCGCGTGGCTACTGCGGCCGAGCGACGATAAGGGGGTCGACCGTATCCTGGACGAACAGTTTGCCGACGAGCAGCCCGGGAACAGGAAGTCGACGTTGCTGCAGGAAGCACAAGCCGCGTCGGCTCGCTTGGATACCCGGCGGGCGGCACGCGCCTATAGCGAGCTACTTCAGGACGACCCGACCAATGTGCAGCACGCAACTGCATACTTCAACATGGCATTGCTCGGGCGCAATAGTGAAACGCTGCTTGATGCCATCCTGCGCGTCCTGTGGATCCGCGCGCGCGGTGCGCGCTCCGAGCTACGGCCGGTTTATCTGCAAATGAGTCAGCCGCACGTGCTGGCTTCCCTGCCGGTGGATGAACAGCTGCGGTTGGCGCGCCGGCTGGTTGCCACGCGCGAAGACTCCGCGGCACTGCGCGTGCTCGACGGACTGCTCGGCAACGATACCTTGAAGAATCTGTACAGCCGCCAGATTGCAGACTGCCTGCTCGGACTGTTCACGACGTATTCGAGGCATGGATTGCGGCAGCCCGCGGAAGACGTAAAGCGGCGACTGTCGACGCACTTTCCATCGCCGGCCACTTTGGGAGGTATTGCACCAAGCCGTGAGCCACCGATGACGATCCGTGGCACGACGGCGTCGCGGGCTCGCGGATCGCAATCTGGCGCGCCATCGGAACTGGAACTCGATCTCGATACGCAACTGCGGACCCGCTGGGGTCCGGAGTAAATCCGCGACTAGTGTGGCTGCGCGGCGCGGTTCAGCACTTCGAGATAGCGCCCCGCCTCAGTGGCAACTGCATCCGTCGGATAGCGCTTAAGCAAGTGCTGCAGAATCCGCTGAGCTTCGTCAGGCTTGCCGCCCCACTCGGCCATCAGCTGCGCGCCGATCAGGTAAATCTTCGGAATGTCGGCGTGCACTGCATGTTTCTTGTCGAACCCCTTGATCAGTTGCCCAGCTAATTGAGGCTTGCTCTGGCGCATCGCCGCCTGTGCCAGCGGAGCGATGTGGCCGACTTCGCGCGGCATCCAATCGGCGCGGCGCGCCCTCGCATCTTCAACTAGCTCGAGCGCCTCACGCCAGTTTTCGGATTTCACCAGCAGCGTCAGATAAGCGTCTGTGTGGTGTTCGATTCTTGGCGCACTGTTTTCTGCCACCAGCAATCGATGCAGCCTTGCGTGCAGTGACAAATCGTTCGGCCGCTCGCTTAAATCATGCGAAAGCAAGTCGATCGCCTCTTTGACCTCGCCCGCCGACACCATCTGGCCGATCAAGGCGTCGCGGGTGCGTGCCTTGACGTCGATCGTGCGCGCATTCGCCACACTGCGCATCGCCCGCTCGCCGGGGCCCATCACCGAGATATCGAGCGCATCGGCAAACTGATACATCGCGTAGCCGACCATGCCGCAAATCATGTAGGTGAAGTACCAGAAGGCGGACGACAGCACGAACAGTTGGACGATCGTGCCGAAGCCAAATCCGGTTTTCAAACTGGCCGCGCTGAGCCCGCCACCCACCGCTAATGCCGCCAACCCGTAACTGCGGCACAACTCGGCCACGAAGATGAACGCCGCAAGCGCGGCGTACGGCTTGCCGACTCGCTGGATCAGCGAAAGCATCTCCTTCGGATCCAGCGCACCACGCAGGCTGCCCGTGATGACGAGACGCATCGTCGCAGCCGGAATAATCGCGACGAAAAAGAACAGCCAGGTGACGACGGCGACGAATTCGTTTCCCGCCGCTCAGGACCTGCAGCAAAGTGGCCAGTACACCGAAGACCAAATTCATTGCCGCGTACTTGTACGGTAGATACTCGCTGACCAAATCGTCATCGGTCAGCGGATAGTCCGACGGGCGTAAAAAGCCCTTCGAAGACCGTTCGATGATCTTGAAGCCGTAACGAACTCCGCTCACCAGTACCGCCAGCAGCGCAAATACCAGCAGCACCACGCCGAATCCGCCAAAGAGCAGCAGCGCAAACGACGCGACAAAGGCCGCTGATAGGCCGCCAATCCGCGTCAGGACCGTCTTATCGAGCGGCAGCAGAAAAAGCCGGTTGATACGGTCGCGGTGCCAGAACGGCTCGATCGGGCCGTTGCTTGCGTACGCATAAACGTCTGACATGTCTGACATCGCGCCGGCAGACTACGATTGCGGCTTTGGCGTGTAAAGCGTCGAATTACCCCTAATTCGGCACTAAATACATGGCTTTTCCGTTTTGCTAGAGCTTTTCTGTTTCGCCGGCGCGCGGTTGCCATTTCATCAGGTGCTTCTCGACTCTGCCAACCACCCAGTCGAGCACCAGCGCAAACGCCGTCAACACGAGGATGCCGGCCATCACGGTGTTGATGTCAAATGTGCCTTCGGCTTGCAGGATCAGATAGCCGACGCCGCGCGCCGAGCCGAGGTACTCGCCCACCACGGCACCGACGAACGCAAGGCCGACAGAGGTATGCAGCGACGAAAATACCCAGCTGGTCGCGCTCGGCAGGTAAACATGCCGCAGCAGCTGGTTGCGCGTCGCGCCGAGCATGCGTGCATTGGCGAGCACCGTAGGACTGACTTCCTTCACGCCCTGGTAGACGTTGAAGAACACGATGAAGAACACCAGCGTGAACCCGAGCGCGACCTTCGACGCCACGCCAAGGCCGAACCACACTGCAAAGATCGGCGCCAGAATCACGCGCGGCATCGAGTTGAGCGCCTTGATGTACGGATCAAAGATCGCGGCGGCGACCGGCGATAGCGCCAGCCACATGCCAACAATCAAGCCGCCCACTGTGCCAGATGCAAACGCAAGCACGGTTTCGAGCAAGGTGACCCACAGGTGTCCGTAGATGTCGTGGTCGGTAATGAACCAGTTCCAGATGCGGACGAAAATCTTGATCGGCTCACCGAAGAAAAATGCCGCCTGCCGGTCGTTTTCGAACATGAATGGCGGAATCACTCCGGGGGTCGTCATCGCGTACCAGAATGCGAACACGGCGACCAGCACCATCACCTGCCAAAGGCGCAGCGTTTTCTGAGTCGGTCTGAAGCTGTTCCACATCGCGCTGCGCCAGCTCCTTAGGCGGCCAGCTTCTGCTGTGCGTAACCCTTCAGAACTTCTTCGCGCAATACATCCCAGATCGCCTTGTGCAGGTCAATGAAGCGTGGCGCCACACGCACTTCGGCGACGTCGCGCGGCCGCGGCAAGTCGATGACGAATTCGCCGATCGGGTGCGCCGCCGGCCCCGCTGACAGGACGACTACGCGGTCGCTCATCGCGATCGCTTCGTCCAGGTCGTGCGTGATGAACAGCACTGCTTTTCGCATGTGCTCACCCCCGGTGGCTGCGCGCCCGCCCCCCGCCCACAACTCGAGCAGCTCGTTTTCCATCAACTGACGCGTTTGAATATCCAGCGCGGAAAACGGCTCGTCCATCAAAATGATGTCGGGGTCGAGCACCAGCGTTTGCGCCAGCGACGTGCGTTTGCGCATGCCACCGGACAACTGATGCGGATAGCGATCGCCAAAACCGCCCAGGCCGACTCGCTTCAGCCACTCGTCCGCACGCGCACCGGCGTCGGTGGCACCGCGGAACTCCATCCCGGCCATCACGTTGGCGCGGGCAGTCCGCCACGGCATCAACGCTTCGGTTTGAAACATGTAGCCGGCGCGCGCATTGATGCCGGACAGTGGCGTGCCGAACACATGCACGCTGCCGGAACTCGGCTCGAGCAGGCCGGCGCCGACGTTCAGCAGCGTGCTCTTGCCGCAGCCGGTCGGCCCCACCACGCTGACAAATTCGCCCGGCGCGACTGACAGCGTTACATCCTTGACCGCCGTGTATCGCTGCGAGCGATCGTCACGGCTGACGAAAGTGCACGTGATATCGCGCAGCGCAAGCGCCGCTTGGCTGATCACCCTCTTGGGTACTTCGCGTTTGCCTTGCGTGCGAAATCGTTCGTAAACACGGCCTTCAGATCGATCTTCGCAGCCTTCATGTTGTCGTCGACGCTCTGCAGCGCACGCAATGCGGTGGCTGCGCCCTGCTCGGGAAACATGCCATCGGCAGACAGCGCAGGCTTTGCCTTCAGGAACGCGTCGATGTAAACGGCGCGATCGCCAAGCAGGTAGCTCTCCGGCACGACCTTGACAATGTCCGATGGGCCGGCCTGCTGAATCCACTTGTTGGCGCGCACGATCGCGTTGGTCAGAGCCTGCACCGTATTCGGATTTTTTTCGATGAACGAAACCGGCGCGTACAGCGTGCCCGCCGGCATCGGCCCACCGAACACCTTGTCAGCTTCAGCTACGTCGCGCGTGTCCGAAATGATCTGGATATCGTTGCTGCGTACGAGCATCGTGATCACCGGATCGAGATTCGAGATCGCATCGATTTGTCCGGCGCGCAGCGCTGCCACCGCACCCTGCGCGGCGCCGACGCCTACGTACGACACATCGCTCGGCTTCAGACCCGCCTTGGCCAATACGAAGTTCGACATGATGTTGGTCGACGAACCCGGTGCAGTGATTCCGATCTTTTTGCCCTTTAAATCGGCGACCGACTTGTAGTTCGGCATCGTTTTGGTGCTGACCGCCATCACGATCTGCGGCGCGCGACCCTGCAGCACAAACGCGCGCATCGGCTGGCCTTTGGCCTGCATGTTGATGTTGTGCTCGAACGCGCCCGATACGACATCGGCACTGCCGCCGACCACAGCCTGCAGCGCGCGCGCACCGCCCGCGAAATCGACGATACTGACGTCAAGTCCCTCGGCCTCGAACAGCTTCTTCTGTTCGGCGACCGTCAGCGGCAGGTAATACAGCAGGTTCTTGCCGCCCACCGCGATCGTGACCTTCTTGCGCTCAGGCGCTTGCGCGCTTCCGATCGCCGGAAATGCCAGCGCCGCGGCGCCCGCCGCCAAGACTTCGCGACGCGTGAATGTCTTGCCCATTAGTGTCTCCTCGTTATGCGTGATTCCGCCAGCCGGCGGCGATCCTGGTGCAGAGCTTGAGCCTAACGCAGCATGCGCTTGCCGGGTCCCCGTATGTTCCCTAGCCGATAACGCCGGATACAAAGATCGCGATACAGACCAGCCAGCCGACGAACCAGATCAACGAGCGCGTCCAATGCCAGTCGGCCACATAGCACACAATGTACGCAATGCGAGCCACGACAAATGCAATCGCCAGCAGGTCGAGCCGCGCCTGTGGCGCGTGCGTCAAATGCGCGACGATGACCGCGGTCGCAAAGAAGGGGAACGCCTCGAAGCTGTTCGACTGCGCCGCCGCGGCGCGCGCTCGATAGCCGGTCTGTTTGTCGAGCCAGGCGCGCGGAAAGCGGTTGTTGTAGCGTTCGCCGCCTACCTTGGCAATGCCGGTAGCGATCAACGGGAGCACTGCAGCAACAAGCACACACCAGTAAGCGACGGTCATTCGCTGAGTCCAGGTTATTGTTATTTGTCCGCTGCCTATTCGGCTCGGCGATCGAGCATTGCTTGCGCCACGGTGTTCACATCGGTGTATTCAAGCTCGGCGCCGGCGGGAACGCCGCGTGCCAGCCGCGTGACTTGCAGTCGCGGATCGCGCTCGCGCAGCAACTGCGCGATGTAATGCGCGGTTGCGTCGCCTTCCGGTGTGAACGAAGTAGCGACGATGACCTCGCGCACGATGCCGTCGGCAACGCGCGCCAGCAACTGCTCCATCTGGATTTCTCGCGGTCCGACCCCATCAAGGGGCGACAGTCGCCCCATCAGCACGAAGTAAAGGCCGCTGTACGAAAGCGATTGTTCGATGACCAGCTGGTCGGCAGGAGATTCGATGACGCACAGCATCTGCGGATCGCGCTTGGCGCTGCTGCACGTAACGCAGATTGCATCTTCGGTCAGCGTGTTGCAGCGCTGGCAATGACCGATGGAGCGTGCAGCCAGCAGCAGCGACTCACCCAGACGCACTGCGGCCCCGCGGTCGTGCTGCAGCAGATGAAACGCAATGCGCTGCGCAGAACGCGGACCGATGCCTGGCAGATGCTTCAGAGCATCGACTAGTCTGTCTAGGGTGTGACCAAGCTTCATGCTATGCGTGCTGTTGCTGCCTAGCCGGGCGCTTAGCCTGCCGGGAGTTGATTCCCGAGCGCCAGCAACCGTTCGCTAACGCGCTAAAAAGGAAGCTTGAACCCCGGAGGCAGCGGCATACCCGCCGTTATCGACGCCATTTTCTGTTGCGACACCTCTTCGGCGCGGCGCACGGCGTCGTTGAACGCGGCGGCGACCAGGTCTTCCAGCATGTCCTTGTCGTCACCGACCAGGCTCGGATCAATCGCAACACGCCGCACGTCGTACTTGCAAGTCATCGTGACCTTCACCATGCCAGCGCCCGACTGGCCTTCGACTTCGGTGGAAGCAAGCTCATCCTGCACGCGCTTCATGTTCTCCTGCATCTTCTGCGCCTGCTGCATCAGCCCTGCGACTTGCCCCTTCATCATGACGTTTTTTCCGTGTCGTTATCGTTGCGAGGACGAATCGACGCTGGGTCGACTGACGCACCGAAGTTCTCGATCAATTCTCGCACGAAGGGGTCGGCGTAGATCGACTCTTCCGCTTGCCGCTGCCGCTCGGCGCGCGCCTGTTCTGCGATACCGGCCGACGTCGGTCCGACCGTGCTGCCGAGTTCTGCAGCGAGGCGTATCGGGCGTCCCAGCGCTTCGCTGACGGCTGTCTGCAACTTCTGCAGCGCACCCGCATCGAGTAACGTCTTCAGCGGAACGCGCAATTTCAGGCGGTCGCCTTCGTGCGAGACGAGTTCGCTGCGCTGCGCGAGCTCGCGCACTAGGCCAGATACCTTCAAGCGCGGGACGAGCGCGGTCCAGTTTCCATCGAACACCGGCGTGCTCTTCGTTTCCGCGCTCGCCACCGGCTGCGCTGCGCTCAGGAGGTCCGGCGTTGCCGCAGCGGCGCGTGTTGCGCTAGCAACCGCGCGCGGCGTCGACCGCTGCACTGAGGCAGACGCGGGCATTTCTGCGGGCGCAAAAGCCAGCATGCGCATCAATGCCATCGTAAAGCCGGCGTACTCGTCCGGCGCCAGGTGCATATCGTTCCGCCCATGCAAAGCAATCTGATAGAACAGCTGGACTTCGTCGGGCTGCAGCGTTGACGCAAGCCCCCGCAGATCCTCGGCATCAACTTCATCGTCTGCGGCACTTTCGATCTGTTGGATCAGTGCGATTCGATGCAGCAGGCTCGCCAGATCGCGCATTGCCTGCGTAAACGACGCGCTGCGCTCGTTCATCTCGTCCGCAATGGCGAGCGCCTGCTTTGCATCGCGCGCGGCGACCGCGTGCAGCACGCGCACGAGAGTACCCTGATCGATCGCCCCCAGCATTGCGCGCACCGCATCGAGAGTGATGGTGCCGCCGGAATACGCGATGGCCTGGTCGAGCAGCGACAGACCGTCGCGCATACTGCCGCGCGCGGCGTGCGCGAGAGCGCGCAGCGCCGTTGGCTCCGCAGCGATTTTCTCGGCCGCCAGTATTTGGTTCATGTGCCCGGCAATCGCCGCCGGCGTCATCTGCTTCAAGTTGAATTGCAGGCAGCGCGAAAGCACGGTTACCGGAACCTTTTGCGGATCGGTCGTCGCAAGGATGAACTTGACGTGCTCGGGTGGCTCCTCCAGCGTCTTTAACATCGCATTGAAGGCATGCGATGACAACTGGTGCACCTCATCGATCACGTACACCTTGAAGCGTGCATTGCTCGGCGCGTACATCGCGCGTTCGAGCAACTGCACCATCTCGTCGACCCCGCGATTGCTGGCGGCATCCATTTCGATGTAGTCGACAAAGCGGCCTGCGTCGATCGCCGTACACGGCTCGCACACATTGCAAGGAGTTGGCGTGACTCCACCCTTGCCATCCGGCCCAACGCAATTGAGCGCCTTGGCGAGAATCCGCGCTAGCGTGGTCTTGCCGACGCCACGCGTGCCGGTGAACAAGTACGCGTGATGCAATCGGTTTTCTGTCAGCGCATTGGTCAGCGCGCGCACGACGTGTTCCTGGCCGACCAGGGTGGAAAAATCGCGCGGACGGTACTTGCGGGCGAGAACCTGATACGACATGCGTTGATTCTACGGCCCTGCCGGCGCTGCCTTCGCGAATCGAGTCAGTGCATCGCCGGTGAGACGGCAGAGGCGCCAATCCGGCAGCATCGTGGCGCCGATCGATTGATAGAACTCGATCGCCGGTTGATTCCAGTCGAGCACCGCCCATTCGAACCGTCCGCAGCCGCGTTCAACGGCAATGCACGCACAGTGCTTGATCAGCGCCTTGCCGATTCCGCGACCCCGTGCTTCGGGCACGACAAAGAGATCCTCAAGGTACAAACCGCGGCGGGCTAAAAAGGTCGAGTAATTGTGAAAGTACAGCGCAAAGCCGAGTGCGTCTTCTTCGTTCCACGCGATCACCGCCTCGATCACTGGTCTCTCACTGAATAATTCGCGCCGCAAATCCTCGGCTGTACCAACGACCTGTGCAGTCAGCTTCTCGTACTCTGCTAGCGCACGAATCAGTGCATGCAGGATCGGGATGTCGCTTTGGCGTGCAGCTCGAATCGAAACGCTCATGGCCCCGGACATTACAAGAATCGCAACTACTGCCGCGTATCATCCAAGACGGCGGGCCCCCTCGCACTGGGGTGCCGTGAACCTGGTCAGGTCGGGAACGAAGCAGCCACAGCGGAGTGCCACAGGTGCCGAGGCAAGGCTCGCCTCTTCCGCGAAGGCGGAAAGGCGAGCCTTTGGCTCATTCTGAAGATGCAAGAGGGGGCTGTGCCCCCTCTTGGAGCTCCCCCAATCCGTGCTGTCGCTTCTCCACGCGCGCCAGCCGTTCAGCAACGGGAAGTAAAGCCCGAGCTGAGCCGCGCCGCCGAGCGCTTGTGCGTACAGCTCCAACTGGCTGGCATAGCGCAGTTGTTCACGATTCAGAAAACCTTCGACATCAGCGCCTTCATGCGTACCGACCTTGTAATCGATGATCCAGCGGGCACCGTTTTCATCGACGAAAGTGCGGTCGAGCACCATGCGCTTGGTGCCAGATGGGCCGCGAACGGTCAATCGAAGCTCGCTGCGCGCTTCGTCATGCAGCCCAAGTAGCCAGCGCGCACGTGGGTCGGAGAGTGCACCGGTTAGCGCGCGCGAGACGCGGTCGCACGCCGCCTTCAGTTCGTCGCCGCTGATTCCCGCGGCCGCCAGCTCGCGCTCGATATTCGGCGCGATCGCCTGCACTCTCTCGGCGTTCCAACCGTGCATCGCATCGTCGGCGATGCGCTGCAGCCAGCGATGCACGACGACGCCGATGCGACGCGCAGTTTCGCCGGCCCACGAGAACTCAATCGCGGGCACAGCGGCTGGCGTCGTTTGATCTTGCCAGTTGACAGCGGGCGGCGCCATCGGAAACACCCAGTTGTCGGGTAACCTGCGAAGCGACTGGTCGTACGTTGCAGGCGGTGCAGCCGCCGCAACGCGTCCGGCGACCGAGTGTTCAGCCAGCGCGCGCCGACAGTCGTCTTCCACCGCTGGCCACAAGCGATGCAACAGCGAGTTCTCGCGCGGAGGAGAAATAGCGCCATCCGCAGTCGGAATGCACGCCAGCCACTGTAGCTGCTTGCGGGCACGCGTCGCAGCGACATACAGCAGGCGTTCGTCCTCGTGCGCCTGTCGCTGCTGCTGCAATCGCTCGATCCAGCAGTAGATCGAATCGTTTTTCTTGTCGGCATCGGCCGGATAGATGGGGCTGAGCAGTAACTCGCCGGAGCCTGATTCCGTCGGCCGCTCGAGCCACTGCATCAACTGTGCATCGTCGCCCGTCGTCACGCGATCGAGCCCCGGCACGATCACATAGTCGAACTCCAGCCCTTTTGCCTTGTGAATCGTCATCACCTGCAGCTTGCCGGTCGCCTGCGCATCGGGCGCCGCATACAGCCGAACCAGCGATGCCTCGAACGCGGCCATATCGGCTGTGCCGCGACTTCGCTCTTCGTGCTGTGCCAGGTGATCGAAGAAAGACTCAACGTCGGCGTGATCGGCTGCCGTCGAAACACACGCGGGGCCGCCAAGCAGCCACCAGGTTTCGCGAACACGTTCCACCAGCGGGCTCCGTCCGCGCAGTTCAAGCGCGCGCACGAGCACCGATGCCAGGCGTGCCAATCGGCGTTGGCCGTCCGATGAGAGTTGCAATCGACGCGACGAATCACACACCAGCTGCCAGACTGTCGCGCCGGAGGTGTCTTCGGCCAGGGCCGACAAATCAGCCAGCGTCAGCCCGCACCACGGCGCGCGCAGCACGGCGAGCCACGCCACCCTGTCGGCAAGATGTTCGAGTGCGCGCGTCAATGCGAGCAAGTCCCCGATCAACGGGCGCGCCAGAAGCTGCTCGAGCTCAACCGCGGTGAAGCCGAGCCCAGCTTCGCGCATCGCTGGCACGATCTGCGCCAGGTGCGCGCGCGCGCGTACCAGCAGCGCGATCGAAGCCGCCGGATCGTCAGCCTGCATGCGTCGCACCAACTCGACGACGCGCGCCGCTTCGTCGTGCGGCGACCCATCGATCAGTGCGTTGGGCCTTACCGCTTCGGGCTGCGAGGTATCCGCTGCCCGATCGGCAACCGACGGTTCGAATGCAACTGCGCCACTCGCCATGTCGCTCTTGTCCGGCAGCACGCGAACAAACGCGCTGTTGGCCCAGTCGACCAGCCCGCGTCGCGAACGGAAGTTACGAGCGAGTTGCAATCGCATCAGCGGCAAGCGCGCGATACCTGTGTTCCACGCCCGCAGAAACAGCCCCACTTCCGCCTCGCGGAAGCGGTAGATCGATTGCATTGGGTCGCCGACGACGAACACGGTTCTCCCGTCGGCTGGCCGCCAATCGCCGATCAGTCGTTCGATCAGTTCGAACTGCGTGATCGAAGTGTCCTGGAATTCATCGATCAGCAAATGACGAATGCGCGCGTCGAGAGCGTGAACGATATCGCTCGCCGCATCATCCGCACCGAGCGCATCAACCGCCGCCCGCGTCAGTTGCACGAAATCACTCTCGCCGGCGTCGCCGAATGCAAGCATTAGCTCGGCGGCTGCGCGCGGAAGCAGCGCCACGATCGATTCGAGCACTTCCCACTGAGGCGCGGTGAAGTGCGGCGAGGGCAAATCGCGTAGTCCATGCAACGCTTGTCGCAGCGTTTCGTTCGACCGCAGCGCGTCCGTCAGGGCAACGATTCGTTGCTTGAACGGAGCTGCACCCGCAAACGATGGAAACCCTTCTGATTTGCTGAATCTCGTGCGCCAGGTTCCTTCGTTGGTCAGCAGCAGCGCCGCCAGCGCGCGCCATGCATCGAGCCGGCCGAAGCTTGCTTCCGGCAGGCGGCGTAGGTCGGCGCACGGCGCTAGTCGCGAATCGTGCGCCAGGTTGCCCGCCGCATAACGCGCCAGTGCGACCAACTCCTCCACGTCGACTCCGACGAGTGCTTCGCACACGCGCTCGATCTGCCGCGAACACTCTTCCTGCATCGGAGCTTCGAGCGCTGCACGGTCCAGGTGTCCGACGTGGCGCAGCCACTGGTCACGTCTGGCAAGCATTCCGCTAAGCAGCCGGTGCACTCGCGGCCAGTCATTGTCGAGATGCGTGAGCAGGCGCGCGATGTGACGTGCGATGCCGCGATCCCGCGTGTCCGAACTGTCTGAAGTGTCAATGAGCGCCAGTGTGGCGTGCGCGGCTGCGCTGTACAGCGGGTCTGCCTGTTCGGTGACCCGCGTGATGGGAGCGAAGCGCGCCGTGATCGGCAATTGCTGCGCCAACCACAGCGCCAATGCATCGATCGTCTGCACTCTGAGCCGGGCCGGGTTGGCGGCCAGCTCCCAGCCGAGCTCGCGATCGCGCGCCATTACGCGCTGCGCGAGTTGCAGCGTCAGCGCGCGGTGCGGTTGCTGGGGTGAAGATGGCGCAGTAGTCGCATCCGTCAGCGACTGCAGCAGGCGATCCTTCATTTCGGCGGCCGCCTTGCGCGTGAAAGTGATCGCGACGACTTCTTCGGGCGCGTCGGCCTGAGCCAACAACGCCAGCACCCGCTGCGCCAACAGCTCGGTTTTTCCCGAACCCGCTGGTGCGCGAACGATGAAACTCTGCGTCACGTCGAGCGCCTGCGCACGCGCGGCCGCGTCGTCGTCGCGCAGTGACGCATCAATGGGTGCAACAACAACAGGCGCCGTACCAGCAAGTGCAGCAAGCGCTGCGTCGAGCGACGGTTCGACCTGCGGCTCTACCTGCAATGGCAGTTGCAGCTGCGCGTCACTGCGCAGCACGCTGTCATTCTTCATCGCGCACCCATGGCGTGCCATCGTCTTCGTCGGCGGCGCCGGCAATCACCGCCCCACCGCGCTCGTTGATCCGGCACAGCGTCGGCAACTCGCAATAGCGGCACGTCTGCGGCACTCGTTTCGGGTCCACGGCGGCCTCGCCGGCGGCGAACTGCAGCGCCAGGCGCTCGAGCACGCGCGCCCAGTGATCGACCAGCGCGCTCCAGCTCGCATGCAGGCCCTTCCACTGATTCGACCTGACCGGCAACAGATCAGGTTCCGCCGCGAGCGCATTGAAACCAACGTCGCCGGTGCGCACTCTGGCCAGTGCAATCGCACGTGCTGCCGGCTCGGATGCAATCAGGTACAGCGGCAACTGCGGCTCGTCGGGGCGTTCTTCGAGCCACCCCGCGTTCTTCGTGTTCCCCGTCTTGTAATCGATGACGATTCTCGAGCCGTCGGAAACTTCATCGACCCGGTCCAGACGTGCAGCGACCGTCAGCGGTCCGACGTGCATCGTTCGGGCCTCTTCGATCGCCGCAACGCGAAACGCCGAACGCGTCGCGATCTCGTACTGCAACCACTGCTCGATCACGCGCACCAGTCTTGCCGATTCGAGTTCGACCAGCGCTGTGGACAACTTGCCACGCCGCCTTTGCAATCGCGCCTGGGCCGCTTCTGCCGCAGCGACTAACAACGCACGCCGCTGCTGTTCCGTCGTTGCCGCCAACGCATCGCGGGTCGGCTCCGGTAACGACGTCCAGAAGAGGGCCAACGTGTCGTGCACCAACTGGCCGCGCTCGCGGTAATCGAAACCGTCATGCGGCGACTCGATCGCCGTGGCACCCAAGCGATGAACCGCAAACGCGCGAAACGGGCACGCCGCCTGGTTCTGCAGAATGCCGACACCGCCGCGCAACTGAGTCGTAGGTCGCCACCGCGGCGCCACCGCATCGCGCACAGACGCAAGCGATACCCGCGCGATGAAGTCCGTCAGACGTGCAGCGCGCGGCGGCGGTATCCACAGCTCAAACGATGCAATCAGCGGACTGGGCGCAACTTGCCGGTCTGCGTCGACGGTCGTGTGACTGACGACAACTTCGGGGGCAGATTGCAGCAGCCGTTCGAGCTGCTGCCGCGCTCGCTTCAGCTCCGCCGCTGCGCTCGCGCTCGGCATGCCGGCTGCGCGCTGCACTTCAATCGGCAGCAGCGGGTGGGGCTTCGAAGGTGGCGGCCACGCATCCGCCGTCAGACCCATGATCCACAGGTGGTCGAACGTCAGCGCGTTTGCTTCGAGCACACCCAACACCTGAACCGGCGGCGCACCACTGTCGGGCTGAAATATCGTTTCGCGCGCGATTTGATCGAGCTTGCCGATGGCTGCAGCGGCTGTCAGCCGGCCAACGGTCCGATCGAGCGCAGCGAACTCGACCAGCAGCTGCTGCCATCGAGCCAGTACTTGGTACTCCTCTGAGTCGAACGCGCGATCGCCGTCTTCGATCGGAGCGCTGATCGACTGCACGGCCTGAGCAAACGCACTCGCCCACTCGGACGGCCGTCTTGAGCGCGTTGCGTATTGACGGCGCCATTGGCTCAGCGCGCGCAAACCGGCAAGCAAGCGAGCGGCGTCAACGCCACACTCCCGCGTCGACGCTTGCACGGCTTCAAACAGAGATTCGAACTCTACCGACCACTGGCAGCGGCGGCGCAGACGTGCGTCCACCAAATCGCGTGCGTCGCGCTCGTGCGTTGCGCCGGCGAAGTATGGCGAGCGCAAAAGCGCGCTGGCTTCTGCGAAGTCGACGCTGACCAGCACCAATCTAATCGAGCGCAAGAAAAATGCGACGAGCGCAATGTCGGCCAGCGCGCCGCCGAGCGAAAACGTGTACGGCCGCGGGCTCGTAGGCGTCAGCAGTCGATCCGGCACAAGCGCTGCATCAAGTGCCGCCGCCAATGCCCGCCGACGCGAGGCCAGTTGCGGCACCACGATGCCGATCCGGGTACTGGAATCGGTGCCGAGGCGCGCCGAGACCCAGTCGGCCATCTTCTCGTGCTCGTCGCGCTCATCCAGGCATGCAGCCCGCCGAGGTTTCGCGCCGTGCCGTACCGGCTCGAATCGCTCGCATAGTGCACCGCGGGCGGCGAGCGCATCGAAGAGGCGCTGCTGCTGCACTGTGGTTTCGTCGAGGCCCGCCAGTACCACGTGCGGTGGCACTGGGATTGCGCCTGACTCGACGTGCTCGCGAACGATATCGGGCAGGCGCGCGAGGTCGGTCGCACCTGCTGCATCCGCTCGTCGCTGAAACTCGCCCGCCCAGCCTACAAACAAGCGCGTATCAGCCACCGCCGTATAACGCGGCACGCGCGTCGCCACATTCCATTGATGCGCGAGCGTCCACGCATCCGCGGCCAACGCGGCGGCTGCCGACGACGACAGCAATCCGAGCTCGCTATCGCCCACCACGGCTTCCCACAGCGCGCGCTCCTGCGCGGGTGTCAGCGGCATTCGCACCCCCGTTAGCGTCGGGTCGTGCTGGGCCGCGTCGTACAGCCTAGTGACGAACGCGGCGAAGGGAAGAATGTGCGGCGTTTCCCACGTCGTTAGCGACCGATCGGCTTGATACAGGTCAAAATCAGCCGATAGCGCGCGTGCCAGGCGCCGACTGGACGTGACCACGCAGACGGAAGCTGGTAACCGGGCAAGTAGATCAAATAGCGCGTCGCGTTGCATTAGCGGCTAAAAGGCGGCCATTGTAGGTAGCAGAAGCCGTGATCCCGACTTCACAATCCGACCGGAAGTGATACCATCGCGTCGAGGTGAGTGCCTGCTCTTGCAATTCGCGGTCTTGCAATTTGATCGTGCGCCGCCAAATCCCCTGACAATAGTTCCCTTCTTCTGAATGCGATTGCGCTAAATTGGCGCTCGCAAGCGAGAGGACTCAAATGAGTGACATCAAGTACACCAGCGACTCAGCGTTCGAATCCGACGTCCTAAAGTCCTCGGCTCCGGTACTGGTCGACTACTGGGCAGAATGGTGCGGTCCATGCCGCATGATCGCGCCGATCCTGGATGAAGTGTCCAAGGAGTATCAGGGAAAGATCACGGTGGCTAAGCTTAATGTCGACGAGAATCAGGCGACGCCGGCAAAATATGGCATCCGCGGAATCCCGACACTCATGATGTTCAAGAATGGCGCGGTAGTCGGAACCAAGGTCGGCGCACTTTCAAAATCTCAACTAACGGCTTTTATCGACAGCAACCTCTAACTGACTTAACCTCAATTAGCCGGTGGATCGATGAACGGTCCACCGCCCTCCCCGCGGGCGCGCTCCCGGCGCCCCATATTCCTACCGACTTATGCACCTATCAGAACTAAAAGCACTGCACGTCTCACAACTGCTCGAGATGGCGATCGGGCTCGAGATCGACAACGCCAACCGGATGCGCAAACAGGAGTTGATGTTTGCAATCCTGAAGAAACGCGCGAAATCCGGCGAACAGATCTTCGGCGATGGCACGCTCGAAGTGCTACCCGACGGCTTTGGCTTCCTGCGCTCGCCCGAGTCTTCGTACCTGGCGAGCACCGATGACATCTATATCTCGCCATCGCAAATTCGGCGCTTCAATCTGCATACCGGCGATTCGATCGAAGGCGAAGTGCGAACGCCAAAGGACGGCGAACGCTACTTCGCGCTGGTCAAAGTCGACAAGGTCAATGGACAACCCCCCGAGTCGACCAAGCATCGCATCTTGTTCGAGAACCTGACGCCGCTGTTTCCGGACGAGCCGTTGATTCTCGAGCGCGACATGAAGGGTGATGAGAATCTGACCGGACGCCTGGTCGATTTGATCGCGCCGATCGGAAAGGGGCAGCGCGGCTTGCTGGTCTCCAGCCCGAAATCAGGCAAGACAGTGTTGATGCAGCACATGGCGCACGCGATCGCCGCCAATCATCCGGACGTCGTGTTGATCGTGTTGCTGATCGACGAACGGCCCGAGGAAGTGACCGAGATGCAGCGCTCGGTAAAAGGCGAAGTAGTCGCATCAACGTTCGACGAGCCGGCGACGCGCCACGTGCAGGTCGCTGAAATGGTGATCGAAAAGGCCAAGCGTCTGGCCGAGAGCAAGAAGGACGTTGTTATCTTGCTCGATTCGATTACACGGCTGGCTCGCGCCTATAACACCGTAATTCCTGCGTCGGGCAAGGTGTTGACCGGCGGCGTTGATGCCAATGCGTTGCAACGACCGAAGCGGTTTTTCGGTGCCGCTCGCAACATCGAAGAAGGCGGATCGTTGACCATCATCGCCACCGCGCTGATCGACACCGGCTCGCGCATGGACGACGTGATCTACGAAGAATTCAAAGGCACCGGCAACATGGAGATTCACATGGAGCGCCGGCTCGCAGAAAAGCGCGTTTATCCGGCGCTCAACGTCAACCGTTCTGGTACCCGCAAGGAAGAGCTGTTGCTGAAGCCTGAAATCCTGCAAAAGGTCTGGATCCTGCGCAAGCTGCTGTACGGCATGGACGAGATCGAGGCGATGGAATTTCTGCTCGACAAGATGAAGGCGACCAAGAGCAATGCCGAGTTCTTCGACATGATGCGTCGGGGCGGGTAGGGAGAGCTTGCTCCCACTATTCAAAACCCGGATAATTCGCGCCTTCCAAATCCAGGTACGTGGTCGAGCCACCGGGCGGCGACTGGCGGCCTACTAGCGAATCTACAAGCGAATTCACAGATGAAACAAGGCATCCATCCCGAATACCGCGAAGTCGTTTTCCAGGACATGCAGAACGATTTCAAATTCATCACACGCTCTACGTTGCAAACGCGTGAGACCATCGAAATAGACGGCAAGACATATCCGCTGTTCAAGCTCGACACGTCGTCCGAATCGCACCCGTTTTATACCGGTGCGCAAACCCGCATCGTCGAAGCCGGCCGGGTCGAAAAATTCCGTCAAAAATTCGCCGCGAAAACAGAAGCCGTCAACGCTGCTGCAGTTGAAGCCACCAAGGCCAAGGCCGAAGCACGGCGCCGGTGAAAGCGCATCGAGATCGCGTACAAAGGCAGCTTCGGCTGCCTTTTCTTTGCCTGCAGCCTCGGCTGCCTTTTCTTTCTTAGATGAGTTTTGAACACCGCCCCTCGCCGGCTCGCGTAAGCGAAGCCGCGGCGGCCAAATTGCCGCGCTGGATGTTTTTCGGCTTGCTGGCAGCCTACATCCTGCCGGGGTTGTTCGCGCGCGATCCGTGGAGCCTCGAAGACGCGTCCGCGTTCGGCGTGATGTGGACGATGGCCCACGGCAGCGCTGCCGAATGGTGGCTTCCGTCCGTGGTCGGAGTGCTGCTGCCGGAGGAAGGACCGCTGCCATTCTGGATCGGCGCGCTGCTGATTCGGCTGTTCGGCGGTGTCGTCGGCGACATCGTTGCAGCGCGACTGGTCACGGTGCTGTGGTTTGTGCTTGCAACGACGTGCCTGTGGTACACGACTTATCGGCTGGCGCGACGCCCAGAGGCGCAGCCGGTCGCATTCGCCTTTGGTGGCGAAGCTAATTCGCGCGACTACGGGCGCATGCTGGCCGACATCGCCGTGCTGTTGATGCTCGCGACGATTGGCATCGTGCTAAGGATGCACGAAACAGTTGCCGAAACGGCAGTCTTCGCGTGGGTGTCAGCGTTGCTGCTTGCGCTCGCGGTATCGCTTGAGGATCAATGGAAGGGAACGATCGGCGCTGCAGCGGCGCTCGCCGCGATTGCCCTGACGCGCGGATGGCTGCCGGCCGGCGCTTTACTGATCGCCTCCGTGATTTTCCTGCTGTCATTCGGCACGCACCGTGCGTTGCGCGTGGCCGTGCTGATTGCAATCGCCGTCGGGCTGTTTTCGCTGTGGCCGATTGCCGCGCACACGACGACTCCGCAGTCGGTGCTGTACTTTGACGATTGGTGGGCGTGGCATGCGCGTGAGCTTGCAGGGCCGAATGTCGCAAGCTTCATGTGGCTCTTGCGCAATGTGGGCTGGTACACATGGCCAGTGTGGCCGTTCGCGCTGTGGACGCTCTACTCGTGGCGGAGTTTTTGGCGTCGCCCGCATGTGCTATTGCCGCTGCTGCTGACGATCGCTGCGCTCCTCGCTGTGCTGATCACCGCCGACCCGAGCGACCGCGAGTTAATCGTCGCGGTGCCCGCGATGGTGGTGCTCGGCACCTTCAGCGTTTCAACGCTGCGCCGAGCTGCCGACAACGCAATCGACTGGTTCTCGCTCGCGCTATTCACCTTCACGCTGATTGCGATCTGGGTCTACTTCGGCGCATGGAACGCAGGCGTACCGCCAAGAATGGCGGATTCGGTGGCGCGACTCGTTCCGGGGCTGGAACCGTCGGCGCCGATCATTGCAACCGCCATCGCGCTTGCGGCAACCGGCGCGTGGATTTTTCTCGTGCTCTGGCGTGTGCGTGTGCGGCCGCCGATGCTCTGGCGCGGACCGATGCTCGCCGCCAGCGGACTCGCGGTTGTATCGGTGGTGATCGTGTCGATCTACGGCGCACCGATCGAGTATTCGCGCTCTTATGCGTCGACGGCCGCCGTACTGGCCGAGCAGGTCAAGCGCGTCGGCGGCGACAGCTGCGTGCAAGGCCATCATCTGCCGCTCGGCATTCGCGCGATGCTCGCCTATCACGGCGGACTGCGCTTCGGGCCGCAGCATGCGGCGCCGGTATCGTGCCGCGTTGCAATTCAACGCGACAGCCAGCGCACGCCGACTGATGATGAGCCGCTGGCAGGCTGGAACGTCGTTTACGAATTCACGCGTCGCGCGCGTTACGACGAGTTGTTCAGGGTGTGGGTGCGCGATCAATGATTCGCGCGCGCCACTACGGGCGCGAACACGACAGCCATGAGTGAGCAAACCGAGGTAATGGCTCGGAACGCTCCACCTGATACGTCGACCCGCGCCTTCGTCAAACTCGGCTGGCCGCTCTTTATCGCCAACCTTGCAGTAGTCGGCAACGGAACGATCGACACCATCATGGCGGGCCGGTTGTCAGCGACCGATCTGGCAGCAGTTGCGGTCGGTTCCAGCATCTATGTCTCGGTCTACATCGGCTTGATGGGTGTGCTGCAGGCACTGTCACCGATTGCCGGCCATCATTTTGGCGCGCGGCGCTGGCGCGCGATCGGCGACGACCTGCAGCAGGCACTGTGGTTGTCGATCTTTCTGGCAGCTTTCGGCTTGCCGATCGTGCTCGCGACCGATGCCTGGCTCGGCTTCGCGCGCGTGAGTGCCGACGTTGCATCGATCGCAACGACGTACTTGCACGCGATCGCGTTCGGTCTGCCCGCGGCATTGGCGTTTCGCGCCTTCGTGGCACTCAATGCAGCGGTTTCGCGCCCACAGATCACGATGATGATCAACGTGTTCGCACTCGCGCTCAAGATCCCGTTAAATGCGATCTTCATGTTTGGCGTGGGCCCGATTCCGGCGATGGGTGGAGCCGGCGCCGGCGTGGCCACGGCAGTGCTTGCATGGCTAACCCTCGCGTTGAGCCTCGGCGTCTGGCGGCTCGATCCATTTTTTCGCCGCTTTCACAGTGACGGCACGCACGCTCCGCGCTGGGAGAGTCAGCGTGAATTGCTGAAACTCGGCGTTCCGATCGGCTTATCCGTGCTTTTCGAAGTGACGTCGTTCACGTTCATGGCGGTATTGATTGCGCGCCTGGGCACTGCGTCAGTGGCCGGCCACCAGGTCGTTGGCAATCTGGCCGCGATCCTGTTCATGATTCCACTTTCACTCGGCGTCGCCACCAGCGTGCTGGTCGCACAGTCACTCGGCGCCGGCGATCCGCGTGTTGCCCGGGTTGCAGCGCTGCGCGGCTTCCGATTGTCGATCGCCATCGCGCTGGTTGCCGCCACCCTTGTTTGGTTGCTACGCGAACAGATCGTCGCGCTATATACGATCGACGCAGCCGTGAGCGCCGTGGCGCTGTCACTGATCGGCTGGGCAGCGGTCTTTCACGTGTTCGACGCGTGCCAGGGAGTGTGCGGTTTTGCCTTGCGCGGTTACAAGAACACTTTATGGCCGATGGTGATCTATGGGTTTGCGCTTTGGGGCGTCGGGCTGCTCGGCGGCTACTGGATCGGACTCACGCATACGCCGCTAGGTGATCCGCGCGGAGCTCTTGGTTTCTGGGAGGCGGCGACCGTCGCACTTGCCATCGCCGCACTCTCGCTTGCATGGCTCACTGCCACAGTGTCGAGCCGCAGGATCAGACAGGCGTAAAAAAGGCCGGGCGGTCCCGGCCTTGAGTGAGTGTGATTCTTCTATCGAGCCGCGCCCTGCAGCGCTGCAATCCGCTCTTCGATCGGCGGATGGCTCGAAAATAGCGCCAGCATCCCGCTCGGACGACCATTGATGCCGAACGTTTGCACTTGCTGCGGCAACTGACCCGGGTCTTGACCACCAAGGCGCGCGAGCGCATTGATCATCGGACGGTTGCTGCCCATCAGCGCCACGGCACCGGCGTCGGCACGAAACTCGCGTCGCCGCGAGAACCAGGCCACGACGATCGCGGCCAAGAAGCCGAGCGCGATATCGAGCACGATGGTGGTGAGGTAGTAGCCGATGCCCGGCGCATCGCTTTCGTTGCGCAGCACGAGGCGGTCGACGACGTAGCCAATTACGCGCGACAGGAACACGACGAACGTGTTCATCACGCCCTGCAGCAACGTCATGGTCACCATGTCACCGTTCGAGATGTGCGAAACCTCGTGGCCGAGCACTGCTTCGACTTCGTCCTTGCTCATGGACTGAAGCAGACCCGTCGAGACGGCTACCAGAGCGCTGTTCTTGAACGCGCCCGTCGCAAACGCGTTCGGCTCGCCTTCAAAAATGGCGACCTCGGGCATGCCGATTCCGGCCTTCTCGGCATGTCGGCGCACCGCACCTACGAGCCACGATTCCATCGCATTCGATGGCTGGCTAATCACTTGCGCACCCGTGGACCACTTGGCCATCGGCTTCGACAACAACAGCGAGATGAACGCACCGGTAAAGCCGACCACCAGCGAAAAGATCGCCAAGCTGCCGATGTTCAGCGTTTGTCCGCCGAGGTTGAAATTGATGCCGAACACTGACGACAAGACGGTCAGGAACAGCACCAGAACAGCCATGATCGCAAGGTTCGTCAAAACGAACAGAGCGATACGTTTCATAGATCTTCTCCAAAGAGAGTGAAACAAGTTGAGCGAGTCTAGCAAGCTAGCAAAGACTGGCCAGTAGAGCACGAGCAGTTTTCAACAGCGCTACATTCAGGTTCCCCAGGGCGCTTGCCCCTCATTTGCCAAACGAATCAAGGCATTGGACCGCTCCGGCCAATACCGGTTCGGCCAGTTTCCGATATGAGGGCACGCCATCAGCGCGCAAGAGGCGACGCGCCGCGCGCCGGATAGAATTTCGTTTTTTGCCACCGATCCCTCAATCACATGTCCGCTACCGATATCGACCGCGCCGTTACCCGCCCCCATCCCGACGGCCGACCGCCTGATGGCGGTAGCCATCAGACCGGTGAAAGGTCATTGATGACCAGCATTCGGCAAGCGGATCTGATCGAAAGCATCGCCGGTGCGTTGCAATACATCAGCTACTACCACCCTGCCGATTACATCAGCCATCTTGCACGTGCCTATGAGCGCGAACAAAGCGCGGCGGCGAAGGACGCGATCGCGCAGATACTGACCAATTCGCGCATGTGCGCCGAGGGCAAACGCCCGATCTGCCAGGACACCGGCATCGTCAACGTCTTCTTGAAGGTCGGCATGAACGTGCGATGGGAAGATTTCACCGGCTCGCTCGAAGACGCGGTCAATGAGGGAGTGCGCCGTGGATACAACCATCCCGACAACGTCCTGCGCGCATCGATCGTCGATCCGCCAGAGTTCGCCCGTAAGAACACCGGGGACAACACACCGGCGGTGATCAACGTGCAGTTGGTGGCCGGCGATGCAGTCGACGTGACGGTGGCGGCCAAGGGCGGTGGCTCGGAAAACAAGAGCACTTTCGTGATGCTCAACCCCAGCGACTCGATCGTCGACTGGGTGCTGAAAACGGTGCCGACGATGGGCGCAGGTTGGTGTCCGCCCGGCATGCTCGGCATCGGCATCGGCGGCACTGCAGAAAAAGCGATGCTGCTGGCGAAGGAAGCGCTGATGGACGATATAGACATGCACGAACTGCGGCAACGCGGCGCGCGCACCGATGTCGAGAAGCTGCGCGTCGAGCTATACGAAAAAGTAAACGCGCTCGGCATCGGCGCGCAGGGTCTAGGTGGGTTGACCACCGTGCTCGACATCAAAATCAAGATGTATCCGACGCACGCCGCCGGTAAGCCCGTCGCAATGATTCCGAATTGCGCAGCAACGCGGCACGCGCACTTCATTCTCGATGGATCGGGTCCTGCATATATCGAGCCTCCGTCACTCGATCTGTGGCCCGACGTCAATTGGCAGCCCGACTACAACAAGAGCACGCGCGTCGATCTCAACACGTTGACGAAAGAACAGGTCGCGTCGTGGAAGCCAGGGCAAACGCTGCTGCTTAGCGGCCGCATGCTGACCGGACGCGACGCCGCGCATAAGCGCATTGGCGACATGCTGGCGCGAGGCGAAACGCTGCCGGTCGACTTTAAGAATCGCGTGATCTACTACGTCGGGCCAGTCGATCCGGTGCGTAACGAAGTAGTGGGACCCGCAGGGCCCACCACGTCGACGCGAATGGACAAATTCACCGACATGATGCTGGCGCAAACCGGACTGATCGCGATGATCGGTAAGGCGGAGCGTGGCCCGGTTGCAATCGAAGCAATACGCAAGCACAAGAGCGCCTATTTGATGGCGGTGGGCGGCGCTGCCTATCTGGTTGCGAAGGCAATCAAGGGCGCGCGGGTCATCGGCTTCGCCGATCTCGGTATGGAAGCAATCTACGAGTTTGATGTGCGCGACATGCCGGTCACCGTTGCGGTCAGTGCCGACGGCACCTCGGTGCACCAGACCGGACCGCGTGAGTGGCAGCAGAAGATCGGCAAGATCCCCGTTGCTGTGGCCTGAGATCGAAGCCCGACCGGCGATGCAGCGCATCGTCGTCTTCGGTGCTAGCGGCAGTGGTAAGACGACTTTGGGGCGCTGGCTGAGCGGGCAATTCGATCTGCCGTTCACTGACCTCGACGATGTCTTCTGGCGGCCACAGTGGATTGAAAGTCCGATCGCTGAATTTAGAGCCAAGGTCGCCGATATTGCTTGCGGCCAGCGCTGGATTGTCGCCGGCAACTACAGCAAGGTGCGCGATCTACTCTGGCCACGGGCCGATACGCTGGTCTGGCTCGACCTTCCGCTATTGCAGGTGCTGTGGCGAACGACAGTTCGCGCATCGCGACAGTCGTGGACCGGCGAGTCGATTTGCAACGGCAACCGGCAGACTTTGACGGCACTTGTTAGGCCTCCCAATTCGCTGCTCGGTTACACACTGCGAAACCATCACGCGCGAAGGCACGCCTGGCCAGCTGCGCTGCGTCAACCCCAGCACGCGCACGCTGCCGTCGTTCATCTGCGCAGCCCGGCCGAGGTGGCCGCGTGGCAGAAGATTGTCAGCGTGGGAATGCCTCGGTGAACAGACACCGCTCCCCTCGATCGCGGGTATTAGCTCGATCGTTTACTGAAGCGCCTTAATGTCCCGTGACAGAGGGCTTTTTTGATCTTTAACGGACCGATATGTGAATCGATCTCGGTTATCCTTTCAGCCGTCCTGAAAGTTTGGAGCTCATGCGATGTTGACTGACGCGCGGTGCCTTGCTGCTGTTTTCGCATTGCTTGCGGTACCGGGTTGTTCCAAGGGACCGTCAACTGAAGGCAAGCTAGACAAGTCGCTCGCTGCTCCCGACGCTACTGCGTCTGCGACCCCAGCTGACGCCACTGCGTCAAGCGTTAGCATAAGTTCGCTTTTACCCGACCCACAGCAGCCGCTGCGTCCAGGAACGAAGGTGCGGCTGAAGGCGGAGGTTGAGTATGTCTTACCCAGCCAGGGCGGGATGGTCGGCATCGTTATTCAAGGAACAGATGGCAAACCGATTGAGAGCGCACTCAAAGCGGTCACAGGAGGTTCGGGGAAAGTGTCGACTGAGATCGATTTCGTAGTGCCCAACGCCAAGACCGTTTCCGTATATGTGCCGCTTTACATTAAGGGCCAAAGCAGCTCAGTCAAGGTAACAAACAAGCAGTACCAGGTTGCGGGCAAGTAGTTGAGGTGTACGAACTTGATCGCGGGAGTTTCAACACTAGTGTGCGAAAACATCAGTCGACAAGTAGCGGTCCCCTCGATCGCACACGATAAACACGATCGTCGCCCCCTCGACTTCGGCCGCAACACGCAGCGCGATTTCGCACGCCCCGCCGGAAGAGATGCCACCGAAGATGCCCTCTTCGGCAGCCATTCGCCGCGCCATGGCTTCGGCATCCGCTTGTGTTACTGATTCGATACGATCGACTCTCGCCGGATCGTAGATCTTCGGCAGATATTTCTCGGGCCACTTACGAATGCCGGGAATCTGTGAGCCTTCCGCCGGTTGCGCGCCAACGACCTGAATCGCCGGATTTTTTTCTTTCAGGTAGCGCGACACTCCCATGATGGTTCCGGTCGTACCCATCGCGCTGACAAAATGCGTGATGCGGCCGCCGGTGTCGCGCCATAGCTCGGGGCCGGTCGTCTCGTAGTGCACGCGCGGGTTATCCGCGTTGGCGAACTGATCGAGCACTTTTCCTTCGCCGCGCGCCTGCATTTCAAGCGCCAGGTCGCGCGCGTACTCCATGCCGCCCTTGTCCGCGGGCGTTAGCAGCAGTTCGGCGCCGTATGCACGCATGCTCGATCGACGTTCAAAGCTCAAGTTGTCCGGCATGATCAACGTCATCCGGTAGCCCGTCATCGCCGCGATCATCGCCAACGCGATGCCGGTGTTGCCGCTGGTGGCTTCGATCAGCCGATCGCCGCGCCGTATCTCCCCGCGCTCTTGCGCGCGCGTGATCATCGACCAGGCGGGCCGGTCCTTGACCGATCCGCCGGGGTTGCTGCCCTCGAGCTTGGCGAGGATGACATTGCCGCGGCGCCTAGCGTCGTCGGCGCCGATGCGCTGCAACCGCACCAGCGGCGTGTTGCCGATCGTCTGGTCGATCGTGCGAAACCCCGCGCCCACCGCTGAACTCACGCCAGATCCAGTTCCTCGAGACGGCGTGGCGGATAACTGTCCCAACTCGAGCAACCAGGACAATGCCAGTGATACTCGCGCGCCCGGAAGCCGCACTTGGCGCACCGGTAGCGCGCGAGCTTCTGCGTATGGTTCTTTAGCAGCGAGGTCAATAACTGCAGCTCGCCGTCCTGCTCGCCATTCTTCTGACCGGTTGCCAGCCTCGCCTCGAGCAGCCGCTCGAAACCAAGCAATGACGGATGCCGCTGCGTCTCCTTCGCGATCACCGCCTCGGCGGCCGCAGCGCCGTGCCATGCGGTCGATTCGCTGCGCGACGATATCGAGCAGATCGATCGACGGCGAATCGAGCAGCCTGCGCTCGAGCCAGTTGAGCGCCTCTGCCTCGCGCCCCTGCGCAGCCATCGTGTCGGCCACGCGCGCCGCGATCAACGGCACGTGCTCGGCCGAAGCATCCTCTACCCGGCGCCATTGGCGCAATGCCTCGTCGTTGTCACCGCGCTTTGCCGCCACGTCACCGGCCAGAATCAGTGCGCGAATCGATTTGCGATTGGCGGCCAGCGCTTCGTCGATTGCACGCTGCGCTTCATCAAGCGCACCGCGTGTTAGCGCATCGTTCGCCAGTTCGCAGTAGTAGTGGGAGATCGCCACATAGTGCGATTCACCGGCTTCCCTCTCCAGGAGGCGCGCACAATCGACGGCCTTCAGCCACTCGCGCTCCATCTGATAAATGCGCAACAGCGCGCGCAACGCGTCGAAGCGGTGATGCCGATCCTCTCGCAGTTGGACGAATGCAGCTTCGGCTCGGTCGAGCAAACCCGCCTTTAGATAGTCCTGGCCGAGCTCCTCGAGCGCCTGCGACCTTTGCCGCGCCGGCAGGTCGGCTCGATTCAGAAGGTGCGTGTGAATGCGGACCGCTCGATCGAACTCACCGCGGCGCCGGAACAGATTGCCGAGCGCCTGGTGCAGCTCGATCGTCTCAGGATCAAGTTTGACGACTTCAATAAATGCATCGATCGCCTTATCAGGCTGATCGTTCAATAGAAGGTTGAGGCCACGAAAGTATGAACGCGGCAATGCCGCGTTATCGGTTTCACCGAAGCGCGATTCGAAGCCCCGGGCGAGCCAGCCGGCTGCAAATAGAAGCGGCAGTGACAGCAGATACCAGAGCTCGATCTCCATTTAGCCGCGCGCGCTGGCAGGTAACCGCGCTAAGTGCGGTCACCGGTCCCAAGTTCGACCACGGCGCCCGATTGACGCGCAGCACTCGCCATGCGTTCGTCTGACGAGTCCATCGATGATGGAATTGGCCTCAACCGTCTCAACTGCGCCACCTCGCGCCGCATCTTGTAAATCGGAAGCGACAATGCCAGCGCCCCGAACAGTGCGCCCAGCGCCACGCACACCAGCATTACGACGATCAACGGGACGTTCTCCCAGACGATGTCTGCACTGAAGCGCACTGGCACCGGTGTGGTGTTCTTCAGCGCGAACCAGAGCACAAGCAGGAAGAAACCAAGCTTCAGTAACCACGCGGCGAGCTTCATCGATCAAGCCCTCATACATTCCACGGAAGCGACGATTGTATGCGCGCAAAAAGGGCCGCAATCGGAGCGCGGCGCGTGTTGCACAGCTTGTTACTCGTCCTGCTCGGTGTCCGTGGCCGAGTCGGCCGGGTCGTGGCCGTCGACTCGCTCGCGCAGTTCTTTTCCGGCTTTGAAGTGCGGCACATGCTTCGCGGGCACCTGTACCCGATCACCCGACTTCGGATTACGGCCGACGCGCGGTGGACGATAGTTCAGCGCAAAGCTGCCGAACCCGCGAATCTCGATGCGCTGACCGGTCGATAATGCCTCGGTCATCGCATCGAGCATCGTGTTTACCGCTTCGTCCGCATCGCGCGCGACCAGTCGCGGATTGCGCTCTGCCAGGCGCGCAATCAGCTCGGACTTAGTCATGGTTTTCACCGCGACGCTCCCGGGCTACTTGGTCTGCGTATCCAGCTTGGCCTTCAGCAACGCACCTAGATTGGTCGTTCCCGTCTGCGCTTCAGACTGCATCCGTTCCATCGTCGCTGCGGTATCGGCACTGTCTTTCGCCTTGACCGACAGGTTGATATTGCGATTCTTGCGATCGATGTTGATGATCATCGCGTTTATCGCATCGCCTTCCTTCACGTGATTGCGCGCGTCCTCGACGCGATCTGCAGAGATCTCGGAGGCGCGCAGGAAGCCTTCAACGTCGCCGCCCAGATCAATCACCGCACCCTTTGCGTCGACCGACTTGACAGTACCGCTGACCATCGCGCCCTTCTCGTGTCCTGCTGCAAAGTTGGTAAACGGATCGCCCGACATCTGCTTGACGCCGAGAGAAATGCGCTCGCGCTCGGTATCGATCGCCAGCACCATCGCCTCGATCTCGTCGCCCTTCTTGTAGCGACGAACCGCTTCTTCGCCAGGTTCCGACCACGAAAGGTCCGACAGGTGAACAAGGCCGTCGATGCCGCCGGGCAGACCGATGAAGACGCCAAAGTCGGTGATCGACTTGATCGCGCCAGCGACCTTGTCGCCTTTCTTGTGCTGCTGCGAAAAGTCTTCCCACGGATTGGGTTTGCACTGCTTCATGCCGAGCGAAATGCGGCGGCGATCTTCGTCGATCTCGAGCACCATCACTTCGACTTCATCGCCGAGGTTAACCACCTTCTTCGGATCGACGTTCTTGTTCGTCCAGTCCATTTCGGATACGTGCACCAGCCCTTCGATGCCAGCTTCGATCTCGACAAACGCTCCGTAGTCGGTGATGTTGGTGATCTTGCCGAACAGGCGGGTGCCTTGCGGATAGCGGCGTGCGAGACCCACCCACGGGTCTTCGCCCAGCTGCTTGACGCCCAGCGAAACGCGGTTTTTCTCCTGGTCGAATTTCAACACCTTGGCGGTGATCTCCTGGCCGACTTGCACCACCTCGCTCGGATGACGCACCCGGCGCCACGCCAGATCGGTAATGTGCAACAGGCCATCGATGCCGCCCAAGTCGACGAACGCGCCGTAGTCGGTGATGTTCTTGACTGTGCCTTTGACGACCGCGCCTTCCTTCAGATTCTCGAGCAGCTTCTGGCGCTCTTCGCCCATGCTCGCTTCAACCACCGCGCGGCGCGAGACGACGACGTTATTGCGCTTGCGATCGAGCTTGATGACCTTGAAATCCATCGTCTTGCCCTCGAACGGCGTCGTATCCTTGACCGGACGCGTATCGACGAGCGAGCCAGGCAAAAATGCGCGGATGCCGTTGATCATCACCGTCAATCCGCCCTTGACCTTGCCAGTGATCGTGCCGGCCACCAGTTCGGCGGATTCGAGCGCCTTTTCCAGGTTCATCCACGCCGACAAGCGCTTGGCCTTGTCGCGCGACAAGATCGTGTCGCCATAGCCGTTTTCGAGCGACTCGATCGCGACCGAAACAAAGTCGCCCGGCTTCACGTCGAGCTCGCCGTTATCGTTCTTGAATTCTTCGAGTGGAATGTAGGCCTCCGACTTGAGGCCTGCGTTGACGACGACGAAGTTGTAGTCAACCCTGATCACCTCGGCGGTGATCACCTCACCCTGCTTCATTTCCTGCCGGTTCAGGCTTTCTTCGAACAGGGCGGCAAAGGATTCGTTGCCAAAAGACTCGCTACCTTGCTTCGCTATAAAACCTTCGTTTCTGCTGCTGCTTCGTGTTTGTGGGGATGCCATGCGATGCCTAAGTTAAAACCATCTCGCTTCGGCGTTGCGCTCGAAGCGGAGTTAATCAACCGCAGAAGGGAATCCTCCCGACTGCCCCTTTTACTTCAGCTCTACTTCAATTGCTCTGATGCGTGGTTGCGCGATTGGGCGTACCACTTCAATACCAGAGCCACGACCTCATCAACGGAGAGCGCCGAAGAATCGATCTGATACGCGCCTTCTGCAGGCTTCAGCGGTGACACCGCGCGTTGTGCATCACGCTGGTCGCGCGCCGCGATCTCGCGCGCCACTTCATCCCGCGAAAGGGGCGTGATGCTAGCCGGAAAAGCTTTTTCGATCAACTGCTTATAGCGTCGTTCCGCACGCGCGGCTACGCTCGCCGTCAAGTAGATCTTGGGGTCCGCATCGGGGAAAACAACGGTGCCCATATCGCGGCCGTCGGCCACCAAGCCGGGGGGCTTGCGCCAAGAGCGCTGAAGTTCCAGCAACGCGTACCTAACTCCCTCTAACACCGCGATCTGCGAGGCCAGCCGACTGACCTCTTCAGTGCGGATCGCGTCCGTAACGTCCTCTCCGTCCATGAAAATGCGGCCCCCCTCAAAGCGAGGCTGAATCGAGGCGGCCACGCGCACCAGCCGCTCAGCGTCGTCTATGGGAACAGCATCGCGCAGCGCGCGCCAGGCGACCAAGCGATATAGCGCGCCACTGTCCAGATAGTGAAACGAGAGCGCTTCGGCTACGCGCTGCGCGATCGTTCCTTTGCCTGAGGCGGTAGGTCCGTCGATGGCAATAACCGGCAGATCGTTCAACGCTGCACCAGCTCGCCGAGACGATCAAAATAGCCGGGAAATGTCTTGGTGACACATCCCGGATCGCGAATGTGCACCGGGACACCGCCCGCCGCAACCAGCGAAAAACACATCGCCATCCGATGGTCGTCGTAGGTATCGATCGTTGCTTCGCGAAACTGTTTAGGCGGAACGATGCGAATCCAGTCCGGACCTTCTTCGACCTGTGCACCGACTTTGCGCAACTCAGTGGCCATCGCCGCAATCCGATCCGTCTCCTTGACGCGCCAGGAACCGATGTTGCGCAGCGTGCTTGGGCCGTCGGCGAACAGCGCGACGATCGCCAACGTCATTGCTGCGTCCGGAATGTGGTTGCAGTCGGCATCGATCGCTTGCAAGCGCCCGCTTGCGGGCGCACTCACCTTGACGTGATGCAGCACCCAACTCGACTTGCGCTCCCATGCTCGCTAGCACATCGGCAAATCGCACATCGCCCTGCACGCTGTCCTTGCCGACACCGTCGACTTGGACCGGCCCGCTTGCAATCGCACCCAGCGCGAGAAAATAGGAAGCGCTTGATGCATCGCCCTCGACCACGAAGCGACTGGGTGAACGATACAAAGCCTTCGGAACCAGTAGCCATCTCTGTTCGCGAGTCACACTAACTCCGAACCGTCGCATCAGCGAAACGGTCAGCTCGACGTAAGGCTGCGAAACTAAAGTGCCGCTCGACGAAGATTCGCAAGCCATCGTCACGTGCGATCAGCGGCGAAGCCATCAATAGGCCGCTAAGAAACTGGCTCGAAACGCTCGGCCTTGATAAAGACGCGATCACTCGCTAAACGAATGCACCGGCTCGATTATTAACGGCGGGAATCCCAGCTGGCCCGCGTAGTGAATCCTTGCGCCCCAAGCGAATTCAGTGCATCGACTAGATCGCCGATCGGCCGCTCGCGCATGCGCGCAACGCCGTCGAGCTCGTAGCGGCCGCCAGAAAATGCTAGAGCGGCCGTCAGCGAGCGAAACGCCGTGCCGGCGTTACCCAGAAGCAGACGCGCTTCGCGCACCGGAATGTGGTTGCTGCAACCGCTGATATGCAGCCCAACACGGCTTTGTCGCGAAGCAACACCGAGCCTTGCTAGCGAGTCAAGCATCACACGCGTGTCGTCGGCGTCGAGGAGCTCGACGAGTGTCGTCTCGCCATGCGCAAGCGCCGACAGCAACAACGCTCGATTGGAAATGCTCTTTGAGCCGGGCAAGCGAACCGCGCCGGAGGCGCGGTCGATTGGATCAACGGTAAGAGCAGCAGGCCAGACGGTCACGCGGCGATGATGCCATGTGGCCCGGAAACTTCAGTCGAACGCCTAACGGGTCCAGCAATAGTCAGGAGCGATAGGAAGGCGCCGGCCCGTTTCGTCTATGGAAAATGCACCGCACGGATCCCCATCCATCGCCCCGCCCACGACCGGTGTAGCAGTGATCGTGTATCCAATACCTAAAGCAGCTATTGTCGGAGGCGCTATGGTGTACCTTGCAGTCGCCGGCGCGGCAGGGACTTGCGCAAATGGGAACGCGGCGGGTGGAGCGGTAGGGGTAGCCGGAGCGCTGCCGTAGAGCCCTGACTGCGTACGCCACCGCTCCATCCAGGCAGCCGCTTCAAGAAGCGCATTGCGCGCCTCTGCACGATTGCTACGCTGGATGTACGCGGTGTAATTCGGAATGGCGATCGCGGTAAGCACGCCGATGATGACGATCGCGATCAGCAACTCGATCAGCGTGAATCCGCGCTGATTTGCGGTGAGCATTCGGGACCTCATCGCACCGGCCGCCATGTGCGTAGGGGCACCAAGTGCGCGCAGGCTGTGGGGATGCGCGCCACCGTCCCGTCAACTTTCAATCCAACGTGTGCGCAGGTTCCGGTTGCCCCCTGCCGCTCTGCGCGACCTCCCGACTGCCTGTACTTCGGATTGGCGAGCATAGTTTTCACATCGGCAGCGGACATGCTATCGATGAAACCTGGCGTCGCATCAATGGGGTCGTAAACCGGCGGCGCGGCGCTAACCAGCCCAGGCTGAATCCGTTTGGCGACCACGGGGCCGGTGACGCCTAAAAAGCCTGCTTCACCCAGCCCGCCGATCAAGTTAAAGCGGTAGACGTGTGATGTTCCGCCCGGTGTACACAGATCGGTACCAGCGCTTTGCTGTGCAAACGACGTGAATGTGAGAGCACCCGCATCCAAGATCCCCGCCGACAGGATGCGCTCGCCGTCCGGAGTCCCACCTGCATTTAGGTGGACGTAAAACCCCTCGTTGGTCCAGTCGTACGCGGCGAGGTCCGTGGAGTTTAGCTGCCTGAAGATTTCGCCAGCGAAAGTAACGTCCTGCATCCGGATACCTTGCATGCTTGCCTTCGGAATCGTCGGCAACTGCCCCTTGTCCCACACGACGTAGACCGCCTGCTGCTGCACGCTGATTTGATCGCCCGGTTCAAAAAGCTTGCCGGTGCCAAATCCGACGTGGATACCTGAGAGGCCGTGTGGCGTGATGCGCGGAGCAGCCGTGATGGGTTGCGGAGCGCCGACTGCCGGCGGAATACCGTCGTGTGCGGTGAACAACGGTACAGGCGTGCCCGGCGAGGCGCCGACCCGATTGAAGATCTTCCATCCCCTGTCCGGGAATGTGCCGCTTTCATCCTTATAGGGCGAAGTGAAATCGAACTTCCACAAGTTGCCGAGCTTGTCACCGCCGTAGACAGCAATGATGTTGCGGTTTCCGTCGTACACAGGTGTGATTCCACCGAGGCCGTTGTGCATGCTTGCAGGAGTCGCACTGCCGACGCCAGTCGGTATCGCCTTCACCAGGCTGCCGTCAAACGCGTCGAACACAAAGAGCGTGGCTTGGTGGCTGACGCTCTCATAGCCGTTGCCAACGATGTAAACCCAGCGTCCCACTCCGTTCGCCGCGGAGTTATCCCTGATGCTGCCCACGATGCCAGGCTGCAACACGTTGCCGAGATCGTTTTGCACCGCCGCACTCGCGTGCTCGGACGGAACAATGTCCCACTTCACGTTGCTTGCGCCCATGTTTGTGACGCCGGTCCCGGTATTCACCGGATCCGTGACATCAATCGCAAAGATGCCGGCAGCGCCCGCCCCTGTCGTTCCGATCGCGATCGTCTTCCAGTTGGTGCCGTCGAAAATGTCGCTTTCAATCATCGGGCCGTCTACGTAGAACCGGTGCGAGTAGGCAGGGGACGCGAGCTGGTTCAGGGTGGAATACAACGAGCGCGGGACGTAGGCGAAAATCTCCTTGCCGCTGCTCCCTGGCACCCCCACCCTCGCGTCCAGCACATGAAACATGCCGTCATTGGCACCGAACATCGCGATCGGTGCTCGCGCCGGGCTTCCTGTCCCTCGCTTGTAAGTCAGGTGCGCCGGGTATTTCGTGCTGCCCTGGATCGCCACAGTTGTGAACGGCACCACGCGTGACGCCTCTGGCGTCCGCGTGTACCCGTGATCGGTCGCTTTCGAATACACCGGCGTCGAAGCGACCACGTCACCCAGAATGCTGGTAATTCGGTCCCGGTACGGCCCATTGAAGCGAATCTCGTTGGTCTGGTCACCGCGCAGGTAATCCAGCACGTCTGACGACCCGATAGCAGTCTGCTGTGTCGTGCTAATGCCGCCCACCCATTTGAACGCGGTCGGACTGTTGATCGCGGTCGAAGTGAAAATCGGCCGTGTCGCAGGTGTATCGAAGTTGGCAGTCCACAACTCAGGAGCCGCCGTACACGGCGCTACGGTGCAGCTCAATTCAGCCAGCAGCGCCTGTTGATCGTACGCCTTGACGTAGCCATCCCAGGTGTTGGTGAAGAAACCGCTCTGAATAATCAGGTTGCCGGCACCTACCGTCGAGCTCGAGAGTCCCGGCGACGTTCCCGCCGCATTGTCCGAACCAATCGCCCGAAATACATTTTCAAGCGCAGATCTCAGCGCTGCGGGTGACGTGGCCGAGAAGAAATCGCCACCACTGGTGAGCGCGCCACGCAAAGTGTCGTTAATACGGTTGCCTGAAGGAGTTACGGTGTGCGAGCAAGTCCCCCCGGTGATCGCATCGTCGTCGGCATTGTCGTCCAGCTGGCGGCAATCCTCGAGGCCCACCGTCGGCCAGGGAATGCTGGTTTGCGTATCAAAATCCGTGCGCAAAGCCGGCACCCGCAACGGGTCGTCCATTGACGCAATGACGCCATAACCGACGATGAACGCCGACATGTGCTGCCAGAACGCCCGGTTACGGGTTGTCTTCTTGAGCGAATCTTGCAAATCAGGGCGCATGTCGTGCGTCCAGTAATAGTGCAAGACGTCGGTCAGCGTCTGGTCCTGAGACCCGCTGCCCCCGTAGATTGCCAGCTCGCTGGTCCGCAGGTACTGATAGTCGGGCAGGTCGAGGCCGGTGTCGCGGTCAATTCCATCATCGATCAGGGGCCGATCTACACTCATCGATTTCGACACGGTATGCGAACCCGGGCTCAACGGACTGCGCGTACTTACCAACGGTGGTCATTCGAGTCTTGGCTGCGATGACGCCAGCCGCGTCCACTCGCCATCGGTTGCCAGCAGTGTGTAATTGCGGCGGCACCACAAGTGGTCTAAAGGCGACTCGTTGCCGCTTCCCGGAAATGCACCCCACGGACCTTTGGAATCGGTTCTCGTGAAGTAGAGACCCGCTGCGTGCAGTGCTTCGCGATTCGGCGTGGGTCCCAAACCGTTGATCGAGAACAGCCAGTCGAAGACGTTTTGCCGCGCAGGATTTGGTGTTGCAGAGAGCGGCGGGTCGTTAACAGTAAACGGACGCACCCCGCGCTCGACACCCCCGACGTTGCTCGCGGCGGGTGGGTCAATCGCCGGCAATGAACCGGGATTGCGATCGCCGAAATCCGCGACGTTCCAGTTATTGCGCATGTTGGGGAAATAGTTGATACGCCCATAACCCATGCGCATGAACTGTTCCGGCCCTGTCATGCCGGAGGCAACCTCCGCCATCACGCCGACAGCCGCAAAAAGACGGCTACGGTAGTACGTGAACCAGTTGGCGTAGTTCTGCGCCTCTTGTGCAAACGTGCAATATCGGCCGAAAGCATCGACCTGCGTGGCCGGGCAGTCCGGTCTGGGGGAGCCCACCACGGCCGGCAGACCGGTAACCGCATCAACAACGTAGTACTTGCCCACCGCATTCGAAGGGTTGTTTCCGCTCGGCACTTGAGTTGTGCCGTTCCAGCCAAATGAGCGGTCGATCATGATCATCCGGTAGTTGTCCATCTCGCGGATGTCGGCCGACGTCCGTGCCGCCGGGCCGTCGTACACGAGGTAGCGAGCAGGCGTCCAGTTGCCGGAGACGTAGCGTGCGTTGCCGCCTGACGTCGGGGTCCCGCCGGCACCGCTGCAGGTCGCTGGGTTCGCCGTGCGGCGGCACATCTTCGCAGTGTCGGTTCCGACCGGGCAGGTGTAGTTGTAGCTGTAGGTAGTATGCGTGTAGTTGCAGCGCCACTGATGGTTGTAGTAGGTCGTGCAGGTCCCCGGGATGTTTGGCGGGTCTGTAAAGCACTCCTCGGCACCGGGCGGGTCCCCCGGGCCGCACGCGCGCGGGACGGGAGGGGGGTCGACGGCAGCCGTGCACGGATCATCCAAATAGGATTGCAAACCACCGGTTGACACAATCGAGAGACAGGTGGGCGAGTCAGCGTCGGCCGGCGGAGTCATGCTCGGCGGCGGGCCGCCAGGGCACATTCGAAAAGTAGGCCTGGATAAAAGCCGGCACCGCGAAATTAGGAAGCGGAGGGCCCGGATCCAGATTGCAGCAACGCCCGGAAGTCGAAGGCATGCCCAAAGTTGAAGCATCGCAGGTGTCGAGAGCAGCACTTATCGAGCTCCCAGATCCTGCCGGGCAGAACCAGGAATAGGTGTAGGTGGTGGGGTCCTGCGTGCAGTCGGGACTATCAAATGAAATATTGTTCGTGAACAGGTCATCGCCCGACGCGGAGCCGCCTGTGATGATGATGTATGAGGCCGCTCCTCCTTCGGGCAGACCGGCGTAGGTGACGGACTCCGGGAGTTGGAGTGGTAAAGGAACGCAGTTCGCCGCCCGCGCAATGACGCCCTGCCCCGATGTATAACTACTCACCTTTGGATAGCCGGGCGCCATCGACGGCGGAAGGCGGCGCGGGACTCCCATTCGGTCAGCGCACCCGACGCTACTCCCCCGGTTCCGCCAATTGCCGAATTGGGCAATCGGGCTCCGTTGTTATTCCACGGCTTGTATTCAATCGCGGGGTTGTAGGCCAGCGGATTGAACGCCGCTGAGCGCGTCAGTACTTCGTCGCGGCTGAATTGCCAACGGCCATCGCAATAGGCAGGGGGGGCGCCCCGGGCAGTAGTAGCCGATGCCGCTGATATTGAAATAGCCTGGCGTGTTCAACTTTACGAGCGGCGGGTAATCGGTGCCTCCGCCAGTCGTAAACGGATTGTTGTACGCCGCGGGCGGATTCAAATCCAGACGGTTCATCGACGCCGAGTCATCAAACATCAGCATGACGTTCGGCGGCGCCGAGGTGACGGTAAACATCGGTGACTGGGCCAGCTGTGCGGTCGAAACAGCTGGCTGCAGGACGAGCAGCCAGATCACCGACAGCGCAAGGGTACGCATCCAGACCGGCCGCTCGCCGGCGCCGGGTTCACTTGAATGCGAGGTGGGGTTATCCATTTCCGGGTCTCCGGGAGCTTGCTTTGATTAATCGATGAACAGACGCACTTCGCTCTGCGCGAACATACGGCGTGTGCCGCCCATATCCGGCGCGGGCATCGAAACGCGGGCGGTAATGCGGAACTTGCGCCAGCGCGGATCAATGCCGCCGCAGGCTGTGGCGATCTGCCCGGTCGGTGAGATCGGAGGCAACAGCTCGCATGTCGCTTCCTCGATCACGCACGAAGGTAGGGTGTTCGTGTTCGGCAGTCCGAGTTGCGTCGCCGAACCTGTGAACTCGAAAGAAGTGAGACCCGGGTTCCAGTTCGCATGGTTCCGGTCCCACGCTGGTGGTTGGTTGGGTGGCTCCAAAGCCACGGTGCGAACATTTTGCGGCCTGGTCGTGACGACCGCCTCGCACCAACGAAGAACAGTCTGCACCGCGCTATCCAACTGAATCGTCTCCCTCGTATTGGCCGCAAGCCGCTCGTCAACCGTATTGCGGCGGATCTGGGTTACCACGAGCCCGGTCAATACGGTCAGCACCACCGGAACGACGGGCAACACCACGCCGATCATGCGGCGCGCTGGCCGGCAATGAGAGCCAGACAAAGCGGAGTAAACGGACTTGTTCATGGGCCAAGTAATGACGGGGAAGGAGTTGCCCGGGCGCGCACGGTGAACACTTGTGAAAACGTGCGGCGAATACGGCCGTCGGAAGTGGAAGTGAAGAGATCCAGACCGGTTTCAGCTTCACCTGCGTCGTTCGGGCAACGCGATGCTCGGGTATTGACAGTCGTCGCGCCCGTGCCCTGCTCGTCGGTGGTAATGGTCAGGCAAACCAGAATAGCTACGACATAGTTCCAGGGGTCGATCACGCCGCCTTCGAGCGTCTTGATATAGGCAGCGTCGCGAATGGAGCCGCCGAATGGTGCGGCATTGGTAACGCCGTTCGCGCCTGCGGCGCGCGCCGCGTCGTCAAAGCGGTAAAACACTTTGAACTCGGCCACGTCTCGCAGCAACGGTTGAGCTCCGCCACCGCCGTAACCTTGGCACCGCAGCTCGCGTGTAATCGGATCAAGGGAGAACACATTAGTCACAATGTTGCGCTGCCAGCCGCGCCCGGCTCGGAAAGTGGCTGACTCAAGTATCTGATTCTGATTGTTGGTGCTTCCAGCGCAATCCGTGAGGTTGATCCGGTCAGCTGCGGCGGCATCCATCGCAGCGACCACCGGTCGTGACTGATACCGTATGTACAACGCGTCTCCAGCTGAAGCTCCCGTGCAGCTAAAGTCAGGTGCGGGTAGCGGAGTCGGTGGCGCAACGTAAGCCGGGAACGCGTCTGCAAACGTACTTCCGGTACAGCCTCGGAGATGCGGCCCGTCCATCAGCGTCTGACCCTGCGCCGCGTAGTCCGAGCCGAGAATTTCGCCGTACGCGGATAGCTTCAAAGAGCTCGCCGATCAGCAGCATCGCGAGCTGACCGGCCTGTTCGGTGGTCGACACCTGATTCGCCGTGCGCGAGATTCCGCTCGATGATATGTACAGCGAAGACACGCCGATGACGATCACCAGACCGATCGTCATCGCGATGATCAGTTCAATGAGCGTGCGACCTTGCTGCAGAAATCGCATGCGGATGGAAGTTTTCATAATGTCAAGGAAAAACGGCTGCCTCGTAGCATCGATAGTTGGCGGGAATCGTGGTGCCTATTCGTATCCTGATGGCGTCGCACACCACCAAGTCCATCCCATCAGCGTTTTGCGGTTCAGGCCATGCAACCGAGACCCGCACCGACCGGGCATCTGCAGGATCCCACTCTAGAAATGCCGCAGAGCCAGCAGTGCGTCGTCGGAACTCGGCGATCCACTGAGTCCAATCACGAAACGCCGCATCATTTGCGGAGCAGCCGGTTCCGCACGACGAGTAAGCGATGCGGAGTCGGCGTCGTGGGATGCAAGTGATACAAGGGTGCAACGGCGCTGTCGTAATCTCCATTCACCAGGCCCATGTGATTCGCGCGGATGCGTTCTGCTAACTGCGCGACCATTTCGGCGGCAGTGCGGCGGTCAAACGAGTCTTTCTGAAAGCTAAGTGCGCGCGCCTGAAGACCCAGCAGACCGAGAACGCCGAACGCAACAATCGTCAGCGAAACGAGGACCTCGAGCATCGAAAGGCCGGCTTGTACCCGGCGAGATTTATGGTGACTGTTCATGTTGTTCACGGGCAGACACCGCCGGAAGGGCGGGTAACGCGTAAGGAGCCGAGCAGGCTCATCGGAATACAACGCGCGCCTCCATCCAAAGCCAAAGCTGTCAGCGCACGCGTTGCCACAACGGGGGTAAACGGTTGACCATAGGCGATGGCAAACTGACCCGAGCCGATGAAGCCGCCGGTACCGCGAGGGGATATGCCAAGCGTTCGGCCCCGCCGATGTTCGAATGAATCATCACGCGCGCACGGCCGCCGAACGCCTGCTGGCGAAAAATGACGCGGTCGTTGACTTCGAAATTGGCCTCGTCGGCGTTGGGCTCGACTTTCTCAAATACGATCCAACCGACGGCCCAGTCATTGCCGTCGACCGTTGCCGTCGCAGCGCTGCTGCAAGCAAGGGCGGCGACCGGCGCGTTTGGATCAAGCGTGCGGCAAATCGCGACGGTGCTGCCGCGCCGTGCAGCCTCCAGGCGCAGCGAACTCAATGTTGGAAAGGAGCAGGTTCGTCGCATCCGAAATGCGATTGCGCGCCACCATCCATTGAAACGACGGCACGGCGGCGGCGATCAGAATCGCACTGATCGTCATGACCACCAGCATTTCGACCAAAGTGAAGCCACGCGAACGCATTGACAACCCTCCTGGCGACGAAGCTTATCCAGACGCAACGGACAAAGCGCGTTGATACCGCCCAGTGGAATCTCTTCCGCGACGAGCGGATGCGCCGATGTAGCACGCAGCGACACGCTGCGCTGAACGGATGAAAAGGGATTGTGCGCGGGCAACTTCGATTGATCGGTGGACCGCAGGCGCTAATCCGATCGCATTAGCTATCGTTCATCGACCGCCGAACCGGCGTGGATCTTCCTCGATTGCCGAGCCGACCACGATGCCGCTCGCATCGAAGGTCGCGACGAAGACACGTGTTTCGCCGCCATCGAGAAATCGCCATTCCCAAGACGACTGTTGCTTGCAGCGGATACCTCTCGGCGCGCGTCGGTCGACCGAGCATCACCAGAACTTCGAGCTCCTTCATTCCCGACGTGACCCGAGCGAAATTGTCACGCGTAAGCAAGTCTTCTCGCCCTTGATACTTGTTTTTGGCATCGATCTTGATCAACAGCGTGTGCGGACCTTCGGGACCGAGCGGATAGATCAGCCCTTGCCACCGGCGATGTCCCGCACCGCGCTCGGTTCGCCGAAGAGCTTGCGCACGTCCTGCTCGGTCGACTTCCCTTCGGTCAGACGCGCCAACCGCAGGTCCTCGTAGGGCCGACCTCTGCGAGTCGCAGGCTCATCAGCCAGATGCGGCCAACATCACCACTGCGACCCATCTAGCTAGAGCCACGGAAACTTCCCTGAGGATTTCGCTAGCTTACACACGATGCTAAAACCGCTTCGATCAAATTAGAGCGGCAAGTCCATTTCATTTGAGACTCACCAACTTGGCGCGCCGTGCAGCGGCAGCTCGCGAAAAGACGTGCTGTAGTGTTTCAGTGTCATTCTCGTCGATGGCACGCTGTAGCCCTTCGAGCAGAGTGCGGTGTTCGCGAAGTTCGGCTTCGAGCGCAGTGCGATTCGCAATGCAGATATCGCTCCACATCACCGGGACTCGACGCCGCGATGCGCGTGAAGTCGCGAAACCCGGCGCCGGCCATTGCAAACTTTCGCTCTGCGTCGGGTTGCGCGGCGATCTGCGCGACCAGCGCAAACGCAAGTAGATGCGGCAAATGGCTTACTGCCGCAAACACGCTGTCGTGCTCTTCAGGTGTCATGCGCTCGACGCGACAACCGACCTCGTGCCAAAGCGCTTCCACACGTTCCAGTGCCTCGGCATTGGTTTGCGCAACCGGCGTAGACATGAACAACTTGTCGTGAAACAATGCGGCATCGGCATATTCGACCCCCGAGTGTTCGCGTCCCGCGATCGGATGGCCCGGCACGAAGCGCGCGAATGCCTCGCCGAGCTCGTAGCGTGCGCCTTCGACCACACTGCCTTTGACGCTTCCTACATCGGTGATGATCGCCGCACTCGATACGTGCGCAGCGATTTCGCGCAAAACTCCGCGAATCGAGCCGACCGGTATGGCGACCATCACGAGATGCGCGTCATTGACCGCGTTCGCGACGCCGAGCCGCCGTCGTCGATGACGCCGAGTTCGACCGCTCGCCGCATTGCCTCCGGCGTGAGTCAAACCCGACGATGTGATCAAACCTGCCTGCGGCTCTGACAGCGCGCGCAAATGATCCGCCGATCAGCCCAACACCGATCAGCGCCAGCCTCATGCGCGTGCGACCGCAAGCGCCGGCGGCAACGCGTCGAGGAATTGCGCATTTTCCTCGGGCAATCCCACGGTCACGCGCAGCCATTCCGGGAGTTCGTAGTTGCCGACCGGCCGCACGATGACGCCGCGCTTTAGCAGTTCCTGATAGACACGTTCAGCCGGGCCAACCTTGAATAACACAAAGTTTCCATAGCTTGGTACGAACTCGAGTTTTAGTGCGCGAAAGGCCGCAACGAGTTGCTGCATGCCGCGCTCGTTCAACTGATAGCTCTGCTCGACAAACGCGCGATCATTCAGAGCGGCCACCGCCGCGCCTTGCGCGACTGCGTTGACGTTGAACGGCTGCCGCACGCGGTTCAGCAGATCGGTCAGCTCCGGCTGCGCAATCGCATAGCCGACGCGCAGACCTGCCAGCCCATAAGCCTTTGAGAATGTGCGCGCGAGCAGCACGTTGGAGTACTTGCGCACCCATCGAACACTGTCGAAACGCCGCTCGGGCGGCAGATACTCGTTGTAGGCCTCGTCGATCACAACGACGACCCGTGATGGAGTGCGCGCCAGAAAGTCTTCGAGCTCCTCGGCGCGCAAGTGCGTTCCGGTCGGATTGTTCGGATTGGCTATATAGAGCAGCGTCGTGTCGCTTGCGATGGCCGACAGCATCGCGTCAAGATCGTGGCCTAGATTCTTGGCACGTGCGACGATCGCACGCGCACCGCGCGCCTGCGTTGCCAGCGCATACACCACGAACGAATGCTGCGCATACACGCAGCTGCGATCAGGGGTGAGCAGCGCAGCCGCCGCGAGTTCGAGAATGTCGTTACTGCCGTTGCCGAGCGTCAGCCAGTCGGTCGGCACATCGAACGTCGCTGCCAGCGCCGACTTCAGCGCGAAGCCATTTGAATCGGGATAGCGGCCGAGGTCGCTAACGACCTCGGCCATTGCACGTTTTGCGGACGCCGGCATACCGCGCGGATTCTCGTTCGATGCCAGCTTGACGATCGTCGTCGGATCGAGTCCAAACTCGCGCGCCAGTTCTTCGATTGGCTTGCCGGCCTGATAAGGCGCGATGGCGCGCACATGCGAAGGCGCCGCGATCACATTCATCGCGCTTCCGTCTTGCTCGGCAGGATACGAGCCGAGGCACTTGTAAAACGCGCATGCACGCTGCAATTCGGCAAGCGCGGTAGCGACATTCGCCTGCGCAGCATGCCCTTCGATATCCACGTAGAAGTAGTACTCCCACGTGCCCACGCGTGCCGGCCGCGATTCGAAGCGCGTCATCGATACTCCATGCGCAGCCAGGGGTGACAGCATATGAAACACGGCCCCGGCTTTGTTGGGCACCGAGAGAATCAGCGACGTCTTGTCGCGTGCGGTCGGCGCCGATGGTTGCGCCGGCGCGCCCAGCACCGCGAAACGCGTTCGATTGTGCGCGTCGTCTTGAATCTGCGCGGCGACGGTTTGAACGTTGTAGCGGCGCGCTGCCGGCGCGCCCGCAATAGCGGCAGCGGTCGGATCTTCAGATGCAATGCGTGCCGCTTCGCCGTTGCTCGCAACCGCCTGCCGTTCGAGCGCCGGCCAATGTTGGTTAAGCCAGCCCGCGCACTGTGCCAGCGCCTGCGCGTGCGCACACACGCGCGTCACTCCGTCCATCGAACCGCTCGCGGTCAGCAAGTGGTGCTGCACCGGAACCGACACTTCGGCCAACATCCTGAGCGGGGTCGCGAGCAGCAAGTCGAGCGTGCGGCTGACCGCGCCTTCCGAGGAATTTTCGAGCGGCACGATCGCGAGATCGGCGCCGCCTGACTCGGTCGCGCGAAACACTTCGTCGAGCGTCGCGCACGGCAATCCGGTGACGCTGGACCCGAACTGCCGCTGCATCGCCATTTCAGAGAACGTTCCTTCGGGTCCGAGGTACGCCACCGTCAATGGCCGCTCGAGCGCGCGACACGCGGAGATCACCTCGCGCAGAATGTTAGTGATCTGATCCTGCGACAGAGGTCCGGGGTTCAACGCGATAGCGCGCTGCAAAATCTCGGCTTCGCGTTCGGGCCGAAGTACTGGTGCGCCGGCATCGTGCTTGACTTGCCCCACATCGACCGCAAGCCGAGCGCGTTCGTTCAAAAGCGCAAGCAAGCGCGCATCGACCGCATCGATTGCATCGCGCAGCGACTTCAAGCGATCGTCGATGTGCTCACCCATGGCGCCGCTCGAAAACGGCACATTCGTGCGTCAGCGATCGCGATGGCACGTCAGCCTTGCGGCGGGGCTTCGTCTACGGAGCCATTGTCGCCCGTACCGACGGCGGTGGTCTGACCATTGTCACCATTGACCACATCGCTGTCGCGCTCGACCACGCGCTGCAGACCGGACAGCCGTGTGCCGTCATCGAGCGCAATCAAAGTCACGCCCTGCGTAGCGCGCCCCATCTCGCGAATTTCGGCGACGCGCGTACGAATCAGCACACCACCGGTCGTGATCAGCATCACTTCGTCGTCGTTGCGCACCAGCGTGGCCGCCACCACCTTACCGTTTCTCTCGCTGGTCGAAATCGCGATCATTCCGCGCGTGGCACGCGAGTGACGTGTGTATTCGGCGATCGGCGTGCGTTTGCCGTAGCCGTTTTCAGTCGCTGTTAGCACGCTCTGCCGCTCGTCTTCGGCGACCAGCATCGCGATCACCTGCTGGCCCTCGTCCAGCCACATGCCGCGCACGCCGCGCGCCTGCCGACCCATCGGGCGCACGTCGTTCTCGTCAAAGCGCACCGCCTTGCCGGCGTCCGAAAACAGCATCACGTCATGCTTGCCGTCGGTAATCGCAGCGCCGATCAGGTAATCGCCCGGATCGAGATCGACTGCGATGATGCCGGCCTTACGTGGATTCGAAAAATCCGTCAGCGCGGTCTTCTTCACGGTACCCATCGCGGTGGCCATGAACACGAAATGCTCCGCGTCGTACTGCTTGATCGGCAACACCACCGTGATTTTTTCGTTTTCCATCAACGGAAACATGTTGACGATCGGCCTGCCGCGCGCGTTGCGCGTTCCTTGCGGCACTTCCCACACTTTCAGCCAATACAACCGGCCGCGATCAGAGAAGCACAGGATCGTGTCGTGCGTATGGGCGATGAAGAGCTGGTCGATCCAGTCGTCCTGTCGTGTGCCCGCTGCCTGCTTGCCGCGTCCACCGCGGCGTTGCGCGCGATAGTCGGCGAGCGGCTGGCTCTTTATATAGCCGGCGTGCGACAACGTAACGACCATATCCTCCGGCGTGATCAGATCCTCGGTGATCAGATCCTGAGCGCTGCGCACGATCTCGGAACGGCGCTCGTCACCAAACTCGCTTTTCAGCGCGAGCAATTCATCGCCAATGACGTCGGTAATACGTGCCGGAGTGGCAAGCACATTGAGCAGGTCGGTGATCTGATCCATCACCTCGCGATACTCATTGACGATCTTGTCCTGCTCTAACCCGGTGAGGCGCTGCAGGCGCATCTGCAGAATCTGCTCGGCTTGCTGATCCGACAGGCGGTACAGTCCATCGTCGAGCAGGCCAAAGCGCGGATCCATTGCCTCGGGTCGATAGACGTTCATGTCCCGTCCCGAGCGCGTCAGCATCTCGCGCACCACCGACGAGTCCCAGGCGCGGCCCATCAGGCCGGCCTTGGCCACCGGCGGCGTCGGCGCGGCTTTGATCAGCGCAATGAATTCATCGATGTTCGCCAGCGCCACCGCCAGGCCCTCGAGCACATGGCCACGCTGGCGAGCCTCGCGCAATTCATACGTCACGCGCCGCGTCACCACCTCGCGCCGATGCGACAGGAACGCATCGAGCATCTGCTTCAGATTAAGGAGGCGCGGCTGGCCGTCGACCAGCGCCACCATGTTGATGCCGAACGTATCCTGCAGCTGCGACTGTTTATATAGATTGTTCAGCACGACTTCTGGCAACTCGCCGCGCTTCAGCTCGAACACGACGCGCATGCCGGACTTGTCGGACTCGTCGCGAATATCCGAGATGCCCTCGATGCGCTTCTCGTTGACCATCTCGCCGATACGCTCGAGCAGCACGCGCTTGTTCACCTGATAAGGCAGCTCATCGACGATGATCGCCGAGCGTGTTCCCTTGTCGATCTCTTCGAAGTGCGCCTTGGCGCGCATCACGACGCGCCCGCGGCCCGTGCGATAACCTTCGCGTACACCTTCGATGCCGTAGATGATTCCGGCCGTTGGAAAATCCGGCGCCGGAATCAACTCGATTAACTCATCGACGCTGGCGTTCGGGTTGCGCAGCAGCGCGAGACAACCGTCGACCACTTCCCGCAGGTTGTGCGGCGGAATATTGGTGGCCATACCGACGGCAATGCCGGCGGAACCGTTGACCAGCAGATTCGGCACCCGCGCCGGCAGCACCAGCGGCTCTTGCTCCTTGCCGTCGTAGTTCGGCCCGAAGTCAACCGTTTCCTTGTCGATGTCGGCCAGCATCGACGCCGCAATTTTCGACAGCCGAGACTCGGTGTACCGCATCGCCGCCGGATTGTCGCCATCGACCGAGCCGAAATTGCCTTGCCCGTCGATCAGCATGTAGCGCAACGAAAACGGCTGCGCCATGCGCACGAGCGTGTCGTAAATCGCCTGATCACCGTGCGGGTGATACTTGCCCATTACGTCGCCGACCACGCGCGCACACTTGACATGCGGCCGCCCGGCCACGTAATTGCTTTCGTGCATGGCGAACAGCACTCTGCGGTGCACCGGCTTTAGGCCGTCGCGCACATCCGGCAGCGCGCGGCCGACGATCACGCTCATCGCGTAATCAAGATAGGAACGCCGCATCTCTTCTTCGAGCGAAATCGGCAGCGTTTCCTTGGCGAATTGATCCACGTGCGAACCTAAAAATGAAGAGGCGGAGTTTATCAGTCGAAGCTCTTGATTTCGCGTGCGACGATGCTTTCCTGTGCTGTAATCGCGCGGCCTGACGCGGATGGATTTGAAGCGATGGCTTCAGGCGCCATTGATGACCGACATCGACACTCTCATCCATGCCCGCTGGGTCGTGCCGGTGGTGCCGCGTGCCGCCGTGCTCGAGCAGCACGCGGTTGCAATTGCCGACGGCCATATCGTCGACGTTCTGCCGTCCGCCGAAGCGGCGCAGCGCTACCGTGCGAGCAGCGTGCACACGCTCGACTCGCACGCGATAACGCCGGGATTGGTCAACTGCCACACGCACGCAGCGATGGCGCTGTTGCGCGGCGTCGGCGACGACCTGCCGCTGATGCGGTGGTTGAACGAGCGTATCTGGCCGGTGGAGGCCGCGCTGGTATCGGCCGATTTCGTACACGATGGCGCGCAACTGGCCGCGTTCGAAATGCTGCGCTCGGGCACGACCACGTGTTCGGACATGTATTTCTATCCGGAGGAGAGCATCCGCGGGTTGCGCAGCCTCGGCATGCGCGTAGTGGCCGGCATCATCGCGATCGAGTTTCCATCGGCGTATGCGTCGGACGCCGAGGATTACTTGCGTAAAGGCCTGGCCACACGCGATGCGTTTCGCAACGATCCGCTGACGAGCTTCACGTTAGCGCCGCATGCGCCGTACACGGTCGCCGATCAGACGTTGAAGCGCATTGCAGTGCTCGCCGAAGAACTCGACCTTCCGATTCATACTCACGTGCACGAAACGCAGGGCGAGATTGCGGAGTCAATTGCGAAGCACGGAATGCGCCCGTTGCAACGGCTTGATCGACTTGGAATCGTTTCGGAGCGATTGATTGCGGTGCACGCGGTTCATTTAGACGAGCATGAGATTCAATTGCTGGCCCGGCGCGGCGCTTCGATGGCGCACTGCCCCGCCTCGAATCTGAAGCTCGGCAGCGGTCTGGCGCCAGTCGCGAAGCTGGTCGCCGCCGGCGTCAACGTTGCAATTGGCACCGACGGCGCGGCCAGCAACAACCGCATCGACATGCTGGCCGAACTTCGCCTGGCTGCGTTGCTGGCCAAGGGTGCAGCGCATGATGCGAGCGCATTTGGCGCACCGGCCACGCTCGAGAGTGCGACTCTGGGCGGCGCGCGCGCGCTCGGGCTTGAGCGCCGCATCGGGTCGATCGAAGCCGGCAAGGAAGCCGACCTCGTGGCATTCGATCTTTCATCCACTGAAACGCAGCCGCTGTATGACGTCGTGTCGCAAATCGTGTACGCGGCAGGGCGAGAACACGTCAGCGATGTGTGGGTTGCAGGCCAGCCTGTTGTGCACAAACGACAGGCGCTTGCGAATATCGAGGGTGCGCTGGAAAAGACGCTGATGGCAGCGGTAGGTGCGTGGCAGAATCGTTGCCGACAGGTCTTGCTAACGAGCGGGGCTGTTTAGGCAAGCCAGGCACCGAAGCACTTAGTGCCGCGCTTGCCCAAGCGATCACCGAGCGACGCGGATCTGTATGGATCGGCCGGTTGCGCACCGGACGGTTACTTCCGAATCTCGAGTGAGGAGCACCGTTATGAAATTCTTCAAGCTGGGCCTCGTCGCCTCGGCGTTGATGACCGTCTCGGGCGTAGCTTTAGCCCAGCAGAAGGACATCAAGATCGTCGATCCGCGCGAGAGTCCGTACGTCATAGACCCGCGCGGCGTGGTCGTTCGCAACCCGTTCGGCCTGTGCTGGCGAACCGCGTTCTGGAGCGTGGACCGCGCTGCGACCACCAGGATCGAAGGCGCGCCGTTCCCGAACTGGACGGTCGGATGCGAATGCGATCGTGCGCTGATGAAGCCCCCGGTCTGCGAGCCGCCACCGCCACCGCCGCCACCGCCGCCGCCACCGCCGCCACCGCCACCGCCACCGCCGCCTGCTCCGACCAGCGAGAAGGTGACGTTTGCGGCCGATGCGTTGTTCGATTTCGACAAGGCAACGCTGCGTCCGGAAGGCCGCGCCAAGTTGGATGACCTCGTGTCCAAACTGGCAGGTGTCACGCTGGAGGTGATCATTGCAGTCGGCTACACAGACCGCATCGGCAGCGATGCCTACAACCTGAAACTTTCGCAACGTCGCTCGCAGGCTGTTAAAGACTACCTGGTTAGCAAGGGTATCGAGCCGAACCGCGTCTACACGGAAGGCAAGGGTGAAAGCAATCCGGTCAAGCAGTGCCCGGATCCGGCGCCGAAGGGTGAGGTTCGCAATCAGAAGCAGCTAATCGACTGCTTGCAGCCGAACCGCCGCGTTGAAGTCGAAGTGGTTGGAACGCGACCAGTACGTAAATAATAAAAACAGATTCTACCCAAGACTAAGCCCCGCTTCGGCGGGGCTTTTTTTTGCGCTTGACCGTTTGCGTAACATCCGAGCCATGCACGCAACGTCGATCAAGCCGAGCTCGACAAATTCAGCGAGCTCGCTGCGAAATGGTGGGATCGCTGTAGGTCCAATGCGGGCGCTGCACGACATCAATCCTGCTCGCCTTGCATGGATCGACCGCTTGGCGCCGCTGAAAGGCAAACGCGTGCTCGACGTCGGATGCGGCGGCGGTGTTTTGTCCGAAGCGATGGCGCAGAGAAGTGCGTTTGTCACCGCGATTGACCTGGCTGACAAACCTCTCGCTGTTGCCCGCCTGCACGCGCTTCAATCCGGTGCTCGCGTCGACTATCGACAATGTGCGGCCGAGACACTGGCTGCTGAGCAACCAGGCGGCTTCGACGTTGTGACCTGCATGGAAATGCTGGAACACGTTCCAGAACCCGCACAGACTGTGCAGGCGTGCGCCACTTTGGTCGGACGCGGTGGGTGGGTCTTCTTTTCGACGATCAACCGCAATGCGAAGGCTTTCGCGCTCGCAATCGTCGGCGCCGAGTATGTCCTAGGCCTTCTGCCGCGCGGCACGCATGAATACGCCAAATTCATCAAGCCAAGCGAACTGTCGCGACATGCGCGCTCAGCTGGGCTCGAAGTACAAGAGATCATCGGCATGCGCTACAACCCGCTGACGAATACCGCGGAACTCAACAGCGATACCGACGTCAACTATCTAATGGCGTGCCGCAAGCAGGAATGAAAGTCCGCAACGGCATCCGGCTGGTGCTGCTCGACCTCGATGGAACACTCGCCGATACCGCACCCGATCTTGCGGCAGCCGCAAATCGAATGCGTGTCGCGCGCGGCCTCGAGCCGCTTCCGGTTTCCGAATTGCGGCCGTACGTATCGCACGGTGCACGCGGCATGGTCGGGCGCGCTTTTGATGTGAGGCCCGACGACGCGCGCTATTCCGAGCTGCGGCGGGAGTTCCTGCGCGAATACGAAGCGGCGCTGTGCGTGGACTCGGCTTTGTTTCCTGGGATGGATGACACCCTGCTTCATCTGGAGCAGCTCGGCGTCAAATGGGGCGTCGTGACGAACAAGCTAGCGCGGTACACATTGCCGCTGGTCGAGGCGCTGCGGCTTTCGCAACGTGCCGCGTGCGTTGTCAGCGGCGATACCACCAAATTCTCGAAGCCGCACCCAGCGCCCGTCCTGCACGCGCTCGCCGCGGCGGACGTTGGTGCTGCGGCTGCAATCTACGTCGGGGACGATCGGCGCGACATCGACGCCGGACGCGCCGCCGGCACGGGCACGATAGTTGCAAGCTACGGTTACCTGGGTAACGAGACGCCCTACCAGGAGTGGGGAGCGGATGGTGTGATTCACTCGCCATCAGAGCTCTTGTCGCTATTCGCGAAATAGGTAAGCCAAGTGGTCATGGCCAAAGGCCGATGGCAAGTCGCCGCGATTGCTGCGATCGCGGTCGTCGTTTTGGTCGGCGTCGTCGGTTACTTCGCGATTCCGATTGCGGCGCGCTGGGGCATCGAGACCGTCGCGGCGCGCGAATTGGGGCGCACCGTTCGCGTTGAATCGATCAGCGCCAATCCCTATTCGCTGCGCGTAACGGTCAAGGGCCTGACGATCGAAGGCCTGCCGGGCGAGCCGGCGCCGCTGCTGACGTTGCAGCAAGCAACAGTCAACGCATCGATATCTTCAGTGCTGCGGTTTGCGCCGGTGATCGACGGCGTCAAGATCGACGGGCTAACTGCGAACATCGTCCGGCTCGAGCCGCAGCGCTTTAACTTCGACGACATCATCGAGCGTCTGCGTGCGAAGCCGAAGAAGGAGGATGACAAACCGGCGGGCTTTACGGTCGGCAACATCGAAGTCGCCGGTAGCCTGGTCAACTTCGACGATCGCGTCGCCGGTCGTAAGCATGCGTTGTCCGACATAGCGATTGGCATTCCGTTCATCTCGAACCTCCCGGTCGATGTCGAAGTCAAGGTGTTGCCGTCTTTCTCGGCGAAGCTCAATGGCTCGCCGATCGCAGTGGCCGGTGAAACAACGCCGTTCCATCAGACGCTCGAGTCGTCGATCAATGTGAAGCTCGACGGGCTCGACATTCCGACCTATCTCGCCTACTCGCCCGTGCGTCTGAACTTCACCGTGCCGCGCGGCTCGCTCGACACAGACCTGCGCATCGCCTTCCGGCGCGCCGTGCCAGCCAGCGGCGACAAGCCTGCGCAGGCTGCGCAAACGTTGATTTCGGGCCCATTGGTCGTCAACGGGTTCGTGCTTGCTGCGCCGGCAGCAAACGCACAGCCGCTGATCGGCTGGAAGTCGTTGCGCGTCGTCCTCGACGAAGTCGATCCCTTCGCCCGCCGGGCGGTGGTCGGCGACATCGTGCTGTCAGCGCCGACGATCGAACTCATCCGCGACGTCAGTGGTGCGATCAACTGGGTTCAGTTTGGGAAGCAGCCGCTGCTGGAAACGCCAAAGCCCGCGTCTGCATCAGCGAAGCCCGCCGAAAGTGCCGCGCCGGCACCGGGTTCAACTCCACCGTTTGCCTTCACGCTGAAACACGCTGCGGTCAACCAAGGCACCGTGAACTACCTGGACGACGTCGCGGGCAGCTTCCGGGCGCAGGTCGTCAACCTCGCCGCAGAAGCGAGCGACCTGACAACCACGTCCAGCGCGCGCGGCAAGGCTCGCGTAACCGGCGACATCGCCGAGGGCCACGGTTCGCTGAAACTCGAAGGCGAAGTCGGACTGGCACCGGTCGGCGGGCGCCTTGCGCTGGAGGCGCGCGATGTCAGGTTGCGTGCGGCGGCGCGCTATCTCGCAAATGTCGTCAGCGCGACCATCGATGGCCAAAGCGATGTCAATGGCGTCGTCGAGTTCGCCGCTGCCGATCCCGCAATGAAAATCGCAGTGCGCGAAATCGCGGTGCGCAGTAAAGACGTCCAGCTACGTGGGCCTGCGGGCAGCGGAGCGAACTTCGATCTCGCCGGCATGACGATCGACGGCGCTGAACTGGATCTCAACACGCGCCAGATAACGATCCCCAAGCTATCGCTCGACGGCCCGCGCGCGATGGTGCGACGACTGCCGGACGGCCAGATCAACTGGCTCACCGTATTCCGCGCCAAGCCCGGTAAGACCACGGGCACGACCGAGAAGCAGGAAGGCGCCGCCGCCGCGGAACCGTGGAGCGTCACGCTCAAGGAAGCGGCGATTGCGCGCGGCGATCTGCAGCTCGAGGATCTGGCGGTGGATCCGAACGTGAAGCTGCGCATGTCGGCGATCACCGGCACCGTCAGCAACGTTGTCAGCGACGGTTCGCAGCGCGCCGAACTCGCGCTGCGCACGCGCTTCGGCAGCGGCGGCACGCTCGCAGTCAACGGTGGCGCGCGCTGGAATCCCTTGGCTTCCGATCTGCGCGTCGATGCGCGCAGCCTCGATATCGCCGCTGTGCGTCCATACCTGGCCGCGCGGCTGAATGCGGTGCTTGCAAGCGCCCTGCTTTCGGCCCGCGGCAATGTCGCGGTCAACCAGGCGTCGGCCGGAGCACCGCTGAAGGTGGCGTACAAGGGCAGTGGCCGGCTCGCGAACCTGCACATGCTCGACGCGCGCAGCGAGAACGACCTGCTCAAGTGGCAGGTGCTCGACCTCGAGCAGATCAACGCGAAGATCGGCGAGCCGCCGCCGGAGGTGACGGTCGGCAAGATCTCGCTCGCAGATTTTTACGCACGCATCATCGTGTCCGACCAGGGGCGGCTGAACCTGGCCGACCTGATCAAGCGCGAGGGTCAACCCGCCACTGAACTGGCGCCGAAGGCGAAATCTGAACTAGCGCCGAAGGCGAAATCGAAACCCCCGTCGACCCCTGCGGCAACGACGAAGCCGGCCGACGTCTCGATGCCGGTCGATCGCGAGACAGCCGGCAACGAACCCGCGCAAGCCGCCGCGCAAACCCGCTCCGCAACGGCCACGGTGGCAAAGGAACCAGTTGACCCGTCGGCACCACGGCCGGTGATCCGCATCGGCCAGATCGAAGTCGCGCGCGGCAACGTGAACTTCACCGACAACTTCATCAAGCCCAACTACACCGCCAACATGACCGGGCTCGGCGGCACCGTGACGACGCTGGCGAGCGATGCCACCGAGCCGGCCACGATGACGCTCGCCGGCATGATCGACGACGACGCTCCGGTCAACATCGACGGCCGTCTGAACCCGCTTGCACCCCACGCTGTTCCTCGACATCGAAGGCCGCACCAAGGGCGTCGATCTGCCGCGCCTGACGCCGTATTCGCTCAAGTACGCCGGCTATCCGATCCTCAAGGGCAAGCTGTCGATGGAGGTGAAGTACAAGGTCGAGGACCAGAAGCTGAATGCCAACAACCACCTGTTTCTCGATCAGCTCACGTTCGGCGAGAAGGTCGACAGTCCGACCGCGACCAAGCTGCCGGTGCTGCTGGCGGTGTCGCTGCTGAAGAACACGCGCGGTGAGATCGACATCAACCTGCCGATCTCCGGAACGCTGGACGATCCCAAGTTCTCGGTCGGCGGCATCATCATCCAGGTCATCATCAACGTACTGACGAAGATCGTGACCGCGCCGTTCGCGGCGCTTGCATCGGCCTTTGGCGGCGGCGAAGAACTCGGCTACGTCGAGTTTGCGGCCGGCAGCGCAACGCTGTCGGCCGAACAGATCAAGCGCGTCGACACACTTGCGAAAGCGCTGAACGATCGTCCGGCACTCAAGCTCGACATCATCGGCCGCGTCGATCCGAGCGCCGACACCGAGGGTGCCCGAAAGGCGAAGCTCGACGCCAAGATGCGCGCCGCCAAGGTCCAGCAGGTGGTGCGCGGCGGCGGCGAATCGGTCGACCCGGCCAAGGTGACCATCACCGAGCAGGAACGTCCGGCACTGATTGCGGCCGTCTATGCGGAAGAAAAAATCCCGGACAAGCCGCGCAACGTCATCGGCATTGCGAAGACCGTTCCGGCGCCAGAAATGGAAACGCTGATCGTGACGAATACCGCCGTCACGCCTGAAGATCTGCGTGCACTCGCCAATCAGCGCGCGACCGTTGTGCGCAACCGGCTGGAAACCGAAGGCAAGATTTCGCGCGAGCGACTGTTCCTCGTCGAGCCCAAGCTGACGACCGAAGGAATCAAGGATCAGGGCGCCAAAACCCGGGTTGATTTCTCGCTGAAGTGACGCATCTGCAGACGTACAATCCGATTTCCTTTGGGGGCGACCTGGCTTCGACGCGGGTCGTGCAGGATCTCAGGGCATGCCGAGGACCAGTCACCTCGTAAATCCATCTGGAACACTACAAACGCCAACGAAGACGCGTTTGCTCTAGCCGCTTAATACCGGTTAGACGCTGCACTAGCTGGCCACTGGGCTAGGTTAGGCAACTAACAGCAGCGCCATTTACAGAGGCTGGATGCCGTTGGAGTCACGACGGCGGCATCGAGATCCAGTGACTGGCTGCGCGTCGGCCTGCCGATCGGCCAAGCGCGCGGTGAGAACTAAATAGAACGGCTACGCATGTAGAACTGGATCTGAATCATTCGCGGACGCGGGTTCGATTCCCGCCGCCTCCACCATGAACACCCTGGCCGCCGAAACGCGGCCTTTTTATTTGCCTTATCAAATCGCGCCGAAGCCACACAGCAATGAAGGACCGCGGCTTGGCGTCACCCGATATAGGTGACGCGGTTGAGCTCACGTTCGCCGTTGCAGTGCCGGTGCTGACCTGGCGCGATTCGCGCGAGGAAACGTTCATGCAGGAATCAACGACAGGCAACGCGCCGCAGCGCTGAACTACAGCCCATTTGATCGACTCGATCGGGAGCACGCACGGCCCGAGCATGATCCGTTCGCGAACATTCGTTAGTATTTTCCGCTGAACGCGGCTTGACAACTTGCGTTTGGCACGCCATTAGGAGAGACGAATGTTGGATGAAAGCGTGGCGAGGTTGGCGCGGGATCGAATTCGGCTTGACATTGGGCAGCAGCACGGTCGGATTGAATCTGACATACACAGAGCAAGGGTTGATTTTTCGGCTCGGGGGATGTTGCGGTCGGGCGCGTTCATTGTTCGGGTTGTTGAAATCTGCTCAGACGCAGTCACAGAACGCGCTCATTCCGCCTGGCAGACCTTGCACCATGTCGTCGCGACAAGCCGCGTCGCTTATTACGATGGGTTGGCACAAGACCTCCAATCTCTGGTTCTTGAATTTTTCCCGAACAACTAGCGGACCTTCATGCAAAGGTCAACCAGGCATCAGAGTTCGCCGCCAACCGAAGCATGGTCAACGAGCTAGGAGCGAGGCTTGATGCGGCGAGGAATGCCGCCGTCGCACGAGCAAAGAGTGACATCGAGCTGTACGTTCTGTCGCTGAAGAGCAGTCAGGAGTCGTCCGACAAAAGTGCGAGCATGACGGTGCACGTCCACCCGCACGCGACGGTAGGCGCGATTCAGACCGGCGCTCGCTCGATGGCGCAGGTATCACAGAACATTGATACTGATTCCAAAACGAGGCTACTCGATGGTCTCGCGCGAGTGGAAGAGTCGCTCGCCCGAATCGAATCGTTTTCGCCGCAAGCAAAGGGCGATGTAATCGAAATAATCTCTGACGCCAGAACAGAGTTGTCAAAGGAGCGCCCGAACGCGATCAAACTTGGCGGGCAGCTCGGCGCTATTTCCACTGCCATCGGCGCCGTGGCGGATATGAAGCCCGCTTATGACAACCTGAAGATGGTCGTCGCCGGCTGCCTCGGCATCCTATTCCCCTGATCGCCTTCGGTAGGCCTTCCGCCTATTAACAAGCGGATCGCCAATCGCTCAAACGGATCAGCGTCGCCCTCAAATTCGTGGGACATGTGATACCCGACATAGCCCCATCGCTCACCGCACACGGGGCACTCCTTGTCGACACCATCACCGAACGACTCGCCGCTCACCATCGTGGCGCCGCGTCCGATCCACTTGCAACGCTCACACTCGATCGTGCTCTGCATGAACTCGCTGTAGTTCATTTGCATCTCTCCCTTGGCCGGCATCAGCCAAGCGCCCGCGCACTGCCGGCCGTTGTGCCGGGCCCATCGAATCGGAGCGTGTTGCTAGAGAAGCTGCGTCGGTTGTGTCGCCGAATGGGACCGGATCACCGACAGGAGAATTGTAGCTTCGAGCGGCCTTTCGGGGTTGCTTTTCAGCGCTTTCGCATCGAGCGAAAAAGGGGATGCTTCACCGCACTTTTGAATCACGTGATGGGAATGGACCATGAAGCAGGCAGCACTTGTTCTGGCGCTGTGCACCATTGCGTCGGCGGAGGCGAAAGTGATCGACCTCATCTGTACGGATACCGACAAGTCGGAGCGCAAGCTCATCGCACCGATACATATCCGCGTTGATGACGCGACCCGGGATGCGTGGGTCGCCGGTGACTACGTGACCACCAACAGCGGGTTCAAGTTGCGGGTTAGCGACATTGAAGTGTTCTTCGCCTTCAACTACACCAATAAGGCAGGCGAAGTGCTGATGCAGAACACCATCACGATCAACCGCTACACAGGGTTCGCCGAGTGGATTCAGACCGGCCGCAATCACAACAACGTTTCCGAGTATCGCTGCGAAGTTAAGGGCAACCCGAAGTTCTAGGCGGGCTCGCGTTTAGGTATCAATTGGATTGCACATGCGTGAGTATCTGAGACCGTGGAAGTTAATTAGCCTCGCAGCGGGCTTGGCGCTACTGATCGCGGGCGCCTTTTACTACAAGGCACCGGACTGGGACGTTCCCATCTCTCTCATCATGGGATTTCTCGCCTATCTGACGGCACCCTGGTCGATGAGAGTCATGTTGGAGCGGCGCTGGAATCTATGGCCTGCGATGGTGTTCTTTACCTGGTTCACTGTCGATGGCTGTTACTGGCTCTACTGGCGCGCGGTAGATCCTGTGGCGCTCGAGCTGATGCGCGATGCAAACTGGCCCGCGTCCCTTTCGCTGTACGGGATGTGCGGGGTCATCTGGCTGTATCAAGGTAGCTTGGCGGAGCTCGCAGCCAATCTCAAGCACGTCGTGCGACGCGGTCGCACCACTGTATGAGCTTGATTCAGCTGCGCTTGTGGGCAACGCCTCATGTCGAACGCTGGAGATCAGGGAGAAGGCAGTGATGAAGTGCGAGATGACTGGATGCAGTTACTCAGACATCTCGGATGGCATCTGGGACGACGGTGAGTTCATCAGCTGGGATTGGATCAACGGTCAGCTACCTCGGCAAGAGCGGCAGAACGAATTTCCCGGCGCCAATGTCGAGCTGATAGAGGTATTCGCAGAGTTAGTGGACACAGCCATCAGATACAAAGAAGTCACGGGCCGCTTTCTTCCAATCTTTGGTGAGCTTGGGGAGATCTACGCCGAGCTTCGTTACGGCCTAAAGAGAAACAAGGCGTGCGCACCGGGGGCAGATGGCCGAATCGGAAATGACCATGTAGAGGTCAAGACGATCAGCCCACAGAAGAAGAAGCACAAGATTCAGCTAAAGCGCAGCGGCAATTTCAACAAGGTAATCGTTGTGCGCATATCTTCCGACTTCGAGTTCGAGTCACGAATGCTTGAGAGGAGGCAGCTCAACAAGGGCAGCGGCAAGTTCGCCAGGGTCTCCTGGGCATCGATCGATCCGTGCTTACCGCTCACGGAAGAGCCAAACGCCCAATAAACAGCGAACCTGCTAAATCGTGCGACGTACGAAGGAAAAGCATTGCAAAGGCACTCTTAATTGAAGCCGTCGACCTGATTGACCTAGTTAGAGTCCGTGCCGACCCGCCCGCGAGGACAAGTGGTGCTCGGTTAGCGGATTGACGGAAGGACGACAAATGTGGAAACGCGCCTTAGCGACGCTTGCTGCCGTGCTGCTGTCCGCGTGCGCTACCCAAACACCGCCGATTGCAAAAGTCGAGGGGCCCCAGTCCGTTGAAGCGCAACGGGCAGCTCAGCGCGCAGTTGCCCAGACCGCGCCTGCCCGTCCTGTTCTTAAGCGGAAGGTGGCTATCGGGCGAGTTTCGAACGAGACGCGCTACGGCCAGGCAGTGCTGTTACGGGACAGCGCCGGCGATCCTCTTGGCAAACAAGTGAGCGACATGATGGCCAAGGCGCTCGTTGAATCAGGCAACTTCATCGTTCTCGAGCGTCCGGATATCGGGCGAGTGAAGGAAGAGGCCTCCCTTGCGGGTCAACAGTTGAGTCTGGTCGGAGCCGACGCGCTCGTCGTTGGCTCGCTGACGGAGTTCGGCAGGAAGGTCGTTGGTGAGACGGGCTTTCTGTCTCAAAGCAAGAAGCAGGTTGCGTTCGCAAAAGTTGACGTTCGCCTCGTGGATACCGGTTCGGCCCGTGTCTTCTTTTCGACAAGCGGCTCGGGCGAAGCATCGACAGAGACCGCTTCCGTCGCAGGCTTCGGTTCGCAGGCGTCTTACGATGGAACGCTCGGTGACGCCGCGCTGCGCCAAGCTGTGTCGGAAGTCGTGAACAGGCTGACCACGGAGCTCATGGCACGACCGTGGACAACACACTTCCTGAGCGTCGAGTCGGACCGTGCATTCATTAGCGGTGGAAAGGCCCAGGGGCTTGCGCCAGGGATGATCTTTCTGGTTCAGACAGCGGGCCAGAAAGTGAAGTCTCCCCAGACCGGCTTCGACGTTACCTTGCCCGGCAAGACCGTCGCCGAAGTTCGGGTCGAATCAACGTTTGGCGACAACGATACGAACGAGGGCTCGATCGTCACCGTCGTTGCCGGTTCATTGAGTGGACAAACGGCGAAGTCCCTCGTCGGCGAGAGCCAAGGAATAGCCATGAAGCCCACCGTGATCATTGCCATGTCGCTGCTGATTGGGAGCGTCACCGGGTGCGTTCAGATGCCGACCGAGAAGCACGGGGTCGTCGACATGCGCCCGCAGCTTTCGTTTCGTGTCGTGAACAGCTCGCTCGACGCTTCGCGGCTGCGCGTGTTTGTCGACAACCTCGATATGGGGAGCGTTGCCTCGTATCTACAAGCCACGATGCGAGTCTTGCCTGGAAATCATCTGGTGCGCGTTGACGACGAACGGCCGAGCTGTCTTCAACGACGCGTGTACGTCTCGGACGGTGTTAGCAAGACGCTCTTGGTGAACTGATATGCGATTCAATTTGTTGCTGGTCGTTGGCGTAGCGCTGCTTGCACTTAACGGTTGCGCTAGCACGGGGTCGCGCTACGAATGGCAAAACTACGACCGAGAGCTCTATGCGACTACAAGGATCCCGACGACGGCGCAGGCGTTTCTGCTGAAGCTTGAAACGCAGGCGCGCGCGCTCGAGCAGTCGGGCCAGTTGCCTCCACCCGGGATCCACGCCGAGATTCGGCACCCTCGACCTGGAGGGCGGTGACGGCAAGACTGCGATCACGTACTACAAGAAAGAAGCGGCTGCATGGCCGGAAAGTGCGCCGCTCATGAAGGCCTTGGTGGCCACTCTTGAGCGACCTGAACGAGGAAAGTCAAAATGAAGCGAACCCTTGTCGTTCTAAGCCTGCTCTGGCTCGCCGGATGCGCGTCGCAGAAGGTCCCACAGGACCAATCGGCGTTGTCGGGGTGCGCCCCGCTCATTTTCGATCGTACCGGTCGAGAACAACTCGCTGTATGTCGAGGCGGGCAATTACATGCTGAGTACGCTGACGATTCCTCTGGCGGAAAAGGGCTGAGCCACGTCTTCCCGGTGAACACGGTCAAGGTCGTGCTGGAACAGGAGGGGATGTATGAGCCCGAGCGTATTCGGCAGGCCGACCCAAGGAAACTCGCCAGCTACTTCGGGGCCGATGCCATCCTGTACGTCGCGATCAGCCGCTGGGACGCCCAGTACGCGGTGCTTTCGACGACGGTTACGGTGCAGCTCGACTATCGACTTGTGTCGCGCAACGGCGAAGAACTGTGGCGCGCGGGCAAGCAACTGCAATACACGCCGCAAACCTCGAGCACAGGCAGTCCACTGGCCGACCTTGTTGTCGCCGCAGTGTCGGCGGCCGTCACCAAGGCCGCGCCCGACGACGACGCCACTGGCCCGCAAGGTGAATACGATGGTCTTCCAGACCGACGACACGGCCTGGCCGCCGGGCCCAGACCCGAAAGTGGTGAGTAAGCCCTGCGGCGATCTGGAAGCGCGCAGAGGGTTGGCGGAAAACTCACCGGAGTCAAGCGGGTAAGACTTCTCGCCCGCTCCACTGATCCCGTGAGCCAGGCGTCGACGTCACCTCGTTCCAGCGCAACCTCCACAACCCGGCCAGCTACGCATCGTCAGAGTTAGGCCCTCGCGTAATCAAAGTTACGGCCTAACATTGATCAATCGTCCCATCTCCGTTGGGACATCTCCGGCCGGCGACGAGCGGAGACCGGGCCAAGTTCGTTCACTACTTCAGCTTATCCCCCGCGTTCTTCTTTGTAGCGCGACTAGGTAGAGTCGCTCACCGTGTTGAACACAGTCTGCCGTTAGGCATAGGTAACGTCAACACTGACAACGCGTCACGTTCGGGCGTGGGTACTAGCTCGAGCAGGCGATACGACTACCGTCGATGAGTATTAAGCGAGCAGGGTAGATGGTTTGGTTGGCCTTTTCACGACAACTCCATCGATGAGTTGATCCAGACCTTCATTACCTTCCGTCCGCAGTTTCGCGTGACCAATGTTAGTTGTGAGGCTGTGCGCGCGGCGATGCGATTCCCTCAAACCAGTCAAATAAGGGACATATGTTGAAGAACAAACTGAGCGTAATGCTGCTGTTGTGCTCACTCTTACTAGCAGCATGCGGAGGTGGCGGAAGCGACAGTGCAGCACCACCTGCAGCAGCCGGTCCTCCGCCTCCACCACCGCCAAATGTTCAGGTTTCGTGGACGGCGAATCGTGAGGCTGCAGTGAACAGTGCTGGGGGCGGCTACAAGGTTTATTACGCATCCACTTCGGGTTTCAGCGTGCCGGCGCCTAACGTGGTCGACGTGCCATTTGTGTCAGGTAGTGCTCCAACGAGCACGCGTTTAACGCTGCCATCGGGCACGCACTACTTCAAAGTTGTGGCGTACTCGGGCCTGAACAGCGCGGCAGTGTGCCCTCAACACAAATGTCAATCACCGTTCCCTAGAGGAGCAGCGATGTCAAAACATTGCACAGGTACCAAGCTAGTCCTCATCGTGGCGACAGCTGGTCTTTTCTTTGGCGCAGTTGCAACGGCGGTTACTAGGCAGCCCCCGGTGCGCCGCATGCAAAGTCTGCCCCAGCAACAGACGTTCGTGGCCGACGAGATTCTTGTGAAATTCAAGCCCCAAATTTCAGAGCAGTTCAAGGCACAGTCGATAGCGGCATATGGTGGACACCAGATGCGCGAGTTGTCAAAGCAGGGGCACGTCCAGATAAAACTGCCACAGGGAGTCGATGTATCACAGGCCATCGCCCGCTACGCAGCCGATTCCAATGTCGAGCTGGTTCAGCCAAATTACATCTACAAAGACTTAGCTATACCCAACGATGCCAACTACGCGCAAATGTGGGGCCTGAAGAATAACGGCAAACAATCGGTTCACCTTCGTACCCCACAAACAATCCAGGCCGTGCCGGTGAGGACATGGATATGGAGGCTGCTTGGGACCGCATTACCGATTGCAGAAGCGTTGTGATTGCGGTCATCGATTCAGGAGTTAACTACACGCATCAGGATTTGGCTGCGAACATGTGGGATGGAAGTGCTGCTGGTTTTCCCAACCATGGCTACGATTTTGGAGACAATGACAATGATCCAATGCCTGCGCCCGATGACGGTAGTGGCCACGGAACGCACGTCGCCGGCACTATTGGCGCCGTAGGCAATAACAGTCTCGGGACTACTGGAGTGTGCTGGCAAGCCAAGATCATGGCTATTCGCGCCAGATCCTCCATCGGAGGCTACACGTCTGTGTCGTTGATGCAAAGTATCGACTTCGCCGTTTCCAACGGAGCAAAAGTGATAAATATGAGTTTAGGAGGGCCGAATCCTGATCCAGCAGTGGAAGGCGCAATTGCCAACGCAAGAAACAATAAGGTCATCGTCGTTATTGCGGCAGGCAACGGCGACTCGAACGGGATTGGCGTAAATAACGACACAACTCCCGCGTGGCCTTGCAACTCGTCACAGGACAATGTGCTTTGCGCGGCGGCGCTGGGATCAATCCTATTCACTAGCATCATTTAGTAACTACGGGGCGACGACTGTTGACGTGGGTGCACCCGGCGTGAATACGAT
>CAWGRF010000029.1:0-137928 GCA_963824935.1 uncultured beta proteobacterium | reverse complement strand
GATTCGAACCCACGTTACCCCAGAGGAGTAAACCGGATTTCGAATCCGGCGCATTCGACCACTCTGCCACCTCTCCGGCGCGAGCGCGGATTATATCGACGCGCTTCGTATCAGACCGGCTTTATCACTTCAAGGCCATCGATGAATGGCCGCAGCGCAGTTGGCACGACGACGCTGCCGTCGGCCTGCTGGTAGTTCTCCAGTACGGCGACCAACGTGCGACCCACCGCGAGTCCCGAGCCGTTCAAGGTGTGCACCAATTCGGTCTTGCCTTGCGCGTTCTTAAAGCGTGCATGCATCCGTCGCGCCTGAAACGCTTCGCAGTTGGAGCACGACGATATTTCGCGATAGGCATTCTGACCCGGCAGCCAGACTTCGAGGTCGTAAGTCTTGGTCGAGCCGAAGCCGGTGTCGCCGGTACACAGCAGCATTACGCGGTACGGCAGCTCGAGTCTTTGCAGCACCGCTTCGGCGTGCCGCACCATTTCCTCGTGCGCTTCGTACGACTTGGCCGGGTGTGTGATCTGCACCAGTTCGACCTTGTCGAACTGGTGATTACGAATCATGCCGCGCGTGTCCTTGCCGTAGCTGCCCGCTTCCGAACGAAAACATGGCGTATGAGCAGTGAGCTTTAGGGGCAGATCCGATTCACGCAAGATCTCTTCGCGGACCGTGTTCGCGAGCGAGATCTCCGACGTCGAGATCAAATACATTTCTTCCTTGTCGTCCCCACCGCCGCCCCGGGTCACCCCAAACATGTCGTCGCGAAACTTCGGCAGCTGGGTCGTGCCGATCAGGCATTCAGCGTTGACGATGTACGGCGTGTAGACCTCGGTGTAACCATGCTCGCGCGTCTGCACGTCGAGCATGAACTGAGCGAGCGCACGATGCAGGCGCGCAAGCGGCGCGCGCATCAGCACGAAACGGGAGCCGGACAGTTTGGCGGCGGTGTCGAAATCGAGTCCGAGCGGCACACCGACATCGACGTGATCCTTGACCGGGAAGTCGAAGCTGCGAGGCGTGCCCCAGCGGCGCACTTCGACATTGTCTTCAGGCGAGTCGCCGACGGGAACCGATTCATGCGGAAGATTCGGCACCTCCAGCATCATCTGTCGCAGGCGATCCTGAACGCTCGCCAGCCGGTTCTCCAGTACTTTTGCCTGCTCGGGGATTGACGCGGCTTCGGCCAGCACGCTTGATGCATCTTCACCCTTCGCCCGCAACGCCCCCACTTGTTTCGACAGATCGTTACGCCGCTTCTGCAACTCTTCGGTCTTGATCTGCGCCGACTTGCGTTCGGCCTCGAGTGCGTTGAAACCTTCAACGTCAAGCTCGTACGGTCGCGTCTTCAATCGGGCCGCAACGGCTCCGATGTCCTTGCGTAATAGCGCGATATCAAGCATGGCCGCCTCTAACTGATCGAGCTTCGTCGGCTCGCATGCGCGAACCGAGATACATGTAAACGGGTTTGGTTGGCGCGCAAACACGCGCCCGAGTTCAAGCGGGCGGCACCGAACTTCGCGGATAAAGCAGCAATGGCGTTCCGGCTGGCATGGCCGAATTCTGTCTGCTCGGACTGACTGGCGCAACTGCTATTTGGATTCGTGTGAAGGCTGCTGTGCTGCCGTCGCATTCAAGCGACGCAATTCGGCGAGGCGTTCGGCAATTCTGCTCTCGATTCCGCGATCGGTCGGCTGATACCACTGTTGCGCGGCCACGCCTTCGGGCAGATAGGTTTCGCCTGCGGCGACCGCGCCTGCTTCATCGTGTGCGTAGCGGTAGCCTTCGCCATAGCCGAGATCTTTCATCAAGCGCGTGGGCGCATTGCGCAGATGCATCGGCACCGGGCGGGATCCGTCCTGCTCGACGAAGGCACGCACCGCGCCGTACGCGCGATACACCGCGTTGGACTTTGGCGCGCACGCCAGGTAAACGATCGCCTGCGCCAGCGCGAGCTCGCCTTCGGGCGAGCCGAGCCGCTCGTACGTGTCTGCAGCTGCGAGTGCGACTTCGAGCGCGCGCGGATCGGCCAGACCGATGTCTTCGGTGGCCATACGAATCGCGCGGCGCGCGACATAACGCGGATCGACGCCGCCATCGAACATGCGCACCATCCAGTAGAGCGACGCGTCGGGATCGGAGCCACGCACCGACTTGTGCAGCGCTGAAATCTGGTCGTAGAAATTTTCGCCGCCCTTGTCGAAGCGCCGCAGCGTCGCCGGTAACGAGTCGCGCAGGAAATCTGCGTCAATCGAGGAAAGCTCGCGCTCGCGCGCCGCATTGGCCACAACTTCCAGCGCATTTAACAGACGTCTGGCGTCGCCATCGGCGAGGTCGAACAACATGGCGCGTGCCGTTTCGTCGATCGACAATGCTCGTCATTTCCGAGTGCAGCGCACGATCGAGCAGCGTTTCGAGCTCGTCGCGCGTCAGCGGCTGCAGTACGTAGACCGCGGCGCGCGACAGCAGCGCGCCAATCACTTCGAACGATGGATTCTCGGTCGTGGCGCCGACGAACACGAACAAGCCAGACTCGACGTGCGGCAGGAACGCATCCTGTTGCGCTTTGTTGAACCGGTGCACCTCGTCGACAAACACGACCGTCGGCTTGCCGGACTGCGCGCGCGTCACCTGCGCGCGCTCGACGGCATCGCGGATGTCCTTCACTCCGCCCAGCACCGCCGAGATCGCGATGAAATTCAGTCCGAACGCAGCGGCCATCAAGCGCGCCAACGTCGTTTTGCCGACACCCGGCGGTCCCCACAGGATCATCGAGTGCGGCCTGCCCGACTCGAACGCCACACGCAGCGGCTTGCCCGGTCCGAGCAAATGCGATTGCCCGACCACATCGTCGATGGTGTGCGGGCGCATGCGCTCGGCGAGCGGCGCGCCGGCGACTGGAGTCGTGAACAGGTCCTGCATCGTTGGGGAAAATGTCATTGACAGGCTAGCATCCGCCCTTGCTACGTGGACACCCAGGGGAACGCGATGAAGAACAAGTTGGTGGCGATCGTCCTCGCCTCAAGTATGTCGGCCGCACTGGCGCAAAGCGATGTCATCGACAAGGCCGCCGCCGAGAAGGGCGCGATAAAGACCGCCTCGGGCATGGTGTATCGAACGCTGACCGAAGGCTCCGGTGCCAGTCCGAAGGAAACCGACGTCGTGCGCGTGCATTACAAAGGCACGTTTCCCGACGGCAAGGAGTTCGATAGCTCGCACAAACGCGGCCAGCCGGCCGAGTTTCCGCTAAATCGAGTCATCAAGTGCTGGACCGAAGGCGTGCAGCGGATGAAGGTCGGCGGCAAGGCCAAGCTCACTTGCCCGCCGTCACTCGCGTATGGCGAGAAAGGCGCCGGCGGCGGTGCGATTCCGCCGAATTCAACCTTGCAGTTCGAAGTCGAGTTGCTGGCGATCAAACCTCAGTAGTCGTTCGCGCGACGCGCTGAGCATGGCAGCCGACAGCACCAGGGCCATCCTGTTCGCGCTCGGAGCGAACAGCGGAATCGCCGTCACCAAGTTCGGCGCCGCTGCGTACACGGGCTCCGGCGCGATGCTGGCCGAAGCGATCCACTCCGTCGCCGACGCCACCAATCAACTTCTGCTCTTGCTCGGAATGCGGGAGGCGAAGCGTCCGGAGACCGAAGAACACCCGCTCGGCCAGCACCGCGTTGTGTACTTCTGGTCGATGATGGTCGCGGTGCTGCTGTTTTTTGTCGGCGGGCTGTTTTCGATCTACGAGGGCTATCACCGGCTGACCGCGACCGGAGCCGCTGCGCAACGCAGTAGTCGCGCTGATCGTGCTCGGCATCGCGATCGTCCTGGAGATGGTTTCGCTATGGGGCGCGCTGCGCGAGATTCGCAAAGTGCAGGCCGGCCGCAGTTTCTGGCGCTGGTTTCGCGAGACGCGTCAATCGGAGCTGATGGTGGTGGCTGGCGAAGACATCGCCGCGCTCGGCGGCCTTGTCTTTGCATTTGTCGCCGTCCTGCTCGCGATGTGGAGCGGAAACCCGCTGTTCGATGCCCTCGGTTCGATAGCCGTCGGTGTATTGCTCGTCATCGTTGCAATCGTGATCACGTGGGAGATCAAGGCGATGATCGTCGGCGAATCGGCCGAGCCGACGCTGCGAAAGGAGATCGAGCAACACATCAGGTCGCAGCCCGAGGTCAAAACGATCGTGCGGCTGATTACGCTGCAATGGGGTGACCGCTTGATCGTGGCGGTTCGTGCCGAGATGGCGCCGGCGGCCAGCGCAGATCAACTGATTGCAGCGATCAACCGCGTGGAAGATTCGATTCAAGCCAAATTTCCACAGGCGCACTGGGTTTTTTTTAAGCCCGATGTACCGCACCGGTCGGCCAAGGATTAGTCGAACGACTACTTGTCTTCGAGAACGTCCGCACCTTTCGGCGGGGTAAAGCGGAAGGCCTCAGCGTCGAGCTTCGGATTGCGTTCGACCTTCGAAAAGGTGAGCTGCGTCAGTTGACCGAACCCATCGGCCACCAACATTGCCGCCGGCAATCCATCGCGAAAGCCGATCTCGATTCGCTCGAACGTCGTGTCCTTGGCGCGGGGGCGCGCGACGATCCACTCAAGACCGTCGCGTGCTCCACCGTCGCTGATCTCGAACTCCTTTTCGAACTCGTTCGAACCGAACAAGATCGACGCCGGGCTGGACGGCAGCGAGGCTTGCAGCTTCTTGATCGTGACCTGATTCAGGTCCTTGTCGAACATGACAAGCCGCTGGCCGTCGGCAACGATCAACTGCTCGTATGGTTTTTCATACACCCAGCGGAATTTGCCGGGACGCTGAAAAACGAACTGCCCACTAGCCGCGGGCTGCGGCTTGGCTCCCTGACGCGGTGTCACGCGCTGAACAAATTCGCCGCGTGCGCTCGTCGTTTGCGTCAGAAAGCTGCGCAGTTGATCGAGCGCCGCAGCGTGCACGTTCGCAGCGAACAGACACGCGATTGCAAGACCAATCCGTAAACACTTCGACATCCGACTCCTAACGCCCTGAAACAGTCAGCCTTCGCGCGCCGGCACCAGAATCTCGCGATTGCCGTTGCTTTGCATCGCGGAGACCATTCCTGCACGCTCCATGTCTTCGAGCAAGCGCGCGGCCCGGTTATATCCGATGCGAAGGTGCCGTTGCACCAGCGAGATCGACGCGCGACGGTTCTTCAGCACGATCTCAACCGCCTGGTCGTATAACGGGTCAGCCTCGTTTGCGTAGACACCGCCGCTGGCGCCACCTTCCCCGTTCTCGCCGCTCGCTTCCGGAGCCTCGAGCAAGCCCTCTACGTACTGCGGCGCGCCGCGCGATCTCAACACGTCGACTACGCGATGCACTTCGGCATCGGCGACGAACGCGCCGTGCACACGGGCCGGCAACCCGGTCCCGGGAGCGAGATACAGCATGTCGCCCTGCCCGAGCAGCGATTCGGCCCCCATCTGATCGAGAATCGTGCGCGAATCAACGCGGCTCGACACCTGATACGCAATGCGCGCGGGAATATTCGCCTTGATCAAGCCGGTGATCACGTCGACCGACGGCCGTTGCGTCGCGAGAATCAGATGCATGCCCGATGCGCGCGCTTTCTGTGCGATGCGCGCGATCAACTCTTCGACCTTCTTGCCCGACACCATCATCAGGTCGGCCAGCTCGTCGATCACGACGACGATCATCGGCAAGGCTTCGAGCGGCTCGGGCTCTTCGGGTGTCAGCGAAAAGGGATTGGCGACGAATTCGTGCTTGGCACGGGCATCCGCGATCTTTTGGTTGTAGCTCATCAGGCTGCGCACGCCGAGCTTGCTCATCAGTCGATAGCGCTTGTCCATCTCGGCCACGCACCACTGCAAAGCGTTGCCGGCTTCGCGCATGTCGGTGACGACCGGCGCAAGAAGGTGCGGGATGCTTTCGTACACCGAGAGCTCCAGCATCTTCGGGTCGATCAAAATCATTCGCACCTGCGACGGATCGGCCTTGTACAAGATCGAAAGAATCATCGCGTTGAGGCCGACCGACTTGCCGGACCCGGTGGTGCCGGCGACGAGCAGATGCGGCATGCGCGCCAGATCGACCACGACCGGCTTGCCCGAAATGTCCTTGCCGAGTCCGAGTGTCAGCAGCGAATGGCTTTCGTTGTAGACAGCCGAGCCGAGAATCTCCGACAACCTTACGGCTTGCCGCCTCGGATTCGGCAGCTCGAGCCCCATCAGGTTCTTGCCGGGAATCGTTTCGACGACGCGAATCGATACCAGAGACAGCGCGCGCGCCAGATCCTTCGCAAGATTGACGATCTGGCTGCCCTTGACGCCGACTGCCGGCTCGATCTCGTAGCGCGTAATCACCGGCCCCGGGTACGCCGCAACCACCATGGCTTCGACGTTAAAGTCGCGCAATTTCTTTTCGATCAAGCGCGATGTGAACTCCAGCGTTTCGGTCGAAATCGCCTCGAGATTCGGTGGCGGCTCGTCCAGCAGATCGAGCGGCGGCAATCGTGCGTCGGCCATCTCGGCAAACAACGGCACCTGCTTTTCCTTCTGCTTGCGCTCGGAGGGCTTGACGTGCGCGGCAGCGCGCTCGATGTGTACGGGCGGCGCTTCTTCGATGCGCTCGCGCTCATCGCTTAGCGCCGCTTCGCGCACTTTGGCCGCTGCTTCACCGATCGCACGGTCTTCGGCCTCCTCGCGCTTGCGTTGGGCGCGGCGCGGGAATCCTTCCAGAAACCCGCCGAGCCGCTCGGCTACAGCAAGCCAGGAGAAATCGAGGAAGAGCGACAAGCCGATCGCGATCGCCACCAACAGGATTACGGTCGCGCCGGTAAAGCCGACACCTGTCTGCAGAAAGCGCGCGACAGCGCCCCCGACGATACCTCCAGGCAAACCTGGCAACGCGATGCCCAGCGTATGAAAGCGCAGCGCCTCAAGGGCGACACCGCCAAACAGAAGCAGCACAAAACCGATGCCGTGCGCATACGCCGGCAGATCGTCGCTTAGCGGATCGCCGCTGTCGGCACGGTGCAGCTTGCGAAATCCGCGCACCACGGTGATCGCCAGACCGAATACCAGCAGATACGCCGATAACCCGAATAGCAGCAGCGCAATGTCGGCAACCCAGGCGCCGAATCGGCCGCCGATATTCTCGACACCGGCTGCAGTCGCCGTGTGCGAGAACGCGGGGTCGTTGCTACTGAAGCTGGCCAACATCGCGAACATCGCGATCGCGGCCACCGCGCCGACAATCCATCCCGCTTCGGCCAGCAAGCGCGCCAGGCGACTATTGCCTTCTGCTGCCGTTGCCCGCGAACGCACCCAGACACCGTCGGCCGCGCGTTGCGCGCGGCCACCTCCGCTACCACCTGAGCTTCCCCTTGCCGCCATAGGAGGCGATTATAGAAGTCAGGTCCTGCTCGAAATCGCAGGAATTCGTCGGCATTGAGACGGTTTCGCTCCCTTGCGATCGCGGTTCGTCACCGGCGATTGCAGCCTGCCGCGGCACCGAGCAAAATCGCGCATGGCCAGCCCGTTTGCCTTCGAGATCCCCGATGCCGCACGCGCCGCGTTTGCGCGCGTGTGGAATCTGAAGTCGATCACAGTCGTCTTCTACTTCTGCCTGTTGCTCGTATTCGGCCGCTTCGTGGTCGGTGTTTATTACGAGCCGCTGGACGAGTGGCTTTTTGGCTTGTCTCGAGGGTTGCGAGGAACGCTGATCAGTGGACTGCTTCTGCTGATGGCCATCGCACTGACCGACGCTTACGCAGCAGCGAAGCGCCTGAAGCCATCCCGAGCGCTGGCGCTCGGCATCTTTACGTCGGCGATCGTCGCTGCCGTCAGCGTTCCGCTGCGGCTGATCGTCGCCGGGTTTTCAGTGACGCAGCGACTGGCCGAGCATCCGAGCTTCTTTCTGTCGACATTCGCGTTGTGGACCGCGATCGGCGGTCTTGCCTACTGGCTGTTCAATTCGACTCGGGAAGACGATGCCGAGCGTGCGCGGCTCGCCGACAGCGAATGCCGACGGCAAGCGTTGCAGGCGCAAATGGTCGAAGCACATCTGTCGGCATTGCAGGCTCAGATCGAGCCACACTTCTTGTTCAACACCCTGGCCAACGTCAAACGGCTGTACGAAACGGTTCCGGCGCAGGGGCGTGAAATGCTGGCAAGCCTGATCAACTACCTTCGTGCCGCGCTGCCTACGATGCGAGAATCAGGCTCGACGCTTGCACGCGAACTCGAGTTGGCACGTTCGTTCCTGACGATCCTGAAAATGCGCATGCTCGAACGCTTGGACTTTTCGATCGCTCACGATGCTGCGCTGGCTGATGCGCGCGTCCCACCCATGGTGCTGCCGACACTGGTTGAAAATGCGATCAAGCATGGCCTGTCGCCGCTGCCCGAGGGAGGACGCATCGATATCAAAGCGCGCCGCGATGGTGCGGAGCTCGTAGTCGAAGTGCACGACAACGGTGCCGGGTTCTCCGCCAGCAGCGGCGCCGGAGTCGGATTGGCGAACACGCGCTCACGGCTCGCTGCGTTGTACGGTGTGCGCGCCAGCGTAAACCTCGCTGCAGGTTCGCCACGCGGGGTTACAGCGTCGATACGGCTGCCGTTGGAGCTGACCGGAGCCGCGCAATGAGCGCCGTACTGCCACGCGATCGCGCGCCCGCCGAAGCGTCGCCATCGTGGCGGCTGGTATCTGAACAGCTGACCTGGCGGCACGCGGCCGCCGTGTTGTTGGCAACGATGATGATGTCGGTTGCCACGTGGGCTTACATGTTCGACAAGCTCGGCAAGCCCGGCGTACCGACACTGATGATGTTTGAGGTGCTGTCGGCGTTCGTGCTCTTCGGTCTTGCGCTGCTCGCTTGGATGATGGCGGTGCAATCGACGGTTGGAGGCAGCGAAGCAGCGATGGCGCTTATTCACGGCAATCATCGCCAGCGGCGCGCTGGCGGCTGCCGTGAGTTGTTCGATCTCCTATGCCGCCGGCCTCGAGGAAGTGTGGATGGCGCTCATGGAGAAGAAAAGGGAGCCCCCGCCCGGTGTGGCTCGTTTATGTAGGTGCCACGCTGCAGTACTCGCTGTACGCGTTTCTGTTTATTGCGGCCGCAGAAGTCCTGCGCCGACGCACCGGGACGCAGCTTGCATTCCAGTCGGCCCAACGCGAACAAGCCGCGATCGCGCGCGAGGTGCTCGAATCTCGATTGACCGCGATGCAGGCCCAAGTCGAGCCGCAGTTCCTGTTCGATTCACTGGTGGATATCGAGGAGCTTTACCGCAAGGACCCTTCCCGCGCTGCCACCGACCTTGACCGGTTGATCACGTACCTGCGCGTTGCATTGCCACGACTGCGCGAACCCGGTTCCACGATCGAGGCCGAAATCGAACTTGTGCGCGCTTATCTCGCAGTGGTTACGTCGCTGCACGAAGGCCATCCCGCGCTCACCGTCACGTTGCCCGACGACTGCCGTGGTGCTCTGTTCTATCCGATGCTGCTGCTGCCATTGCTGCAAAGAGCGGTGCGGCATCCATCTGGTGCGTTGCCGGAATCAATCAATATCGGCATCAGCCGCGTTGGCAGCCAGATTGCCATCGTGCTGCGGTTTGCATTACCCGATCATTGCGATGACGATCCCGAGCTTGCACGAGTGCGCGAACGGCTCACGGGGCTATTCGGCGCCGCAGCGTCGCTCGAGTGCGAAGAACTCAGCGGCACTACGCAGATAACGATGCGCATTCCGGCCGCGGAGTCCGCTGCGCGATGACCAGTCCGACCGCAATCGTCGCAGAAGATGAAGCGACGTTGCGTCACCAACTGGTCGAGCAGCTTGGTCAACTCTGGCCCGAACTTGCCGTCGTTGGTGAAGCGTCCGATGGCGTACAGGCGCTGCGGCTGCTCGACGAACACATGCCTGACGTGCTGTTCCTCGACATTCAGATGCCGGGAGCAACCGGGCTCGAAGTCGCGCGCCAGGCGAGCGAGCGTTGCCACGTCGTGTTCGTCACCGCATACGACAAGCACGCCATCGCGGCCTTCGATCAGGGCGCGGTGGATTACGTGCTGAAGCCAATTTCGGCGGCGCGGCTGTTCACTGCGGTGTCGCGCCTGAAACAGCGGCTGGGAACGCCACCGGCGCGACTCGGCCCGACCCTGGCGCAAATCGCATCCAATGGACACTCTGCCGCGGCAGGCAAGCAGTACCTGCGGTGGATCAATGCTTCGGTCGGGCAGAACCTGAAGCTGATTACGGTCGATGAAGTCGCCTACTTTCAGGCTGACAACAAGTACACCCGCGTAGTCACCGGCGACGGCGAAGCGCTGATTCGTAAGCCGCTAAAGGAGTTGGTCGAGGAGCTCGACCCGAATCAATTCTGGCAAATACATCGCTCGACGCTGGTGAACGCCACGTCGATCGCCGGCGTCGCGCGTGACTTTCGCGGCCGAATGACGGTGAAGCTCAAGACTCGCGGTGAGACGCTGCTTGTGTCGGACAGCTACACCCATCTTTTTCGACAGATGTAACGCTGTGTCGTTGCGCCAAATCACGCAGTAAATCCGGCGCTTTAATCGCCTTCAACCTCGCCTCCGTGAATCTAGAGTCTCCGGTTCTTACTCGTGGAGTGAACCGTGGGTCCGTTGATTCTTGTTTTTCTTGCCGGTGTGGTAGCGGTTGGCGTTGCAGGTGCCGTTTACAAGGCTAATCGGGTCCAGCCCGGCTATCGCGATGACGACGAAACGGGCGAATGAAGGCCGTTTTGATCATCGGCGTTGTCGGTATCGCACTCGTCGTTCTTGCGTTGGCCGTGCGGACGCCGCGCCCGCGAAGAGCCACACGAATGACCGATCAGGAATACTTCGCGGCCGCCCGCCAACGCGCTATTAACTACCGGCTGGCAGCGGCACGCGCGCGCGCAGCGCAAGACACAGGCAACGACTAGTCCATTCGTCCGGTTTTCGACGTCGTTTTATTCGCGGCCGCCCCAATATAATCAGCTCACTGCGCGGAAGGGAACCAGTTCGCTGATATGACGACCACTAAACACGCACGCGTGCTCATCCTGGGCTCCGGTCCAGCGGGCTACTCGGCCGCGGTGTATGCCGCGCGCGCGAATCTAAAGCCGGTATTGGTGACCGGCCTGGCCCAAGGTGGGCAATTGATGACAACCACCGATGTCGACAACTGGCCCGCCGATGCGCAAGGCGTGCAAGGGCCCGAGTTGATGACGCGCTTTTTGGCGCACGCCGAGCGCTTTAACACCGAAGTCATCTTCGATCACATTCATACCGCCAAGCTCGACGAGCGACCTTTGCGCTTGATCGGCGATTCTGGCGAATACACGTGCGACGCGCTGATCATCGCCACTGGCGCCAGTGCGATGTACCTGGGCTTGCCGTCGGAGCAGGCATTCATGGGCAAGGGCGTGTCAGGCTGCGCCACCTGCGATGGGTTCTTCTACAAGAACCAGGACGTCGCAGTTGTCGGCGGCGGCAACACCGCAGTCGAAGAAGCGCTTTATCTGACCAACATTGCCAAGAAAGTCACGCTGATTCACCGGCGCGACAAGTTTCGCGCAGAGCCGATCAACGTCGATCACCTGATGCAGAAAGTGAAGGAAGGCAAAGTCGAGATGAAGACGTTCAACGTACTCGACGAAGTGCTCGGCGATGATTCCGGCGTCAACGCAGTACGCATCAAAAACACGCAGACCGGCACAACCGAAAAGATTCCGCTGCAGGGCGTGTTCATTGCGATTGGCCATCGGCCGAACACTGAGATTTTCGCGGGCCAGCTCGAGATGACGAACGGCTACATCATCACGAAAGGCGGGCTTGCCGGTATGGCGACCGCGACGAGTGTGCCCGGTGTATTCGCGGCCGGCGACGTACAGGATCACGTGTATCGACAGGCAGTCACCAGTGCCGGAACCGGCTGCATGGCCGCGCTCGATGCGCAGAAATATCTGGAAAATCTCGACGCCGTCGCTCCAGCCGCTGAAGCGCTCGCGGCATAAGCGTGCAGCATGGCGCAGGAGTTCACGCATCTGACGCAGCTCGAAGCGCTGCGCGATGCATTGGCTCGCGAAGCACGCAAGCCCACCGCTCAGTCGCCCGAAGGAGACGTCGCTCCCGCTAGGCGGAACGGCGCGCAGGCAGACGAGGCTGCTGCCGAGCGTCGTGCGCAGGAAGTGCAGGTGCCGAAGACGGCCGATGAGTTTCGCGATGCGATCGGCGATGTCACGCCGCTGAATGGCAAGACGCGCGTTGAGCACAAGCGGAGTCCGCATCCGCCGCTTGCGCACAAGCGGCGCGAGGACGATCAACTGGTACTGATCGCTGCTGTGTCGGACGAGTTCGAGATCGACACGCTGCTGCATGCCGACGACGAGTTATCTTTTCGCCGGCCCGGCGTCGGCGACGATGTGCTGCGCAAACTGCGCCGCGGCGAATGGGTGATTCAGGATGAGATCGACCTGCACGGGTGCCGCACCGACGAAGCGCGCGAATTGCTGGCAGGCTTCATGCGCGAGGCGGTCAAGCGTGGTTTGCGCTGCGTGAGGGTCGTGCACGGCAAGGGACTGGGCTCGCATGATCGTCAGCCGGTGCTGAAGGGCAAGACCCGGGTGTGGCTCGCGCAACGCGAGGACGTGATCGCGTTTTGTCAGGCTCGCCCGGCCGAGGGCGGCAGCGGCGCAGTGGTAGTGTTGCTCAAGCCGACCGCGGGGAAGCCCGCTTAGCTCGGAAGCGCATAGCGCCGTCTATACCGCCGCTTCGCCTTCCTCGCCTGTGCGAATGCGGATCACCTGCTCGACCGAGCGTACGAAAATCTTGCCGTCACCGATCTTGCCGGTGCGCGCTGCTTTCGTAATCGCCTCAATTGCGCGGTCGGTCAGCGACTCGGGTACGACCGCCTCGACTTTTACCTTTGGCAGAAAGTCGACCACATATTCGGCGCCGCGATAAAGCTCGGTGTGGCCTTTCTGGCGTCCAAAACCCTTGACCTCGGTGACCGTCAGTCCGGTCACGCCGACATCGGCCAGCGCTTCGCGCACTTCGTCCAGCTTGAATGGCTTGATTATCGCGGTGATCTGTTTCATGGTCACTTTCTGAATGCGCTTTCGCCCGATTCTAGAGCGCGGAGCTTTCTTCGCGAAAACGATTCGTGATCGGATACCGCCAATCCCTTCCGAAACCTCGATGAGTAACGCGAATCCCAACCGGCGATTGGCGCCGCTTGTACTCTGACGTTCGAATCATGCGCACTACCTTGCGCACGATCGCCTCCTCATGGTCGGCCGCGACGATCTCGGCGATCGACTTTCCCTGCTGCATGTAAAGATCGATGATCTCATCGAGAATGTCATACGGCGGCAGTGAATCCTGGTCGGTCTGATCGTCTCTTAGCTCTGCGCTTGGCGCACGCGTCAGGATGCGCTCCGGGATCACCGGCGCAATCGAATTCCGATAGCGGCACAGCCGGTACACCAGTGTCTTCAAAATGTCCTTGATCACTGCAAAGCCGCCGGCAAGATCACCATACAGGGTCGAGTAGCCGACCGCGGTTTCGGATTTGTTGCCGGTCGTCAGCACGATTGAGCCGTACTTGTTGGACAGCGCCATTAAAAGCGTCCCGCGAATGCGTGCCTGCAGATTTTCTTCGGTCGTATCCCAGGGAAGCCCGCGAAACTCCCGCGCCAAGGTGGACAGGAAGGCGTCGAACGCCGGCTTGATCGGCAGCGTGTCGTAGCGCACGTTCAGCGCGTGCGCCGTTTCGTGTGCGTCTTCCAGACTCATCGTTGATGTGAACTGCGATGGCAGCATCACCGCGCGAACCCGCTCGGACCCCAGTGCATCGACCGCGATTGCGAGCGTCAACGCCGAATCGACGCCACCTGACAGCCCGATGATCGCGCCTGGAAAGTTGTTCTTACCGAGATAGTCACGCACCCCGAGCACCAGCGCCGCGTAGGCAAGAGCCTCTTCGCTCGGCTCGGGGCTTACGTCTCCGGGTTGCGGCGCGCCGTCGACAAAATCGACCAGCAGCAGGCTTTCCTCAAAGTATGGTGCGCTTGCGACCAGTTTGCCGCTGCCGTCTAGCACGAACGAGGCACCGTCGAACACCAATTCGTCCTGGCCGCCCACCAGGTTCGCGTACACCGCCGGCAATTTGTAGCGCGACACGTTGGCCCGCAACGTGTCGAGACGCTGCTGCTGCTTTCCCAGATTAAACGGCGACCCGTTTAATACCAGCAACACCTCGGCGCCGGCTGACTTGGCGCACTCGGGTGCATACGGAAACCAAGTGTCTTCGCAGATGGTGATTCCGAATGCGGTGCCGCCGAGTTCGAACACGAGCGGGCGATTGTCCGGCGTGAAATACCGTTGCTCGTCGAACACGTCATAGTTGGGCAGGTCGTGCTTGCAGTATGTGCCGAGCACGACACCACCCTGCAACAGCGATGCCACGTTGAACCGATGGCCCTCGCGCGCCAGGGGATGGCCGACGATCACGCTTAGATCCGGAAATTGGAGCAGCTGCGCAGTGAGCATCTGCAACGCGGCGTCGCTCGCTGCGTAAAATGAGCGGCGCAGAAGCAAATCTTCAGGCGGATAGCCGGTCAGGGACAACTCCGGCGTCAACAGCAGTTCGGACCCTGCTGCAGCGGCGCGCGATGCCGCTTCGACGATCTTTCTGCTGTTGCCCTCGAAGTCGCCGACGGTGCAATTTAACTGCGCAACCGCGACTCTGACTTTAGAACTCATGATGAGCAACCCGGCAGATGCGGCGGATTATTGCACGCGCATCGTTGACGATCTGGCGACGATCGATCGAGCCACGTGGAACGCGCTGGTGATGGCGTCGGGTCGCGGCGATCCGTTCGTGCGCCATGAGTTCCTGCACGCGCTGCATGTAACCGGATGTGCGTCGCCGCGGTCGGGTTGGGAACCGCAGTTCGTCACACTGTGGCGTGGGGATCAATTGACCGCCGCGGTGCCACTGTATCGAAAGCACCACTCATACGGCGAGTACGTGTTCGATTGGGCGTGGGCCAGCGCTTATCAGCAACACGGCATCGAGTACTACCCGAAGTGGCTGGCCGCGGTGCCGTTTACGCCGGTGCCGGGCACGCGCTTGATTGCGCGCGATTCATCCGCGCGAGACGCTCTGGCGCGTACGCTCGTCTCGCGCGCACGCGCATCCGATCTTTCCTCGCTGCACGTGCTGTTCGCGCAGCCTGACGAGATCGAGCAACTCGCAGCTGTTGGAATGCTGACGCGCCGCGCGGTGCAGTTTCACTGGCTCAATCGAGACTATTCGTGTTTCGATGATTACCTTGCCGCACTCTCGCAGCCGAAGCGCAAGAAAATCCGCGCGGAGCGGCGCAAGGTCACAGCCGCCGACGTGACTTTCGACCGCAAAGTCGGCGGCGAAATCACAGAAGCAGACTGGCAGCTGTTCACGCGTTGCTACGCAACCACGTACGCGGCTCATTATTCGACGCCCTATTTGAACCACCGGTTCTTTCTGCAGATCGCGCAGTCGATGCCGGAAACATTGCTGATGGTCGTCGCACGCCACCAGCAACGGCCGATCGCTGCCGCGCTCGCGCTGTTCGATCGCGAGCGTCTGTACGGTCGATACTGGGGTGCGCTCGAGTTCGTGCCGTGCCTGCATTTCGAAACGAGTTATTACCAGATGATCGAGTTCGCGATCGAACGCCACTTGAAAGTGTTTGAGGGCGGGGCCCAGGGCGAGCACAAGCTGGCGCGAGGATTTGAGCCGGTAACGACATACTCATCACACTGGCTCGCGCATCCCGCATTCGCAGACGCGGTCGGGCGGTATCTGCGGCGTGAAACCGGCGGCATCGAGGAGTACTTCGACGAGTTGAACGAACGCAGCGCACTGCGCACGCTGGCGACTGGCGGATGACTCGGACGCATCTCGCGGCCGCCTTGCTCATGGTGACGATTTGGGGGCTCGGTGCTGCGCACCGGCCCCCTCGGGGAGTCCAAGCAAACCCCCTTCGCTACGGCGCTACGAGCGTGACGAGTATTCGTGAGTCTTATCGCATCTCGCGCCGCTTTGCTAATGGTGACGATTTGGGGGTTTAACTTCGTTGTCATCCGCTGGGGCTTGAACGATGTCCCGCCGATGACGCTGACAGTCTTGCGCTTCGCGCTGGCGGCGTTTCCAGCGGTTCTGTTCGTGCGACGGCCGCAGCCGTCGTGGCGTCTGGTGACCGGTTACGGCTTGTTTGCATTTACGGTGCAGTTTGGCCTGTTGTTCGCGGGGATGCAGGCAGGCATGCCGACCGGCCTCGCATCGCTGGTCATTCAGGTTCAGGCGTTCTTTACGATCGGGCTGGTCGCTCTGCTAACGCACGAGCGTGCAAAGCCGATCCAGCTAGTCGGTGCCACGATCGCGGGCGCGGGCCTCGTGCTCGTCGCGTTTCATTTGCCGGCGTCGACGCGCATCGGATTCTTGCTCGTTGTGGCAGCCGCGGTTTCCTGGGCGATCGCGAATGTGATCGTCAAGCGCATCCATAGCGAACAGCCGCTGGCCGTCGTCGTATGGGCGAGCGCTGCCGCATCGATAATGATGCTGCCGGTTGCGCTCGTGCTTGAGGGTCCGGCCACCATGTGGAGCCACCGTCAACGCGATGGACACGCTGGCGTGGTTAGGCCTGGCGTTTCAGGCGTGGCCCACGACGCTGCTCGCCTTCGGCATTTGGGCGTGGCTGCTGCGCCAGCACCCCGCAGCGCTGATTGCACCGTTTACTCTGCTGGTACCGATCGTTGCAATGAGCTGCGCTGTCTGGCTGCTGGGTGAAGCCATAACGTGGTGGAAACTCACGGCCGCCGCCCTGGTGCTGGGCGGGCTCGGGCTGAACGTCATTGCGTCGCAAGCGGGCCGCGGTGAGGTGGCTACGCCGCCGGGTTAGACGGCATTTTCTTGTAAGCCGCCACCGCGTCCAGGATGTCCTTCCGGGCGGACTCAGGACTTTCCCACCCGATCACCCTGACCCATTTGTCGGGTTCCAGATCCTTGTAATGCTCGAAAAAATGTTGAATCTGCGCGAGACGTTCCGGAGCGATGTCGGACCATTGTTGCCAGTGCCTGTACCACGGCAGGATCTTGTCGATGGGCACCGCCAGCAGCTTCGAGTCACCCCCCGCTTCGTCTTCCATCTTCAACACGCCCAGTGCCCGGCACCGCACCACGACGCCCGGCTGCAGCGGGAACGGGGTGATCACCAAGACATCGAGCGGATCGCCGTCGGCGGCGAGCGACTTCGGAACATAGCCGTAGTTGCACGGGTAGTGCATCGACGTGCCGATAAACCGATCGACAAACAGCGCTCCTGTTTCCTTGTCGACTTCATATTTGATCGGGTCAGCGTGCGCCGGAATTTCGATGATGACGTTGAATTCGTCCGGAATGTTGCGGCCAGCGGGAACGTTGTCGAGGCTCATCCGTGTTTTCTATTGGCTTTCAGCCGCGCTACGCAGCATTGCTGCCGGCGATTCTGCTATCGCCTTCGGCGGATTCGCGAAGCCGACAGCCGCTTGTCGAAAGTATCCAGCCGCCCCCGCTTCCTCACCGATCGCTTCGGACAATTGTGCGAGCGCGAGCAATGTTGACGGATGCTGATCGGCCGCTAGGCTTTCGAGCAGGTAAGTTTTCGATTTACCCCATAGCTGTTCGCGCAGGCAAATCAGTCCGGCCACGCGCAGCAGTGAAGCGCGAACGAGTTGCGCTCCGCTTGACGGCGTGGCCTTTAGCCAACCCTCTACTCTCTCGAGCTGATCTCGTGCCGGAACTGCGCGCGTCTTCGCATATTCGTCGAGCAGACGCCTGGCCGACTCGTCCCACTCCGACGGCTGCGCGGCCAGAGCTGCTTCGATCGATTCGGCCGCGAGCCTGCCGAGAGTGGGCTCCGACCGATTGAACCACTGGGCAGCCTCGAGCGCGATCTCGGGTATGCGCCGTTCCGCTTCGGGCACCGAGCGCCACATCGCTTCGAGCGCTGCCGGATCATGCCGCTGCGCCGAGATCAATTCGCGATAGATGGCTACCTTCAACCGGCGTGCCAATACCGGATGCAGCGCGCTGCGTTTTTCGAGCAAGCGCGCCGCTTTTAGCGCCTCTTCCCAGCGACCCGATTGCAAATTCGCGTTGAGCGCAATTCGCATCGCGTGGATATGCCGCCGGCCTTCGCCCTGCAGGCGATCGATCGCGGCCAGCGCCGCCTCGTTTTCTCTCTGCTCAGCAAACATTTCTGCGCTTGCCACGAGTCGAGCGGCGTCCATACCGCCATCATTTTCGGCTCGCTCGAGCCACTCGTCGCGCCGCACGTATTCCTGCATCCGGTGCGCTGCGCGCGCGCCGATCAGGGCGGCGACCCCCGCGGTGGCCGTCGATGACTGAGCTGCGCGCGCGGACTTTTCGGCGCGTGCAAAGCGTCCTTCAAGGAAATTCTTGATCGACTCGATCAACGCTCGATTGCCGCCGATTTCTTCGCGGCGCGCGCGATACAACCGTACCTGCTCCGGAAAATCGACCATCTTCTGCACTGTACGCGCAGCCCAATAGACCGCAGCGAGTAACAACAACAGCGCAAAGAGCGCGAGATTCACCGAAACGTCGATGCGATAAGGCGGCACGAACAATGCGACGTTGCCAAGATTGGTTCTTAGGAATAGCGCGGTGAATGCGGCGAGCAGTGCCAGCAGCAATGCAGAACTGAGCCAACGCATGCCGTCGCTTCCTGACGTCAGCGCGTCGGCGCAGTCCGCACCGCGCGCATCGCCGCCATGGTGTCGCCGATCGCCGGCAGCTCGACGGATAACGCCGTCGCCGCCAACTGCTTGATCACCGCCAACGCAGCACCCGCCTGTGGCTGCCGTGTGTCGACATAGCGTGTCATCAGCGCCTGCGCCTCGGTCAGATCGGCTCGATACAGTCGGTCGTTACGCGCGAGCAGCGCTTGTCTCGCATTGAGCAGTCGCAGCCGCAGCTGCTGACGGACCAGTGCTTGCTGCCGCGCGTCGATCAACACCGATTCCGGCGCATCTACGTGCCGAATGCGGACCAGATCGCGATACTCGCCGAGCTCGCGCTGGACAGCGTGCCATTGCCGCTCCCACCAATTCGCCGGCGGCGCGGTGTTTGACTGCTGTTCCTTCGTGACCGCTGTAGCGGTCGACGCTACTGTCGCTTCAGCCAGCAAGGGCCAGCTCTCGACCGACGATGCAAGTTGATCGAGCTTCAATGCGATGCCGGTGAAGTCGACCGCTGGCGCCGCCTTCAAGCGCTCGATGTCGCGCGCCAGCACTCTGCGCAGCGGCAAGAACCGTGCGCTGTCGGCGCGTGACAGCCGCGCATCGGCGGTCTGTAGCGCTGCGAGTGATGTGGCGATGTTGCCGCTCAATTGCAACTCCTGTGCGGCAAGCGTGATCAGGCGCTCGACCTCGACCAGTACGACTTCATCGCGCCCGCGCGACAGGTCGGAATACAGCTGCTCGAGCGCTTCACGCTGACCCTGTTCTTCGGCCAGCCGCGCCTCGACCAGGGCGGCCTGTTGGCGCGCGGCGCGCGCTTCGGCGTCGGCGCGCGTCGCCGTTTCATTTGCAGTCGATATCGCCTGCTGCAATTCGCCCAGACGGCGCGCCGACTCACGCTTGACGTTGTTGACCTGGCGATACGAGTAGACGACAGCGAACAGCGCAATCAACAACGCGGCGAGCGCTAGCCACAGCAAGCCGCGGCGCCCGGGAGCTGCTGCCGGCGCTGCTGGTACCGCAGAAGTTTCCGCCATTGCCGGCGATACGTTCAGCGGTTCAGTAGTCACGGCGACACTCACTCTGCCAGGTTGTTTGCGGCGCGCGACGGTTGCGCCCTGCAACCGCCTTACGCAACGCTATCGCGCGGCGAATTCTAGCTTGGCGATTACCGAATCGTCGTCAGTGGTGGCGTCGATCACACGCGCATAACCGACAGCGCGCAACTGTTCGCCGATGCGCGGATGGGTCGCGATGGCAGTTCCTGCACGCAACCACGCCTGCTCGGAAGCGCCTAGCTGCGCGTCGAGCGACGGGATCGCTTCGCTGCTGCTGAAGATAGTCATCGGAACGACGGCAGCGTCGATGCAGTCTTGCAGCTGCCTAACATCGCCGGCCGACAAACGATATGGCCGTCGCGAATACACCGCGATCGCATCGACCTGTGCGCCCGTCTCGATGAATCGCTGCGTCAGCCACTCGCGGCCATGTTCAGCTCTCAGGATCAGTACGCGCCGTGCCGTCTGCCCGCGCGCTTGCCAGGTTTGCCAGAAAGCTTCAGATCCCGATTCATCATCGACGTCCGGTGCGATCACGGGTTCGTTCAGCTTGGGCCGCAGATCAGCTTCAACTGCCGCGCGCGTCGCGGCTCCGACCGCGCCGATCGCGGTACCAACCGGCCACGGATTGCCCAGCAACAGCGCGGCAGCACGCACTGCGTTCACACTGACGAATAACGCGAGGTCGTAGTCCGCCAAACGAGTCAGCGTGGCGCGCGCGGCCTTGCCGTCCGGCGCCGGTCCAATCTCGAATGCGGGCCACCAGAGGGCGCGATACCCGCGCTTGATGAGTCGATCGAAAAGGTGCCGCCCGCCAGCAGACGGTCGGGTAACGATGACCAGTGACGCCATTGCTCCGGTATCCCTGCCCTACTCGCTCTCGAGCAGTCTCAATGCACCCGCGTCCTTCAATCGCTGCACCGCGCGCGCGGCGAGCGCGTCGGGCTCCGTGGCCGGTCCGTGCACTTCCGTCTCGACATATTCGCCCGTAGCGGCGTTGCCAACCAGCGCTCGCAAGCGCAGGGCGCTGTCTTCGACTTCCGCATACGCTGCGAGCGGCATCTGGCAGCTACCGCCGAGCCCGCGCGATACGCCACGCTCTGCCGTCGTGGCCGCGCGCGTCGCTGCGTCGTCAAGGTGCGCCAATAGCCCGGCCGTGGCTGCATCGTTGCGCGAGATCTCAATGCCAAGCGCACCCTGACCCGGAGCCGGTAGCGACACGGTCGTTGGAACGATCTGCCGAATGCGAGCTGCGAGTCCAAGCCGTTTCAGTCCGGCTGCCGCCAGCACCAGCGCGTCGAACTCGCCACGATCGAGTTTTGCCAAACGGGTGCCGACATTGCCGCGGATCGAGCCGATCGCAAGCTGCGGAAAGCGCGCTCGCAGCATCAGCTCGCGCCGCAAACTCGACGTTCCGACGCGGGCGCCCGCCGGCATCTCTTCGAGAGTCGCGTACCGGCTCGACACCATGCAGTCACGCGGATCCTCACGCGTCAAAACCGCGGCGAGTGCAAACTCGGGCTCAAGCTGCATCGGCACGTCTTTGAGCGAGTGCACGGCGAGATGGGCGCGTCGTTCAAGGAGCGCGAGCTCAAGCTCCTTGACGAACAGCCCTTTGCCGCCTTCTTTTGACAACGGTCGGTCGATGATCCGGTCGCCCTGCGTTGTCATGCCAAGCAGATCAATCTGCAGACCAGCGTGGCGTCTTCGACAGCAGGCTTCGCACATGCTCGGCCTGCCAGAGCGCCAACGGACTCTCGCGCGTCGCGATAACAACGCGAGCCGGCGCGCTCATCGAGAAGTCTTCCGTGGGGAGTGAAGGGAATCTGGTGCAGCCAGTCTAGCAGCGCACTCCAACTAACTCTTCGCAGCAGCCTTTACCGTAGGCCACTGTCGCCGGCTGATAGGCAACCGGTCAGGCGCTTCCTTAAGCAGCACTTCCCAATGTCCTTCGGACGATTCGCCGTCCTCATCGGCGGCGCCACGCACCCGCTGAAAACCGAGAATGCCGCTGCGCGCGACGAGTGCGTTGCGGTGAATGCGAACAAAGCGATCGCCGAATTCGGCTTCCAGCGCGGTCAGCGATTCTTCAGTCAAATACTCGCGCGTGCGTGTTTTGATCGTGACGTACTTGAGCTCGGCACGCAGAAAGACCACGTCGTCGATCGGCACCAGGATCATTCGGCCGCGTTCCGATACCGTTAGATGCGACCGCACCGCGCCGATCGTCTTTGCCAGTTCTTCGATGCGCGGCTCGTGCGTGCGAAAACGCTCGGCGCGCGCAAGCGCGGCGATCAGCCGTTCGGCGCGTACCGGCTTCATCAGATAATCGAGCGCCTGTACTTCGAAGGCATCGAGCGCGTGTTCGTCGTATGCAGTGATGAAAATCACCGCCGGCGGGTTGTCTCTTTGCGCCAGGTGGCGCGCAACCTCGATTCCATTCATATCCGGCATGTGGACGTCGAGCAGCACCACGTCCGGACGCAGCCGGTCGGCTTCCTCCAGGCCGCGAATCCCGCCTTCGGCCTCGCCGACCAACTGCAGCGAAACCTGCTCGGCACAGTCGCGCAATACCTGACTCAGACGCGCGCGCGCCGGCGGTTCGTCGTCGACGATCATCACGTTCAACATCGCCTTGTCCTTGCTCCATCGCGTACCCTTCAGGTCCGCCTTTCCACCGGTAGCGTCATCGTCAATTCGAACCGATTGCGTCGCGTCTGGGTCTCGACCTTCGCCTCAAGGTCGTAGATCAGCGCGAGCCGGCCTCGTATGTTCGCCAGCCCGATCTGATTGCCTTCGCGTTCTGGACGCTCGGGTGCAATCGGATTGCTGACAAATATCTCCAACACGAAGCCGTTTTGTCGAACTCTTACGACGATATCGGCGCGGCCCGCCGTCTTTTCAGCCCCGTAGCGGATCGCGTTTTCAATCACCGGTTGCAGCAGTAACTGTGGCATTTTTGCCCGGGGGTGGTATGCCCCGATTTGCCAGTCAACTGCCAACCTATTCCCGAGCCGGGTCTGCTCAATTTCCACATAGTTGCGGCACAGTTCGATCTCGTCGGCCAACGGCACCAGCTTGCGCGTGTCCGCCATCACTGCGCGGAACAGTTCGGCGATGGATTCGAGCATGCGTTCGGCCTTGACCGGCTCGGTTCGAACCACCGACAGCACGGCATTTAGGCTGTTGAACAGGAAATGCGGCCGGATGCGCGACTGCAGCGCCTGATACTTGGCCTCGATTACCGCCGGCGAGAATGCGCGCTCGCGCAGCTCCGAGTAATGCTGAAATCCGGCGCCGAGCGCGAAGCCGACTGCGCCGTGCGCCAGCGCCGCCCACTCACCCCCCGGCATCTGGAACAGCAGCGCAACCGCCACCGCCACGATGGCGGGAATCAGGCACGAAACCCCGCGCTGGATCGGAACATCCAGGTACGGGAGCATCCGTCGCGCCGCACACCACAGCATCAACGTCAGCAACGTGGTTGGCGCGACAAAGGACATCAAGCGCAACAGCGATGCCAACGCATCGGCCATCGAGTTCGATCCGCCAACTGCCGCCATCAGCGCCAGTGCGGCGACGGTGCCGATCACCCGCAGCAGCACGCCCATGTTGCAACCGTCAGGAATCACGCGCCGCGGTGTCGGCACGGCGGTCTCAGCGCGTGCGAGCGGTCCCTTAAGCGTGGGTGATGATTGCTTCACGAACTTATACTCGCTCACCCCGTTATGCCCCTCGATCGATTATGTCAGAGCACCGCACGAAAACCGACGACGCATTAAGGTCAAAAAGCACTGCATGGTCGGGCCGATTCGACGAACCGGTGGCGGACTTCGTGTTGCGCTACACGGCCTCGGTCGGCTTCGACCGCAGGCTCGCACTTGCGGACATCGAGGCTTCGCTTGCGCATGCGGCAATGTTGCGCGAGTGCGGCATCCTCAGCGCCAGGGATGTCGCGGATATCGAGCGTGGCCTGCAGCAAATCCGCGGCGAGATCGAGCGCAACGAATTCGAGTGGAAGCTTGAGCTGGAAGACGTTCACCTGAATATCGAAAAGCGTTTGACCGCTCTGGTCGGAGACGCCGGCAAGCGGCTCCATACCGGCCGCTCGCGAAACGATCAGGTTGCAACCGATCTACGGCTGTGGCTGCGCGGCGAAATCGATCGCATCGTTTGTTTGATCGATGGCGTGCAGCACGCATTGGTTGAACTGGCCGAGCGGCATGCAGCCACCGTGATGCCCGGCTTCACCCATATGCAAGTCGCACAGCCGGTGACGTTCGGACACCATCTGCTGGCGTACGCCGAGATGTTCGAGCGCGATCGTGACCGTTTGCTCGATGCGCGCAAGCGCGTCAACTGCCTGCCGCTCGGCGCGGCCGCGCTTGCAGGGACAAGCTACCCGATCGACCGCGCGCTTGTCGCCAAGCAGCTGGGGTTCGACTCGATTGCAGAAAACTCGCTTGATGCCGTTAGTGATCGCGATTTTGCAATCGAGTTTTGCGCCGCCGCCGCACTCGTGATGACGCATATCTCGCGGCTGGCCGAGGAACTGGTGATCTGGCTAAGCCCGCGCTACGCCTTTATTCGACTGCCCGATCGCTACACAACCGGCTCATCGATCATGCCGCAAAAGAAAAATCCGGACGTCCCGGAACTGGCACGCGGCAAGACCGGAAGAGTCACCGGTCACCTGGTCGCATTACTGACGTTGATGAAGGGTCAGCCGCTGGCCTACAACAAAGACAATCAGGAAGATAAGGAGCCATTGTTTGACACAGTCGACACCGTGGCTGACACGTTGCGTGCGTTTTCCGAGATGTTGCCAGGCATCGATGTCAACGCCGACGCCATGCGCAGCGCGGCTGAAGAAGGCTATTCGACTGCTACCGATCTGGCGGACTATCTGGTGCGAAAGGATGTGCCGTTTCGCGATGCTCACGAAGCGGCGGCGCGTGCGGTGAAGGCAGCCGCGAGCCGCAGCATCGCGCTTTCGGCGCTGTCGCTGGCAGAACTGCAGACATACTCGCCCGCCATCGGCGACGACGTATTCGATTCGCTGTCGATCGACGGTTCGGTGTCTGCGCGCAATCATCCAGGCGGCACCGCACCGCAGCGAGTCCATGCGCAAGTCGCCGTTTGGCGGCAGCGGCTGGCGCAGCGCACGAAATAGCGCTCATTTTTTCTAATCCTCCCCCCAAACGCGATCGTTTCAGTAACATCGCCGCTGGGGGAGGACAAGTGGCCGGACTGCTCAGGTTCACGCGCTGGGTCGACGCGTTTAACGACCGCTTCGCCATCATCGCAGCGTATCTAGTACTAATCGCCTGCCTGGTCAGCGCCGGCAACGCATCGATTCGCTACTTGCTCGCCGGCGGCTCAAATGCCTGGCTTGAGCTTGCGTGGTACATGTTTGCCGGCATGGTAATGCTGGGCACGTCCAAGGTGCTGCGAGTCAACGAGCACGTACGGGTCGACATCATCTACGGCGGCCGCAGCTCGCGCACCAAGGCGATTATCGATCTGCTTGGGCTGATCGTGTTCCTGATGCCGATGACGGTGCTGATGGTTTACTTGGTCTGGCCGTTTGCAGTCGACTCATACGTCTCTAGGGAAATGTCGAGCAACGCCGGCGGGCTGATTCGCTGGCCGTTCAAGGTCATCCTGCCGCTCGGCTTCGCCCTGTTGTCGGTGCAAGGCGTCGCTGAGATCATCAAGCGCATCGCCTATCTGCGCGGCGAATTGCAGATGGACACGCACTACGAAAGGCCGGTGCAATGACCATCGACATGATGGCCCCGTTGATGTTCGCGGGGTTAATCGCCGTGATGCTGATCGGCTTTCCCGTCGCGTTTTCGCTGGCGGCGCTGGGGCTGGGTTTCGGCTTTCTTTCGATCTACCTTGGCTTTTTCCCGGCCGGATTTCTCGGAACCATTCCGCTTTCGATCTTCAACACGCTGTCGAATGATTTGCTGCTGGCGATTCCGTTCTTCACGTTCATGGGCGCGATTCTCGAGCGTTGCGGGCTGGCCGAGGATCTGCTCGAAGGTACGGGCCAGCTGTTCGGGGGGGTACCAGGAGGACTCGCGTATGCGGTGATCGTGGTCGGCGCGATTCTTGGCGCGATCACCGGAACGGTAGCGGCGTCGGTGATTGCGATGGGCGTGATCTCGCTGCCGATCATGCTGCGCTATGGGTACCACCCGCGCCTCGCGACCGGCGTAATCGCCGCCTCCGGCACGATCACGCAGTTAATACCGCCATCGCTGGTGCTGATCGTGCTGGCCGATCAGCTGGGCCGCTCGGTCGGCGATATGTACAAGGGAGCATTCGGCCCGTCGATCGTGCAGGTCCTCATCTTCATGCTGTTCATCTTTATCGTGTCGCTGTTCCGGCCGAAAACGATGCCGCCGCTGCCGGAAGAAGCGCGCACGTTGCGCGGCTGGGCGCTGTGGAACCGTGTGCTATGGGGCATGGTGCCGTCGATCGTGCTGATCTTTCTGGTCTTGGGCACCATCTTCGCGGGCATCGCGACGCCGACCGAGGCCGGCGCGCTTGGTGCGGTCGGTGCGATCCTGCTCGCGGCCGCGCATCGCCGATTGACGTGGGCGCTGACACGGCAGGCGATGGAATCGACAATGCGCCTGACCGCAATGGTCGTGTTCATCCTGATCGGCTCGCGCATTTTTTCGCTGGTGTTTCAGGGCGTCGACGGCAACTTGTGGATCGAGCACATGCTGGCCGGGTTGCCGGGCGGGCAGACCGGTTTCCTGGTCGCGGTCAATATCTTTGTGTTCTTCCTTGCATTCTTTCTCGACTTCTTCGAGATCGCATTCATCATCATTCCGCTACTGGCTCCGGTGGCGGATAAGCTCGGCATTGATCTGATCTGGTTCGGGGTGCTGCTGTGCGTGAATATGCAAACCTCGTTCATGCACCCACCGTTCGGTTTTGCGCTGTTTTATTTGCGTGGAATCGCATCGAAGGACGTCAAGAGCTCAGACATTTACTGGGGCGCATTGCCGTGGGTCGGGTTGCAGATCATCATGGTGATCATCGTGATCTTCTGGCCACAGCTGGTTACGATGTTTCTCGACAAGCCGCTCGACTTCGATCCCGACAAGGTCAAGATGGAGCTTGAGCAGCCCGACTACGAGAAAAAGGGAGGCAATCTCGAGGATCTGTTCAAGTCAGCCAAGTAGAAAAAACAAACCCCGCCGTAGCGGGGTCTTGTTTTTCGGACTGCCGATTCACAACTTGATGGCCGACGCCATGAAGTCGTCGAAGCTGTTCTCGGTGACACGGAACCAGCGAATCTGGTCATCGCGGAAGCGCGCGTAATCCTCGTACATCTTCTTCCAGCGCGGGTTAGTGTTGTTCAATTCAGCATAGTGTTCGTTGGCGGCCTTCCACGCGGCGTCCAGGATCGGGCGGGCGAACGGACGCAGCTGCGCGCCGCCGCCGATCAGCCTGCGCAGCGCAGCGGGATTTTTGGCGTCGTAGCGCGCCAACATGTCTGTATGTGCCATACCAGCCGCGATTTCGACAACCGCCTGATACTCCTTCGGCAGTTTTTCCCACGCAGCCTGATTGATATAAAGCGACAGCTGCGGACCACCTTCCCACCACCCCGGGTAGTAATAAAACTTGGCGACCTTGTGAAAGCCGAGCTTTTCGTCGTCGTACGGCCCGACCCACTCCGTGGCGTCGATCGTGCCTTTTTCCAGTGCCGGATAAATCTCGCCGCCTGGGATGTTCTGCGGCACGCCTCCGAGCTTCGACAAGATGGTTCCGCCGAAACCTCCGATACGCATTTTCAGACCCTTGATGTCGTCGGCCGTCTTGATTTCCTTGCGGTACCAGCCACCCATTTGGGCGCCGGTGTTGCCCATCGGGAAGTTGATGATGTTGTACGGCTTGTAGAACTCGCGCGTCAGCGCCATGCCATTGCCTTCGTACATCCATGCAGTCAGCTGGCGCGCATTCATGCCAAACGGAATCGCGCAGTCCATCGCGAAAGTCGGATCCTTGCCGAAGTAGTAATACGGTGCCGTATGGCCGCACTCGATCGTGCCCTGTTGCACGGCATCGACGATTGCGAACGGCGGTGTGATTTCGCCGCCGGCGTGATGACTGATCTGAAAACGACCGGCGGTGGCCTCGGACACTTTCTTGACAAACAAGTCGCCCGCTCCGTAAATCGTGTCGAGCGCCTTGGGAAAGCTGGACGAACAGCGCCAGCGAATCTGCGGCGCCTGCGCGATTGCCGGCGCCGCGATTGTCGCGACCGCTGCGCCTGCCACCGCTTTCTTCATGAATGAACGACGTTGCATTGTTGTCTCCTGTCGCAGATTTGCTCGAAAGCGAGACGGTTGCCCGGATGCAACCGCCAAAGTGAACTCGTCGGCCGCCCCTTTCGCTCTCTGCGCGCAAGTGTAGCCGCGGCGATGCGCGGCGCAAGTCCGGCAAAACCAGCGGCTACGCGCCGCCGACGGTCATGCCTTCGACCAGCAGAGAACCGCTGATCTTGCTGCCGCGAACAACCTGATCATTGCCAACTGCAACAATGCTGCGAAACATATCGCGCAGGTTGCCGGCGACCGTGATTTCCTCGACGGGATAGCGAATCTCGCCGCCCTCGACCCAGAAGCCGCTGGCGCCACGCGAGTAATCGCCGCTGACGTAGTTAACGCCCTGCCCGATCAGATCGGTCACCAGCAATCCGGTGCCGAGACGACGCAGCATCCCGGCCAGATCGTCGCCCCGTCGCGTTGCGCTTGACCGGATCTCGAGGTTATATGAGCCACCGGAGTTGCCGGTCGACTGCATGCCGAGCTTGCGCGCGGAATAGGTCGAAAGAAAGTAGCCGGTTAACACGCCGCCGGCGACGACATCGCGTTTGATACCGCGCACGCCTTCTTCGTCGAACGGGCTCGACCCCGGCCCTTGCGGCAGGTACGGGTCTTCGTGCAACGTGACGTGATCAGCGAAGATCTTCTTGCCAAGCGCGTCGACGAGGAACGATGCTTTTCGATAAAGTGCTCCACCGCTGGCGGCCTGCACGAAATTCCCGAGCAGCCCGCAGGCCAGCGGCGCCTCGAACAACACTGGACACTGCTTCGTTTTCAGTTGACGAGCCGACAGGCGCGAAAGCGAGCGCCGAGCGGCGTAGTCACCGACCGCTTCCGGCGAAGCCAGCTCGTCGGCAACGCGCGAAGATGAATACCAATCGTCGCGCTGCATGCCGTTATCGTCGCGCGCAATCGGGGCCACCGAAATCGAGTGACGCGAGTACGCGTAGCCGCTGACAAACTGCTGCGTGTTTGCCAGCACGAAGTGTCCGGAAGATGTGTAAACGTTCGCGCCCTCGGAGTTGATGATCTGCGGGCTGACTGCGAACGCAGCGGCCTCGCAGCGCTGTGCCAGCTTGATCGCTTCATTCGTCTCGATCGACCACGGATGAAACAGGTCGAGGTCGCGTGGCGCACGCTGCAGCGTGTCCGGCTCAGGCAGGCCCGCGGCGTCATCCTCGGCCGTAAAGCGCGCAATGCTGTGCGCGGCTTCGACCGCCTGGTGCACGGCGGGCCGCGCGAAGTCCGAGGTGGACGCATTGCCGCGCCGCTGCCCGATGTATACGGAAACAGCGAGCCCCTTGTCCCGCGTGCGCTCGATCGTCTCAACCTTTTTCTTACGCACGGTGACCGAGAGTCCGGTCGATTCGCTCACTTCGCACGACGCGTCCGTGGCTCCCAGAGATCGCGCGTGATGCAAGGCATCGAGCGCAAGATCGCGCAAGCGCTCGTCAGAGATGGCAAACGTCGTCACGTCAGTATGATAAACAACGATGAAACGGCAACCGATCGCTGCAGAGACGGCAGACGAACAACAGCTGAGCAGCGAGAGCAAAACTCAGCGCAAGAAGCAGATGCACGCGCTGCAAGAACTCGGCGAGCAACTGGTGGGCCTGAACCGCGATCAACTCGCGCGGCTTGATCTGCCCGATCAGTTACACGAAGCGGTCGACGTCGCGCATCGGATCACAAGCCACGAAGCACGGCGGCGGCATATGCAATACCTTGGCAAGCTGATGCGACAGGTTGACGCCGATGCAGTCCGCGCTGCGCTCGACCTGGTGAGCGGCGAGTCGCGCGCGGCGGTGTCGCTGATGCATCGTGCGGAAACGTGGCGCGGTCGCCTGCTCGACGATGACCAGGCCCTGACAACGTGGATCGCCGAGCATCCGGAAGCCGATGCGCAGTGGCTGCGCTCGGCGATCCGATCCGCGCGCCGAGAGCGCGAGCTGCAACTGCCACCGAAGCACGCCCGCGAGCTTTATCGCCGATTGCACGAACAGCTTGAAAGTGAACTGCGCGCCAGCGAGATGCGAACCGATGAAGGTTAAGCGCACACTCCCTAATGAACTGATTCTTGGGCTCGTGTCGATATCCGATCGAGCGTCACGGGGTGTTTACGTCGACCAGGGCCTGCCTGGGCTGAAAGAATGGTTCGCGCGTGCGTTAAAGACGCCGTTTCAAGCGCACGAGCGTCTGATTGCGGACGATCGGCCGACGATCGAACGCGCGCTGATCGAACTCGTTGACGATGTAGGCTGCGATCTGGTGTTGACCACCGGCGGCACAGGCCCGTCGCCGCGCGACGTGACGCCCGAAGCAACACTGGCTGTCGCCACGCGCGTGATGCCGGGCTTCGGCGAACAGATGCGCCGGATCTCGCTGGAGTTCGTCCCGACCGCAATCTTGTCGCGGCAAGTCGGCGTGCTGCGGGAAGCCGAAGACCATGCAGCGCTGATCCTTAACCTGCCGGGCCAACCGAAGGCGATCACTGAAACGCTGGAAGGTCTGAAAACGCCGGCCGGTGATACGAGGGCGCACGGAATATTCGCGGCGGTGCCCTACTGCATCGACCTGATCCGTGGACCTTATATCGAAACGAACGAAACGGTGGTAAAGGCTTTCCGGCCCAAATCCGCAGTGAAAAGCGGCACGGCATGAACGAGCTGCTCGAGTGCGTGGAGTTGCAAACGCAAAGTGCGCCGTCGGCGAGCGTCATCTGGCTGCACGGCCTCGGCGCTGACGGCTATGACTTCGTGCCGGTGGTGCGGGAGCTGCAGGCGCTTGGCGCTCCCGCAGCGCGCTATGTCTTTCCGCACGCAGCGACGATGCCGGTGACGATTAACGGCGGGGCGGTGATGCGGGCCTGGTACGACATCGTCGGCGCCGACTTGGTCCGTCGCGAAGATGAAAAAGGAATACGCGCGTCGCAGAGCCAAGTCGAGACACTGATCGCGCGCGAGCGTGAACGCGGGCTGGCAGGTTCGCGCATCGTTCTGGCAGGGTTTTCGCAAGGCGGCGCGATCGCCCTGCAGACCGGCTTGCGACAGTCGACGCCTTTGGCAGGGATTATCGCGTTGTCCTGCTACCTGCCGCTGGCAGACAGCTTCGCGGAAGAACGCACCGCCGCGAGCGCATCGGTGCCGATTTTCATGGCGCACGGCACGTCTGATCCGATCGTGCCGCTGGCGCGCGGTGTCGCCTCGCGCGACGCGCTAAAGGCGGCGGGTTACGCCGTCGAGTGGCATCAGTATCCGATGCCACACTCCGTTAGCGAACAGGAGATTCGCGATATCGCGACGTTTCTAAAGCGCGTACTGAGCTAGCCGCTGTCGCTATCGCTTGTCGATGCTGAACCGTCCTGGGCCGAAAGCCATCACAAACAGCAGCCCGCCGACCATCGCCAGGTTCTTCATGAACATACTTTGCTGCAGCACCTTCTGCGCCTCGGGCATCGCCCAGAAGTTGTGAAACAAGAATGCGACTAGCGCAGTAAATGCCGCCAGCGCCGCCGCGGCCCAGCGCGCTTTCCAGCCGAACACCATCATCAACCCTGCACCGATTTCGAGGATGATCGTCGCGACGGCGAAAACCTCCGGCATCGGGAACCCCTTCGACGCGATCGCACCGATCAAGCCCTGAAAGCCGCCAATCTTGCCAAAGCCGGACACCAAGAAAATCACCGCCAGAAATATCCGGCCGATCAAAGTCAGGCCGTCGGAAGCACTCTTCATTGTTTCTCCTGCCTGGAGCGGCTACGCGTTACGTGCTGCGCGCGGCACCAGTGGTGTGACGTTGCTCGGCAAGCCTACGCCGTGCGCGAAGGCGAAGCGATTCTTGCCCTTCAGCTTGGCGTCATACATAGCGAGATCCGCCAGTTGCAGCAAACGCTCGAGGTCGCGCCCTTGTTCAGGCGCGAGCGCAACGCCGATACTCGCCGACACGGTAAGTGGAGGCAGACTGCCCGGCGCTTCACCCGGCAACACGACAGGCTGAGAAATGGCTTGCAGCAGCCGTAGTGAAATCTTTTCCACTTCCAGTCGAGCCCCGACATCGGGCGCGAGTACCGCAAACTCGTCTCCGCCGCGCCGTGCCACCGTGTCTTGCGGCCGCATCACACGCGTCAGTCGCACCGCGATTTCGCGCAACATCAGATCGCCGACCTCGTGCCCGTACTGATCGTTGATGTCTTTGAACCCATCGAGATCGATCGCCAGGACCGCGCAACTGACATGGCGCAGCTCCGAGGTTGCCAGCGCGGCAGCGGCCCGCTCGGCCAATAGACGCCGATTCGGAAGCCCGGTGAGCTCATCATGCTGCGCTTCGTGTAGCGCGTTGGCTTCGCGCTGCTTCAATGTGTCGATGTCGGCGATTACCAGCACAAACTCGCCCGGCGCGATCGAACGTGCGGTGACCTGGCACCAAGCCGCGCCTTCGCCCGATCCGAGCGCGTGCGCCAGCTTGGCGCCACGCCGCACGCGCAGCTCGCGCACGACGGCTTGATCGCGTGTGCTGGCCTCTTCGGCCGCCTCCATCACATCGCGCCAATCCTCGGGCTCGAGCAGACAATCAGACACTTGCGTATGGGCCAGCTCGTCCGGCGGCAGGCCTGCGAGCCGCAAGAACGCATCGTTGCAGCGCTGAACCGTGCCGAGCTTGACCACCGCAATGGCCTGCCCCGCCGAGTCGAGCACTGTGCGCTCGACGCGCAGCGCTTCGGACAATCGCCGCTCGCGCGATTTCAATGCCGTCAGATCGGCATTCATGCCGATCACGCCGGCAAACGTGCCGTCGGGCCGCCGTAGAGGCGCTGCGCTGATCGACACGATCAGGCGCCGGCCGCCTTGCGTCATGTGCACCGCTTCAAGGTCACGAATCGGCTTGCCTTCGCGCAACGCCTCGAAGGCGGCGCCGACGGCCGGTTGGTCGACGTCGGTCGGCAGCAATACTTCGATCGAACGTCCGAGTAGCTCGCGCGTTTCGTAGCCGTAAATCTCGCGCGTCGCGCGGCGACTGATGAACGTGATGATGAATTGATCGTTGCACGCCCAGATCAAATTAGCGGACGCCTCGACCAGCGATTTGTACTGCGACTTGCTGCGCTTCAATTTATCGAGCGCCATCAGCTCGGTGTGCGACGCGATCGTGTCGAGCACCAGCACCGCCTGCAGCTTCTTGCTCGGATCATTGCTGGTGTAAGGCACGAAGTGACTACGCAAGGCCAGTCGTCCGCCCGAACGGCTGGTGCGCGCATTGAGGACGTCGAACACCGGCGTGCCACGCAGCGACTTATGCAGCGCGTACAACATCGCCGCGCGCGATTCGCTCTTGAATTCAAACGCTTCGTCCCACTGCGGACGAAGACGCGTTTCGACCTTAAGTCCCCAGCGACGCGCATCGGGGCTTTGCGCATGCACGACCCTCCCTTGCGCATCGACCAGCCACACCAGCACCGGCAGACGCGCGAGCAGATCGGCAGTCGCTTCGACCGGGCGCGGAGGTGCGCTTCTCGCGGCGGCAATCATTCCTACTACCGGCGCCACCGAGTTGCCGATCGGCGGCCGCGTAACACACGTCACGCGCACAAGACGTGTCCCACCGTTCACGTCGCGGAGGCTCATCGTCTCGTCGAACATCGCTCCTGCGCGCAGGAACTCCTTGTAGACGGCGTTGATACGCGCGCGCTCGGCCTCGGTCAGCAGGTAGCCGAGTGGGAAGCCGGTCGGATCGCTGGCCAGTAAACGATCGGCGGGCGGCGGAAACTCGCTTGGTAGCACCAGCTGTCCCCGCTCGTCGCGATACCACGGCAGTCCCTGCGTGCCACCCAACCATTCGGCAAAGCGGCGCGCATCCTCGAGCAATCGCGCGGGCCCGAACGGTTCGTGCGCTGCCTTGGTCAGCGCAATAACGATCACCGATGATTCGCGGCCCGGCTCCATGAAACGCACGCGGCCGTTCCACAGCATGCCGTCAAACGTGCGGTCGGCGGCCTTGACTTCGACCGCGACGCTTGACTTCGACGGATGCTTGACCGGATCGAGCGCATCCGGAGGATCGACCACCAGGCACTCGGCGACCAGATTGCCGACGATGGCGCGCTCGCCGCGTCCTATAAATTCGCACGCCGAGCGATTGACCTCGATCACGCGATCGCTGCGCACGACGATCACCGGCGTCGGCATCGCGTGAATCGCTGCCTGCCACCCGAATCGCGTCAAATTGTTCGCCGTCGTGTTTTCCATGCCAGGATCGACGTGCCGGGCCATCGGCTGCTGCCGCCCGATCCACCACGCGGCCAGCAGCCAGAGCGGAAAGCCCAGCACGAACGCCGGCATTTCGCCTTGCGCGCGCAACGCGCCGATGGCAAAGGCGCCGACCCACGCAAGTACGTAGACCGACCAGACGCGCGGCCAGCCACCGTAACTCAGCGCTGCCAACAAGACTGCGCCGGCTGCTGCATAGGCGCCGGGGCCGGCGAGGAACACCGTGGGCTTCGGTACGAACGCCAGCATCAACGCCCATAAAACAACGTCGGCAATCGCGGTCGCCAGATAAATCTGCCCGCCGCGCGTCTCAGCCAGTACCGCTCCGCGCGCTGTCGCGTACTCGGTGGCAATCAGAAAACGAATGGCCGCGTTTATGCCGTAAAGCGCCAGCCAGGCCAACGCGAGGGCATTGGCCCCCGCCCGCATCGATGCGAACGCTGCCACCAGCCCCACCAGCAGCAACGCGGGCAACAGCCGCCGCTCCGCAGCAAACGCAACGCGCAGGTCAAACTGGCTGTGCGCAGATTTATGCACAGCGCTGCTAGTGTCGGCTAGTGCTCCGGTCGATTGCATGGCAATTCGATGCCTGCGCTACCCGCGCGGCCATCCAGAACCAGGGAGACCGACATCCTAGCGGCGAGCTGCCCAGGTCAGCAATCGCCGACTGTCGGCAAACTGCGCCATTGAGCACGCAACGGCTAGCCTGAAAAGGTGACGTTCGGGCGGCCCGCGGCTGCGGCTAGCTCGGTCTTTGGGCTGCGGCGGGAACGCCTATTGCAGGCGAGCGCGGCCCGGCGTTGCTGTGAGAGCAGCGAGTCCGGCTCCAGTTTCGCCGGCAAATTGATACCGATTCTTGCCGGCCGCCTTTGCCGCGTACATCGCATTGTCGGCCGAAGAGAGCAACGAATCGAAGTCATGACCGTGAGCCGGGAAGAGTGCGATACCGACGCTGGCGTGCATGCAGACGGTCCGACCCGGAACGTCGACGGTCTCGCTCGCAGCGGCAATCAGCTTTTCGGCCACGATGGCGGAAATCGACGGTTCCTCGATTTCTGGCAGCAGAACCACGAATTCGTCGCCGCCGGTGCGCGCGACGACGTCGTAGTCGCGCAGCACGCTAGACAGGCGTTGTGCAACGCGCCGCAGCAATGCGTCGCCATAAGCGTGACCGAACAGATCATTGATTTCCTTGAAGCCGTCCAGATCGAGCACCAGAATGGCAGCCAAGCGTCGCAGTCGCAACGCTACAGATAGAAGGCGACGAGCGTGCTCGACCAGCAGCCGGCGGTTCGGCAGTCCGGTGAGTTCGTCGTGATTGGCGTGGTGCCAGGCGAGCTCTTCGCGCTTTTTCAGCGCCGAAATGTCGGTCAGCACAAGGATGCGCGAGCTGGCCTCACCGGCCTGGCGCGAAGTCAGTTGACACCAGACCGTGCGCCCGTCCTGCGCCCGCAGCATCACCTCATGAATCGCCGCATCTCCTTTGATTCCAGCCGCACTGGTGCCATGTTCGATCGTTTCCCAATCGTCACGGTTGGCAAGAATCTCAGCCACATGCTGGCCGACCAGTGCGTCGCGCGACACTCCGAGCATGCGCGCGAGGGCACCGTTCGGTCCTTCGATCCGTCCGCGCCGGACGAAAGCGATGCCCTCGCCGGCGGCGTCGAACACCGCCTGCTGGTTACGCAGCGCGATATTGAGCTCGCGCTCGCGCTGTTTGAGCCCGGTGATGTCGCTGCAGATGCCGGTCACCGATTCGATCTCACCGGCTTCATTCAGCATCGGCAGAGCACTGATGTTCACGTACAGCGGCTCGGCGCGCTTGGTCCGTTGTATGGCTTCCATGTCAAACACCGGTCGACCGTGCATCACCGGTGAGAAGCGTCGCAGGAATTCCCGGCGCGTGAACTCCGGTGCGTTGAAATCCCACACGAAGCGGCCGATCATCTCGCGCGGGTCAAAACCGTACAAATCGCGGCACGCCCGATCCGAGACGAAGGTCAAACGGGCATTGCGGTCGCAGACCCAAATCAGCGATGGCGACGCCTCGACCAGTGCGCGATAGCGGCGCTCGCTGTCCGCCAGCCTATGCTGGGCGATGCGGCGCGCGCTGTCGTCGACGATTGAAAATACGAGCCGCGTCGTACGTCCGTCGCTGCCACGCACCGACTCGCCGCGCAAGATCACCCACACGTAGCTCCCGTCGGCACGCTGCATTCTGCATTCTTCCCGCAACGCCGCGCCGTGATCGATGTGCCGGCGGCGCGCGGCACGCACGCGATCCCGATCGTCCGGATGCAACGATTCGGAGAACCGGTGAGCCTGCATGAACGATTCGCGATCGGAGTAACCGAGGATTTCGATATAGCGCGACGAAAACGATCGCTCGCCGGTCAGAACGTTGGTATCGGCCACCCCCGCATCGATCGCGTCCAGCGCCATGCGCAACTGCTCGCGGCTCCGGTTCAGTTCTGCGTTGGCCTGTTCCTGCGCACGCGCCGACGTATTCGCACGCGTGCGCATCGCCACGTTGTTCGACAGTGCCTTGCGCAACAGAACAAAGCCGATCGCCGCGCCGATTAGCGTCAGTGCCCACGACAGCATCGTGATCTCGCGCAGAGGCAGATCGCGCGACAGCAGGAACATCAGCTGCGCAAAGCCGAGCGGGAGCGCGCACGCCACCCACGGCATGCCGGCCGGTGCGAACGCAAGCAGCGTTCCGAGTAGGACGGCGACAGTCAGCGCGAACTGAAGCATCGCGCCTGATTGGTTGACCGCCGGCAACAGCACCAACGAAAGTGCCCATGCAGTCCCCTCGAGCGCGGCGAGTCCCGCGTAGACGTGCGCCGAGCGCGGCAAGCGGTTTGAATGCGCCGACATCCATCTTGACAGGTACTGGCAATATCCAGCCCGTGTGACGACGACCGCCGCCAGCCCCGACCACCAAATCAACGCGGCGGACAACTGACCCTCGCGCCACAGAATCAGGACGATCAGCAAGCCGAACGCCAGATTGCCGAACCAGGTCGTGCGACCGAGGTTGATCGACAGCTTGAAAAGCTCAACGGTGACGGCTGCTCTTGCCAACGGCAGTTCCGATTCGCAAGGACGACGCGGGGCCGCACGACAGTGCAGCGCTACACGGATAATCGGTCCATCACCCCTTTGGTTGAAGCCACAAAAGCGGGGCAGATAGGGGTGAATCCGCATCAACCGAAATCGAATTCGCAAGGGCGGGCATTTCGCGTGACGCAATATCGTGGCCGCTTTGCGCCCTCGCCGACCGGGCCGTTGCATGCCGGATCGCTCGTCGCCGCGCTCGCCAGTTGGCTTGATGCGCGTGCGGCCAATGGCGTCTGGATCGTTCGCATCGAAGACCTCGATCCGCCGCGCGTCGTGCCAGGCGTCGCGCAGAATATTCTGCAAACGCTGGCGCGCTGCGGACTCGAATCGGACGAGCCGGTCGTCTTTCAGAGCGCGCGCGGCTCGCTGTATGAGGCTGCGCTTGATCGCCTGCAAGCCGCAGGATTGATCTATGGCTGCGCGTGTTCACGCAGCGATGTCGATACTGCCATCGAGGCGCATGGAGGCTGGCCGGCTGGCGTCTACCCCGGCACCTGCGCGGCGGGAGCACCGCGCGGCAAGCAGATCCGTTCGTACAGAGTGCGCGTGCGCGACGAAGAAGTTTCGTTCGTCGATCGCGCGGCCGGTCGCTACCGGCAGCACCTGCAACGCGAAGTGGGCGACTTTGTTGTCAGACGCGGCGACGGCTTGTGGGCCTATCAACTCGCCGTCGTCGTCGATGACGCGGCTCAAGGGATCACCGACGTGGTGCGCGGCGCAGATCTACTCGACAACACGCCGCGCCAGATCTTCTTGCAGCGTTTGCTCGGATTACCGACGCCCAACTACCTGCACGTTCCGCTCGTGCTCAATGCGAGCGGCGAAAAGCTATCGAAGCAGACGGACGCGAAGTCGCTCAATGCTGACCAGCCGGTAATGGAATTGCAACGTGCCGCACAGCACCTGGGACTCGGCACGATCGAAGTCGCGTCGGTCGATGCGTTTCTGAAGGAGGCCGCCCAGCGATGGCGCGCCAAGAGCGACGTCGTCTAGCGCACGGCCGCAACCACGCTCGCCACTGCCGCTGTCAACTTTTTCGCATACGGAACATGCAGAAACTCGTTCGGACCGTGCGCATTTGAATGCGGGCCGAGTAGGCCGGTGATCAAGAACTGCGCGCGCGGAAAGCGTTCGCCGAGCATGTTCATGAACGGAATCGTGCCACCTTCGCCGATCCACGCTACCTCGCGTCCGTACACCTGCGTCGAGGCTTGTTCCACTGCGTGCTTCAACCACGTCGCCGTTTCCGGCGCGTTCCATCCAGTCGCGCCCCAATCGGAATCGAATGTGACCCTAGCGTTGTACGGGGGGTTCTCAGTCAGCGCCTTGCGCATCGCCCAAGTGGCCTTGTCGCCATCGACTGTCGGCGGAATGCGCATGCTCAACTTAAAAGTCGTCTTCGGGCGCAGCACATTGCCGGCCGAATCGATACCCGGCAGACCGGCGGCGCCGGTCACTGCCAACGCCGGCCGCCAGGTGCGATTAAGAATGCCTTCAACCGGATCGGTCGTGACCGGCACGGCATGCAGGTGTCCGCCCGCACCGTGCGAGCAACTGACCCACGGGAACTCCTTCCACACCTGGTCACCCAGAATCGCGCCGGCAATCTGCGCCTGCTGCATGCGTTCTTCCGGAATGTCGGCATGCAGCTCGGGCAACAGCACCTTTCCGGTTGCGGGATCATCAAGCCGATTCAGTAGCTGGCGCGCAATGCGGAACGACGAAGGCACGATGCCGCTGGCATGCCCCGAGTGCACGCCCTCCGACAGAATTTCAACGGTTAATGTGCCACCGACGAGTCCGCGCAGTGATGTGGTCACCCAGAGCTGTTCGTAGTTGCGGCAACCGGAATCAAGTCCGACGACCAGTTGAACGTCGCCGAAACGCTGCGCCAACAGCGCGAGATATTCAGGCAGATCAGGACTGCCGCTCTCTTCGCACGTTTCAATGATGCCGACGCAGCGCGGTCGCGCCACGCCTTGTGCATCGAGTGCCGCGATAGTCGTAAGAGCTGCATAGATCGCATAGCCATCGTCACCGCTGCCGCGGCCGTACAACTTGCCGTCTTCGTACACGGGCTTCCACGGACCGAGGTCGTCGCGCCAGCCTGTCATCTCCGGCTGCTTGTCCAGGTGTCCATAAAACAGAACCGTGCGATCGTCGCCCAGGCCGTGCGTGGCCGGCACATCGAACAACAGGCATGGGGTCTTGCCTTCGATCGCGACAATCTCAATCGTCAATCCTTCGATCGGTTGCTCGCGGCACCACGCCTCCGCGGCCTTTACGACTGCTCGCAGATGCCCGTGTGCTTCCCAGCTGGCGTCAAAGGCAGGCGACTTTGCCGGCACGCGCACATAGTCGATTAATCGCGGCACGAGATCGGCGTCCCACTTGGTTGCGACAAACTCATTCAGATCGGCAAGATTCATGGCGAGGTTCTGATAAATCGTGAAGCTGCAAGTGTATGGCTGCTAGCCTCTTGCCTCAAACCTATCCAGGGCGACACCCAGGGAGACACGATGAAGTACGTGCTGTCTGCGATGCTGTTGATAATCGTCGCGCCGGCGCTGGCGCAGAGTGGAACGTATGCGGCCCGTCTGCTGACGCCGGAAACGGCGCTGAAAGCAACCCGCGCCGCGCTCGAGGACTGCAGGAAACGCGGCTACCAGGTCGCCGCGGCAGTCGTCGATCGATCGGGCGTTGCGCAGGCAATGATTCGCGATCGCTTTGCAGGGCCACACACGGTCAATACGGCCATCAACAAGGGCTACACCGCGATCACCTTCCGTACCGACACGCTGGAGTTCGCGAAGCAGACGCAGTCTGGCATGCCGAGTTCAGGTGTGCGGGCGATTCCGAACGTAGTCGCCATCGGTGGCGGCGTGCTGATTCAGGCAGGCGGCGCAACTCTCGGCGCAATAGGCATTTCAGGCGCACCGACCGGCGAGGCCGATGAAGCGTGCGCTAAAGCCGGCATCACCGCGATACGCGACGAGATTGAGTTCTAGGAACGGCAATCCGTTGACTGCGCCCACCCTGTACCGGCGTGCATGGCCGGACGTCTGACCGCCTCCACCACCGCGCTTCTGGTCGCTCCGCCGCTCTTCTGGGCCGGCAACGCGGTGCTCGGGCGCGCGCTGGTCGGCGAGTTTCCGCCGTTGGCGCTGTCGTTCTGGCGCTGGGCATTGGCGCTTGTGTTGCTCGCACCGTTTGCAGCCGGCTCCGTGTGGCGGCACCGCGCGGTGATTCGCGTGCATTTGCCGCTGCTCGCATGGACGAGTCTGCTCGGGGTTGGCTGCTACAACTCGATGCAGTACGTGGCGCTTCAGACTTCGAGCGCCGTCAACACAACTCTGATCGGAGCATCGGGTCCGATCATTACCTTGATGCTCGGCGCTGCATTTTTCTCTTCGAGCGTTGCACGACGAAGATGGATCGGCGCTGCGATGTCGCTCGCAGGTGTGTTCTGGGTCATCGCGCGCGGCGATCCGAGCAACTTGTTGCGGCTGCAATTTGCGATCGGAGACCTGATCATGCTGGTCGCGACCCTGACGTGGAGTATCTACACGTGGCTGCTGCGAACGCGGCGACCGCCGTTGCCACTGACCGCATTTCTCGCCGTACAGATCGCGTTCGGCTCACTGATGATCCTGCCGTTTTACCTGCTCGAATGGGCGATCACGCAGCAAACTCCGGCAGCAACACCGACCAACTTCGCTGCCCTCGCTTACGTCGTGCTGTTGCCGTCACTTGCTGCGTACTATTGCTGGGATCGAGGAGTCGCGCGCGCCGGCGCCGTCTTGCCGATGTACTTTGCCAACCTGACTCCGGTGTTTGCCGCATTACTGTCGTGGGCGCTGCTCGCCGATCCGATCGGCGCTTATCACCTCGTCGGTGGCGCGCTGATTCTTGCCGGTATACATCTTGCCGCTGGGCGCGACACATAGCCATCGCTACAATCGCCCGTCAGCTCATGCGTAATGATCAGGTCGTCACCGTTCGCCGCGCCGATTATCGGCCGCCGGATTTCCTGCTCGACCATGTGGCGCTTGAATTCGATCTCAACCCAGCGCTCACGTACGTCACCGCGACACTCACCGTGCGCCGCAATCCGGTGGTCGGCGGTGCAGCGCCTCTTCAGCTTGACGGCGAAGATCTCGATCTTGCCTTGATTGCACTCGACGGTCATGCGTTACCTGCGAACGCGTATCAGCTGCATGAAGACGGCCTGACGCTTCGTCCGCGGTCTGACCGTTTCACATTGAAAACCGTCGTTCGTATCAAGCCCGCGGAGAACACCGAGCTCATGGGGCTATTCGTTTCCAACGGCAATTTTTTCAGCCAGTGCGAAGCGGAAGGTTTTCGGCGCATTACGTTCTTTCCCGACCGCCCCGATGTGATGACGACGTATCGCGTGACGATCCGCGCCGATAAGTCACGCTATCCAGTGCTGCTTGCCAATGGCAATCTGGTCAGCCAAGGCGATCTCTCGGAAGGTCGGCACTATGCGGTCTGGGACGACCCATTTGCCAAGCCGAGCTATCTGTTCGGGCTCGTCGCCGGCAACTTTGCCGTGCTTGAAGATCGCGTGATGCGTACGAACGGGCGTGAGGCGCTGCTGCAGATCTACGTCGAGCCGGACAATCTTGACAAGACGCAGCACGCAATGACGAGCCTGAAGAATGCGATCGCGTGGGACTCGCTGCGTTTCGGGCTCGAACTCGACCTTGACCGCTTCATGATCGTCGCCTCGAACGATTTCAACATGGCCGCGATGGAGAATAAGGGCCTCAACATATTCAACGCCAAGTATGTGCTGGCGAGCCCCGCCGTCGCGACCGACGATGATTACGCGAACGTCGAGTCGATCGTCGCTCATGAGTATTTTCACAACTGGACCGGGAACCGTGTCACTTGTCGCGACTGGTTCCAGCTCAGCTTGAAGGAAGGGCTGACGGTCTTTCGAGAGCAGGAGTTCTCCGCTGACATGCTTGACGATGCGGGCGGCCGTGGGGTCAAGCGGATCGAAGACGTGCGTACGTTGCGCGCGATGCAGTTTCCGGAAGACGGCGGCCCGATGGCGCATCCGGTGCGCCCGGACAATTATCAGGAGATAAGTAACTTCTACACCGCCACCGTGTATGAAAAAGGTGCCGAGATAGTGCGTATGTTGCAGACACTGGTCGGCCCCGGCGGCTTTCGGCGTGGCATGGATTTGTACTTCAAGCGGCACGATGAGCAGGCGGTGACATGCGACGACTTTGTGGCTGCGATCGCGGACGCCAATTCCCGCGATCTGACGCAGTTCAAACGCTGGTACGCGCAAGCTGGCACGCCGCGCGTGACTGTCGAGACCCGCTACGACCCGAATGCTCTGGCTTTCCAGTTGACACTCAGTCAATCATTGGCGCCAACGCCTGGGCAACCGAGCAAAGAGCCGCTCCACATTCCATTTGCGGTCGGTCTGCTTGGCAGCGACGGACGCGACCTGCCGCTGCAACTCGAAGGCGAGTCGGTGAGCGCAACTGCGACCAAGGTGCTTGACCTGACCCAGGCGACGCAGACATTTCGCTTTGTCAATGTCAGGGAGCCACCTGTGCCGTCGCTGCTGCGCAACTTCTCTGCGCCGGTCGTCGTCGATTACCGCTGCACAGGTGCAGAGCTGGCCTTTCTATCGGCACACGACTCCGATGGTTTCAATCGATGGGAAGCCGGACAGCGGCTGGCGATCGCACGACTGATGTCCCTGACCGATGCAGTCGAAGCCGACCGGCCATTGGCGCTGGATGACTCGTTTATCGCAACGTTTCGCGCGACGCTGCTTAACGAGACACTCTCGCCCGCGTTCAAGGCGCAGGCGCTCTTGTTGCCGGCCGAGAGTTTCATCGGCGAGCAGCGTGCCGTCATCGATCCTGAAGCGATTCGCGCGGCACGGCGCTATGCGATGCATGAGCTCGGCAGGCGTCTCGCCGATGACTGGCGGACGACCTATTCGGCGATGCAAGTCGGCGGCGAGTACTCGCCCGACCCGGTATCGGCCGGCAAACGTGCGCTGCGCAACCTGGCGCTGCACTATCTGGCCGAGGGCGAAGTGGCCGGCGCGCTCGATCTTGCGCGCGATCAGTTGGTGGCATCGACCAACATGACGGATGCGCATGGCGCGCTATCGGTGATCGTCAACAGCGCGGCGCCGTTCAAGGCCGAGGCCCTGGTGCAGCTCGCGCGGGTATGGCACTCACAACCGCTCTTGATGTACAAATGGTTTCAGCTGCAAGCGACTGCAGTTGCGCAACCAGGCGAACCGCCGGTGGTCGAGCGTGTTCGCCTGTTAATGCATCACCCTGCTTTCTCATTTTCCAATCCGAACAACGTGTATGCGTTGATTCGATCGTTCTGTGTGGCCAACGAAGCCGAGTTTCATCGCCGCGATGCCGATGGCTATGCGTTCTGGGTCGACCAGGTGCTGGCGCTGGACAGAATGAATCCGACCATCGCCGCGCGCATCACGCGCGCGCTGGACCGTTGGCGCAAGTTCACTGCAGACCGACAAACAGCGATGCGCGCAGCGCTCGAGTATGTCGCCCGCCAGTCGGGCCTGTCGCGCGATGTATGCGAGATCGTTACCAAGTCGCTCGCGCACTGATGAGACTGTCGCTCACGCACTACCTAATTCGCTGCGAGCGCGAGCACGGCATCGATCCGAATCTGCGTTTGTTGCTCGAAACCGTGGCGCGTGCGTGCAAGGCGATCAGCCACGCCGTAGGCAAGGGAGCCTTGGGTAACGTCCTGGGCAGCGCCGGCACCACGAACGTGCAGGGCGAGGCGCAAAAGAAGCTGGACGTACTGTCGAACGAAATCCTCGTTGAGGCAACTTCCTGGGGCGGCTATCTGGCCGCGGTGGCGTCCGAAGAAATGGATGGGCCGATGGGCATTCCGGTCGCTTATCCGCGCGGAAAGTATTTGCTGCTGTTCGATCCGCTCGATGGTTCGAGCAATATCGACGTCAACGTTTCGATCGGGACGATCTTTTCGGTATTGCCCGGGCCATCGAACGGTGAAGACGCGGGCGAAGCTGCATTCCTGCAGCGAGGCACGCAGCAGTTGTGCGCCGGCTACACCGTCTACGGCCCGCAGACGTTGCTGGTGCTATCAGTCGGGCACGGCGTCCAGGTGTTCACGCTCGATCGCGACACGGGCTCGTTCTTGTTGACGCAGTCGGACGTACGCGTTCCTGCGGAGACACAAGAGTTCGCCATCAATATGTCGAACTCGCGGCACTGGGAAGCACCTGTCAAGCGTTACGTCGATGAACTGCTCGCCGGCAAGACCGGACCGCGTGGCTCGGACTTCAACATGCGGTGGGTTGCATCGATGGTCGCAGACGTGCACCGGATCATGACGCGCGGCGGCATCTTTATGTATCCGCGCGACGCCCGCGAGCTTTACAAAGCTGGCCGATTGCGCTTGATGTACGAAGGCAACCCGATGGCGTTTCTGATCGAACAAGCTGGCGGCGCCGCCACCGACGGCCATCGCCGCATCCTCGACATCGGGCCCGAAAAATTGCACGAGCGCGTTGCCGTGTTTCTTGGTTCAAAGAACGAAGTCGAGCGGGTGACCAGTTACCACCGAGCATGAGCCTCGTGCGGCGCTTGCCGTCGTGGCTATTGGTGGCGCTGCAGCTTGGGCTGATCGCAGTACTCGTGCTCGGCACGGACTGGCAAGCAGCAACTCGCCCCGGGCCGCTGGCGATCTCGCTGTTTGCGCTTGGCACCGCGCTTGGCCTTTGGGCAATCAGCGTCAACCGCTGGGGCAACTTCAACATCCGCCCCGAGATAAAGCGCGGCGCACGACTGATCACAACCGGCCCGTACCGCTGGATCCGCCATCCGATCTACTCGGCGGCGCTGCTCGGCCTGAGCGCGTTCGTGGCTGTCGACGTCAGCGCAACGCGAGTGACGCTGTACGTTCTGCTGCTGATCGTGCTCGTGATCAAAGCGGCGCGCGAAGAGGAATACCTGCGCGCAGCGTTTCCCGAATACGGGGATTACGCGGCTCGGACGCGACGCTTCGTTCCAATCCTTTATTGAGTGCCAATCTCATTAACCTGGCATCAGCACCGTCGAGCCAACCGTCTTGCGTGCCGCCAGATCTGCATGCGCACGCGCCGCGTCTGCCAGCGGATAGCGCTGCTCGATATCGACCTTGATCTTGCCCCGCTGCATCATGTCGAACAGCTCCGCCGCCGACTCCTCGAGGCGCGCGCGCGGTACGACGTGAGTGCCCAGCGTCGGCCGTGTGACGAATAGCGACCCTTTTTGCGCAAGGATGCCGAGACTGACGCCGGTCACCGCGCCCGACGAGTTGCCGAAGCTCACCATCAACCCGCGCGGCTGCAAGCAATCGAGCGAGCCTTCCCACGTCGTTTTGCCGACGCCGTCATAGACGACCGGCACCTTGGCGCCGTTGGTCAGCGCCGCGACGCGCTCGACAAAATTTTCCTTGGAGTAGTCGATCGTCTGCCATGCGCCGTTCTTTTTTGCGCGCGCGGCCTTTTCCGGCGAGCTCACCGTGCCGATCAGCTTCACGCCGAGCGCACGCGCCCACTGGCACGCGATCAAGCCGACGCCGCCCGCGGCCGCGTGAAACAGGATCGTTTCGTGACCTTGCAGCCGATACGTCTGGCGAAAAAGGTATTGAACTGTCAAGCCTTTGAGCATGACCGCCGCGGCCTGCTCGAAGCTGATGGCGTTCGGTAGCTTGACGACCATCGTGGTCGGCATCGTGCGAGTCTCGGCGTACGCACCGATCGGACCTTGCCCATATGCGACGCGGTCACCCTCTTTAAGGCCGTGCGCGTTAGCGCCCGCCGCTTCGACCACTCCCGCGCCCTCGGATCCGAGGCCGTGGGGCAATGTGTTCGGATACAAACCTATCCGATGGTAGATGTCGATAAAGTTAAGTCCGATCGCACGTTGCCGGATTCGCACTTCGCCCGGGCCTGGATCGGGCACGTCCGCTTCGACGAGTTCCATCACCTCGGGGCCGCCGTGAGAGCGGATCACAATCGACTTCGACTTCATGTTTCCTCCTTGGATGCCGGGACTCGGCCGGCGCGCGTCAATACGTAGATTCCGCCAAGAACGAGCGCGGTACCCGCCAATTGCCAGATCGATATGCGCTCCCCGAGGAAAAGATACGCCAGTACGATCGTCGACACCGGACCGACCATCGAGGCCATCGATGCGCGGCTCGCGCCGATACGCTCGACGGCCAGCATCGTGGCGAATACCGGCAGCACGGTACACAGGACCGCGTTGAACAGAGACAGCCAGTACACCGCGGCCGGCTGCTCGAGCGCGGAAATCGGATTCAGCACAGCGAACTGCGCGAACACCGCGATGGTCGAGACGCACATTGCGTACGCCGTCAGCCTTATGGCGCCGAGCCTGTGCACCAGTTCGCCGGAGATGATCAGGTACGCCGCATAACAGACCGCACTCGCAAACACCAACGCAGAACCGAGCACGACCTGTCCGCCTTCGAAGCTCACGTCATGCCAGAACACCAGCAAAATGCCGGCGTAGCACAGAGCGAGCGCACCCCACTCGAGGCGGCGAAACCGCTTTCGCAACAGCAGCGCAGAGATCACAACGACCAGCGTTGGGCTCAGATACAGAATCAAGCGCTCGAGCGCCGCGGTGATGTACTGCAGACCGAGAAAGTCGAGATAGCTGGCGGCGTAATAGCCCAACAGTCCGATCACGATCAAACGCGCATGGTCGGCTCGGCCTCAGCGGCGTGGCGCCCCGCGATGACCAGATCAACGCCGCGATGAAAAACGGCAGTGAAAGCGCCATTCGCAATGCGATCAACGTCGCCGCATCGACTCCGTAACGGTAAGCCAGCTTGACCACGATCGCCTTGGCCGAGAACAGAACACTGCCGATGATGGCTAGTGCCAGGCCAGCGGCAAACGCACTTCGTTGAATCGATTGCACGAGCCGATTCTACGGTTCGGCGCGTCGTTGCTATCGTTCGCCGCGCGTCACTCGCCCAATCGTTGATGAAACTCGCTGCCATTTCGCTGTCTGCAATGCTCGCTGCGCTGACGCTGGGATCGTGTCGCTCGTCGGATGCGGACGTGGCCGCTCTTGAGCCGTGTCGCGTTCCAGGAATCGAGCGCGAGATCAAGTGCGGCGCCGTACGCGTGCCGGAAGACCCGGACTCGCCATCGAGTCGCACGATCGACGTGCGCTTTGCCGTCGTCCCCGCCGTCGCACGCAACAAGCAACCCGACCCGATCTTCGTCTTTGCGGGGGGACCGGGGCAGGCAGCCACCAAAGTCGGGCGTCAAGTGATGCCGGTATTGGCAGAACTGAACGCACGGCGCGACATCGTGCTCATTGATCAACGCGGCACCGGCCGGTCAAATCCGCTTGAATGCGAGGTCGATGAAACTTCGCTGACAGCCGCGCTCGAGCCCGCGCAACAGATCGCGCGTCTTGCCCCGTGTCTGAAGGCGTTGCCTGCGGACCTGCGGCAGTATGCAACCTGGATCGCGGTGCGTGATTTCGAAGCGATCCGCGCGCAACTCGGCGCAGAGAAAGTAAACATCTGGGGTGCCTCGTACGGCACCCGTGCGGCGCTCGAATACATGCGGCAGTACCCCGAGCGCGTGCGCACCGCTGTGCTCGACGGCGTGGCGCCGCCCGATATGGTGCTTCCGATCTCGTTCGCGCTCGATGCAGACGCTGCATTGAAGTCGCTCGCCGAAGTGTGTGCGCGCGACGAGCGGTGCCGCACCCGATACCCTGACTTCGAGGCACGCATCTCGGTTCTGCTGAAGCGCGCGGAGAGCGGAATCGACATTAGCGTTCCGCACCCGTTGACCGGCGCCACCGAATCGTTACGGCTCGATCGCAGGATGCTTGCATCTCTGCTGCGCGTTCCGCTTTACGCGCCGCAGCTGGCCGCCGTGCTTCCCTATGCCCTGGCCGACGCTGGCCGCGGCGACTTCACGGCGCTGGTCGCGCTCAGTGCCGCGATCAGCGCCGGCATCAGCGAAAACTTTGCGGTAGGCATGCACTTCGCCGTGATTTGTGCTGAAGACGTTCCACGCATCGACGCCGCGGCCATCGCACGGGCGAACGCGACGCGATTCGGCGCGGCTTTCGCCGATCTGTACCGGCAGGCGTGCAGTGTCGTTCCGTCACGCGCCGTGCCGGCCGAGTTCTATTCAGTGCCGTCGTCGAAAGTGCCGGTACTGATTTTTTCCGGTGGACTCGATCCCGCAACGCCGCCACGCCATGGTGATTCGGTCGCGCGGCGACTCGGCAATGCGAATCACATCGTCGCTCCGAACCTCGGGCATGGCATCAGCGCACAGGGCTGCGCACCGATGCTGGTGTCGCGCTTCGTGCGCGATGCGTCATTCGAGCGTATCGACGGCGCGTGTCTGGCACGTATTCCGGCGCCGAAATTTTTCGTAGCGATTGACCCTGCCGCCAAGACGAAGCAGCCGTGATCGAAGTCCGGAATCTCGCGAAGTCATTCGACGCCAAGGTCGACGGCAAGCAGGCGCGCGTAACCGCGGTTGAAGACGTGTCGTTCGCCGCCCCCGACGGACGTATCACCGCGCTGCTCGGACCCAATGGCGCAGGCAAGACGACCACGCTGCGCATCATTGGCACGCTCGTGCGCGCAGACCGTGGGCAGGCGCGGGTCGGCGACGTCGATGTTCAGACGGATACGCGCGCGGTGCGCGCTCAGCTGGGTGAGTTGTCAGACTCTCGCGGACTGTATGCACGGCTGACTGCGCGCGAGAACATCGAGTATTACGCGCAGCTGCGCAACGTGCCGCGGCCGGCAAGCGGCGAGCGACTGGCGATGTTGGCCGAGCTGCTTGACATGGGTTCGCTGCTGGAGCGGCGTGTCGAGGGATTCTCGACCGGCGAGCGAATGAAGGTCGCACTCGCGCGCGCGTTGATCCACGACCCGCATCATCTGATTCTCGACGAACCAACCAACGGGCTCGACGTCGTATCGACGCGCGCGCTGCGTCGCTTGCTGCTGCACCTGCGAGGCGCAGGCAAATGCATCGTCATTTCGTCCCACATCATGCAGGAAGTCGAGCAACTGGCCGATGAAATCGTCATCGTCGCGCGCGGACGGACGGTGGCGCACGGCACTGCGCAGACCATTCGCGCCGAGGCGGGAACGGAATCCTTGGAGGACGCGTTCGTCAAGCTCGCCTATGAAACCGGAGCGGCCGGTGTGATGGAAGGTCACTGATGGGTACCGCTGCGGTCGTGTTTCGCAAGGAGCTCAAGGATGCGGTGCGCGATCGTCGTACGTGGCTGATCGTGCTAGTGACCTCGATCCTTGCCGGACCGCTGACGCTGTTTCTTCTATCGATCTTCATCTCGAGCGTCGAAGAAGGTGCAGCCAAGCGCGAGGTCTACGTCGCCAACAGCAGCGCGGGGCCGACTCTGATCAACTTCATGCAGCGTGCCGGCGCGACCGTCAAGGACGCGCCCGACGACTATGCAGCGCAGATAAAGTCAGGACACCTGCAGAACGCCGTCATCGTCGTGCCCGCCAACTTCGAGGCACGGCTGGCGGCGGGTGAGACGGTCCGGCTGCAGGTGATGTTCGATGAAACCGCAACCAAGGCGCAGCCGGCCACGCGCGCCGCGCTGAACATTGTGCGCGGTTTCACGCGCGAGCTCGGGATTCAACGCCTGCTGGCGCGCGGAGTCAGCCCGCAGGTGATGGCGGCGATCGAGATCGATGAAGTCAACCTGGCGAGCAGTCAGGCGCGTGGTGCGCAGTTACTGTTCCTGGTTCCCTGGCTGGCGCTGCTCGGATCGGTAGCCGGCGCAATCAGCGTGGCGATCGATGTAACGGCCGGCGAGCGCGAGCGCGGCTCGCTCGAGCCGCTGCTGATGAATCCGGTGTCAACCGGCGCCGTCGTGCTGGGAAAATGGGCGGTCGTTGCATTGTGTTCGGCCACCGTCGTCGTGCTGACCTTAATCGGCTTCAAAACGGCCATGCAATTCATACGCAGCGAGAACCTGTCGGCGCTGATGCAGTTCGGACTCGATGAGTTCGCGCTGTTCATCGTGATGCTGCTTCCATTTTCGGCAATGATCGCCTCCGTCAACATGCTGGCGGCGACCTACGGGCGCAGCCATAAAGAGGCCCAGACCTATGCGACGTATCTCGCGATGCTGGTCAACTTCACGCCAATCGTGCCGCTGTTCATCTCGATTCGCGACGCCGCATGGCAATTGTTCGTGCCAGCGATGGCACAGCAGGCGGTGATGATGCGCGCGCTGCGCGGCGAGACGGTGTCTGCAATCGACATCGCGCTGCCCGGCGCGATCGCGCTTGCCATCACGGCCATTGCACTTTGGGCTCAAGCTCGCCTGTTGCGTAACGAGCGGATTATTTTCTCGCGATAGCAACAAGGTTCCCGAACAATTTGCGGGATCACACCTCCGATGCAGTGCGATAATCGGCCGCCGATGTCAGAACCCGTGACCGCCACCGTTCCGTTGGACCCGATCGATTTGCCGGTGCCCGCACCGCCGAAGACGATTGGCCGCTTCACGATTCTGAATGAGATCGGGCGCGGTTCCTATGGCGTCGTGTATGCCGCGCACGACCCGGTTCTTGCGCGCGAAGTCGCGATCAAGATCATTCCGCTCGCGCGAGAGGATCAGTTTCGCACGCAGATCGAAGCGAGTTTTCTGCATGAGGCGAAGTCGGCCGGCGGCATGAGCCATCCGAGCATCGTCACGGTGTATGACGCAGGTAAAAGCGATACGTTTGCGTATATCGCGATGGAACGGCTGCATGGGCAGGACTTGCATGAATACCTTGCCAGCGGCAACCGGATGAGCCCGCGCCAGTCAGCGGCGATGATGATGCGGGTGGCCGACGCGATCCACTATGCGAACAAGCGCGGCCTGGTTCATCGCGACATCAAGCCGAGCAACATTTTTCTGTCTCGCGATCTGAAACCGAAGCTGCTTGACTTCGGCACTGCGCTGGCGCCGATGCCCGAGATGAAGCGTGGCACGCGCCAGTTGGTCGGCACTCCCAATTACATGTCACCCGAGCAAGCAGACGGGGCGCCGCTCGATGCGCGCAGCGACATTTTTTCGCTCGGCACGATCCTGTACGAACTGCTGTGCGGGCGGCGTGCGTTCGACGGCCGCAGCGTCGATGAAACACTGGACCAGGTGCTCGCAGCGAATCCAAAGGCGGTCGATCGGGTTCGCCCTGAAACGCCGCCGGCTCTGGCCGAGATCGTGCGCAAGGCGATGGCCAGGGAGCCTGCGGCGCGCTATCAAAAAGCGTCGGATCTGCGCAATGCGTTGGCCGATTTCGTCGATGGCTCGCGCGCGCAACCGGCCGATGGTTCGATAACGCTGCGACCGAGCGAGCCGCGAACGAGTGTTGCGTCGAGTCGCAGACCCGCACGAAACCGGCGTGTGATCGCGGCAGGCGTCATCTCCGCGGTCGCGCTGATTGTGCTGCTCGCGGCGCTATTGCGAGAACGCGAACCGGTCCAGCCCCCACGCGCGTCGATTGCTGAGCCCGCTGCTGCTGCGCCGCTACCCGTCACGCCGGCGCCGCCGATCGAGCCGCAGCCGCCGCAGCCAACCGATACAGCCGCCGCGTCACCGCCGAGCCCACCAGCAAGCGACGCAAAAGCCGGCTTGCGCCGCAAGATCGAAACGGTCGTCCAGCCGATTGCGCCGCCGCCCAACGGCACCGTCGCATTAGCAGTTTCGCCCTGGGGCGAGATCAACGTCGACGGCGCGTCGCGCGGTGTGTCTCCACCGCTGACACAGTTGTCATTGGCGCCGGGAGTGCACACGATCGAGATACGCAACGCCGCAGCGCCGCCGTTTGTTGCGCGCGTCGAGGTCCGATCGGGCGAGACTCTTACGCTGCAACACCGCTTTTAGTGTCCTTTCAGCGCGCTTTTTGTCCACTGCCGTTGATTGTGATGTGGCCGACTATCGGCTAGCCTGAGGCGATGCCCGAAGCGCTTAGCCAGAATCTGAAGCTGATCGGCCGTTATTCGATCCTGCGCGAGTTGCGGCGTGATCGCCACACGGTTGCGTATTTGGCGCTCGATCCGGTGCTCAATCGCGAACTGGTGTTGAAAGCCGTTCAACTGCGGCCGCGCAGCGGCGAGGAGTCAGCGGGACACGAGCGAATCGAACAGGCGTTCATGCGACAGGCGCAGGCTGCCGGCCGTTTGCATCATCCGCATATCGTCACCGTGTTCGACGCTGGCCACGTGCGTAATGTTGGATATCTGGCACTGGAGCGAGTCGACGGCAAGCTGCTCGACGAGGCAATGCAAGAAGGTTTTCGGCCCGGTGTGCTGCAGGCTGCCGATATCGCGGCGCGCGTGGCCGACGCTGTCGAGCACGCGCACTCGCGCGGCGTGCCACACGGACATCTGGCGCCTTCGCGCATCTACCTGCAGGGGGCCGACCGGCTGCCGAAGGTGATGGGCTTCGGCGGCTGGATCGACAGCGGCGCCACCGGCGACTTTGAGCTGACCGGCACGAAGTCAATGCTGCCGTATTTTCAGAACGAGCTTGGACCGGAAGCGCGCCGCAAGGATATTCGGGCGCTCGGCGCACTTTTGTTCCTGCTGCTGACCGGAACGCGCCCCGATCTCAATGCGCTGCGTGCACGCAAGAGCGGCGAGAGCCCGATCCTCGAGATGAGGCCGGCAGCACCCCTTGCGCTCGCCGAGATTGCCGAGAATGCGCTCGAGCTGAACGGTGCTCGGCCTTTCGGCACCGCTGCGCAGTTTCGCAATGCGCTGACTACGTTCCTGTGGGGCAATCGCGGTAACCAGCCGGCGAGCGTATTGACGATTACCGGCATGCCCGCTCGGCTCGAAATCGCGCCACCAAGATCGATTCGTGTTGCAAGCGTGGGCATGCAATCAATAGCGCAAGGCAGGCGCTCGCCGCCTTCGCGCTGGCTCAATTACGCCGCTCTCAGCGTTGCAGCGTGCGCGATTGCGTTGATCGCGGCGTTCGGCGCCGCGTCGCGCGGAACCGGCGGACCGAGCGCGTCATCGCCGGTACCCGTCGCCAGCCAGACGCCGGCCGCTGAGCCAGCCACGTCGACGACAAGCAGTTCTCCGCCAGTAGCGGCACCGGTACAGGATTCGCCACCCTCGGCGCAGCCTGACCAGCGAGCGGCCTCGACATCCCAGACGTCTGCGCCCCGTGTCCATGCTGCCCGCGCATCGAAGGCGAAAGCGGCACCATCGGAAAAGGGGCTGGTGGTCTTTGCGGTCGCACCGTGGGGCGAAGTCTTTGTCGATGGCGCGCGACAGGGGACCACGCCGCCACTCGTGCAGCTCTCGTTGCCCGCGGGGCGGTACACGATCGAATTGCGCAATGGACAGCGGCAGCCGTATGTCGCGCAAGTCGACATTGCACCCGAGCGTCCGCAGCGGATCAGCCACTCGTTTCACTGATGAACAGTCTCGCCTGCGCGCTGCACCGACTCGGCACCGTCACGCTGCTCGGAGTCGGGTTGGGTGGTTGCGCGCTGCTCGACCCGCCGCCCGCACCGCCCCCGGCACCGCCGCCATCGATCAGCATCGCCCGTCTGTATGAACAGCCCGCCGAACGCGCTTTCATCAACGGCATGCGGTTCTACGAAGACGGCCAGTACGAGCGCGCCGAAGTGATGTTCAAGCGCGCGCTGGGCGAAGGTCTGCGCGATCGCAACGACATCGCAGCCGCAAACAAGCATCTGGCCTTCATCGCGTGCGCATACGATCGGGCGGCAGAATGTGAGGCGGCGTTTCGCGCCGCATTCGCCGCCGATCCTGGCTTCAGGCTAACCGATGCGGAAGTCGGTCATCCTTTATGGGGGCCGGTGTACAAAAAGGTAGCGGCCGGCAGGACAGCGGCGCGCGCGCCCGCCAAATAGGTGCACCGCTAGCGCCACATCACTCGTTTGGCGCTTCAGCGTCAAAACCCGATGCGCACCTTCTTCGCTGCGCGCTCTTCGGTGATGTCCTCGGCCCGCACTTCATCGCGGCCCGCCAGTTTGGCGTTGCCGAATGCAGCGAGCAGTACGCGCCGCATTTCGCGCGGTTTCAGTTTCGCCAGCCGGTCGAGGCTGTCGGTCGCGAGCTGGTCCGGAAACGCGCGTCCCCATGCGTGCTCGCTACGCAACTCTTCATAGATGCACTGCGCGATGCGGCGCGAGCCATCATGGTCGGGCGCATCGATCGCGTACACATTCATCCGATTCAGAATCGGTGACGGAATCGCGTTCGCATGGTTGGCCGTGGCGATCCAGACCACATCGGCGGCGTCGATCGGTACCTCAACAAATTCGTCGATAAATTCGGCTGCCGTGTCGTGCTCGAGCAATGTGTAAAGGCTGCCGAGCGGGTCGTACTGCGAATCGGCGCCCGCCTTGTCGATCTCATCGACGACAATGACCGGATTGGCGTAGTCGCCGTTGACCAGCGCATCGAACACCTTGCCGGGTTTCGCGTTTTTCCATTGCGCCGACGCGCCGGACAGAATCCATCCTGCCGTCAGCGAACTCATCCCTATAAAGTTGTAGCCCGTGCCGAGTAGCTTGGCCAGCCGGCGCGCGAAGTGCGTCTTGCCGATACCCGGATCGCCGAGCAGCAAGATGGGCTCGAGCTCGAGCGGGTCGTCAGATGACAAACACAAGGCCAGCTGCTTGCGGATGTCGGACAGTGGGGCTTCGAAGTTAGGCAGTTCCTCCAACAGCGCATCGATATCCGGCAGCGTCGACGGCTTGATCACGAATCGCTGGCCACCGCTGCGGATCATCCGAACATACGTGGCGCGTAACGCCTCGCATGCGTTAGACCCGAGCTCCTGCAAACCCGTCAGCGCCTCTTCGACGTGCGGTATCTGATAAACGTCCTTGAACCCAGCGATCGAAATCGGCGCGGGGATCACCGCGGGTACGCTCATCTGAACCTCCGTTCGAGTCTTCCCTAACGACACAACGTTGGAACGCATCAACGGTATACATGTAAAACCCTCACCTGTAGCAGGCGAAAAGACGCGCGAAACAAAAGCACTCGTTCAACGCGAGTGCTAAATCAGCGAATAAAGGGTTTAGGCCCGCTAATTGGTCGGAGAAGAGCGTAGCCCATAGGCCTTGCCGTTCGCGAACAGATATTCGGCGCGCAGAACGCGTTTCCCATCGGCCAGGGCGTAGCCGATCACTTCGATGCGGTCACCGACCTTCGGCTGCGCGACGCCCCACTGTTGCATGCGCGACAGCGGCGCGAACTCGATTTCCCACACACCGGCGGCGTTGGCAGGCACCTGCACGTTCTTCCGTATTGCGTCGATATCGACCGGCTGCTGTTGCGCCGGCAGCGCACGGGTTGCCAATCCGTCCGGCAGCGTCGTCGTATCAACGCGCAGCACGACTTCAGGATGTGGGTTTTGCCAGCGAACCTGGGTCAATGTTCCACTCAAGTAAAGCGGCTTGGTCTGATCAAAGCTCGACCAGCCGTGATGCGCAAGCACCGGCGCAGCGAGCAGCGCGCCGGCAACGAGATGAACAAAGTAACGACGCTTCATCGTATCTCCTAAATATATGCAATCAAACGGCCGCAGGTGATAACCCCGAGCCAAAGCACCAGAGAGAGCAAGGATTGCGCCTTCGCAACGCCATCATGGAGCGTAAGGCTGCCGCGTCGATGAAACCACCAGGCGTTGACGCCGGCGATCAGGATCAGAGCAAGCTTGATCTGGAACGCGGGGTTCGGAACGACCTCTGTGGCGCTGGAGATCAGCATCAGTACCCCCACGGTCGCCGCGACTGCGAATGCGACCAGCGCGACCGGTACCGCCAGCCGCGCCAGCGGCGGCAACGGCAAGGCCGGCGCCGCGCCGAAAACGCGCAGCTCGAGCAGCATCAAAGCGCCGAAAACGGTGGCAAAGGCCGCGATATGGATGGTTTCGAGCGCTGGATACGTCCACACCGAGCGGCGAATCGCTTCGGATAGCGGCCACGCCTCGATAGCCACGAGTGCCGCACTCAGCTCCGACATCGTAGTTGTCACGGCGCCGGTCAACGTCGCCTGCGCGCGCCTCCCAGCAAACTTCCAAGCACACCGCGCGTGATCTCGCGCGCGATTGACGAGCCGACCGAGCGTGCGGCGCTCTTGCTCATCGCTTCGACCATGCCTTCGCGCCGGCCGCCGCGCGGCCCGGTTGAGCCGAACAGAATGTCGCCCAGTCCGCCCATCATTCCGCCGCCGGACGAAGGTGCTGGGGCAGACGTCGTCGGTCTGCCGCGGGCGTCATCCGGCGCTGGTGCGCTTTGTGCGCGAGCCTTAAGCATCTCGAACGCGGATTCGCGATCGACCGTTTTTTCGTACACGCCGGCAACGACCGATTTGCTGATCAATTGCTTGCGTTGATCCGGCGTAATCGGACCGATTTGCGAACCCGGTGGCAGTACCCACGCGCGCTCCGTGATACCCGGCGTGCCCTTGGCGTCGAGAAGGCTGACCAGCGCTTCGCCAACGCCGAGTTCGAGGATTGCCTTGGTCGCATCGAGCTTCGGATTGGCCCGCATCGTCTCGGCCACCGACTTCACCGCTTTCTGATCGCGCGGCGTAAATGCACGCAACGCGTGCTGCACCCGGTTACCGAGCTGGCCGAGCACGTTGTCCGGAATGTCGAGCGGGTTTTGCGTCACGAAGAAAACGCCGACGCCCTTGGACCGAATCAGCCGCACGACCTGCTCGACTTTTTCCAGCAGCGCCTGCGGTGCGTCCTTGAACAGCAGATGCGCTTCGTCGAAGAAGAACACCAGCTTGGGTTTGTCGCGATCGCCGACTTCCGGAAGATTTTCAAACAACTCGGCAAGCAGCCACAGCAGAAAGCTGCCGTACAGCCGCGGGTTGTTCATCATCTTGTCGGCCGCGAGGATATTGACGACGCCCTTGCCGTCGCTCGCCTGCATCAGATCGGCAATATCGAGCATCGGTTCGCCGAAAAACCGATCGCCGCCCTGCTCTTCGAGCTGCAACAATCCCCGTTGTATCGCGCCGATCGACGCCGCCGACACATTGCCGTACTGCGTCTTGAACTGTGCCGCGTTGTCGCCGACGTGCTGCACGATCGCGCGCAGATCCTTCAGGTCGAGCAGCAGCAGGCCGTTGTCATCGGCCACCTTGAACACCAGCGCCAGCACGCCCTCCTGCGTCTCGTTCAGATTGAGCAAGCGCGCAAACAGCAGCGGCCCCATGTCCGACACTGTCGCCCGAACCGGATGCCCTTGCTCGCCCCATATGTCCCACAGCGTCACGGGACACGCCTGCCAATGCGGTTCGGGCAACGAGCGCTCTTTGAGCCGCGCCTTCATCTTGTCGTTCAACTCGCCTGCGGCCGCGATGCCGGTGAAATCGCCCTTGATGTCGGCCATAAACACCGGCACGCCGATATTGGAGAAGCTCTCCGCCATCTTTTGCATCGTCACGGTCTTGCCGGTGCCGGTTGCACCGGTAATGCAGCCGTGCCGATTGGCAAGCGCCGGCAGCAGCGCGAGCTCGGTCGCGCCCGACATTGCGATGATCAAAGGTTCCGCCATTGAGGCCTCGAGTCGTAGCTAGTCATCGCAAGCGTAGCCCAACACGCCGGGTCACCGATCAGTGCCTTGTTACACTCGCGCCCCTCCCGGAATCACACATTTGCACCGAAGACATTTTCCATGGCCGGACATTCCAGGTGGGCCAACATTCAGCACCGCAAGAACCGCCAGGATGCCAAGCGCGGTTCGCTTTGGACCAAGATCATTCGTGAAGTCACCGTTGCTGCGCGCGATGGCGGCGCCGATCCGGCGATGAACCCGCGTCTGCGCCTCGCACTCGACAAGGCGCGGCTCGGCAACGTTCCGAAGGACAAGCTCACTAACGCAATCCAGCGCGGTGCCGGCAAACTGGAGGGCGTAAGTTACGAGGAAATTCGCTACGAGGGTTACGGCATCGGCGGTGCCGCGCTGATGATCGACGCGATGACCGATAACCGCACGCGCACCGTCGCCGAAGTGCGGCACGCGCTCGCCAAGCACGGCGGCAACCTCGGCACCGACGGTTCGGTCGCGTTCAACTTCAAGCATTGCGGGCAGCTGTTGTTCGCACCCGGAACGTCGGAAGAAAAGGTGATCGACGTGGCGCTCGATGCCGGCGCCGAAGATGTAGATCGCAAATGACGATGGCACGGTCGAAGTGATCTCGGCGCCGAGCGACTTCGAAAGAGTGCGCTCGGCGCTCGACAGCGCAGGACTGAAGCCCGAGCTGGCCGAGGTAACGATGAAGCCGGTGGCCGAAACGGTGCTTACCGGCGACGACGCCGAAAGGATGCAGAAGCTGCTGGACGCACTCGAGGACCTCGACGATGTGCAGCACGTGTACACGACCGCAGCGCTCGCGGAATGAAGCTGCTCGTGATCGGCGGGGGCGGTCGCGAGCACGCGCTTGCCTGGAAACTTGCGCAGTCGCCTCGCGTTCAACTCGTCTACCTCGCACCGGGTAACGGAGGTACGGCGCGCGATCAGCGCTATCGGAACGTTGCCTACGAGAGCAATGAAGCGCTCGCCGCCTTCGCGCAACGTGAGGATGTTGCTTTCACTGTCGTCGGGCCAGAGGCTGCCCTTGCGTCAGGAGTAGTCGACACGTTCCGTTCGCACGATTTGCGCATTTTCGGTCCGACGCAAGCCGCGGCACGACTGGAAAGCTCGAAGGATTTCGCCAAGTCGTTCATGACGCGGCATCAAATTCCAACCGCCCGCTATCAGACCTTCACCGACGCCGCCGCAGCGCGTGCCTATGTGCGCGAACGCGGCGCGCCGATCGTCATAAAGGCCGATGGGTTGGCCGCCGGCAAAGGTGTCGTCGTTGCGCTGACAATCGATGAGGCCGACGCAGCTATCGACTCGATGCTCGTCGATAACAAAATGGGCGTCAGCGGCGCGCGCGTCGTGATCGAAGAGCATCTGGTCGGCGAGGAAGCGAGCTTCATCGTGATGTCGGATGGCCGGAACGTGCTTGCTCTCGCGTCGAGCCAGGATCACAAGCGCCTGCTCGATGAAGACCGAGGTCCGAATACCGGAGGCATGGGTGCGTACTCGCCGGCACCGATCGTGACGCCCACGCTGCACGCCAAGGTGCTGCGCGAAATCATCGTGCCCACCATCAATGGGATGGCCGCCGACGGCAACGCCTTCACGGGGTTTCTGTATGCGGGCCTGATGATCGATCGATCGGGCGGAGTAAGGACGATCGAGTTCAACAGCCGCATGGGGGATCCGGAATGCCAGGTCATCCTGCCGCGCCTGAAATCGGATCTCGTGCCGCTGATCGAAGCGGCGATCGATGGCCGGCTCGACGACGTCGAAGCCCAATGGGATCGTCGCACCGCGCTCGGCGTCGTAGTCGCCGCTGCGGGTTATCCGAATGCTCCGCGCAAGGGCGATGTCATTACGAAGTTGCCCGACGAGGAAGAAGGCTGCATCACATTCCATGCGGGCACTGCGCTGCAGGGCCAGCAACTTGTCACCAGCGGAGGCCGCGTGCTGTGCGTGACCGCGCTTGGTGAAACCGTGCGCGCGGCGCAGAAGCGTGCGTACGACGCCGTCGATCGAGTCGCATTCGATGGGATGCAATTCCGCCGCGATATCGGGCACCGCGCCCTGAAGAAACCAACGCTAGGATCAGTGGATGGCTGACGTTCCCTATACCGTAGAGCAGCACATCGCGCTGAAGCGCGTGTCGGCAATTGCGCCGTCGCCCGACGGCACATGGCTCGCGGTTGCGGTGCAGCGCATGGATCGCGACGGGGCCAAGTACGTGTCCGACATCTGGAAGGTTCCCACCGATGGCAGCGATGCGACGCAGTTAACGCGCGGCGATACCAAGGACACGGCACCCGCATTTCGCCGCGATGGTGCGCTCGCGTTTCTATCGAACCGGCAACCGAACGAAGTCAAGGCAGACGACGATGATGACAAGCGCATGCAAGTCTGGCTGTCGCCGGCTGCAGGCGGCGAGCCACAGCAGCTAACCGACGAACCGCTCGGCGTCGACGCATTCAAGTTTGCCAAGAAGGCTGACCGCTTGATCGTGCTCGCCCCAGTGCTCGACGGCGTTGATCACGACAAGCAACGTGAAACCGCGAAGGATCGCGACAAGAAAGGCTCGACCGCGCGGCACTTTCGCAGCCAGCCGGTGCGCCATTGGGACCATTGGCTGCACGAAAACGACAACCTGGCGAATGTGCATTTGATCGCGTATTCGTCCGACGGAAAGGATCGGACCGATCTCACGCCGCAGGCCAGGCGCGAGATGTCCGTCGAACCCGAATTCGATGTGGCGCCCGACGGGAAGCAAGTCGCTGTGACTTGGCAAAGCCCCGGAGAAGATCGCGAGACCGACACCGCGATTGCGCTGATCGATGTCGAAACGAAGGCCGTGCGAATCGTAGGTGCAGCGACCAATACCAACAACGAATCGCCGCTGTACGCACCCGACGGTAAGACGCTGGCCGTGATTCGCAGCACGCGGTCACCGACCACGGTGGTCCGTCCGACATTGACATTGATCGACGTTGCGAGCGGTTCCTTGCGTGAGGTTGCAAAGCAGTTCGACGCCTGGCCCCATATCGGCGATTGGACGGCAGACGGCAAGCGCCTGATCGTCGGCGCCGACGTTGCCGGTCATGTGCCCGTGTATGCGATCGACATCCAAAGCGGCAAGGTCGACCGCATCAGCGCGCAGCGCGAAGGTGGCGAACACACCGATCTGCACGTGCTTTCCGATGGCCGCATTGCGGGCATCCGCTCGACGTTTCTCGAGGCACCCGAAGCGTTCGTCGTTACCGCCGATCCCGGCTCGCCGCCGCAAACGCTTGCGCGGCTATCGGGTCTTGCCTATCCCGACTGGGCCACCGTCGAAAGCCTGACGGCAAAATCGACCGACGGGGCGGATGTGCAGTACTTCGTGATGAAGCCGAAGAGTGCACAGGGGAAGCTGCCAACATTGGTTTGGATTCATGGCGGTCCGATCGGCATGACCGCTGATGCGTGGCATTGGCGCTGGAATCCGTTGCTGGCAGTCGCGCAGGGCTACGTCGTCGCGCAACCGAACCCACGCGGCTCAACCGGCTTCGGTCAGCCGTTCGTGCAAGGCATCTGGGGCAACGTCTGGGGCGATCAGTGCTACAAGGATTTGATGGCCGTAACTGACGCCCTCGCCGCGCGCGCCGATGTGGACGCGAATCGAATGATGGCGATGGGCGGCAGCTTCGGTGGCTACATGACGAACTGGATCGGCACGCAGACGCAGCGCTTCAAGTGTTTGATTACGCATGCGTGCGTAACCACGATGGCGCAATTTACGGGTACTACCGATCATCCCGCGTGGTGGTATCTGGAAATGGGCGGCGAAGATCCATACGCCGACCCCGCGTCATACGATCGCTACGCGCCGATTCGCCACATCAAGCAATGGAAGACGCCGGCGCTGATCATTCATGGCGAGAAAGACTACCGCTGCCCGATCGGTGAAGGCCTGAACCTGTTCGAAGCGCTGCAGTACCACGGCGTACCCTCCGAATTGCTGGTGTTCCCCGACGAGAATCACTGGATTCTGAAGCCGCGCAATATCGTTGCGTGGTACGACACGGTGCTTGGCTTTATCAAACGCCACCTGTCGTGACGGCAGAATTCATCGATAGCCAGTCGGTTCGCGAGTATCTGCTCGATTTGCAGCAGCGCATCGTCGCTGCTTTCGAACGACTCGACGGCAAACCGTTTGCGCATGACGTGTGGGAAAAGCCGGACGATGCGGCTCTTGCCGGCGGCGGGCTGACACGGATTATTGAAAACGGCAATCTGCTCGAGCGCGGCGGCGTTGGCTTTTCACACGTGATCGGCAAGTCGCTGCCGCCGTCAGCCAGCGCGCAGCGACCTGAGCTCGCAGGCCGCGGCTTCGAAGCGCTCGGTGTCTCGCTGGTATTGCATCCGCGTAATCCGTACGTGCCGACGGTGCACATGAACGTGCGGTTCTTCATCGCGAAGGCGAAGGACCAGCCCGATATCTATTGGTTCGGAGGCGGCACCGACCTGACGCCGTACTATGGCTTCGAGGACGATGCGCGCCACTTTCACACCGTGTGCAAGCGCGCCCTCGAGCCGTTCGGTTCTGACAAGTACCCGCGCTTCAAGAAGTGGTGCGACGAGTATTTCTACCTGAAGCATCGCGACGAGCCGCGTGGGATCGGCGGCGTGTTCTTCGACGACTTTCACGAACTTGGCTTTACGGGAAGCTTTGCGATGCTGCGCGCGGTCGGCGATGCATTTCTCGATGCCTATGTGCCGATCGTCGAGCGTCGGCGCGACACACCGTACGGCGAACGCGAGCGCGAGTTTCAGGCGTATCGACGCGGGCGCTATGTCGAATTCAATCTGGTGTACGACCGCGGCACGTTGTTCGGCCTGCAATCGGGCGGCCGCACTGAATCGATCCTGATGTCGCTGCCGCCGGTCGTGAGTTGGAAATACAACTGGCAACCCGAGCCGGGAACGCCCGAGGCACGGTTGTATTCGGACTTTCCTGCGTCCGCGAGAATGGACGTAGAGCGCGCGCCGATCGGCCTACTCGGCGGCAGCTTCGATCCGATTCATAACGGACATCTGCAACTGGCGCGCGATGCGCTCAAGCATCTACCGTTGGATCAAATCCGCTTCATTCCCGCTGCCCAGCCGTGGCAAAAAGGTCCGATAACGGCTGCAGAGCATCGTGCCCGGATGGTGCAACTGGCAATCGCCGACGAGCCGCGCTTCGCACTCGACATGCACGAGATCGAGCGCGGTGGTGTGACGTACACGATCGACACATTGCATGCGCTGCGAAGCTCGCAACCCAATCGTCCACTGGTACTGATCATGGGTTCGGATCAATTCGCTCGCTTCGACACGTGGCGCGACTGGCAACAGATCGTCAGAAACGCGCATATCGCCGTTGCGCAACGCGCGGGCGCGCCGTCCCCACCCAATCCAGCTCTGCAAACGGTGCCGGCCGCGCGCGGCAGCGAAGCCGCGCGTCTTGCATCGCATCTCGGCGGCAGCGTGGTCGAATTCGCGATGACGCCGGTCGATGCGTCGGCCACCGAGGTTCGGCGCTTGCTCCGCGATCCCTCAACCGCACGAACGGAGCAGCGCCTGGCCGCGATGGTCCCTGCCGCAGTGCTCGACTATATTCGGCGGCACCAGCTTTACCAGACCTAAATTGGACCTTCGCAAACTGCAACGAGTCGTTGTCGACGCGCTCGAGGACGTCAAGGCGCACGACATCAAGATCTTCAACACGAGCGAGCTCTCTGACATGTTCGAGCGCGTCGTCGTCGCCAGCGGCACCTCGAACCGGCAAACCCGTGCGCTGGCGTCATCGGTGGTCGAGAAAGTGAAGGAAGCCGGCGGCGATATCGTCAGCGTCGAAGGCGAAGATACCGGGGAATGGGTACTGGTCGACTGCAATGAAGTGATCGTGCACATCATGCAACCGGCCTATCGCGCGTACTACAACCTGGAAGAACTCTGGGGTGGAAAGCCGGTGCGGCTCAAGTCTCCCGCGGAGAAGACGAAAAGGTCGTCAAGTAAGTCGAAGACTGCCGGTACCGCATAGCCGCGATGCGTATCACGATCATCGCGGTCGGCCTGAGGCAACCGGCGTGGGCCGATGCGGCAGTCAAAGACTATCTCGCCCGCTTTCCGGCGGAGTTCAAAGTGGATCCGAAGCAAGTGAAGGCTGAGACTCGTAACGGCACTCCTGTCGCGCGGCTGTTAAGCGCGGAAGCGGCACGCATACGCACCGCCGTACCGAGCGGCGCGGTGTTAGTCGCGCTCGATGAGCGCGGTAAAGACTGGTCGACTCAACAACTGGCCGACCATCTGCAGCAGTGGCGTGATGCAGCACAGGATGTCGCATTCGTAATCGGCGGCGCTGACGGGCTTGATCCGGGCCTCAAGCGCGACGCACGCATGCTGCTACGGCTTTCCAGCATGACGTTACCGCACGCACTCGCGCGTGTCGTGCTCGCCGAGCAGCTTTATCGCGCATGGTCGATGCTCGCCGGCCATCCGTATCACAGGGCTTAGGAGGCGCCTCTAATGCCCGGCACGCTCTACCTTGCATCACGCAGTCCGCGCCGGCGCGAGCTGCTGAAGCAGATTGGCGTGAAGTTCGATCCGTTGCTACTGCGACTGGCCACCCCGCGCGGACCCGATGTCGATGAATCGCAGCACGAAGGCGAGTCGTATGCCGACTACGTCGAGCGCACCGCACGTGAGAAGGCAGCCTTCGGCCTGCAAGTGTTGCGCATGCGATCAATGCTTTATCGCCCGGTACTGGCAGCCGATACCGCCGTCATCGTCGACGATCGCGTCGTCGCCAAACCGACCGACGTGCAGCAAGCGCGCGAATTCATGCGCAACCTGTCCGGCCGCACGCACGAGGTGCGTACCGTCGTTGCACTCGCGATGGAAGGCTCGGTAACGACGGCTACGTCGGTATCGCAAGTCAGCTTGCGCGCGCTAACCAAGGACGAGATTGAACGCTACTGCGCCACCACCGAACCGTACGACAAGGCGGGCGGCTATGCGATCCAGGGACTGGCTGCGATCTTTATCGAGCGCATCGAAGGCAGCTATTCGGGCGTGATGGGCCTGCCGCTGTTCGAAACGGCGCAACTTTTGTCGCGAGCGGGACTGAAGGTTCTCTAAACGAAAACGGCTCGCCCGGATTCGAGCGAGCCGTCCAACTGCCGCAGATCTACTTCTTAGCAGCCTTGTCCGCCAAGGCCTTGCACTCAGCGTCCTTCGCCGCGTCTTTCATCTTGGCGTCCTTCGCGGCCGCGTCCATGTAGGTCTTGCAATCCGCTGCCGTCATTTCTTTCTTCTTGTCCTGAGCAGCGACGCCGACGGCAACGAGGCCTAGGCAGCAGGCGATCGATACGGAAGCTAGGGTTTTCATGCGTTTGTCTCCTGGTTGGTGAGTTGGATTTAGCTCGCGCCCGAATGCGAGCGACGGGTCGTTCACATACGCTGCAAGCATAACCTTAATGCGATCCTTGAATTCAAGCTTACAGGGATTACCCGAAGGTGCCTGCGATACCATCCCCGCCCATCTATGGAAGACATCCTAATCAACATCACTCCGCAGGAAACGCGCGTTGCGGTGCTGCTGGCCGGCGTCGTGCAGGAACTGCATATCGAGCGCAGCGCATCGCGTGGGATCGTCGGCAATATTTATCTCGGAAGGGTCGCGCGCGTACTGCCCGGGATGCAGTCGGCGTTTGTCGATATCGGTCTTGAGCGCGCAGCGTTCCTGCATGTGGCCGATATCTGGGAGTATCGGCAAGTCATACAGGAGAAGCCGCTGCCCATAGAACGCCTGATACACGAAGGCGAAACCATCCTGGTGCAGGTGGTCAAGGATCCGATCGGTACCAAGGGCGCGCGTTTGTCGACCCAGGTCAGCATTGCCGGCCGCATGCTCGTGTATCTGCCGCAGGATCCGCATATCGGGATTTCGCAGCGTATCGAGAACGAAGAAGAGCGCACGCAATTGCGAGAGACGCTGCAGAAACTCGTGCCGCCTGATGAGCGCGGTGGCTACATCATCCGTACCAGCGCTGAGGATGCCTCCGAGGCCGACCTTGCGAACGACCTCGAATACCTGCGCGTACTTTGGGGGCGCATTCAGGAACGTCGCGCCGAAAGCGTGGCCCCCGCGGTTCTGTATCAGGAACTATGGCTCGCGCAACGCATCTTGCGCGACGTGACGACCGAAGCGACCACGTCGGTGCAAGTCGATTCGCGCGAGAATTTTCAGAAGCTGCAGCAGTTCGCGCGGCAGTTCGTGCCGAAGATCGAACCAAAGCTGATTCATTATGCAGGCGAGCGGCCACTGTTCGATCTGCACTCGATCGATGCGGAAATTGAAAGAGCTCTCGCGCGCCGCGTCGAGCTCAAGTCGGGCGGCTATCTGATCATCGATCAGACCGAGGCGATGACGACGGTGGATGTCAACACCGGCGGCTTTGTCGGCACGCGAAACTTCGACGACACCATTTATAAAACCAACCTTGAAGCAGCGCACGCCATCGCGCGGCAGTTGAGGCTGCGCAATCTGGGCGGCATCATCATCATCGACTTTATCGACATGATGAGTGCCGAGCACCAGGACGCGGTGCTGGCCGAATTTAAGAAGGCCTTGACGCGTGACCGCACCCGCATGACGGTCAGCGGATTCACGCAGCTTGGCCTGGTCGAAATGACGCGTAAGCGCACGCGTGAATCGCTTGCGCACATACTGTGCGAGCCATGTCCCATGTGTCAGGGGCGCGGCCAGGTGAAAACGTCGCGCACGGTGTGCTTCGAGATCCTGCGCGAAATCCTGCGCGAATCGCGCCTGTTCGATGAGACGCGTGAGTTCCGGATACTGGCGTCGCAGCAGGTGATCGATCTGTTCCTGGAAGACGAATCGCAGTCGCTGGCGATGCTGTCCGATTTCATCGGCAAGCCGGTGTCGATGCAGGTCGAGACGGTGTATTCGCAGGAGCAGTACGACATCGTTCTGATGTAGACGTATGCGCCGGTTCTGGCAGCTCGTTGCGGTAGCGTCCAGCCGCAACTCAGCCCCGTCACGCAGGAGCGCGTCGCTCGCGCGAATCTACTGAACCTGATCGATGCTAATCGTTGAAACGTCAGCCGCCGACTGCGGAATGTTCCTCGTGCTCCGGCGCTGCGGAGCGAACATTGGCCAGTAAGCGCCCCAGTTCATCCGCGATCGCGCCCATCCCGCTCTTGCCGGCCGCGCGTTCGGCATCTGCGTTGTAGTTCGTGTTGGTGTTGACGTCGTAGACGACACGCTCGCCGGTGGGTCGCACGACGAACTCGATGCCGGCCACTCCGATCCCGTTGTTGCGCAGGAAGCGCTCGTAGCGCGCGATCTGATCCGCCGTGATGACGCCGTCGACGATCTCGAACTTTTTGCCTCCCGGCGTGGCCGGGCAGAACGTGTCGAGTTCGCATGCATCCGCCGGACATAGTTCGAAGCCACCGGTCGCGTCGATCTTTACCAGATAGAGAAAGCGGCCGCCGACGAACTCGGCGCGGAAAATATGGCCCGTTTCTCCGCGGATGTATTCCTGCACGAGCAGCGTGCCGTCGATCGCGTCCGGCAGCTCGCCGTCCTCCGCGGCGAGCAGGATCTGCTCCGGTGTCTCGTACAGCCGCACGCCCAGTCCTTTGCCGCTGCGATTCGGCTTGACGATCAGCGGGCCGCGCGCAAACGCTGACAATGCATCGGGCAAGGCCCGTTCGCCGACGACCGCGACAGTCTTCGGCACCGGAATGCCTTCGCGTGCGAGCCGCATGTACTGGCGCGTCTTGCTGATCTCCAGGTCCAGCGCGCGGCTGTCGTTAACAACGATTCGGCCATGGCGCTCGAGCCACCCAAGCACGGTCGCGGTGAGCTCCGCCGAGTAGCGATGATCGCGTGTGTGCGACGACGCGCTCATCCGGTTATAGAAGACGCCGTGCGGAGGCAGGCTGCTCAGATCAACTGCCCATTGATCTAGATACCACTCCGCATACGGCAAATTGCGCTCCGCAAACGCACTGCGGAGCGGAACAACCCAGTCGCTGTTTTCGTGAATGACGTAAATCTTGGCCATGCCAGCCTCGGCTGAAAGATGACCTGAGTATGTCTGCCGGCCCGCGCTGGCGACAGAACAATCCTGCATTTAGTTAGACGCGTGCCGCATGACGTCGCAAGTGCTTCCGGCGTTACGCGTGCGCATGCACACCGATTGGTCTACTCTTGCCTACAAAGTAGTGCCAGCAACGGAGGCGCAATGACCGCTACCAGCGTGCGTAGTTACGGTGTCCGTTTGATTTGCGATCGCGGGCATTCTCGGCGCGGCGGTTTCGCTCTACAACTACTTCTCTGCAGAAAGCGGCATCAGCGGCACCCCTGGCGCCATGCTGGTCGTCGTCTCGAGCGCCCTACTCTTTGTTTTCGGCCTTGCGATCGGCGCCGATCGCGGGCGACGCCGTTCGTGGCGAGTGGTCATTGGCGCCGCGTGCCTGTTTGTCATCCTCGGTACCGCGTTCGCCGGCTACCTCCTCAATAGTCAAGCGCTCGTTGTTCTAATGCTTGTCGCTCTGCTCGGATGGTGTCTCTATCTCGTCCAACCGCGGCACGCGGCCAGTGCGCTGGCGTTTCTTCTGCTGGTTGCCACTGTGCGTGACAGAAGGCACGCAAGCGCAGCAGCCGACTTGGCAGCATTTCAACGGCGATCTACAGGCACAAAAATATTCAAGCCTGACGCAGATCACGCCCGACAACGTCAAGAACCTGAGGACTGCGTGGAAGGTGAATACCGGAGATGTGTCCGCCGGCACCGGAGTCACACGTGCGCCCGGATCTCATATGGCAAATAGCGGCGCACCGGTACCTGCAACGGTATGGTCAGCGACACCTTTGTTCGTCAACGACACGGTCTATCTCGGTACCCCGTTCTACCGCATCTTCGCGCTCGAACCAGACACCGGAAAGGTCAAGTGGACGTATGACACCAAGGCAGTACTGAAGGCGCTGACTCAGCCCGCATCTGAAGAATCGGGGTGTTGCGTACTGGCAGGCGGAGAAGCCAGTGCCCGGCGTCGCCTGCCAGAAGCGCATCTATATCGGCACGATGGACGCCAAGCTGCACGCGGTCGATGCCGACACGGGTAAGCCATGCACCGACTTCGGCGCCAACGGCATCGTCGACATCAATCGCTGGAATGTGCTGAACAACAAGTGGCCACTGTCGATCCTGCAACCGCCGACGGTCTACAAGGACTATGTGTTCGTCGGCTGGGCCGGCAAGGATTGGGCTGAATCCGAAGCGCCGCCGGGTTCCGTCTTTGCGCTCGACGCGAGAACCGGCGAACAGCGATGGACCTTTCATTCGCTGCCCGCCGACATCGCAGCAAAGACCGGAACCGCGAACGTATGGGCGAGCATGGCGGTCGATACCGCGCGCGAGATCCTCTACATCCCGGTGAGCTCGCCGAGTCCGAATTTTTACGGCGGCAACCGGCTTACTCCGATTCCGCTCGGCACCTCGGTTACCGCGCTCGACATCGCAACCGGCAAAGTCATCTGGAGCAGGCAACTGGTCCATCACGACCTTTGGGATTTCGATACCAATTCCGCGCCGACGCTGGTCGATATCACGAAGGACGGCAAGACGATTCCGGCCCTGGTGCAAACCTCAAAGCAGGGCTTCCTGTACATCCTGGACCGCTACACGGGTGAGCCGATTTATCCGATCGAGGAACGGCCGGTACCGAAGTCGTCAGTGCCGGGCGAGACCGCTGCGCCAACGCAGCCTTTTGTGCCGCTTCCCAAGCCAGTCGTCGACGACACGTGGCCCGGTGTCTTTCGGCTGGCCGATATCGCCAGCTTCGGCTACTGCAGCAGGAAGTTGAAGGAGCTCACTTATGAAGGCCGGTTCACACCGCCGAGCCTGAAAGGCTCGCTCATTTACCCGGCCACCATCGGTGGTGTCGAATGGGGTGGCGGCGCGGTCGATCCGAACAAGCAGATCTTCGTCGTCAACAACTCGAGTGCGGTGCAGATATACAAACTGATACCGCGCAAGGAGTACGACGCAGCACTCGCGTCGGGCGGATCGGAAACCGCCGGCCTATTTCCCGATGACCGGTAGCCCGTATGGCATTCAGCTAACGACGTTTCTGAATCCAATCGGCATGCCGTGCTGGAAGCCGCCCTATGGATCGCTCTCTGCGTACGATCTGAAGACAGGCGCGCTGCTTTGGAAGAAGCCATTGGGGCAGGTGCAAAAGTGGGGCTTCTACATGCCGGAATCGTGGGGATCGATCACGATTGGCGGGCCAGTTGTCACCGCGAGCGGGTTGATCTTCATCGGCGCGTCGATGGATTCGAGAGTGCGAGCGATCGATCTGAAAACTGGGCAGGTGCTGTGGAAGGCGCTTGTTTCGGCGCCCGCCGTCGCGCTGCCCGCGGTCTACGAATACAAGGGTAAGCAATACGTCGTCTTCGCCGTCGGAGGAAACTCGATCCTTACGCCGCGCGTTAGCGACGAGATCGTCGCGTTCAGTCTGCCGAACTGAGAGCGAGCAGCGTAACTGTCCAAGAACTATTGGGAACCCGAGGCGTCAACATATGCGCGCGAACGACTACGGGACCACAGTCCGCTCGATGAACTTCAAAGCTCCTCGGATACTCCGCTCGATCACCGCTGCGGCATTGCTGATGGCTGTGTCTGCTGCATCGGCTGCCGAACCTCCAGACGGAAAGGCGCTGGCCACCGAGTTGTTCACCTACCTTGGGCTGGATCAGACAAAGCGAGGCCAGCTGGAAGCCGGGGAAGTCGTGCATAACGGGCTTGCGCGGGCCGAGCGGCTCCCCGATGAAATCGTCGCCTCGGGCGCAATGCTGCTCGTGAAGGCGCCGGAAGCTGCAGTAGTGGTCGATGCCTTCCTACACTCCGAAACCTTCTTGCGCATTTTTCAGGTTCGCCGCCACCAAGCTCTGCAAGGAGGAAGTGCTGAGCTCTCTGCCTTTAGCACGCTGCCGCTGCCCGACGCCGGCCGGCTGCGAGAGATCGTCAAGTCGCCGGCCCGTTATTTGAACCTGAGCAAGACCGAGACCGAGAAGCTCAAGTCGCTGAGCCCGACAGGCGACGATCTGCAGGCCCGGTTCCGCACGACCTTCTCCCAGATTCTGTCTGCCCGGCTCAATGGCTATGTGAAACAGGGTCTCGCGGGCGTACAGCCTTATGTGCGTGACAACGGCAACGTGGTTAATCCCGCCGCAGAACTTGGCACCGCAATACGCAGCCTTGCGTTTCTTGCGGATGAGTTTCCCGGTTTCGTAGATGCTCTGGGAAAGCCGTCAAGCCCGACGAGTTCGGCACTCGTGCGAAATTACTATTGGATGGAGCGCCCGGTGGATAAGGAAAATGTTCTGGTCCTGTCCGTCGACGAGCGACAAAAACAAGCCAAGGCGGCTGTCGGCGCTGACCTGCACTTTTACGCTTCGCGCGACTACAACAGCATGCTCACGTTGATCGGAGTCGTGCCATACGGCGGAGATTGGATGGTCTTCGCGATTAACCACACCTTCACCGACCAGGTCACAGGTTTCGGGTCCAGCGTCAGACGCGCCGTCGGTCGCGACCTGGTGGCGACCGAGCTGGGGAAGCAGCTTGCGGAAACCCGCCGCCGGCTGGCGGCCGGTCCGGCGCCGGGACGGTAAACTTTGTGTCGCGGCGCCGCATCCGGCGTCACGTGCGCTCGCGCGAGGGTGACGACGCTTCATGATGGATCTTCCGCCGGTAGTGCTGACGGCAACGATCTGGACGTACTGGCTGTGTGTCGGCGTCATGATCGTGCGCGTCCGGCGCAAACACCGCAAGCACTCGGGTGTCGTACCCAAGCAGCGCCTCGAGCGTCTGATGTGGCTCGTCTGGGTCCCACTTGTCGTCGCATGGATCGCTCTGCCATACCTCGCGGCGACGCGGGCTTCAGAGCCTTGGGCGATTCCGCAGTTCGCCGTTGAGCCAGCCTATGCCGCACTGAGGTGGGCGGCAGCAGCGGTCGGCCTGGTCTGCCTCGGCTTGAGCGTCGAGTGCTGGCTGAGGATGGGAGACAGCTGGCGGATGGCAGTGACACCGGGCGAAACGACCAAGCTTGTGACCAGCGGGCTTTACGCCCACATCCGTCACCCAATTTACGCGTTGAGCATCCTGCTGATGCTCTGCTCGCTGATCGTGGTGCCGACGGCGCCGATGTTCGTCATCGCCGCGATCCACATCGCGCTGATGGTGATGAAGGCGCGCAACGAAGAGGCATTCCTGCTCAGCGCGCACGGCGAAACCTATGCCCGTTATCGCGCGCGAACCGGACGATTCTTCCCGCGCTTCGGCGCGCATGCGTTGGATCGCGAGCGGCCATGACCCATTGCACCCGGCACGCGATGTGGGCCGCGCGCGCGGTGCTCGTGATGGTAGTTGTCTGGAGCGGATGTGCTGGGCTCGCCGCCAAGGAGCATGCGCCCGCCGCCATACAAGCGGGCGCCGTGCTCCGCGGCATCGCGCTCGATCGCGCGACCGAGGATCGAGTGCTCGCGCTCGATCCGGATCGCATCTCCGAGCACGAGTTGCAGGCGACGCTCGCGCTCGCACCAGCGCCGCGGATCATCCATCTTCAGGGCAGCGTGCCGCTGGTGACCATGCGACCATTCGCCGAGTTCCTGATTGCGATGGGCTATCCGCCCGAGCGGCTCCGGAACCCGCGCGACGGGGCGTATTCCTACTCGAGCTTCGTCGACAGCCGGGAACTCGCCGGGGTACTTGCCTGGCACTACGAGCGCGAGGGCATGGTGCCGATGCTGGTCGGGCACAGCCGGGGCGGAATGCTGACGATCAAGGTGCTGCAGGATCTGGCCGACGCTTCCGGCGACCAGATCGCGGTTTGGAATCCGCTTACCGACGCGCCCGACGGACGGTTCGCCATTGTCGATCCTCTGACCGGTGCGGCGCGGACCGTCGTCGGGCTTCGGGTTCCGTATGCAACCGCACTGGCGACCGGCAGCGTCATGCGTGTGCTGCTCGGCGAGTGGGGAATGCTGTCGCGGCTGCGGAGCGTGCCGGACACGGTCGGCGAGTTCACTGGGTTCTTCATCGAGTGGGATCCGATCGCCGGTACCGTTCCGGGATCGGCGGAAAGCAACCCGTACCGGCCCACCGGATCGGCCGCGGTCCGCAACGTGACGCTGCCAGCCGACTACGGGCATGTCTCGCTGCCACTGACCGCGCACCTCGCCGCAAACCCGGTGACGCGGACATGGATCAGCCGCTACTCGCCGCGTGGCGAGCAGCCCGCCTTACCCAATGGCGACAATCTCGACCTGCGCAACATCCTGCATGCGGCCGACATCTGGTACAGCGTCAAGAAGCACTGGTGCCTGGAAGCGCAGCGGCTGATCCGCGCCAAGCGGCGCCTGGTCGAGTCGCAAAAGTGAAGACAAGAAGTCAAAAAGACGCGGACAGATGTCGGGGCGGCTGAATCTTTTCCAGCGGATGATGCTCCGCTGGGCAGACCTTCACCCTTATTCGGGCGTGCACGTCATCCAGATTCCTCAACCGCTGATGGAGCAGCGGCTTGCGGAGAGAATCGCGCGGCAGCTCGAGGCGCACGGCCTGACCGGACTCGTTGTCGACCGCGACAGGCGATGGTTCCGCTATGAGGGCGGGCCTGCGCAGGTGACGCTCGAGGTCTTGCCGGGCGCGCACGATCCGTTCGCTGCCGTCTGCGGCGCGGTCGAGCGCCAGCTCAACGCCCCCTTCCCGCACCAGCGCGCGGCAAACCCGTTCCGCTTCTTCGCTGTCGCGACCGCAGACTCCTTCTACCTCGGCCTCGCCTACGATCACTTCATCGCCGGCGGCGACTCGATCGCCTTGTTGCTCAAGGACATCGCCGATGACTTTTCAGCGTCGGAGCGGGTCGGCCCGGGCAGTTCTGCGCCGGGGCTTTACCCTGCGACCTACCGTCACCTGCTGATGCGCCATCCGGTGGCGTTTCTGAGAGGCGTATTCGGCCTGCCACGGCAGCTTGCTCGCTCGCGCCGCTCGTTCCGACCGCGCTACCGTGGCGAGGACAACCCGCACAACGGATTCGCGTACCTCAAGCTAAACCCGACCCAACTCGCCGCGCTTCGCCGCACAGGCAAGGCCTGGGGCGTGACGATCAACGACGTCTTCCTCGGCAGCCTGCTGCAGGCTCTGGCGCCGCTCGCCACCGATCGCTGGCAGGAACGGCGGCGACGGGAGCTCGCAGTGGCATCGATCGTCAACGCGCGCGACGATTTCGGCGCCGACCCGCGTCGCATCTTTGGCCAGTTTCTGGCCTCCTTCCGCATCGCCCACGCGGTGCCCGAGGGCATCAGCCTGCGCGACCTGGTACATGACGTGCATGCGGAAACCACGCGGATCAAGCGGCACAAGTTGTATCTGCAGACCATCATGGCGCTCGGCCTTTCGAGTCTGATCTGGCGCTTTCTGTCGATCCCGCGCCGGCAACGCTTCTTCGCCAAGCACTATCCGGCGTGGGGCGGCGTGACTGCCCTCAACGTCGACGCGCTGTGGGCAATGGGCGAGTCAGGCAACTCGCAGTCGCCGGATTACCCAGACTACATAAGGGCTGTGTCCACCGGGCCGCTGTGTCCGATGGTGCTCGCCGTCACCACGGCCCGCGATACGCTGCACGTCGGGCTGTCGTTCCGGACCGCGGCGTTCTCGCGAGCCGACGTCGACGGCGTCATTGCCGGGTTCAAGCAATGCATCGAGAGTCTGAAGGGAGCCGACGCTTGCGTCGCCTGAGCGCAATTCTCGCCGTCGTGCTCGCGCTGGGCGTAACCGCGTGCGCGACGCGACCCGCCGGCCAGAGCCAGCCAGTCTCCCGGGAAGTCCAGCCAGAGGCGGTTCTGCGGTCGCTCGCGATCGACCCGGCGCTCGAGGAACGCATTCTCGCGCTCGACCCTGAGCGAATCAGCGACGATGACGTGCGCAAAACCCTCGCCGCCGGCCCGACGCCGAGAATCGTGAGTGTGCACGGCGGCATCTATCCCGTTCATCTGATCATGGAGTCGTTCGCGCGGTTCCTGATCGGCATGGGCTATCCCGAAGCGAAGCTCAGGCACCCTGGGGATCGCCGGCTCTCCCACAGTCCATACGAGCCGAGCGATCGAATCGCAGGCACCATCGCGTGGTACTACGAGCGCGAGGGGATGATGCCGATGCTCGTCGGCCACAGCCAGGGCGGAATTCAGGCGATCAAGACGCTCTACGAGTTTGCCGGCGCATTCGGCGACCGTATCCGCGTCTGGAACCCGCACACCGACTCGGCAGAGGAACGGACCAGCATCGTCGATCCGCTCACAGGCCGCACGCGCCCGGTCGTCGGTCTGCGGCTGGGATACGTGTCGGTCGTAGGCGCTGGCGGGGCGGCGTTGCTGTTACCCAATCAATGGATGATGGCAGGCCGGCTCCGAACGATTCCGGACACCGTCGACGAGTTCACCGGATACTCGCTCGGCGTCGACATGATCGCGTGGGATTTCTCTAGTGAGGCTTCGAACTACAAGAGCAATGGCACCGCCAACGTGCGCAATGTCCAACTGCCTGCCGAGTACTCACACGTTACGGTTGCGGCGACCTCGCATCTCGCGCGCGACAAGGATATGCGGGTCTGGCTCAACGCGTACCGGCCCGGAGAGACCAACGGCGCACCGATAGCGCAGGGCTCGGCCGATAACGCGCTCTGGGCGGCCGACGTGTGGTTCAGCATCAAGAAGCATTGGACGCTCGAGGCGCAACGGTTGATCCGCGCGAAGCGTGCACTCGCGAGTCCGAGTCCGGAGTAGCGGCTGACAGCGCGGAGCGCCAGGGATCAATTTTTCTTTTCTCTCGGCAAGCGCCCTAGCAGATAGAACTCGTCGTTCGGTCGCATGCCGATCATGTTGGCCATTCGATTCGACAACGCAAAGAACGCGGCGATTCCGCCGATGTCCCAGATGTCTTCGTCACTGAATCCGTGTTTTTTGAGCGCCTCGAAGTCTGCATCCTCGATCGTCGACGATGCGGTCGCGACCTTCATCGCAAACGCAAGCATTGCCTTCTGTCGCGGTGTGATATCCGCCTTGCGGTAGTTGGCCGCGATCTGATCGGCGATCAGCGGCTGCTTTTCGTACACACGCAGGATCGCGCCGTGCGCGACGATGCAGTAAAGGCAATCGTTCGCGGCGCTGGTGGCGACGACGATCATCTCCTTCTCGCCCTTCGTAAGACCCGAGTCGCGCAGCATCAGCGCATCGTGATACGCGAAAAATGCGCGGCATTCGTCGGGGCGATGAGCCAGCGTCAGAAACACGTTCGGCACGAAGCCCGCTTTTTCCTGCACTTCGAGCATGCGTGCGCGCAGATCGTCGGGCACATCGTCGATCGTCGGTACCGGATACCGGCTGATCGGCTTCGTCGTTGCTTTGCTTGCTGTCACTTGACCTGCTCCGAAAGGCGCTCAGCGCGCAACTCTGGCGAGTGTGTTGCGAACTGGATCTCGTACAAGTGCGCGTACAAACCGCCGCGCGCCAGCAAATGGCGATGGCTCCCCGTTTCTACGATCCGTCCATGCTCGAGCACCACAATCCGGTCCGCGCGCTCGATCGTCGACAACCGGTGCGCAACGACGAATGTCGTTCGTCCTTGCATCAGCCGCTCGAGCGACACCTGGATGTAGCGCTCCGACTCCGAGTCGAGCGCCGAGGTGGCTTCATCGAGCAACAGGATCGGCGCGTCTTTCAGCAAAGCCCGCGCGATCGAAAGTCGCTGGCGCTGCCCGCCGGACAATCTGACCGCACTCTCGCCGATCGGCGTATCGAACCCCTGCGGCAGCGACTCGATGAACGGCAACAGGAACGCTGCCTCGGCCACGGCTCGCACGCGCTCCCTCGAGACATCGCGCTGGCCACCGTAAGCAATGTTCGCCGCGACGGTGTCGTCGAATAACACGACGTCTTGCGAGACCAATGCAATCTGCCGGCGCAAGCTCTCAAGCGTCAGCTGCTCGATCGGTATGCCGTCAAGCGCGATCTCGCCCGCAGTCGGCCGGATAAAGCGCGGAATAAGATTGATCAACGTCGTCTTGCCGGCACCCGACGGGCCGACAAGCGCAATCATCTCGCCGGGCGCTACGGTCAGGTCCAAATCGGCGAGCGCGTTCGATGCGGCTTCGGGGTAGCGAAACGTAACGCCACGGAACTCGACTTTCCCTTTGGCCCGCTCGATCGTGCGCGAACCGGCGTCTTCCTCGGTGGACAGATCCATCATGCTGAAAACGCTCTGCGCTGCCGCCGCCATGCGTGCCAACGGACCATTCAGCGAAGACAAACGACGTAGCGCCGGCAACAGCAGCAAGGCCGCGGTCAGAAACGTTACAAAGTCACCGGGCGATGTGGGCGTTCCCCGCGTCTGCCACAGCGCCACCATCATCAAGGTTGCCACCCCGAGCGCGCCAGCGATCTGGGTAAGCGGCGTCGACGCCGACCACGCGACCTGCATCCGCATCGCAAAGCCGCGCAGCTTGGCGTTAATGTGGCGGAAGCGGTCGTTCTCGTAGTCTTCACCGTCATAGATCTTGACTACACGCCGGCCTTCGTGCGCCTCCTGCACCGCACGCGTCATCTCGCCCAGCATCACCTGATTCTCGACGTTGAGCCTGCGCAGGCGGCGGGTAAACGCACGCAGCGTCAGCGCGATCACCGGCACAATCACAAGCGCCAGCAATGTCAATTGCCAGTTGTAGTAGACCAGCACCAGCAGCAGTCCGATGACGACCAGCGTGTCGCGCACAGCGGTGCTCAACACTTCAGCGGCAAGGTTCAGCGCGTTGGTCGCTTCGTTGACGAATTTCGAGATCACGACGGCCGACGGCATCTGCTCGAACGTCTCGGACGGCCAGCGGAGCATCCGCCCGAACATCGTCGTGCGGAGGTTAAACAGTACCGATTGTGAAATGCGGTTCAGCAGATACGAACCGGCAAAGGTCGCGACCCCGCGCACGATGAACAATCCGACAAACGCAAGGGGTAGCCACATCAGTTCGCGCGATTCACGTTGGAACAGTGTGCGATCGGTCAAAGTGCCGACCAGCTTCGCCAAAATAGGTTCGGTTGCCGCAGCCACCGCGGTCGCCACCAACGCAAACGCCAAGTGTTTCCGATGGCCGAGCACCATGCGGAACAATCGACGCATGTTCGGGTCGTCGAGCAAGCGCGGATGAGGCTGGGACGTACTCGTCATGTGTCGCGTGCCAGAATCGTTGTATGCGATTGAATGATCGACACGGCCGCGGTGCAGCGAGGTTTCACCGGACTAGTGTATGCGATGCGCCACCGTCCTCAGACATCGCGACTTCGTTGATCGTCCGTCTGCCGAATCATCTCGGGGACGCATGCATGGCGCTGCCTGCGCTCGATGTGTTGGCGGAAAACGGCTATCGACTGACGCTCGTGGGGCGACCGTGGGCACAGGATCTGTTTGCCGCGTATCCATGGCCTGTCGTTGCACTCTTCGGGTCGCGCTTCGAACACATCCGAACGTTGCGCAAGATCAAGGGCAACGCCGGACTGCTGATGACGAATTCGTTCGGCAGCGCGGGCGAATTCCGGCTGGCGGGCATTTCGGCGGTTGGTTACGCGCGCGATGGGCGCTCATGGTTGCTGCGCAAGGCTGTCGAGGTCAACGCCGATGACCACATGGTCGAGTACTACCATCGGCTCGCGACCGCGCTGATCGGCGCGCCGTCGGAGATCCCGCGCGATCTGCAACTGCGCATCAGCGAGACTGCTCGACAGCGCGCGCACGATGCGCTCGCCTTAGCCGGCGCAAGTGGACAGTACGTTGTGCTGTGCCCGGCAGCGGTCGGCTCGCATCGCGGCAAGGTAAAGGCGTGGGACGGCTTCACGCGATTGAATCGCGAATTGCTGGCTGCCGGTGTGCAGGTCGTCGCAATGCCGGGGCCGAATGAAACAGCCGCAGTGCGAGACGCATTGCCCGGCGCCATCGTATTGCCCGAAGCGGATGTCGGAACTTTCGCTGCTGTGCTGGCCGATGCACGCCTGGTGGTGGCCAACGACAGCGGCCCGGGCCATCTGGCGGCTGCTGTCGGCGCGCGGCTGATCAGCGTGTTCGGAGTGACCGAGCCGGAGAAGACGCGACCATGGGGCAGCAACGCGCGACTCGTCGGTTCGGCCAATGGTTGGCCGCGTTACGAAGAAGTGAGTGCCGCAGTCGACAACGCACTGCGCTCCTGATGTTGCGCGGCGACCTCGCGCGCGAGGCATACGCCGAGCAGGATCGCGATCAAATGTCCTTCGTTGAACGTGTGAAAGTGCGAGCTGAACAGACTCGTGACGCACCAGCTAAGCAACGCCGCGAGCGCGATGATTTGGAACGGGCCGCGCGTCGGCTGACGCACCGCTGAGACAAGAAACCACACGAACGCGCCCATTCCGAGCAAGCCCGTTTCTGCCAGGATGAACAAATATTGGTTGTGAGGATCGGCCGTCAGCGTCGCCCTCCATCCTGTGTAGCGCTGCTTCACTTCACGCCGATACTCTTCCGCGAATGATCCCAGACCATGGCCGATCAATGGCGCCTCGCGCACGATTGCTGCCGCCGTTTCCCACATCATCACGCGAATACCCATCGGCGTGAGCTCAACAGCAGTGTCTGCTTGCGTTACTTCTTCAACGCCTTGCGTGAAGCGCTTCGTGATCAATGGTGAAAATTGAGCCGCGCCGACGGCCAGAGCGAACACAACTGCCAGCGCGACGCCGCGCGCGCGACCCCGCCAGAAGCCGAGTGCGACTGCGAACGCTGTAATGAACAGAAGCACGTATCCGCTGCGGCCGTACGCAATGAAAACCACGTTGGCGACCATCAGCGTTGCCGCGGCTCCGCATGCCCATTGCTGCCAGGAACCACGTTGTGCCTGCACAGCGAGCACCAGTGCGAACAATGCACCGACCGTCAGCGCCATGCCTTGCGTGACGTGGTTGCGCAGAACGATTCCGCCTTTCACGTCCGAAAACGTTTGCGCAGCGCCAAAATCAAATGTGAAAAACGAGGCGATGGCGGCCGCACTTGCCACGGTGACAAACGTCGCCGCGAAAGCGAGCTTCGACGCGCGCGTGTCAAAAATCGCGAGCGCGATGAAGAGCACCAGGAAGTTGCGCCATTCGACCCATGCTCTCAGCGCCGAGCCGAGTGGCGCTGTGCTCCAAAGCGTCGCAAGAAGCAGGACTGCCGAGAACACCAGTGACGCCTTACCCAATGGCTGGCGCCACGCGCGCAGCACGCGCTGCAGGCACGACGGCGTCGCGAGAAACGCGAGCAGCATGATCGCGGCCGCGGCGTTGGCCAGGGCCGGTCCTGTAAAGGTACCGATCGCAACCAGCGCTGTCGCCGCGCGCGCGACGAAAAGCGCCCCCTCTTCTCTACGCATCTGTGCCGGCGCCACATGGACCTCATCGATTGGCGGCTCGTGCTGATTGCGGCCCAGCATTCGGCGTCGCCAGCGATCCCAGCGAAAGCGCATCCATGACCAGGCCCGGCCGCGGCCGATGCGTTTGCGATCGAGCACGCTCGAAAATGTGCCGTTCATGCTGCCTTGCTCGACGATCGGATCCGACAGCCAGTAGTGCGTGATCCCCATCGCAGCATCGGCCTCACGCATCAGCCAGTCCGCCGGGCGCGTAATCCTATGGCGGTCGACATATTCGAGTCGCAGCCGGGCCGCACGCTGGTCGACAACAGTCGCGTCAGTCGCCGGCAGCGGAAGATCGGTTCGCACCAGTGCCGAATTCGTGCCCTGCTCCCGCGGTACGTACTTATTGTCTCCACAGCCGAGATAGAGCATGTGCGGTTGCTTGATCAAGTCGGCTTCGCGCAGCGCGACCTCGAATCTTTGCGCAAAATCCGAAGCGAGGATGGCGTCGTCTTCGAAGACCAGAATTCGGCGATAGCCGCGCTCGACGCAGCGCTTCCACGTCTCGATGTGCTTCAACACAAGCGACTGCTGCGGCCGCCCCATATCGCTTGGAGCGAACCTGGAGTCGATCAGCTCCTGTGTGAGATCTTTTGCGTCGTGCTCGAAGATCCATTCGAACGCGATGCGATGACGGTTGAGCTCGCGCTCGATGTGCGCAATGCGGTCATGAAACGATCTGACCGAGAGCACGAAGACCGCGTCGACGTACGCATTGACCGGACCGTGCAACTTTTCGTCCGACGACTGATTATCTGGAACGGGAACCACGAGGACAGGAGGCGCTTGCAAACGGTGATTGTAGAGAAGCTCGCGTTGAGCAGCCGACGTAAGATGCCGCTCGCGCCGATCCAGCCCGTCAAAATGCAACCACGTCTAAGCGCCGCCATCATCACGCTGAATGAAGAGCGCAATCTGCCGGATTGCCTGGCGAGCGTTGGCGTTTGCCGATGAGATCGTCGTGGTCGACGGTGGCAGTCGGGACCGGACGCGCGACATCGCACGTGCGTGTCGGCGCGCGCGTGATCGAGTCGACCGACTGGGCGGGTTTCGGCGTACAGAAGAATCGCGCCATTGACGCCTGCACCGGCGACTGGATTCTGTCGATCGACGCGGACGAACGTGTGCCCGAAAAGCTCCGCGAAGAAATTCTGGCCGCGATTCGCAGCCCCGCGTTCGACGTCTACGAAATGCCGCGCAGCTCCTACTACTGCGGGCGCTTCATGCGCTACTCCGGTTGGTGGCCGGACCATGTCCGCCGGGTGTTCCGGCGCGGCGCCGCGCGGTTTTCACCCGCGCGCGTGCACGAATCGCTCGTCACAGATCGTGCGGTGGGAAGACTGCAAAACCCGATCGAACACTGGAGCTTTCGCACAATGGAGCAGGTGCTTGACAAGGTGAATCACTATTCATCGCTGTCGGCGCCGGCCGTAGTTGAGCGCGGGCGGCGGCCGACTCTCGCCACGGCCTTGATGCACGGCGCCGCTGCGTTCTTTCGTACGTATGTTTTGAAGCGTGGTTTTCTCGACGGCGCTCACGGACTGATGCTGGCAATCAGCAATGCGGAGGGCTCTTACTATCGCTACGTAAAGGCGATGTTGCTTCCCGAGCAGCGCGCCGACGGCGAGTAGCGCGATGCTGATTTCCGTCGTCGTTGCCACTTACAACCGGCCCGACGCGCTCGCTGCGGTGCTGCGCAGCCTCGGAAAGCAGGACGACACCAACTTCGAGATCGTCGTCGCGGACGATGGCTCCGGCCCGGAGACCGCAGACGTAGTCAAGCGCGCGCAGGCCACCATCGCCGTGCCGATTTATCACGTATGGCAGGAAGACACGGGGTTCCGCTTGGCCGCCGCGCGCAATCGCGCCACGGCGCAGGCGAACGGCGACTATCTGATCTACCTTGATGGCGATTGTCTGGTGCGCCAGCACTTCGTGCGGGCACACCGTGCACTGGCAGAGCGCGGCTGGTGCGTGACGGGTGGGCGCGTCTTGCTGGGCGAAGCGTTCACGCGTGCGGCGCTTGAAGCAGGAACGCCCAGTCGAAGACTGGCGCCTCGCCGACGCGGCAATCGCGGCAGCTCAGGGAAAAATCAATCGGGCATCGTCGTTGCCATGGCTGCCACTCGGGCCGTTACGCAAGTTCGGCGGTAGCCGCTGGCAGCGCCTCAGAGGGTGCAACTTCAGTGCGTTTCGCGCCGACATCGAGAGAGTCAATGGCTTTGACGAGTGTTTTCAGGGCTGGGGTTTTGAAGACTCCGACTTCGCCGCGCGGCTGATCGAGTCGGGTGTGCGGCTCAAAAACGGACGCCTGGCGACCAACGTGTATCACCTGTGGCATCGCGAGAACGATCGCACGCTGCACGGCGAGAATTGGCAGCGCCTGCAGGCGCGGATTCAGTCGCGCGAAACCCGCGCAGAAGTCGGGCTGGATAGATATCGGTAGCGCTCACCTGTAATACGCACGACGTACCTTGGGCTGCATCGCCAGATCGGCAGCCAAACGATCTTCGGGCCGCACGCGCCAGTCGTCAGGCAGCGCAACGTCCACGCTGCCCGCCCCATTGCGGTAATTGATCACGATGCGGCAGCCGCTGCTCGCGTGCCCGTTGGTGACACGATATGGTTTGAGCGCGTCGCGCAACCCAACTACGTCACCTACGCCTTCAACTTCAATGCGCAGCGAAGCGGCCGCCCGTGCCCGGGCTTCAGTCAGGTCCATCAGCTCATCGGCCGACACCGACAATCGCTGCGCAAACTCATCGACCCTTACCTTGCCGATCACGAACAGCAGTTGATCTTCCTTTAACAGTGCGCGCTTGCGGTCGTACAGCTCGGAAAAAACCATCAGCTCGAGCTGCGCAGTGCCGTCTTCGAGCACGACAACGCCCATGCGACCGCGTCGCGTGTTTTGGCTGCGCGCCGAAACGATCACACCGGCGAGTTTGACTTGCTCGTTTCTTCCGCCTTGCGTCTGACGGACCTCGGACAACGGCGTCGGAGCGAATCGCCGCGCCTCCTCGGCGAACTCGGTAAAAAGATGGCCCGAAAAGTAATACCCGAGAGCCAGCTTTTCATTCGACAGCTTCTCGCGCTCGCTCCAGCGCGCCGCCGGCACGTAGTCGACGTGGCGCGCACCGCTGTCTAGAGCGCCAAACAAGCTTGCCTGACCCGCCGCCGCGGCCGCGCTTTCGGCCGCGTCGATCGCTCTTCCCACGCTCGCCAGCAGGACCGCGCGGTCGGTGTGCAGACGATCGAGCGCACCGGCCCGCACCAGCGCCTCGACCACGCGCCGATTGACGAACTGCTTATCGACACGCGACGTCAGATCGAACAAATCGGCAAACGGCCCTGCTGCGAGACGCGCAGCGACAATCGCTTCGATCGCACTACGTCCGGTCCCCTTGATAGCGCCCAGTCCGTAACGAATCGTCTTGGCGTCCACCGGTTCGAATCGGTAGCCGCTGGTGTTCACCTCGGGCGGTAGCACGGTCAAGCCGATCGCCCTGCAGTCTTCGATCAGGTCCTTGACCTTATCGGTGTCATCCATCAGCGTCGACAGGTTGGCTGCCATAAACGCCGCCGGATAATGCACTTTGAAGTACGCGGTTTGATAGGCGATCAACGCGTAAGCGGCGCTGTGCCCCTTGTTGAATCCGTAACCGGCAAACTTCTCCATGTGATTGAAGAGTGCGGTTGCCGTTCGGGTGTCGACGCCTTTTTTTACCGCTCCCTCGACGAAAACCGTGCGCTGTATCGCCATCTCGTCCGGCTTTTTCTTGCCCATCGCGCGCCGCAGAAGGTCAGCGCTGCCAAGTGAATAGCCGCCAGTGACCTGCGCGATCCGCATCACCTGCTCCTGATACACCATCACGCCATAGGTTTCGGCGAGAATCGGCTCGATCGATGGATGCAGGTACTCGACCTTCTGCCTTCCCTGTTTGCGATCGACATAGTCGGGAATCAGATCCATCGGTCCGGGCCGATACAGTGCGTTTAACGCAATCAGGTCTTCAAGCCGGTCCGGTTTGGCGCGCTTCAGCAGCTCGCGCATGCCGCGCGATTCAAACTGGAATATCGCAGTCGTGGCGCCGCGCCTGAAAATCTCATACGTGGCGGCGTCATCGAGCGGCAACGTGTCCAGCTCGAGGCAGAACGAGGGATCAAGCTGCCGCACGTATTTCAGCGTCAGCTCAAGGATCGTCAACGTCGTTAGACCAAGAAAGTCGAACTTGACGAGTCCGATCGCTTCGACGTCATCCTTGTCGTACTGGCTGATCACGCCTTCGGTGCCCTGCGCGCAGTAAAGCGGCGTGAACTCGGTGAGCTTGCCGGGCGCGATCAGCACACCGCCGGCGTGCATGCCGACATTGCGTATCAGTCCTTCGAGCGGCTTCGCCAGCGCAATGAGTTCCTGGTGTTCTTCATCGGCCGCCACCGCGTCCGCAAACGCGGGCTCTTGCGCGAGTGCTCTGTCGAGCGTCCACGGGTCGGTGGGGTTGTGCGGGATCAGCTTCGATAGCTGATCGCACTTCGTATACGGCAAGTCGAGCACACGACCGGCATCGCGCACCACGGCCTTGGCGCCCAGCGTGCCGAACGTTGCAATCTGTGAGACCGCATCGTGCCCGTACTTGCGCTTGACATAGTCGATCACACGATCGCGATTGTCCTGGCAAAAGTCGATATCAAAATCCGGCATCGACACTCGCTCCGGATTCAGAAATCGCTCGAATAGCAATCCGTACCGCAGCGGATCGAGATCGGTAATGCGTAGCGAATACGCGACCAGCGATCCGGCACCCGAACCGCGCCCCGGGCCAACCGGGATGCCGTTCTCCTTGGCCCAGTTGATGAAATCGGCAACGATCAGGAAGTAGCCCGAGTAGCCCATCTTCGCAATCGTTGTGAGTTCAAGATCGAGCCGCGCCGCGTACTCAGGAGTCCGCTCGGCGCGCATCCGCTGATCGGGATAGAGCTTGGCAAGCCGCTGCTCGAGCCCGCGCGATGCCAGCGTGCGGCAGTGATCATCGAGCGTCACTCCATCCGGAGTCGGAAAGTTTCGGCAACCGTGCTGTGCCGAGTTCCAGCGTTAGGTTGCAGCGCTTGGCAATCTGCACCGAGTTGGCCAGTGCGACCGGCACGTCGGCAAACAGCTCCGCCATCTCGGCTCGTGTCTTGAAGTACTGCTCCGGCGTGTAGCGTTTGGGCCGGCGCGTATCGGCCAGCGTGTAGCCCTCGGCAATGCACACACGGGCTTCGTGCGCACGAAAGTCGGCGTGCTCGAGAAACTGAATCGGATGCGTTGCGACCACAGGCAGCCGCGAGCCGCGTGGCCAGCGATAGTGCAGCTCTGGTCTGCGCAGTGTCACGGGGATCGCCGGTACGCTGCAGTTCAAGGTAGAACTGGTTGCGAAAAATCGCCGCCAGCCGTTGTGCAGCCAGCATCGCTGCTTCCGCTTTACCGCCAATCAGGCCTGCGCCCACGGCCCCGTAGCGCGCGCCTGAAAGTGCGATCAGTCCGCGCGCGCGCCGCCCATCGTCTTCCTCGAACCATTCGATCCGCACTTCAGCACGATTGCGATGCGGATTTTCAAGATAAGCACGCGTGATCAGTTCGCACAGGTTCAGGTATCCCGTCCGGTCCTGCACCAGCACCGCCATGCGGCTGGGGTTATCCCGATCGTGCTCGTTGCTGATCCAAAGATCGCAGCCGATGATCGGCTTCACACCGCGCTTGCGCGCGGCAGAATAAAAGCGCACTGCTCCGAACAGATTCGCGCTGTCGGTAAGCGCCAGAGCGCCCTGGCCATCGCTGGCCGCCTTGTCCACTGCGTCGTCGATGCGGACGATGCCGTCGACGACCGAGAATTCCGAATGCAGGCGGAGATGGACAAACGGCGTGCTGCTCATTGATGCGATTTTGCCATCGGCGGCAATGTCCGAGAGCGCTGCGATAGGAAGCAGAATCGCTTGTCGCCGTGTCAATGCCCGCTTTTTGTATCCGCTTTTGCCGGAAATGCGCTGCAAAAACCTCTGGAACGTCCGAAATACCGGCTGCCGAACCCTTTTGTCAGCCGCTTTGAACGGCTATCGTTATCTCAGATTGAGATACAGACTCCCGAAGGAGACAGCATGCTCCGTTTGAGCTTGGCGGTGTGCTTGGCCACGGCGCCGTTTCTGGTCACCGCCACGACGATTTACAAGGTGCAGATGCCCGACGGCAGCGTGCTCTACTCCGATAACGTGCCCGCCGGTGGCAAGGTACTCGAAGAGCGCGAAGCGAAAAGCACGCCGCGCATATCGACTCCGCCGAGTACGGCACCAGGTAAAGCGCCACCACCGACAGCCGCAGCCGCGCGCCCCGGGGTTCCTCCTAACACCAAGCTGGGTACCGCCACCGACAACATCTACAACCTGGAGCGTGAACTGGCGGTTGCACGCAGGAAACTCGAGCTCGGTCGCGAGCCACTGCCCGGTGAAAGGCTCGGTCTGGCGGGCGGCGGCAGCCGGTTAACGCCCGAATACGAAGCGCGCATTGCCGGTCTCGAGCGCGAGGTGGAGGCGACCGAAGCGCGGCTAAAGCGCGCCTACGAAGCGAGGAATGCGGCGCGGTAGCGAATGCGCACTGGACAGCCGTGCGCGGTGAACGCTTTTTCGCGTGGCGTCCCCAACGCGATTGCCATTTAACCCCACCACCCACCCCGCTATTGCCATAGCTGGCCGCACGGTGCGCCTACCGGGTGGGCAGCGCGTGCCTAGGGGCAGCTAGCCACGCCCGCGCGCTAGGGCACAGGCGGATCGTCAGCAAGTAGCTACCCGCCGCCCGCTGCACCTGACCGATCCGCCTCATCTGCCGCAGCGTGAGTTTTTGGGGCTGGCTTACGGCATGGCACTAGCTTAGCTCGCCGCACCAAGCCCGGTACCCACGATCACTTGAGCAGCCCGCGTTCGTTTAGCAGCACCTGAATGCGGTGCCTGCGCGCGGCGAGGATGCGCGCCGCCTCTTCGTTGCAGCCTTCGTAATACCCAGCTTCCGGGAGAAGGTCGTATTCCCGGTCAAGCGCGATGAGTTCCGGGTCGAACTTCTCGAAGTCTTCCTCTGCGTGTTCGATGGCGCTCTGCCTGTCAGCGGCGCGCTGTGTCCTCTCAGCGTTCCAGAACCAAGCGCCGAAGAACAACACGATGCCGATGATCCTGACGACGTCGGTGCCCGCCCACCAGACGACCAGCGCCGCCAAGATGTAGAAGAACCAGCCGACGCGATAGTTGTCTGGGGCGCTCACTTGAACGTGGCCTTGATCGCCGCGTCATCCGGCATCGACTTCACGTTCCAACGGACGATGCGAATCCCGGCGTCGGTTAGTGCCTTGTCTTTCTTGGCGTCGGTTGCCTTGCGCTGCTGCCCCTCGTGCGTCGAATCGTCCAGTTCGATCACCGCAAGCACGCTGGCATCCTTGGCGCAGACGACGAAATCCGCGCTCATGCGGTTGATGCGGTTGAACCACTTCTGAAAGTTGTTGCCCTTCTTGACGCGCAGGAATCGGCTCAGCCCAACCTGTGCCAGCACTAAGTTATCGGGCAGCGTCTTGCATAGCCGGTAGTAAAGGACCTGTTCAGGGGCGGACATCGCCTTGGCCGCATAGAAGGGCCACGGACCATCGTCGCCACCGGCACCGCTGAGTTTCAACTTGGCAAGAAACATGAGGCCCGCAGCGATTGCCGCGAACACGAGGAGCATTACCAAAGAATTCATAAAGAAAGCCTTCTAGTTGTTTTGCTGTTGCCGGTAATCGCGTGGCTGCGACGGCGAACACTAATTCCCGCAGCGACGCCGCAATTTCCATTCAATGGGCGCCAATTGCCAAGTACTTCGAAGATTCGCACGCACCGTGTCCCGCTAGCCTGCGGCAATATCTAACGGGGAGACTCCCATGAGGGCTTTATTGATCGTCGCCGTTGCAGTTGTAGCGGGTTGCGCTTCTACCGGCGTAATTCCCGTGGACAAAGACACTTACATGGTGTCGCAAAAAAGTGCGCAAGTTGGCTGGGGGCCGGCGATCGAAGCCAAAGCAGACGTTTATCGCGAAGCAAACGACTTTTGCAAGAAGCAAAGCAAAAAGGTGGAAACCGTCAACTTCGAAAACACCAATTCCGGATTCGCCAGACCTGGTAGCGCAGCTTTGCAGTTCAAGTGCGTTGAATGAAGTTCCGCCAGTCGCGAATGAAAACTTTTTTGCCCGCGCTCACGTTGGCAAAGTACTGCCGTGACAACGCATTAAAAACGGTATTTGAGGGCGCGACGGAAATCTACGAGGAAATGAAAAAGTAGCGCGTCGGAAGCAACATGCAACAGCCCGCAACTAAACACGAAGTGCCAGCTAATCTACCCGAACCAGTAGCGGCAACGCCGTTTATTGCTGCGGCTTTATTGCTTTGCCTTTGGTCGCTCATCCTTATTACGTTGCAAATTTTCTACTGGCTGAAAAATGGGCAGTGGTTTGAGCTACCCGCCTATTTGCTCTTCGTCGACCATCGATTGCTTAGTGATCCGCCAGCGGTGCTGTCGGTCGTGCCCAGCTTTCCCGTTCAAGAGTCATTAGGTAGGTTGATGTATGAGGGCAGTTGGAAAGGCTTAGGCCGCATTCTTGTTTGGATACTTGAACAGTCCTTGGCCGCGTTAGCTTTCGGCATCGCTTGGGTGTGTTGGGGGATCGCCGCGATACTCGATTAAGCATTTCAGGACAGTCGTCAACGGCGACCATCGAAAACTATTTGCGCATACCCAGTCGTCATTGCCACCACTAACGAAGCCGAAGCTCGAGCGCTGCACACCATCACCTATTCCCCGCTGCATTTACATGCGGCAATAATAACGATGGCGATTCGCTGCGCCGCTTTAGCTACGCTCTGCAGATGATCAATGTTCACCCTTGAACTCGAAACGACGCCGCACACGTGCCACTACTGCCGCTATTTCGTGGAATGGACGGCCAGCGATACGTGCGCGGTTTGCCAGCATCCGGGATGCAGCCGGGTACGGACGCAACCACAACTAGGTTGCTCTTGCTTCGAACGCGAGCCGGGCAGCGATGACGACCGACGAGAGCCTGAAACAATGCGGTATTTAACCTCGACGACTCTTCGTACACAATCGGTGGCCGCTTCAGAGCGTAACCATCTCATCGGGGAGGCGAGGCGAGTATGAAAGCGACAAAGCTAGCAGCAGCTCTATTCAGTTTGTCGTGCGCCGTACAGGCTGCACCTATCACCTTCGACTTTGAAGACCCTACGGAACACATCTGGGTGCCCACACCGGGGCTTGTCAATGTGCTTGGAGGGTCCCTAGATGATGCAAGAACTCTGATCATTGATGGCTTCCGGTTTGTTCCCGGCGCTCGTATGAACTTGAATGGTCCATCGCCTAACTACGAATCTACGTGGCTTGGATTCGATGGCGCTCCGCACATCCAAGGAGGCGACGGCGCCACCGTGCGCTTCGAGCACTTAGGTGGCGAGTTGTTTTCCTTGCTCGGCTTCGATCCACTGTCATTAGGCGGTCCTGCTCACTGGACCGTCACATCATCTAATGGTGGCAGCTATACCAACAATCCGAGTCTTCGTCCTCCTGGCGCTTTTAATCTTCCGCCAGTGACCTTGACGGGTGCCGAGTGGACGGACGTAATGTGGTTGCGTTTTGAAGAACCGCAGAGTTCAGGCGGCTCCGACGGCTTTGATAACTTGCGGATCGACTTCGCCGGTGCCACGACGGTGCCCGAGCCGCCGACGTGGTTATTGATGGTGCTGCCGATAGCGGGGCTGCTGGTGCGGTGGAAGTCTGAGAAGAGCTATCGCTAGGCATCATCAATCCCAAGACGCCACAGCAGCTCGCGCAGCGCGGCGGGAGTAATACTCTTTACACGCTCGTCGCGGTCCGCAACGCCCAGCACCTTGAACCGACGCTCCGGCCCGGCGCTGCCGATCTGCAGCACGTGAAACCCCGCCGCACACGGCCTAAATGCTTTTGCCTGCGTTGGCCCTTGCGCGGTAATAGGCGCAATCTCGCTGCAATCAAGGTTCGTTTCCACCGCGTAGACGCGCTGCCGCTCCGAGAACACCACGTCTTTGCGGGCGGCATCCAGGCGCGCGTGCACCACAAAGACCTCGGGCGGTGCATCCCGGCGCACGCGCTTTACAGCGGTGCGCGTTTTCGGAATGACAGTAGTGACACCATCGTGGAGGCCGTAGCAGAAGGCGGTGGTGCGGCACTCGGACGCAAGATCGCCGAACTCGAAGGCGACAAGCTGCGCGTGGCTGATCAGTTAGCCCACGCGGACGAGACGGACGCGTTGAAGCGTGCCCTGCGCAAGTGGGACAAGCGCCACATCGAAGCCTTAGTCCTGGCGTCCCCAAGGGGATTCGAACCCCTGTTACCGCCGTGAAAGGGCGATGTCCTAGGCCTCTAGACGATGGGGACTTGGTGCTAATCGCGCGTGAATAATGGTGGAGGTAAGCGGGATCGAACCGCTGACCTCTTGCATGCCATGCAAGCGCTCTCCCAGCTGAGCTATACCCCCACACGCGAGGCGCGGATTATAGCCGCGCGCCGCGCGAGCACGTAGCGCGTCCCTGCTAGAGCCGTTTGAATCGACGATCAGTGCGACTTGGCGTAGTCGATCATTCCCTGGAAATCGACAACGATCGCCGCTTCATCGCCGACGACCCATGCATCGTGGCCGGAAGGCAGCAGTGAAACGTCGCCCGGCCGACAATCGAACTCGGTTCCATCGTCCATCTTGACGCGCAGCACGCCCGACACGTGATACTGAAAGTGCGGCGCTTCGCAACTGTGCGTTTTCGCGATGGGTTGCACCGAGGTCGACCAGCGCCATCCCGGCTCGAAGATCGCGCGGCCTACAGTCGCGCCGCCGATCTTGATCAGCTCGACGCGCCCGCGTGGAAACTCGCGCACCTCGTCGGGCCGCGAGAAGTTCTTCCATTCGGCCATTTCTTCGACGTGTTCCACTGCATGTGGCTGGCTCATCGATCGTCCTCCTTGGGTGATGTGGCATGCGCCGGATCGCCGATTGGCAACACGTCGGCGAATGCCTCGAAACGCTTCCACGCAGGCACCGGCGGAACGTAGCCGGCGCGTGGCACGTAGGCCGACGCTTCCACCGTCTGCATTCGATGGATGTAGCGCGGGCAATTCGGAAAAATTTGTGTTGCACGCACGCGCACGATCACCTGTGCGCCGGCAAATTGCTCGAGCAGCGGATCGTCGAGCTGGATAAAACTGGTTCCGTTCACGCGCAGACGGCGCGGCTGCTCGAAGTCGATAAACAGCAGCGCAATCGCTGGATTCACAAGCACGTTGCCGAGGCTGCGGAACATGCCGTTGCCGTCGTAACTCGGAAACGCGATCTCGTTGACGTCGGTCACTCGGACGAACCCCGCTGCACCGCCTTTGTACGAGCAGTCGGGCCGCCCGTCGCTATCGGCAGTTGCAACGAAGAACAACGTTCGACTCTCGACGAATGCGCGATCCTCGTCGGTGAACTCGGTTCGCGACAGCTTGTCGACCAGGCGATCGGCAAGCCGGCGCGTGTCGAACCGATCCTGCAGCCGGCGCATGCCGGCGTGATACGCGTCGTCCGGCGAAACCATCTCAGCCAACGTCCTCGTGCAGACAGAGGATGTTGCCCTCGGTGTCTTCGAACCATGCCGCTTTCTCCGAGCCCAGCACGCACACATGGTCGATCGTTTTGAATCCCGGGAAGTCGTAGTCGGCAAACTTGACGCCGCGCGCCTTCAGCGTAGTGATGGCGTCACTGATGTTGTCGACTTTGAAACTCAGCGCCGTATGCTCGGCCTTCGTTCCTTCGTCCTTCGGAAACAACGCGACCTCGGTGCCGCCGCAGCGGTAGATGAACTTGCCGTCGGGCCGCAATCCGTCTGGCTCGAGGCCAAGTCCCTCCTCGTAAAAGCGCCGAGCGCGGGATAGATCCTTGACCGGCAACATGCACGTGACTTGCGATTGCGAAAGCATGGACCCTCCTCGTGGGAACTACGTTGCACGATGACGCACCGGCAGCGTGCCGGCTATGGGCAGGATTGCGTACTCACTTGAACAACTCCAACAGCGCGCGATTAGCCGCTGTTTCAAAGCGCGACACCTCTCCGAACGAGCGCGCCAGCATCATCGCGCCTTCAAGCGAGCCGACCAATGCACGGGCGACTTCATGCGCTGGGCCTGAGAACTTCAGCTGACGCGCTTTCTGGCCTTGCTTCAGCACCGCGGTCAGCCAGCGTTCGTTTTCGTCGAAGAAATGTTTCATTTCCTCCTTCATCGGCTTCGGCAGCGTCGCGTATTCGGCGGCCAGCATTCCGCATAGACACATACGGTTATTGCGCAATACGTCCGCATAAATCTGGGCGTATCGCTTCAGTTTCTCGCGCGCAGTCGTACTGGTCTGGTCGATCGCCTCGAGCGCGGCCAGAAAGTTTTTTTCATAGCGCTCGATCAGGCGATGGCCAAGCTCGGCCTTGGCCGGAAAGTGATAGTGCAAGCTGGCCTTGGTGACGCCAAGCGTGGTCGCAATGTCGGCGTAGCTGAAGCCGTTAAAACCGCGCGTCTGCACCAGGCGCTCGGCCGTATCCAGAATCCGCTGCGACGTGTCTGCTCTCACCACCGCTGTCTCCCTTTACCTGCAGCCTGAAACAATGCCTGCTTACCTACTAGTTGACAAGTTACTTACCAATTGGTAGAAAGTCAACCGTTGGCGTAGCGGCAACTTACCGATGTCGAGCAATCTGAGCAGGGTTGATATGCGGGCGGCGCTCGATACGCTGCACGCGATCGGCCAAGACTGTGTCGACAGCGGCGATTTCGCGCGCCGCGGTGTGCAATGTCTGCCGCGGCTTGTCAGCTCGGAGCTCACCACGCTGTCGGTCTGCAACCTCGACAGCGGACACCGCAGGGTGGTCTGCGATCAGCCGGGCGCGATTTCGCGGCGCGAGCTCGAAGTTTTCGACCGCTACTTTTTCGATCATCCGCTGGTGCGCGAGCACGGTCGCAACCCGGCGGCCGTGACGCGACGCATCGATGACCTGCTTCCTGGCAGCGCATTTCAGCGCACTCCGCTATTTAACGACTATTACTGCGCGATCCGGATCGATCACGTGATGGCAGTGCCGATCCATGTCGATCGGCACGTCCTCGTCAGCTTCGTAGTCAACCGCAGCAAGCGCGGCTTTAGCGATCGGGATCGCGAGCGTGTTGAGGTGATCCGGCCGCACTTGGGTCATTTGTATCGTCTTAGCGCGCGCACCGCCCGCAACGACGAGTCGCTCGCAGAAATCGAAACACCGCTGACCGCGCGCGAACGCGACGTACTCGACTGGCTTGGCGCCGGCAAGACCGACAAAGACATCGCTGCGATCCTGACCATCAGTCCGCGCACAGTGCAAAAGCATTTGCAGCGAATCTACGAAAAACTGGGCGTCGAAACCCGGACCGCCGCGGTAATGCGCGCCATCGCAACGCGGCACTGAGTTGGCTTCTGCTCGCGGCGGCCCGGCGGAACTATTTCTTCTCGGCAGCGACCACCCAATTTTCAACCGGCGCCTTGCCGTCGCGAATTGACATCACCGTCGCGTCGAGCTTCTCACCGCGCACGATGCCTTTCCATAGCAGCTTGCCGTAACGCGCGCTTTCGGTCTCGGCTTCGAAGACGGTCGCGTCACCCTGCGTGCTGGTCTTGTATGTCGCATCCGAATAGCCGTACTTGTCGCACGCGCTCGAGCGGAATCGGCCATTGTTGAACGTCAACGTGTCGGCATCGCCGGACGTCTTGCCGCGCTCCATAAACACACCGTCGAATCGTTTGCCATCGAGCGCGCCGCCCGACGCCAGCACGGGCGCAGCGGCAAACATCATCGTCAGGGCGCATAGGGCAGCGCCCGGCCAGGAGTTGAGTCTCATCGGTTTGTCCTTTCCATCAAATTGGTTGAAATCGTCGTCGCTTGCGCGGCAACCAATTTGTAGACGCCGCGAGGCGGCGTAGCCATGGGCAGGATTGCGTACGAGATCAGCGCGGCTGCGCAGCCTGGATCTCAAGCGCGCGATCGAGCCGTTCGAGCACCGCATCACGGCCGATCAATTCGAGCACAGCATCGATCGACGGAGTTTGTGTCCGACCGGTGACCGCGACGCGCAGCGGCACGGCGACCTGCGGCATCTTGACTTTGAGGTCGCCGACGATCTGCTTGATCGCACCGTGCAATGCACCGCGCTCCCATTCGAGCGTTGCTGCGCGATCGCGCAACGCCTGCACTGCCTTCCGACCGGAATCGTTCAAGTGCTCAGCCAGCAAGGCGGGATCGATTTCGGGTTCGCGGTAGAAGAGCAACGCTGCGTCGGCCAGCTCGTTCAGCGTGTGCGAGCGGTCCTTCAACAACGCCACTACGCGGACAAGATCCGGGCCCGTTGACAGTCGGCCACCGCGCGCCTCGATACGGCTCGCCACCAGTTGCGCCAGGCGCTCATCGTCGGCCTCCTTGATGTATTCGCCGTTCAACCACATCAGCTTGTCAAGGTTGTACTGCGCCGGCGCTCGATTGATGTGATCGAGATTGAACCAGTCGATCAATTGCTCGCGCGTGAACTTTTCGTCGTCGCCATGACTCCAGCCAAGCCGTGCCAGATAGTTGAACAGGGCCTCGGGCAGGAAGCCGTCTTCGTCGTACTGCAGAACGCTGACCGCGCCATGACGTTTTGACAGCTTGCTGCCGTCCGGGGCGAGGATCAAAGGCAGATGGCCGAATTCAGGCGGCTTCCAACCCAGCGCGCGATACAGATTGATCTGCCGCGGCGTGTTGTTGACGTGCTCCTCGCCGCGCATCACATGAGAGATCCGCATGTCAGCGTCATCGACGACCACCGCAAGGTTGTAGGTCGGCATCCAGTCGCCGCGCGCGATGACCAGGTCGTCCAGCTCGCGATTCGAGATACTGATCGGCCCTTTAACGAGGTCATTCCACTGAACGTCGCCGTCATCCGGATTGCGGAAACGGATCACGAACGACGCATTCTCGGGCGGCGTCTTGCCGTTTTCCGGTCGCCAACGGCCGTCGTAGCGCGGTTTTTCACCGCGCGCGATTTGCGCCTCGCGCAGCGCTTCGAGCTCTTCCTTGCTCGCGTAGCAGCGATACGCCCGGCCGTCGGCCAGCATCTGCTCGATCACTTCGCGATAGCGCGGCAGCCGATCGGTCTGGCGCACCGGGCCTTCGTCGTAATCAAGCTCCAGCCAACGCATGCTATCCAGAATTACTTGCACCGCTTGTTCGGTCGAACGCTCGAGGTCGGTGTCTTCGATGCGCAACAGAAACTTGCCGCCATGGTGGCGCGCGAATGCCCAGCAAAAGAGCGCCGTGCGCGCAGTACCCAGGTGCAGCATGCCGGTCGGGCTGGGCGCGATGCGCGTTCTTACTTCGTTACTGACTTCATTCATGGGTGCATGGTAACTTGGTCCCATGGTCGACAAACTGATCGTGACGAATCGTTCAGCGCTGAGGAAGAAATACGGCGCGCGCGGCCTCGCGAAGGTAATGACGGCGGTGAAGAAATTGATCGCTGCCGATCGCGCTCGAGGGCTGGTGACGCGACTGCTCGCGCTCGACAGCACAGCGATGAAGCGATACGGCGCGCCGGTCACTGACGCGTCGAGTGCGCGCCAGAACAAGCGGGCGATCGATGCGCTTTATCGCGCGCTGCAACCGCACTACTTGATGATCCTCGGCTCGGTCGACGTCGTGCCGCATCAGGACCCCAAGAATCCTGTCTATGCGGACGACAACGAGGACGATCCGATCGCGTGGGGCGATCTGCCGTATGCATGCGACGCGCCGTACTCGCGCGACATCGCCAAGTTCATCGGTCCGACCCGCGTGGTCGGCCGCTTGCCTGACATGACCGGCGCACACGAACCGTCGCACCTGTTGGCATGCCTCGAAACAGCAGCGACATACAAGCAACGGCCGCTCACGCAGTATCTAAGCTACTTCGCGTTGTCGGCGCAGGTATGGAAAAAATCGAGCGCATTGTCGCTTGCGAACATCTTCGGCAATGCAAGCAATCTGCTGCTCGCACCGCCGACCGGCAGCGCTGCAGCGAGCCGCAAGCTCCGTCCACGCAGCCACTTCATCAACTGCCATGGCGCGCTCGCCGATCCGCGCTTTTACGGCGAAGACAGTCGGAGCATGCCGGTTGCGCTCGAGTCGAAAGTTATGCGCGGACGCATCAGCGAAGGGACCGTGGCCGCAGTCGAGTGCTGCTACGGCGCCGAGTTGTACGACTCGATAACGCTCGATCTTCCGGCACCCATTTGCCAGACTTATCTGGCGCACAAAGCGTATGGATACTTCGGCAGCACGACCATCGCCTATGGCCCGGCCGAAGGCAATGGCGCGGCCGATCTGATCACGCAATACTTTCTGCTCGAAGTCCAGGCCGGCCTGTCGCTCGGTCTGGCAGCACTAAAGGCGCAGCAGCGGTACGTGCAACAGGTCAACGAACTCGATCCGATCGACCTGAAGACGCTGGCGCAGTTTTATCTGCTCGGAGATCCGAGCGTGCAACCGGTAAGGATCAACTCAGCGATACGCGTTCCGCCTGCCACTGCGCCGGCCGTCAGCAAGCGCAGCGTGCGTGCCGCACGACGCGCGAACGCCAAACGCGTCGGACATCAGTTATCTGAAACCAAACCGACCGCTGCGGAGCCGGCACCTCCGACTCGTGCGCCCGCCGTCCGGCGGGCGCTAACCGACATTGCGCGGCAAGTCGGCGTAACTACACCCGCGTCGTTCACCGCCTATGCCGTCAGATGTGGAAGCGAATCGAGAGCCGCAAAGCGCGCACCACGCCAGATGGCCGACAGCGCGAACAAGTATTACTTGCTGGTGACAACCGCCGGCCATCTCGACAAGACCGACGTCGGCTCACGAGTGGCGATCATCGCGCGTGAAGCGGACCGGCGCATCGTTGCTTATCGCGTTTACTACCAGCGCTAGGCTATCTGATGGCTCGCAAGGATGACAACACACCGGTACGCGTCCATGCGCTGCGCGGCCATGTCGTCGAGGGAGAGTTTGCACGCGGCAGCAAGAGCGAGCGCATCGCCGTATATCTTCAAACGCAGGAAACGCGCTATGTGCTGAGACGTCGCGACGGCCCGAGCTTTGCCGATAAAACGCTGCAGGAGCTGGTTGGCTGCGACGTTGAATGCGACGGCATCATCGTGTCGTACATGCTGATCGCCGATCGCATCCGTACGATCTGATCGCGTCGCGGTGGAGGACAAGCGGCGACGCGCTTATGCAACCGCTGCCGCCCATTCGTACTTCAGGTCTTCCAGTTGCCACGTCGGCTCGAACCCGCGCGCCACGATTTTGAACCCGTGCTTTTCGTAGAACGCCCGGGCTCTCGCGTTACGGGCAAACGTGAAGAGCCAGAGACTCCCGCCTGACTGGGCCTTGGCCCAGGCAAGCAGCTGAGTCCCAATACCGCAATGATGATTCGCCTTGCGCACATAGAGCTGCGAAATCGAATCTTTCGTCGCCGCGACGAAGCCAACAATGCTGCCGCCCAACATGGCCACGCGAACCACGTTGTTCGGAACCACAGTGTTCATCAAGTATTCGCGCTGCGCTTCAATGGGATTCGGATCGACAACGCCCACGCCGAATTCAAAACTCTCGCGCCACATCCGGACCAGTTCATCGGCCCGATCGGCGTCGAAATCCACGATGCTGATCGATACGGCACCACTCACGGCTAAGCGACCTTCTTTCGCATCAGAACTGTCGTTAGCGCCTGCCTTGGCTCATGCAGACCTCTTCAGGGAGTTTGATCTCTAGTGCGATACAACCGGTACAGATAGCCGCCGACGGCAAGCGCAATGATTGCCCAGGATACGGGCTGCAACCACGTGTCTACTTCAGTGAAGCGTTTGCCGAGCAGATAACCGAGCGCAGTCAGCAAACTGGTCCACATGACGGTGCCGATGCTCGACCACAGCAGAAAGCGTCGCAGTCCCATATGCGCGATACCCGCCGGCGCCGAGATCACGCTGCGTACCGCAGGAATCAAACGACCGATGCATACTGCGACTCCACCGTAACGATTGAACCACTCTTGCGCGTGATCGACATCGGATTCCGAGATCGTCAGCCAGCGGCCACGGCGCTTGGCAAAGTTCTTCAGCCGTTCTGCGCCGAGCCAGTAACCGACGCCATACCATGCGAGCGCGCCGAGTAGCGAACCAACACTGCCTGCAATCACCGCGCCGATCGGATTGATTTCTCCTCGCGCTGCTGCGTAGCCCGCAAACGGCATGATCAACTCAGAGGGAATCGGGGGAAACACATTCTCCAGAAACATCAAGACCGCCAGCGCGATGTAACCATGGTCCCCGATGAAATTCGCAATCCAATCAGCCATCAGCGACTCGGTCACTCATAAGCGATACGTGGACTGCGCGCAGATCGCAAATTACTTTCCAATTGCGGTACCGATTGCGCCGGTCTGGCGCATTAGCACTTCAGGTCGTATCTAAGTAATTGATTTCTGGTGGGTGGTACAGGGTTCGAACCTGTGACCCCTGCCGTGTGAAGGCAGTGCTCTACCGCTGAGCTAACCACCCGGAGTGCGGACGTGAATTATTGCACGGGCTAGCGCGCTTCTTGCTTGCCTTACGATGCCTGGTTGCGAATGCGACGGAGGCCGATCTGAACCTTTCGCACACCCTGTTTCGCGCTGCGCGGCGCTTGCCGCGTGCGGTGGGCGTCATCGAGCGCGATCGCGTTGAATGGAGTTACGAGCAGCTTGCCGACCGCTCGCTGCGCCTTGCCTCCGCGCTGGTAGCGCTCGGCGCGGGGCCCAGGTGCGCGCGTCGCGCTGGTGGCGCAAAACTGCGCCGAGTACGTCGAGCTGCTGTACGCGTGCTGGGCGGCGGGTGTGTGCGCCGTTCCGATCAACATGCGGCTGCACGCAAAGGAAGTTGCCTTCATCCTCGACGATGCCGACGTGCGAATCGTGTTCGTCACCGACGGCATCGATACGAAGGCCATTGCAGCCGCTCGGAGCGGCACAACGCACTTCATCGAAATCGACAGCTCCGAGTATCGCAAGCTGCACCATCATGAGGCGCTATCGCTTCAGCACTCGGGAGCATCAACGGATCCGGCGTGGCTCTTCTACACGAGCGGCACCACTGGGCATCCGAAGGGCGTTGTGCTCACGCACGGCAACCTGCTCGCGATGGCGCTTAACTATCTTGCAGACGTCGATCATGCAACCGTCGGCGACCATCTGCTGCATGCGGCGCCGATGTCGCACGGCTCGGGGCTTTATACGATTCCGAACGTCGCCGTTGGCGCGACGCAGTTGATTCCGGCGTCGTGCGGGTTCGACGCCGCCGAGATCGAGCACATCATCGCCTTCACGCCGCACGTCAAGTTCTTCGCGGCGCCGACGATGGTGATGCGATTGGTCGATGCCTGGCGCGGTGAGCGCGAGCCCGCGAATCTCAAGTCGATCATCTACGGCGGTGGTCCGATGTATGTCGCCGACTGCCTGCGTGCGCTCGAATGCTTCGGCCCGCGGCTGGTTCAGATCTACGGCCAGGGTGAAGCGCCGATGACGATCACGGTGTTACCCGCGAGCGATCACATCGACGATCACGATGGCCACCGGCTGCAGCGACTCGGCTCGGTCGGGCGCGCGCAAACCGGTGTCGAGGTCGCCGTGCTGAACGCGAACGATCAGAGAGTCGCCGTCGGCGAGCTGGGTGAGGTCTGCGTGCGCGGCGAGGTCGTCATGGCCGGCTACCTGAACGATCCGGAAGCCACCGCGCAAACGCTCGCCAATGGCTGGTTGCACACCGGTGATGTCGGCCGACTCGATGAGCACGGCTACGTGACACTGGTCGACCGCAGCAAGGATCTGATCATCTCAGGCGGCTCGAATATCTATCCGCGCGAAGTCGAAGAAGTATTGTTGATGCACCCTGCCGTCAAGGAGGCCGCCGTGCTCGGCGAACGCGACGAAAAGTGGGGTGAATCGGTCGTCGCAGTGCTGGTCAAGCGGGAGGGCCACATCCCTGACGAGCACGAGCTCGACCTGTTTTGCCTCGAGCACATTGCTCGGTTCAAGCGGCCGAAGCGCTACGTGTTCGTCGATCAGCTACCGAGGAACGCTACCGGCAAAGTGTTGAAGCGCGAGTTGCGCTTGCAGCTCACGCCACAGCGAGATTCGAACGCCAGACAGGCGTAACTTTCGCTTCGCGCTCTATCGAATCGAGCAGTGCCTCGTGCGCTGCAAGTTCTTCAGCCGCGACCACTACTGCCACCAGCTGGCTCACATCAACCGGGCCGAAGTTCGCGGTCAGGGCCTCGTCGTCGAGTACGTCGATCACCAGGCTGTCCTGGCCGCGTGTCATTGCGAGGAACACATCCGCCAGCAGACCAGCGTCGAGCAATGCGCCGTGCAACGTCCGATGCGCGTTGGACACGGCGTAGCGCTCGCACAGCGCGTCGAGCGTGTTGCGCTTTCCCGGATGACTTTCACGCGCGTGCCGCAACGAATCCGTGATCTTCACGCAGTAATCGCTGAAGCGGCCGCGCCCCGCGCGCGCGAGCTCGGCGTCTAGAAACTCGAGATCGAACTCGGCGTTGTGAATGATCACCTCTGCGTCCCGGACGAACTCCAGCAGGTCGTCGATGATCTCGCCGAACTTTGGTTTGTCTTTCAGAAACTGACGGTCGATGCCGTGCACATACAGCGCGCCTTCGTCGCTGTCGCGCTCGGGATTCACGTACCGGTGAAAACTACGCTCGGTGATGCGGCGACCAACGATTTCAATCGCGCCAACTTCGATGATGCGGTGGCCGTCTCTGACTTCGAGCCCCGTGGTCTCGGTATCAAGCACCACTTGTCTCATGACGTCATCTTAACGGCAGCCACTCAGCCTGCCGCCAAGCGGGAGGAGCTCATCCCCGAGCGCTCCGATCAGAATGGCGCCTGCAGCCGCGCGCGCACGCTCTCGGCGCGCAGCGTGTCGCTGCTGTTCGCATAGTTGTACTCGAACGCGATCGACGCCGCGCGCCCGAAGCGCACCGGCACGGTCAACGACGCGTCGAGGTAGCCGTCGAAGTCGGCAGGCTGCCGCAGCATGTGGGCGACCAACGGATCGTCCGCGCACGTCAAGACCTGGTCGAAGGAGCCACTGCGCACACGCCGTTGTTCGACGCGCAGTCCGGGTTCGACGGCGGCCGATCCTAGAGTCAGCGTGAAGCCGGCGTGGATGCCCAGTGCCAGCGCGTCCTCGCTGGCGGCGATGTGGCCGTGCGCAAGGGCCGCCGGTGCGCTGCCGCGCTCGCCGTAGGCGTCGAGATGGCTGCGCACGAAGTGGTAGCGGGCGTAAGGCGCGACGCGCACGTTGGGTGCCACCAGATCGGCGCTGAACCCCAGCGACCCGAAGAACTGCGAACCGCCACGTTCGGCCGACACGACCTCCGCATCGGTCGCCTGCCAGCGGCGCGCATCGAAGGACAATTCACCGACACCGATCGACGCGTCGATGTGCACCGCTTTCAACGAATCGAACGTTCCGTACAGGATCAGGCTCCTTCCGAGCGCCCTGCTCTCGCTGCCATCGCTGTCGACGTTGGCGTCGTTCCGCCCATAGCCGATCGCCGCGCCGACGATTACTCCATCGCGCAGCTTGGTATCGGCTCCGAGGCTGAGCCCGGATGTGCGAATGTCGCTGCGGTCGGTTGCAGTGCTCGGCCGCAGAAAGCCGAAGTCGATGTCGCCGTCAGCCCAGGCGGTGAACGGGCGGTCGCATCGCGAGCGCTTGAGCGCGTCCGCCAAGTTGAGCTCGCCCGTCGGCGCCGGTCGAGTTTCTTCGGCGGACGGCGCGCGCTCCCAGCGGATGTTCGCGCCGATATCGAGGCGGTCGGAGCAGGGAGCGTGACCGGCATGCAACAGGCGCAAGCGGCCGTTGACGTTGTCGGCCTGCGCCGCGCCGAAGCGCGCGGCGGCCGCCGCCTGCTCGAGCTGGATTCCGCGCGTTGCCACATCCAGCTCCATCGGCTCCATCGCCTGCGCCGGCGAAGTCATCAGCATGGCGAGCAGCATCAAGACCAGCACAAGCGCCCGCGGCAGCAGGTACAGCCATGTTTCGCCTTCGATCAGGAAATGGGCGCGGCGCGCGCGCGCCGTCGCGGCCCCGTCCCCAGTCGGTCCTTGTTGCATGCGTCCCCCGACAGATCCCCCAGGACGATGATGTTTTCATTGGACTGCGACCCGTGATCGAAGCGCGACGAGCAGGTTTGGTGTCCTCTTTCGCGGTTCGCTGCGCGGCCCGCGCGGCCGCGCAGAAGTTACCTCATTCGGCGCCGTGGCGTGCAGCACTGTCGGCGATCAATCCCGGCTCGGCGTGCTGGTGCGAGCCCATCCACTTGCCGAGCGCCTGCTCCATCAGCGTGTACATCGTCGGAACGACGTACAGCGTCAGCAGCGTTCCGAACGTCAATCCACCGACGATCACCCAGCCGATCTGAATTCGGCTCTCTGCGCCAGCTCCGACCGACATCGCAAGCGGCACCGCGCCGAGCACCATCGCACCGGTCGTCATCAGAATCGGCCGCAGCCGCAGCTCTGCCGAATGGCGAATCGCGTCGAACAGCTTCTCACCACGCTCCTGTAGCTGGTTGGCGAACTCGACGATCAGGATGCCGTGCTTCGTTATCAACCCGATCAGCGTGATCATGCCGATCTGGCTATAAATGTTCCACGTGCCGCCGGTCGCCCACAGCGCGAACAATGCGCCAGCGGCTGACAGCGGCACCGACAACATGATGACGAATGGATCGGCAAAGCTTTCGAACTGCGCGGCGAGCACCAGGTAGATGAAGATCAACGCCAGCGCCAGTGTCAAATAGAAGCTGCCGCTCGCCTGCCGGAATTCGCGCGACTGGCCGTTGACGTCGGTCAGTGCATCAGGCGGCAGCACGCGCCGCGCTGTCTGGTCCATCATCGTCAGTGCGTCGCCGATCGTGTAGCCCGGTGCGAGGTTGGAGGTAATAGTCACCGCGCGCAAGCGCTGGAAGTGGTTCAACGACGACGGTGACACGCCTTCGAGAACGTTGACTACGTTCGCAAGCTGCACCATCGAGCCATCGCGCGCGCGAATGTAGATATCGCTGATGTCGTTTGGGCGGCTGCGGTCGCGCGGCGCCACCTGCACGATCACGTCGTATTGCTCGCCGTCTTTCTTGAAGCGCGTAATCTGCTGGCCGCCGAGCATCGTTTGCAGCGTGCGGCCGACGGTTTCAACCGGGATACCAAGGTCACCCAGCTTGTCGCGATTGACCTCGACGCGCAGCTCGGGCGTGTTCAGCCGCAGATCGGACTGCGGCGTCTGCACGATGCCGGTCTTCGAGATCTCGGCAATGAACTCCTGCGTGATGCGATCGAGCTCGGCATACGACAGCTGCGCCATGATCACGTACTCCACCGGCAGCGAACGCCCCGACTGCCCGAGCGACGGCGGATTGACCGCGAAGCCGATCGCCCCGGGCAACGTCTGCAGTTGCTCATTCAACTGACGCGCGATGTCCTGTTGCTTGCGCTGCCGCTGCTCCCACGGTTTCAGCCGTAGCACGGCGGTGCCGTAATCGACCGACGGGAAGCCCGCGATCGCGTTGTACGCGGCAGCCTCCGGAATCGTCGAGAAGAACTGCTCGATCGGGCGCAGCTGCTCGGACGTGTACTCGACGGTCGCCCCTGGCGGAGACTGCATGCGGCCGAAGATCACGCCGCGGTCTTCGAGCGGGGCCAGCTCCGAGCGCAGCAGCGAGAAGAAAAACAGCGCGACGCCCGCGGTGACGAACCACACGATCACGACGATCCAGCGTCGCTCGAGCAGCCACGCGAGCGAGCGAGCGTAGCCGTGTGTCAGCCCGTTGATCCAGCCTTCGATCATCGTGAAGACGCGGCCGTGCTTTTCCTCGTGCTTCAGCAGTTTGCTGCACATCATCGGCGACAGCGTCAATGCGACGAAGCCGGATACCAGCACCGCGCCGGCCAACGCCAGCGCAAACTCGATGAACAGCCGCCCGGTGCGGCCGGTCGCAAAGGCCAGCGGCGCATATACGGCGGTCAGGGTCAACGTCATCGCGACCACCGCGAAGCCGATCTCCTTGATGCCCTTGATCGCCGCCGCGACGCGCTCCATGCCGGACTCGATGTTGCGATAGATGTTTTCGAGCACGACGATCGCATCGTCGACGACGAGCCCGATCGCCAGCACCATCGCGAGCAGCGTCAGCGTGTTGATCGTGAAGCCAAACGCGTACATCAGCGCGAACGAGCCCACCAGCGCTAGCGGGATCGTCACCAGCGGGATCAAAGTCGCCCGGATGTTGCGCAGGAAGAAGAAGATCACGAGCGCGACCAGCAGCACCGCCTCGGCGACGGTCCTGAACACCGACTGGATCGAGCGGTCGATGAACACCGACGAGTCGTAGCTGATGCTGATGCTCATTCCCGGCGGCAACGTCGGATTGATGCGCGCCAGCTCTTCGCGCAGCGCGTGCGATAGGTCGAGCGGGTTGGCGACCGCCTGCTTGATCAGCCCCATGTTGATCGATGGCTTGCCGTTGTAGCGCGCGATCACGCGCTCGCTGACGGCGCCAACCTGCACATCGGCCACGTCGCGCAGCCGTACCGGATAGCCCTTGACGTTGGCGATGATCAGGTTGTCGAACTGCTCGCGCGTGCTGACGTCGGTCGTTGCAACGATCGAGAACTCACGCTGCGCTGACTCGATGCGGCCCGACGGCAGCTCGAGGTTCTGCCGGCGCAGCGCGTTTTCGACGTCCAGCGACGTCAGTGCATAGGCGGCGAGTCGGTCACGGTCGACGTTGATGCGCATCGACGTCACGCGCTCACCGAAGATGCGCACATCGGCCGCGCCTGGCAGCACCGACAGCCGCGGCTTGATGTAGCGCGTCAGATAGTCGGAGACTTCGAGCGGCGTGCGGTCGCCGGCGGCCACCGCCATCCAGATGATCGGAAATGCGTCGGCTTCGACCTTCGCGATCACCGGCTCGTCGACCGTCTCCGGTAAGCGCGCACGCACGCGCGCCACTTTGTCACGCACGTCGGCGGCCGCCGAATCTGGATCACGCGTGAGGCGGAAGCGCACGTCGATGTTGCTGCGCTCCGACTGCGAGCGCGAAGTCAGCAGCTCGACGCCCTCGATGCCGGCCAGTGAGTCTTCGAGAATCTTTGTCACCTGCGACTCGATGACGTCGGCCGACGCGCCCGGGTACGTCGTGTTGACGCTGACGACCGGCTCATCGATCCGCGGATATTCGCGCACGTCGAGCCGCGTGTACGAGATCGCGCCGATCACCAGAACCAGCAGTGACAGCACCGTGGCTAACACCGGGCGGCGGATGCAGATCTCGAAGAGGGACATATAGCTCTTTTAGCCTCCGGCCGCCTGCTTCTTCGCCCCTTCTGGACCGGCTGGCGGACGGCTCACAACCTTGACCGGCTGACCGTCGCGCGACAGGCGCATGCCGGCGGTGACGACCTGGTCGCCGGCGACAAGCCCTTCGACGATTTCAACTCGAGCATCGCGCCGTACGCCGATCTTCACCAGCGCGCGACGCGCCTGTCCGTCGATCACCTTGTACACGAAGAACTCGGATCCCTGCGGCACGATCGCCTCCTCGGGCACGAGTAGCGCATTGGCGCGCTCGCCGACGATCACACGCACGCGCACAAACATTCCGGGCCGCAGCTTGCCGTCGATATTCTGCAGCCGCGCACGCAGCTCGAGCGACCGGCCATTCGCATCGATTCTGGGATTGATCGCTTCGATGACGCCGCTGTAGCGGTCACCCGGCAGCGCGTCGGCCGTGACTTCGACGCTCTGCCCCACTTTGATCTGCGTCAGGTTGCGCTCCGGCAAACGGAAATCGACCTTCAATGTCTGCACGTCTTCGATGTTCACCAGATCGGTGCCGTCCTTGACGTAGTCGCCTAGGCTGACGCCGCGAATGCCGACCACGCCGTCGAATGGCGCGACGATGCGCATCTTCGACAGCCGCGCCTGCGCCACCTTTAACTTCGCTTCGGCCACCTGCGCGTTCGACGCCGCCGTCTCCTGCGCGCTCGAGCTGATGAACTTCTGCTTCGCAAGATCTTCGCTGCGCTTGAAATTGGCAAGGGCGAGGTCGTACTCGGCCTTCATCTGCGCGACTTCGGCGTCGTTCAACCGATCGTCCAGCGCAACCAACAACTGGCCCTTGCGCACGCGCTGCCCATCCTTGAAGCCGATCGCCGAAATACGGCCGGGCACCTCGGGGCGCAGGATCACGCTTTCATTCGACTGCAGCGAACCGACCGCCTGCAAATCTTCCTGCACCGTCGAGGGCTTGACCTGAATCACTTCCACCACAACGGGTGGCGCGGCCTTGGCTGCCCCTGCAGCGGGCGTCGCCGCCTTGCCAGCGTCCGCCGACCCGCTGCCCTTGACACCCGCGACCGCATTCGGCCCGGGCGACATGCGATCGACCGCGAAATACGCGATAACGGCGACGGCCAGCAAGGCCACTACCGCCACGACGGTAACTCGATTTCTCTTCATGCGAAGTGCGTTGCGCCCCCGTGCAACTCAAGAACGCGCGCGGTGCGCGACTCGGAGATCGAATTTAGCACTCACGCACGACGGATTTGCGTCGACTCGTGAGATGCAGACACCAATTCAGCCCCGCGGTTCGCCAATTCGTCCGCTCGTTCGTTGCCGACGTTGCCTGCATGGCCGCGGACCCATCGCCATTCGATCTCGTGTTTGGCCGCTACTTCGACCAAGCGCTGCCACAAATCGGCATTTTTCACCGGCTTTTTGGCGGCGGTCTTCCAGTCGCGACGGATCCAGTCTCGCACCCATTCCGTAATGCCCAGTTGAACGTACTGCGAATCGGTATGCACGATTACGTGGCAGCGGCGCTTCAGCGACTGCAACGCCTCGATCACGGCAGTCAATTCCATCCGATTGTTGGTGGTTGGATTCTCACCCCCAAAGAGTTCTTTCTCGCGCTCGCCATGGCGCAGTAATGCGCCCCACCCGCCCGGACCGGGATTTCCCTTGCACGCACCATCGGTATAGATATCAACCACGTCGCCGGTGCGCGCCACGCGCGGCGCTTGTTTGCCCCCGGTCGCGACGCGCCCGCCCCCCGCGCGGGCACGCAATGAGTTTGTGGCGGCCCAGCGCTCATCGCGCAGCGGCGATAAGTCTTCGACAAGTTTTATGCTGCGAGCATGCCTCATCGGCGCGCTGCAGTACGCACACCTTCGTTCGCTGCGTCTGGCGCATCGATCACCGCCGAATGCGAATCTCCGGTCAAAAACGTGCGCGTCGTCGCCACCGGCGACAGCCGTCGCGCGGTCTCTTCCTTGCGCTTCCATACTGCGCCGACCAGCCGCATGCCGCGAACACGCTTGACGGCGGTCAATAGATAGATCGCGCCCAAAAACGGCCACCAGCGATCGCCGGCTTTTTCCATGAATTGCCAGCGCGCGAGCCAGCGTTCCTGGCGCACCGACGGCGCATAACATCCGAAGCGGCCACGCTCGACATCGAACGACAGCAGCTTTAACCAATCCTTGACACGTGGCAGCGCCAAAAAGCGGCCTTCCCTCGGCAGATACGGCGACGCGCCCAACCGCGTCATGTACTGCCGCGCCCCCCACAGACTCACCGGGTTAAAACCGGTGATCACGACATGGCCTTCCGGCACCAATACGCGTTCGACCTCGCGCAGTACCTGGTGCGGATCCTCGGTGAATTCGAGAATGTGCGGCATTACGACCAGATCGATCGAATGCGTGGCGAACGGCAATTCTTCGTAACGGTGAATCACCGCAACTTTCGGCTGGCCGATGCGAGGCGGCGATTCAGGGACGCTGTTGGCGGCGCAAAACCGAAGCGGCATGCGGTTTTCGCGCAAGGCATCGATATCCGGCAGCCCGAGTTGCAACGCGTGGTAGCCGAAGATGTCGGCGACCGCAGCGTCCAGATGCAGTTGCTCCCAGTCGAGCACGTACTGGCCTGCGGCCGAGCGCAGAAACTCGGATAGCCTCACAATCGGTGCGCTTTCGCTCATGCCTGCCTCGATGTCCGAACTGATCATTACGCCTCTCTCGGCGTTCAAAGACAACTACCTGTGGCTGCTGACACGCGGCAATGAAGCTGCGATCGTCGATCCCGGCGATGCCGCGCCCGTGATGCGCGCTCTCGATGAGCGGCAGCTTCGTCTGGTCGCGATTCTAGCGACGCATCATCACGCCGACCATGTCGGCGGTCTCGTGGCATTGAAACAACGCTATCAGGCAACTGCCTATGGACCCGCACGTGAGAACGTCGCCGGGCTCGATCATCGGCTGACCGATGGTGACAGGATCGACGTACTCGGAGCGCGATTTCGGATCATCGACGTGCCGGGCCACACCGCGGGCCACATTGCGTACTACTCGGACACCGTCAAGCCGCCGGTCGTGTTCTGCGGCGATACGCTGTTTGCGTGCGGATGCGGGCGATTGTTCGAAGGCACGGCCGAGCAGATGCTGGCATCGCTCGACACACTCGCTACACTGCCCGCCGCAACGCGCGTCTACTGCGGTCACGAATACACGGTCGCCAACATCCGCTTTGCGCTGGAAGTTGAGCCCAACAACCGAGAGCTGCAGACACGCGCTGCGTCTGCCACTGCGATGCGTAGACGTGGCGAGCCCACATTGCCTTCGACGATGGGTCTCGAGCTTGCGACCAATCCGTTCATGCGCTGCGATTCGCCATCGGTGCGCGCAGCGGCGTCGGCCATCAACCGCGGCGCCGGCTTCGCGCGCGTGTCGACATTTGCGACGATCCGTGAGTGGAAAGACTCGTTTCAATAACGCTTTGTAGGTGATTGACTCGCTTGACGCGGTTTCGACGTTCTTCCTACACTGCCCCGATGCTATGTAATTTTTTCTAAATGCGTTTCTCAAGAAGATCCGCCACCTTCTGGCTCGTGTTCAGCGCGTGTTGCACGCTAACGTCGGGCTGCGCTACTTCCGGCCGCGACGTCCAAAGTAGCGCGCCGGTATCGACTTCTTCCGCCACACCTTCCTCCACTGTTCCAACCCCTCCCGCAGCACCCTCTTCCTCATCCGACCCCGTCGGAGAGATCGTTCAGTCACTGCCGTCGGCCACGCCGCCGGCCACGGCCGATGAGTCGCACTCAGAACCGGTCGTGCCGGTCATCGTCGTTCCGGACAGAGCGCCACTGCCCACGGTCGAGCCTGCGCCACCGGCCACACCGCCGATGCGCGATCTGTGGCAGCGCATCCGGCTTGGCTTCAAGATGCCGGATCTCGACACCAAGCTTGTCAACGATCGCACGCGCTGGTACGCGAGCCAGCCCGATTACTTCGCGCGCATGACGCAGCGCTCGAGCCGCTATCTGTTCCATATCGTCGAAGAGATCGAGCGGCGCGGCATGCCGACCGAGCTCGCGCTGCTGCCCTTCGTTGAAAGCGCATTCGTACCGGAAGCCTTGTCAACCGCGAAGGCTGCCGGGCTGTGGCAATTCATACCTTCAACCGGGCGCAACTACGCTCTCGAGCAGAACATGTGGAAGGACGAGCGGCGCGATGTTTTGGAATCCACGCGCGCCGCGCTCGACTATCTGCAGAACTTGTACGACATGTTCGGTGATTGGCACTTGGCGCTGGCGGCGTACAACTGTGGCGAGAACGGGCTCGCGCGCGCGATCGCGAAAAACCAGCGCGCGGGCAAGCCAACGCGCTACACCGATTTGAAGCTACCGAATGAGACGCAGCATTACGTACCTAAACTGCAGGCGATCAAGAACATCGTGGCCGACCCCGAAGAGTACGGCGTCACTTTACCTTCGATCGACAATGCGCCGTACTTCATAGCCGTGCACAAGTCGCGCGACATCGACGTGCAGACCGCAGCAAAGCTGGCCGAGATGAAGGTCGATGATTTCCGTGCGCTCAATCCTTCGTTCAATCGGCCCGTCATTCTTGGTGCCGACGGCAGCACTCGATTGCTACTGCCCGCGACCAAGGTAGAGCGATTTCAGGCGAACCTTGCGGCGTGGGAAGCCACCGGCCAGCCGCTCGCCAGCTGGACGACCTACAAGACGAAGGAGTCGGATACCCTGGCGGCGGTCGCCAAGCGCGTCGGCATCAGCGAAGAGCAGCTGCGCGAAGCCAATCAGATTCCGCCGCGCTATCGGCTCGGCACCGGTTCGACCATTCTGATTCCGCGCGACGAAACGATGGGCGCCGATATTCCGGCTGAAAGTCTCGACGCTCGCTTCGCGCTGGTGCCTGAGCACTCGAACCTGCGCAAGATCACATATCGTGTTCGTCGTGGCGATACTTTGACCAGCGTCGCGCGGCGCTGGAACGTTGCGCCGAAGGATGTGATCGTTTGGAACCGGCTGACACAGCCCCAATTGTTCGCTGGCCAGCGTCTCGAGTTGACGGTGCCGGCAGCCAAGGCGAAAACACACGCCAAGAAAACTGGGCAGACTCTGCGCAAACCGGTTTCGACGCGCACCATCGCGCGTGCTCCGGCGCAGAATCGGCTTCGGTAGTAATGACGCCCGCTGGCGCCCACTGCGATCGCTGCCCCCCGCGGGGGCGCATCCGTACCTTGGGGCAGCCCGGCGGTACTGACGTGGGATTCCTTGACCGCAAACGCCTGCTGATTACCGGCGTTCTGTCCAATCGCTCGATTGCGTACGGCATCGCACAGGCGTGCAAGCGCGAAGGAGCGGAGCTCGCGTTTACCTATGTCGGCGAGCGTTTCCGCGAGCGCATCGGAGAAATCGCGGCGCAATTTGGCTCCGATCTCGTCTTTGACATGGATGTCGGCGACGATGCGCAGATCGAAGCGGCTTTCAGCGCCTTGAGCGAGCGCTGGGACGGACTCGACGGTCTCGTGCACTCGATTGGATTTGCGCCGCGCGAAGCGATTGCGGGTGATTTTGTCGAAGGACTTTCGCGCGAGAGTTTTCGCATTGCACACGATATTTCTTCCTACAGCTTTCCGGCACTGGCCAAGGCGGCTCTACCGCTAATGGAAGGCCGCAACGCAGCGCTATTGACATTGACGTATCTCGGCTCGACGCGCGTGGTGCCAAACTACAACACGATGGGATTGGCTAAGGCGAGCCTCGAGGCGAGCGTGCGCTATCTGGCAGCGAGCCTGGGGCCGCGTGGGATTCGAGTCAACGGAATTTCCGCCGGGCCGATCAGGACGCTGGCCGCCGCGGGCATCAAGGGCTTTTCGAAGATACTGTCGGCAGTCGAAAGCGCGTCGCCCTTGCGGCGCAACGTCTCGATCGAAGATGTCGGCAATGTGGCGGCATTCTTGCTATCCGATCTAGCGGCGGGTGTGACGGCCGAGATCACGCACGTCGACGGCGGCTTTAACGCCGTGATGGGATCGTCGCTCGAGTCTGAATAGATACTGGAGAAACAAATGGCAACCGCTGCCGAACTCGACATCAAGATGGACGCCGCCTCGTTGTATCGCGAGGAGATCTACACCGATCGCCGCATCGGCACGATCCGCGCAATGGTTCCGGTCACATCGAACGGAACCGCCGACAGCGCACGTGAGACGGTCTACATCGGCGAGGCGCAGATCATGACGCAGATGGGCCCGCTGCCGGTCACGTTCGAAATCGAGGCTGCCTCGCTCGACGCCGCAGTCGCCGGCTACGCCAAGGCGGCCAAGGCCGCGGTCGAGCGCACCGTCAGCGAATTGCAGGAGCTGCGCCGCCAGAGCGCTTCATCCCTAGTGCTGCCGGGTCAAGGCGGCGGCAGTTTCGGCCCGGGAGGGCTCGGCGGAGTCGGAGGCCTGGGCGGCGGCGGCAAGATTCAGATGCCTTAATGCAGCCGGTCTCAGCGCTTGAAGCGCTCGAACGTCTGCAAAACGGAAATCGCCGCTTTGTGGCGAGTCTCGAAAGCGGCGCGCTAACCAGCCGGGCTCGACGTTACGAGTTGCCAGCTGAACAGCAGCCATTCGCCATCATTCTCGGATGTTCGGACTCGCGCGTTCCTGCGGAGATCGTCTTCGACGAAGGCCTCGGTGATCTATTTGTGATCCGCGTCGCTGGAAACATCGTCGCTCCGTCTCAAGTTGGCAGCGTCGAATTCGCCGCGGGTCGTTTTAGTACGAAACTCGTCGTGGTGCTGGGCCACTCGATGTGCGGGGCAATAATGGCGACGCTTGAAGAGCTTGGGCCGCTAAAGGGCAAGTCGCCGAACGTGCGCTCGATCGTCGACCGCATCCGCCCATCGGTGGAAGTGCTGCTGACAACCGAACTTCGGCACGACCCGGATAGCCTATTGAAGTGTGCGGTTCGGGCGAACATCATTGCCTCGGCGAATCACTTGAGGCACGGTTCGCAGATACTCGAACAGTTGATTCAGCAAGAAGGGCTTTTGGTCGTCGGCGCCGAGTATTCGCTGGAATCTGGGGTGGTCGATTTTTTCGATGGCGTACCGGGCGTCAACTGACCACAGACGGCGTGCGGACCGCAGACGTGCCCGCGCGCGTCCTCTAGCATCGATACCACCGCAAGCGTCCCCGTCAGCTTGCCTAGTTGGCGAAGCGCATGTGAATGTAAAGATAAAACGGCGCACGTGGCGGCGGTGCAAAGCGTTCGAACAACATCTTGCCTCGCACGCACGAGTACACCGGCGGACTGCGGTCGCTCCATAGCCGCAACACCTTGCCTTCGCTATCGAGAGCGGCGACGAACGAGAACGGTGTTTGGTCGGGTTGCGCGAGAGTTGCCTGACAGTCGCGCAGATGGGCGCGATAGCGCGCGCTGAACTGCGGCAGCAGTGTGTTTCGGTGATAGTCGACCGTGACAGGGTCCTTTTCGTCGCGCCGGCCGAACTCCTGCGCTTCGACGTAAGACTCCGCAAGAGGCTGCTGCGCGCGCACGGGCGCCGACCAAATTGAGAGCGCAGCCAGCAACGCAATCGCACAATACGAGGATCTCATCCGTCGATCATAATTCGCCGCATGAACGCCCCCAACGACTTGAAAATCAGACTTACCTCGTTTGCGCACGGCGGCGGTTGCGGCTGCAAGATCGCGCCGGGCGTGCTGAGCGAGATCTTGCACGGCGCGCGCGGCATCGTGCCGCCGCAGTTGCTGGTCGGCATCGAAACCGCGGACGACGCCGCTGTCTATCGACTGAACGACGAGCAGGCGATCGTCGCGACCACCGACTTTTTCACGCCGGTCGTCGACGATCCGTTCGACTTCGGTCGCATCGCCGCCACCAACGCCATCTCCGACGTGTACGCAATGGGCGGCACGCCGATCATGGCGCTCGCGCTGCTCGGCATGCCGATCGACAAACTGCCGCTCGAAGTGATCCGGCGCATTGCCGAAGGCGGTCAATCCGTATGCAGCGCGATCGGAATTCCAATCGCCGGCGGCCACACGATCGATTCGGCCGAGCCAATCTATGGGTTGGTTGCGCTGGGCTTGGTCCATCCGGCGAAGGTAAAGAAAAACAGCAGCGCGCGCGCCGGCGACGTCCTGATACTCGGCAAGCCGCTCGGCGTCGGCGTCTATTCGGCGGCGCTGAAAAAGGGCGCGCTCGACGCCGCCGGATACGCACACATGCTCGCGAGCACGACCAAGTTGAACACTCCGGGCCGCAAGTTTGCAGAGATGCCGGATGTGCACGCAATGACCGACGTCACCGGCTTTGGCCTGCTTGGCCACCTGGATGAAATCGCCCTCGGTAGCAGGCTCGCGGCGACGGTGGATCTGAGTTCTGTGCCCTGGCTGCCCGGCGTCGAACAGCTCGCAGCACACGGATACGTGACCGGCGCATCGAACCGCAACTGGGCAGGCTATGGGCAGCGCGTTACATTGGGCAGCGCGACCGACGTCCAAAGAGCGCTGCTCACCGACCCGCAAACGAGTGGCGGGCTTCTGGTGGCGTGCGCACCGCGCGTTGTCGATGACGTACTCGCCGTCTTTTACGCCGAAGGCTTCGACCGCGCGGCTGTTGTTGGCAAGCTCTCAGCAGGCAACGGCATCACCGTGGCTGGTTGACTTTCGTGTTGACACGGCGAACGTTGCTCGCGTCGACACTGGCGGCAATTTCCCCCGCCCTTCACGCTGCCGAGCTCAAGCGCTGGACCGGCAAGCCGGCTGCTCCGCCGATCGAGCTGCTGACAATAGAAGGCGCGCCCTTTTCGCTCACGCAGCTGCGCGGCAAGGTCGTGCTCGTCAATTTCTGGGCGACGTGGTGCGAGCCGTGCATTACCGAGATGCCATCGCTGCAGCGCTTGCGCGATGAGCTGGCGGCCAGCGGCTTTGACGTGCTCGCTGTCAATTATCAGGAAGGGCCGGCGCGCATCAGCTGGCTTCACGCAAAAGATGAAACTCAATCTGCCGGTCGTGCGCGACACCGACGGCAGCGTCGCGCGAAACTGGGGCGCGCGTATTTTCCCGGCAAGCTTCTTGCTCGACCGGAACGGAAACATCCGTTACGCGATAAGCGGCGCCGCCGATTGGACAAGCCCAAAGATGGTAAGCACAATCCGCTCGTTGCTCGCACCGCAGCCGTCGCGCTAGCTGGATTGCAACAAATCGTTGGCGCGTGCCGCCACCTTTTTCGGAGACAACGATGAAACGTCGTACGCTGCTGCAGGCCGTTCCGGCCGCAGGTTTGCTTTCCCTCAGCCCGTTTGCCGCGCGCTCGAGCGGCGGCAGCTGGCGCACCTTCGAAGTCGTCACGCGAGTCGAGGTCGCCGCGCCGACCGGCCAGGTCATGGTGTGGGTACCGCTGCCGCTGTCGCAGGACACCGACTGGTTTCAGACGCTGGAAAACTCCGTCACCGGCAACTTCACCGTCAACAACGACGTGATCGAACCGAACTATCGGGCGGCGATCGGCGCCGCGACGTTCAAGCCGAGCGAAGCACAGCCCGTGTTTGAGGTGACCAGTCGTTTTCGCACGCGTGATCGCAACGTCGAGTTCAAGCCGGGCGCTGGCATGTTGGCAAGCGCTGCGGAACAGGCGACTTACCTGAAGCCGACAGAGTTCATGCCGACCGACGGCATCGTGCGCGACACAGCGCTGAAGGTCACCAAGGGCGCGCGCACCGATGTCGACAAGGCGCGCGCGATCTACAACTGGGCGGTCGAGAACACCGAGCGCGATCCCAAGACGAAGGGCTGCGGCGTCGGCGACATCAAAGCAATGCTCGAAAGCAATAACCTGCGCGGCAAGTGCGCGGACTTGAACGCGCTGTTCGTTGCGCTGGCGCGCGCTTCCGGCGTGCCCGCACGCGACGTGTACGGCGTGCGCGTGGCCGATTCAAAGCGTGGCTACAAGAGCCTCGGCAAGTCCGGCGACATCACGAAGGCGCAACACTGCCGCGCCGAGTTTTACGCGCAGAACATCGGGTGGATTCCGGTCGATCCGGCCGACGTGCGCAAGGTGGTGCTGGAAGAGAAACCCGGGCTAACGTTGAACGACGATGTGGTCAAACAAGCTCGCGCGATGCTGTGGGGTGGTTGGGAAGGCAACTGGCTTGCGTACAACTATGCGCACGACGTGCGGCTGCCGGGTTCGAGCAAGGCGCCCGTGCCATTTCTGATGTACCCACAGGCAGAGAATGCTCAGGGACGGATGGACAGTCTCGATCCGGACAACTTCAAATATCGGATCTCGGCGCGCGAAATTACCTAGGAACTCGTGCCCTTCTTCGCCGGCACGTTAATGATCGGTGCGGGCGGCCCTGAACGCTTCTGCAGATCGACAATCGGAGCCGGCGAAGATGACTTTTCCTGAGCGGTCGGCGCATCGGTGACTTTTTTCCCCGATTGTTTGACCGCGCTGCTGACCGAAGCCAGCACAGTCTGGCAGTCGACGTTTTGTCCCGGCCCCGTTTCAATCAGCGGAATCAATGCCAGCAGCGGATTCACTAGGCCGAGTGCAACGGCGCCAAGACCGCGTCCGAGTGTTTGGCCCGAGACTCCAAAGTTTGCGTCGCGAAACGTGCCATAGATGTGAACCGGCCCACGCAGGGACAGGACGCCCGCCTTTTTCGGCCGCGGCTCGAGTGTGATGTCGAACGTCTCGCTGCCGAGATTGACCGTGCCGGTGCCAGTGATGTTCGACTCGTCAGTGTCGAATACGAACAAACCCATTGTCGCCAGGCCTCTCGTCGACTGCGAATGAGGCCGCACCACAGCGAATCGGCGTTGGACGGTCGCCGCCAAAGAGCAGCGGTATCAGCTCGCCGCCATGCAGGTTGACAAGCCACACACCGAGCTCTGATACGCGCCCGCCTGCCATGCCAACGTGGATCGTGCCGTTGGAAGTCGCCAGCATGTCGGCGACCGAATTGCCGCGGCCCGCGAGTCGAATCTGAGCGCCGAGCGAACCGGTACTCGTGTTCCTTATTGTGTCGACGGTGGGAAACAACTGCCCAAGCCGCACACGACGCAGATCGATTGACGCTTTGGCGGCAATCGGATTGCTACGCGCATCCAGCGTAATCGTCGAAGCCAGATCTCCGCCCGCCAACCCGAAGGTCATCGGATCAAGCACAAGCACGCCGGCATCGAGTTTCAGATGGGTATGGAAGTTTTCAAGAGGAATCTGCTCGGGGATCTTCAGCGTGGCGGCGCTCAGACGGACATCGGCGTCCATCGCGTTGAGCTTTTCGAGATTGAAGTTGTTGTTCGGAAATACCTTACCGGGCGGTAGCTGGGCCGGAGTCGGCTTGCCCTTGCCTGGCGCGGCCGGCGCTGCGCTCGTATCTGTGCGACGCGGCAAGCCCACGAGCGGGCCGAGGTCCGCCAGATCAAGGCTGCGGCTCTTGAGCGTCGCATTCAACAGCGGACGTGGCTTGCGCCATTCGTAGCGCGCGTCGCCGGCAATGTCGGTGCTGCCGATCGTGCCTTTGAAACCGTTGTAGGAATAAACCTCGCCGCTACGCCGCAGGTATCCACTGATCTGGTAGGGAGGCGTTTCCGGCAGCACGAGGCGGAGCGTCGGGTAGAGCGTCGACAGGCTCGGCCCACTGACTGAAACCTGCGCGTCGATATCGCGCAAGCTGGTCAGATCCGCAACACGACCTTCGGCATTGATGGCGGTGCGACCGATCTTGAGCGCGACGCGCAGCGGAAACGGTTCGCTCGCGCCACGCAGCGACAGCACACTGCCGGTATCGGCGGTCCCTTCGAACCGTGTGTCGCGCCAGCGCCCCTTGAAGTCAAGCCGTGTCTCGTACGGACCCTCGTTACGCGTAAAGCCGTGTACATCGGCGTCGATGTTCAGCTTGGCATCGCGAAGCGAAACGCGCGCGTCTTTTAACGCGAGTGTCCGCACGGTCACCGTTCGCTGCGATGGTGGTTCGTCGGCCCGATCGAACTTCCAGTTGGCGCGCCCCGCAGAGTCGCGCACCAGTGTGACCCGGCCTTCGGTCAAACCGACATACGGCAAGACGATTTCGTTTGTCAGCAATGACAGTGGGCTTACGGCGAATGTCAGTTCGCGCGCATGCGCGAGCGGTTCATCACCCGCCCACGGCGCGTTGCCGACCGATATGTCGGTCAAGACGATGCGCGGCGGCAAACCCAGCTTGACGTCAAGAACGCCGATCGTCACCGGCCGTCCTGTGTTGCGGCTCGCCATGCGTTCGACCGGCCCGCGCAGCAGATTCCAGTCGAATGCTGCGAGGAACAGCAACACGGCGGCGACCACTCCGCCCGTGATCTGGACCCAGCGTCGGCGCCACAGCGGAGGACGGGGTGCCATGTGAGTCGGTGACTCTTTGGACGTCATGCGCTTGAGGCGCAAGGTTCGTGCCCATCAGGGTTGATGCGTAGCCGCGGGCCCGCGTCTTGCGGAGGCACGGTATCGTTCAGCGCCTGAAGGAAGAATGCATGAAGTTGAGACCCGACCGACTACCGGACTTGAGAGATGAGTTGGGGCAAGCCCGCGCTCATACCGACGCGTTGTTTGCCCTGGTCGACCGCGCCACGTTGTACGAGCGGCCGATTCCGGCCCGGCACCGGCTGATCTTCTACGTTGGCCATCTGGAGGCGTTCGACTGGAATCAGTTGGCGCGGGGCGTGCGCGGCGAACCGTCGTTTGACCCGTCGTTCGATCAGCTATTCGAAGCCGGTATTGATCCACCGCCGGGCCAGGCGCCGCAGGACGTCGCGAGTGATTGGCCGTCCTTCGATCAGGTGCAGCGGTACAACGCACACGCACGCGACCGCATCGACGCTATCTGGAGTCAGCTTCCGCCCGATATGCGGCAAATGGTGATCGAGCATCGCTGGATGCATGCTGAGACGATTTGTTATCTGCTGCACCAACTCGATCCAGCGCTGAAGAGGCAGCCGGCGCCGGTGAGATCACATCCTGTGTCGGTTGCCACCAGCGAATTCGTCGCGATCCCAGCGGGCAACGCAGTGCTTGGCCAGCGTGCAGATCGGTTTGGCTGGGACAACGAATTCCCGCTTCACACGCAAGCTGTCCCGGCATTCGAGGTCGGCAAGTACAAGGTGACCAATGCCGAGTATCTGCGGTACGTCGAAGATGGCGGTGCCGCACCGCCGTTCTGGCGTCGACGCGACGGCGCCTGGCGGCTGCACCGCATGTTCGATGAGATCGCACTGCCCGCCGATGCGCCGGTGTATGTCACGCATCAAGCAGGCCACCGCGTACGCGCGGTGGGCAAATGCGGCGCTGCCGAGCGAAGCGGAATGGCATCGGGCCGCCTACGGAGACAGCGAGCGCGCGTTTCCATGGGGCGATGGCGCGCCCAATGCAGCGCACGGTAACTTCGATTTCATCGGCTGGGATCCGATCGCAGTCACCGCGAACCCTGCGGGTGACAGCGCATATGGCGTGTCGCAGATGGTAGGCAACGGCTGGGAGTGGACGTCGACGCCGTTTGCCGGATTCGACGGCTTTAGACCGAGCTCGTACTACCCGACGTACTCAGCCAATTTCTTCGACGGCGAACACTTCGTGCTCAAAGGCGCATCACCCGTCACCTCGCACAAGCTGCTGCGCCGATCGTTTCGAAACTGGTTTCGGGAGGACTATCCGTATATGTATTCGACGATGAGGCTGGTGCGACGGTAGTGCGAGTCCTGGCCCAGCGTCCAAGGCGAAATCATTGGCCCGGTGGCGGCTCCCAGAGCTCGACTTTGTTGCCTTCCGGATCGATGACCCAGCCGAATTTGCCGTACTCCGACTCGTCGATTTTGTCGAGCACATTGCAGCCTTCACCGCGCAACTCCTTAACAAGCGCGTGGAGGTCTGCGACCCGGTAGTTGATCATGAACGACGACTTGCTCGGTGCGAAGTGGTTGCCGTCAGCGCTACCGATAGACCAGATGGTCGTGCCCGTTGTGGGTTTGCCGGCTTCGTCGGCCCAGCGAAACGCGGCGCCACCCCATTCTTGAACGTCAATGCCAAGGTGCTTCTGGTACCAGGCACGCAGTACAACGGGATCCTTAGCGTTGAAGAAGATGCCACCGATACCTGTGACTCGATTCATGTGATCTCCTGGGTTGTCCGCAAGAAAATCGGCGGCGTTGCTATCGCCGTTAGTAGCGTTCGGGCACGTACATCTCAGGCGGCACTGGCTCGCGCTGGTAGTCGGGGTTGCGCACGCGCGGCGGCAACTCGACCTCAGGCTTGTCCACCGCCTCGTACGGCATCTGAGACAGCAGGTGCGCGATGCAATTGAGCCGAGCTCGCTTCTTGTCCACCGCGTGCACCAGCCACCAGGGCGCCTCGGGAATGTGAGTGCGCTCGAGCATCGCCTCCTTCGCCTTCGTATAGGCTTCCCAGCGACTGCGGCTTTCGAGGTCCATCGGACTTAGTTTCCACTGCTTCAGCGGATCATGGATTCGGCTTCGGAAGCGGACGTACTGTTCGTCGTCGGTGATCGAGAACCAGTACTTGAAGCAGGCGGATCCCGGAGCGCACGAGCATGCGCTCGAACTCCGGCACCGAGCGGAAGAACTCCTCGACATCCTCCTCGCTGCAAAAGCCCATCACGCGCTCGACGCCGGCGCGGTTGTACCAGCTGCGATCGAACAGCACGATCTCGCCGCCCGCCGGCAGGTGCGGCACATAGCGCTGGAAGTACCACTGCGTGCGCTCGCGGTCGTTGGGTGCGGGCAGCGCGACGACGCGACACACGCGCGGATTCAGTCGCTGCGTAATGCGCTTGATAGCTCCACCCTTGCCGGCCGAATCGCGCCCTTCAAAGATCACGACCACCTTCTGCTTCGTGTCGGCCACCCAGTCCTGCAGCTTGACCAGCTCTCTCTGAAGGCTGAACAGCTCGCGGAAGTACTTCAAGCGTGCATCGCGGCGCTCGGTGGCGTCGCCGCGATGCGGATCGAAGGCGTCGACGTGCCGGTCCTCGATTTCAAGCTCGAGCTCCTCGTCGAAACCATCGATGAGCTCGTCCTCGATGCGGCGAATCAGCGCCTCAGGTTCTTCAGTCTGCAGTTCTGGTCTGTCCATGATCTTCAACCTGTCGCTAAACGGAAAACTCTGGGAGCGCTCGATGTCAGAATGATGACGCCTCGGTTTAGACCGACGTGCGCGCAAACTTTCGGCCGCACAATCCCGACGACTGATCTGCACACCCCTCGTCCTTGACGGTAGCGCAGCCTTCCGGTCACCGTTTCGTCATCGACGCGCGTAACACTGGCCCGTTCCGACCATGAAGGGGAACGAGCATGGCCGATGACGACGTCATCTGCAATACATCATCGAATCCGCACATTCGCGAAATCCTTGAGCGACGCCTGACGCGGCGCGACCTGCTGCGCGGTGGCCTGAGCGCGACCGCGCTGTCGTTCGCCGGCGGCGGCTCCGCGCTGCTGTCGGCGTGCGCCACGACGGAAGCGGGCTACGGTTCAGCGACAGCAAGGCCGGCAGCGCTGGGCTTCAAGGCGGTGCCGAAGGGCAAGGCAGACTCAGTGATCGTGGCCGAGGGCTACAGCGCCAAAGTCCTGTTGCGGCTGGGCGATCCAATCGCGGCGTCTGTTCCGGCCTACTTGAACAATGGCACCGACGACGCCGCCAGCTTTGCGCAGCGCGCCGGCGATCATCACGACGCCATTCAATACTACGGACTAGGAGCCGATGGAAAGTATTCGGCCAGCGCCTCCGATCGCGGCCTGCTGGTGCAGAACCATGAGGCCATAACACCTTCGTTTCTCCATCCCGCCGGGCAAACCATCGCTTCCGGCGCGCGCACCGTGACCGATGAGGTGCTGCGTGAGTTCTATGTGCACGGCGTCAGCGTGATCGAAGTGCAGCGAACCACAGCCGGCTGGACCTACAAGCAGGACTCCCCGTTCAATCGGCGGGTGCATACGTTGACCGACACGATCATCGCGGGTCCGGCCGCCGGCAGCGCATATATGCGAACCAAGTACTCGCCCGACGGCACGCGCACCCGCGGCACCGTCAACGACTGTGCGCACGGCTATACGCCATGGAATACGTATCTGGCGTGCGAAGAGAACTGGGCTGGCTACTTCCGGCGCGTCGCCGCCACCGACAACCCGAAACGCTCGCCCAAGGAGCTGGCATCGTTCGCACGCTACGGCGTAGCTGGCAACGGACGCGAGCTGTGGGCGACGGTGACTCCCGATACGCCGGATAACCTGTACGGCCGATGGAACGCCGAAGTCAGAGGCGCAAGCGCGACCGATGACTACCGCAACGGGCCCAACACCTACGGATGGAACGTCGAGATCGATCCCTTCGATCCCAAGTCGACGCCGAAGAAACGCACCGCGATGGGCCGGATGGCGCACGAGGGGGCATGGCCCGCCAAGCCGGTGGCTGGCAAGCCGCTGGTGTTCTACATGGGGTGTGATTCCCGCAATGAATACATCTACAAATATGTGTCGGCGGCCAATTGGGATCCGGCCGACGCATCGAAGGGCATGGCGGCGGGCGACAAGTATCTGGACAACGGAAAGCTGTATGCGGCGAAGTTCAACGACGACGGCACTGGGCAATGGCTGGAGCTTTCGATGGCAAATCCCGCGGTGTCCGGCTATGCCGGCTACGCCTTCGCGGATTACGCCGATGTCGTCATCAACACCCGTCTGGCGGCCGACGCAGTAGGCGCAACGAAGATGGATCGACCCGAATGGGGCGCGGTCGATCCGGTGACCGGTGATGTCTATCTGACGTTGACCAACAACAATGCCGCTATGCGCACGCTGGCTGCGACCAATGCTGCCAATCCCCGCCACTACAACGACCCGACCACTAGCGGGACTGCCCAGAGAGGCAACCCGAACGGCCACATCATCCGGTGGAAGGAACCGACACCCGAGGCGCTGACCTTCAGCTGGGACATTTTTCTGTTCGGAGCTCGGGCCAAGGCGCCTGCCGACGTCAATCTGTCGCAGCTCAGCGACGACAACGACTTCTCGAGCCCTGATGGGTTGTGGTTCAGTCCGGTGACCGGCATCTGCTGGATCGAAACCGATGACGGCGCCTACACCGATGTCACCAATTGCATGCTGCTTGCAGCATTGCCTGGGCGAGTAGGCGACGGCGGTCCGCGCGCCGTGACCAACGTCGACGACAAGGGGGCGTCCAAGCAGGTGCGTACCTACGTCGGCGCTGCACCAGGCAACAAGCTGAAACGCTTTCTGGTGGGCCCGGCTCAGTGCGAGATCACCGGCATCACCGAGACACCAGATGGCCGGACGCTGTTCGTCAACGTCCAGCACCCGGGGGAAGACACGCCGGTGGCAAGTATCCGCGAGCCGGCGAAGTATTCCAGCCACTGGCCTGATGGCGGCATGGCGCGCCCCCGGTCGGCGACGATCGTGATCACCCGCAACGACGGTGGCGTGATCGGACTGTGAACGGCGTTACGCGGCCGCGAGTGCGACTGCGAAGCCGCAGGCGTCGTCCGTGTACAGATTCACGCGGGCATAGCCGGCTTGCTTGAGCAGTTGCTGCAAATTCTCCGGCGTGTATTTGTACGAGTTCTCGGTATGGATGCGGTCGCCCGCTGCAAATGCGCGTTCGGCGCCTGGCCAGCGCACCGTCAGATCGCGGCGTGCTTCAACGTGCATCTCGACACGCGACCGCACCGGATCAAAAAACGCGACGTGACGCCAGTCGGAGACATCGAAGTCGCTGCCCAGCAGAGCGTTTACATTGCGCAGCACGTTCAGATTGAACGCCGCTGTGACGCCAAGCGGGTCGTCATAGGCGAGATCGAGTAGTCGCTTGTCCTTGACGAGATCAACGCCCAGCAGCAGATGCCCGTCGTCGCCGCACGCCGCTCGCGTTCTCCGCAAAAAAGCGAGCGCCTGTTCGGGTGCGAAGTTGCCGATCGACGAACCTGGATAGAAAAGCACTCGCGATCCGCTTGCGACCTCTTCAGGCAGCTCGATCGCCTGCGTGAAATCCTGCGCAATGCCGAGGATCGAGTGCTGCGGATTGCGCCCCGCGAGCACCTCGAGCCGATCGCGCAGGAAGTCGGCGGCAATATCGATCGCAACGTATTGCGTCGGCGCCAGCCAACCGAACAGGCGTTCGGCTTTTTCGCAATTACCGGCACCCAGATCGATCAGTACGGCTCCTGGCCCGATGCGCGCGGCGATCTCGTGCACATGCGCATCGACGATCGCGCGCTCGGTGCGCATCAACGGGTATTCCGGCAGCTCGCAAATCGTCTCGAACAATCTCGATCCGACCGCATCGTAGAAGTATTTCGGCGGTATCGAGGCCTGTGGTTCCAACAGCGCTGCAGCGAGCTCGGCGCGCGGATCAACTGTTGTCGCCAGCAGATCGATGAATTGCGGCGCACTGCGTGGTGGAGCCAGAACTTCGTCAGGAACCATTGCTTGACCTTGCGATCGCGACAATGTCGGAGTGGGTATTAATACGGATGCGTGGTCGCGTACAGCCCAGCAGCACGCAGCGTGCTCAACACTTCCTCGATATGCTCGGGCCCGCGCGTTTGCAGTACGAATTCGAGCTCGGCGTTCTGCACCGGCACCGTGGTGAACGCGCGCTGGTGTTCGACTTCTTCGATGTTGGCACCGACCTGTCCGATCAACGTAGCCGCGCGCGCGAGTTCACCGGGAACATCGCGCGTGTGCACACGGATGCGAGCCAATCGACCCGCACGCACCATGCCGCGTTCGATGATGTCGGCCAACACCATCGGATCGATATTGCCGCCACACAGAATCAGTCCGACCTTGCGGCCGGCAAAGCGCTCGCGATGCCGCGTCAGTGCCGCCAGCCCGGTGGCGCCGGCGCCTTCGACGACGGTCTTTTCGATTTCGAGCAGCAGCACGATTGCCTGTTCGATATCGCCTTCGGAGACCAGCACCACATCGTTGATCATTTGCTTGACGATTTGCACAGTCAAATCGCCCGGATGCTTCACTGCGATCCCTTCGGCCAGGGTGGCATTGGCCGACGGCATGTCGATGCCCTTGAATGCCGCATACATCGACGGAAACTGATCGGTCTGCACACCGACGATGTCGATCGCAGGCTTGAGGTGGCGTGCGGCAATCGAGATACCGGAGATCAACCCACCGCCGCCGATCGCAACACACAGGCAGTCGATCTCCGGCTGCTGCGCCAACACCTCGAGTGCGATCGTGCCCTGCCCCGCGATCACGTCGGCATCGTCATACGGATGCACCATCGTCAGCGCACGCGAATTCGCAAGCCGCGCCGCTTCGATCTTCGCATCGTCGAACGTATCGCCCGAGAGCACCACTTCCGCACCGAAGCCACGCGTACGTTCTATCTTGACCATCGGCGAAAAGCGCGGCATCACGATCACCGCAGGCACACCGAGCCGTTGCGCGTGATACGCGAGACCCTGCGCGTGATTGCCGGCCGATACGGCAATCACGCCCTTCGCGCGCTGCTGCGGCGACAGCAAGGACAGCTTGTTCAAAGCGCCGCGCTCCTTGAACGATGACGTGAACTGCAGGTTCTCGAACTTCAGATACACCTCGGCGCCGGTAATCTGCGACAGCGTCTGTGAATGCAGACACGGCGTGTTACCGACGTGGCCGGCTAGCCGCGCTTGCGCTGCAAGGATGTCGTCAAAGGTGACTGCGGTCTTGTTCAATGCGGCGCTTGCAAGGTGGGGCGCCGATTGTAGCGAGGCGCTGCGCCGAGGCGGCTCCGTAGAATCGTTGCATGCTGCTGGTCGAGGGTCTGGTCAAACGGTTCGGCGCGCGCACGGTGTTGGATGGGCTGGGTCTCGACGTGGCGGCCGGCGAATATGTCGCGATTGTCGGCGAATCCGGCTCCGGCAAGTCGACGCTGCTGAATCTGATTGCGGGTCTCGATTTGCCGGACGCCGGTAGTGTCGCGGTCGACGGCGCCAATCTTGCGGCAATGAATGACGAACGCCGCACCCTAACGCGGCGCGCCAAGGTCGGCTTTGTATTTCAGTCGTTTCATATCCTGCCGCATCTGAGCGTCGAGCAGAACGTCGAACTGCCGCTGGTCCTGCTTGGCATCGCAACGGAAGCGCGCATCGCACGTGTAGCGGAACTGCTTGCTGCCGTTGGCCTGGGCGATCGCGGGGCAAGCATGCCGCGTGAGCTTTCCGGCGGCGAGCTGCAACGCGTTGCGGTCGCGCGCGCGCTGGTGCATCGCCCTGCTCTTGTCCTGGCCGATGAGCCGACCGGCAATCTCGACCCTGACACTGCACAAACGGTACTGCGCCTGCTGGCACGGGAAACTCGCTCGCGCGGCGCCGGTGGCGTGCTGGTCACTCACTCCGAAGTGGCAGCGCAATCGGCCGATCGAGTCATGGTGCTCGATCATGGCCGGCTGCGACCACGCTGTTGAACGATGTTCTGGCTCGCATGGCACATGATGGGCGGCTATGCGCGGCAGCACCGGCTGCGCACTGTTGTCCAGATCATCGCGATCGCGGTCGGCGTGGCGCTCGGCTACGCCGTGCAGCTGATCAACGCGTCGGCGCTAAATGAATTTTCTTCCGCGGTGCGTTCGGCGACAGGGCAGGCGGATGCGTCTATCACCGGCCCGACCGGAGGGTTTGACGAGCGTGTGCTGGAGCGCGTGGTTGCGCATCCGGCGGTTGAGCTCGCGAGTCCGCGGCTGACGCTCAGTGCTGCCCTCGTGGATACCGGCGCCGCGACTACGCCGCTGCTGACGATCATCGGGCTCGACGCGTTTCGTGCGGCGGCGCTGTCGTCGACTCTGCTGCCGGTACCGGCGGCTGCCGGGTCACGATTTGCGTTGGTCGATGATGGAATCTTCCTTTCCCCTGCAGCGCTGCAAAAGTTCAAGCTCGATGTTGGCGATACATTGCGCGTGCAAGTCGCAGATCGCGTCGTCGCACTGACGGTCGTCGGCACGCTGCCCGGTGCACAGGCCGAGCAACTGATCGGCGTGATGGATCTTGGCTTTTGCGCAATGGCGGCTCGATCGGCTCGGGACGCTGACCCGCATTGACTTGAAACTGGCACCTGGGACATCGCCCACGTCGGTTGCGCAGGCACTCTCGCTGCCGCCCGGCGTTGCACTGACGAGCACGGACACTGAAGCGACGCGCGTTTCGAATCTCTCGCGCGCCTATCGCGTCAACCTCAGTGTGCTGGCGCTGGTCGCTCTGTTCACCGGCGCATTCCTGGTGCTGTCGCTGCAAGCGCAGGCCACGGTCGCGCGCCGCTCGCAACTGGCGTTTCTGCGAGTGACCGGAGTCACTGCGCGCGAAGTTCAGCTGCTGTTGATCGGCGAAGCGCTGCTGCTGGGTGCAGTGGGCAGTGCACTCGGCCTGGCGCTCGGCGCTGCGCTCGCGACACTAAGCCTGCAGCTTCTGGGCGGCGATCTCGGCAGCGGATTTTTCTCCGGCACGCGGCCCGAAGTCGAATACTCGGCCGCTTCGCTGGCGGCGTTTTTTACGATTGGCCTCGCTGCCGCCGTCGCGGGCAGCTGGTTGCCCGCACGCGACGCTGCGCGCACCTCGCCTGCACTGGCACTGAAAGCGGGCGCTGAGGAAGACGCCTATAAGCCGCTGGGCCGCGCATGGCCCGGCGTATCGATGTTGTTGCTGGCGGGTCTTCTCGTCTGGTTGCCGCCGGTAAACGGTATTCCGGTGTTCGGATATGCGGCGATAGCAGCCGTGCTGATTGGCGCCATTGCACTGCAGTCGAGAATCGCGCGCGCCGTGTTCGAGCCGCTCGCGCGCTATCTCGAACGTTCGCATGCAGGCGCGGAATCGCCGGCCCTGTTGCTGGCGGTGACGCGAATCTCGCAGGCGCCAAGCTTCGCCGCTATCGGCATGGCAGGCATCGTCGCGAGCTTTGCGTTGATGATCGCAATGGCGACGATGGTCGCGAGCTTTCGCAACTCGGTCGACGACTGGCTGACGCGCATCCTGCCGGCGCACCTGTACGTGCGGGCCGCACCCAGCGGATCTGCCGCTTTCTTTTCGCAAGCGGATATCGATCGCATCGCGTCGCATCCGGGCGTTGAACGCGCCGACTTTTCGCGCGCGATCAAGCTGCAGCTCGATCCACAGCGCGCGCAAATCACATTGATCGTGCGGCCGGTCGACATCGTTAATCCGGGCAGCGCGCTGCCGCTAACCGGTGCAACGGCACGGTGGACGCAGGGCATGCCGCCCCCGATCTGGATTACCGAGCCGATGGTTGACATCTACGGCATGCGCATCGGCAGCGTGGTCGAATTGCCGCTGGCGGGCCGTCTGCATCCGTTTACCGTCGCCGGCGTCTGGCGCGACTACGCGCGCCAGTTCGGCGCGATTGCGATGCGCTCGGGCGATTATCAAGCGGTGACCGGCGACAACACCGTGACCGATGCCGGCGTGTGGCTCAAGCGCGGCTACGTCGCGAGCGGCGTGATCGCGGATCTGCGTGCGCAGCTCGAATCGCCAGCGGTCGAGTTCGCCGAAACCGGCGAGATTCGTGCAGCTGAGTCTGCAAATTTTTGATCGCAGCTTTGCAGTGACCTATGTGCTCGAAATCGCAGCGATCGTGATCGGCTTGATCGGAATTGCGGCGACGTTTTCATCGCAAGCGATCGCACGCAGGCGCGAGTTCGGCATGTTGCGCCACATCGGACTGACGCGGCGGCAGATACTGCAGATGCTCGCGCTCGAGGGTGCGCTGCTGACTGCGCTGGCGATTGCGGTCGGCCTGGCGACCGGGCTTGTCGTCTCGATCGTGCTGATCGAAGTGATCAATCCCCAATCGTTCAACTGGACGATGGACTTCAACGCACCGCAAGGACTGATCGCGGCGCTGATGCTTGCGTTGATGGTGGCAGCGGTCGCCACCGCCGTGCTGGCGGGCCGCCGTGCAGTGTCTATCGATGCCGTGCGGGCTGTCAGCGAGGACTGGTAATGCTGTCGCGACGTGCGCTGATGCTGGCCGCGGGCGCACTCGCAGCGGATCGCGCGTGGCCGCAGGTGCCGTATGCGAGCGTATCTCCGCGTGCACTGACCTTTCCGCGCGATCATGGCGCGCACCCCGAGTACCGGACCGAATGGTGGTACATGACCGGCTGGCTCGATGGTCCAGGTGCGGCAGGAACTGCGCCAATAGGGTTTCAGATCACGTTTTTCAGAACGCGCACGCCGATCGATCCCGCCAACCCGAGCGCGTTCGCGGCGAAGCAATTGGTGATTGCGCATGCAGCGATTGCCGATCCTGCGCGCGGCGCGCTGCTGCACGATGAACGCATTGCGCGCACCGGCTTCGGCGCGGCGTCGGCTTCCACCGAGGACACCGATGTGCTGCTCGACCGCTGGCGCCTGGTGCGCTCGCCGCTAAACGGCGCTTATCGCGGCACGATTGCCGCGCGCGCTTTCACGCTGGAACTCGACGCGCAGCCGACGCAACCTTTGTTGCTGCAGGGCGAAGCCGGCTACTCGCGCAAAGGTCCGCTGGCCGCGCAGGCCAGCTACTACTACTCGCAACCGCATCTGACGGTGCGCGCGCGGCTCGTACGCGATGGCAAGACCGAACAGCGCACCGGCCAAGGCTGGCTCGATCACGAATGGTCGAGTACGTTGCTCGCCGATGATGCGGCCGGATGGGACTGGATCGGCATGAACCTGGACGACGGCAGCGCGCTAACGGCGTTCTCGATTCGACCTCAGCGCGTGGGCCCGAACGTGCCCGCAATACATGCGTATGCGTCGCTGCGACCGCGCGGAGGCAACGTGCAGACGTTCGGGGCGCACGATGTGCGCTTTTCGACCCTCGCTGAATGGAACTCGCCGCGTACGCGCGCCACGTGGCCGGTCGCACGCGAAGTGCGTATCGGCGATCGAGCCTTTACCACGCAGCCGATGATGAACGATCAGGAGCTCGATTCCCGATTGACCACGGGCGCCGTTTACTGGGAAGGCGCAAGCCGGTTGCTGGAAGGCGGCAAGCAAATCGGTCGCGGCTATCTCGAGATGACGGGGTACGTTGCGCCGTTTCGACCGTAAGGGCTCGGAAGAGTCCCGTCGGGTTAGTTGGCAGCTTTCACGAGCGTGTTAATGCTGTACATTCATACAGTAGAGGCCGTAAGTCGACGGCTGGGTAGAGTTTTCTGCGTGAAAGCAGAAAGTGTTATCCGACAGGCGCCGGTGTTATCCGACGGCGGTGTGATATCTAAAACACGTTAGGCTTAACAAAGGAGGCAAGCATGAAGCAGTTACAAAGACGACGATCGACGAGTTCAGCGCAGTTCCGGGGCGATGTACTTCTCCCTGGCGACGCAGGCTACGACGAGGTGCGCCAGATCTGGAACGCCATGATCGACCGCAGGCCAGCGCTGATCGCCCGCTGCACGTCGCCTGAAGATGTCGTCCAGGCCGTCAAGTTCGCGCGCAAGCAGAAACCTGCTCGTCTCGATCCGAGGAGGCGGGCACAACATCGCGGGCAATGCCGTGTGCGACGACGGCCTCATGATCGACCTCTCGCTGATGAAGAGCAGTCCAGGTCGACCCGAATGCCCGCGCGGGCGACGGTCGAGCCCGGCTGCACCCTCGCCGACTTCGACACGGCCGCGCAGGCGCACGGCCTCGCCACGCCGTTGGGCATCAACTCGACCACGGGCGTGGCCGGCCTGACGCTCGGCGGCGGCTTCGGCTGGCTGAGCCGGAAGTACGGCATGACCGTCGACAACTTGCTCTCCGCGGATGTCGTTACGGCGGATGGCAGTCAGGTGCGCGCCAGCGAAACGGAAAACGCCGATCTCTTCTGGGGCCTGCGTGGCGGCGGTGGGAACTTCGGCATCGTCACCCGCTTCGAGTTCCGGCTCCATCCCGTCGGGCCGGATGTGCTGAGCGGACTCATCGTCTTTCCGTTCGACCAGGCGAAGTCGGTGCTCACGCAGTTCGCCCGTTTCACCGAGACGATGCCGGAGGAGCTCAACGTCTGGATGGTCACGCGAAAGGCGCCCGCCGCTGCCGTTCCTGCCCGCGAACGTCCACGGAAAGAGATGGTCGCGCTTGCCGTGTGCTATGCGGGCGACCCCGCGCAGGGCGAGAAGCTGATCGAGCCGCTCCGCGGGTTCGGCACGGCGCTTGGCGAGCACGTCGGCGTGCAGCCGTACACCGCCTGGCAGCAGGCCTTCGATCCGCTGCTGGCGCCGGGCGCGCGCAACTACTGGAAGTCGCACAACTTCTCGCAGCTCAGCGACGGCGCGATCGACGCCATCATCGAATACGCCGGCAAGCTGCCGTCGCCGCAGTGCGAGATCTTCGTCGGCACGATCGGCGGCCAGACAGCCCGCGTCGCGCCCGAGGCGATGGCCTACTCGAGCCGGGACGCCAACTACGTGATGAATGTGCACGGACGCTGGGAGTCGGCCGCCGAGGACGAGCGCTGCATTGCCTGGGCGCGCAAGTTCTCGCCAAGTGCAGCCGTTCGCCAGCGCGGCGCGTACATCAACTTCCTCGCACAGACGAGACGACCGCATCGCGTTCGCCTACGGTGCGACGTACAACCGGCTGGTGGAGCTCAAGAAGAAGTACGACCCGACGAACTTCTTCCGGATGAACCAGAACATCAAGCCGCGCTAGACGAGGTCATGCGCCTAACATCGCGCTCAAGCTGACCGTCGGCAAGCGGGCTTGCTGAGTCCCTCGTCGCTGCGCTCCCTCGGCGGCAGATTAGCGGAACGTTAGGTCGCCGGAACAGCAAACGGAGGTGACAAATGGCTGAACTCCGAAAGTCCTTGCCGCAGCTTGGCGGTAATTTCTTTCTCACTGACGGTGGGCTTGAGACCACACTCATCTTTCTGGAGGGGCTCGAACTACCCGAATTCGCCGCCTTTGACTTACTCAAGCGTCACGGAGGTGAGGCTGCGCTACGAAAGTACTTTCTCACCTATGCCGAACTGGCACGTCGGTTTGGTACGGGGCTCATCTTGGAGAGCGCAACTTGGCGGGCCAGCGCGGACTGGGGTACGAAGCTGGGTTACACCGCGAAGGAGTTGGCGGATGCGAACCGACGGGCGATCCACCTGCTTGAGGAGATCCGAGGTGAGTTTAAGGGTGACGCCAAGACAGTCGTCATTAGCGGATGCGTCGGTCCGCGGGGAGACGGGTATATCCCGGGCAAGACGATGTCGGAGCAAGAGGCCCAAAGCTATCACGCGGATCAGATCCGGGTCTTCGAGGACAGTGCCGCCGACATGGTCACCGCGATCACGATGAACTACGCGGAAGAAGCGGTGGGGATCACGAAGGCGGCCGAGCGCGCGGGGATGCCGGTCGCGATATCTTTCACGGTGGAAACTGACGGCCGGCTTCCGACTGGTCAAACACTGCGCGCGGCCATTGAGCAGGTCGATACTGCCACGTCGGGCTACCCCTCCTACTACATGATCAACTGCGCTCATCCCTCGCACTTCGACCACGTACTAGCTGAAGGGGAGCCTTGGGCGCGAAGGATTCGCGGCCTACGCGCCAACGCATCGCGCAAGAGCCACGCTGAGTTAAACGAATCGGCCGAGCTCGATATTGGGGATCCGACAGAACTCGGTACACAGCATGCCCAGCTCAAGCGCCGCCATTCGCAGCTGAACGTTATGGGCGGTTGTTGCGGCACCGACCACCGCCATGTCGAGCAGATCGCTGCGGCGTGTTCACCGCTCTTCAGGCAAGCGACCTAACATCGCGCTGCAAGGGACGCAGGCAAGCGGCGTTGCCGCGTTCTAACAAGCCGACGAAGCTGACGGTCGCCTGCGGCCCGTAGCTTATCGGCAGATCGTTGGGCGCCAAGACCGTGCCGAGTGCGTCCAATGACCAACCCAAGGAGATCCAATATGGCAGTGCGAATTGAGAGAGTCGGACCGGTCTGGACAGTTATTCACGACCGACCCGAAGCCCGCAACGCTATGGACCCCGAGAGTGCGGATGCGCTGACAGCCGCCTTTCTTGAATTCGATGCCGATAAGGATGCTTCGGTTGCGGTCTTCTACGGCGCAGGCGGGGCGTTTTGCGCGGGTTGGGATCTTAAGTACGTCAGCACGCTCAACGCTGATTATCCGCTCGGGGAGCTCGATATTCCCGCTGCACGGCCGCGTGGCAACGGTAGTGAAATTCCGCGCGGACCGATGGGGCCATCTCGGCTTGAGTTGGACAAGCCAGTCATTGCGGCAATCGAGGGACCTGCCGTCGCGGGGGGTATGGAACTGGGGCTATGGTGCGACTTCAGAGTGATGGCGGAAGATTCCTACTTCGGCGTTTATTGCCGCCGTTGGGGAGTACCGCTGATTGACGGAGGAACCGTGCGGTTGCCCCGAATCGTCGGCCAGGGTCGAGCACTGGAAATCACTCTCACGGGGCGAAAAATCCCGGCGGAGGAGTGCTTGAACATCGGCTTGTGCGAATACGTCACACCCAAAGGGGGCGCCCGTAAGAAAGCAGAGGAACTTGCACAGGAGATTGCACGCTTCCCACAGGTGTGCGTGCGCGCCGATCGACGCTCCGCAATCAAGAGTCACGGGCTTAGCGTACGCGACGCGTTGATCCAGGAATGGTACAACGGGCGCGAAGCCCTCATCGCGGACGGTGTATCGGGTGCGAGCCGCTTCAAGGGCGGCCTCGGTCGGCATGGCGACTTCGCCAAAATCCGGTGATCGCTCGCATAACGTATGCCAAGAAGCAGGACGTTGATAATCGCCGCCGGCATCGCTGCTTCGTTTATCGGTCTCGCTGGCACAATTATTCTTCTGTCGAGAACGGAAATCATCAGCGTCGTGTTGGCGAAACTAATGCTTGTTGCGTTGTTGGGGATGTATGTCGGATTCGGATTTCTAATTGCTGTCTATCGCTTCATTGGCAAGCTGAAGTGAGCGTCCATTCATTGGAGACGAAGGCCAGATGAACACCACAAGACTAATCGCCATCGTGCTTATCGTCGCCGGCGTGCTCGGCTTGGTCTACGGCGGGTTCAGCTACACCAAGGACACAACCGCCGTCAAAGTTGGCCCTATCGAACTCTCCGTCAAGGAAAAGGAAACCGTCAATATCCCAATGTGGGCGGGTATAGGCGCCATCGTGATCGGCGGGCTACTGCTTGTTCTCGGCAACAAGAAGGGGTAGCCGTCGAGTGAGCCACCAACACGGGCCCGCCACCAACGTTCGCTCGATCATTGTGTGGCGTAACGAAGCCGATGGTCGGTGGCGAGTTGCGCGGGAACTGCTGAACGCGGAGCCCGCGGTCAAGTAGCCGTGAAACTGACGGCATAGATGTGTAATCCTCAAATCGTGGTCTGCCCTCACTTCGTGCTTTGACCAAACCATGCTAACGATTGAAGACGTGCGGGCAATTCCGCTGTTCTCGACACTCGCAGTGCCTGAACTCGAGCGCCTCGCGCGGACGTCTGCCGACCTGCACCTCGGTGCCGGGGAATACGCCGCGTATGAGGGCGGAGCGGAGCGTGCGCTGTTCGCGGTTCTCGCCGGCAAGATCGAGGTCGTCAAATTGTTCGACGGGGTCGAGCGCACCCTGGGCTGGCGCGTCCCCGGTGTCATTTTCGGCGAACTGCCGGTCGCCCTTGGCACGCCGCTCTACGGAGGTTATCGGGCGTCAGAACCTTCTCGCGTCATGCGCGTGGAGATCCGAGAGTATTACGCGATCGCGGCGGCATCACCCGAGATCGCCTTGCAGGTCGGTGCGCTGGCGCGCGAGCGCATCGGCGGCATGCAGGGCATCGAGGCCGAGGCGCCGAAGCCACGTGTCACCATCGTCGGTCACCGCTGGGACAATGCCTGCGGCAAGTTGCGCCAGTTTCTCGCGCGCAACCAAATAACGCATGAGTGGATGACGCCCGATGCGCCTGACCTGCCGACGCGTTGGTCCGGAATGCGTCCAGTGGATGAAGATTGTCCTGCGGTGCGGCTTGCCGATGGGACGCTCCTCAATCGGCCTGCGATGCGCGACCTTGCGCAGCGCCTTGGACTTCAAACAACAGCACGCCTTGCCGAGTACGACACCCTCATCATCGGTGGTGGCCCGGCAGGTATGGCGGCAGCGGTATATGGCGCATCCGAAGGCTTGAGCACGCTGGTGGTAGAGCGCGAGGCACCCGGTGGTCAGGCAGGGACGTCCTCGCGCATCGAGAACTATCTCGGTTTCCCCAGTGGCGTCTCGGGCGATGAGCTCGCGAGCCGCGCGCTCAAGCAGGCTGGGCGGCTCGGAGCTGAGATCCTGGTCACGCGCTCCGTCGATCGCATCGATCCGAAAACGCGTCGGATCTACCTCGATGACGACGATGTCGTCCAGGCGCGGACTGTCATCCTTGCGATGGGCGTCGCGTGGCGACGGCTCGCGATCGACGGCTTCGAGCGGCTCATCGGCAAGGGCATTTACTACGGCGCAGCGCGCAGCGAAGCGAGCGCAACGCATGGACTCGACGTCCACCTCATTGGCGCCGGCAACTCGGCTGGCCAGGCCGCGATGTTCTTCGCCAATCACGCGCGAACCGTCACGCTCGTCGTCCGGGGCGATTCCCTTGAGAAGAGCATGTCGCGTTATCTGATCGAGCAGCTCCGCGGGAAATCGAACGTGAAGGTGCAGCTGCGCTCGGAAGTGGTCGCCGCGCACGGCGACACGCACCTGACAGCAGTCGACATACGCGATGGCGCAAGCGCAAAGATGCGCCGACAAGACTGTGGCGGCCTTTTCGCTTTCATTGGCGCCGACGCAGAGACCGATTGGCTGCCGGCGGAGATCGCACGCGATGCACGAGGATATGTCCTGACCGGTGACGACGTCGTGAAGGCTGGGCGCTGGTCGCACAGCCGCGATCCCTACCTGCTCGAATCGAGCGTCCCCGGTGTTTTCGCCTGCGGGGACGTGAGGTTGAGCCCGGTCAAGCGCGTTGCCTCCGCGGTTGGCGAGGGCAGCATGGCGATCGCTTTCGTCCACAAGTATCTGCAGGACGCGGGATAACGCTCAGCGAGCACGGTAAAGCCTATGCGTGTTTCCCGAGCCAGAGTTGCTGCGGTCAGCGTCACGAGAAGCATCCGACGAGGTGCTTAATGCCTTCGCGAACAGCGTCTTGTACGTGCGGACAACTACGCGTTCAAGTCGAAGGCGAGCCACTAGGCGTGGGTATTTGCCACTGTCTCGCCTGCCAGCAAAGAACCGGCAGTGTCTTCGCAGCACTGGCCAGCTTCTCTGCTCCCTTCAGAGTCTTCGGTAGGCGCCACCGAGTACGTCCGCGTCGGGGATCAAGGAGCCAAGTTCATATTCAGGTTCTGCCCAGTTTGTGGAACGACCGTGTTCCACACAGAAGAGGGTGAAACGGAGTCAGTGGCCGTTGCCGTAGGTGCGTTTGCTGACCCTAACTTTCCAGCGCCTAGCGTCTCCGTCTACGACAGCCGCAGGCATCCGTGGGTCCACTTGCCGCCGGGGACGAAAGCGTTCGACAAAGATCCCACTTGATCACCGGTCCTACTGCGAAGGACATTCATGCTCTACATGATCGTCGAACACTTCAAGGGTGATCCGGTCCCGGTGTACCGCCGTTTCCGCGATCGGGGTCGCTTGGCTCCAGATGGTCTCCGCTACATCAGCAGCTGGGTCACGAGCGACCTGCAGCGCTGCTTTCAGCTGATGGAGTGCGAGGACCGCCGGCTGCTGCATGAGTGGATGGACCAGTGGAAGGATCTCGTCGACTTCGAGGTTTTCCCGGTTGTTACATCGGCCGAGGCTGCTTCGGCAATCGGACCTCGGCTCTAATGCTGCCCAACCGATTCCAAAGTTTAGTTTTGAGAGCACTGTCATGCTGCAGCCGAATGGCGAGGAGCTCAAGCTATATGCGGCCACGGCCTAACGACACATGACCGGCCCTCCATCTATCCAAACGTTACCTTCATCCGCGGCAACATCTTCCGTTCGAATCGGAAACGCTACATCCGCGCGGACCGTGCGCCCGCTCCTGGCGCTGCTGCCGTTCCTGACGCCGTACAAGAAGCCATCGCACTCGCGCTGCTGTTCCTGCTACTCGCAGCGGCGGCCACGCTGGCGCTGCCGGCAGCGATAAAAGCTTGGTCGATCATGGCTTCGCCGCCGACGTGAGCAACTCGTCGGAGCGCCTAGCGGCAGTCCGCAGCCAGTTTCTGCTATTCATTCCGCTGGCTCTCGCGATTGCGGTGTTCACTGCATCGCGCTTTTTCATGGTGACTTGGCTGGGTGAACGCGTGACCGCCGATCTGCGCGCTGCGGTCTACTCGCACGTTCTGCAGCAGAGTCCACAGTTTTTTGAAACCTTGAAGACCGGCGAAGTGCTGTCGCGCCTGACTACCGATACGACTGTCATTCAGACCGCGGTGGGTTCAAGCATTTCGATGGGACTGCGCAACACGGTCTTG
>CAWGRF010000028.1:0-35259 GCA_963824935.1 uncultured beta proteobacterium | reverse complement strand
AGGAACACGACCTTGCCGTTCGCTTCCGCGGCGGCGACATGGACATTGGCGATCTCGGGATGCTGTTCTGCGAGCTGTGTCAGCTCGAAGTAGTGCGTCGCGAACAGCGTCATCGATCGGTTCTTGTCGACCAGCTCGCGCGCGATGGCGGCGGCGAGCGCCATGCCGTCGAACGTCGATGTGCCGCGGCCGATCTCGTCCATCAGCACCAGGCTGTGCTCGGTCGCGGCGTTCAGGATCGCTGCGGCTTCGGTCATCTCGACCATGAACGTCGAGCGGCCGCGCGCGAGGTCGTCGGCGGCGCCGATGCGCGTCAGGATCGCGTCGATCGGCCCGAGCGTCGCGCGCGGTCGCGGGAACGTAGCTGCCGGCGTATGCGAGCAGCGCGATCAGCGCGATCGAGCGCATGTAGGTCGACTTGCCGCCCATGTTCGGGCCGGTGATGATCAGCAACCGGCGGCCTGGCCGCAGGGTGCAATCGTTTGGCACATATGTTTCGCATTCGGGCTCGACCACTGCATGGCGCGCACCGCGGATGTCGATCTGCGGGCGTATCGACGAACTCCGGCCGCACCCAGCGCGCATGCTGCGCATGGTTCGCCAGCGCAACTAACGCATCGATCGACGCCAACGCATCGGCGCAGCGCTGTAGCTGCGCTACGTGTTGCGCAGCATCGGCGACGATCTTCTCGTACAACACCTTCTCGCGCGCCAGTGCGCGTTCGCGCGCCGATAGCGCCTTGTCCTCGAACGCCTTCAGCTCCGGAGTGATGTAGCGCTCGGCGTTCTTCAGCGTCTGACGGCGGCGGTAGTCGTCCGGCACTTTGACGGTCTGTCCGTGCGTTACTTCGATGTAAAAACCGTGCACGCGGTTGTATTCGACACGCAGATTGCCGATGCCGGTGCGGTCTCGCTCGCGCGCTTCGAGATCGACCAGAAATTGCCCGGTGTGATCGCGCAATGCGCGCAGCTCGTCGAGCTCGGAATCGAAGCCGGCGGCTACTACATCGCCGTCGCGCACTGCGTATGCGGGCTCGGCCAGGATCGCTTGTCTCAACAGCGTCTGTAGCTGTTCAGGCACGGCGAGCTGATCGCAAAAGGACGATAGCGACGCCGCAGCATCGGCCAGCAGCGAAGAGACTTGCGCGACGTGGGGCAGGGCGTCTCGCAGCGCCGCCAACTCGCGTGGGCGCACTGAGCCCAGCGCGACACGCGCCGCGATTCGTTCCAGATCCGGTACTTCGTCGAGCTCGGCCGCCAGACGCTGTCGCAGGTTCTCGCTCGCAAGCAGCTCCTCGATGCCTTCGTGGCGCTCGGCGGCCTGCACACGATCGCGCAGCGGATGATGCAGCCAGTGCCGCAGGCGCCGGCTGCCCATCGTCGTCGCGCAATGGTCGAGCAGCTTGAACAACGTCGGCCCGTCTTCGCCGCGCAGCGTCTCGGTGATCTCCAGGTTGCGGCGCGTGACCGGATCGAGCGCAATGAAGTCCGAGATCGACTCGCGCTTCAGCGAAGTTATGTGCGGTAGCCGGCTGCCCTGCGTCGCTCGCGCGTAATCGAGCAGGGCGGCGCAGGCAGCGAGGATTTCGGGCGCGTCGGCGACGCCGAAGGCGTCCAGCGCTGCCACTTGTAGTTGTTCTTTCAACAGGCGCTTCGCCGCGCGCAGCGTCGAAGTGCCAGTCGGGACGTGCTTGCGAGGCGCACGACAACGGATCGATCAGCCGGTGCAGCGCATCGCTCCAGCCTTCAGCGACCAGAATCTCCGATGGATCGATACGTGCGAGCTCGGACGCCAGTTGTGCCGCGGGAATGCTCGTCGCGCGCATCTCGCCCGCAGAGAGCGTGAGCCACGCCATGCCGATCGCGCCGTTGCGGCGTGTCGGCGGCGCCAGCGCCAGCAGCGGTGCGTTCGACTTGTCACTCAGCAGCGATGTGTCGGTCAGCGTTCCCGGCGTGACGACGCGCACGACCTTGCGCTCGACCGGTCCCTTGCTGGTGGCCGGATCGCCGATCTGCTCGCAGATCGCAACGCTTTCACCGAGCTTGACCAGCTTGCCAAGGTATTGCTCGACCGCCACCACGGGCACGCCGGCCATCTTGATCGGTGCGCCCGGCCGAGTTACCGCGTGCGGTCAAAGTCAGGTTAAGCAGCCGCGCGCCGCGCTCCGCATCGTCGTAAAACAGCTCGTAAAAATCGCCCATCCGATAGAACAGCAGGGTGTGCGGATGCTCGGCCTTGATGCGCCAGTACTGCTGCATCATCGGTGTGTGCGGCGCGATGTCGACAGCGGCGTTCATGCTCGAACGGCGATTGATCAGGCTATTGTGCGTGCGCGTGATGCACGTCGCCGACCAGCTTCAACAGTTGCGGAAAAATCTTCGGCGATGCGCACACGATGCGACCGTCTTCCATGAAGCCGGGCTCGCCTTCGAAGTTGGAAACGAGCCCGCCCGCTTCGAGGATCAAGAGGCTGCCGGCTGCCATATCCCATGCCGACAAGCCGATTTCCCAGAAGCCATCGAGCCGACCAGCGGCGACATACGCGAGATCCAGCGCGGCGGCACCCGGACGGCGCACGCCGGCGGATGCTTCGGTGATGCTCTTGAACATTCGTACGTACTCGTCCAGATGTTCGAGCGAGCGAAACGGAAAGCCGGTGCCGATCAGGCAATCCGCCAGCCGTTCACGTTTTGAAACGCGCAGCCGGCGGTCGTTCATGAACGCGCCGCGACCGCGCGTCGCAGTGAAGAGCTCGTTGCGCGTCGGGTCGTACACGACCGCCTGCGTGATGTGTTCGCGATGGCGCAGCGCGATTGACACGGCATATTGCGGAAAGCCGTGAATGAAGTTGGTGGTGCCATCGAGCGGATCGATGATCCACGTGTACTCGGATTTTCCGGTGGCGCCGGATTCTTCCGCGAGGATCGCATGGTCCGGATACGCCTTCGAGACGATTTCCAGGATCGCCTGTTCGGCCGCCTTGTCGACTTCAGTGACGAAATCGCTGCGCCCCTTGCTCGAGACGCGAATCAGATCGAGGTCGAGACTGGCGCGATTGATGATGGCGCCGGCCTTGCGCGCGGCCTTGATGGCCGTGTTGAGCATCGGGTGCATGACGAAGCGCGCTCATTTGATGCGAGCGGCGATTAGACTGGTGGCGCAGTTTAGTGCATCAAATCCTCAACTCCTCCTCGCTCCGTGTTCGATCGCATTCGCTTTGTGCTAGTGGCGCCGAGCCATCCGGGCAATATCGGAGCTGCCGCGCGCGCGGTGAAAACGATGGGGTTTGAGCGGCTGGTCGTGGTCAATCCGCGCTCGGCCGATTACCGCGAGCAGGACGAGGCGATTGCGCGCGCAACCGGCGCTGCGGATGTCCTGGCGGCGAGCAAGAGCTGCTCAACCCTGTCGCAGGCGCTGAGCGACGTAACGGTCGCGTATGCGATGACCGGATACGACCGCCAGTTCGGTCCTCCGATGATCGACGTGCGCAGCGCGGCGCTCGATGCAGCCACCGTGCTCACCGAACAAGCCGAGGCGCAGATCGCATTCGTCTTCGGCACCGAACGCGATGGGTTGCTGAACGAAGATGTCGAGCGCTGTCAGTTCTGCTGCGCAATTCCTGCCAGCGCGGAATTTTCGTCGCTGAATCTGGGACAGGCGGTGCAGGTCGCTGCGTACGAATGCCAGCTTGCACTGCGCGGGAGCGCAGGCATTCAACCGGAGCAGAGTCGCTTTGCTGAATCGGAGCCGCCGGCGAGCGTCGATGCAATGGAAGGTCTGTATGCGCACCTCGAACAGGCGATGGTGGCGATTGGCTATCTCGATCCGAGTGAGCCGAAACACCTGATGCCGCGGCTGCGGCGGCTGTTCAATCGTGCGCGTCCAACGCAAACCGAGCTCGACGTCCTGCGCGGCATCAGCGCGGCGATCATCGAATCGCGCAGCGAGCGCGCAGGACGCAAGAAAGTGCGCTAGGCACTGGCTACAATCGTTCGATGTTTACCCACCTACGCGAAGACATCGACTGCATCATGCAGCGCGACCCCGCCGCGCGTTCGCGCTGGGAAGCGCTGACGTGCTATCCGGGCGTGCATGCGCTGTGGATGCATCGGATAGCGCACGGTTGCTGGAACAACGGGCTGTATTGGCTCGGCCGCTTCGTTTCGCATATCTCGCGCTGGCTGACCGGCATCGAGATTCATCCAGGCGCGCAGATCGGGCGCTTCGTCTTCATCGACCACGGCATGGGAATCGTGATCGGCGAAACCGCGGTGGTCGGCGACGGCTCGACGATTTATCAGGGCGTCACGCTCGGAGGCACGTCGACGATCAAGGGTGCGAAGCGGCATCCGACGCTCGGACGCAACGTGATCGTCGGCGCCGGCGCGAAAGTCATTGGCGGATTTACGGTGGGCGATCGCGCGCGCATCGGCTCGAATGCGGTGGTCGTGAAGGAGGTGCCTGCAGGTGCGACCGCGGTCGGCAATCCGGCGCGCATCCTGCACAAGGAAACCGACGCGCAGCGCGAACAAGCGGCCAACGCGATGGGGTTTTCAGCCTACGGCATTACGCAGGACGGCGACGATCCGCTGACCAAGGCGCTGCACGGACTGATCGATCACGCAGCCGCCCAACAGCGCGAAATTGACCGCCTGGTCGCGGCGCTGGAACGAAGCGGCATTTCGCTGGACGATGCGAAGAGTGAGGCGCCGAAGGTGGACCCGGAGAAGCTGAGTCGGCTGGTCGACGAGTAATAAATCGGGGTCAGACCCCGATTTAATCGTCAAAGAACACCAGCCGGGGCTGTCCTTCGGAAAACTCCAGATACCCGCCACGCGGTTCGTCTTCATCGAGATCCCAATCGGGCAAGACCCAGCGCTCCGCCAGTGCACCATCGAGATCGATAACGTGTGCTGCAGGCCGATGCGTGTGGCCGTGAATAATTCGAAGCACTCCGGCGTCGCGTAGCGCGGCGTCAACGACCTCAGGCGTCACGTCCATGATGTCCATTGCCTTGGTGGCCTTCTCGGTCTCGCTCTGTAACCGTGCACTCTTGGCAATAGCGATGCGCTCGACGATGGGCTTGGCGAGAAAGCCGCGCTGGAACTCGGGGTTCCGGACCATCGATCGAAACTGCTGGTACGCCACGTCGCGCGTACACCAGGCGTCGCCGTGCGACAGCAACGTGGTCGTGCCGGCGACTTCGGCAATGATCGGGTCAGCCAGCAGCGTGGCGCCGGCGGCGTTTGTGAAGTCATGGCCCAGCAGCGGGTCGCGATTGCCGTGCATGATCAGCACGCGCTGTCCGGTCTTCGACGCAGAGGCCAGCGCGTCGATGACCGGCTTGGCCGGGGGTGACGCATCGTCGCCAATCCAGAATTCGAACAGATCGCCCAGGATCACGAGCTCGCGATGACGCGGCGCGTCCGCCTGCATGAAGCGAAAGAAGCGCTGCAGCGTGGCCGGCCGCTCGGGCGTTAGGTGCAAGTCGGAGATAAAGATCGGATCGAGCAGCGGCTCGATTGAGCGTGTGACCGCCAATGCGGGCGGTGGGTCAACCAGGTTCAAATGATTTCAGCACGTTCGATCAGAACATCGACTTCGGGCACGTCCTGATGCGACCCATGGCGGCCGGTGCGCATCACCTTGATCTTGTCAACCGTATCGGTACCTTCGATCACCTTGCCGAACACGCAATAGCCCCAGCCCTGTGGCGACGGCGCGGTGTGATTGAGGAACTCATTGTCGGCCACGTTGATAAAAAACTGCGACGATGCCGAATGCGGATCGCCGGTGCGCGCCATCGCCACCGTGTACTTCGTGTTGCGTAATCCGTTGCGCGCTTCGTTCTCGATCGGGTCTTCGGCGGTCTTTTGCCGCATTCCGGGTTCGAAGCCGCCACCCTGGATCATGAAGCCGTTGATCACACGATGAAACAGCGTGCCGTCGTAAAACCCGTTGCGCGCGTAGTTCTCGAAGTTGGCGGCCGTTTTCGGAGCGCGCTCGTGGTCGAGCTCGATCGTGATCGGGCCATAGTTGGTGTACAGACGAACCATTCGTTGCTCCTGCAATTGATACGGTTACTTGACGATGCGCGCCGTCTTGATCGTGATCGGCGTCACCGGAACGTTTTGATGCCCGCCACGGCTGTCGGTTGGCGCGGCTCTGATCTTGTCGACGACGTCCATGCCTTCGACCACCTTGCCGAACACCGCGTACCCGTTCCCGTCGGGTTTCGGGTAATCGAGCCGCTCGTTATCGACCACGTTGATAAAAAACTGCGCCGTGGCTGAATCCGGATCGCCGCGGCGCGCCATCGCCAGTGTCCCGCGCTCGTTTTTCAGTCCGTTTCGGCTCTCGAGCGGGATCGTGCCGCGCGTAGGCTTTTCCTTCATGTCGGCGGTAAAGCCGCCACCCTGGATCATGAAGCCCGAAATCACGCGGTGAAACACTGTGCCGTCGTAATGGCCGCTTTTCACATACGAAAGGAAGTTCTCGACGGTCTTCGGCGCGGCTTGCGGCGCGAGTTCGACGACGATCTTGCCTTCGCTCGTTTCCAGAGCGACACGTGGCGCGGTCCCCTGGGCACTGGCAGCCAAGGCTGCGACTGCGAACGTCGTTGCAGCAAGTAACTGATACAGCTTCATGTAGCTCCTCTGATTGTTGCTTTCGAATTTCAACGCGGCGAGCGCGCCTTCGTTACCATCTCGCGCGTCAGGGCAAGCTTGCTCGTCAACGCGCGGTTCCCCGGTTGCAAGGTCGACGCGCGCTGATACGCATCGGCCGCCATCTGCAGATAAACATCGCCGAGGTTTTCGTGCGCGGTCGCGTAGTCCGGTCGCGCGAACAGAGCCATTTCGAGCGCTGCCTTTGCGCGATCGAGCTGGCCATCGGCCGCATACAGCACGGCAAGATTGTTATATGGCTCGGGCAGCTCGGGAAAGTCCTCCGTCAACTGCTGAAACACCGCACGCGCCGCGCTCGTGTCCTTCATGTCGGTCAGGATCACACCGCGCACAAATCGCATCTGCGCATCGCGCGGATTTTTCGCCAGATGCTGATCGGCGCGCGCCAGCGCCTTCGTGTTCTCGCCCGCCGTGATCAGCTTGCGCACTTCTTCAAGTGGCGTCGGAGGGGCTTTCTCGGTGTCGAGATCGCCGAACGGCGGCGGCGGCACCGGCTGCGCATGCAGTGCGCCAGCCACGCCAAGCACAAGTGCAACAGCAGCGGCAAAGCGGAACGGAACGTAGCTGAACATCGGAGACAATTTGGCTCGGAGCGCGACGATGCGCATGCTCGCTATACTGCGCGCGATTCTACAACCCACCTCACTCGATTTGCCTCCCGGATCCCGCTGCAAATGCTCGTATTGCGCTGTTGACCTGCCGTTTTCTTCAAGTCTTGCGCTCGCATTTGATCGTCCGACTCGTCGGACACCTGCAGGGATAATCGCCCGATGCCGTTAGAGATCTACAGCACGCTGTCTCGCAGCAAGCAGCCGTTGGAGCCGATTGTTCCTGGCAAAGTCGGCCTGTACGTCTGCGGCATGACCGTGTACGACTATTGCCATCTGGGACACGCGCGTCTGTTCACGGCGATGGACATGGTGCAGCGCTGGCTGCGCGTTCTGGGGTTCGATGTCGTCTACGTGCGCAACATCACCGACATCGAAGACAAGATCATCAAGCGCGCCGCCGAGAACGGTGAAACGGTCGGCGCGCTGACCGAGCGATTCATTCGCTACATGAACGAGGATTTCGCCGCGCTGGGACTGGGTGTTCCCGACGCCGAGCCACGCGCGACCGAATACGTGCCGCAGATGCTGGGGCTGATCGAACTGCTGGAGCAGAAAGGGCTGGCGTATCAGGCCGAAGACGCCGCGGCGGGTGGAGCAAATGAGGGCGATGTCAACTTTGCGGTACGCAAGTTTCCGGGCTACGGAAAGCTGTCGGGCAAGTCGCTCGACGAATTGCGCGCGGGCGAGCGCGTCGCAGTCGAACGTAGCAAGCGCGATCCGCTGGATTTTGTGTTGTGGAAGCACGCCAAGCCGGCCGAGCCGCAGTGGCCGTCGCAGTGGGGTCCGGGGCGACCGGGCTGGCATATCGAGTGCTCGGCGATGGCGAGCGAAACGCTCGGAAAGACATTCGACATTCACGGCGGCGGGCCGGACCTGATCTTCCCGCACCACGAAAACGAAATCGCGCAGAGTGAAGGCGCGAACGGTGTACCGCTCGCCAACGTGTGGATGCACTGCGGTGCGCTGAGGGTCGGCGACGAGATGATGTCGAAGTCGCTCAAGAACATGCTGACGATTCGCGAGGCACTGAAGAAATACGACGCCGAGGTGCTGCGTTTCTTCCTGCTGCGCCCGCACTACCGCAGCCAGATCGCATTCACCGAGCCCTTGATCGTCGAGGCGCGCAGTGCGTTGAGCCGTTTGTATACGGCGTTGCGCGACACCGAAGCCGACGCGCTGCCGCTCGACTGGAACGAAGCGCACGCACGCCGCTTTCATGACGCGATGAACGATGACTTCAACACGCCGATTGCGTTCGCGGCATTGTTCGATCTGGCGACCGAAGTCAATCGAAGCAAGTCGCCGCGCCTGGCGGGGCAACTGCGCGCGCTCGGCGACACGCTCGGGTTTCTGCAGCAGGACCCGCAGCAGTTTCTGCGCGGAGCCGACGACGATGCTGCTGGAATCGAGCTGCTGATCGCCGCGCGCGCGACGGCCAAAAAGGAGAAGAACTATGCCGAAGCTGATCGCGTCCGCGCGGTGTTGCTCGATAAAGGCGTCGTGCTGGAAGACGGTCCTGGCGGAACGACGTGGCGCAGACGCTAGCTGCGCCGCTTGCGGTGCAGGTGCCGGGGGTTTCGCCGACTTACTGGACTAGAGCCAAGCGCGCGTTGGCTGCCAAGGACCCGACGATGGCTCGGATCGTTGCCGCACACCCGCGCGTCAAGCTGCAATCGCGCGGCGATGCGTTCGTCACGCTGGCGCGCTCGATCGTCGGTCAGCAGATCTCGGTGAAGGCTGCCGCCGCGATATGGCTGCGCTTTGGTGCGGCGTGTGGCGAAACCACCCCCAAGGGCATCCTGCGCCGCCGCGCGGCGACGTTGCGCCGCTGCGGACTATCCGACCGCAAGGTTGAGTACATCCGCGACCTTGCCGCCCACTTCGTCAGTGGCAAGGTCGATCCGTCACGCTTCGGTGAGCAGGATGATGAGGACATCATCGCGGAGCTGATCGATATTCGCGGCATCGGCCGCTGGACTGCGGAGATGTTCCTGATCTTCAATCTGCTGCGGCCGAATGTGCTGCCGCTCGACGATTTGGGCTTGCTGAAAGCGGTCAGTGTCAATTATCTTGACGGCGCTCCAGTGGTCGGCCGTGACGGGCGTGCGCGCGTGGCGCAGCTCGCCGAGGTGTGGGCGCCGTGGCGCAGCGTGGCGACGTGGTATCTATGGCGTAGTCTTGATCCGATTCCAGTCACTTACTAAGAAGAATGGCAAAGACGACGTTTCTGGATTTTGAGCAACCCATCGCCGAGCTCGACGCAAAGATCGACGAGCTGCGCTTCGTGCAGGACGATTCGGCGGTCGATATATCCGAGGAGATCGATCGGCTGCAGGAGAAAAGCGACGCGCTGCTGAAAGAGATCTACGCAAAGCTTTCGCCGTGGCAGGTGTCGCAGCTGGCGCGCCATCCGCAGCGGCCGTACACGCTCGATTACGTCAACGATATCTTCACCGACTTTCACGAGCTGCACGGCGATCGATCGTTTTCCGACGACTTGTCGATCGTCGGCGGCCTGGCGCGGTTTAACGGCCAGCCCGTGATGCTGCTCGGGCATCAGAAAGGGGCGCGACACGAAGGAGCGCGCTTTGCGCAACTTCGGCATGAGCAAGCCGGAGGGCTACCGCAAGGCGCTGCGGCTGATGAAGCTCGCCGAAAAATTTGGCTTGCCGCTTCTTACCTTTGTCGATACGCCGGGCGCTTATCCCGGCATCGATGCTGAGGAGCGCGGGCAGTCGGAAGCGATCGGGCGCAACTTGTTTGAAATGTCGCGGCTCGAGGTACCGATCATCACGACCATCATCGGCGAGGGCGGCTCGGGTGGCGCGCTCGCGATCGCAGTGGCAGACACCGTACTGATGCTGCAGTACTCGACCTACTCGGTGATCTCGCCCGAAGGCTGCGCGTCGATTCTATGGAAGAGTGCCGATCGAGCGCCCGATGCCGCCGAAGCGCTCGGGCTGACCGCGCACCGGCTGAAAGCGCTTGGCCTGATCGACAAGATCATTGCCGAGCCGCTCGGTGGTGCGCATCGCGATCCGAAGCAGATGGCGACGATGCTGAAGCGTGGGCTGGCCGATAGCCTGCGTCAGTTGCAGGGGACGAAGACCAAGGACCTGCTGGCGACGCGCCACGCGCGGCTGTTGGCATATGGCAAGTTCAAGAGCACGGTCGAAGAAAGCTGATCCTATCGAGCAACAGTTGCTCGATGCGGTGCGCCTTGCAGTGGCGCGTTCAATTTCGTTGTCGCACGATGCCGCAGCACGCGCGGCCGAGCCTCTCCGGCGTCAAACGAAAGTCGTACGCCGTCCGGCATTGGAAACGGTTGCATTGGCGTTAAGCGGCGGGCGCGATTCAATGGCGTTGCTGGACCTTCTCGCGCGCCTCGCATCGACGCGCGGCACCGGCGTCCGGCAAGTCATCGCGATCCATGTCCACCACGGATTGAGCCGCAACGCCGACGCGTGGCTCGCGCATTGCGAAGCCGAATGTGCGCAGCGCAACGTGACGTTGATCGCGCGCCATGTTGAAGTCAAGCGACGCGGCCGCGGCCTCGAAGCGGCGGCACGCGAAGCGCGTTACGCGGCGCTGGCCGAAGCGGCACACGAAGCCGGCGCCCGAATTGTGTTGACTGCTCATCATCGAGACGATCGTCTCGAAACATTTCTGCTGCAGTGGATGCGCGGCGCCGGACCGGACGGGCTGGCGGCGTTTCCGGCGGCGCGAGTCTTCAATGGCGATCTGCAATTGCTGCGTCCGCTGATCGACTTCGGCCGCTCCGATATCGAGCACTACGTCGAGCTGCGGAAGCTGCAGTACGTTGACGATGACAGCAACGACGATTCTTCGCTGCTGCGGAATGCCGTGCGCAGCAAGGTGCTGCCGCGCATCGACGCTCTGCGTCCAGGGTTTCGCGCCGCTGCAGCGCGCTCGGTGGAACTGGTCGCAGAAGCGGCCGAAGCCGTGCGGTCGGTCGGTGCGGCCGATCACGCCGCCAGCACTGAAGGCGCACCGGAGGGCATGCTGTGGCTCGATCGGCTCGCGATGTTGCCGCCAGCGCGACAGACCGGCGCGCTGCGAGCGTGGCTGTCAGCCCAGGGGCTTGAAGCGCCGAGCCGCGCACGCTTGCTCGAAGTGCTGGAACAGGCGCGCAATGCGCGCAGCGACGCGCGCATGCTGGTGCGATTGGGCAATCACGAAGTGCGCCGCTATCGCGGCCTGCTGCTGCTGAAACGCGCGGACGACTCGGACCGCGACGCGCACACCTTTCACTGGCAGGGAGAAGACGAAATAGCGGTGCCAGGCTGGGGCGGTGTGTTGAAGTTCGTCGCAGTGAGCGGAGAGGGCTTCGACCCCACATGGTTGCGCGCCAAGCCACTCGAAGTGCGTCCGCGGGGCGGCGGAGAGCGCTTCAAGCCGCATCCCGCGCGCCCGTCGAGAACCTTGAAGCGCTTGTTCCAGGACGCCGGAATCGCCGAGTTCGAGCGTGGCCGATTGCCGCTGTTGTGGCGCGACGGCGAGCTAATCTTCGTTGCGGGACTCGGCGCCGATGTGCGCTTTACCGATCGCGACGGCGAACGCATCGTCATCGAATGGGAGCCCGACGCTGCGTTGATCGAACGCGATTCTTGAGGTGCGCTGCCTATAATCGCGCGCCGCAAACGGCCGGGACAAACACAACACGCTGCAATGGCGCTCATCGTTCACAAATACGGCGGCACATCGGTCGGTTCAGTCGAGCGCATCATCGATGTGGCGCGCCGGCTTGAGAAATGGCATCGCGCCGGCCATCAGTTGGTTGTCGTAGTTTCGGCGATGAGCGGCGAAACGAATCGGCTGATCGATCTGGCCAAGGAAGTGCAGCGTATTCCCGATGCACGCGAGCTCGACGTCGTGGCATCAACGGGAGAGCAGGTCACCGTCGGTCTGCTTGCAATGGCGCTGATCGAACGCGGGCTGAAGGCCAAGAGCTACACCGGTCCGCAGGTGCATGTGCTTACCGATAGCGCCTTTAACAAGGCGCGCATCCTGAGTATCGACGAGAAAAAGATCCGCGCCGATCTGGAAAGCGGATCGATCGTCGTAGTTGCGGGCTTCCAGGGCGCCGACGAACACGGCAACATCACCACGCTTGGTCGTGGCGGTTCGGACACTTCAGCGGTTGCGCTGGCCGCGGCGCTGAAGGCTCAGGAGTGCCTGATCTACACCGATGTAGACGGCGTCTACACGACCGATCCTCGCATCGTTCCTGAGGCGCAGCGGCTACACAAGATCACGTTCGAAGAGATGCTTGAAATGGCGAGTCTCGGATCGAAGGTGCTGCAACTGAGATCGGTCGAGTTCGCCGGCAAATACAAAGTCCCGCTGCGCGTGCTCTCCAGCATGAGCGACGCCGACACGCCGCTCGAAGAAGAGGCAGCGTCGGGCACGTTGATCACATTCGAGGAAAACATCAAGATGGAAAAGGCCGTCATCTCAGGCGTGGCTTTCGCGCGCGACGAAGCCAAGATCACGCTGACGCGCGTACCGGACCGTCCCGGTATTGCCTATCAGATTCTCGGGCCGATTGCCGACGCCAACATCGATGTCGACATGATCGTGCAGAACATCAGCGTCGATGGCAACACCGACTTCTCGTTCACGGTGCATCGGAACGAGTATGCAAGAGCGATCGACGTGCTGGAAAGCAAGGTCAAGGATCACATCGGCGCCAAGCAGATCGTCGGCGATCCGAAGATCGCCAAAGTCTCGATCGTGGGTATCGGCATGCGCTCGCACGTCGGCATCGCGAGCCTGATGTTTCGCACACTGGCCGAGGAAGGCATCAACATGCAAATGATCTCGACCAGTGAGATCAAGATCTCGGTCGTGGTCGAAGACAAGTACATGGAGCTTGCGGTACGCGCGCTGCACAAGGCGTTCGGGCTCGAACAAGTAACGGCGTAACGCAGGCGTCTAGACTCGCTGACTCGCGATGTCATAGGGGTGCGGATGAGTGAGTTGTCGTACGCGCTGCTTGTTCTCGCGGCGCAAGCGATCGGCTGGGTTGCCGGACGGCTGATTCGCCAACGGCTTCCACCCGAGCATCTGAGTTCAAGCACGCGTGATTCGGTCATGCTCGCGGTCGGCATGGTGGCGACGCTTTCCGCGCTAGTGTTGGGATTGATGGTCAGCACCGCCAAGAGTTCGCTCGACGACGATCGGGCTTCGGTGGTCGAGATCGCAACCAAGGTGCTGCTGATCGACCGTGCGTTGGCTCATTATGGAGACGAAGCAAAACCCGCCCGCGAAGTGCTGCGCACATTCACGGAACAGACGATCGAGGACGTGACTTCTCATTCCGAGCAGCAACTCGCCATGCTGGCTCAGTCTCAAGAGCCGCTGCCGCACATCGGAAAATTGCAGCTATCGCTGCTAGCGCTGTCACCTGTGACCGACGCGCAGCGGTGGCTGAAAGCGCGGGCGCTGACGCTGAGCGCAGACTTGGAACGCGACCGGGTGCTGTTCGCCGAACGTGGCCAAGGATCGATTCCGTCCGTCTTCCTGTTGGTGCTGACAGGTTGGCTTGCCATGCTCTATGTAGCGCTGGCGATTTTTGCGCCCCCCAACGCCACCGCAACCTGGAGCGCGTTTGGCGGCTCCTTTGCATTTGCCGCTGCGATCTTCCTTATTCTGGAACTCGACATGCCTTTTCGCGGCGCCATCCGGCTTTCGAGCGAACCGCTGGTAGAGACACTGGAGTTGCTCGGTCGATGATGGCCGGTAGTTTTTCCAGCACGAAACACCAAGTAAACTCGCGGGCCGATGCGACATCGCAGCGTGCCGACGTCGTGAGCGAAGCCGAGCATCCCGACCGCGGCGGTGTCGGCGAAGGTGTAAAAAATTTAGGAGACGTGGCCGAGTGGTCGAAGGCACTCCCCTGCTAAGGGAGCATGCGCGCAAAAACGTGCATCGACGGTTCAAATCCGTCCGTCTCCGCCAGTCCTAACGCCCCTTTAATGGGGCGTTTTTTTGGGCACGTACCTTGCGCTCAATCCCGGGAAAGCCGCAGGCAACACCAGGGAAGAGGCTTATGGCGACCTTGAGCGAGGCGATGACGCGGGGCGTGACCAAGCGCAAGCCGACAAAGACATCGACGAAGGGTTCTGCAAGAGCAGCAGCCACGACGTCTGCAGGCGTCAAGATCAGCCATGGCGAGCGAGTGGTCGACGAGAGCACCGGACTCACCAAGCTGGACCTGGTTCGCTACTACGAAAGCGTTGCCGATTACATGCTGCCGCACCTGATCGGCCGGCCGACATCGCTGGTGCGCGGACCGAGTGGCATCGGCGGCCAGATTTTCTTCCAGAAGCACGCTGATACGTTGCGCATTCCCGGTGTCAACGAACTCGATCCGGCCTTTCTGCCGGGGAATCCACCGATGATCGAGATCGCAACGAAGCAGGCACTGGTGCAGTCGGCGCAACTGAACGTCATCGAGTTCCACACGTGGAACGCAACCGTGAAGTCGATCGAAAATCCGGATCGCGTGCTATTCGACCTTGATCCTGGCGAAGGCGTGACGTTTCGGCAGGTCGTCGAGGGAACGATGTTGACGAAGGCGTTTCTGGATGAACTGAAATTGAAGTCGTTCTTGAAAACGAGCGGTGGCAAGGGTCTGCACGTCGTGGTACCGCTGGAGCCCGTTGCCGGATGGGACGAGGTCAAGGATTTCTCCGAAGCCATCGTCGTGCATCTGGCGCAAACCATCCCGGCCCGATTCGTTGCAAAGAGTGGCTCCAGAAACCGCGTCGGACGCATCTTCATCGACTATCTGCGCAACACCCGTGGCGCCACCACGGCCGCTGCGTTTTCTGCACGCGCCCGACCGGGACTGGGTGTGTCGATGACTCTGGATTGGGAAGAGCTCGAAGGTTTGAAAAGCGCAAGCCAATGGACGATCGTCAATGCGCTCGCGCGACTGAAAAAGCAGCGCGCCGATCCATGGGCAGCGTATAAACGCACGCGCCAGACGATCAAGCGCGCAAAGCAAATGCTGGCCGCAGCCAGCAAGTGAGGTGACATGACGACAGTGCTCGACAAGGATTTGAAACGCGAAGTTGTGATCAACGGCCGGCCGCATACGTTGACACTGACACCGCAAGGCTTGAAGCTGACCGAGAAGGGCCACCGCCGAGGAATCGAGCTGTCGTGGGTCGATCTGGTCAGCGGCGAGGCCGCGCTCGCGACCGCGCTAAACGCTTCTGTGCAGGGCAAAGGGACCGCTGATCCTGAGGCACCGTGATAAGCTTCGCGCCCTTGCGCCCGTAGCTCAGTTGGATAGAGTACTTGGCTACGAACCAAGGGGTCGTGGGTTCGAATCCTGCCGGGCGCGCCAGACTACTATAAAGGGCTCGAGCGCAATCAGCGTCGAGCCCTTTGCTTCTCCGGGCCAGCTACAGCGGCGTGATCTGCACCTTGCGGAACTTGACGACGCCCGCTGCGTACTGCAGCGCGATTGGCCCGCCGGCAAACTTGCTGTCCTGCATCTCGACGGTGCGCACTCCATTTAACGTGACCGTAATCCGCGTGCCTTTGACGGTGATGTCGTACGTGTTCCATTTGCCGCCGGCTTTGGGCATCGGCGATACGGCGCCGAGATGGGTGATGGCCCCGGTGCCATAGGTCGGATCGGAGCGCTGGTCGAAGATATTCGCCTCGTAGCACGACTTGTCGGTGATGTTCTTCGGGTCGGCGCAACGCATGTAGATGCCGCTGTTGGCGTCATCGCTGACCCAGAACTCGGCGCGGATCCGAAAGTCCGTGTACGAATTCTTCGACACCAGATAACTGTATGCCTTATCAATCTTCCTGTCGGCTTGAATGCTGCCGTCCACCGCCCTCCAGTTGGCGTCGCCCACGACAACCCAGTTGTCCAGGCCGGTGGTGCCGTCTAGCAGCGTGATCCATCGGGTGCCGGACTCGCCGTAGGGTTGGCTTGCGCAGCCGAAAGCAGACAGAGCGATTGCAAGCAGTGTTGCGACGATGGGAAACCGTGCGTTCATAGCAAGCTCCTCTTCAGGATTGGCCTGATCGCAAGCTTGTTAGTTTACGACTCCCGCCTGCTTCGCCTTGTCCACCAGATAGTCGCGCGCCCACAGCATGTCGTCGAGCGTCGTGAAGGCGTTTGTGTAGTGACCCTTGAAGCCCTTGCTCTCGATGCGCTTGAACATGTCGCCGAAGTCGAGGTCGCCCGCGCCGGGCTTTAGATGCACTTCATAGCCATTGCGATAGCAATCGGCGAGACGCACTTCATAAACCTGCGACATGTCGAGCGCGTCGACGAATCCCGCGATGCCCTCCGGTACTAGATGGGCGTGGTTCGCGGTAAAGGAAAGACGGAAAGCGGGTGATTGAATGCGCTCGTAGTAGTAGCGCCACTCTTCGACTGTGTGCGCGAGGTAGTGCACCTCGGCATCCTCCGGCTCCTTGTTCAGGTTCTCGAGCAAGACGAGCGCGCCCTTTTTCTCTGCGTAGTCAACGATGCGTTTCAGCCGCTCGAGTCCGGCTTCCATACGCATCGCCTTGTCCGAGCTGAAGTGATATCCGGCGTGCATCACGATCCACTTCGCGCCCAACTTCGGAAAGATGTCGATGTAGGCGCGGAGGTATTGTTCCACCGCGTCGGCGACGAACGGCGAGTACTCCGCCACGTTCACAGCAGAAAGCGTGTGCAATCCGAGCTGAAGGCCATGCTTCTCGAGTGAGTCGCGCACCTTCGATGCGCGGCTGTCGTCGAAGGTGGTGATTGCATTGGCGGCGGTATCCAGCTGAATATCGATGTAGCGCACGCCGTTTTTCGCCGCCCAAGCGATGCCATCCTCGAGCTTTGCGCGCCGCCCGATGTCGACGCCGATGCGATCTTTCAATGTCATTGAGTCGGCACTTTCCCTCAAAAGAGGCCGTAAGCGTTGACGATTCTGAGCCGCGAGTGTAGAAGTGTTGACAAATCACGCCAACAAGATCCAAGAGGAGACAAATGAAAAGACGCACACTGATCACCAGTGCAGGCGCGGTCGCCGGCTTGACGTATCTGCCTGCGCTTGCTCAAGAGAAATTCCCGTCGAAACCAATCGAGGTTGTGACGCATTCCGGTGCCGGCGGCGGCACGGATATCACAGCGCGCATGATGATGGTTCATGCGCCCGGCGTATTCGGCTCCGAACTGGTCGTCGCCAACCGAGTCGGTGGCGCTGGTGCCGCGGCGCTGCAATACGCGGCTTCTAGGCCCCGTGACGGTTACACGATCCTGCTCGTCACGCAGACACACTTGCTGACGATTCTGCAGGGCAAGTCACCGGTGAAGTATGACGAGCTGGTGGGGCTCGCCCGGGCCACCGCCGACCCGCAAGTGTTGATGGTGGGCAAGGGCAGTCCGATCAAGACGGCGCAGGAGCTTGTGTCGGCAGGCAAGTCGCGGAACCTTAAGGTTGGCGTCACGCATGTCGGCAGCATCGATCACATCTCGCTGATCGGATTTGCGCGCAAGGCGGGTCTGCAAGCGCCGACGCCGGTGCCGTTCCGCGGCGGCGGCGATATCGTGATCAATGTCGTTAGCGGCAACCTCGATTTCGGCATGCTGAATTACGCAGAAGGTGAGTCGCAAATCAAGGCTGGCGATGTCAGACCGATCATGGTGCTCGCACGGCAGCGAATGAAGGTATTGCCGAATGTGCCCACCGCAAAGGAAGTCGGCATCGACGCCGACTACTCCACGGTGCGCGGATTCGTCACGCTGAAAGGCGTGCCCGACGACCGCGTGAAGATTCTCGAAGATGGCCTGATGAAGTCGATGCAGGGTCAGATGTATTCCACGTACATCGAAACATCCGGTCAGGCTCCCGACAGCGTGGCACCGCGCGCCGCATGGCAGGCGCAGCTCGACGCGATGTACAAAGAGGCTGAGACTGAGCTGAAAGCGCTGGGCCCGGCGAAGTAAGCGTTGTGCGACGTGAGGATCTGGTGGTCGCGGGGGTGGCGATCGCCGCCTGCGCCGTCGCGCTCGCTCTGACCTTCCGCTTCAGCACCACCACGCCATTCGCAATGATGAGCGGGATGGGCGCGGAGTTTTTTCCGCGGCTGGTGATTGCCGTGATGGCAGTGCTTGCCGTTTGCATCGCGTTCGGTGTTGGCAATCCGCCGATGGACAAGCCGGCGCCCATTCCTGCCAGCGTCTGGATCACAGTCGGTGTGCTTGCGGCCTATATCGCTGCCGTCGAGCTGATCGGCATGTGGCTCGCTTCGTTCGCATTGCTGGTCGGGCTCGCGCGCATGTGGGGCGAAAGAAACTTCCTCAAGATCGGCGTTGCTGCCGGCGCTCTGCTCGCCGTGGTCTATTTCGTGTTCGTCCGTCTCTTGAAGAGTAGTTTCCCCGGCGGCCTGATCGCAGGACTTTGGTCGTAATGGAAGCGTTTCTGGCTGGGTTGCAGGCGGCTTTTGCGCCACAGATTCTCTTGCTGGTACTGGCCGGCACTGTGCTTGGGATCGTTGTCGGCGCACTGCCAGGAATCAGCGGCAGCACGACTACCGCATTGCTGCTGCCGTTGACGATCACGATGTCGCCGATAGCGGCATTGGCGTTTCTGGGCTCAATTTACTGCGCCGCGAATTACGGCGGTTCGATCACGGCGATTCTGATCAATACGCCGGGCGATCCCTCGGCGTCGGCGACGGCGTTCGACGGTTATCCGCTCGCGAAGCGTGGCGAAGCCGGGCGGGCGCTTGGTATGTCGGCCGTGGCCAGCGCGATCGGCGGGATTTTCAGCGTTGTGGTCCTGATCATCGCCGCACCGTTACTGGCGCGCCTCGCGTACCAGTTTGGCCCGCCTGAGTACTTCGCGCTCGCGCTGTTCGGCCTATCGATGGTTGCTGCAGTGGGCGGCGAATCGCCTTCGAAGAATCTGCTCGCAGGCGCATCGGGTGTCTTGCTCGCCACCGTGGGTCTTGACCTTACCACCGGAGTTGAGCGTTTCACCTTCGATGTACCCGCGCTGTCCGACGGTCTCGGCTTCATTCCGGTTCTGATAGGCCTGTTTGCGATCTCTGAGCTTTTCGAGCGTATGGCGCAGCACAGCGTAGTGCAGGACTACGTAAAGCTGAAGACGATGGACCTGCCGAGCTGGGCGGACTTCAAGAAGTGCGCGAAGGCGATCACGCTGTCGAGCGGCATCGGCACGTTCATCGGCGCGTTGCCTGCGCTTGGCGCGACGACGGCCGCGCTGATCAGCTACAACGAGACCAAGCGTTGGTCAAAGCACAAGGAAGAGTTCGGCAAGGGCGCGATCGAAGGTGTTGCAGGGCCCGAAGCGGCTAACAATGCGGCAGTGGGTGGTGCGATGGTGCCTACGCTGGCGCTCGGTATTCCAGGCAGCGCAACCACCGCAATCATTCTCGCTGGACTGATGGTTCAGGGCGTGCGGCCCGGACCGCATCTGTTCAATGAGCAGCCGACGCTGTTGTACGTTGTCTTCGGCTCGATGCTGGCGTGCAACCTGCTGTATCTCTTGTTCGGCTTCGTATTCGCCAAGGCGTTCGCACGCATCACGCTGATTCCTGATGCGTTCCTATGGCCCGGGGTATTCGTTCTGTCGGTTGTCGGCGCCTACGCGCCGAATCAATCGATGGTGGATGTGATGATCATGCTGGTGTTCGGAGTGGTGGGTTATCTGTTCCGGCGCTACGGTTTCGCTCCGGCACCGTTGATCATGGGACTGGTGCTGGGCAAGATGGTGGAGGAAACGCTGAAGCAATCGCTGTTGATTTTTGATCAGGATTGGACGCAGTTCTTTTCGCGACCGGTCGTGGTCGTCCTGTTTCTAATAACTGCTGCAGGCCTGTTTGTCCCGTTGTTGCTAAAGGCATGGCAGCGCACAAGTGCGGCGAGCAGGGCTGCGTGACGCCAATGGAGTGCCCTGATGAGCGCCACTAGCGAAACACTCACCGATTACGTGGCCGGCTTCGTCGTGGACACGAAGACGAGCGATATTCCGCGCGATGTCGCTCATCTGGGCAAACGCTCGGTGCTCGACGGCATCGGACTTGCGTTGGCAGGCGCCGCTTCCGAATGCGGCCACATAGCGCAGAAGTATCTGGCATCGCTTGGAATCGCGAACGATCGCGGCAGCACAGTCATCGGCACATCGATGCGAGTGCCGGCGCGTTTCGCGGCGTTCGCCAACGGGCTGGCGATCCACGCCGATGACTACGACGACACCCAACTCGCAGTTGCCAAGGATCGCGTTTACGGACTTCTAACGCACCCGACGGCTCCGGCATTGCCGCCGGTGCTGGCGCTCGCTGAGCGTGACCGCCGCAGCGGTGCCGACCTGATGCTCGCCTACCAGGTGGGGGTCGAGGTCGAATGCAAGGTCGCCGAAGCGATCCTGCCGCGGCACTATCAACACGGATTTCACAGCACAGCGACGTGCGGATCGATTGGTGCGGCTGCAAGCGCGGCAAAGCTGCTCGGTCTCGATCGCGATGCGACGCGCCGCGCGTTAAGCATTGGAGCGACGCAGGCGGGCGGTCTGCGCGAAAACTTCGGCACGATGACCAAGCCCTTCCACGCCGGACGCGCCGCGGAGAACGGTGTGGTCGCCGCTGAAATTGCGGCGCTTGGCTTTACGGCATCACCCAATGGGTTGGAGGCGGATCGCGGCTTCTTTCGCGCCGCAGGCGGTGGCTACAGCCGCGAGATGATCGAACAAAAACTCGGCAGTCCGTGGACGTTCAATTCGCCTGGTGTTTCGATAAAGCCGCACCCCAGCGGCTCGCTGACGCACCCAGGAATGGCGGTGATGTTGGATCTGATCATCAAACACGACATCAAGCCGGAGCAAGTGAAGCGCGTCTCGGTAGGAACCAATCACAACATGCCCAACGCGCTGATCCATCATCGCCCTGTCAACGAGCTTCAGGCCAAGTTCAGCATGGAGTTTTGCATGGCGATTCTGCTGCTCGAACGCAAGGGAGGCTTGGAGCAGTTCACCGATGAAGTCGTCAATCGTTCCGACGTGCAGGCGATGATCAACAAAGTGGATTTCGGCGTGCATCCTGAAGCCGAGGCAGCGGGATTCGACAAGATGACGACGATCATCGAAATCGAGTTGAACGATGGCAAAGTGATCAAAGGTCAGGCTGACTTCGGCAAGGGAAGTCCTGCCAATCCGATGAGCGATACGGAACTCTCCGAAAAATTCCGCCAGTGCGCAGCGTGGGGCGGGCTTGACCGCGAGCAGACACAGGCTGTGCTCGATCGCGTGTGGAAGATCGAGACGCTGTCTGATGTCAACGAGCTCACGCGGTTACTGCGTCGCTGAGAAACGCGTCGACATGCCGCACATTCCTGCATCGCAAGCACTCGCGCGCTTTCGCGTCGTCGATCTGACGCAGGTTCGCGCCGGCCCGACTGCCGCACGTCAGCTCGCGGATTGGGGGGCTGACGTGATCCAAGTGCAGATGCCCGAGCATATGCGCGGCGACGACACGCTCGGTGGCCAGGACGGCTCCGACTATCAGTACACACACCGAAATAAGCGGTCGATCACGCTGAACCTGAAGCTGCCCGACGGCATCGAGGCATTGAAAAAGCTGGTCACGACCGCCGACGTTCTGCTTGGAGAACTTTCGACCCGACGTCAAGCACCGCCTTGGCATCGACTACGAGTCGTTGTCGAAGATCAATCCGCGGCTGGTCTACGCGAGCATCTCCGGTTTTGGTCAAACGGGTCCCTATGCAACCCGACCCGGCTTCGATCAAATCGCGCAAGGAATGGGGGCCTTGATGTCGGTGACCGGCTTGCCCGGACAGGGACCGGTGCGTGTCGGCGTCCCGATCGCCGACTTGTGCGGCGGCATCTTTGCGGCCTACGGAGTTACGGTGGCGCTGCTCGAGCGTGAGCAGTCCGGCAAGGGGCAGTGGCTGCACACGTCGTTGCTCGAAGCGATGCTCTACATGATGGATTTCCAAGTGGCGCGCTGGACGCTGGATCGCGAAATTCCAGGGCAAGCCGGTAATTCGCATCCGACCAGCATTCCCACAGGTGTGTTCAAAACCAGCGATGGACACATCAATATCGCAGTGTTCGGCGGCAAGATTTGGGAGCGCTTCGCGGAAGCGCTCGGTGCCCCCGAGTGGATCACCGACGAGCGCTCGAAGACCAAAAGCGCACGCTCGGTGAATCGCAATTGGCTTAACGCCGAAATCGAACAGCGGTTGCAGCACGAGTCGAGCGATTACTGGATCGAGAAGCTGAACGCAGCCGGTGTGGCATGCGGCCGCATAAACGATGTCAAGCAAGCGTTCGAGGAACCTCAGGTGCAGCACCTGCAAGTGCTGAAGAAAGTCACTTCGACACGTCTCGGTGAGCAGTTGCTGATGGGGCAGCCCGTCACACTGACCCGCACGCCTTCCACGATTGCACGCGCGACGCCGAGGCGCGGCGAGCACTCGGAGGAAGTATTTCTGGAGATCGGTTACACGCGAGACGATCTCGACCGCATGAAAGCAACAGGAGTGTTCTGATGGACGACGTGATCTATCCCACGCACACTGAACGATTACAAACATCGCTCGACGATTCGGTGCTGCACATTCGCTTTAACAATCCGGCCAAGCACAACGCGCTGACGATGGATATGTGGGAGGGGCTGCCTCGGTTGCTTGAGCAGGCCGAGGGCGACGACAGAGTGCGCCTGGTTGTTTTCTCTGGGGCGGGCGATAAGTCATTTATCTCCGGCGCCGATATCTCGCAATTCGAAGATATGCGCGCCGCAAAGGAAGCCGTTAAGCGCTACGAGCAGACGGCAGAAAGCGCATTGCAGGGCATCTATGAATTCGCCAAGCCGACGATTGCGTGCATACGCGGCTACTGCATTGGCGGTGGGTTGAACGTTGCGATCGCCTGTGACATTCGAATCGCATCGGCCGATTCGGTCTTTTCGATTCCCGCCACCCGTTTGGGACTCGGCTATCGATTCTCGGCAATGCAGAATCTGGCCGACCTCGTCGGCCCAGGGTTTGCGAAAGACATCTTCTTTACCGGCCGGCGGCTCGATGCGGCCGAGGCTTCGCGTATCGGACTAGTCAATCGCGTCGTGCAGCCGAACGAACTGGATGCGCTGCTCGGGGAATACACATCGGCGATCAAGACAGGGGCTCCGCTGACCATCAAGGCAGGCAAACGCATTCTGCGCGAAGTCTTGAAACGGAGCGGCGACGCCGACATGGGCCTGTGTCGAAAGCTAATCGCCGAGTGTTTCGAGAGCGAGGATTACACGGAGGGCCGGCGCGCCTTCATGGAGAAGCGCAAGCCGAACTTCAAGGGACGATGACGCCGTGCGTGCGCTCTCTGCTACATCGCGCGCGGATCACCAGCCGCTTCTGATTCCTCGAGACGCGAGAACCGCACTGCGAAGATATTCGACGTCGACACGCTGCCAGTGCCATCCTTGGTAACGACCATGAGTTGCTGCGCGTCTGCCAGACCGGCCGGGATCACCATCTTGCCGCCATTCTTGAGCTGGTAGATCAGAGATGGTGGTATCAGCTCGGGGGCTGCAGTGACGATCACCTTGTCGAAGGGAGCCTGTTCGGGCCATCCAGCGCTGCCGTCGCCGACCCTGATTTCGACGTTGGCGTGGCCGTGCCGCGCGAGCTTTTGTCGACCGCGCACCGCGAGCTCCTCGATGATCTCGATGCTGTAGACGTGCTGCGCGAGCTCGGCCAGGATTGCTGTCTGATAGCCCAGTCCTGTTCCGATCTCGAGGATGTTGTCCGTCGGGGCGATCTCGAGCAGATCGGTCATTACAGCAACGATGAATGGCTGGGATATCGTTTTCCCGAAGCCGATCGGCAACGGCGAGTTCGCGTAAGCGTAGGGCTGCAGTTCGAGCGGAACGAACTCATGACGGGGAACCTTGGCCATCACATCCAGGACCCGTCGATCGAGCGCTGCCTTGCCGAGCTGCGCGCTCGCATAAATCGTGTTTGCGGCGATCTCGACCAGCATCAGCTGGCGCATCGCTGCAAATTCCGACTCGCTCACTTTGTCCTCGCGGACGTACGACAGTACAGGGCGATCATCGCACTTTTGCGGCCGGTTGAATTCCTAGTCATCCCGAGGAACCAGCACTGCCGCTCCGTCGAACGCTCCGGCACGCAACGCGTCGAGTGCGTCATTGGCTGCACGCAGCGCGAACGGCGTCGTGTGCGTTTGGATCGGGTGCTGCGCTGCTAACGCAAAGAACGCTTCGCCGTCGGCGCGCGTCAGATTGGCAACCGAGCGCACGACGCGCTCCTCCCATAGCAGCGAGTACGCGAACGTCGGTATATCGCTCATGTGTATTCCCGCGCAGACAACTACGCCGCCCTTGCGCACTGCCCGCAAAGCCAAAGGGATCAGCGCGCCTACCGGGGCAAACAGCAGGGCGGCATCGAGTTGCTCTGGCGGTTCCATAGTCGAATCACCTGCCCATGCAGCGCCAAGCTCGCGCGCGAATTGCTGCGAGCTGCGATCGCCAGTGCGTGTAAACGCATAGGCGCTACGGCCTTGCGCAACAGCCACTTGCGCGATGATGTGCGCAGCTGCGCCGAATCCGTAAAGCCCGATCCTGTCACCTGGACGGCTATCAGCCATCGCATACGCGCGATAGCCGATCAATCCCGCGCACAGCAATGGTGCAGCATGCAGATCGTCGTAGCGGTCCGGAAGCGCAAAGCAATAACGCTCGTCGGCCACCACATACTCGGCGTAACCGCCGTCGCGGTGATAGCCGGTGAAAACCGCTTGCTCACAGAGATTTTCGCGAGCATCAGCACAGTATCGGCAGCGGCCACAAGTACCGCCAAGCCATGGCACACCAACGCGCGCTCCGATCGAAAAGCGCTCGGCGCCGCCGCCATTGGAGACAACTTCACCCACGATCTCGTGGCCGGGAGTCAGCGGCGCGCGCATCAACGGCAGATCACCGTCGACGATATGCAGATCGGTGCGACACACGCCGCACGCCCGTACTTTCAGCAACACTTCGTTCGACCCAGGCGCAGGAATCGGAAGGTCGACTGCAAGCAGCTTCTGTCCGGCCGCCGGCAATTGCATTGCAAGCATGGTCATGCAGCTAGTCGATCGCTGGTAATACAGGTCATTGAAATCAACACCGATATGATAGGCAGCACAAATGCCAGCGATACTCGAAAACCTTGTCTGACCTAGTCGCACCGCACGGAGGAGGCGCCCTCAAGCCGCTGATGCCGGCAGGTGAGTCGCTCGCCGCCGCGCGGGAGCATGCGCGAACGCTGCGGACAGTCCGCGTCAGTTCGCGTGAGAAGGGCGATCTGATCATGCTCGGTATCGGCGGCTTCACTCCGCTGCAAGGCTTCATGACGCGCGCTGACTGGGAGAGGGTGTGCGATGACTTGCGGACGGCGGATGGGCTTTTCTGGCCGATCCCAATCACATTGTCGGTCGATGCAATGACCGCCGATTCGATCCGCGTCGGCGACGACATCGCGCTGGCGGGTGACGACGCCGACGCCAGCGACGGAGTGCTCGCGGTGATGAAGGTCACGGAGAAGTACTCGATCGACAAGGCGCACGAATGCTTGTCGGTGTTCAAGACGAAGGATCTCGAACACCCCGGCGTGAAAATGGTGATGCAGCAGGGCGAAGTGAATCTCGCCGGTCAGGTGCAAGTGCTCTCCGATGGCGGCTTCAAAGCGAAATACGGCGCCTTGTTCATGACGCCCGCCGAGACTCGCGCCGAGTTCGAGCGGCTCGGCTGGTCGCGCGTCGCTGCTTTCCAGACCCGCAATCCGATGCATCGCTCGCACGAGTATCTCGCCAAGGTTGCGATCGAAGTGTGCGACGGCGTGCTGGTGCACTCACTGCTCGGTCAGCTGAAGGCCGGCGATATTCCGGCTGAAGTTCGCACCCGCGCGATCGCAGTGCTGATCGAAAACTATTTCCGCGCCGGCACGGTGGTGCAGGCCGGCTACCCGCTAGACATGCGCTATGCGGGCCCGCGCGAAGCGCTGCTGCATGCGCTGTTCAGGCAGAACTACGGCTGCTCACATTTGATCGTCGGGCGTGATCACGCTGGCGTCGGCAGCTTACTACGGTCCGTTCGATGCGCATCGGATCTTCGATGAGATCCCCGCCGATGCGCTTAAGACCCAGCCGTTGAAGATGGACGTGACGTTCTGGTGTTATCGCTGCGGCGGCATGGCCTCGGGGCGCACGTGCCCGCACCCGGACGCCGATCGTTTGCAGGTCTCGGGCACGCAGCTTCGCCAGTGGCTTTCCGAGGGTAGCGAAGTGCCAGCGGAATTCTCGCGGCCGGAAGTGCTCGAAATGCTGCGCGAGTATTACGCGAGTCTAAGGACGAGTGAAGAGTCGAAGTTAAGTTAACGGCGTAGAGTGGATAGCTCGATAGTCACTACAGCGTGAGCCGGCTGTCATCAACATGCGGCTCAACGCTCGAGGTCTGAACGGACGCTTTCGACCCAAAGCAGCCGATCGGTCTTCAGCAAAGAAGACGTTCAACGATTCCCGCTAATCGGCGACCGAGGCAAGTCTCGCGCGAACCCCGCAATCGACGCGCACCGAGGTATCACTGAATTATCTCGTCCGCGGACAACAGGATCGATTGCGGCATGTGACGCCCAGGCGTTCGCGGTCTTCACGTTCACCACCAGCTCGAAGCGCGTCGGCCGCTGGATCGGCGTTCGCCCGGCGATGTGCCGCGCACACTCGTCGAGTGGCATTTCGGCGGCGGGGCGTGAAGAAGCAATCAAACGGGGTCGAGACGGGCGGACGTTGCCGGTCCGGTGATCCCTTGATCGTCACCTGTGGGAGGGGCGGAAAATGCGTTAGTCGGCCCGGCCGACGGATCGCGTACAACACGTTGATCACCCGTGCGCCGCATCGGTCGTCCGGCAGCCTGTCGAACGCGCAGCACAACGTAGGAGCGTCGCATGTCGCAAAAGAAGGTCATAGCAGTCATGGGCGCCACCGGCGCGCAAGGCGGAGGTCTCGTTCGCGCGATCCATGCCGACCGCGACGGCCGTTCACGGCGCGTGCGATCACGCGCAAGCCCGAGTCGGAAAAGGCTCAAGCACTCGCGACGCTCGGAATGCAAATCGTGGCAGGGGATGCCGACGATCCGCCAAGCCTCGAGCGCGCCTTCGCCGCAACAACTCGAAGCCCTCGCACGATGCGATGGACCGGAAGCTTCGACATCTTCCACTCGCCTGTCTTCGGGTCGTATTCAGATCCGGTGAAGCAGTGCCACTCGTTGTCGTCGAGCTTTGGATAGTCGCCGCGATAGTAGTAGCCCGGCCACCGCGTCTCCTGCCTGAATAGTGTGTGCCGGGTCACCGACTCGCCGGTGATGATCCGGTGCTGAAGCTCCCATGCCCTCTGCAATTGGTGCAGATCTTCGGCGCCGATGTTCTCGAAGTCCTCCGTGAGCATCTTGAGAAGCTCCAGGCCGCGGTTGAGCAACGGTTCGCTGGTGACATAGAACATGCCGACGCCACCGACATACTCGTCCATGATCTTTTCGAGCCGCTGCAGGCCGTGCAGCGGCGTGATATAGCTCGGCGCCACGGTGCCGGCGACGATTTCGTTGCGGCCGATGCGGTACGTTTCCAGCGGCTTGAATACCGCTTGCTTGAGCCGCTTGACCTCATCGTCGTCGACTTGAGGCGATTCGGCTTTGCGGTCCATGACGTACCTGACGGCCGCCTTGGCCGCGAGTCTTCCTTCGACGAACGAGCCCGCTGAAAACTTGTGTGCGGAACCGCCGATCGTGTCGCCCGCGCCGAACAGCCCCTGCACCGTCGTCATGCGGTTGTAGCCCCACTGGTACTCGGCCGGCGCGCAGTCTTCGGGCCCGCTGGCCCACGCGCCGGAACAGGTGGCGTGAGAACCCATGATGTAGGGCTCGGACGTGATCAACTCGGAAGGCGTTTCCTTCGGATCGATGTTCTGCGCAGCCCACACCACGGCCTGTCCGATCGTCATGTCGAGAAAATCCTCCCAACCGATCTCCTCCTTCTCCTTCGTGTCGAGCACCTTCTGCGTGTGCATGTAGATCGGGCCTTTGCCGGCCTTGATCTCCTCCAGCATCGCGTGATTGCGCAGGCACGTCGGCATCGGCTGGATGTCCACGTAGTGGCCGACGCGCGCCTTGATCTCGGGATAGCGATCCTTCTCGTAAAACTCTCCCGCAGCGTTCGTCGCATGCGATTTCAGCAGCAGGAACCAGGCGCCGACCGGACCGTAACCGTCCTTGAAGCGCGTGAGAACGATCTTGTTCTCCATCTGCGTCATCTTGGCGCCCGTCGGTATCAGCAGACCGTACGCCGAAGCCGTGCTCCACGGCGCATACCAGGTTCTTCCCATCCCTTCGCCGACCGACCTCGGCCGGTAGATGTGCGAGCCGCCGCCGGCGCTGACGATGACCGCCTTCGCCCTGAAGACGTAGAAATCTCCGTTGCGCACATTGAAACCGACCGCGCCCGCAACATGGTTGGGCCGCTTGCTGTCCATCAGCAGGTGCGTCACCATGATCCGGTTGTAGACCTCGGTGGCGGACTTTCGCGCGGCCTCGGCGACGATCGGCTTGTAGCTCTCGCCGTGGATCATGATCTGCCACTTGCCTTCGCGTAGATAGCGGCCGGTCTGCGGGTTCTTCAGAATCGGCAGGCCCCACTCCTCGAACTTGTGCACCGTAGAGTCGACGTGGCGCGCGATGTCGTAGACGAGGTCCTCTCGCACCAGACCCATCAAGTCGCCGCGTGCGTAGCGCACGAAGTCTTCGGGCTGGTTCTCGCCCCACTGCATGCCCATGTAACAGTTGATCGCCGACAGGCCTTGCGCAACCGCGCCGCTGCGCTCGACGTTCGCCTTCTCGACCAGCACGATCTTCAGATCGCGCCCCCAGTAGCGCGCTTCGTAAGCGGCGCCGCAGCCGCCGAAGCCGCCGCCGATGACGAGGATGTCCGAATCGACGAACTTGGTTCTTCTCGCCATCGCGCTACACCTTCCTGATGGTGGGCAGGGCGTCGATGTGCAGCGCCTCGGGCTCGTGCGCGAGCAGCTGCGAGCTGAGAGCGCTCATGTCCGGCTTCTCGTAATCCTGTGCGGCCTTGATCGAACCCCAGGGTGTGGTCCTGATCGGGAATGCAAACTCTTTCAGCCGCCCGTCGCGATACCTGATCTTCCAGGAGATCACGCCCTTTTCAGGTTCTCGCAGCACCCTCACCTTGTGCCCTAGCGGTGCGAAGTCCGCATAGCCTCGTACGTCGATCGCATTTTGCGGGCACGCCTTCACGCACGAATAGCACTCCCAGCAGAAATTGGGCTCGATGTTGTACGACCTGCGATACACGGGGTCGATGTGCATGATGTCGGACGGACAAATATCCACGCACTCGCCGCAGCCGTCGCATCGCGTCATGTCGGTGTAGGTCGGCATCGCGATCAACTCCTGATGATGTAGTTTTCAGTTGAAGGGCTCGGAAGGTCGGAGCAACCGCTCGCGTCCTCGACCCTTCTCTGGAACGCGACCGCCGGCTTGAAAAACATGTGCGCGAACTTGGACCAAGGAACCGAAACGAAAAGCAGCGTCGTAAAGAAGATGTAGATCCCGAACAATATCCACGTCGCTGCGGTGTAGCCGACCGTCGTCTGCATGTAATGCCAGAGCAGCGCGAACGCGACGCTGACGATGAGTGAACCAACGAAGAGATCGGCTTGGCCCAGATGAAACGGCGAATCGCCGTCATACGTAACGTTTACCCGCAAGAAGAAGAAGAACCATAACCCGCCGACGAGAATCATCAGCGCGCCCACGGTCCACAGGGTGGGCAGCAGAATCGGTGTAGTCACGCCGCCCGGATAGGCGAAAATCATCACGACCGTCGCGATCACGTACAGGAAGAAGCCGTACATCATCAACAGATGCGAGATTCGCCTCGGCCACTTGCAGAACTCGCCGGACACCGCAGCTTCGGCGATGGTTGCCATCGCCAGCAAAGCCGTCTCGCCGCCGCTCAGCGGTCTCAGCGCGGCAGCCATTGCTTTTTCTCTGCGTTGCGTGAAGAACTTGCCGCTGCCCTTGTGACGCACGTCGGCTAACGTTCCGACCACCACTGCAAGTGCCATCAGGATGATGTAAGCCTGCATCGGCAGCAAATCAGTCACTGCAGCAAATGGATTGTTGATGAACATCATTCCCCCGTGTCAGTCTGCGTTTTCTTCTGGCCCCGAATTTAGCGCATGGCGCTTTCCGATGGTGGCATCATCGCACCGACTTGCGCGATGAAGAGTTCAATGCTCGTTTGCCAGATAACAGACCTGCACGTCAGGTTGCCGGGTGAGCTGTCTCGACGAGTCGTCGACTGTGCGGCGTTGCTCGAGCGGTGCGTTGATGCGATCTTGCGATTGCCGCAACAGCCCGACGTTGTGATTGCGACCGGCGATCTCGTCGACGGCGGCCGCGTGGACGAATACGCGCATGTGCGCCAACTCCTTGCACCGCTATCGATGCCGGTGTACTTGATACCCGGCAACCGTGACGACCGTGCAGCAATGCGAAGCGCGTTCTCGGATCATGATTATCTGAACCAATGGCAGCCGTTCATCCAGTACGTCGTCGACGACTGGCCGTTGCGAATTGTCGCGCTGGATACAGTTGTACCGACTGAAAGCGGTGGCCGCCTGTGCACGGAGCGTCTCGACTGGCTGGATCAAACGCTCGCAGTCGAAGCCCGACAAACCTACACTGTTGATCATGCATCATCCGCCGTTTCCGACGTTCATCGGCGCGAACGGCCGATGCGGATTCGATGGCAGCGAAGTCCTTGCTGAGATCGTGGCGCGCAACTCTCAGATAGAGCGCGTCCTTTGTGGCCACATCCACCGCTCGGTCACCTTTCGATTCGGCGGCACCATCGCTTCGATTTGCCCCAGCATCGCGCACCAAACGACACTCGACCTGTCTGATGCGGTTCCGACATTCATGTTGGAGCCGCCAGGATTTCAGCTTCACGCGTGGAAACAAGACGTGGGCGTAGTCAGCCACACTGCCTGTATCGGTGACCATGCGGGCCCGTTTCCCTTCCGTTAGGCGCCGCGGCGTTCTCTCGCGTGGATGTTCTTGAAAAGCTGTTCCAGCGGGCTCGCAGCCGGCCTCGACGCATCGTGCTGCCGGAGGTCGGCGACGAACGCATCGTCGAGGCTGCGCGCAGGCTGAAAAGCGAGGGGCTCGCCGAGCCAATCCTGCCGCTCGATCCGCAGTCGAGCCCACGGCTCGCCGTGTATGCCGAGCTCTACGGCAATCCGAGGATCGCCCAGCGCGCGGTGCGCAAACCGCTGCTGCATGCCGGCATGATGGTCAAGGCAGGCGATGCCGACGCGATGCTGGCCGGGGTCGCACATCCCACGGCTCGCGTGATCGAGGCCGGGCTGATGACGATCGGGCTCGCAGAGGGCATCCGCACCCCTTCGAGCTTCTTCCTGATGATCCTGGCGGAAAGGGTTCTGATCTATTCCGATTGCGCGGTCAATGCCGAGCCGGACGCCGAGCAGCTCGCCGACATCGCGCTTGCTTCGGCAGCGAGCTGCCGCGCGCTGCTCGAGGAAGAGCCGCGCGTCGCGCTGCTTTCGTTCTCGACGAAGGGCAGCGCACGCCACGCCCGTACGGAGAAGGTCGTACGCGCGCTTGAAATCGCTCGAGCACGCGACCCGCGACTGGCGATCGACGGCGAGCTGCAGGCCGACGCGGCTCTCGTCGAGTCGATTGCAAAGACGAAGGTGAAGACCGAAAGCGCGGTGGCGGGCCGCGCCAACGTGCTGGTATTCCCGGATCTCGACTCCGGCAACATCGCCTACAAGCTGACCCAGCACCTTGCCGGCGCGCGCGCCATCGGCCCGATCCTGCAGGGTTTCGCGCGTCCGGTCAGCGACCTCTCGCGCGGCGCGAGCGTCGACGACATCGTCGCTGCCGCGGTGCTTCTCTCAGCGCAGGTCTATGGGAACGTAGTCGCGCGGCTGCGGTCCGTTGTACAGCGTGAGCGGGCGGATCAGGATGTTGTTTTCCATCTGCTCGAGCACCTGCACCGTCCAGCCTGGCACGCGGCCGATGGCGAAGATCGGCACGAAGAGGTCGGCGGGGATGCCGTTCAGGTAGTAGACGACGCCGGCGTAGAAGTCGACGTTGACGTTGACGCCGTGGCGCGCGTAGGGCTTCATCGCCGCCACCAGCGCCTCGAGGATCTGGTACCACTTCGGCTCGCCCATCTCGCGCGAGAGCTTCTCGACGCCGGCGCGCATGTGGCGCGCGCGCGGATCCTCGGCGCGGTAGACGCGGTGGCCGAAGCCCATCACCGGCTCCTTGTTGGCGCGCTTCGCCTTGACGTACTCGGCGGCGTTGGCGGCATCGCCGATCTCCTGCGCCATCTTCATCACGTTCTCCGCCGCGCCGCCGTGCGCCGGGCCCGACAGCGCGGCGATCGCCGCCGTGATCGCCGCGTGCAGGTTGGCTTCGGTGCCCGCCACGACGCGCGCGGTGAACGCCGACGCGTTCGAGCCGTGCTCGGCGTGCAGGATCATGTCGATGTCCATCAGCCGCGCGGCGTCCGCGCTCGGCGCCGTGCCCTTCAGCATGTAGAGGAAGTTCGCGGCGTGTCCGAGCGTCGGGTCGGGCGCCACCGGCTCGCGGCCGTTGCGGATGTGCTCGTGCGCTGCGACGATCATCGGCACCTGCGAGGTGAGCCGCACGCCCTTGCGCAGCGATCGCCTGCGGCGAGTTGTCGGCCACGTCGGGATCGAACGCCGCGAGCGCCGACACCGCGGTGCGCAGCACGTCCATCGGATGCGCGCTCTTGTGATTGCGATCAGCTTGTTGATCTCGGGCGGCAGCGTGCGCGCGGCCTTCAGCTCCGCGTCGAAGCGAGCGAGCTCCGCCTTGCCGGGCAACTCGCCGTGGAGCAGCAGATAGCAGGTCTCCTCGAAGGTCGAGTGCTCGGCGAGGTCGTGGATCGAATAGCCGCGGTAGCGCAGCTCGCCGGCGCGCCCATCGATGAAGCAGACGCGCGAGCGGTCGAAGTAGACGCCGTGCAAGCCCGCGATGGATCTCGACCTTCTGAGTGTCTTCGCTCATCCTTGACTCTCCGCAGAGCGAACGCCGTTAATATCTCGCGCCGTTCCGTCGTCCGTATCGCTAAGCTTCATTACGTTCCGCATGCCAACCAGCGTAAAGTAAAACCGCAGCGTCACCCAAGCGAGGATAACGATGACCGACATGAAGCAGCCGCAACCGCACCGTCACCCAGGGCGTGCAGAGAATGACGCCGTCGGAGGCGTTCGTCGAAACGATGGTCGCGCAGGGCGTGACCGACATCTTCGGCATCGTCGGCTCGGCGTACATGGACGCGCTCGACATCTTCCCGGCCGCGGGCATCCGCTTCATTCCGGTCGCGCACGAGCAGGGCGCCGTGCACATGGCCGACGGCTACTCGCGCGTGTCGGGTCGCCACGGCGTGTGCATCGGCCAGAACGGCCCCGGCGTCACCAACTTCGTGACCGGTGTCGCCGCCGCCTACTGGGCGCACTCGCCGGTCGTCGTGATCACGCCGGAGACCGGCTCGATGACGATGGGCCTGGGCGGCTTCCAGGAGACCGAGCAGCTGCCGATCTTCTCGAAGATCACCAAGTACCAGGGCCACGTGATGAACCCGAAGCGCATGGCCGAGATCACCGCGCGCTGCTTCGACCGCGCGCTGCTCGAGATGGGCCCGACGCAGCTGAACATTCCGCGCGACTTCTTCTACGGCGAAATCGAAGTCGAAATCCCGCAGCCGATCCGCATCGGCCGCGGCGCCGGCGACGAGGCCGCGCTCGACGAAGCGGCGAAGCTGCTGGCCGAGGCGAAGTTTCCGGTGATCCTCGCCGGCGGCGGCGTGATCGTTCGCCGAGGGCATGAAGGAAGCCATCGCGCTGGCCGAGCTGCTGCACGCGCCGGTCGCGAACAGCTACCTGCACAACGACACCTTTCCCGCCTCGCACCCGCTGTGGTGCGGCCCGCTCGGCTACCAGGGCTCGAAGGCGGCGATGAAGCTGATCAGCCAGGCCGACGTGGTGCTCGCGCTCGGCACGCGCCTCGGACCCTTCGGCACGCTGCCGCAGTACGGCCTCGACTACTGGCCGAAGAACGCGAAGATCATCCAGATCGACGCCGACGCGCAAGATGCTCGGCCTGGTGAAGCCGATCTCGGTCGGCATCTGCGGCGACGCGCGAAGGCCGCCGCGGCCGCGCTGATCGAAGCGCCTGAAGGGCAAGACGCTCGCGTGCCAGCAGAACAAGGCCGAGCGCGACGCGAAGATCAAGGCGGAGAAGTCCGCGTGGGAGAAGGAGCTCGACCAGTGGACGCACGAGACCGACCCGTACTCGGTCGAGATCTCGAAGAGTTCGAGCTACATGCATCCGCGCCAGATGCTGCGCGAGCTGGAGAAGGCGATGCCGAAGCGCGCGATGGTGTCGACCGACATCGGCAACATCTGCTCGGTGTCGAACTCGTACCTGCGCTTCGAGCGAGCCGCGCTCGATGCTGGCGGCGATGAGCTTCGGCAACTGCGGCTACGCCTTCCCGGTCGCCTGCGGCGCCAAGGTCGCGCGCCCGGACCGTCCGGCGATCGCGTACGTCGGCGACGGCGCCTGGGGCATCAGCCTGAACGAGCTGCTGACCTGCGCGCGCGAGAAGATCGGCGTCACGGTGGTGCTGTTCAACAACGGCCAGTGGGGCGCCGAGAAGAAGAACCACGTCGACTTCTACTCGCAGCGCTACCAGGGCGTCGAGCTCGAGAACCCGAGTTGGGCCGGCGGTGGCCAAGGCGTTCGGCTGCGAAGGAATTCTGGT
>CAWGRF010000027.1:0-75396 GCA_963824935.1 uncultured beta proteobacterium | reverse complement strand
AAGTTTCGATGTTAATGAAGCTGTTCGTTTACGCGTTGCAGCGCGAAGTCGACAAGCTGATCGAACTGGGCGTGCGATTGCGTGTGGTGGGCGACCGGTCGGCGTTCGATCTCGAACTGTTGCGATTGATCGTCGAGTCCGAGCTCCGCACCGAACATAATCGCAAGCTGCATCTGACGATCTGCGCCGATTATGGCGGGCGGTGGGACATTGCGCAGGCGGCGAGCCGTGCGGCCAATGCGCAGCTAAAACTCGGCGCCGAGAGCATCACGTTGACCGAAGCCCAGATCGAACCGCATATGGCGTTGGCTTTCGCGCCCGACCCCGATCTGCTGATTCGCACTGGCGGCGAAAAGCGCATCAGCAACTTCTTGCTGTACCAGCTCGCGTACACCGAATTCTATTTCTGCGATGTACTGTGGCCGCAGTTCGATGCTGCCGAGCTCGATCGCGCCTTTGAATGGTATGCAAGCCGCCAGCGCCGTTTCGGCATGACCGGCGAGCAGCTGAGTGCGCAAACCTCGATCGCTGATGCAGCCTAAAGCTGCGCGGCGGGCGCTTGTGGTTAGCGTGCCGAGGTGGCCATGCTAAAGCAGCGCGTCGCCTACGGCGGCGATCCTGCTCGTGATCGCGGTCGGCGCGATGTTCTGGTCGCCGCTTGCATTTGCGGCAGTTGCTACCGCGGTGATGGGCGTGGCGCTGGCTGAATGGCTGCAGCTGATTCGCGGCGCGCGCGCGCTGTCGATCAGTCGTCGGCGAATCGTTGGCGTGGCTTTGCTGCTGATAGCCATCGGCGCACGCGATGTCGTCGCGCTCGTCGTAGTGCCGCTGAGCGCGCTGGCATCGGCGGTCTGGTTCGTCATTGCGCGCGGTCGTGATACAGCCGAATGAATGACGATCAGATCGCCGCAAGCGGCCGGCATGGTGCTGGCCTTCGTGCTCGTGCTGGCGACGTGGTTTGCGCTGATGCAATTCTTGTTCGAGGGTGCAGTCGTGCTGCTGTCGGTACTGTTTATCGTTTGGGTCGCGGACACCGCTGCATACTTCGCCGGCCGCGCGTTCGGACGCCGTAAGCTCGCTCCGCACATCAGCCCCGGCAAGACCTGGGCCGGAGTTGTCGGTGCGGTGTTGGCCGTCGTGCTGGTTGCGCTAGTCGTCTACCAGGTCGCTGCCGGCGCCACGATCTATTCGAACGCCTTGTTTGCGGCAGTCGGTACGCTATCGGCGGTGCTGATGCTGGCGCTGCTGGTGGCGATGTCGGTGATCGGCGATCTATTCGAAAGCCTGCTAAAAAGGCAGGCGGGAGTAAAGGACAGCAGCCAGTTGCTTCCCGGACATGGCGGTGTGCTCGATCGGGTCGATGCGTTGGTGCCGGTGCTTCCGGCCGCCGTGCTGATTCAATGGCTGATTCGCTGATGATTGGTTCAAGCCACAGCATCACGATTCTCGGCGCGACCGGATCAATCGGAGCCAGCGCGCTCGATGTGATTGCGCGCCACCCGCAGCGCTACCGCGTGCATGCCGTAACAGCGCAATCGAATGTCAAGGACCTGGCCGGGATCGCGGCCAGATTTCGTGCAGACGTTGCCGTCATCGGTGATCCGGCGTTGGAACGCTCGCTGCGGGATGCGTTGGAATCCTGCGGCGCTGCGACCGTCGCGCGTGCGGGACGGCGTGCGCTGCTCGAAGTGGCGCAAACGCCGGACTGCGACACGGTGCTGGGGGCGATCGTCGGCGCTGCCGGGCTTGAGCCTGCGTTGGCTGCGGCCGAGGCGGGCAAGCGATTGCTGTTGGCCAACAAGGAGGCGATCGTGTGCGCGGGTGCGCTGCTAATGGCCGCGGTGCAGCGCGGCGGCGGCGCGTTGCTGCCGGTCGATAGCGAGCACAACGCAATTCACCAGTGTCTGGCGGGAGTGCGCGAATCCGAGCGCGCCGGCGCGCGGCTGATCTTGACGGCCTCGGGTGGTCCGTTCTTGAAGCGCGACGACCTCGACGGCGTGACACCGGACGAAGCCTGCGCGCATCCGAAGTGGGTAATGGGCCGCAAGATCTCGGTTGATTCGGCCACGCTGATGAACAAGGGCCTCGAAGTGATCGAAGCGAGTTGGCTGTTCGGCATACCAGCCGATCGCATCGATATCGTGATTCATCCGCAGAGCGTTATCCATTCGATGGTGGAGTTCGCCGATGGCTCGGTCCTGGCGCAAATGGGAACGCCCGATATGCGGACGCCGCTGGCGTACGCGTTAGCCTGGCCCGAGCGCATCGCCAGTGGGGCGCGCCGGCTTGACTTCGCAAGCCTGGGGGCGCTGACCTTCGAGACGCCCGATCGACAGCGCTTTCGATGCCTCGATTACGCGTACGCATCGCTGAAACGTGGCGGAGCGGCAAGCGTCGTGTTGAACGCGGCCAACGAAATTGCGGTCCAAGCGTTTCTCGAACAGCGGCTGCGTTTCACAGAGATCGCACCGACCATAGAACGCATGCTCGAAAGCTACGATCCAGACGGCGCCCGACAATGTCGATGATGTTCTGCACATCGATCGCGAAGCGCGCGAACGTGCGAGCGAGCTTGTGATGGCCAGAGTTTGATCTTATGAACTTCTTGACGACGATCCTCGCATTTCTGGTCACGCTCGGAATCCTGATCGTGATCCACGAGTTCGGCCACTATTGGGTCGCAAAAAAATCGGGCGTCAAGGTATTGCGCTTTTCGATCGGCTTTGGGCGTCCGCTTGCGCGCTGGGTGCGCGGCGCAGATCGCACCGAATGGGTCGTCGCCGCAGTCCCGCTGGGCGGCTATGTGCGGATGCTCGACGAGCGCGATCCCGAGTGCCAGCCGATCGCGGCGGCCGATCTGCCGCGCGCGTTCAATCGGCAACCGGTGCTCAAGCGCATCGCGATCGTGCTCGCAGGTCCCGTAGCCAATTTGTTACTTGCCGTAGCGGTGTACTGGTTTCTGAGCGTCGTCGGTGTGTTTGAACCGAGCGCCGTCGTCGGCACGCCTGCTCCGACCAGCGCTGCGGCGCGCGCTGGTCTGACGGCGGGCGATATGGTGATGGAGGTGGCCGGACATCCTGTGCGTTCGTGGAATGAGTTGCGCTGGTTGTTGCTGCAGCGCGCTGTTTCAACGGAACCGATTGAGCTCGAAGTGGAAGGCAGCGATAAACAGCGCCGCTCGTTGACCTTGAATCCAACGCCGCTAACACCCGAGGATCTCGATGGCGATCTGATCGGGCGGCTCGGTTTCGTTTTGTACAGCGGGCCGACACGGATTGGCGCAGTCAGCGAGGGAAGCGCTGCCGCGCAGGCCGGTCTGCGCAGCGGTGACAGGATCGTGGCGGTCAACGGCGAGCCGATCGGTTCGGCCGACCGGCTGCGTACGTTGATTCGAGCGTCAGCCGAGCGACCGATCGAGCTCGGCATCGAGCGCGAAGATAAGGCCGTGCGCTTGCAAGTGACGCCGGCACGCGTCACCGAGGGTGGCAATTCATTCGGGCGCATCGGCGCCGAGTTGAGCGATCGCTTGCCGCTGATCAAGGTGCAGTACGGCGCGCTCGAAAGTATTCCGCGTGCGGTCGAAAGGACGGCCGACACCGCGGTGTTCTCGCTGAAGATGCTCGGCAAGATGATCACCGGCGAAGCATCATGGAAGAACCTGTCAGGACCAGTGACGATTGCCGATTACGCGGGGCAGACCGCGCGCATCGGACTCGCTGCGTTCCTGGGCTTTCTCGCACTGGTATCGATCAGCCTTGCAGTGCTAAACCTGTTGCCGATACCGATGCTCGATGGCGGACACCTACTGTATTATCTGATCGAGATTTTCAAGGGTAGCCCACCTGCAGATTGGGTAGTCGAGTGGGGGCAGCGCGCTGGTGTTGCACTGCTTGGACTGCTAACCGCGCTGGCGCTGTACAACGACTTATTGCGGCTGCTTTCCTGAATTCCTCTAGAAAAATTCAGACGGGGACAGAAACTTGAATCGCCGCGGTACGTACCGGCGCAGCATGCCTGCAACCTTGCGTCCGGTCCTGCGTCGCTTGACAGCTGCCGTTATCGCTACCTGGTGCGTTAGCGCGTCCGCACAGGAATTCGTCGTGCGCGACATCCGCGTCGAAGGAGTGCAGCGCACCGAAGCCGGCACCGTCTTTTCCTACCTGCCGATTCGCGTCGGTGATCGCTTCGATCCAGAGCGCGGCACGCAGGCGATTCGGGCGCTGTACGCCAGCGGTTTGTTCAAGGACGTGCGCCTCGAGGTCGACGGCGACGTGCTGGTCGTAATCGTCGATGAGCGTCCTGCGATCTCGGCGATCGATCTGACAGGTGTCACCGAGTTCGACAAAGATAACGTGCTTAAATCGCTGCGCGACGTCGGGCTGGCCGAAGGAAGAATCTTCGATCGCTCACTGCTCGAGCGCGCCGAGCAAGAGCTGCGTCGTCAGTATCTATCGCGCGGCCTGTATGGAGTCGACGTCAAAACCACGGTAACGCCGATCGAGCGCAACCGGGTCAACGTATCAGTCGCAGTCAGCGAAGGCGAGATCTCGCGCATTCGCTCGATCGCGTTCACTGGCAATACAGTGTTCAGCGAAGGCGTGTTGCGCAGCCAGATGGAGCTTTCCACTCCGAATTGGCTCTCCTGGTACACCAAACGCGATCAGTATTCGCGGCAGAAACTGTCGGCTGATCTGGAAACGTTGCGCTCGTATTACCTGAATCGCGGCTATCTCGATTTCAAGATCGATTCGGTGCAGGTATCGATCAGCCCGGACAAGCGCGATATCTTCGTCTCGGTGACAGTCACCGAAGGCGAGCGCTATACGGTCTCCGGGGTCAAGCTGTCGGGTGAAATGCTCGGCCTTGAAGAAGAGTTGCAGCCGCTTATCGATGTCAGAGCCGGCGAAGTCTTCAGCGCCGAGAAGATCAACGCGAGCGCGAAACGAGTCACCGACCGGTTGAGCGCGCTCGGTTATGCATTCGCCAGTGCGAACCCGATTCCCGAAGCCGACCGTGAGAAACGGCAGGTGGCGTTCACGATCGTGGTCGACCCCGGGCGCCGCGTCTATGTCCGCCGCGTGAATATCGCCGGCAACACACGCACGCGCGACGAAGTCGTTCGGCGGGAGGTCAGGCAGTACGAAAGCGCCTGGTTCGATTCGGACCGCGTGCGGCTGTCACGCGATCGAATCGATCGGTTGGGATTCTTCGAATCGGTCGATATTGAGACGCCGGCAGTGCCGACAGCGCCCGACCAGGTCGATGTCAACATCACCGTCAAGGAGCGTGCCACCGGCAACATTCAGCTCGGCGCGGGTTACTCGAGCGCCGAAGGGCTGGTGCTGTCTGCGGGTATCTCGCAGCAAAACCTGTTCGGCTCCGGCAATGCGCTGTCGCTTGAAGTCAACACCAGCAAAGCGAATCGCGTCATCGCGCTGGCGCATACCGATCCGTACGTCACGACGGAAGGCATCAGCCGCTCGACCGAGCTCTTTTACCGCAAGTCCGATCTGGCCGAACTCGGCTTGTCGAGCGTCGGTTATTCAACGAAGGGCGCGGGCCTGGTTTACGGCGTGCCATTTACCGAGTTCGATCGCGTCTTTTTCGGGCTGCGCTATGAGGACACCGAAATTGAGCTGACACCGTTTTCGCCTTTGAGGTACGTCGAGTATGTCGAGGAGTTCGGCTCGCAATCCGATTCACTGGCGCTCACGATCGGCTGGTCGCGCGACGATCGCGACAACCTGCTGGTGCCTACGCGCGGCCGGTATCAGCGCGCGTTCAGCGAAATCGGCCTGCCGGTGCTGGACCTGCAGTACTACCGGCTGAATTACCAGATTCAGCAGTTCTTCCAGATCTTCCCCCGCGTCACGCTCGGATTTAACGCTGAGATCGGATATGGCGATGGCTACAGCGGCGACGCATTTCCATTTTTCAAGAACTACTACGTCGGCGGCATCGGCAGCGTGCGCGGTTTCGAGACGGGCAGCCTTGGCCCGCGCGATATCGACGACAGCCCGCTCGGCGGCAATCGGCGCCTAAATTTCTCGCTTGAGGCTTACGTACCAATACCCGGGGCCGATCGCACTCTGCGCGCTCTGATGTTCGCCGATGCCGGCCAGGTATGGGGGCTTGAACCGAGCCGTGATGCGAACGGCAATTTTGTCATCGTCAACGGCCGGCCCGTGTACGAGGATCAGAAGACTAGCCTTGGTGATTTGCGCTATTCGGTCGGCATCGGCATCGCGTGGATCTCACCGCTGGGTCCTTTGAAACTCTCGTACGCGTACCCGCTCAATCGCGAACCCCAAGATCGGATACAGCGCTTTCAGTTCCAGATCGGAACCGGGTTTTGATGTGAGAGAATCGCTCGCTTCCGAGGAGGCATAGCATGTTTCAAGTGTGGCGCGATTTATTCAGAGTGGCGGTTGCCGCCACGCTGATTGCAGCGGCGCCGCTGGCGTGGGCACAGGAACTCAAGATCGGAGTGGTCAATCCCGAGCGGCTTCTGCGTGAGTCGACGCCGGCGCGAGCAGCCAGCCAAAAGCTCGAAGCTGAATTCTCGAAGCGCCAGAAGGAAGTCGAAGACATGGGTACTCGGCTGAAGGCGAATGCGGAGCGCTTCGAAAAAGATTCGCCGGTGATGACCGAAACCGATCGCGCTCGCCGGCAGCGCGAGCTGGCCGAAGCAGATCGCGAATTTCAACGCAAGCGACGCGAGCTGAATGAAGACTTCAATCAGCGCCGCAACGAGGAAATGCAGGGTTTGGTCGAGCGCAGCAATCGCATCATCCGCCAGATCGCCGAGCAGGAAAAGTTCGACTTGATCGTGCAGGAAGCGGTGTACTTCAATCCCCGCATCGACATTACCGAGCGAGTACTGCGGGCGCTCAACGCCGCCCGATAGCCAGTGATGGCAGCGGTCAGTGTGTCGCTGGCCGAATTGACCGCCGCGGTAGCGGAGCGCTCCGCCGGTCGTTTGCAGGCAACCATTGTCGGCGCTGCCGACGTGAAGTTGAGCGGAGTCGCTGCACTCTCGTCGGCAGAAGCGTCCGACCTCACGTTTCTGGCCAATCCGCTCTACCGCAGCGATGCATTGGCCACGCGCGCCGGTGCGATTGCGCTCAATGCCGCCGATCGGGCCGCGCTGCAGTCACGATCCTCATCGTTGCCTGCGATGGCGGTGTGCGAACAACCCTATGCGTGGTTCGCATACGGCGCGCAGATTCTGAAGCCGAACGCACCGATAGCGGCCGGCGTCGCGCGCGGCGCGCACGTGGCCGAAGGTGCGCGCATCGATGCATCGGCCAGAGTCGACGCCGGTGCAACCATCGGCGAGGGCGCAGCGATCGGCGCACGCGCGTGGATTGGCGCCGGCGCCACGATCGGTGCGCGTGCTGCCGTCGGCGATGACACGCGGATTCATCCGCGCGCAGTCTTGCTGGACGATTGCAAGATCGGCAAGCGTGGCATCGTTAACAGCGGTGCGGTGATCGGCAGCGACGGCTTCGGTTTTGCTCCGCTCGACGGACGATGGATCAAGATTCCGCAGATCGGCGCGGTGATCATCGGCGACGACGTCGAAATCGGCGCCAACACGGCGATCGATCGCGGCACGATGGGCGACACGATCATCGAGGACGGCGTCAAGCTGGACAATCTGATTCAGGTTGCGCACAACTGCGTGATCGGCGCGCACACGGTGATCGCCGGATGCGTCGGTATCGCCGGCAGCGCGAAGATCGGTCGTGGCTGCCGTATCGGCGGCGCGGCGATGATCGCCGGGCACTTGACGATCGCGGACGGCACGGATATCGGGCCGGGAACCCTGGTCAACAGCTCAATAGCGGAAGCTGGCCATTACACGGCGTTCTTCCCGCTGATGAAGCATCGCGAATGGGAACGCACCGCAGCTGTGCTTCGAAACCTGAGCGAATTGCGCGACCGGGTGCGCCACCTCGAGTCCGAACGCGCAACTTCCGAATCGGCCGGCGGAAAAGTGAAGTGATGGATATCCAGCAGATCCTGCAGGTCCTGCCGCATCGCTATCCATTCGTGATGGTCGATCGCGTGCTCGAGATCGAGCCGGGCGTGCGCATCGTCGGCGTGAAAAACGTAACGATCAACGAGCCGTATTTCGGAGGTCACTTTCCCGGAACGCCCGTAATGCCGGGCGTGCTGATCATCGAAGCGCTCGCACAGGTCGCCGCGATCCTGGCGCATCGGACGCTGAATCTGCAGCCGGGCGACGGCACGCTGTTCTACTTCGCGGGCATCGATGCCGCGCGCTTCAAGCGGCCGGTGACGCCGGGCGACCAACTGCGGCTCGAAGCGGATCTGATTCGCGTGATGCGCGGCATCGGCAAGTTCAGGACGCGCGCGCTGGTCGACGGCGCCGTCGTAGCCGAAGGTGAGCTGATGTGCGCGTATCGGAATGGGAACCAGAAGCGCGGCAACGAATCACGCGAGGTGCGTTAGTTGCGCGCGCATGCGTCTGCAGTAATCGATCCCGCGGCGGAGATCGCGGACGATGTAACGATCGGTCCATATTGTGTGATCGGCCCCCGCGTGACAATCGGCGCCGGCTCGAAGCTCGAGCCGCATGTCGTGATCGGCGGGCGTACGACGATCGGTCGCAACAATCACTTCTTTTCGTTCTGTGCGATCGGCGGCGTACCGCAGGACAAGAAGTACGCGGGCGAAGAAACCGAGCTCGTCATCGGCCACGACAACACGGTGCGAGAGTCGTGCACATTCAGCATCGGTACCGCTGGCGGCGGAGGCAGGACCCGCATCGGGTCCGATAACTGGATCATGGCGACAGTGCACATCGCGCACGATTGCATCATCGGCGATCACACGATCCTCGCCAACAACGCGACGCTCGCCGGCCACGTCACCTTGGGCGACTGGGTCATCCTGGGCGGCATGACAGCGGTGCATCAGTTCTGCTCTGTGGGCGTGCACGCGATGACCGCCGGCGGATCGATCGTGCTGCGCGACGTTCCGCCGTACGTGATCTGCAGCGGCAACCCCGCTGAGCCGCACGGCATCAATTCCGAGGGACTGAAACGCCGCGGCATGGATGCCGAGACGATCAACCTGCTGCGCCGCGCTTACAAGACGCTGTATCGAGATGGATTGACGGTCGCCGGCGCAGTCACCGCGCTCGGCGCGCTCGCCGAAGAGAATCCGCCTTCGGCCGCAGCGATCGACGTGCTGAAAGAATTCGTGCAGAACTCGCAGCGCGGCATCGTCCGTTGATGCAGGGCGAGCGCACGATCGCGTTCGTAGCGGGCGAAGCATCCGGCGATCTACTTGCAGCGCCCGTCATCTCCGAAGTGCTGCAGCGCGCGCCCGATTTGCGCTGTGTCGGTATCGGTGGCGACCGCATGATCGCCGCAGGATTCGACCCCTGGCACCATGTGCGCGAGCTTTCAGTGCGCGGCTACGTCGAAGTGCTGCGTCATCTGCCGCGGCTGCTGCGTCTGCGCAACAGTGTGCGAGAGCGCGTCATCGCGACGAAGCCGCAGGTGTTCGTCGGTGTCGACGCGCCGGATTTCAATCTGACGCTCGAAGAACAACTGCGCGGGCAGGGCGTTCGCACGGTGCAATTCGTCAGCCCGTCGATCTGGGCGTGGCGCGGCGAACGCATCAAGCAGATCGCGCGAGCGGTCGATCGCATGCTGCTCGTTTTCCCGTTCGAGCAAAAGATTTACGACGACGCCGGCGTCCCCGCGAGCTACGTCGGTCATCCGCTCGCCGGCATGATTCCGATGATCCCCGATGCGGCCGCCGCGCGCCGGCGACTCGGATTGCAAGAGGAAGGCCCATGGATCGCCGTGCTGCCCGGCTCGCGCGCGGACGAAGTGCGCTACATCGGCCCGACCTTCGTCGCTGCGATGGCGCAGCTCGCCGCCGAGCAGCCGTCGATCCGTTTTGTGCTGCCGGCAGCAGACGCGAGCTTGCGCGCCACCATCGAGCGGATGATCGCGGCATACTCCAATCTTTCCGCGCACGTGAACATCGTCAATGGCCGCTCGCACGACTGCCTCGAAGCCGCCGACGTGGTGCTGGTGGCCAGCGGCACCGCGACGCTCGAAGCCGCGCTGTTCAAGCGCCCGATGGTGATCTCGTACAAGATGCCGCCGCTGTCCGCGTGGATCATGCGGCGCAAGGGCTCGATTCCGTACGTCGGCCTGCCCAACATCCTGGCGGGCGAGTTCGTCGTGCCCGAGCTGATACAGGAAGCCGCGACACCAGCCGCGCTCGCACGAGCGGTGCTCGATTGGCTGCACGATCCCGCGCGCCGCGAGCGCACGGCGGCGCGCTTCGCCGAGATGCATCAGTCGCTGAAGCGCGATACCGCACGGCTCGTAGCCGACTCCATCTTCGAGGTCGCGCAATGAAGGTGCGTCGTTTCCGCATCACGCTGCGCCGTCGCAAGCCCTTCACCGGCGACCTGTTCGAGCAAGCCGCGCTCGCAAGCGGCCTGATCTGCGGCATCGACGAAGCAGGCTGCGGTCCGCTCGCCGGCCCGGTCGTCGCCGCCGCCGTCATCCTCGATCCGAAGCGCCGCATCTACGGCCTGCGCGATTCCAAAGTGCTGAAGCCCGAGCGCCGCGAGCAACTCGCCAAGCGCATCCGCGAGCGCGCCATCGCGTGGGCGGTCGCCGAAGCGAGCGTCGACGAAATCGACACCATCAACATCCTGCAAGCAAGACTGCTCGCGATGCGCCGAGCCGTCGATGCGCTGACGGTCACGCCCGCATACGCGCTGGTCGACGGCAACTCAGATGCCGCGCCTGCCGTTCCCCGGCCGCGCCATCATCGCGGGCGACGCGCTCGAGCCCGCGATCTCCGCCGCATCGATCCTCGCCAAGACCGCGCGCGACCGAATGATGCGAGCGTTCGACGCCGTGCATCCCGGCTACGGCTTCGCGCAGCACATGGGCTACGCGACTCCCGAACACTGCGAGCGCCTGCAAGCGCTCGGCCCCTGCATCCTGCATCGACGCACCTTCGCCCCGGTGCGCATACTGGTCGAAGAAGATGCGGATCTCTTCGACTGACAATCCGATTTATCGGCGGTTAAAGCAGCTCGCGACATCGGCCCGCGCATGCAGAGATGCGCACCGCACGCTGATCGAAGGAGTTCATCTGCTGCAAGCGGCGCTCGACGCGCAAGTGCCGATTCGCACGCTGGTGCTGCGCGGCGACAGAGCAGTCCGCTGAAGCGCTTGAGCTTGTGCGAGCGGCCGAAGCAAAGTCAAAAGCGAAGCTGGTCGAGCTCGCACCGGCGCTGTACGACAAAATTTCACCCGTCGAACACGGTGTCGGCGTGCTGGCCGAGATCGAATTCGAAATGCCGCCGTGGCCGAAGCAAATCGTCGACGACGCGATCTATCTCGACAACGTGCAAGACCCTGGCAACGTCGGCACGCTGCTGCGAACTGCGGCTGCGGCTGGCGTTCGGCATGCGATTGCCGGGCCGGGATGTGCATTTCTCTGGTCGCCGAAGGTGATGAGAGCGGCGATGGGTGCGCATTTCGTGCTGGATCTGCATGAGCAGATAGCACCGCGGACGTTGCAAGAGGCATTCGGAGGCGAAATCCTTGCCGCTGACGCAACCGGCGGCGAAGACTTGTTCAAGGCGGAATGGGGACGAGGACGCAACGCTGTGGATGTTCGGTGCGGAGGGGCAGGGGTTTTCGCAGGACACGCTCTCGATCGCGAAACGCCGACTGCAGCATTCCAATCGACAGCCGAGTCGAGTCGCTGAACGTCGGTGCAGCGGCAGCAGTGTGCTTGTTTGAGCAGAAGCGGCGGCGCAGCAAGCCGCGTGGGCAACTAAGCGAACAGCCGGCTACCGGCGAACGTCAAGTTCGGCGATATCCGTGTTCAGTTCGCGAGCCAAGCGCGCACGGTCAATGATGAAGTCGTTCTTCTTCGCTTCGGCGCTGAGGAACGCATCAAGGTTGCCATGCTGAGCTTGTAGCGCCGGAACGAGTTCCAAAAACGCCGCGGTCAGCTGCGGGTCGAAGTGCTTGCCGCCTTCGCGCGCCGATGTGTCGCAGCGCATCTTCGATTGGCCACGCCTCTTTATAGCTGCGTTTGTGTGTTAGAGCGTCGTAAACATCGGACAACGCCGATGATACGCGCACTCAGCGGGATCATTTCGCCGCGGATTTTTCGCGGATAACCGGACTCCATCCCACTTCTCGTGATGGTTGAAGGCAATCTCCTGCGCCACAAACAACTGTCCGAGGCCACCTTCACCAATAATTTCCCAGCCAAACTCGCAATGTCTCTCCATGATCGCGCGCTCATCAGGAGTAAAGCGCCCGGGCTTTTGGAGGATCGACTCAGGAATGCGAATCTTGCCAACGTCATGCAGACGGGCGCAAAGATCGATCAGCTGGCACAACTCCTCGTCCAACCCCATCTTGCGGGCGAGCTCGCGTGCCATGGCGCCCACCCGATAGCAATGCTCGCCGGTTTCATCGTCGTGGAATTCGACCGTGACGCTGTTGCGCTCCAGAACCTGCGTGAACTCGCCGAAATCCTGCATCGAGAAGCGCTGGAACCGCAGTTCATGCTGCTGCAGGTCCATGGCGGCCTCGGCGCGGGCGTCCAGCGCCTTCTTCACTTGCACGACGTGACGGTGGTGGTGCTCCAGCAGGTTTTTGACCCTGCTGTCGCGGTTCAACCGGACGACTTCTTCCTGATACACCAGGGCATTGTTCGGCTGTTTGGCGACCTCATAAGCTCGGACGATCGTTGCGAGTGCGTCTCGCAAGGCGGTAGGAACCCCGCGCCGGCTATCGTTGATTGCGCGTTGCAGCCTGGAGAGGCCGATATCGCAAGTAGCCGGGTCATGCACTTCTCCCAGGCCGAGCGCCATCTCGGCGTACAACTCGCCCAGGGCGCCGGCGCCCTTTGCGTGCAATCGGGCCATCTTGGCGCGTTCGAGCGCCAACGGGACGTTGCGCACCTCGAGCAAGAGGCGCGTGTAGGCAAACTCAATCGTCGCGCGAGCCATGCGCTCACTGTCATCGCTCGGCTCGGGCAGAAGTTCGATCGCCCGCTCGGCGGCAGACAATCCTCGCGAGAAGTCTCGAAGATAGAGAGACGCGACTGCAATGTTTAGAAGGGGGAGCGCCTGCGTCAACCGGGGTGTCGCCGCCGAATGCGAGACCTCGATCGATCGCTCGAAGCACGGAATGGCCATGCTGAACTGGCCCGCGTATTGGTGGGCCAAGCCGAGGTTGTTGAAGATGCCGGACTCCTGGTCCGAGTCTCCCGCGTTGCGGGCCGCTGGCAAGGCACGCGTCAAAGCGGTCATGGCGGCCGGAAAGTTCCCGGTCTCCATGTACATCACGCCCAGCATCTTCAGGCATTTGGCCAGGACAAGGTCGTTCTTGAGGCGCTCCGCGACTGCAACCGCATGGTTGGCTGGTTCGATTCCGTCGAAAGGAACGCCGCGCAGATACCTGTTGCGCGCAATCCCAAGCAGACACATCGCCCGAGCTTCGGTCGTTGGCTCCTCGGGTAGCGCCAAAAAGGCGTCCCATGCCAGATCGAAAATTTCGGACCCATCCCCGGTGGCGGGGGCCTTACGCAGGTGGTCTTCCAGCCGCTGAAACCGCTCTGGGAGGTCAGGCGCGTCCGCGAAAGGCAACAGGCCCGCCCAAGCAGTCATTGACTGATCAGCAACAAGCATTTAACTTTCGGAGGTCGGATGGACTCAACTAAGCAAACTACACGTCCGATTGACCCTGCTTAGACCGAAAAGCGCAAGCTTTTGGGCCAATTCGGGGCCTGAAATTACCTTCGCGCGGGAGGGAACCATGGAAGTTGTCATCGAAACGCAAGAAGAAGTGACGGAACAACCTGTTGTGATTGAGCTGTCCGCCGAGTGTCTGAGCATGGTGGGTGGCGGCAGAGCGTAGCATGCAGTTACTGAGCAACAGCTATACGGCGACTGCGTCGGTCAAATAAGCAGCGCCGGACTCAAATAAAACGCCCCGCATCGCGGGGCGTTTTTTATTGAAGCTAGCGCCAGCCGAAGCTGCCCGCCAGCGGAGCCAGATCGCACTTAGCCTGAGAGAGCGCTATTGCTACAGGATGACTACCGCCACCGACCAGATCCATGTCGCGATAAGCTCAGTTCGATGTCTCGACCTGCTCGTGCTTCCGCGACTCTGCTCTTCAACTAACGTTCAAATCTCGATTTGCGTGTTCATCGTTCTCTCCTTGATGGTTGAATTCTTGGACGCTCTCGCATAGCGTTGCGCTAACGCTGACGGGAGTGTGCACTCTTCGGACTAGCGAAGAGAATCGCCTGCACAGGTGGCTACCGAAGCATGTGCCGAGTCGCGCAAAATCTTCGGCACCCCTGAAGATCTAGCGCATGAGTCGAAGCTGCGCAGCAAAGGCTGCTCGACATTGAGAGCGCAACTTAAATCCAATTTGGCTGTCGCCGCGCCCAGATACGCTTGCGTTTCTTAACGAGGCGCTGGAGAGGCTTCGAGGAAATCCCGTTTTCAATCGAACCAGCCCGACGAGTCGAATGTCTACTGAGCATTGCTCAGCAGTTTTATCACCAGGGTCAGAGTGTTTTTAGCGGAGTCGAGCCGGCGGCGCTGGCCGTCATGCTGGCTTCTGATTTGGGCGACGCTGCGTTACAACGTAAGTCGCTCACCTTTCAGGGAATTATTCTTTCGCAGACAAACAACCCCGGTGACGCACTTCTTTCGCTAGCAGACGCGCTGCGGCTGGCAGAAGAGCTTGCAAGATCGCAGTGGCGATCGCCTCAGTTTGGAACGGTTTGGGCGCTGCGTTTTACGAAGCGGCGCTGTACTACGATGCGCGTGAATGCTATGAGCGGGCGTCAGCTCGTCGCCGCCGAGAACACGAGATCTGCGATATGTTCGCGCTCGTGGCTTTGGCCAATGCGGCGATCTGTTGTTTGCACATGCATGCGCATCGAGAAGGGCATAGAAAAGATAGCGAAGCAATCGCGCAATGCCGGCACCGAGCTCACCGGCGCAACTCCTGGTGCGCGTATCTGGCGGAAGGAACGTTCATTCGACTTGCTGCTGCTATCGGGCAATGATCCGAGAAGCCGCGGAACGCGTGCAGTTGGCCAAGCAATTTGCGGCAGAGCGCAAAGTCAGTTCGAGCCGACATTTCCGCCGCATGCTCAGAGGGACTGGTTGAGGTTTACTCGGGGATAGGGGATGTCGGCCTGTCGCGCGGCATGCAGGCGCTAGAGAAGGCGCGCCAAGTCAAGCCATCATTGCGCGAAACGCTGCTCGCAATGGTGCAGGCACATGAAAAGGCAGGTCGCCCGGAGCGTGCGCTGGCGCTGCATCGCGAATTGACGCTGCATATTCGCAAGGCACAGCACGAAAACATCGTTCGGCATCAGGAACTGCACTTGAAGCAGCTTGAAGCCGATGAAGCCGCGCAATTTCCGTCTCGACTTGCTGGAGGAAAAGGACGCGGAGCTGACGCAGAAGATCGCTGCTCAGACAGTCGGCGCAAAGCAAGGTCGCTTGCTCGAGCAGATGGCCTTCACCGCCGAGATGCGTGACGATCCGACCGGCGAGCACTGCTACCGCGTCGCCCGGCTGGCGGCGCTGCTGGCGCAGGCGCACGGCGAGTCGCCTCAGACCTGCGCAGACGATCGAGCTAGCGGCGCGGCTGCACGATATCGGCAAGGTCGGCATTCCGGACACGCTGATGCAGAAGCCGACGCTGCTTTCCGACGGCGAGCGTCAGATTTTGGAGACACACGCAAAGACCGGCGCCGAGTTGCTGTCCCGAACGAAGGTGTCGTACGGCGAGCTGGCGGAAGACATAGCCCGTCATCACCACGAGCGCTGGGATGGACACGGATATCCCGACGGCATTTTCGGTACGGCGATTCCGCTCGCGGCTCGCATCGTGGCCGTGTGCGATGTCTACGACGCGATGACGCATGACAAGGCGTATCGGCGCGCGCTATCCAGCGACGAGGCGATGGCCGAAATGTTGCGTGGTCGCGCGCTGCAGTTCGATCCGAAGTTGATTGATCTTTTCGGTCCGATGATCACGCGCTTGCGCGCCGAGCACGCAGACCTTGACGCGTTTCTCGGACAAGCGGCGAGGCAAACAGCGCTTACGGTGGCGCGGCAGAAGATCGCAGAGTCGCTTGCTAAACCAATTGAGAGTGCTGAGCCTGAGCAGCGGCTAACGCCAAACGAGAGAACGGACGTCAAGTACGGTTAGAGCGATACGGTCATCAGCGCGCGCTCCGCGGTTTTCCTAGGACTTTCTATAAAAATCCCGCCCCGTGCCGGTTCAGCATCAATTTCTTCTCGTCCGATCGGACGATTCACTACGTCAGAAGAAGCGGGCAGGATTTGATAACAGAAGTCATGAAGAAAGAAGGCGGGGAAGGAATATATCGCGGTAGTCAGCATCGCGAGTGCCACCGGAGCAAGATTGGCATTTGGAAGCCGCGATTCACGCCGTAGAGACCTCAGGAGAACGTGATGACCTTTGCGCGGACATTGTCCATGTCTTTGATTTTGGTTGTTGGGCTCAGCGGGTGCGCTTCGACGAAAGTGGCACAAATGAAAACGATCGAAACGGGCGGACAGAAGTTCGAACTGGGAGGCACTTACACACCAGCTGCCAACGAGCTGGTCTTGACAATCAACGGAGACCCTGTGATGCGCGGCAGCTTTCCGCCGTACACGCCAACTCTGCGGCTGAACGCGACTTACAAGAACCAGCAATTCGCCGCGAGCTGTTACTTCGGCAGCATTCTTGGCGGAGGCTTCGGCAAGCGAGGGATCATCGCCGGCTCGATCCAGGGTGGGCTCGGCAAGAGTGGAGATAAGTGCGACATCACTGTCAGCAATGCGTCGGAAGCTTTGTTCTTTTGATCGCACGTAGGGCCACTTCAATACGACCGCCGCTCCAACCTAACTTCCTGCATGATCGTCGCCGCAATCTCTTCGATCGACTTCGTCGTCGACGACAGCCAGCGAATCCCTTCCCGCCGCATCATTCGCTCCGCCGCTTCGACCTCTTTGCGGCAATTTTCCAGCGCGGCATAACGGCTGTTCGGCCGGCGCTCATGGCGCACCTCTGCCAGCCGCTCGGGCGAAATCGATAGCCCGAAAAGTTTTGCCTTGTGCTGCGGCAACGTGCTCGGCAGCTGCCCGCGCTCGAAGTCCTCCGGGATCAGCGGATAGTTGGCGGCCTTTACGCCGTACTGCATCGCCAGGTACAGGCTCGTCGGCGTCTTGCCTGAGCGCGATACGCCAACGAGTATCACGTCGGCGCCTGTCAGCCCCTTCGCCGCCTGGCCGTCGTCGTGCGCAAGCGTGAAGTTGATCGCTTCGATGCGGTTCTTGTAGTCGTCGGAGTTGACCCGGATCGCGTGCGAGCGGCCGATCGTGTGCGTCGAGTGCAATCCGAGTTCGCGTTCGAGCGGCTCGACGAACGTTTCGAACATCTCGACGAAAAACGCTTCGGCGCCCTCGCGCAGCGCGCTCGAGACTGCCGGATCGACCAACGTGGAGAACACGATCGGCCGCTTGCCGTCGCGCGCGCCCGCTTCGTTGATGCGCACCGCCGCCTCGCGCGCTTTGTCGGCGCAGTCGATGAACGGTAGCCGTTGCGGCCGGTAGCGCAGATTCTCGAACTGGGTCAGCACGCTATGGCCGAGCGTCTCGGCGGTGATGCCGGTGCCGTCGGAGACGAAGAAGACGGTGCGATCGTGCGCGGCTGACGAGGGTTCCGACATCGGCCAGATGTTAACGGCATGGCCAGTACACTGGGCGCGGTTCTGCAATCAGAGAGCACTGAAGGCATGCAGCGCGGTAAGTACGTCATTCCGTTTTCACAACTCCGAATGGCCGACGTCGAATCGGTCGGCGGCAAGAACGCGTCGCTGGGCGAGATGTTGAGTCAGCTCAGTGCTACCGGTATTCGCGTGCCCGATGGGTTTGCGACGACCGCAGAGGCTTTCAGGTTGTTTCTGCAGCAAGGACACCTGCATGAGCGCATAGCGAAGCGGCTTGAGACGCTCAAGGTCGACGACGTTCGAGCGCTTGCTGCAGCGGGGGAGGAGATTCGCGCATGGATTGTCTCGACGCCTTTTCCGGCGGCGGTCGAAGGTGAAATAAAGGCTATTTTTCAAGAGCTTGAACAAGGAAGTTCGAGTGATCTCTCGTTTGCGGTGCGCTCCAGCGCGACTGCCGAAGACCTACCCGACGCGTCGTTTGCTGGGCAGCAGGAAACGTTTCTGAACGTCACACGGCATCGACGCGGTGCTCGATCGCATCAAGCACGTGTTCGCATCGCTCTACAACGATCGCGCGATCGCTTATCGGGTTCATCAGGGTTTTGCGCATGCCGATGTAGCGCTCTCGGCCGGTGTGCAGAAAATGGTGCGCAGCGACCTCGGATCATCCGGTGTGATGTTCACGCTGGACACCGAGTCCGGATTTCGCGACGTGGTGTTCATCACGTCGAGTTACGGATTGGGCGAAACGGTCGTGCAGGGCGCGGTGAACCCCGACGAGTTTTACGTGCACAAGCCGATGCTCGCTGCCGGCAAGTTTCCGATCATTCGGCGCAGCCTGGGATCGAAGCTGATCAAGATGGAGTTCGATGCCAACGGTGGGAAACGTGTGCGCACCGTCGATGTAGCCGATCGTGAACGCCACGCCTTTTCGCTGACCGACGCCGATGTGCTCGAGCTCGCGCGCTCTGCCGTCGTCATCGAGCAGCACTACGGACGCTCGATGGATATCGAATGGGGCAAGGACGGCGAGGGCGCGATCTACATCTTGCAGGCGCGACCGGAGACAGTGAAGTCAAAGCCGAACGCGGATAAGCAGCAGCGCTTCCGCTTGAAGGGTAACGGTAAGGTGCTGGTGACCGGTCGCGCGATCGGTCAGAAGATCGGCGTCGGACCGGTGCGCATCATCGAAGACGTTGCCGAGATGGAGCGCGTGCAAGCCGGCGACGTGCTGGTCACCGACATGACCGATCCCAACTGGGAGCCGGTGATGAAGCGAGCTGCGGCGATCGTGACCAATCGCGGCGGGCGCACCTGCCATGCGGCGATCATCGCGCGCGAGCTTGGCATTCCGGCAGTCGTCGGCTGCGAGACCGCGACCGACGATCTCACTGAAGACAACGTCGTCACTGTCAGCTGCGCCGAGGGTGATACCGGCAACGTCTACGCCGGCGCGCTCGAAATGGAGGTGGAGACGCTGCGGAATGGCCCGTTGCCCGACATTCCGGTCAAGATCATGCTGAACATCGGTAATCCGCAGATGGCGTTCGAGTTTCAGTCGTTGCCGAATGCTGGCGTCGGCTTGGCGCGGCTTGAATTCATCATCAACAACGCGATCGGCGTGCATCCGAAGGCGGTGCTCGACTATCCGAACCTCGATCCGGAATTGAAGCAGGCCGTCGAAGGTCTCGCGCATGGGTATCCGAGTCCGCGCACGTTTTTCGAAGCGAAGCTCGCCGAAGGCATCTCGACGATCGCCGCCGCATTCTGGCCGAAGCCAGTCATCGTTCGCATGTCGGACTTCAAGAGCAATGAATACAAGAAGCTGATCGGCGGCTCGCGCTACGAGCCCGACGAAGAAAATCCGATGCTCGGCTTTCGCGGCGCGGCGCGCTATATCGCCGAGTCGTTTCGTGAGTGCTTCCGGATGGAGGCCGCCGCGCTGAAAAAAGTGCGCGACGAGATGGGGCTTACGAACGTCGAAATCATGGTGCCGTTCGTGCGCACGCTGACTGAAGCTGCGCGCGTGACCGAGTTGCTCGCCGCGCACGGGTTGAAGCGCGGCAGCAACGATCTGCGGCTGATCATGATGTGTGAGGTGCCCTCGAACGCGGTGCTGGCCGATCAATTCCTGGACTACTTCGACGGATTTTCGATTGGCTCCAACGATCTGACGCAACTGACGCTTGGGCTCGATCGCGACTCGGGCCTGGTCGCTGAAGGCTTCGACGAGCGCGACCCCGCGGTCAAAGCGCTGCTGGAACGAGCCATTGCCGCATGCCGCGCGCGCGGCAAGTACATCGGTATCTGCGGACAGGGCCCGTCGGATCACGCGGACTTTGCCGAATGGCTGATGGCGCAGGGCATCGAATCGATATCGTTGAATCCGGACACTGTTGTCGAAACCTGGCAACGGCTCGCCGGTTCTGCTTGAATAGCGGTACTAGGGTCGGCGAGGGGAGGCGCCATTAAATGGACAACTATGTCTGGTGGTTTGTGATCGGCTTCGGACTGCTGGTTGCCGAGCTGTTGACCGGTACGTTCTATCTGCTGGTGATCGCAGTCGCATTCGGTGCGGCAGGTCTCGTTGCTTTGGCTGGCGCTTCGATCACCTGGCAGCTCTTGACGGCAGCCGTGGTCAGTGTCGGTGGAACACTGTGGCTGAGACAGTCGCGCTTCGGACGACGGCTGCGCGATCGCACCACGAGTGATCACGTGCAGAACATGGATGTCGGCCAGACGCTGCGAGTCGAGCAATGGGCGCCGAACCGCACGGCACGCGCGAACTACCGCGGCGCCACCTGGGACGTTGAGCTCGCACCGGGCGAGCAGCCTGCCGGCGGCGAGTTTGTCATCCGCGAAATCCAGGCCAATCGATTGATCGTTGCGGCCAAGCCGCGCTAGAACAATTTCAAGAAGGGGGAGTTCATGTTCGGATTTAGTGGCGTGTGGCTGATTTTTCTGGTCATTGCGATCGTTGCGATCACGTTCGCCATCACCGCACTGAAAGTTGTCCCGCAACAGAGTGCGTGGGTGGTCGAGCGGCTGGGCAAGTATCACGGCACGCTGCAGCCGGGACTCAATCCGGTCATCCCGTTCATCGACCGCGTTGCGTACAAGCACAGCCTGAAGGAAGTGCCGCTCGACACACCCAGCCAGGTCTGCATCACCAAGGACAACACGCAGTTGCAAGTCGACGGCGTGTTGTACTTTCCAGGTCACCGATCCGCAGCGGGCGTCGTACGGCGCAAGCAACTACATCCTGGCGATTACGCAGCTGGCGCAGACGACATTGCGTTCGGTGATCGGCAAGCTCGAGCTCGACAAGACGTTCGAGGAGCGAGAGTTCATCAACCACAGCGTGGTGTCGGCGATCGACGAGGCGGCGATGAACTGGGGTGTGAAAGTGCTGCGCTACGAGATCAAGGACATCACACCACCGAACGCGATCCTGCACGCGATGCAGCAGCAGATCACCGCCGAGCGCGAGAAGCGGGCGCTGATCGCGTCGTCCGAAGGCCGCAAGCAGGAGCAGATCAACATCGCCACCGGCGAGCGCGAAGCCGAAATCGCGCGCTCGGAAGGCGAGAAGTTCGCGCAAATCAACATCGCGCAGGGCGAGGCGGGCGCGGTCATCGCGGTCGCGGAAGCCACCGCACGCGCGATTCAGATGGTGGCCGAAACGATTCGCCAGCCCGGAGGCCTGGAGGCGGTCAATCTGCGCGTTGCCGATCGCTTCGTCGACGCGTTCGGCAGTTTGGCGAAAACCAACAACACGCTGATCGTGCCGTCGAACGTGGCGGACATCTCGACGCTCGTGGCGTCGGCGTTAACGGTCGTGAAAGCGCAACCGGCGCCGCGGTGATCGTGTGCCATGACCGAGCAGGTCTTCGACGGTGGCTGCACGTGTCGCTCGGTGCGCTACCGCATGACCAGCAAGCCAATGTTCGTTCACTGCTGCCATTGCCGCTGGTGTCAGCGCGAAACCGGCGCTTCGTTCGCGCTTAACGCGCTGATCGAATCGACGCGCGTCGAACTTCTGCAGGGGGAAGTCGACGTGGTCGATACGCCTTCCCAAAGCGGCAAGGGTCAGAAGATCGCGCGCTGTCCCAAATGCCGCGTTGCTGTGTGGAGCAACTACGGGGGAGGCGGCGACAAGGTCCGCTTCGTTCGCGTTGGCACACTCGACGAGCCCGATCGTCTGTCGCCGGACATCCATATCTTCACGTCATCGAAGCAGCCGTGGGTCGTGCTTCCTCCGGGCACGCCTGCGGTCGCTGAGTACTACAAGTCCGCCGATCACTGGCCGCAGGAAAGCCTCGAGCGCCGCGCAGCTCTATCCGGGCAACAACCCCGGTCATGATCGCGAACTACCAAATCGATTTTGCTCGATCCGCCGAGGCGCCGAGCATCGCGGCGTTGTCAAAGGATGCGATCGAGCACGGATTGAGCTGGTCATGGACACCGCAGCGCGTGCTGAAAAGCGTGCGCGATGCGGCTACCAACACGATCGTGGCGCGCGGACGCGAGGCGCTGCTCGGCTTTGCGATCATGAAGTATCGCGACGAAGACGCTCACTTGCTGCTGATGGCGGTTCATAGGTCGTATCGCCGCCGTGGCATCGGCTCAGCGCTGCTCGACTGGTTGGAAGTCACCGTACGAACGGCGGGGATCGCTTCGATTCGGGTGGAAGCGAGAGATACGAACGCGGCGGCCCGCGCGTTCTACGACAAGCACGGATATCGGCAGACGGAGTTGCTGCGAGGCTATTACGAGGGGCGCGACGACGCGGTTGTTTTGAAGAAGGTGCTGCGCGCTTAACACGCTTTTGGCTCCGGCCGGCGACCTCCGGTCGCCTTAACTTCGCTGCGCGAAGTTAGCCTACGCCGAAAAAGAGCCGCTACCGGCTGCGTTGCTTCAGCAGCCGATTCTGTTCCTTCTTCCAGTCGCGATCTGCTTCAGCGGCTCTTTTTTCAAACTGCCTTTTGCCTTTTGCTAGGCCGACTTCGAGCTTTACGCGGCCCTTGCTGTAGTGCATGTTCAGCGGCACCAGCGAGTAGCCTGCGCGTTCCACTTTGCCGATCAGCTTGCGTATTTCGGCTGCATGCAGCAGCAGTTTGCGCGTGCGTGTCGGCTCGGCCTTGACGTGCGTCGATGTGGTCGGCAGCGGACTGATGTGCGAATTCAGCAGGTACAGCTCGCCACCGCGCACGATGACGTACGCCTCATTCAGCTGAACATGATTGGCGCGAATCGATTTCACTTCCCAACCTTCGAGCGCGATGCCGGCTTCGTACCGCTCCTCGATCGAGTAATCGTGATGCGCCTTCTTGTTTTGAACGATCGTCACTGCGAACTGCTGCGATCAATAGAATCCGGCTTTATATCTCACTCGCGCGCAGATGGATTCAGATCTTCTGACGATCACCGTGGCGTACTGCGCGCCCGGCGTGGAAGACTTGAGCGTGGTGCAGCTGCCGGCGGGTGCGTTGGTCAGGGATGCAATCGCCGCTGCGAAGCTCGATCACGCGCCGGCCGGAACTTGAAGGGGCGATCGACGCCGGAATCTGGGGCCGCCGATGCTCACAGGATCAGCCGCTTACCGACGGCGACCGCGTCGAAATTTATCGTCCGCTGACGATCGATCCTAAGGAAGGGCGGCGCGCCCGTGCCGACCTGCGGCGCAAACAGCGCGCGCGGGGCTAGTTGCAGACGCTCTGAATGACCTTGCGTGTGCGCTCTACTTCCGCGGCGCGCTGCGCGTCGTCGAGATATTCCTCATTTCCCGAAGCGTCGGTGCGTTTAATACGCACACCATCTTCCAGCGACCTCAGGTAGCCGCGTGCGCGCTCGCATTCGGCCGTTTTCGCAGCGCTCCTTGTCTGCTCTTCGGCGGCCTTGTTTTCGCTCTCCGCGCGTTCCTGCTGACGCTTGCGAAACTCCATGTCGCGTTCGGCGATGGTTTTCGGTGCATTTGGCGCCGGCGTGGCTTTCGTATCGGAGGACTTCGCGTCCGAGGGCTTTCCGGCGTCATCCAGCGGGCCGCTGACCGGCGCCGGGTTGGCCAACGTCTGCGTATTGGGCTGGCGCACGATACTGGCGGCCTTGATATCGGACGGCGGCGGACGGTCTGAGTACACGAGCCGTCCATTGCCGTCCTTCCACGCCCATTGGGCTTCGCTCGGCGTGGATGCGAATCCTGCCAGCACGATAGCGGCGCTGATCACGGCACGAATCACGTTGGAATTAGCGACCATAAATTCTCCTGAGCAGCTGGGATTTTCCGACGGTTCACTAGGCGCGGCAAGCGGGTGATGACACTAAACAGGGTGCAAACATCCCCCAATTGCAACGCGCTAAGTCATCCGGTCGATCCCGTATAATCCGTGTTTGCGTCTGAGGAAAAGTATGCGGTTGGTACAAAAAGCGCTCACTTTCGATGACGTGCTGCTCGTCCCCGCCTATTCGGCGGTCCTTCCCCGGGACGTACAGCTTTCCACCCACCTCTCCCGCAATATTTCCCTGAACATCCCGCTCGTTTCGGCGGCGATGGACACTGTCACCGATGCACGGCTCGCGATTGCGCTGGCTCAGGAAGGTGGTATCGGCATCGTTCACAAAAACATGACTCCCAAGGAGCAGGCAGCCGAGGTTATGAAGGTCAAGCGTCACGAAGCCGGTGTGCTGCGCGACCCGATCACGATCACACAGGACATGACGGTGCGCGATGCGATCGAGCTTCAACGAGCGCACAAGTTCTCCGGTCTGCCGGTGGTCGAGGGCAAGCGCGTAGTCGGCATCGTGACCAACCGCGATCTGCGCTTTGAGACGCGGCTCGATGCGCCGATCCGCGACATCATGACTCCGCGCGCACGCCTGGTGACTGTGCGCGAAGGCGCGACACCCGAGGAAGCACGAGCGCTGCTGCACAAGCATCGGCTCGAGCGCGTGCTGGTCATCAACGGGGACGATGAACTGCGCGGCCTGATCACCGTGAAAGACATCACCAAGGCGACCGAGCATCCGAACGCCGCAAAGGATCATCTGGGCAAGCTGATGGTTGGGGGTGCCATCAGCACCGGTCCCGATTCCGACGAGCGCGCCGAATTGATGGTGCGAGCCGGCGTCGATGTGTTGATTGTCGACACCGCACACGGCCACCATCAGGGTGTGCTTGACCGTGTGCGCTGGGTCAAGAAAAACTTTCCCAAGGTCGATGTGGTGGGCGGCAACGTCGCTACCGCGGAGGGCGCGCGCGCGTTGGTTGACGCGGGGGCCGACGGTGTCAAGGTGGGTATCGGGCCCGGCTCGATTTGCACCACACGTATCGTCGCAGGTGTCGGCGTGCCGCAGATCACGGCCGTATCCAACGTCGCAAAAGCGCTCGACGGGGCGGGTGTGCCGCTGGTAGCCGATGGCGGCATCCGTTATTCGGGCGACGTCGCCAAGGCACTGGCTGCCGGCGCATATTCGGTGATGGTGGGCGGCATTTTCGCGGGCACCGAGGAGGCACCGGGCGAAGTCATCCTGTTCCAGGGGCGCTCTTACAAGTCTTATCGCGGCATGGGTAGCCTCGGTGCGATGAGCGAAGGGTCGGCCGAGCGTTACTTCCAAGACAACGACAACGATGCCAACGTCGACAAATACGTGCCCGAGGGCGTCGAAGGCATGGTCCCCTACAAAGGTAGCGTGCTCGCCATCATGTTCCAGATGACGGGTGGCCTGCGCTCGAGCATGGGCTATTGCGGGTGCCGGTCGATCGACGAGATGCGCACGAGGGCTCAGTTTGTCGAAATCACGGCGGCGGGAATGCGCGAATCGCACGTGCACGATGTGCGAATAACAAAGGAAGCGCCCAACTACCGCATTGAGAACTAGCGGTGAGTGCCGAGTTGGTGCATCACGACCGCATACTGATTCTCGATTTCGGCTCGCAGGTTACGCAGTTGATTGCACGTCGCGTACGCGAAGTCGGTGTGTATTGCGAGCTGCATCCGGCGACTGTCGGCGATGGATTCGTGCGCGACTTTGCACCGAAGGGAATCATCCTGTCCGGCAGCCACATGTCGGCTTACGAGGAATCCACCGACCGCGCGCCTGGCTGCTGTGTTCGAGCTCGGCGTGCCGGTGCTTGGCATCTGCTACGGCATGCAGACGATGGCGCAGCAACTGGGCGGCAGGGTTGAAGGCGGACATACCCGCGAGTTCGGCTACGCCGAAGTGCGCGCGCACGGCCACAGCCGACTGCTGAACGACATCGAAGACGAGCGCACACCCGAAGGCCATGGATTGCTCAAGGTCTGGATGAGTCACGGCGACAAGGTGGTCGAGCTGCCGTCCGGGCTTCAAGCTGATGGCATCGACGCCTTCATGTCCGATCGCCGGCATGGCCGATGAAGCGCGCGGCTACTACGGTGTGCTGTTCCATCCTGAAGTCACGCACACGTTGCAGGGACAGGCGATCCTGAGTCGCTTTGTGCTGGACATTTGCGGATGCAAGCCCGATTGGGTCATGGGCGATTATGCGACCGAAGCGATCGAGAAGATTCGCGCGCAAGTGGGCAACGACGAAGTAATCCTAGGGCTAAGCGGCGGCGTCGATTCGTCGGTCGCTGCCGCGCTGATTCATCGCGCGATCGGCGATCAACTGACGTGCGTATTCGTCGACACCGGCTTGCTGCGGCTCGGCGAAGGCCTGCAGGTGGCCGATACGTTTCGCGAACACATGGGAATCAAGCTGGTACACATCGATGCCAGCGAGCGCTTCATGCGCGCACTCGCGGGTGAAACGGATCCGGAAGTCAAGCGCAAAATCATCGGCCGCGAATTCGTGCACGTGTTTCAGGAGGAAGCCGCGAAACTGCCCGCGGTTAAGTGGCTCGCGCAGGGGACGATTTATCCCGACGTGATCGAATCGGCTGGCGCAAAGACCAAGAAGGCGATGACGATCAAGAGTCATCACAACGTCGGTGGCCTGCCCGAAACACTGCATCTGCAATTGCTCGAACCGCTGCGCGAATTGTTCAAGGATGAGGTGCGCAACCTGGGCATTGCACTGGGGCTACCGCGCGAAATGGTCTTCAGGCATCCGTTTCCCGGCCCGGGGCTCGGCGTGCGCATCCTCGGCGAGGTCAAGCGCGAGTATGCCGACCTGCTGCGTCAAGCAGACGCGATCTTCATCGAAGAACTACGCTCGAGCGGATGGTATGACCGCACGAGTCAGGCGTTCGCGGTGTTCCTGCCGGTCAAAAGCGTCGGCGTGATGGGCGACGGGCGCACGTACGAATGGGCCGTCGCACTGCGTGCCGTGCAGACATCGGATTTCATGACGGCGCACTGGGCCGAGCTTCCGCACGAACTGCTCGGCCGCGTATCGAACCGCGTCATCAATGAAGTGCGCGGCATCAATCGAGTCGTGTACGACATCAGTGGCAAGCCGCCGGCGACCATTGAATGGGAGTGATTGAACGGAGTAAGCCAAGCGGATCAAGAAAGGTGACTGAGTAAACTCGCCTAATGATGGAAACGAGCGCAACGATCGACGCAGCGGGGTGGCTTGAGCGCATCGCGCAACTGGCCTTGCGCCACGGCGTTCACCTTTCGACCTTGCAGCAGAAAGCCGGCGGCGACTTGGAGCTGTTGTTGGCGAGCGCTGCGCTTGCATTTCCGGCTGACAGCGCGTTGAGCGAACCGCAAGCAAACGAAATCCTCAAGCGGTTTCTAGCGACCGCGGGCGTGATGGTCGCTACCGACCACGTTGAGTTGCGCCGCTGGATGGTGGATGCCGGCTTTTTGCGGCGATCGGACTTCGGCACCGACTATCGACGCGGAGCGTTGCCCGCCTGGCTTGGCGATGCCGCCGTCGCACTCGATTTCGACCGCATCGCAGACACTGTTGCACAGGCGCGCAGTGCGAACGAGAGTGCAGCGCGAGGCGCGCCGACAAGCATGGCTGGCGAGTCAGATCGAAGTCACCGAGGGCGGCGACAGAGAGACGACCGGCGAAGCAAGCGTTGATGAAAACTACATGCGCCTCGCGCTCGATCAGGCGCATAACGCGTGGGCGTTGTCCGAGGTACCCGTCGGCGCGGTCATCGTCAAGGACAGGCAGATCATCGCAACTGGATTCAATCAACCGATTGGCACCGCTGATCCCACCGCGCACGCAGAGATTCGAGCGATGCGTGCTGCGGCCGCATTGCTCGGCAACTATCGACTGACCGACTGCGATCTTTACGTCACGCTTGAACCGTGCGCAATGTGCGCCGGCGCGATGCAGCACGCGCGCATCAAGCGGTTGATCTACGGTGCGGCGGATCCGAAGACCGGCGCGTGCGGCAGCGTCGTCGATCTGTTCGCCGAACCACGACTCAATCATCACACCACCGTTGTCGCCGGCGTGCTGGCTGATGAAAGCCGCCGCGTGCTGTCGAGTTTTTTTGTCGAACGTCGCGAGTTGAAGCGCCAGGGCCGCCTGCCACCGGACGCCGACGACGGTGAGTAAGACGCTCGGCCTCGTTGCGCCGGCGGGATTTCTGCCGGATCCGACGGTGGTCGATCGCGCAGCCGCCTTTTTGGCAGCGCGCGGCTGGCAGGTCGAAGCGGGAGAGAGCGTATTCGCGCGTGAACAGCGCTTTGCCGGCAGCGATGATCAGAGGCTGGGGGATTTGCAACGCTTCGCAACTGACACCACGGTCGATATCGTGTTGTGTGCGCGCGGTGGCTACGGGCTGTCGCGTTTGCTCGATCGGATCGACTTTACAGCGATCAAGGCTCGTGCGCCGATCATGGTCGGCTATAGCGATTTCACCGCGTTGAATCTGGCTTATCTGACGCGGCGGGGAGTCAGCTTCGCGGGCCCATCGGCGGCCGACTTCGGTGCATCTGAACCGAACGCCTTCACGGTCGAGCATTTTTTCGGCGTGCTGAATACGAAGACATACGCGATTGAGCTTCAATTGGAAGGACCGCGCGTCGATGTTGCCGGTCAACTCTGGGGCGGTAATCTGGCGATGGTCGTCGCGCTGCTCGGCACACCGCACTTTCCGCGTGTGCGCGGCGGCATCCTGTTTATTGAAGACGTCAACGAGCCGGCGTACAAGCTCGAGCGAATGTTCTACCAGTTGGCGCATGCCGGCGTATTGCAGCGCCAGGCCGCCATCTTGTTGGGCGATTTTTCACCGATTACTCCGATGCCGAATGACAACGGTTTTGATCTGAACATGGTGATCGAACGGCTGCGGGAAATCTCGGGAGTACCCGTTTTCACTGGACTGCCGTTCGGTCACTCGCCGCGCAAATTGACATTGCCTGTCGGGGGTCGCGCCAGACTGGCCGTCAAGCGCGACGGCAGCGCGATATTGGAACTCAGCCGCTATCCGAGTCTCGTTTGACGCAGCTCAACCGCAACTTGAGCATTGATTGTGCGAACCAGACCGCCTCGCCTATGATCGCGCCATGATGATGACCCGCAGGACCCTATCTCATGAGCCCGCATGAACCGCGTTGTCACCAAGACGGGTTGGGATGCTAGGCGTCGCGACGCCGCCAAGGCTGGACGCCTTGGCAAGGAGCGCAACGACGCAGACGCCCGTCTTGGTGACAACCCTTCGGGAGCGGGGTGGGCGCGGCGCAGAGCGTTGTTGCCTCGTCCTGGTGTGTATCAACACACGGCGTCCTCGGCGCCTAGCCCTGCGCCGCCGATCGCGGCCTACGGCTGCGATGGCTTATACGCCCCTCAGGGCAAGCAGCCGCAAGCGGCTGCTTGGCCCCGCTCGCGGTCATGCGGGCTCATGAGATAGGGTCCATGTCCGGCCCACTGACCCGCTTCGGCCTTGCCGAGGAGACGCCGGCGCAAAGGCACGAAAAGATTCTTGCCGGCGTGATGGCGTCGGTCTACCGGCAAGTGCCGCAATCGGTGCTGGTCAGCATTGTCGGTGCATTCGCGCTGGTCATGATTCTCTGGAATTCGATCAACCAGGACCTGCTGCTCGGCTGGTCGCTGCTGATCCTGTTCGACTCGCTGTCGCGTTTGCGCCTGTCGTACCGGTTTCGGCACGCCGAGCGCATCGTCGAGAAGGTCGATGCCTGGGCTACTCGCTGGGTCGTGCAGGCCGTGGTGGCTGGCGTGCTGTGGGGCATTGCGGGCTTCATGTTCTTCTCGACCAACCAGCCGCTGCATCAGGTGGTGCTGGTCGCTGTCATTCTGAGCGTCGCGTTCGGCTCGTTGACGCTGTACGCCAGTCATCGACCGGCATTTCATGCGTTCATGTTACTTGCGGTCGTGCCGCTGATTGCGCGCATGGTGTGGGAGCAGGATCCGACCTACTACACCGCCGCGGTCGTGATGACGGCAGTGTTTCTGTTCACCTTCCTGTACGGCCGCGATTTCGGCAACGCCGTATTCGAATCCGTCAAGAACACGTACGAGAACGAAGTGCTGGTTGAGCAACTGGTGGCGGAAAAGCGTGTGGCCGACGATGCGCGGCGCGAAGCGGAAAACGCCACCCGGTCGAAGACACAATTCTTTGCCGCGGCCAGCCATGATCTACGGCAGCCGCTGCAGGCGATCGGCATCTATGTGTCGCTGCTCAAGAAGCGCGCGCAGGGACCGCTCGAGCCGCTCGTCAACAATCTATCCACTGCGGTCGACACGTTGTCGAAACTGGTTGAAGAACTGCTTGAAATCTCGCGGCTCGACTCCGGTTCGATTCAGCCGCGAGTCGAGCAGGTGTTGGTCGACGACATGTTTTCGCTGCTGGAGCAGGAGTTCACGCCGCTGGCCGCGGCCAAGGGATTGTCATTGCGGTTGCGGCGGGGTGGCGTTGCGATCGACAGTGATGCATTGCTGTTGCAACGGGTGATTCGCAACCTGCTGGCCAATGCGATTCGCTACACGCAGAGGGGCGGTGTGTTGCTGGCGGCGCGGCCGCGCAGCGGGCTGATAAGCATGGAGATCTGGGATACCGGGCCCGGCATCAAGCAGGGCGAGCTCGATCGAATCTTCGAAGAGTTTTATCGCGGTGAGAGCTCTAAAGCCGAAAACAGCGGCTCCGGATTCGGTCTCGGATTGTCGATCGTCAAGCGGATTTGCGGGTTGCTTGGCCATCCGCTGATCGTCACGACGCGACCGGGCACGGGCACGGTGTTCAGAGTGGAAGTGCCGCCCTCGAGTGCGCCGATACGCCCGAAGCGCAGCACGCCCGAAACGCTCGACGTGGCGATCCGGCCGCTTAATGGCTTCACGTTCGTCGTCATCGAGGATAACGCCGAGATCTTGAACAGCCTGACGCGACTGATTAAATCCTGGGGCGCCGAAGTAGTGCCTTCGACCGGCTATAACGCGCAACTGATAAAGCGCATCAGCGTTCAGCAGCGGATCGACGCCATATTGGCCGACCATAACCTGGGCCCGCACTCGATCAGCGGTGTTGAAGCGGTGTTCAGAATTCGCGAGCTGGTCGGAGTTCCGATCCCGGTCGCGATGTTGACTGCGGTGCAGGGAATCGATGTGATGTCCGAGTTTCAGCGTGTGATGCAGGAGCGGATGGAGCTCGATCCGTCGCTGACGTCGGCGATCGCGCGCAGTCGAGTCGAGGAACCGACGGTGCTGCAGAAGCCAACGACGGCTTCCGTATTGAACAACACGCTGGCGGACATGTTGGGATTGACGACACTGCCGCTCGTAAGACCGACCCCCGAAACCGCCGCCGCGAGTGACGCCTCCTTGGCGCTGTCGACTAGGGATCAGCCGATATCGTAGCCGTGCCGGCGCGCAGCGAGCAGCGCCTCGGTGCGGTTCGATGCACCGAAGGCACGATAAATGGCCGTGACATGTGTCTTGACCGTGCCTTCGGATAGACCCAATTCACGGCAGATGATCTTGATCGGTGCGCCGCGCGCCAGCAGTTGCAGCACCTGCTCCTGGCGCTCGGTAAGCTCAACCCGCCCGCCATTCTGATCGCGGGCGCGTTCGGAATTGCCGAAGATACCGGCGCGATTGACCTCTTCCAGCAGATCGGCAGGAATGTAAACGCCGCCCGACAGCACAAACTTGACGGCGGATAGCAACGTGTCCGAAGCCATCGATTTCGGCACGAAACCGGCGGCGCCGAGCTGCAGCACACGCATCACATTGCGTTGATCCTGGTTGCCCGATAGCACCAGAATCTTCATCTCCGGCGCCTTTGCGACCATCGCCTCAAGCAGTGAGGTGCCGGATACGCCAGGCATTCCGAGATCGAGCACGACGAGGTCGATCTCGGGCTGCTCTTCCTGGATTTTCAGCGCACCTTCGGCAGTGCGCGTCGTGATGACTTCGGCCGACGGATCGAGATCCAAAAACAAGACGCTCAATGCGTCGGTGATCAGCGAGTGATCGTCGACAACGAGGATTTTCATGGCGTTCGAGTCGAGCGCTCCGGTTTCAATGGCTCGCGAGGGCGGCATTGTAGACCGCGCTACGCGATCGGCCATGCGCGGAATTGCGCGTATCGATCCGGTCAATCGTCGCGTTTGCTGCGCGGATGCGCAATCGCGTTCATTCGGGGACCGGCCTGATAGCAGCGGCACACGCCTTTGCTTTTGTGCGCGCCTCGTTCGTTGTTGCTGCGTGCGCCAGTGCGACGCCCATGCGACGCTTGACGAACGACTCGGGCTTGCCGAACAGTCTGAGATCCGTGTCTGTTATCGACAGCGCCTCGGCCACTCCTTCGAAGCGCATCGCCTGCGCATCATGGCCACCGTAGATCACCGCACTGGCGCCTGGATTCCGCAGCGAGGTATCGACCGGCAGACCGAGCACTGCGCGCGCATGCAATTCAAATTCGCTCTGCCATTGCGTCGTCATCGTCACCATCCCGGTGTCGTGCGGTCGCGGGCTGACTTCCGAAAACCACACGGCGTCATCCTTGACGAAAAGCTCGACTCCGAAGATGCCGGTGCCGCCCAGATTGCCGGTGACCGATTTTGCGTATTCACGCGCCTTGCCCAGGGCGGTGGCGGTCATCACCTGCGGCTGCCAGCTTTCAACATAGTCGCCCGCCACCTGCACGTGCCCGATCGGCTCGCAGAAATGCGTTTCGATGGCTCCATCGCCGCCGAGTCCCACCGCGCGTACCGTCAGCAGCGTGATTTCGTAGTCGAAATCGATCAAGCCTTCGACAATGACACGGCCGAGTGCGACGCGGCCGCCGGCATTCGCGTAACGCCACGCAGGCTCGATCTGATCTGCCGTATCGACGCGGCTTTGCCCCTTGCCCGATGACGACATGACGGGCTTGACGATGCATGGCAGGCCGATCGCATGCGCCGCCGCGCGCAACTCGTCGAGCGAATCGGCGAAGCGATAAGGCGAGGTTGGCAAACAAAGCGTTTCGGCGGCCAGGCGGCGAATTCCTTCGCGATTCATCGTCAATTGCGTGGCGCGCGCGGTCGGCACGACGCGTGCGAGCCCGTCGCGCTCTACCGCGGCCAGTGCATCGGTCGCGATCGCCTCGATCTCGGGCACGACCACAGCCGGCCGCTCGGCCTCGATCACTGCGCGTAGCGCCGCCGGGTCGGCCATGTTGATCACGTGTGCGCGATGCGCCACCTGCTGCCCCGGCGCATTCGCATACCGGTCGACTGCGATCACTTCGACGCCGAGCCGCTGCAACGCGATGATCACTTCCTTGCCGAGCTCGCCGGCACCGAGCAGCATCACCTTGACCGCTGCGGGCGACAAGGGAGTTCCGAGCTTCGGCGCTAAAGACGAGTTTGGGGAGCTCATATTTCGACTATCGCACAGCCTCAGCATCGCTTATAACGCCTGCCGATGCTCGACGCCATTAACCTCACCTGCGAGCGCGGCGACCGCACGTTGTTCGCCGCGCTTGTCTTCACGGTTGCTGCCGGATCACTGCTCAGAGTCGCGGGACCGAACGGCACCGGCAAGACAAGCCTGCTGCGGATACTTTGCGGCCTGCTCGAGCCCAAGGTCGGTGAGGTGCGCTGGCATGGCCGCAACATTCGCAGGCAGCGCGAGGAGTACTGGAAGGATCTCGTGTACGTCGGCCATCTGAACGGCGTCAAGGATGATCTGACGGTGCACGAAAACCTGAAGCTTTCGCAGGCAGTGGCCGGGCGCAGTGTGGATGACGCGGCGTTGCTTCGAGCTATCGATGCGGTCGGCCTTTCACAGTTCGAGCACACGATGGCGCGGTTCTTATCGCAGGGGCAGCGGCGGCGCATCGCGTTGGCGCGTCTGTTCGCCACCACCGATGCGCCGCTGTGGATTCTCGACGAGCCATATATCGCGCTCGATCAGCGTGGCGTCAGCGCGCTTTCGCAACTGATCGCGGGCCATGTTGCCGACGGCAACACGGTAGTTTTGGTCACCCATCAAGACGTTGCGATCGAAGTGCCGCGTCAGCAGCATATCGAGCTCGCCGGCAGCGAAGCATCGGTCGGTGAAACCACATGTTGAACGTCGTTTCGCAGATCATTCGTCGCGATCTGTTGCTGGCGATTCGGCAAAAATCCGATGTGCTCAATACTTTGTTTTTCTTCGTTGTCGTGGTGACGATGGTTCCGCTCGGCATCGGCCCGGAACCGGCGCTGTTGCGTGACATCGCGCCGGGAGTCGTGTGGGTTGCGGCACTATTAGCCGCGATTTTGTCGCTGCCACGCTTGTTCGCGAACGACTATGCCGACGGAACGCTCGAACAAATGCTCTTGTCTGCAGAACCGCTGCCACTGATCGTGCTCGGCAAAGCCGTGGCGCACTGGCTTACAACCGGACTGCCGTTGACGGCGATGGCGATCGCATTCGGTGTGTTGTTCGACCTCGACACCAACGCAAGTCTGGTGCTCGTTGCATCGCTGGCGATCGGCACGCCTGTGCTGTCACTGATCGGCTCGATCGGCGCGGCGCTGACTCTCGGAGTACGCGGAGGCGGAGTGTTAACATCGTTGCTTGTTTTGCCGCTTTATATTCCGGTGCTGATTTTCGGCGCCGGCTCGGTGGGCGCAGCGGCTTCCGGCTTGGGCGTTACCGCATATTTCCTCCTGCTGGGCGCATTTCTCCTGTTCGCTGCGGTGTTGATGCCGTGGGCGGGAGCAGTGGCGCTTCGCATTTCAGTTGAATGACCATGAGCAGTGTCAGCGTTCGTTCACGGCCGGGTCTGTATTGGTTCTCTGCACCGCAGACATTCTTTCCGCTCGCCGGGAAAATGACGCCATGGTTTTTCGCGCTTGCCGCGCTGCTTGCAATGGCCGGCCTTTACATCGGATTTTTCGTTGCGCCGACCGATGCGACGCAGGGCGAGTCGTACCGGATCATCTTCATTCACGTTCCGGCCGCATGGATGTCGATGTTTCTGTATCTCGTGATGGCCGGCTGGGCTGCGATCGGTCTGATCATGAATACGCGGCTGTCGTCGATGATGGCAACCGCGATCGCGCCGACCGGCGCCTTGATGACCGCCCTTGCGCTGGTCACCGGATCGCTGTGGGGCAAGCCGACGTGGGGCACATACTGGGTGTGGGACGCGCGGCTGACTTCAGAGTTGGTGCTGCTGTTTCTGTACCTAGGATTTATCGCGCTGCAAGCTGCGATCGACGATCCGCGCCGCGCCGACAAGGCGGGCGCTGTGCTTGCGCTGGTGGGCGTAGTCAACATTCCGATCATCTATTTTTCGGTGCAGTGGTGGAACACGCTGCATCAGGGTTCTTCGGTCAGCCTGACACGCTCGCCCACGATGGCCTCTACGATGCTCACCGGCATGCTGTTAATGGCGCTTGCATTCTGGATGTACAGCATCGCCGCGTCGTTGCACCGTGTGCGCAGCATCATGCTTGAGCGCGAGAGACGAACGGATTGGGTGCGGGAACTTCTGGCGCAGGGTGGGCTCAAGTGAACTGGAAGAGCGCTGCCGATTTTTGGGCGATGGGGGGCTACGCCTTCTACGTCTGGGGTTCTTACGCAGCGGTCGCGGTCGTGATCGGTATCGAACTGTGGCTGCTGCGCGCGCGCCGCAGCCGTGTGGTGTCTGAGCTGGCGCGCGAAGCGACTCGCAATACGAGCATCCGATGAAGCCTCGTCACAAACGACTGACGTTGATCGTTGCTGGACTCGCCGGCCTGGGCGTCGCCGCGGCATTGGTGCTGTCGGCCTTTCAGCAGAATCTGGTTTTCTTCTACAGCCCAACGCAAGTCGCCAACAACGAAGCGCCGCAGGGCAAGGCGTTCAGGGTCGGCGGGCTGGTCGAGCAGGGCAGCCTGAAGCGGCAACCCGACGGGCTGACGGTGCGATTCAACGTCACGGATACCGCAAAGATCATTCCGGTCGTCTACACCGGCATCCTTCCGGACTTGTTCAAGGAAGGGAAGGGCGTCGTAGCCCAGGGTAAGTTGGGTGCAGACGGCGTGTTTCGTGCGCACGAAGTGCTCGCCAAGCACGACGAGAACTACACGCCGCCTGAAGCCGCGTACGCGGTCGAGCAGGCTCAAAAAGCACGCAAGACCATCCAGCAGTAGCTCTGATGATTCCTGAAATCGGAAACCTCGCGCTGATCCTGGCGCTGCTGCTGGCAACCGCGCAGGCGGTATTGCCGATCGCCGGCGCGGCGCGTGGAGACCGCACATGGATGGCGGTCGCGCGTCCGGCAGCGCGCGGCCAGGCGCTATTCATCACACTCGCATTCGGGTGTCTCTTGTACTCGTTCGTCGTAAACGACTTTTCAGTCGTCAATGTGGCGAGTAACTCGAATTCGCAGTTGCCGTTGCATTATCGAATCGCTGCCAGCTGGGGATCCCACGAGGGCTCGCTGTTGCTGTGGGTGCTGATGCTCGCGTGGTGGACGCTTGCCGTATCGGTTTTTTCGCGTCACTTGCCGGATGACATGGTGGCACGCGTGATCGGTGTGCAAGGCGTGATCTCGATCGGGTTCCTGCTTTTCATGCTGTTGACCTCGAATCCGTTCGACCGCCTGTTCCCGCCTGCCGCTGACGGCCGCGATTTGAATCCGCTGCTGCAGGACCCAGGGATGGTGTTTCATCCTCCGATGCTTTACATGGGCTACGTCGGTTTTTCGGTCGCGTTTTCATTCGCGATCGCCGCGCTGCTCGGCGGCAAGCTCGACGCGGCATGGGCGCGCTGGTCGCGGCCGTGGACCACTCTCGCGTGGTGTTTTTTGACGTGCGGCATCGCGCTTGGAAGCTGGTGGGCGTATTACGAGCTGGGATGGGGCGGTTGGTGGTTCTGGGACCCGGTTGAAAACGCGTCGTTCATGCCGTGGCTGGTCGGCACCGCGTTGATTCACTCGCTTGCTGTCACCGAGAAGCGCGGCAGCTTTAGAAGCTGGACGGTGCTGCTTGCGATCTGCGCGTTTTCGCTTTCGCTGCTCGGCACGTTCCTGGTCCGCTCGGGTGTGTTGACATCGGTGCATGCGTTCGCGACCGACCCGAAGCGCGGCGTGTTCATCCTCGCATTCCTGGTGTTTGTGATCGGCTCGTCGCTTGCGCTTTTTGCATGGCGTGCGCCCAAGGTCGGTCTTGGCGGCAAGTTCGAGGCCGTGTCGCGCGAATCGTTTTTGCTGTTGAACAACCTGTTGCTCGTAGTTGCCGCGGGCTCGGTGTTGCTGGGTACGTTGTATCCGCTGTTCCTCGATGCGCTGTCGCTACCGAAGGCTTCGGTCGGGCCGCCGTACTTTAATCTGGTGTTCGGCGCAGTGATGGCGCCGCTTGTGTTTCTGATGGGCATCGGGCCGCTAGCACGCTGGAAGAAGGCCGAGTTGCCCGATTTCGGCACGCGTTTGAAATGGGCGCTTGCGGTGGCGCTCGTGACCGCGCTGGTTGCGCCGGTGATTGCCGGCCGATGGACACCGCTGATCAGCGTCGGGCTCTTCCTTGCCTTCTGGGTGATGGCTTCGATCGCCGTCAACATCAAGGAGCGGATTCGCCATCTGCGCGGTGGACTCGTCGAACGCTTGCGCGGGCAAGGTCGCGCCTATTGGGGCATGCAGCTGGCACATCTGGGTATCGCCGTGTTCATCGTCGGCGTGACGGTCGTCAACGGCTATCAGGTTGAACGCGACATGCGAATGAATGTCGGCGACACGGTGCAGGTCGGCCGTTACGACATCAAATTCGACGGCGCGCAGAGAATCACCGGCGCCAATTACACCGGTGCGCGCGGTACGGTCCAAGTTACGCGCAACGGCAATCCGATCACCACGCTGTATCCCGAAAAGCGCATTTACAACGTGCAGAAGAACCCGATGACCGAAGCGGCGATAGACACGGGCGTGTTCGGCGACATCTACGTCTCGCTCGGCGAGCCGATCGATCCGAGCTCAAGCGGGTTGGGCGCGTGGAGCGTGCGCGTCTATCACAAGCCGCTGGTGACCTGGATCTGGGGAGGTTGTGTGTTGATGGCGCTGGGCGGCGCACTGGCACTGTCGGACCGTCGCTATCGATTGCTGGCGCGGCGCGATCAAACCGTTGTAATGGCACGGGCAGCGACATGAGCGAGGCTGTAGACAACGCCGCAACATCGGCGCAGCCGACGGAACCCAAATCGGCGTTGCGCTTTGCGTTGCCACTTGCCATCTTCATCGTGCTCGCGGGGTTTCTGTTCATCGGACTCGGGCTGAATCCGCGCGAAGTGCCATCGCCGTTCATCGGCAAGCCCGCGCCACCGTTTCAATTGGTACAGCTTGCGCGGCCCGAGCAAACGTTCGCGCCCAGTCAGATGCAGGGCGAAGTGTGGTTGCTCAACGTCTGGGCATCGTGGTGTGTCGCATGCCGCGTCGAACACCCGCTGCTGGTTGATCTTGCGCGCAAGGACGTGGTGCCGATCGTCGGCTTGAACTATAAGGACACGCGCGACGCGGCTCTGGGCTGGCTGGCTCAGTTCGGCGATCCCTACAAGCTGTCGATCGTCGATGCCGACGGTCGGGTCGGCATCGACTACGGCGTCTATGGCGTGCCGGAGACATTCGTGATCGACAAGCAGGGCGTGATTCGCTTCAAGCAGATCGGCCCGATCACCGAAGATGTCTGGCGCAACAAGATGCTGCCGCTGGTGCAGCAGCTGCGCCAATCGTGACCATGTTGCGCATCGCAATCGCAATTGTTTTGCTCGCGCTGATGTCGAGCGTGGCGATCGCGGCCAAGCCCGCAATGCAGCTCGACGCCGACGGCGCCCGCCGTGCCGCAGCGTTGGCCGAGCAATTGCGTTGTCTGGTTTGCCAAAACCAGTCGATCGCAGAATCGAGTGCTGGGCTTGCGGCTGATCTGCGCAGCGAAATCAACACGCAGATTCGCGCCGGCCGCAGCGATCAGGAGATTGTCGATTTCATGGTTGCGCGCTACGGCGACTTTGTGCTGTATCGACCACCGGTCAGGCCTCACACGCTATTGCTGTGGTTCGGTCCGGCGCTGCTTGCGCTGGCGGCGCTGGCCGCGTTCATGCGCGCGCTGCGCAATCGGCGTCGGCGTGCGACGCAACAGCCGCTAACGGACGCGGAGCACGCCGAGGCCGAGCGCCTTCTGCGCGAGCCGGTCAGAACAAACCAGTGACAGCATTCGTGCTCATCGCCGTAGCGATGGTGACGGTGGCGCTCGCCTGGGTGCTATGGCCGCTGCTGCGACCAGGCGCCGCACGCTCGGTAGAGCACGCGGCGGCCAACGTATCGATCTTCAAGGATCAGTTCGCCGATCTCGACGCCGATCTGGCGCGTGGAACGATTTCGGCCGAACAACATGCGGAGTCAAAAAACGAGCTCGAGCGGCGCCTGCTCGATGAAGTGCATGCCGCTGCCGAATCCACCGTCGCCACGCGCGACAGTCATCGCTGGTCGGCTGCCATCGTTGCGTTGATCGTGCCGATCGCTGCGGCAGCGCTCTATTGGCAGATCGGCACGCCCGCGGCGCTATCGACGTCGGCCGCATCAGCCGCCGAAGAGAGTCCGGCCACCCGCGAACAGATCGAAGCAATGATTGCGCAGGTACGGGAGCGCCTGGCAAGGGAACCCGATAACGCTGAGGGCTGGGCGATTCTTGCGCGGACCCACTATGCGATGGGCAACTTTTCGGAAGCCGCCGCCGCGTATGAGAGGCTGAGTGCGTTGCGTCTCTACGATGCCGATGTGCTGGCCGACTATGCCGATGCCTTGGCGATGAGCCAGGGGCGAAGTTTCGCGGGTCAACCGCTGCAGCTTGTACAGCGCGCACTGCAACTCGATCCGACGCAATGGAAGGCGCTGGCGATGGCCGGTGCGGAGGCATTCGATCGCAAGGACTACAAAGCCGCGATCGATTACTGGCAGCGTTTGCAGAACACCGCGCCGCCCGATTCACCGATCGCGAAGCAGATTCAGGGAAGCATCGAACAAGCGCAGCAGCTCGGTGGAATACAGGTGGCAGCTCAACCGAAGAAGGCCGACGCCACGGGCGGCGCGAGCGAAGCCCGCAGTGTTACTGGCACCGTCACGCTGAGCCCTTCACTGCAATCAAAAGTTCGGCCCGAAGACTCGGTGTTTGTTTTTGCGCGCCCCGCCGACGGCTCGCGCATGCCGGTGGCGGTCGTGCGCGCAAGAGTCAGCGAGCTGCCATTGAAATTCACGCTGGATGATTCGCGATCGATGGCGCCGACGGCAAAGATCTCGCGCTTCGACGAAGTCATCGTTACGGCACGCGTTTCGCGCTCCGGCAATGCGATGCCTTCCAGTGGCGATCTTCAGAGCGCTGCCGACAGGGTGAAGGTGGGCGCCAGCGGCGTCGCGCTTACGATCGACCGGGCCATCCCGTAGCGCAACGAACAGTGCTTTCTCCGGCCGCGCAAGGAGTCCTGCGATCCATTTGGTCGGCAAGCCGGAGAGCGCTCGGGTTATCCGCGCATTTGCCTACCGAAGACCGCCGCATTCTCGAGCAGGTCATACTGCCCGCGTACGTGCAGCGTATCGATGTCCAGCGCGTGCTGTTTGTCGGCTGCGCTGCGTACACGCAGCCGTACGAACAACTCTTTGCGGGTCGCGAATACTGGACGATCGATCCGATCGCGTCGAGGCGGCGCTATGGCAGTGCACGCCACATCATCGATCGTCTCGAGAATCTGGGAAGGCATGCGCAGCGCGAGTACTTCGACCTGATCGTATGCAACGGAGTGCTGGGGTGGGGCCTCAATGCACCGGACGCCGCCGACGCGGCATTTGTCGCGTGCCATACATGCCTCCGTGCGGGCGGCGAACTCGTGCTCGGATGGAACGACATCTCGCCGCGTAATCGAGTCTTGCCTGACGCACTGCCTGCGCTACGGCGCTTCGAGCCGCTGACGTTTGCGCCACTGCAGACAGCGCGCTTCAGGGTTGATGTAGCGCATCGACACGTGTTCGATTTCTATGCGAAGGCACGCTAAAGTGATTTCTAGATCACTTTAAGTATATTGTTTAAGTAGATGAATTAATTGATGTTTCGCATGCTGTCCGAGCTCCGCACTATGAAGGCAGGGCGCCGCATCAGACGCCGTAGGCGTGGCTCTTGCCATGAGGATTGCAACTCAACGCGCCTACGCGCGTAGCATCCAAGCCATGGCCGCTCGTTCACTGCAGTCGGTGTCGATTACCTTCGGGCTTGTCACGATTCCCGTCAAGATGTACGCGGCTACAAATCCGCGTGCTGGGATTTCATTCACGATGCTCGACCCGAAGGGCGGGCGCGTTCGCCAGCAATACGTGTCGGCGGACTCGGGCGAAGTTGTTCCGCGCAACGAGTTGATCAAGGGTTACGAGTTCGAGAAGGATCGCTTCGTCACCTTTACGAAGGAAGAGCTAAAGGCGCTCGAAGAAGCGTCTTCCGGCGCCGTTGAGATCACCGAGTTTGTGCCCTTGGAGTCGATCGATCCGGTGTTCTACGAGAAAGCGTATTACCTCGGCCCCGACAAGGGCGGCGCGAAGCCATACCGGCTGCTCGCGGAAGCGATGCGTAGTTCCGGACGCGCTGCAATCGGACGCTGGGCAGCGCGCGGCAAGCAGTATCTGGTCAACATCCGCGCGGTCGAGCAGGGGTTGATTCTGCAGGAACTGCTGTATGCAGACGAAGTGCGGCCGATCGACGAAGTCGAGATTCCGGATGCCACGGTCGGCGCGAAGGAGCTCGCTCTTGCCAATCAGTTGATCGACAGCATCACGTCGAAAGCCTTCGACCCCACCAAGTACGAAGACGATGTAAAGGAGCGCATCGAGGCGCAGATTCAGAAGAAGGTCGAAGGCGAGGAAATCACGATGCCCGAGGCGACGCCGGCACCGAAAGGCGCCAAGGTCATCGACATCATGGACGCGCTGCGCGCGAGTTTGAAGCGCAGGGCTGGCGGCAACGGCGCGGCAGAAGAAAAGCGCTCAGCGCCGCCACGTAAGGCAGCCACGAAAAAGACTGCAAGAAAAGCCGCGAAGAAGGCGCCGACCCGGGCATCCCGCAGGGCCGCGTAAGAGAATCGGAGCAGAATCGGGGTCTGACCCTGATTTTCACTCCCATTGTCAGGAGCACAAAAATGGCACCCACAAACCCGATTGTCAATTCAGTCGCAAACTACTACGAAGCGCAGACGCGAGCGACTGCCGAGATCGTGCAGGCTGCACTAAACGGCATGCAGCGCGTGCAGCGGATCACCTTGCAGGCAATGCGAGCCGGCACCGGCGAGCAGCTTTCATTGGCGCAGTCGATGGCGACAGTGCGCGATGTCAGCGATCTAAAGCGCGCCGTATCCGACGCCAGCCGTCCTGCCGTCGACGAGGGCACCCGCTATCAGCGCGAGCTGCTGCAGGCGATCACCGATATGAACAACGAGATCGCTCGCGCCAGTTATTCGATGATGGAACGGATGCGCAGCGCGCTTGGAACTGCCGCGGCGGGATCGGTCAGTGTGCCGGGTCTGCCGCTCGGCGGCGATGTGCTGTCGAATCCGATGGCGCTGTATGACTCTGCGATGCGTCAATGGCAAACCACCGCGCAAAAGATGATGGACTCGCCGTCGGTCGCGATGGCGATGGCATCGGCGGGCGAAAACGAATCACGCGGCGGTAAGACATCCGCCAGCGGCGCACACAAGTCAAAGCGCTCGACCAAGCACAAATCAAGTGCACGCAAGCGCTGAGAGCGCTTGGCGGTTGCTTGATTCGGCGGTGATGCGGCCCGCTACTACTGCAGCGCCTGTCCGCCCCACAGTTGCTTCAGGCGCGCGTCGCGCCCGCAGTTGAAGCGGTAGAACTTGTAGCGCACCGGGTTCTTGAGGTAGTAATCCTGGTGATACTCCTCGGCCGGATAAAAGGTCGTCGCCTTGACGATCTCGGTCACGATGGGCTCGCGAAACGGTTTGCTGGTCGAAAGCGCTTTCTTCGACGCTTCGGCCAGCGCGCGCTGCTGATCGTCATGCACGAAAATCGCAGAGCGGTAGGACGAGCCAACATCGCAGAACTGCCGATCCTTGACCGTCGGGTCAATCGTGCGCCAGAAATACTCGAGCAGTTTGGCGTAGCTCACCTTGCTCGGGTCATAGACGACTTGTACCGCTTCGGCATGCCCGGTGCCGCCTGCCGTTACGCTTTCGTACGTCGGGTTTGCGGTTCTGCCGCCGATGTAACCGGAGGTCGTCGAGATCACGCCCTCGACCTTGTCAAAGTCGGCTTCGGTGCACCAGAAGCACCCGCCCGCAAAAGTGGCGGTGGCAGTCACAGCGGGGCGCGCTGGCGTCGCCGCTTTCTCCTGTTGCGCGAGGGCGCCGCCGGCGCTCAGACCGGCGACCAGTAAAGCAGCTGTTACGGTTCGCATGCTCATGCGGCCGCCGGTACGAATTTCAGCACGACACCGTTGTTGCAATAACGCTTGCCGGTCGGCTGCGGTCCGTCATCAAACACGTGACCGTGATGTCCTTCGCAGCGCGCGCAGTGATACTCGGTGCGCGGCAGGATCAGCTTGTAGTCGGTCTTAAAACCGAGAGCATCGGGCAGCGAGTCGTAAAAGCTCGGCCAACCGGTGCCGCTTTCGTACTTGGTCGCGCTAGAGAACAGCGGCGAATCGCAACCGGCGCAGTGATAGGTTCCGGTGCGCTTCTCACGGTTCAGTGGGCTGGTTCCCGCTGGCTCGGTACCTTCTCTGCGCAGCACGCGATACTGCTCGGGCGTCAACCGCGCTTTCCATTCGGCGTCCGACAGGCTCAATTTTGCGATGCCACCAGGCTTGTTTGCATTGCTCTTGGCCGTCTTCGAATCGGCCATCGTACGGGCGGCGCCGGCGCCGAGTCCGAGCGCCGCCAAGGTCGTGAGTAGGGTACGTCGGGTCATCATTCGTCTTCCTCTGACAGGCATTTGTTAGCGCACATTGGTCGCGCCGGCACATCGGTCCTTACAGCCCAGCTACTGCGCTTGGAGTTGCATGCCATTGTGTAGGTTCACGATAGAAAGTTGCTGACCGTTCACCGGCTGCAGGGTTTTCCCGCGAAACGCGAGCTCTGCACGCCTGCACGTTCGATGCGTGCTGGTAGCCCGCGGAGGTAACGGAAATGTGTGGCCATTGAGCGAGTATTCAATAGCGTCTCACGCGGCTGACTGACTTGCGCGTGTGTCGTCTGAGCGAAGAGAACACACGTCAGCACGAGCCAAAGTGGAGCAAGCCATACCACTGTTCTACTTCGCACCGGCCGATGTTACGCGCCAGATGATGTTGCCGACGTCGTCGGCGACCAGCAATGCGCCGCGCCGATCGATTGCGACTCCTACGGGCCGTCCATACGCCTTGCCTTCGGCGTTCACAAAACCGGCCAGCACATCGATTGGTTGACCCGACGGTCGCCCATTGGAAAACGGAACGAAGACGACGTTGTATCCGCTGCGCGGTTCACGATTCCACGATCCGTGCTGGCCGATGAACATGCCGTTGGCAAACTGCGCGGGCAACTTATTACCTTCGCTCCATGCAAGGCCAAGTGCAGCGACATGCGAGCCTAGGGCGTAATCCGGCACGAGCGCCTTGGCGACCATGTCAGGCCGCTTCGGTTCGACACGCTGATCGACGTGTTGCCCGAAGTAACTCCACGGCCAGCCGTAAAAGCCGCCGTCACGCACCGACGTCAGATAGTCCGGCACCAGGTTATGGCCCAGGTCATCGCGCTCGTTGACGACGGTCCACAGCATGCCCGTGGCCGGTTCCCACGCCATTCCATTCGGGTTGCGCAATCCGCTCGCATACAGTCGTTTGGTGCCGGCTGCAGGGTCCACTTCCCAGATAGCAGCGCGGCCTTCCTCGAGCGCGAGACCGTTCTCACCGACATTGCTGTTCGAGCCTACCGTCGCGTACAGCTTCGAGCCGTCACGACTAGCGATGATGTTCTTGGTCCAGTGATGGTTGAACGGTCCAGCGGGCAGATCGACTACCTTGGTGCCGGGCGCGGTGATCCGCGTCTCGCCGGTCTTATACGGAAAGCGCATCACTGCATCGGTGTTCGCGACATAGAGCTGCTCGCCGACCAACACCATGCCGAAAGGCGAGTTAAGCCCCTCGAGGAAAACCGACTTGACTTCGGCCACACCGTCGCCGTCAGCATCCCGCAGCAACGTAATCCGATTGGCGCTTGGCACGCCGGCCCCTGCGCGTCCCTGCACCTTACCCATGATCCAGAAGTACAACCCGGTGCGATCGGGCCGCTTCGGCGCGTTGGACTCGGCTACCAGCACATCGCCATTGGGCAACACATAGACCCAGCGCGGATGATCGAGTCCGCTCGCGAATGCGACGACACGCGTTCCGGGCGCCGTCGCCGGCGTTACATCCGAGGGCCAACCGACGGCGGGCGCGATATGGACAGTAGTGATCAGCGGCTTATCGGGTTCGGGCAGCTGCGGATTCGGACCGACTCCAATGGTCACCGGCTTGTCGGCCGGCGGTGCACATGCCATGAGTACCAGCGCCGCCGCAGCAAGCAATGCCAGTCGTCTCGAGCCCATAGGTAATTCCAAGCGGTCGATACCAGCAACCAAGCAGTGACCGTGCCTGTAGGAGCTAGAGCAAGGTCGCCAGGTAGGCTGCCATGTCGCGCGCATCGCGCTCGGTGACACCGAGATTGGGCATCGCTGTTAGCGGATCGCTTGGCGCCATCGAAGCTGTCAGAATCTGCCTCGCACGAGGCGAAGCGACGATGGCTAAGGCAAAGAGGGTCCGCTAAGTCAGCGGTGACGGCAGGTGCCGCCACTGTGGACGAACGCGATCAGCCTGGCAACGGCGCGTCGTTCCCGATCGTCGGCGTTGGCGCCTCCGCCGGCGGTCTCGAGGCATTCACGCAGTTACTTAAAGGGCTGCCGCTCGACACCGGCATGGGGTTCGTGCTGGTCCAGCATCTCGACCCTGCGCACGAAAGCGCGCTGACGCAGATTCTTTCGCGCGCAACCAAGCTTCCGGTGCGCGAGGTCAAGAACAATCAACCGGTCGAGCCCAATCACGTCTACGTGATTCCGCCCGATGCGAATCTGACTATCGAACAAGGCGTGCTGAAGCTTCAGCCGCGTCAGCGGACGCGAAGGCCGCATCGGCCGATCGACACCTTCTTTGAATCAATGGCGCAGGATCAGCGCGAGTGCGCGATTGGCGTTGTGCTGTCCGGCACCGCGACCGATGGCACGCTGGGACTCGAAGCGATCAAGGCCGAAGGCGGGATCACGTTCGCACAGGACGATTCGGCGAAATACGAGTCGATGCCGCGCAGCGCGGTGGCGGCGGGCTGCGTAGACCTGGTTCTTGCGCCGGCAGAAATTGCGAAGGAGCTGGCGCGGATTGCAAAGCATCCGTATGGGGCCGGGCAACCGCTCGAACTTTCGACTCGCTCGGAAGAGGATCGCGCACAAGCCACCGCGCACGAGGACGATGGGACACCGCTGCCATCGGGCGGACGCACGCCGGGCACGGGGGGCAAGCGGGCCCGTGCTGAAAGCGCCAAAGCGGCCAAGACTGCCAAGAGCACGGAGGATGGCTACAAGAAAATCCTGCTGCTGCTGCGCAATCATTCGGGCGTCGATTTCTCGCTCTACAAATCGAGCACCATCCAGCGGCGCATTACCCGACGCCTGGTGCTGAGCAAGCAGAACACGCTCGATGACTACGCTCGTCTTCTGCGCGGCAACGTCAAGGAACTCGACGCCCTTTACTCCGACGTGCTGATCAGCGTGACGAGCTTTTTCCGCAATCCTGAAATGTTCGACGCTCTGCAGCGCGAGGTCCTGCCCAAGCTGCTCAAGCAGCACACCGACGATCCGATTCGCGCGTGGGTGCTCGGCTGCTCGACCGGCCAGGAGGCGTATTCGATCGCGATGGCGTTTGTGGAAGCGGCTGAAATGGCACCCCGCATGCGCAACCTGCAGATATTCGCTACCGACCTTAACGAGGCGCTGCTGGACAAAGCCCGCCACGGCCTGTACGCGAAAACGCTGGCCGACGATATTTCGCCGCAACGCTTGCGGCGCTTTTTTGTCGAGGAGGAGGGCGGCTATCGCGTTAACAAGATGCTGCGCGAGATGGTGGTGTTCGCGCGGCAGAACTTGATCAGCGATCCACCGTTTTCACGGATGGACCTGATCAGTTGCCGCAACCTGCTGATCTATCTCGAGCCGAGCCTGCAGAAGCGAGCGCTGCCGACGTTTCATTACGCGCTGAAGCCCGACGGATTTCTGTTGCTGGGTGCATCGGAGTCGCTCGGTGGTTTCACCGACCTGTTTGAGCCGGTGGACAAGAAGCACAAGATCTATTCGAAGAAGGCGGCACCCACGCCGGCGTTCCATCTGCCGCTCACGAGGGAACACGGCGTACACGCACCGGTCGTGCGGCCGTCTCTGCCGATGCGGCAGCCCGACCGGCCTGAGCCGCCAGAGACTGTGCGCGGAGAGCTGGCGGCGCAGCGGGAGGCCGACCGCATCACGGTCAATCAGTTCGCTCCTCCCGGTGTGCTGGTCAATGCCGGCCTTCAGGTCCTCCAATTCCGTGGGCCGATTGGCGCGTATCTGGAGCCGGCCGCCGGCAAGGCGAGCTTCGATGTGTTGAAGATGGCGCGCGAAGGCCTGATGCTGCCGCTGCGCGCGGCGATCAACCAGGCTAAGAAAGAAAACAAGATCGCCCGCAAGAAAAACGTGCGTGTCAGGCGCAACGGCACCACTCGCTTGGTGAATCTCGAAGTCGTTCCGCTAAAGAACTTGCGTGAACGCTGTTTCCTGATCCTGTTCGAGGATGCGGACAAGGCCGCACGCGCCAGCCGTGCGCCGACGGCGAAAACCATCGAGCCTGGCGCCAGAACCGCTCGCACGACTGCAAAGCAGTCGTCCAACCGCATCGCCGAGCTCGAATCCGAGCTCGGCCAGACGCGCGAGTACCTGCAGTCAACACAGCAAGAGCACGAAGCGTCTACCGAGGAGCTGCAAGCATCCAACGAGGAAGTCCAATCCGCCAACGAGGAGCTGCAAAGCGTCAACGAAGAGCTGGAGACATCGAAGGAAGAGCTGGAGTCGGCCAACGAAGAGCTGACGACCGTCAACGAGGAGATGTCCAATCGAAACATCGAGCTCAACCGCCTCAACAGCGACCTGATCAACCTGCAGAGCTCGACCAAGCTTCCGATCGTGCTGCTCGGGCGCGATCTGACGATTCGCCGCTTCAGTTCGCAGGCGGAGAAGCAGTTCGACCTGCTGGCCAGCGACGTGGGTCGGCCGATTGCCCACATCCGACACAACCTCGCGATCGCTGCTGGTGACCAGGAATCCGTCGCGGATCTGGAGGGCCTCAGCGCCGAGGTCATCGCCTCCGTGCGCGAGCAGGAGCGCGAGGTGCGCGACAAGGGCGGCCGCTGGTATTCGCTACGCGTGCGTCCATACATCACGCTCGACAACAAGGTCGATGGCGCGGTGCTGGTGCTGCTGGACATCGACGCGCTGAAGCGAACCGAACGCATCCAGGCCGCGCTTGATTTTGCGCAGAGTACGGTGGACACGGTGCGCGAGCCGCTTCTGGTGCTTGACGGCAGTCTGCGCGTGCGCAGCGCAGGCCGCGCCTTTTATCAGACTTTTCGCGTGTCGCCAGAGGAAACGATCGGTCGATTCATTTACGACCTGGGCAATCGTCAGTGGGACATTCCGGCGCTGCGCACACTGCTCGAGCAGATTCTGCTGAAGAACAGCGCGTTCGATGATTTCGGGGTGGAGCACGAATTCGGGCACCTGGGCCGGCGCACGATGCGGCTCAACGCCCGCCGCTTAAAAGATGCTGCTAGCCAGTCCGAATGGATCCTGCTGGCGATCGAAGACATCACCGAACGCAGAAAACTGGAACAGGAAGTTCGATCGTCGCGGATCGCCGAGGCCGTCATTCGCACGGCGCGCGATCCGCTGCTGATTCTCGACGCCGATCTGCGCGTCCTCATGGCCAGCGAGACGTTCTATCGCACGTTCGAAGTTTCAGCGGCGGAGTCGGAAGGTTGCTCGCTCTATGACTTGGGCAACGGCCAGTGGAACATTCCCCAGCTGCGCACGTTGATGCAAGACGTCCTGCTGAGGGGCCATGTGTTCGATAACTTCGAAGTCAGTCACGACTTCGAAACCATCGGCCGCCGCACCATGCTACTCAACGCGCATGCGCTGGATGACGAAAGCGATCAATCCGCCAAGATCGTGCTGGGCATTCGGGACATTACCGAACGCAAGCGCGCCGAAGAGGCGTTAGCGTGGCTGGCGGCGATTGTCACGTCTTCCGAGGACGCCATTGTCAGCAAGGATCTCGACGGCATCATCACCAGCTGGAACAGGGGCGCAGAGCATCTGTTTGGGTATTCGGCCGCGGAGGTCATTGGAAGGCCGGTGACGATATTGATTCCGCCGGATCACCTCGATGAAGAACCCGAAATTCTGCGGCGCATCCGTAGCGGCGAGGCCGTTGAGCACTATGAAACAGTTCGCCGGCGCAAGGATGGAAGTCTCCTTGATATCTCGCTGACGGTTTCGCCAATGCGCGATGCCGCCGGGCGCATCATCGGCGCCTCCAAGGTCGCCCGCGACATCACGGAGCGTAAGCAGGTGGAGGCGACGCTGCGCGAAACCGAACACCGCTTCCGCCAGTTGGCCAATGCCGCTCCGGTGCTGATCTGGATGACCGACGCGGACGGTCAGGCGGAGTTCATGAACGCCGAGTACTTGAAATTCACCGGCCGCGGTTTCGAAGAGTTGTACGGCAGCGGCTGGATCGAGTCAGTGCACCCGGAAGACGCGGCCGCATACGTGGACGCGTTTATGGAGGCGGCACGCCGGCGCGAGCGGTTTGAAGCCGACTTCCGCTTCCGCCGCGCCGACGGGGAGTACCGCTGGATGCGCACGGTCGGCGTACCGCGCTTTGAGGGTGGTGTCTACAAGGGATATGCCGGCAGCACATCCGACATCCACGAGCGCAAGCAGGCCGAGGCGGCGCTGCAGGAGTCCGACCGGCGCAAGACCGAGTTCCTGGCGATGCTGGCGCACGAGCTTCGCAATCCGCTGGCCCCGATCAGCAACGCCTTGCAAGCGATGCGGACCGGCGCGAAGGGGCAGACGGTGCAAGCCGCGACCGAGATGATGGAGCGTCAGGTTAAGCAGTTGGTGCGGCTGGTGGACGACCTGCTCGACGTAAGCCGCATCAGCCGCGGCAAGATCGAACTTCGTCGACGGCAGGTTGAACTTGCGTCCGTCGTGCAGCAGGCCGTCGAGAGCTGCGCGCCCGCTCTGCGAGAGCATGAGCCACGAACTGATTGTCACGCTGCCGTCGCAGTCGGTGCGCCTGAACGCGGACCCGACCCGATTGGCGCAGGTGATCGACAATCTGTTGAGCAACGCCTGCAAGTTCACCGACAACGGCGGCCGCATTTCGCTCACCGTCGAGCGAGAAGATACGCATGTCGTTATTCGGGTGCGCGATACCGGCATTGGCATCGCCGCCGATCAGCTGCCTCGCATCTTCGGCATATTCGAGCAGATTGATACCTCGTTGGAGCGAACGCGTGGCGGGCTGGGCATCGGTCTGGCACTGGCGAAAACTCTGGTGGAAATGCACGGCGGTACGCTGGAAGTCCACAGTGCCGGTATTGGGCACGGCAGCGAGTTTGTTGCGCGCCTGCCCATCGTTGACTGAAACGGCCAAGCCGCCATTGGAGCCGACCAGCAGCCACCCGAAGCCAGTAGCGCCGCGCCGGATTCTCGTCGTCGACGACAATCGGGACTCGGCAGAGTCCCTGACTGCGCTGTTGAAGTTGAACGGCCACGAGACGCACACCGCATTTGATGGCATTGAAGCGATAGAAGCGGCTGCGACATTCCGGCCCGACGTGGTGCTGCTCGACATCGGCTTGCCGAAGCTGAATGGCTACGAAACAGCCCGCAGGATGCGAGAGCAGCCATGGAGCAATGGCATGGTGCTGGTGGCTGTCACCGGCTGGGGTCAGGAGGAAGACCGCCAAAAGACCAGAGAGGCGGGGTTCGACGCCCACCTGGTCAAGCCAATCGACTTCGCTGCACTTACCAAGCTGCTGGCTGCCGCGGGGACGAGTGCGGCTACAGAGGGAAGTATCAGCTAGCTCAAACCGCGCGCCGCTCGCCGGTCAAGCACAAGCATCTTCTAGCCGCGTGCCGACGCGAACCGAGCTATTGCGGCGACCGCATCGCCGCGACTGCGCTCTTCAGCGCAGTGCCGACGACGGCTGCGATCTGCGTCGTAAGGTAACGCGCGCCGAGTCCGGCGTACTTGTGATAGTCCTCGGGCGCCATCGTCATCAGCCCGGCCGCCACTTTGGTTCGCGCGATCTTCTTTACTGCCGTCTCGATCGCGGTAACGACTTCCGGATGCTTCTGATTCCCGGCGTGCCCCATCGAGAACGACAGATCGTTCGGCCCGATGAACAGTGCGTCGATGCCGGGCACCGCGAGAATCTCGTCGAGGTTGCTGAGCGCTTCGCGTGTCTCCATCATCAGGATGACCGACGTACCTTCATTCGACGTCTTTGCGTGCGGCGCACCGCCGAAGAAACCGTAGCCCGCAGCGCGCGGCGAGAACGCCGCGCCTCGAGCGCCGACCGGCGGATACTTTGCCGCCGCGACGATGCGGCGCGCCTGCTCGGCCGTGTTCACCTGCGGCACCTGAATCGCGGACGCGCCGATATCGAGCACGCGCAGAATGTCGGGCTCCAGCGTACGCACGACAGGAATGACATTCGAACACTTGGCCGCGCGGATCAGGTGCTCGGTGGTCTCGATGCTCGCCGGTCCGTGTTCGTTGTCGAGCACGACGAAGTCAAAGCCTGCGTAGCCGCACATTTCGACCAGCGCCGGACTGGCGAGGCCCATGAACATGCCGACCAGCGGCTTGTCGCCCTTCAGCAGTGCCGGTAAGCGGGTATCGATGACGGACACGTGATCTCCTATTCGACTTTCAAGTTGGCAGTTTTGATGACTTGTGCCCAGCGCGACTTCTCATCGCGGATGAACTTGGAGAATTGCTCGGGCGTATTGGTCAATACTTCGGCGCCTTGCGCCGCGAGCCGTTCCTTCATTTCGGGCGTGTTCAGAATCTTGATGATCTCGCTGTTCAGGCGCGCCACGACCTCCTTCGGCGTATTCAGTGGCGCCAGCACGCCTTGCCACGAGCCGGTCTGAAAGCCGTCGAGGCCGGCCGCTTCTGCCACCGTCGGCACGTCGGGAATCGCACTCATCCGCTTGCTGCTCGACACCGCGAGAATTTTCAGCTTGCCGCTCTTGACGTGCGGGTACGTGGCGAGCATGCCGTTGAACATCACATCTGCCTGGCCCCCCGCAAGATCGGTGATCGCCTGTGCGCCGCCCTTGTACGGGATGTACGCCCAGTCGACGCCGGCGCGCGATGCAAACTCAATGCCGGCAAGATGCGGCGCACTGCCGACGCTCGAAGCCGCAAAGTTCAGCTTGCCGGGCTTGGACTTCGCGAGCGTGATCAAATCCTTCGTGCTGCTCACCGGTACCGACGGATGCACGACCAGAATGTGCGGCGAGTACGCCACCATCGTCACCGGTGAAAAATCAACTGCAGGATCGAACCCAAGCTTGTACAGGCTCGGGCTGATTGCCAGTGCGCCGATGTCGCCGAGCAGTAACGTGTAGCCATCTGGCGGGCTCTTGGCCACAAAGTCCGCACCGAGATTGCCGTTCGCGCCGGGCTTGTTCTCGACGACGACCGGCTGGCCGAGTGCATCGGTGAGCTTTTGCCCGATCGCACGCGCCAGAATGTCCGATGTGCCGCCAGGCGGATACGGCACGATGATTTTTACCGGCTGTTTCGGATACGCCTGGGCATGAACGAGTGAGGCACCCGCTAACGCGGAACACGCGAGCAGCCAACCAAAACCAATTCGTAGAACGCGATGCATTGTCATGGCGTGTCCCTTCTAGTGAATCTCCGGCTCCGGCGTTGCCGCCGTGCCCTCCAGAAAATCAAAGTCGCAGCCGTCATTGGCTTGCGTGATATGACGCGAAAACAGTGCGCCGTAACCTCGTTCGAAGCGCGGCGGTGGCGCGCGCCACTCGCGCTTGCGGCGCGCAAGTTCTTCATTATCTACCAGCAAATTCAACGCGCGATTCGGCACGTCGAGCTCGATCATGTCGCCGCTGCGAACCAACGCCAGCGGGCCACCCACCGCGCTTTCGGGCGCGACGTGCAACACGCACGCGCCGTAGCTGGTGCCGCTCATGCGCGCATCGGAGATGCGCACCATGTCGCGCACGCCTTGGGCCAGCAACTTTTTCGGGATCGGCAGCTGACCCCATTCGGGAAAGCCGGGCGCGCCGATCGGGCCGGCGCTTTTCAGTACCAACACGGAATCTTTGGTCGCGTTCAGCGCCGGATCGTCGATGCGAGCGGCCATGTCGTTGTAGTCGTCGAACACGACCGCCGGCCCGGAGTGAGTGAGCAGATGCGCTTCCATAGCGCCCGGTTTGATCACTGCGCCGTCGGGCGCGAGATTGCCACGCAACACCGCCAGTCCGCCATTCGCAAGCACGGGGTTGTCGCGGCGGCGAATCACATCGTCGTTATAGATTTCTGCGCCGGCGATGTTGTCGCCCAGCGTCTTGCCGTTGACGCTGAGCGTAGAGCGAGTAAGCAACTCGCGAAGCTCGGCCAGCAGCGCGCGTAGCCCGCCGGCGTAGTAGAAGTCTTCCATCAGGTACTTGCCGGACGGGCGAACGTTCGCAATCAATGGTGTGCGTCGAGACAGTTGATCGAATCGATCGAGAGCCAGTGCGATCCCGGCGCGACGCGCCATTGCAATCAGATGCACCAGCGCGTTGGTCGAGCCGCCGATCGCCAGCACCGTCGTGATTGCGTTATCGAACGACGCCGCCGTCAGAAAATCCGATGGCTTCAAGTCTTCCCAGACCATCTCGACGATGCGGCGGCCGGTCTCGGTCGCCATCCGCTGATGATTTGCATCCGCGGCCGGGATCGAGGCGGCGCCCGGCAGCGTCCATCCGAGCGCCTCGGCGGCGCTGGTCATCGTTGATGCGGTTCCCATCGTCATGCAGTGGCCCGGCGAGCGTGCGATGCCGTCTTCGACTTCCTGCATCACTTCTTCACTGATGTTGCCCGCTCGCCATTCGGCCCAGTACTTCCACACATCGCTACCCGAGCCGAGATACTGTCCGCGCATATTTCCTCGCAGCATCGGACCGGCCGGCATGAAGATCGCCGGCAGGTTCATGCTGGTCGCGCCCATGATGAGGCCGGGAGTGGTCTTATCGCATCCACCCATCAAGACCGCGCCATCAGCCGGATACGAGCGCAACAGCTCCTCGACTTCCATCGCGAGGAAATTGCGATACAGCATCGTCGACGGTTTTTGAAACGGCTCGGACAGAGTCATCGCGGGCATCTCGACCGGAAACCCTCCCGCCTGCCACACGCCGCGCTTGACCTCTTCAACGCGTTGCTTGAAGTGCGAGTGACATTGATTGATGTCGCTCCACGTGTTGACAATCGCGATCACCGGCTTGCCCGCGTAGTCCTTGCGGTCATAGCCCATCTGCGCGGTGCGCGAGCGATGGCCAAACGCGCGCACGTCATGCGCGCCGTACCAGCGATGCGAGCGGAGCTGCTCCGGGGTTTTGCTGCGCGGCCGATTCACGGCGTCAATCAACTGTTGCGCCGGACGCCTTCACTGCCTTGCCCCACTTTTCGTTCTCAGATTTGACGAAAGCGTGAAACTGATCGGGCGTGTTGCCGACGACTACGAAGCCGTTCGCTTCGAGCTTTGAACGGAACTCAGGCTGATTGATTGCCTTCACCGCTTCAGCATGCAGCTTCTTGATGATGTCGGGCGGTGTTTTTGCGGGCGCCGACAAACCGAACCATGAGACAGCAGCAAAGCCGGGAATGCCTTGCTCGGCAATCGTCGGCACATCCGGATATGCTGGGTTGCGCTTTTCGCTCGCCACACCGATCGCGCGCACTTTTCCGGCCTTCACCTGAGGCAGCGCTTGATCCTGATTCGTGAACAGCATCGGGACTTCGCCTGCGATCAGCGCCAGCATCGACGGTCCGCCACCTTTATAGGGCACGTGCACCATGTCGATGCCGGTAGCCTGGCGCAGCATTTCCATTGCCAGGCGCCCTGATGATCCGTTGCCATTCGATCCGTAGTTCAGCTTGCCGGGTTGCGCCTTGGCCAATGCAATCAATTCTTGAACCGACTTCGCCGGAAAGTTCGGATTGACGAGCAACACGTTCGGGCCTTCAGCCAGCAGCGTGATGTGCTCGAAGTCACGCAGCGAGTCGTACGGCATGCTCGGATACAGACTGTGATTGATCGCGTTGGTGCCCACGCCAGTCAGCAGCAGGGAATAGCCATCAGGCGCTGCTTTCGCAACCTCCGCGGAGCCGATATTGCCGTTGGCGCCCGCCTTGTTCTCGACCACGACCGGCTGACCGAGTGACTTCGACAACTCAGTCGCCAGATTGCGCGCCATGATGTCGGTGCTGCCGCCGGGCGGGAACGGCACCATGATTCGTATCGGCTTGTTTGGATACGCCTGCGCCTGCGCGACGTCGGTGTGCACCGCCAGCAGCACGGTGGCAGCGATTCCAAGTATCAAGCGTCCGATCATGAAGCGTCTCCTTAGCTCACAGTTATGTTTAGTTGTCGCCTCAAGCATGAAGCGCGGCACGCGCAAGCGCAAGCGGCATTTGGAAGGTGTTAGCGTAAGCCATGACTTTGCTGGCAATGTCGGTGGTCGCGCTTGCGGCCAATGCAGGGCTGCACGGTCATTACTATGCTTCGATCGACTTCGACTGGAAATGCGGTGCCGCCTGGCTCGCATAAATGGCGCGCACCGATTCGATCGTGTCCGCTTGCTCTGGCGTCTTGTCGGTGCGGTAGCCCTTGATTCGCGCAAACCGCAGCGCGAGGCCGGCCGGGTAGCGCGGACTCGCCTGCAGATCGTTGAATGTCACCTCGACAACCAGCTCGGGCCTGACGTGCACGCCCCAGTTCTCACGCGTGGTCGCGCGCGCCAACAACTCTGCCGTTTGCCATTCGAGCATCGCATCGGTCATGCCTTTGAACGTCTTGCCGAGCATCACGAAGTCGCCATTCGCAGGATCACGGGCGGCCAGGTGCAGATTGGATAACCAACCCTGGCGACGGCCGTTGCCCCACTCGGCTGCGATCACGACCAGATCCAGCGTATGCGCGCGCTTGACCTTGAGCCACGAAGCGCTGCGGCGACCGGGTTCGTATGGCGCATCGACGGCCTTTACCATCACGCCTTCGTGCTGCCTCTTCACAGCGTCGTCATAAAACGCCTGAGCTTGGGCAACATCGGATGCCACGAGGCGCGGCATGATCATCGACGACGGAACCGCCGCGGTGAGCGCATCGAAGCGCTCGCTGCCGGTACGGCCGATCAGGTCATCGTCGTTCAAGCGCAGGCAATCGAAGAAGAACACCGACAGCGGCATCGTTTCGCGCATGCGGTCAATGTTCAGGACGCGGCCGAACCGGCGCATCGTGTCCTGGAACGGGTAGGGCGCACCGTCGCGCTTCAGCGCGATCGCTTCGCCGTCAAGAATCAGCGTGTGCGCATCGAGCGCGCGCACCGCCTCAACGATCTCGATTGCAGCGGGCGTCACGTCGTTACCGGTTCTGGAGAACACGCGCACCGTGTCGCCCGCCTTGTGAACCTGCACGCGCGCTCCGTCGAGCTTCCACTCAATCGACGCGGCCGGAATGCGGGCCAGCGCGTCGTCGATGTCGATCGCCGGTTGCGCAAGCATTGGCGCGAGCGGCTGAAAGAGCGTGATCGAGAATGCGCGCAGACCCTCGAGGCCCTGCGTCAACGCGGGCCTTGCGATGGCGGCAATGCCACCCGCGATCATCGCTGCGCGTCGAACATCGGCCACCGGAAGGCTCGCGGCATTCGCTACTGCATCGATCATCAATCCTTCCAACGCACCTTGCCGCAAGTCGCCGAGCAGCAACCGCGCGAGAAACGACTGCTCGCGCGCGGTCGCTGCCGCGAACAGCGCACCGAGCAGCCGTTTGCGCTCGGCAACGGAGCCGCGGCCTTCTGTTTGCGCGATCTGTGCCAGCGTCCGATCGACCGCGCGCAGTTCGAGGCTGGGCGCTTCCGCGGCGGCAACTTGCGCGCTGCGGATCAGCGAATGGCCGATGCCGGTTCTTCCCTGTCGCGTTACTCCGGCCAAGAACGCCGCGCCGATATCGATCTCGTCGGGATCAAGCGCGCGCAGCAAGCCGGCGATCTGGGAGATCTTCGATCGCCGGCTTGACGTGTTGCTGACTTGCTCCGATGCATCGACCAGGCTGTGGAGTAGCGTCATGACGACAACGACTTAACGCCCGCAAGTTGCGCCTGACAAGTAACCGCAACGCACGGAACTTGCCGACGCGGAAGAGCAGAATCGGATCATGACCGCCATTTTGAATAGCTTTACAACGCACCAGGTGTTCAACCAGAGCGCGCCGCTCGAGGATTACAACCTGTTTGGGTCGAATGTAGCGCTGGGCGACGCGCTGGCGTTCAATCTGCCGAAAGAGCGCCTGGAGGCGGCGCGCGATCGGCTTGCGGCGATCGGCGCCGAATTGGGCAGGCGCGAGACGCTGTCACTCGGCGACGCCGCAAACAGTCATCCGCCCGAGCTGAAGACCCACGATCGACACGGCGGGCGGCGTGACGAGATCGAATTTCATCCGGCGTGGCATGCGCTGATGACGCTGGCGCTGAAGTACGGTCTGCATAGCGCTCCGTGGAGCGAGGCGGCGCCCGGCTCGCATGTCGAGCGCGCGGCGGCGTACCTGCTTTTTTCCGAAGTGGAGACGGGTGTGCTTTGTCCGGTAACGATGACCTACGGCGCCGCGCCCGCGCTGAAAGCCGACGACGAGATCACGGCGGCGTGGCTGCCGAAACTGTATTCGCGCCAGTACGACTCCCGCTTTATCCCGGCGCAGCACAAGCGCTCGGCGCTGATCGGGATGGGCATGACGGAAAAGCAGGGCGGCTCGGACGTGCGCGCCAACACGACGCAGGCGCTGCCGGTATCGAAGCGCGAGTACAAGCTCATCGGCCACAAGTGGTTTTTCTCGGCGCCGATGTGCGATGCGTTCTTGGTTCTTGCGCAGGCGCCGGGCGGTCTGTCGTGCTTTTTCCTGCCGCGCTTCACGGCGGACGGCGGCTTGAACGCAATTCGAATCCAGCGCCTGAAGGACAAGCTCGGCAACCGCTCGAACGCGAGTTCCGAAGTGGAATTCCAGGAGGCGCGCGCCACCTTGCTCGGCGAAGAAGGGCGCGGCGTACAAACGATTCTGGCGATGGGTGTTTACACCAGGCTTGATTGCGCGCTCGGCACGGCCGGGTTGATGCGGCAGGCTCTGTCGCAGGCACTCTGGAACTCGGCGCAGCGCGCGGCGTTCGGCAAGCTGCTGAAGGATCAGCCGTTGATGAAAAACGTGCTAGCCGATCTAGCTCTCGAATCGGAGGCCGCCACCGCGCTCGGCCTACGGCTTGCGCGCGCTTATGAGGCGCAGAGCGATGCGCACGAGCAGGCGCTGCGGCGAGTGGCGACGCCGGCCGCGAAGTTCTGGGTGTGCAAGCGCGGCGCGCATTTCGCACAAGAGGCGATGGAAGCGATCGGCGGCAATGGCTATGTCGAGGAATCGGTCCTGCCGCGCATCTATCGCGAAATGCCGCTGAATTCGATCTGGGAAGGCGCCGGCAACGTGATGTGCCTCGATGTGCTGCGAGCGTTGCGAAAGGAGGAAGCAGTCGACGCCGTGATCGCCGAGCTCGACACCGCGAAGGGTAGCGACGCTGCTTACGATCGCTTCTGCGCTTCTCTAAAGGACAGGCTTGCGAGCGCAGATGACGAAAGTGCAGCGCGACGGCTCACGCAGGACATTGCGCTCGCACTCCAAGCCAGCTTGCTCGCACGCCACGCACCGCGCTTCGTGTTCGAAAGCTTTGCCGCGTCACGCCTTGGCGGCGATTGGACCGGCGCGTTTGGCACGCTTGCACCGGACGTGCCGTTCGATCGCCTGATCGGGCGGGCGATGCCCGTCGCGTGATGCGTCGTTCCTAATTGCAGCCACGCAACGTGCGTTCGTAACGGCCGCATCTGAAGCGCGACTCACCCCGGTGAACAAGCCCCGTCGCTGAGACATGACTGCCCGCCCTGCTGGCTTGCGGCCGCGCGGACCGCCGATCGCGCTGCGGCCGGAACAACTCTGGGAACGCGCATTGTTCGCGGCAACCGGCCGGCGGTTGCTGATTTCGAGCCTGCGTCAACTCGCCGAGGCGCCCGAAGACCTCGATGGCGAAGGACGTGCGCTGATGCAGCGTCGTCTTGGGCGCGCGCTGCTCGATCATCTGCGTGTGACGCTCGACATCGAAGGCACGGACAACCTTCCGCACGAGCCGCATGTCATCGTGTCGTTGCACGAAGGCCTGGCCGATGCGCTGTGCTTGACGCAACTGCCGCTCGCGATGCGCATTGTTGCGCGCCAAGAGATCTTCGAGTGGCCGTGGATCGGCCCCGCAATCGATCGCATGCGGCACATCGCGATCGAGCCGGAAGAGGGCGCCACCAGCTATCGCAGACTGTTGAATGAGGCGCAGCGCGGTACTAGAGGCCGGCGAGCACGTTCTGCTGTTCCCGCAAGGCTGCCTGCTTGGGATCGAGATAGCGTTCCAGCCCGGCGCTTTCCGCCTGGCGCGCCGGCTCGGTGCGCCGATTCTTCCGGTCGTGATCACCGGCGGGCATCGCATCTGGGAGCATCCATTTTCGCCGACGTTGCGCTACGGTGAGCGTGTCGCGATACGCGTGCTGCCGCCGATCGCCGCCGCCGAGGTCCAGGCGGAGTGATTGCGAAGCACTGCGACTGGATTTGCAACGGCGCATGAAAGCGCTCGCGTTTTCGCCGGACGTTCCGCCGCCGCGCCGCTATGTGCCCGAGCGAGATGGTTACTGGGACGGCTTCGCGTTCGAAATCGATCCGGATTTTCCGGTGGTGGCCGATGCCGTCAACGCACACCGTCGAACGCCAATCGGCCGCAGTCACCTCTTCCGATCCTCTTCAGCTCCGAGCGAGCGCCTTCTCGGCTTTGACACAGCGAGCGGGCAGGTCTGGCGCTTGCAAGCGCTCCACCCACGAATGGAATCCACTGGTTGGGCCGTTCCACCTCAGATCATCCGCGTCCTCGAACAACGCTGCGTCCGTCCTTAGCGTCGCCAGATCCTTGAACAGCAGCGCCTGGTCGAGGCGATCGCCGAGCAAGGCAGGGGGAAAGTTCTCGATTGCGCCATGGCGGTTCAGCAGTCGCGCAGCGGACACTGCCCCGATCCCCGAGATCCCTGGATATCCATCCGCTGAGTCGCCAACCAGAGCCAGGAAGTCCGGAATCAACTCCGGATCGACACCAAACTTCTCACGCACGCCTTCCGCGTTGCGGATCTTGTTTGCTCTGCGGTCAATCTGCACAACGCGGTCGCCACGGACGCATTGCGCCAGATCCTTGTCGGGCGTCCATATGCAAACCTTCTCGACGCGTGCATCTTCGGAAGCAATCCTCGCCGCCGATGCGAGTGCGTCGTCGGCTTCCAACTCGATCATGGGCCACACGACCACGCCCATTGCGAACAGGGCTTCTTCGAGCGGGTGGAACTGTGCGAGAAGGGCGGGCTCGATGCCATCGCCCGTCTTGTATCCGGGCCAGAGGCCGTTTCGAAACGACTCGATGACATGATCCGTCGCAACGCCGACGTGCGCGCCTCCTCCTTCGATCAGGTCCAACACCGTCTTGAGTACGCCTATGACCGCGCCATAGGGACGGTCTTGCCCCTTGTTGAAGCGGCGCAGACCGTAGAAGTGCCGGAACAGCTCGTAAGTCCCGTCTATGAGATGAACGACCATCGGCCATTATGCGATGGCCATCTAGACCATGGAGCGCTTCGCTCCCGCTGCGGCTAACGCGAGTGCGGCGGGGTGGACCCCGCCGCACTTCACACGCAATTCTTGCTCACGCAGCTCGTTTCATTGACCTGACATTGGTGCCGCCCGCATTCACGCGGCTTATAGGACCGCTTATCCAGGCGAAGTACCCGGTTTTTCTCGTGGCACAGGTAACGCGGCCCCATCGCTTCTCGAAGCTCCTTGACTTTCTGCTTGATGCGCTCCAGTTGTTCTTCCTGCGGCGTGATTTTCACAAGCTCCACGTGCCGCGGAGTTATCCAGTCCTGAATTTCGGCAATCGCACTCGGTTTGAACATAACGGCATCTCCTTGAGTTGTAGTTGTCAGAACACCGCACTACCTTGCCCACACTACCTTGCCCGCACTACGTTGTTCTGACAATCACAATCGATGCCAATTTCACCACCGAAACCTACCGTTTGTCGGGCGCGTTTTAGGGATGCCTTTCTTGCGCGACGCGACAACGCCCGGGGCGAGCGGTCTTTTGAGGCCGCCTATGGCGGGGTGGTGCTGGTCAATGCCGGCCGAGCGTCAAACCGCGCCTGCCGCGGCGGCCTTTCCGTGCGCTGTCCTTTAACAGCACCCAGGCGGGAGCATGGTCGCTCGCACCCGCTTCGCCCCGTATCGCCTTATCGACACCCGCTTCCGAGATGCGGCGCGATAGACCGGGGCTGACCAACAGATGATCGATTCGCAATCCCGCATCTCGCCCCCAACGCCCGCGCTTGTAGTCCCAAAAGGTATACATCGGCTCTGTGCGATGGAGTGAACGGATGGCATCGGTCCATCCCTGCTCGATCAGTCGCCTGAAACGCTCGCGACTCTCAGGCTGTACCAGCGCATCGTTGTCCCAGGACTTGGTCGGATAGATGTCGAACGGCGTTGGCACGACGTTGTAATCGCCCGCGAGGACCGCCGGCACGTCGGCCTCGATTAAGGTGCGAGCGTGCTCCACCAATCGGTCCAGCCATGCCAGCTTGTAGTCGAACTTGGGTCCCGGCTGCGGGTTTCCGTTTGGCGCGTAGATCGATGCAATCAGTACACCGTTGATCGCCGCTTCAAGGTAGCGGGCTTGCGAATCGGCCGAATCCCCGGGCAGGCTCCGGTGCGTGACCACGGGCACGGCATCGCGCGCCAGGATCGCCACTCCATTCCACGTTCGCTGGCCGCACCAGGCGGCGCCGTAGCCCGCAGATTCAATCGCGGCAATTGGAAACTCGCGATCCGCGGCTTTCAATTCCTGCATGCAAACGACGTCAGGCTTGGCGGCGTTGAGCCAGTCCAGGAGATTCGATAACCGGCGGTTGACGTTGTTGATGTTGAACGTGGCGATCTTCACGGCATCGTCAATCGCGTCTGTGAAGCTTTAACCAGACCTGAACAAGAACAGCACGGCCCCCAATGCAATGACGGCACAGACAATTGCTATCCAGCGGCTGATATATGCATCGCGGGCACTTTGCTGAGCCGCTCGGGCGAATTGCTCGGCGGCGCTGGTTGCGCGCGTGCGGCCAGCTTCTCGGTTAAGCCTCTCTGCGATCTTGAGTTCTTCCCGCTCGACGTAGCGAATTGCCGTACGAATCGTGTGCGGATTAGCTCCGAAAGAGCCTTTGGCAAGCGCGTCGTTAACAGCTTCGACGCCACCGTGTTGGCTCGCCCAGGCTTCTACATCCGAAATCGTGTCGAAGGAAATCATGCGGTTGCTATGTGGCAGCGACGTCATCCGCGCGCAGCCCTTGCGCGCGGCCGAGTTGAGGCGCGGGTTGGCCGCTCGCGCGCCACACGCGATGGAGATTCCTTCAAGGTCTGCGTACCCGGTATGTGTCTCTTGCCCCATCGCACGAACGCGAGCAGAACGTCTCCAAGCGCGCGTTCCTTTCCTGCTAAGGGCATAGGCATACCGCACCGGACGCTCCTGATACACGGAGCTCACGATAATCCCTGCATCCTCGAGGCGCTTCAAGCGTTCGGCGAGGGTGTTGGTTGGAATCCCTTCGGGTGAATCCAGCAGCTCGCCGTAGGTACGCTTGCCGTGCAACATGTCTCGAATGACGAGCAGCGACCACTTGTCGCCAACGACGTCGAGCGCGCTGGCGATGGGGCATTTGGATCGTCGAAAGGCGTCCGGCTTCATCTCTGTTGCATCCGTTGCTGATGCTGGTTGCGTTTGTAACTTGCATAATGCAAGTCACTTTGCTACGTTGTCTAGCAGCTTGCAATCTGCAAGATACTATGTGAAGGAGACGCCATGTCAAACGTTGTTCTACCGCGTTCGGCGCCAGCGGGGTCGCCCGTCGCTTCCGGTACGAAGCTGGCGGTCGCGGTCGTGCTTGTAGCCTGGCTCTTGCTCGTTATCGAGTTGGGCGCAAGCGGAGCGTTCATCACATCGCCCGGGACGCCGCCGCTGCCGATCCTGATCGGATTTACCGCGCCCCTTATCGTGTTTCTCGTTGGGTTCTGGATGTCGAGTTCGTTCCGCGCATTTGTGCTGTCGATTGATCTTCGTGTGATGACCGCGATACAAGCGTGGAGGTTCGTTGGGCTAGGATTCCTGGCCTTGTACGCTCATGGAGTGTTGTCCGGCATCTTCGCTTGGCCCGCAGGGCTCGGTGATATCGCGATCGCGGTCACCGCGCCTTGGATGCTAGCCGCTCTGATCCGACGACCCAGCTTCGCAGCGAGCAAAACCTTCATAGCGTGGAATGTGCTCGGGATCCTTGACCTTGTTGTGGCCGTTGGCACTGGGGCATTCGTAGCCCTTGCCGGAGAAGCCACCACCAGCCCGATGGCGCAGCTGCCGCTCCTACTCATCCCAGCCTACCTGGTGCCGATTTGCATAATGCTGCACACGGCAGCGCTCCTTCAGGCGCGACGGGTTGAGCACGTGAGTACTTGATTGGCGACCCCTATCGCCGAGTACTTCGCCGGCGTTAGGCGCCACTCGGGCACCTGCCGCTAGCTTGCCAGGCCCGGGAAGAGTTCCTTAAATCCCTCGGACATGGTCTGCACCGACATCGCTGCAAGTAGAAGTCCGAGGATGCGAGTGGCGATATTGAGGCCGCTGACGCTAAGCTGCTCAGCGATTGCGTACGCTCGCGAAAGCACCACCCACGACACAAGACAAACGAGTGCGATGCAGCCAATCACGGCGAACTGATGCGCGAGTCCGCCGGACTCCGTGGCGATAATCGAAGTGCTTATCGCGCCGGGTCCTGCTAGTAATGGAAATGCGAGCGGGACGATGCCGCTCACCTCTCCGGTTTGCAGCTCGGCGGCTTCCGCCTTTGACTGCCGAACGCGGCCGACTTGTGCGTTCAACATTGCGAGTGCCATTAACAGCAGCACTAATCCGCCGCCGACGCGGAAAGCCGGGAGGCTCGCGCCGATCAGGCGCAACAATGACTCGCCCACAAATGTCGCGCACGCGAGTACGACGAACACGGTGAGCGCTATCACGCGCGCCAACTTGACGCGCTGCGCGGAATCGTCGGTGCGTGTGAATTCAAGAAAGAACGGAACCGCGAGGAACGGATCCACCACCGCAGTTAGAGTGACGACGAACCTAAGATATTCGGTCACGCTACCCACGCCGTCATTGCTCCTGCGTCGGAAACGTATCGAACTGCGGTAAGTTGTCGGTGATCTCGTACCAGGGCGCCTTCGAGCCGACAAAGATGTGAAGCGACGGTCGGACGCCCGGATCGTCATCGAGGCTTCCCATCGCCAGACCATAGTTCTGCGGATCAGGATCCCACGAGTTGACCATCGGCGAACCGCAGACACGGCAGAACGTTTTGATCGTGTCTGCCGATGAACGATATTGAACTAACAAGTCTTCCCCTTGCACGAAGCGGAAGCTCGACCGCGGAACAGCGAGCCGTGTTCTGAAAGCCGTGCCGTGCCACTTGCGGCACATTGAGCAGTGACAGTACAGCGCTGAGCCGATCGGGCCGTCGATTTCGTACCGGATCCCGCCGCATAAACATCCGCCTCGTAACATGATCGGACCTCCATCGAGAATACGTACGGTTGCATCCGCATGAGCGTGCAGTAGCCCACTCATCGCCCTCCCAAGTGGGAGCGATAGGAGTGCTCGATCGCAAGTCGTCTTCGCATCGTGGATTCAACACTGCTTGGTCGACCGCTCGATTACGAACCAATTACAAACGAAGGAATCGATATCGGGCAGCAGGCGCCGAACCTAGCGTTTAAGCTTTGGGATGCTGTGCTGAGGTGCACCGAACCTCTGCCCGCACCGAAGCGAAAGTGTTGAAACGTACGGAGAGAATTTAAGCAGGAGGCTTGCATGAGAATCATCTACGCATCTTCGGCCGCCGCGGCGGCCGCGCTACTGTTGCTTGTCGCACCGACCACGGCCGCCGGACAGACAACGGATGGGCACAAGATCATCTCGGAGAAAGAGATCAAATGGGGACCCGGCCCAGCGTCAATTCCACCCGGAGCACAAGCGGCCACCCTCTACGGCGATCCGAGCAAGGAAGGGTTGTTTGCATTCCGCCTGAAGCTGCCGAAGGGCTATGCCATTGCGCCGCATACGCACCCCAAACCCGAGGTCGTCACCGTCATTTCCGGCACGTTCCGTCTGGGCATGGGAGAGACTGCCGACCGGAGCAAGGGTCAGGCCCTGACTGCCGGGGAGTTTCTTCGCGATGCCGCCTGGCATGGCGCACTTCGCCTTCGCCGATGAGGACACGGTCGTACAGCTCAACAGCACCGGTCCCTGGGGCATCACCTACATCAACCCGAAAGACGATCCGAGAAACAAATGAGCTGAATTTGCGGACGGCGCGCATCGGCTTGAGTAGATCGCCTGCGTTGCGCGCCCAGATGATTCCGCCGCTTCGGCGGTTATGCGCTGCGCCACAGACCAGCGGCTCAGCCCAAGTTGGGACAGCGCGGAAGCGAGGTTAGTCAGGTCGCGGTGAAAGTAGCCACGAGGCGACGAGCATTGCGGCGAGTGCGCCCGCAAGCTGCGCGAGGATGAACGCCGGTGCGTCGATCGGCCGAATGCCGGCAAACGTGTCGCTGACCGAGCGAGCGACGGTGACCGCCGGATTGGCGAACGATGTCGACGCAGTGAACCAGTACGCGGCGATGATGTAGCTTGAAACTGCCGCTGCCACACGCGAAGGTGCGTAGCGAACCGTCGCAAGGATTGTCATGATCAGGCCGAACGTCGCGATAAATTCGCTGAGCAACTGCGCGGCGCCGAACCGCTGTTTCACCGATAGCTGCGCGAGGGGGATTTCGAACATCAGGTGGGCAACACCAACGCCGATAAGTGCACCCGCAAACTGCGCGACGATGTACGCCATGCACAGCTTCCAACCGATGTTGCGTTGAAGTGCTGCAACCGCGCTCACCGCAGGGTTGAAGTGTGCGCCGCTGATCGAACCGAAGATCGTGATCAGAACGAATAGCATTGCGCCGGTGACCATCGTATTGGCAAGCAATGCAATGGCGACGTTGCCGCCGGCGAGCCGTTCGCCCATGATTCCCGAGCCAACGACGGCCGCCAGCAACAACGCCGATCCCAGCGCTTCGGCGGTTACGCGCTGCGCCGCAGACCAGCGCTCAGTCAACTTTGCCGATCGAGTCGAGCCGCTCCTTCAGCGCGAGCCTGTCCAGTTTCTCGAGCGGCAGACTTAGGAACAGGTCGAGGCGACGTTGCATTGTCGTAAACGCGCGCAGGAATGCGTTGTGCTTGGTCTCGTCGTCGCCCTCGACGGCGGCCGGGTCTTCGACACCCCAATGCGCCGTCACCGGTTGCCCCGGCCACACCGGACACACTTCACCGGCGGCAGCGTCGCAGACGGTAAACACGAAGTCGAGCTTGGGCGCGTCCGGCCGCGCAAACTCACTCCAACTCTTGCTGCGCAGGCCATCGGTCGGCAAACGGCTCTTCCGCAGCAATTCGATCGTCAGCGGGTTGACGCGCCCGGTGGGATGACTACCCGCGCTGTGAGCGATGAAGTCGCCGCGCTTCTTCGCCCTCGCGTTCAGCAGCACCTCGCCGATGATCGAACGCGCCGAGTTACCGGTGCAAATGAATAGAACGTGCTTGGGTTGTCCGCTCATCGCGGGCTAGCTATCGGCAGCAGGCGGCGCTTGCGCGCTCGATCTTGATCGGGTGCGATGCGTCGACTGGCGCGCAGCACGACGATTGTGGCTCGCTCTCGGCAGCGAGAGGCGAAGCCGCGGTGCGGTCACCGCCAAAAAATTCGACTTGCTTCAGCGTGTGATACGTCTCCCAGGCCACCCCTTGGGGATCGGTGTACCAGTACTTGTCAGACCGTGCGTAGCAGCAGGTTCCGCCTCTCTCCGCCGCGGCGACAAGATCGGCTGACTGCGCCTGGGCGCGGAGCGCTTCCAACTCGTCGTCGGAATCGACTTGCAGCCCCAGATGGTTGACTCCGATCTGCTCTCCGCGCTGTGAGATCGCGAAATTGATGCGAGGATCGTCGACCATCCACTTCGCGTAGTCGGACTTGCTCACGGTCGGCTCGACGCCGAACAGCACCGAGTAGAAGCGGATACTCGATTCGAGATCCTTGACTGCAACGTGTACGTGGAAGCGTTTCATGCTTTTACCTTTCTTCGGTAGTTCCGGGTGCTGGACGAAGGAGGGCACGCCGCTGCGCCCGGCCCGCATGGGCCTCCGTCGGCCGCACAGCAGTTCTCGGTCAGGAATCCGAGCAGACGATTCATCGCGGTGAAATTGGCTGAGTAAAAGACGAATCGACCGTCTTGCCGGGCCGTGATTAACTTCGCGTGAGCCAGCTCCTTCAGGTGAAACGACAGCGTCGCGGGCGAAACGCCCAATGCCTCGGCGATCTCACCCGCGGCCAATCCGATCGTGCCTTGCTGGACCAGCAGCCGAAAGATGTCCAACCGAGTGTCCTGGGCAAGTGCGGCTAATGCATTAACGGCTTCTATCGTTTTCATATTTCCATGATTATCTAAATAATGACGATCGTCAAGCCCGGCCGCTAACGATGCGCTACCCAGTGCTCTCGAGCTATGCGGGGACACGGTATGGAAAAAAAAACGGCGCCCAAGGGCGCCGAGGGGTGCTGCTTCAGGAGACGTCGCTCAGGACCGGTCGTAGCGCCGGCTCTTGAAACTGATTTCTTTTTTGTGGTCGGCAATCGTGCCAACGCGTCGAACGCTTGCCCAAGTTCCCTTGTAGTACGGAATGATGTTGCGGTCGGTCCAATTAGTCGTCACGTTGCCCTGCACGCCATTGTCATAGCCGAACTGCATAAAAGTATGGCCGGGCTTGATGTCCGGCTCGGGATAGGCCATTGCGAACGTCGAACCATATTCGTTGTAGACCTCGACGATATCGCCGCCCTGGACGTTAAGCGCGGCGGCGTCCTGAGGGTTCATCTCGATAATCGACATCGGAAAGCGGCCGCGCACGAATTCGTTGTACTTGTTGTGATAGCCGGTCTGCCACACCTCATTGATCCGACCGTTGTTGATCCAGAACTTGTGCTTCGCTTTCAAATCAGCGATCGGCTTTGGCAAGCCAGGCCACGGTGAAGGCAGAAACTTCGCTTTGCCGTCGTCCGTATCGAACTTGTTGTCGGTGTACAGCATCGGCGTACCGATAAGCTTGCCGTCGCGATACTCCTTCACCGGGAGCTGCACGCCGTTGTTGCCCATAGCGCGCAGTCGCTCAAACGTAACCAGATTGCCGGTGTTACCGCCCTGGCTGTCGATCGGTCCGACGCCCGGCTGTCCCGCCCGACGGAAGCCGTCATTGAACGCATCTTCCTCGCTCTTCCAATCGAAACCGGCAAAGCGCTGCGCCATCTTGGCGTTGCCATCCTTTTCATACATGCGCTTCAGCGTGTTGGCCATGTCGGCCGCTATCAGGCAGTCGGGCTTCGCGCTGCCCGGCGGGTCCATGAATTTCTCGGACAGCCGGATCCGTCGCTCACCGTTCATCGATGTGAGGTTCATCTCACCGGGGTGCGCGGCCGGCAGCAGCATGTGCGACGCCTCCGAGAACATCACCGGGTAGAGATCGATCGTGGTCACGAACAGTCCGCCCTTACCACACGCGTCAAAAATCACATCGACCATCTGCGTCGGCGTGGCGCCGCGAGCGACCGCCATCGCATCCTTGACGATGTTTGCGCGCTTGTGAATCGCTGCGCGGTAGGCCTGTGCGTTGCAGGTCGTCTGAAAGTTATTGCACGCCCACGCGGTGAGCATCTTGCCTTTGCCCTTCATCAACTCTTCGTCGACGAAGATCTTCGTATTGCCCGGATACGGTGGTCGGGTGTAACCCTCCTGATGGCCACCCATGCGGACGCAGCCCGTGCCGCGACGCCCGACGTTATGCGTGGCGAGCACAAGATCGACTAGGGCCGACTGGATCAGGTAATTGTCGTTGCCCCAGATGATTCCCTTCTCGTAGGCATGCATCGCTCGCGGCGGCTTGCCATCTGACTTGGGTTTGTAAGCCCATTCAGCGGCCTGACGCAGCTTCTCCACAGGCACACCGGTGATCTTGCTGCACTCCTCGAGCGAAAGTCGGTTGGCTTTAACCACTGCGTCAAACCCACTCGTGTGCTTTGCGATAAATTCCTTGTCGATCCAGCCGTTCTCAACGACGTGCGTGAACAGACCGTTGAATAACGCGATGTCCGTTCCGGGCTGGATGTCAAGATGAAGCACTCGATCCTTGGCAACCTGCTCAGCGATAGCGATCGTGTTCGTACGCCGTGGATCGATAAAGATAAAACGCGCCGGCGGCAAGTTCTCATTCGCGAAAAACTGCTTGCGCTTCGCCATCGTGCCGCCCTGCAGGTTCGGAATCCAGTGCGCCAGGAAGTAGTTGGTCTGCGTTTCGTACTGATTCGCGCCAATGCCGACGATCACATCGGCCAGCTCTGCATCCTCATAGCCGTTGTTTAGTTCGCCCACACCCATATCGCGTGTGGCATGGCACTCGGAGTTGTACGCGGGACGGTTGTGGATGCGCACCAGCGGGGTTTGCAACGCGCTGAACATCAGCTTGCCAGTACCCCACGTGTTCTCGAAGCCGCCACCGGCACCGCCGTGGTCAAAGCAGTTGTACGCGAGACCACTAGGCCCTTCGCTGTCGAGGATTTTCTTGGTTACACCGCAGTAGACCTGCAGCGCGTCCTCCCAGGTGGTGTCGACCCATTGGCCGTTGGAGAACAGGCGCGGCTCTTTCAGGCGCGCTTTGCCGTCACCGTCAGCCGTATACATATACGTTGCCATCTGCCCGCCTCTCACCGACGACAGGCCTTGGTTCACTACGCAAGCCTTGTCCGGCAGGATCATGATGTTGTAACGACGGCCCTTGTCTTCGATCACGTTGTGCATCGCCGGTGTCATGATCTGGGCAAGCGGCGGCAGCTGCTTGCTGTAGTCCAGACCAAGCGCGTTCTGCGTCGGAGCACGTCCGCCTTCGACGTTTTCCGGCCATTTGTAAACGTGGTACCCACACCCGACGATGCAGAAGTGGCAAGTCATCTGCGTCTTGCTCGCATTGGCGGGTGGAAGCGGCACGCGGTCTTTGAACTGGGTCATGACGCCTCCTTAAAGCAGATTGGACTGACGGCCGTAGATCAGGCCTTCGACAGCGACCGCGGTAATGCTGTCATTGCCCTTGTTGTGTTGGAGCACGATGCGCGGCAGATTCTCGGTCGCCTGGCCGCATACCATTTGCCCGCCCATTTCGGCGTCGAATGTGCTGAAGTGACAGCCGCACTTAAATAGACGCGAGCTCGCGTCATACGCCACCGGACACCCCATGTGAGTACAGAGCGTGCTGTAGGCGACGATGTCTCCGTTCGGACCTGCGCCTCCCTTTACCGGGCGGTCCATCTTGATCAGCATGCACGGTGAAGCCGCGTCTGGGTAGTTAAAGGTCACAGGTGTATTGACCTTCAGGACGGCGGCCGCACCAACAGCACGTTTCGGATAGGGAAGGACGGTAGCTCCAGCGTTCTGCGCGGGTGCCGCTTGCGCATCGCCGATTCCACCAACAGCCAACCCCGCGGCGGCAGTCGCCCCGCCTCCCACTTTCAGGAACTGCCTGCGTGTGATTTCAGCAGCCATTGAACCTCCTTGTCGTTGTCGATCGACACTCCAAGGGTGAAGCAGACCGCAAGCATCGTTCCAGAGTCAGCACTGCCATGAAAACCGCATCGAATGAAGGGCTTGTGAAACGAGGCGACACGAGCAGCGTCACCGATGGGTAACATGGCCGGACGAGCGATCGCTGAGGAGTTACCAACTGGTAACGCGTGATGGCTGGTGGCTGTATGCACCTGCGGCCAGCGTGACTAGACTGGCACCCCTAACGCTGAGGCGTGCACGTGTGAACGACAGCAACGAGAACAGGGTCGGTGCTTTAGCTGCGCGCCGTCATGTCGTGCGCAGCGCTGTTGCATTCGCGACAGCGGCGCTGGTGCCCCGCTACGTAAGAAGTTCGTCGGCGCTGCGGATTGGGACGACGGCGGTAATCCTCGACGACCAGCTCGCTTTCTTGAACACCTGGCGTGCCTATCTGGAAAGCAAGCTGGACCGCGCTGTCACCTTTGTCCAGCGCGGCAGCTACCGTGAGATCACGCAGCTCATCTTCAGCGAGCAACTCGATTTCGCGTGGGTATGCGGCTATCCGTATGCGCGTAACAAGGCTTTCATGCGTTTACTAGCGACGCCGATATATCAAGGCAAGCCGCTATACCAATCCTATTTGATCGTCTCTGAAGCAGATCAGCAGACGCGCACGTTTGCCGATCTGCAAGGCCGCATCTTTGCCTACTCTGATCCCGACTCGAACTCGGGCTTTCTTGTGCCGCAATTTGACATGCTGCGCGAGGGACTTGATCCACCCACCTTGTTTCGTAAGAGTTTCTTCACGTATGCACATCGTAAGGTGGTCGCTGCCGTGGCAACCGGAGTCGCGCAGGCCGGCGCGGTCGATGGTTACGTGTGGGAGACGCTCGCCCGAAGGTTTCCGCAGCAGACATCACGGACACGCGTAGCGCGCAAGTCGGACGAATATGGCTTTCCGCCGCTGGTGGCGCGCAAGTCTATCGAGGCCGACCAGTTTTCCGCAATGCAGGCCACGCTCGTTGGCATGAACAAGGATGCAGCCGGCCGTGCATTACTGCAGGACCTTAATCTCGACGGCTTCGTTCCGGGCGAGGAACGCGTGTTCGATGGCATCGCGCGAGCGATGGAGTTTGTCGCCGCGAGGCAACGGCTGCCGTAATACGTCTGGTGCGCGCATGAAACATTTGAGCTATCGCTACAAGGTTCCCCTGACGCTCAGTGTTGTGATCATCGTCGCCGTGACGGTTGTATCGGCGATCTTGGGTTGGCAGAGCTACAGTGATCTTCGGCGCGATCTTGTTGCTAATGCAGAAAGCCTTGGCAGCACGTTGTCACGCACACTGGCGCCCCTGATGCTGCGCGACGAGCTGTGGCAGGCCTACGAGATCGTGATGACCCCGCTCGAGCGTGACAGCAGCGTCGTTACAGATGAGAAAACGATCACGGTGGTGTCAGCCGACGGCCGTATTTATGTTTCTACGCATCCGGCCCTATTCCCGACGTTGGCTTTGTTAGCCGAGGTTGAGCCGCTTTCCGCGTCGTTGATTGACACCGGAGCGGCGCAAAACCGCACGGGTACAACTCAGCTGAAGGGTCAGGACGGGAATCACATCGCCATCGCCGTTCCAATCCTTGCAGACGATGGCACACGCCTTGGAACGGTGTTGCTTACCTATGCCGAATCGCTCTTTCTGCCACGTCTTACCGCGATGCTGAGGCGGGTCGCGCTTTCAACGCTGCTCATCCTCGCGATTCTGCTTCCCGCCGGCTGGTTAATTGGACGGCGCATTACGGTGCCTTTGTCGCGCCTTGCAACAGCGATGGGTCGGGTAAGTAGCGCGCCGCGCGCAGACCTGTCGCGCGGGCTTTATTTTGGCGGTGATGAGATTGGTCAGCTAGGGCGCGAGTTTGAGCGCATGCTTGATGAGCTGGATCAGAAACGAGCGCTCGAGAAGGAGATGATTGCTGCTGACCGGCTGGCGGCGATCGGCAGGCTCACGGCCGGAATCGCGCATGAAATCAATAACCCGCTCGGGGGCATGTTGAACGCGATCAATACCTTCGGTCATCACGGCAAATCCGATCCCGTCGCTGCACGGACAATGTCGCTGCTTCAGCGCGGTCTGCTGCAGATTCGCAATACGGTCAACGCACTGCTAGTCGAGGCGCGGCTTGAAGTGCACGCACTGACTCATGAAGATGTCGAAGACATTCGCACACTGATTCAGCCGCAAGCCAAAGAAAAAGCCATAGCGTTAAGCTGGGACAATTCCGTTACGGAGACCGTGCCACTGCCATCGACGCAAGTGCGACAGATCCTGATTAACCTGTTGCTTAATGCTGTTCAAGCAGCCGCCGAGCGCGGTCGTGTTGGCTGCAGCATTACGCGCCACAATGGCTCGCTTGTGCTCGATGTTCGTAACGACGGCAAGCTCATCGCGCCGGCGCAGCTGGAGCACTTGTTTGAGCCGTTCGCGACGTCCAGCGAGTTGCGAAGCGGCCTCGGGCTGTGGGTCACTTATCAGATCGTGCAGCAACTCAAGGGGGCAATTACGGTAAAGAGTGAAGCACCGGAAACCTGTTTCACAGTGAGCCTGCCGTTGGCAACGCCAGCATGACCAGCAAGCTCTGTCTGATCGAAGACGATCCCATCATGGGCGAGTCGCTGTGCGACCGCTTTGCGCTCGAAGGTTTTCAATTCGACTGGCATCGGTGCGGTCGCACCGCGCTCGAAAGTATTGGGTGTGAACCGTACGGTGCCGTGGTCAGCGATATACGCCTACCGGATCTGAGCGGGGAAGATTTGTTCCGTGAATTGCGCGCGCGAGATCAGGACCTACCGCCCTTTATCTTCATCACTGCCTATGGCACGGTCGATCGAGCGGTCGAGATGCTCAAACTCGGCGCGGCTGACTACATCACGAAGCCGTTCGATATTGAACTACTCATTGCAAAACTGCAGCTGTGTGCGCGGCTTTCCACGCCCGTGCCGGCAATCGCGGCGCCGCCGCCTGTGCTGGGCGTGTCCACACCGATGCGCCGGATCGAGGAGCTTTTGCCACGTATCGCGCAATGCGCTGACACCGTGCTGATCACCGGTGAGTCCGGAGTCGGCAAGGAGCGCGTTGCGCAACTGTTGCATCGTCTGGGCGACCCGGCGCGCGCGCAACCATTCATCGCCGTAAATTGCGCCTCCCTGTCAGAAAGTCTGTTGGAGGCCGAATTGTTCGGCCACGAGAGAGGCGCTTTTACAGGAGCCGTTCGCACCAAGCGCGGCGTGTTCGAGCAAGCTGAAGGCGGCACGTTGTTCCTGGATGAAATCGGCGACATGCCCCTGACGATGCAAGCGAAACTCTTGCGGGCAATCCAGGAACGGGAAGTGATGCGCGTGGGCGGTGAGCGTCGCATCGCCGTACGACTGCGCCTTGTGGGTGCCACCAACACAGACCTTCACGCGTTAGTCGTCGCAGGACGGTTTCGAGAAGATCTGTTTTATCGAGTCAATGTGATTCACTTGCGCATTCCGCCGCTGCGTGAGCGTCCCGATGACATCCTCTGGCTCGCACGCGTGTTTCTAGCCGAGCATGCGCGCCAGCGTCCAGGCGAGGTAAGGAAGTTGAGTGTTGCTGCCGAAGCAGCATTGGTCGCGCAAGCGTGGCCTGGCAACATCCGAGAGTTGCAACACTGCATTGCGCGAGCATGCATCCTGGCCCGACACACCACGCTGGAGCCGTCCGACCTACTCGAAGATGGTCTTGCAACAAGCTTCGCGGAAACGGGCGATGAAGCTGACACTCTGGCTCACTACCTCCAGCGTTGCGAGCGTCACTATGTCGTTGGTGTGCTCGAGCGTCATGGCTGGCAAATCAACGAGAGTGCCGCGTCTCTAGGAATTAGCCGCAAGAATCTATGGGAGCGAATGCGTCGCCTTGATA
>CAWGRF010000026.1:0-22952 GCA_963824935.1 uncultured beta proteobacterium | reverse complement strand
ATCATCGGTAGCGGTGCGGTCGCCGCCGTGATGGGAACGGCGGTTTCGAACGTCGTGTTGTGCGGACGCTTCACGATCCCGTTGATGATCCGCGGCGGCTACAGTCGGGCGATGGCCGGTGCGATCGAGGCAACGGCCTCGACGGCCGGCCAGATCATGCCGCCCGTGCTGGGTTTGGCGGCGTTTCTTATCGCCGGCTTCCTCGGAATCGCCTATATCGAAGTTGTCAAAGCCGCAGTCTTGCCGGGAATCCTTTATATGACCGGTGTCGCCCTCGGCGTGGTCGTGTACGCGAGGCGTTACGACCTGCCCAGACTGCACGAGCCGGCGAACCTAAAACTCGTTTGGCGGCTCATTCCAGCGTTCGCGATTTCGTTCGTCACCGTAATCGTCTTGCTGGTGAATTACTTTTCGCCGTCGGTGGCGGGCATGGCCGGCATCGTCGTCGCGCTGGTCCTTTCGGTATTCCAAGGTCCGTACCGTCCGAAGCTGAAGGATATGAGAACAGCGTTGCACGAGGGGTTGCTGCTGGTTTCGTTGCTGTCCCTTCTGTTGATTGCGATCGGGCCGTTGGGCCAGGCGTTTCAGACGACGAACCTTTCGGGCAGGCTTGGCGTCTGGCTGATCGGCATCTTGCCGGACAGTCAGATCATCCTTCTGATCGGTGCGGCGGTTCTGTCCATCGTTCTCGGCATCGGGCTGCCTACGCCGGTGGCTTACCTGATTGCAGCACTGGCGGTGGTCCCGTTCATGATTCAGATTGGCATCGCCCCGCTGCAGGCGCATTACTTCGCATTCTATTTTGCGGTGTACGCCACGCTGTCTCCGCCGGTTGCCGAGTCGGTACTCGCGGCGGCAAAGATATCGGGCTCAGGTTTCTGGGAAACCGGGATGCACTCAATGAAGCTGGCAGCCACCACTTTCATCATTCCGTTTGCTTTTGTATTCAATCCTGAGCTGATGGCGTTTCCCAACATTTCGTGGAAGATGATGTGGGCGGTGGCCGAAGTGCTGATCGTGCAAGCAACAAGCTCGATCTACCTCTACGGATACTTCAGGCGAGGACTCACGCTGATCGAACGGTACGGATTCGGCTTGGCAGTGCTGCTCGGGTACACCGCCATCATGCGACCTGAGGTTATCTATACATACCTGGCCTATGGACTGACGATAGGTCTTGTCGCATGGATTTGGTTACGTCCGGCGCGGGTATCCGCCGCGTGATCGGGAAACTTTTCCGCCTGACGTCGTGGCGTGAGACCGTTCGATCAACCGCCTAGCCGCGACCCTTCCACGGAACAACGGCCCGCTCGATGTAGCGCATCAGCAGGTCAAACCCATACGCGACGACGCCGATCACGACGATTCCCATGATCACGACATCGGTGCGCAGGAAGTTCGACGCGTTGAGCACCATCTGGCCGAGCCCGGCTTGGGCGGCCACCATCTCGGCGGCGACCAGCGTCGTCCAGCCGAAGCCGATGGCGATCCGCATTCCGGTGAAGATCTCCGGCAATGCGGCCGGAATAACGACGTGACGAACCACTTGCCATTTTGAAGCGCCGAGCGAATAGGCCGCATTGATCTGCTCGATCATCACGCTCTTGACGCCCGCGCGCGCCGCCATCGCCAGCGGCGCGAAGCACGCGAGGTAAATCAGCACGACCTTTGCGGTCTCCTCGATGCCGAACCAGATCACGATCAACGGCAGATACGCGAGCGGTGGCAGCGGACGGTAGAACTCGACCGGTGGATCGAAGATGCCGCGTGCGATCCGTGAAACTCCCATCGCGATGCCGACGGGAATCGCGGTCACGCAGGCCAGCGCGAAGGCGAAGAACACGCGGAACAAGCTCCACCCGAAGTGCTCGTACAGTGGGCGGCCACCCTGGATCTCTCCCTTCCAGGCTTCCGCGAAACTGGTGATGATGCGCTCCGGTTGCGGCAGAAACAGATCCCGGATCCAGCCGTTGTGCGTGGCCACCCACCACAGCACGAGCAGTGCCACGACTGTAACGACAGCGATCGCCGTGCTCGAACCTTCGCCTGGCACGCTGTAGCCGCTGACTTGGCGGACGGGCGTCGCAGGTACAGGCGCTTCCGCGCGCGCCGCTCCGGCTCTGGCCGCATCAACATGACTCGGTGTGCTCATCCGACTCACTCGCGAGAACTACGCCGCTTCGCGTATTTGTCGCGCCGAGTCGATCAACTGCAGCACCTCCTCGCGAATACGAATGAACTCGGAGTCGGACTTCACCACGCGCGCATCGCCGCAATCGATGAAGCGCCGCCCAAAATCGAGTTGGTACCGATGCGCGATGCGGCCCGGCGACGGGGTCATCACGACCAGCTCGGTCGCAAGGAACAGCGCCTCCTCGACGCTGTGCGTGATGAAGAAGAACATCTTCTGTGTCTTCCACCAGAGCTCGAGGATCAGCTCCTGCTGCTGCTCGCGCGTCAGCGAGTCGAGTGCGCCGAGCGGTTCGTCCATCAGCATCACTTCAGGATCGCTCGCCAGCGAACGCGCGAGTCCGACCCGCTGCTGCATGCCTCCCGAGATCTGATACACGGGTGAATCGGCGAACTTCTCGAGGCCGACCGCGGCAAGCTTCTGCAGCGCAATCTCCCGGCGCTCGGCCTTGTCTACCCCGCGCATCTTCAGACCGAATTCGACGTTCTCAACGACATCGAGCCACGGCATCAGCGCGTGCTTCTGGAACACCACTCCGCGCTCGGCACCGGGACCGGTTACCGGCTTGCCGTCGAGCAGGATTTCGCCCGCAGAGAACGGCATGAACCCCGCGATGCATGAAAGTAACGTCGTCTTGCCACATCCTGACGCACCGAGTGCGACGACGAAGTCGCCGGGATCGAGTGCGAGGTTGATGTCCGACAGTGCGTGCGTGCCGGCCGCCCCGTGGCGGCCGGTGTAGTGGACAGAAAGATGGCGGACTTCGAGCTTGCTCAGCGGAACCCCTATTTCATCGCTTCCTGAACATAGGATGGATTGACCGCGGTCGAGTAGTCCGGCAACTTCTTCTCGATCTGCTTCTGCGAGAGCTGGAAGTCAGCGGTCGCAGCCAACGCTTTCGCAGCGATCGAATCCTTGCCGCCGCCGAGCCATTTGGTCGCCTGCTCCTGCGCGGTCGGGAACGCATACAGCGCCATGCTGTCCGCTACGTCCTCCTGCTTTGCACCCGACCACTTGGCAATCGCCTTGGCTTCCGCCGAGTCCTTGCCGAACTTCGCCTTGTTCTTGCGGTAGTTGTCGTCCGCCGCCGCGAGCACCTTGACGAACTTGACCATGAAATCCTTGTTCGCCTTCGCCCAGTCGCGGTTGACGACGTAGCCGTCGAATGTTGCCTTACCGGTGTCGGCGGAGATCTTTCCCGACGTCAGAATCACCGTGCCGTCTTTCTTCGCTTCCGCGAGCACGGGATCCCAGATAAACGTTGCGTCGATGTCGCCGCGTTGCCAGGCGGCGCGCACCTCTGGCGGACGCATGTTCAGAATCTGCACGTCGGCAGGGTTGATCTTCGCCTGCTCGAGCGCGACCATCATGTGGAAGTGCGTCGTCGAATTAAACGGCATCGCAATCTTCTTGCCTTTGAGGTCGGCAACCGTCTTGATGCCCGAGTTCTTCTTGACGACCAGCGCCTCTGCGCTGCCGATATCGTCGAGGATCCAAAACACCTCAAGCGGCTCTCCACGCGACACCGCGGCCGCGATACCTGCCGAACCGATCTCGCCGATCTGCACGGCTCCCGACGCCATCGCCTTGATGACTTCCCCACCGCCACCAAACTGCTTCCAGTTGATCTTGTAGCCGGTTGCTTTCTCGATCTCCTTTGCTTCCTGAGCGACGCGATACGGCACGACCATATCCTGATAGCCGATCGTCACCTCCTTCGTCTGCGCGACCGATATCATCGGCAGCGCGAACATCGCAACTGCTCCCACCACACCAGCAATAAAGCGTTTCATCTGAGGCTCCCCTCGTTGTAACAACAAACTAGATTGACTTGAGTGCGTCGCGCAAGATTCCGACGATCGTATCGACATGCTCCCGCTCCGCGATCAGCGGCGGCGCCACCATCGCAGAGTCACCAGTGGCTTTCAAGTGCAAGCCGCTGTCGAACAGCTTCTTCTGCAGCACGTGTCCGCGCTTGCCCGGCACTTTATCGGCATGCACGTCGACCGCACCGAACATGCTGTAGCCGCGGATATCCGACACAACCGGAATATCGCGCAGCGAGAACAACCCTTCGAGAAAATACGGCGCCAGCGCACGGGCTTTGTCGAACAAGCCGTCGCGCTCGTAGATATCGAGAGTCGCCAGTCCAGCTGCGCACACAGCGGGATGACCTGAGTACGTGTAACCGTGGAAAAACTCGATGCCACCCTCGGGCGCTGCATCGATGATCGTGTCGTGTATGCGCTCGCTGATCGCCACGGCGCCCATCGGCTGCGCGCCGTTGGTGATGCCCTTCGCCATCGTCATCAGGTCCGGCGTCACGCCAAAGCTTTGCGCTGCAAACGCCTGGCCGGTACGGCCGAATCCGGTGATCACTTCATCGAAGACCAGCAGGATCGAATGTGCATCGCAGATTTCACGCAGTCGCTTCAGATAGCCCTGCGGCGGCACGAGGCAACCGCTCGAGCCTGCGATCGGCTCGACGAAGCACGCCGCGATGTTCTCGGCACCGTACAGATTGACGTAGCGGAGCAGGTCTTCGGCCAGTTCGACACCTCGGGCGCCTTCGCCAGGCTGAAAGAAATTCTCCTTGATATGCGTGTGTCGCATGTGCGCGATGCCGGGCAACAACGGCCCGAATCGGCGTCGGTTGTTCGCCATGCCCGAAAGCGACACGCCGCCGAAATTCACGCCGTGGTAGGCGCGCTCGCGCGAGACGAACATCGTGCGCCCGGCCTGACCTTTCGCCTGCCAATAAGCAAGCGCAACCTTCATCGCGGTGTCAACTGCTTCAGAACCTGAATTCGTGAAGAAGATGCGGTTCAGATCGCCGGGAGTCATCGTCGCAATCCGACTCGCCAGCTCGAATTGTTTCGGATGCCCGCGAGTAAACGGCGCGATGAAGTCGAGCTCGCTGAGCTGAGCCCCGACCGCTTTCGCGATTTCCTGGCGGCAATGGCCAGCGTTGACGCAGAACAGGCCGGACGAAGCGTCGATCAGGCGATCGCCGCGCTCGTTCCAGAGATACATGCCTTCTGCGCGCACGACCATCTTTGGTTCGTGCTTGAAATCGCGGTTCGGCGTGAACGGCATCCAGTACTCGTCCATCGAGATCGTTCTCGCCTGAGGCGCGTCCTGAAGCTCTAGTTCGGCGTGGCCCATCGTCATCTCCTCAATACCGCGGCGGCTCGAGCCGCAATGCATGCGGCTATCCTACTCGTACTTCGCTGGATGTGTCGTGCATTTCGTTGCGGTTTGAATCTTCGGGTGTCTGTCGAAGAAACTGATAGCCCCGCGCATCTTCACGAATCATGTCGACCGCTTTCTCGGCGATCATGATGGCCGGCGCATTCGTATTGCCGCTGACCAGAAGCGGCATGATCGAGCAATCGACGACGCGCAGACCGCCGATTCCGTGCACTCGCAGCCGCGCGTCGACGACGGCCAGCGGATCGCTGCCCATCTTGCACGTGCCTGACGGATGAAAAATCGTTGCGCCATTGTTGCGCGCAAATTCCAGCAGCGCACCATCATCAATCGACTGCGCACCCGGGCTGACCTCGCGCCGAACGAACGGACGCATCGGTTCGGATTGCGCGATCGAGCGTGCGGCCCGCATGCCGGCTACCGTCGTTCGGCGATCAAGCTCGGTTGTCAAGTAACACGGCTGCATCGACGGTGGCTGCAGCGGATCGCGCGATCTGATCGCGACGTGCCCGCGCGACTCTGGGCGCAGCTGGCAGATCGACAACGTGAACCCGGAAAATGGATGTACCGCGCCGCCTGCCATATCGGCCGACAGCGTAGCCACGTGAAATTGGATATCCGGTGTGGTTGACTCAGGCAGCGCACGCATAAAGCAGCCACCCTGATTGATTCCGACAGCCAGCGGTCCGCGCCGTGAAATCAGCCACTGCATCCCGATCTTCGCGCGGCCAACCAGCGAGCGCAGCTCGTCGTTGGTTGTGATCGGCTGCGTGCATTCGTAGATCAGCCGGATCTGCAGATGATCCTGCAGATTTTCACCGACACCTGGCAGATCGTGCACGATGTCGATGCCATGCTGCGCAAGAAGCGCTGCCGGACCGATTCCGGATAACTGCAGCAGTTGCGGCGATTGAATCGCACCGGCTGCCAACAACACTTCTCGCGTGCAGAGCGCCTGGATATCGCGACCGTCTTGCCGATAGCTGACGCCCGTCGCGCGCCGGCCATCGAACAAAATTCGCGTCGCATGCGCATTGGTCTCAGTGCGCAAATTGGGCCGACGACGCGCCGGTTTTAAATAGGCATCCGCAGCGCTGCAACGCCATCCGCGCCACGTCGTCAGCTGAAAGTACCCTGCTCCTTCCTGAGTCGACCCGTTGAAGTCATCATTGCGCGGCACGCCGAGCGATGATGCACCGTCGACAAACGCATCGATCAGCGGATGTCTTGGCACGATATCGGATACGAGCAGCGGACCCTCGCCACCATGGAACGCGTTGGCGCCGCGCTCATTGCGCTCGCTGCGAATGAAATACGGCAGCACGTCGTCGTAGCCCCAGCCCACGTTGCCAAGCGCGTGCCATCGGTCGTAATCCTCTCGCTGGCCGCGCATGTAGATCAGGCCGTTAATGGCACTCGAACCGCCAAGCGTTTTACCGCGCGGCCAGTAAATGCGGCGACCGTTCATGCTCGGTTCCGGATCGGTGTAAAAGCACCAGTTGTAGCGCGCGTCCCACATCGTCTTGCCGTAACCGATCGGCAAGTGAATCCAGAGCGAACGGTCTTCCGGTCCCGCCTCGAGCAGCAGCACGCGCGTCGCTGGATCCTCCGACAGCCGTGCTGCAAGCACGCAGCCGGCTGAACCAGCGCCGATGACGATGTAGTCGTACTGTGGATCGTTCATGTCAGCGCCGCGCAAACCGTTGCGCGAGCAGCGCTACGGTAATGCCGAGCAGAATCGCCCATTCGAGCGACAACGTGATTGTCGCAATGAAGGTGACGATCAGCGGCCAGCGTTCGTGCGCTTCCTCGTTCCAGATGCGGCGGATCTCGCGATAGTCGATCAAGCCCCACGCGACCAGGAACAACAGCGCCGCGATCACCGCAAACGGCAGGTAGCGCGCCAGCGGTGCAACGAAGAACAGAATCGCGATCAGGAACAGCGCCGAGCAGATCGCAGCGAACGGTGTGCGCGCACCAGACACGGCATTGACGCCTGAACGGTTGAACGAACCGCTGACCGGATATGCGGAGAAGAACGAACCTGCAAGATTCGCAAGACCTTGGCCGATGAACTCCTGATTGCCGTCGAGCTTGTCGCCGTACCGCGGCGCAAGCGCGCGCGCGATCGCCACCGCTTCGGTCAGCGCGAGTAACGTCATCACCATCGTTGCTCCGAACAACGCGCGCACCGTGTCGAGCGACAGATCAGGCATCGATAGCGGCGGCAACGCGCGCGGCAGCGCTTCGACCGTCGCTAATCGCGGCCACTGCGGAACGTGCTGTGCGAACAACCACGCAGCGACAGAGCCGACGACAACGCCGGCCAACATCGCCGGCACCCAGCGATTCAGCGGCTGCCACACGAGCACTGCAGCGATCGTCAGCAAGCCCACCAGCGGCGCACTCGGAGCAACACTGTGCCACTGCGCCAGCGCCGCGCGAACGTTATCGATGACGCTGGTGCCGCGCGCCAGATCGAGTCCCAGGAACGGTCCGATCTGGCTGTTGATGATCAAGATCGCCGCGCCTGCAGTGAAGCCGACGATCACCGAGTGCGGCACAAAGTCGATCAGCCGGCCGGCGCGCGAGAGTCCGAATGCCAACTGCAAGGCACCCACCAAAAAAGTCAATGTCAGCACCAGCGCGATATAGGAAGATGAACCCGGCGTTGCGAGCGGCGCCATCAACGCCAGCGTCGTCAGCGAAATTGCAGTCGCCGGTCCCGTCATCATCAAGCGGCTCGAGCCGAACAATGCGGCCACGACACACGGCACCATCGCGCCGTACAGTCCGTACTCCGGCGGCATGCCGGCGAGCGTCGCGAATGCAACGCCTTGCGGCAGCACGACGATCGCACCCGTCAAACCAGCGAGTACATCGGCGCGAGCTGCGCCGGGTTCTCGCAATTCAGGCAGCCATCGTGCGATCGGGAGACGATTGAGTAGCCGCATTACGCGGCGGCTGAGCGATGAGCGCCGGGCCGCCCCAAGCTCATCGCGCGCCCCCGCGGGGGGCAGGCGCGGAGCGACCGGGGGTGAACACATCAAGTTCGGCGAGCTTTAGGCGTTGCACCTTGCCGGACGGTCCCCGTGGAAGCTCGTCAACAAACCGGATGACCTTTGGCGTCTTGTAGCGCCCCAGCTCGCGGCTGCAGAAATCGCGCAGCTCATCTTCGGAGCATCGTTGTCCGTCGCGCACGATCACGCATGCCATGATGTCCTGCCCGTAGTGCCGATCGGGAATTCCGACGGCGGCGGCATCGAGCACGGCCGGATGCCGCAGTAGCGTTTCATCGATCTCGCGTGGCGCGATGTTCTCGCCGCCTTTGATGATCAATTCTTTGATGCGGCCCGTGATGAAGTAGAAGCCGTCGGCGTCGCGATAGCCGAGGTCGCCGCTGCGAAACCAGTCACCGAAAAACGCTCCAGCGGTGGCTTCGGAATTCTTGTAGTAGCCGGGGGTCACCTGCGGTCCGCGAATCACAATTTCGCCGATCGTGCCGTCGGCGACAGGCGTGCCGGTTGCATCGACGACGCGCGCTTCGCAGCCCGACGCTGTTCCGACCGAGCCTATTTTCCGCAGCTCGCGCTCGATCGGATTTGAAAACACCGGCGCGACGGTCTCGGTCAGGCCCATCGTTTCGATGATGTCGATGCCGAACTTCGCTTCGAACGCTCGATGGTGTTCGGGTGGCAGTGCAGCCGATGCCGAGCGGCAGAACCGAATGCTTGCGAGCTTGTCGCGCGCGGGCGCCGCTCCTTCGAGCAGATACGAAATTATCGTCGGTACGACGTTGAGCCAAGTGCAGCGATAATCGATCGCCAGATCCCAGAAGCCTGCTGCCGAGAACTTCGGCGGCATTACCAAGCTGCCGCCATGCGCAATCGGCGCCAGCATCGTCACGGCAAATGCATTGATGTGATACAGCGGCAGCACGGCACTGACTCTATCAGCGCTGGTCAGCCGATGTTCTTGGCTGATCGCGAGCGCGTTGGCCGCGAGGTTGGCGTGCGTCAGCATCACGCCCTTCGGCTTGCCTGTCGTGCCGGACGTGTACATCAGTAGCGCGAGCGAATCGGGTGACGGCTCGGGCAATGATGAACACGCTCCGGCATCTTCACCCGGCAGCTCGGCGCCGTCCGGATCGACTGCAGTCACTTCGATCGGCCGCGACGCTGAAGCGGTCTGGTTGCGTATGCGCTCGACCCAGTCGGGTGCAGTGAACACGACGCGCGCATCGGCGTGCTCGAGCACGTAACGCATCTGCTCCGGTTGTGACAACAGGTTGACGGGGTGCACGCAATAACCGCCGTACATCGCACCGAGCAGCAGCCGAATCGTCTGAATGCCGTTCGGCAGCACCAATGACACATGCTCGCCAGCTTGCAGCCCGCGCGCAGCGAGCATTGCGCTGGCGTCAACGCATGAATCGCGCAGCTCTCTGTACGTCAACGAACGGCCGGTGTGTGGCGCAATGAAAAAAGTAGCGTCCGGGTTGTCGCTTGCGCGCGCGTCAATCAGCTCGCGGACTGTGCGCAACTCAGGCGCGGCCATGGCGTTTGAAATAGGCGCCGAAGATCTCGTCTTCCGACGGAACGTGCTCAGCAATCGTCGTCGATACGCGCGTAATGTTCAAGTAGTGGCGATAGTTCATGTTGTCGGAAAAATTATTGCGCCCCCATGTGCCGCAGCCCATCGACAGCGAAAACGGCAGGCCATTGTCAAAGCTGCCGCCGGTAGCAATGCAGTGCACCTGATTGACGATCACGCGCGACACCGGAAGCCGCTTGCCGAGCATCAATGCGCGATCATTGCGTGCCGAATGCAGACCGACCGAGTGCCCGGCGCCGATGAACCCATAGATGCGTTCGACGATCTGCATCGCGTCGTCGAAATCGCGCGCGCGATACACAGTCAGCACTGGGCTCAACTTCTCGCCGGAAAATGGATGCGCGGGACCGAAGCTGTCTTCTTCGACCATCAGCACGCGCGGCTTTTTCGCCGCCACCGCCGCCAGGCCTGCGCGCTCGGCGATTGCCGCCGCCGATTGGCCGATCACCTCTGATGACAGCTTACCGTCGGGCCACATCGTTCGCTGCAACTTCACCTTGTCTTCGCGCGTCAGCAGTACAGCGCCGTGCGCCTCCAACGCACTGAGCGCGCCTTCGTAGACAGCGTCGAGCAACACCACGCTGTTCTCTGACGAGCAGCTGGTCGCATTGTCGAACGCCTTCGACAGGATGATCTTCTGCGCCGCGTCGGCGACGTCGGCGGTCTCATCGATGATCGCCGCAACGTTGCCAGCGCCGACGCCGAACGCCGGCGTGCCGCTCGTATACGCAGCGCGCACATTGGCCTGCGAGCCGGTCGCAACCACCAGATCACATTGGCGCATCAGCTCGTGCGTGGACTCCTTCGTGACCGGCTGCGGCAGCATCTGCACCAGATCGCGCGGCGCGTTGATGCGATCGAACTGCTGGTGAACGAACTGCAGCAGTCGTGCACAGGTCGTCCAGCCCTTTGGCGACGGCGCGACGATCACGGCGTTGCGCCCCTTCAGCGCATTGATGATCTTGTTGGCCGGCGTCGCTGCTGGATTGGTCGATGGCGTGATTGCCGCGACGACCCCAGCCGGCCGTGCAATCTCGATGATGCCGAGCTCCGGATGCTCGGCAATCACACCGACCGAGCGTGCCGATTTGAGATCGCGCAACAGTCCGAATGTCTTGCGATAGTTCTTTCGGATCTTGTCGTCGACGTTGCCGACGCCGGTATCGCGGACTGCAAGCTCGGCGAGCTCGCGATTGCGCGCGGGCTCGACGATCGCCCATCCAGCCGCCATGACCAGCTCATCGACGCGCTGTTGGTCATAGCCGTCGGCAATCTTCTGCGCTGCACGCGCGCGCGTAATCAGCTCCGCGACGTTGCGCGCCGCTGGCACCACATCGGGAGAAACAAGCTCATTCATACGACTTCACACGGCCGCTCGCGCTGTACGCCTGCGTCCCCACATCGTGCGCAAAAGCGGAAACGCGAGTCCTATGATCGAAACAGTCAGAATCGTGCCACTGATCGGGCGAGTGAAGAACACCGTCCAATCGTTATTGAAGCTCACCATCGTTGTCATGAACGCATTCTCGGTAAGCGGGCCGAGGATGGTACCGAGCACCAGCGGCGCAATCGGAAACTTGAAGCGCTCGAACAGGAATCCAACCAGTCCAAAGATCGCGATCACGTACAGATCGGACAGGTTACTACGCGCCGCGAACGCACCGATGAAGCAAAATACGACAACGAACGCGGACACCACCGCTTCCGGCGCGTCCAGCACCTTGCACAACGGCTTGATCGCAAAGTAACCGAGGATGCACATGCCGATGACGCCGACGAAAACCGCGGCGAACACCGTGTAGATCAGCGACGTACTCGAGATGAAGACCTGCGGACCCGGTTGAATGCCGTGCAACAGAAACGCAGCCAGCATGATCGCCGTCGCACCGCTGCCCGGAATTCCCATCGTCAGCAACGGCACCAACGCGCCGCCTACCGATGCCGTTGCGGCTGACTTGGCGGCGACGATCCCCTCGGGCGCGCCGTCGCCCAGCCGGTAACCGCTCTTGCTCTTTGACGCGAACTGGCCTTCGATGCCATACGCGACAAATGCGGAGACGGTTGCTCCAGCGCCTGGCACGATACCCACTGCGATGCCGGTCGCTGTGCCGCGGATGAATGAGCCTTTGATCGCCAGCAGCTCCGCCAGGCGTGGAAACGCAGTCCTGAACCGCGTCCGCGCGCTACCGGTCTCGTGCGCTCCGCCCTCGGCTGCGAAGCCTGTCTGCAGCCGCGTCAACACTTCGCCGATGCCATAGGCGCCAACCATCACCAGCAGGAATTCAATGCCATCCTGCAGAAAAGGAATGCCGAACGCCAAGCGCTCCGCACCGTAAATGGCATCGACACCGACGCTCGCGATCAATAGCCCGATGCACAAGCTGATCAACGCGTTGACCAGCGAGCCGCCGCCAAGCGCGACGACGCTGGCCAGACCGAATGCGGTGATCGCGAAAAATTCGGGTGACGAAAAACTCAATGCGACATGAGCGACCGGCTCCGACAATGCGACCATCACGATTGCCGACAGCAACCCGCCGACCAGCGCGGCGATCAGCGAATAGCCGAGCGCCTTTGCCGCCTGGCCACGGCGCGTCATCGCATAGCCATCCCACAGCAACGGGACGTCCATCGGCTCGCCGGGAATCCGGAACAGAATCGACGTGATGGCGCCTCCGTACGTGCCCGACGCGTACATCGCCGTCAGCAGGATCAGCGCCGGCTCCACTCCCATCTTGTAGGTGAACGGCAGCGCGAGTACGACACCCATCACCAGCGTCAGCCCGGGCAGCACCGCGACCAGCATTCCCAGCACCAGGCCGATCACCATCACCGCGAAGTTCAGCGGCGTGAAGATGTTGATCAGTCCGTGCAGCAGGTTAACCAGAACGTCCATCGCAGTTGATTCTTAAACGCCGAGCAACCGCAGCAGCAGCACCGACACCTGCTGAAACGGCCCGACGCCAAGCGGCAGCGACACGTACGCGATGCGCATGAAGATCACCAGCAGCACGAACGCGCCGATCAGGCTGACAAGCGCCACCGGCAATGCGCGCCGATAGCCGCCGCCCCAGGAAAACAGCGCGAGGAACAACGCTGTCCCCACAAAGAATCCGACATAAGCGACACCGAAGACGAAAGCTGCGATCAGGAGAAGGCCCGCAGCGAGCTTGCGATTGTCGATCGGCGCTTCGGGTGCAATCGGCGCATCGTTCTCAACTGGCGCGCGGCTCAAGCCGGCGGTCAACCCCGCCGCGTCGTGCGCACTGCTCAGGATCAGCCGTTTGCCGATCTCGTAGATGCACAATGCCGCCATCGCAGCAATGATGACCCGCGGCCAGAAATCCGGCCCGAGACGGGAGCCGCGCGCGCCGGACGTGTCGATCAATGAGGTCGCGTAGTACAACAGTCCGGCGACGATCAACATCACCGTGTGCGGCAGCGCGAGCCGCAGCCGCTCTTTGATCGCAGTTCGCTTTCCGGTCGCGGCGTCCATCTTCTGTCGGCGCGGCCGGTGCAATTACTGTTTCTTCGGCGCGTTTTGCTCGATTGACTTCAACTCTCGCTCGAGAAAGGCACTGGCCTGTGCGGCGGGAATAAAGCTGTCGGCATAGGCAAGCTCATCCTCGAGATACTTGACGAACTCCGGAGAACGTGCGGCCTTTTCGAGCGCCGCCGACAGTGCGGCGACTTGCTTCGCGTCGGTACCCGCGCGCACGACGATCGAACGAAACTGATTGATGACGATCGGGAAACCGCTGTCCTTTGCAAGCGGAACAGATGCAAAGCCAGGCGCCGGCGCGCTTGCGAAAAACACCAGCGGACGCATCTGCTTGCCGTCCAGAAACGAGCGAATGTCGCCCGCCTGTTCGACCAGCACGTCGGCGTGGCCCCCGAGGATCGAGGAATAGCGCTCGCCCGGTTGAGCGAACGGCACCATACGCAGCTTCGCTCCCTTCGCAACGATCTGATTGATCAGGATCTCGTCGGCGCTTCCGAAGCCGAGGATCGCAACTTTGACTTCGTTGTTGCGCGCGTCTGCGAGTAAGTCATCAAACGTTTTGTATTTGCTGTCCGTCTTCACGTACAAACCGGTCGGCTGACGAATCAGCACGCCTAGCGGCACAACATCGGCCAGCTTCCAGCGTCCGCCGCCGCCGGCGATCGTCGCCAGCGTGTCGCCGATCAGGATCGCGGTGCTGTAGCCATCGGGCGCCGCGGAAAGCAGCTTTGTCATGCCGGTGTTACCGGTCGCGCCCGGTACGTTGATCACCGGTATCGAAGTCTTCAGATCGGGTTCCACCAGCTTGGAAACGCGTCGCGCCAGCTGATCCGCACCACCACCCGCGCCCCATGGAACGATCAGCTCGATCGGACGCGATGGATACTTGTCCTGCGCATGTACGAGCGTTGGTACCAGCGCGCTTGCTGCAATGGCAGCGGTAACCGCAAGCCACCGGCGCCGGCCAGACGAAGAAAAGTTCGCTTGCATCGAAGTCTCCTTGCTTATTAACGTACCCAAGTTAACCGGCCGTGCCGGCATCGGACACGTGGATACTGACAGGTGCGCGCATCGGCGATCTACTTCACCGGCCGAAAGAAGAACTGGCGATATCCACGCGTTATGTTGAAGGCTTCAAATTGCTGCTCGCCGACCTTCTGAATCCGCATGCACGCCGACTTCAAGCCGTACGTCTCACCATACCATTTCAGATCCCAGCAAAGAGCTTGACCGTCGATCCTCCACTGACCGGCGTCCGCGCATGGGGCATCCGGCTTGCTGCCCGGCAAGCGAACGCACATAGAGCCATCGGCATGAAAATCCCAATACGGGCTCTCGACCGGAAAGTTTCCACTAACGGAAATCATCCACTTTCTGCCCTTAACGAGATTCCCAAGCTCGTCTGGCGCGACGTCCGCGGCATGGGCACTTCCGATAAGCATTGCAACTACTGTCATAGCAAGACAGTTTCGATGGCCAAATCCCTGCGCAGGAGTTCTCACAGCTTCTCCTATAGATGATGTCGACAATCACCTACTGATGCCCAACAGGCTAGACGTATTCCTTGTATTTCTCCAAGTGACGGACCGGCTTCGACAATGCGTCGCGGCGGAACGGATCGCCGAGCTCCTTCGTCACCATCAACTCGAGCACGGTCGTCTTTCCTTCCGCCTGACTCTTGACCGACTGCTGCAAAGCGGCTCCAACGTCGGACAGCTTATCGACCAGAATTCCTTCGCAACCGAATGACTTCGCAACCGCGACCCAACTCGGATTGTCGAGCTCGACCGCTTGATAACGCTGCGAGTAAAAGTCGACGTGGTTCTTTTTCTCGGCGCCCCATTGGCCATTGTTAAACAGCACGACAGTGACACCGATTTTCTCGCGCACGCACGTCAGCAATTCATTCAAGCTAATTCCCCATGCGCCGTCGCCGACGTAGGCGAAGGCCGGACGGTCGGGTGCCGCCACCTTGGCCCCACAGGCGACCGGGAATGCATAACCGCAATTGCCGAAGCTCATCGCCGCCAGCATCGAACGCGGCTCCTCGAAGCGTAGATACGAGTTCGACACCGAGCAGATATTGCCGATGTCGGTCGATACCATCGCGTGTTTCGGCATCGCGCGCTCCAACTCACGCAACATCTGACGCGGATGCATATAGCTGGAGTTCTTCGAGATCTCGATCGAGTATGGGTCGGTCTCGTGAGTCCACTTGTCGAGCTCCGACTCCCACGCGGATTTTTCCGCCTTGATTTTTTTGTCGCGCTCGGCTTTGTTCTGTTGGCACGCGAGGGTCTTGCCCTGCAGGCGCTTAATCAACGCGGCCGCCGCGGCCTTTGCGTCGCCGTTAATACCTACCGAGATCGGCTTGACCAAGCCGAGCACCTTTGCGTCGGTATCGATCTGAATGATCTTCGCCTTTTTCGGCCAGTAATCCAGGCCGTACTGAGGCAGCGTGCCGAAGGGTCCAAGACGCGAACCCAGGGCGAGCACAACGTCAGCCTGGCTAATCAACTTCATCGCCGCCTTCGACCCCTGATAGCCGAGCGGTCCACACCATAACGGATGCGAAGCGGGAAACGTGTCGTTATGCAAATAGCTGTTTGCGACAGGTGCGTGCAGTAATTCGGCCAACGTGATTGCCTCTTTTGTACCTTCGGCAAACATCACTCCGCCGCCCGCGAGAATGACCGGGAATTTCGCCTCGGCCAGTATGTGAGCGGCTTCATCAAGCGCAGCTTCATCGCCCGCTCCTTTTCCGATGCGAATCGGCTGCGGGATTTCAACTTCGATATCGCCGTAAAAGATAATCGCGCGGAATATTGAGCTGCGTCGTTCCCATCTCGAGCAGCGCGCGGTCGAAGCAGCGCGACGTGATTTCGGCGATCCGCTTTGGATTCATCACATGGCCTTGATACTTGGTGATCTTCGAAAAGATCGGCAGCTGTTCGGTCTCCTGGAAACCGCCGAGACCCATCGTCATTGAGCCGGTCTCGGGCGTGATCATCGACGACCGGCGAATGCGCCCAGTAGGCCGCCGCGACTCCGGTTACAAAATTGGTGACGCCCGGACCGTTCTGGCCGATGCAGACGCCATGGCGACCCGACACGCGCGCGTAGCCGTCGGCCATGTGCACCGCGCCCTGCTCGTGCGCGACTGGAATGAAGCGAATCCCGGCGGCCGGGAAGATATCGAGTGCATCCATGTACGCGGAACCGACGATGCCGAAGATATCGGTCACACCCTGCGCCACCATGGTTTCGACGAACGCCTCTGACGGCGTCATTCTCTGGACGCCCTGGGTGACGGTGCGATTGGGTTGCTTCATGTCGGTCATCGTTATCCTCGCTTGGGTGACGCTGCGGTTTTACTTTACGCTGGTTGGCATGCGGAACGTGATTAAAGCCTTAGCCGATAGCGGACGACGGGAACCGGCGCCCGGCAACCCATTGATATTAACGGCGTTCGCTCTGCGGAGAGTCAAGGGATGAGCGAGGACACTCAGAAGGTCGACATCCATCGCGGGCTCACAGGCGTCTACTTCGAGCGGTCGCGCGTCTGTTACATCGATGGGCGCGCCGGCGAGCTGCGCTACCGCGGGTACTCGATTCACGACCTCGCCGAACACTCAACCTTCGAGGAGACCTGCTACCTGCTGCTCAAGGGGGAGTTACCCGGCAAGGAGGAGCTCGCTCGCTTTGAAGCCGACCTGAAAGCCGCGCGCAAGCTGCCTCCTGAGATCAACAAGCTCATTGAAATTACAAAAAATGCGCATCCGATGGATGTGCTGCGTACTGCGGTGTCGGCGCTCGCTGCCTTCGATCCCGACGTGGCCGACAACTCGCCGCAGGCGATCGTGCGCAAAGGCGTGCGGCTCGCTTCGCAGGTGCCGATGATCGTCGCAGCGCACGAGCACATTCGCAACCGCCGCGACCCGGTGCCGCCCGATCCGACGCTCGGACACGCCGCGAACTTCCTCTACATGCTGAAGGGCGTTGCGCCGAGCGCGGATGCCGCGCGGTTGATGGACACCGACATGATCCTGCACGCCGAGCACGGCTCGAACGCGTCGTCGTTCACCGCTCGAGTCGTGGCGGGCACGGAAGCCAACCTGCACGCCGCGATCACCGCGGCGATCGCCGCGCTGTCGGGCCCGGCGCACGGCGGCGCGGCGGAGAACGTGATGAACATGGCGCAGGAGATCGGTGAGGCGGCCAACGCGGCGGAGTACGTCAGGCGTAAGCGCGCCAACAAGGAGCCAGTGATGGGCTTTGGGCACCGCGTCTACCGCGCTGAGGATCCGCGCGCGCGCCACATGCGCGCGGGCGTCGAGAAGCTCTCGCGCGAGATGGGCGAGCCGAAGTGGTACCAGATTCTGGAGGCGCTGGTGGAGGTGATGAAGCCCTATGCGCGCCACGGTGTGAACGTCAACGTCGACTTCTACGCCGGCGTCGTCTACTACCTGAACGGGATTCCCGCCGACCTCTTCGTGCCGATCTTCGCCATCGGCCGCGTGCCAGGTTGGACAGTGCAGGTGCTCGAGCAGATGGAAAACAACATCCTCATCCGCCCGCTTACGCTGTACAACGGACCGCAGCCGCGCGAGTACGTCCCCTTAGATCTGCGCTGAGAGAAGCGCCGCGGCGGCGACGATGTCCTCGACGCTCGCGCCGCGCGAGAGGTCGCTGACGGGACGCGCGAAACCTTGCAGGATCGGGCCGATAGCGCGCGCGCCGGCAAGGTGCTGGGTGAGCTTGTAAGCGATGTTGCCGGAGTCGAGATCCGGAAATACCAGCACGTTGGCGCGGCCTGCCACCGCGCTTTCGGTCTTCACCTTGGTCTTTGCAATTGACTCGACGAGAGCTGCGTCGGCCTGCAGCTCGCCGTCGATCGCCAGTCGCGGGTCGCGTACTCGAGCGATCTCAAGCGCGCGTACGACCTTCTCCGTACGGGCGTGGCGTGCGCTGCCCTTCGTCGAGAAGGAAAGCAGCGCGACGCGCGGCTCTTCCTCGAGCAGCGCGCGGCAGCTCGCCGCCGAAGCAAGCGCGATGTCGGCGAGCTGCTCGGCGTCCGGCTCGGCGTTGACCGCGCAATCGGAATAGATCAGAACCCTTTCCTCGAGGATCATCAGAAAGAAGCTCGAAGGGGTGCGGATGCCCTCTGCGAGGCCGATCGTCATCAGCCCGGCCTCGATCACGCGCGCCGTCGGATGCGCGACCCCGGCGAGCATCGCGTCGGCATCGCCCGCCTTGACCATCATGCCGGCATGCAGCAGCGGTTTGCGCACCGCGCGCTGGGCGATCCTCGGATTGCCGTAGAGCTCGGCATATACGGCGAGCCGCGGGCTCGACTGCGGATCGAGCGGCAGGATCGGCTCGGCGAGCCTCTCGTCCTTCAGCCTGCGCGCAGCCTCGACGATGCGTTCGTCGTCGACCTCCGGCAGCACGATGCGCCGGGGCCGGCGGCGAGCACGCTGGAACAGCTTTTCAAGAACATCCACGCGAAGAAGCGCCGCAGCGCCTAACGAAAGGGATACGGGCCCGCATAGTCACCGATACAGGCAGTGTGACTGACGACACCTACGCCCTGTTTCCACACGTGCAGCTGGAATCCGGGAGGCTCCAACATGAATGTGGGCACGGCATCGGAGGCCAGGTTGAGTGTCGTCTGGTGCGCGGTGCTCGGGCAAATTGAAGCGATGGTGCCGGCGAAACGAAAGGTGACCGGGCGGTGGATGTGGCCACAAAGGACCCGCTCGATCTGCGGATTGCGCGCGACGATCCCAGCAAGGCTTTCGCTGCCGTCGAATCCGTGCTGGTTCATCCGGCCGATAAAAGTCGGAAACGGCGGATGATGCATGATCAATAGCGTTGGCTTGTCGCGCTCGGATGCCAACGTTCTCTCCAGCCAGGCGAGACGCTCCGCGCACAGGCGGCCACCGCTTTCAGTCGGTACAACCGTGTCCAGCGCCACGATTCGCAACGGCCAGTCGTCGATGACGTACTGGATGAACGGCTGCCATTGGTTCAGATAATCATGATCCGAGAACGCGCTTCGCATTGCTGCGCGGTCGTCACGGTTGCCGGGTATCAAGTACACCGGCATCGATAGCGGTGCAAGGAGTTGGCGCACATGCGCGTATTCGTCCACGCGGCCGCCGTCGACGAGATCGCCGGTCGCAATCACAACGTCGGGCTGTTGCGGCAATCGCAAGATCGCATCAACGCACTGCTCGAGCAACGCCGCACAGTCGACGACTCGTCGAGACAGCTCACCCGGCAACCTGACGTGCAGGTCCGTTATCTGGCAAACGAGCATTGAACTCTTCATCGCGCAAGTCGGTGCGATGATGCCACCATCGGAAAGCGCCATGCGCTAAATTCGGGGCCAGAAGAGAACGCAGACCGACACGGGGGAACGATGTTCATCAACAATCCATTTGCTGCAGTGACTGATTTGCTGCCCCGTTACGATGCAGGCGTACATCATCCTGATGGCACTTGCAGTGGTGGTCGGAACGTTAGCCGACGTGCGTCACAAGGGCAGCGGCAAGTTCTTTACACAGCGCAGGGAACAAGCAATGGCTGCGGCGCTGCGACCGCCTGAGCGGCAGCGAGACGGCGTCGCTGGCGATGGCAACCATCGCCGAAGCTGCGGTGTCCGGCGAGTTCTGCAAGTGGCCGAGGCGAATCTCGCATCTGTTGATGATGTATGGCTTCTTCCTGTACGTGATCGCGACGGTCGTGATGATCTTCGCCTATCCGGCCGGCGTGACGACACCCGCGATCTGCTGCCCACCCTATGGACCGTGGGTGCGCTGATGATTCTGGTCGGCGGGTTATGGTTTTTCTTCTTCTTGCGGGTAAACGTTGCGTATGACGGCGACTCGCCGTTTCATCTGGGCCAAGCCGATCTCTTTGTTGGCTCACTCATCGTCAGCGTCGCCTTCGGGCTGCTCTGGCATTACATGCAAACGACGGTCGGCTACACCGCAGCGACGTGGATATTGTTCGGGATCTACATCTTCTTTACGACGCTGCTTTTCGTTTCGGTTCCTTGGTCCAAGTTCGCGCACATGTTTTTCAAGCCTGCAGTCGCATTCCAGAGAAGGGTCGAAGACGCGAGCGGTTGCTCCGATCTCCCGAGCCCTTCAACTGAAAACTACATCATCAGGAGTTGATCGCGATGCCGACCTACACCGACATGTCGCGATGCGACGGCTGCGGCGAGTGCGTGGATATTTGTCCGTCCGACATCATGCACATCGACCCCGTGTATCGCAGGTCGTACAACATCGAGCCCAATTTCTGCTGGGAGTGCTATTCGTGCGTGAAGGCGTGCCCGCAAAATGCGATCGACGTACGAGGCTATGCGGATTTCGCACCGCTAGGGCACAAAGTGAGAGTGCTGAGAGAACCTGAAAAGGGCGTGATCTCCTGGAAGATCAGGTATCGCGATGGGCGGCTGAAAGAGTTTGCATTCCCGATCAGGACCACACCCTGGGGTTCGATCAAGGCCGCACAAGATTACGAGAAGCCGGACATGAGCGCTCTCAGCTCGCAACTGCTCGCGCACGAGCCCGAGTCGCTGCACATCGACGCCCTGCCGACCATCAGGAAGGTGTAGCGCGATGGCGAGAAGAACCAAGTTTGTCGATTCGGACATCCTCGTCATCGGCGGCGGTTTCGGCGGTTGCGGCGCCGCTTACGAAGCGCGCTACTGGGGCCGCGATCTGAAGATCGTGCTGGTCGAGAAGGCGAACGTCGAGCGCAGCGGCGCGGTTGCGCAAGGCCTGTCGGCGATCAACTGTTACATGGGCATGCAGTGGGGCGAGAACCAGCCCGAAGACTTCGTGCGCTACTCACGCGGCGACTTGATGGGTCTGGTGCGAGAGGACCTCGTCTACGACATCGCGCGCCACGTGGACTCTACGGTGCACAAGTTCGAGGAGTGGGGCCTGCCGATTCTGAAGAACCCGCAGACCGGCCGCTATCTACGCGAAGGCAAGTGGCAGATCATGATCCACGGCGAGAGCTACAAACCAATCGTCGCCGAGGCCGCGCGAAAGTCCGCCACCGAGGTCTACAACCGGATCATGGTGACGCACCTGCTGATGGACAGCAAGCGGCCCAACCATGTTGCGGGCGCGGTCGGTTTCAATGTCCGCGACGGAGATTTCTACGTCTTTAGGGCGAAAGCGGTCATCGTCAGTGCCGGCGGCGGCTCGCACATCTATCGGCCGAGGTCCGTTGGCGAAGGGATGGGAAGAACCTGGTATGCGCCGTGGAGTACGGCGTCAGCGTACGGTCTGCTGATACCGACGGGCGCCAAGATGACGCAGATGGAGAACAAGATCGTTCTCACTCGCTTCAAGGACGGCTACGGTCCGGTCGGCGCTTGGTTCCTGCTGCTGAAATCGCACGCGACGAACGCTGCGGGGGAGTTTTACGAGAAGGATCGCTACCCCGAGATCAAAGCGCGCGTCGGCCACTACGTAGATATCCAACCGATGCCGACATGCTTGCGCAACCACGCGATGCTCGAGGAGATCAAGGCAGGCAAAGGCCCGATCTACATGCACACGCAGAAGGTACTGGACACCAAGGAGAAAGAGGAGATCGGTTGGGAGGATTTTCTCGACATGACGATCGGACAGGCCGTGGTGTGGGCTGCGCAGAACATCGATCCGAAGGAAACGCCTTCCGAGTTGATCACGTCCGAGCCCTACATCATGGGTTCTCACGCCACCTGTTCCGGTGCGTGGGCGAGCGGGCCCGAAGACTGCGCGCCGGCCGAGTATCAGTGGGGCTACAACCGCATGACGACGGTGCAGGGACTGTTCGGCGCGGGCGACACGATCGGCGGCTCCGCACACAAGTTTTCAGCGGGCTCGTTTGTCGAGGGAAGACTCGCGGCCAAGGCGGCCGTCAGGTATGTGATGGAGCGCAAGGCCGAATCGCCGCAAGTCGATGACGATGAGGTCACGCGGCTCAAGCAAGCGGTATTCAAGCCGCTGGAAACGTACCGCGTCGGCCGCAACGAAATCGTCGCCGGCACCGTGGCGCCGAGCTATATCACGCCGCTGCACGGCCTGCAGCGGCTCGAAAAGATCATGGACGAGTATGTCGGTGGCGTCGGCATGTTCTATGTCACCAGCGAACCGTTGCTCAACCGCGGCCTGGAGCTTCTCAAAATGCTCACGGAGGACTTCGAGAACATCGGCGCCGAAGATCTGCACCAACTGCAGAGGGCATGGGAGCTTCAGCACCGGATCATCACCGGCGAGTCGGTGACCCGGCACACACTATTCAGGCAGGAGACGCGGTGGCCGGGCTACTACTATCGCGGCGACTATCCGAAGCTCGACGACAGCGAGTGGCACTGTTTTACCGGATCGGAGTACGACCCAAAGTCAGACGAGTGGAAGATGT
>CAWGRF010000025.1:0-19036 GCA_963824935.1 uncultured beta proteobacterium | reverse complement strand
TTGCGTCCGGCGCGCGTATCCGCCGCGTGATCGGGAAACTTCCGCCTGACGTCGGGGCGTGAGACCGTTCGATCAATCGCTAGCCGCGACCCTTCCACGGAACAACGGCCCGCTCGATGTAGCGCATCAGCAGGTCAAACCCATACGCGACGACGCCGATCACGACGATGCCCATGATGACGACATCAGTGCGCAGGAAGTTCGACGCGTTGAGCACCATCTGGCCGAGCCCGGCTTGGGCGGCCACCATCTCGGCCGCGACCAGCGTCGTCCAGCCGAAGCCGATGGCGATCCGCATGCCGGTGAAGATCTCCGGCAATGCGGCCGGAATGACGACGTGACGAACCACTTGCCATTTTGAAGCGCCGAGCGAATAGGCCGCATTGATCTGCTCGATCATCACACTCTTGACGCCCGCGCGCGCCGCCATCGCCAGCGGCGCGAAGCACGCGAGGTAAATCAGCACGACCTTCGCGGTCTCCTCGACGCCGAACCAGATCACGATCAACGGCAGATACGCGAGCGGTGGCAGCGGACGGTAGAACTCGACCGGTGGATCGAAGATGCCGCGCGCGATCCGTGAAACTCCCATCGCGATGCCGACGGGAATCGCGGTCACGCAGGCCAGCGCGAAGGCGAAGAACACGCGGAACAAGCTCCACCCGAAGTGCTCGTACAGTGGGCGGCCACCCTGGATCTCTCCCTTCCAGGCTTCCGCAAAACTAGTGATGATGCGCTCCGGTCGCGGCAGAAACAGATCCCGGATCCAGCCGTTGTGCGTCGCCACCCACCACAGCACCAGCAGTGCCACGACTGTAACGACGGCGATCACCGTGCTGGAACCTTCGCCTGGCACGCTGTAGCCGCTGACTTGACGGACGGGCGTCGCAGGTACAGGCGCTTCCGCGCGCGCGGCTCCGGCTCTGGCCGCATCAACATGACTCGGTGTGCTCATCCGACTCACTCGCGAGAACTACGCCGCTTCGCGTATTTGTGGCGCCGAGTGAATCAACTGCAGCACCTCCTCGCGAATACGAATGAACTCGGAGTCGGACTTCACCACGCGCGCGTCGCCGCACTCGATGAAGCGCCGCCCAAAGTCGAGTTGGTACCGATGCGCGATGCGGCCCGGCGACGGGGTCATCACGACCAGCTCGGTCGCAAGGAACAGCGCCTCCTCGACGCTGTGCGTGATGAAGAAGAACATCTTCTGTGTTTTCCACCAGAGCTCGAGGATCAGCTCCTGCTGCTGTTCGCGCGTCAGCGAGTCGAGTGCGCCGAGCGGTTCGTCCATCAGCATCACTTCAGGATCGCTCGCCAGCGAACGCGCGAGTCCGACCCGCTGCTGCATGCCCCCCGAGATCTGATAGACGGGTGAATCGGCGAACTTCTCGAGGCCGACCGCGGCAAGCTTCTGCAGCGCAATCTCCCGGCGCTCGGCCTTGTCTACCCCGCGCATCTTCAGACCGAATTCGACGTTCTCGACAACATCGAGCCACGGCATCAGCGCGTGCTTCTGGAACACCACTCCGCGCTCGGCACCGGGACCGGTTACCGGCTTGCCGTCGAGCAGGATTTCGCCCGCAGAGAACGGCATGAACCCCGCGATGCATGAAAGTAACGTCGTCTTGCCACATCCTGACGCACCGAGTGCGACGACGAAGTCGCCGGGATCGAGTGCGAGGTTGATGTCCGACAGTGCGTGCGTGCCGGCCGCCCCGTGGCGGCCGGTGTAGTGGACAGAAAGATGGCGGACTTCGAGCTTGCTCAGCGGAACCCCTATTTCATCGCTTCCTGAACATAGGATGGATTGACCGCGGTCGAGTAGTCCGGCAACTTCTTCTCGATCTGCTTCTGCGAGAGCTGAAAGTCAGCGGTCGCAGCCAACGCTTTCGCAGCGATCGAATCCTTGCCGCCGCCGAGCCATTTGGTCGCCTGCTCCTGCGCGGTCGGGAACGCATAAAGTGCCATGCTGTCCGCTACGTCCTCCTGCTTTGCACCCGACCACTTGGCAATCGCCTTGGCTTCCGCCGAGTCCTTGCCGAACTTCGCCTTGTTCTTGCGGTAGTTGTCGTCCGCCGCCGCGAGCACCTTGACGAACTTGACCATGAAATCCTTGTTCGCCTTCGCCCAGTCGCGGTTGACGACGTAGCCGTCGAATGTTGCCTTACCGGTGTCGGCGGAGATCTTTCCCGACGTCAGAATCACCGTGCCGTCTTTCTTCGCTTCCGCGAGCACGGGATCCCAGATAAACGTTGCGTCGATGTCGCCGCGTTGCCAGGCGGCGCGCACCTCTGGCGGACGCATGTTCAGAATCTGCACGTCGGCAGGGTTGATCTTCGCCTGCTCGAGCGCGACCATCATGTGGAAGTGCGTGGTCGAATTAAACGGCATCGCAATCTTCTTGCCTTTAAGGTCGGCAATCGTCTTGATGCCAGAGTTCTTCTTGACGACCAGCGCCTCCGCGCTGCCGATATCGTCGAGGATCCAAAACACCTCAAGCGGCTCTCCACGCGACACCGCGGCCGCAATGCCGGCTGAGCCGACTTCGCCGATCTGCACCGCACCCGACGCCATCGCCTTGATCACTTCGCCGCCACCGCCGAACTGTTTCCAGCTGATCTTGTAGCCGGTCGCTTTCTCGATCTCCTTGGCTTCCTGAGCAACGCGATACGGCACCACCATGTCCTGATAACCAATCGTCACTTCCTTCGTCTGCGCGACCGACATCATCGGCAGCGCGAACATCGCAACTGCTCCCACCACACCAGCAATAAAGCGTTTCATCCGAGCTCCCCTCGTTGTAACAACAAACTAGATTGACTTGAGCGCGTCGCGCAAGATTCCGACGATCGTATCGACATGCTCGCGCTCCGCGATCAGCGGCGGCGCCACGATCGCAGAGTCACCAGTGGCTTTCAAGTGCAAGCCGCTGTCGAACAGCTTCTTCTGCAGCACGTGTCCGCGCTTGCCCGGCACTTTGTCGGCATGTACGTCGACCGCACCGAACATGCTGTAGCCGCGGATATCCGACACAACCGGAATATCGCGCAGCGAGAACAACCCTTCGAGAAAATACGGCGCCAGGTTACGGCCTTTGTCGAATAAGCCGTCGCGCTCGTAGATATCGAGAGTCGCAAGCCCTGCCGCGCACGCTGCCGGATGGCCTGAGTATGTGTAGCCGTGGAAAAACTCGATGCCACCCTCGGGCGCCGCATCGATGATCGCGTCGTAAATGCGCTCGCTCATCGCCACGGCGCCCATCGGCTGCGCGCCGTTGGTGATGCCCTTTGCCATCGTCAACAAATCCGGCGTTACGCCGAAGCTTTGCGCTGCAAACGCCTGGCCGGTGCGGCCAAATCCAGTGATCACTTCATCGAACACCAGCAGGATTGAATGGGCGTCGCAGATTTCGCGCAGCCGCTTCAGATAGCCCTGCGGCGGCACGAGGCAACCGCTCGAGCCTGCGATCGGCTCGACGAAGCACGCCGCGATGTTCTCGGCACCGTACAGATTGACGTAGCGGAGCAGGTCTTCGGCCAGTTCGACACCTCGGGTGCCTTCGCCAGGCTGAAAGAAATTCTCCTTGATATGCGTGTGTCGCATGTGCGCGATGCCGGGCAACAACGGCCCGAATCGGCGTCGGTTGTTCGCCATGCCCGAAAGCGACACGCCGCCGAAATTTACGCCGTGGTAGGCGCGCTCGCGCGAGACGAACATCGTGCGCCCGGCCTGACCTTTCGCCTGCCAATAAGCAAGCGCTACCTTCATCGCGGTGTCAACTGCTTCAGAACCTGAATTCGTGAAGAAGATGCGGTTCAGATCGCCGGGAGTCATCGTCGCAATCCGACTCGCCAGCTCGAATTGTTTCGGATGCCCGCGAGTAAACGGCGCGATGAAGTCGAGCTCGCTGAGCTGAGCCCCGACCGCTTTCGCGATTTCCTGGCGGCAATGGCCAGCGTTGACGCAGAACAGGCCGGACGAAGCGTCGATCAGGCGATCACCGCGCTCGTTCCACAGGTACATTCCTTCAGCGCGCACGACTATCTTTGGTTCGTGCTTGAAATCGCGGTTCGGCGTGAACGGCATCCAGTACTCGTCCATCGAGATCGTTCTCGCCTGAGGCGCGTCCTGAAGCTCTAGTTCGGCGTGGCCCATCGTCATCTCCTCAATACGGCCGCGGCTCGAGCCGCAATGTATGCGGCTATCCTACTCGTACTTCGCTGGATGCGTCGTGCATTTCGTCGCGGTGTGAATCTTCGGATGTCTGTCGAAGAAGCTGATAGCCACGCGCATCTTCACGAACCATGTCGATCGCCTTCTCGGCAATCATGATGGCCGGTGCGTTTGTATTCCCGCTGACCAGAAGCGGCATGATCGAACAATCAACGACACGCAGACCGTCGATTCCGTGCACTCGCAGCCGCGCGTCAACGACGGCCAGCGGATCACTACCCATCTTGCACGTGCCTGACGGGTGAAAAATCGTTGCGCCATTGTTGCGCGCAAATTCCAGCAGCGCACCATCATCAATCGACTGCGTACCCGGGCTGACTTCGCGCCGTACGAACGGACGCATCGGTTCGGATTGCGCGATCGAGCGTGCGGCCCGCATGCCGGCTACCGTCGTTCGGCGATCAAGCTCGGTTGTCAAGTAACACGGCTGCATCGACGGTGGCTGCAGCGGATCGAGCGATCTGATCGCGACGTGCCCGCGCGACTCTGGCCGCAGCTGGCAGATCGACAACGTGAACCCGGAAAATGGATGTACCGCGCCGCCTGCCATATCGGCCGACAGCGTCGCCACGTGAAACTGAATATCCGGCGTGGTTGACTCAGGCAACGCACGCATAAAGCAGCCACCCTGATTGATTCCGACAGCAAGCGGTCCGCGCCGTGAAATCAGCCACTGCATCCCGATCTTCGCGCGGCCAACCAGCGAGCGCAGCTCGTCGTTGGTTGTGATTGGCTGCGTGCATTCGTAGATCAGCCGGATCTGCAGATGATCCTGCAGATTTTCACCGACGCCCGGCAGATCGTGCACGATGTCGATGCCATGCTGCGCAAGAAGCGCTGCCGGACCGATTCCAGATAACTGCAGCAGTTGCGGCGATTGAATCGCACCGGCTGCCAACAACACTTCTCGCTTGCAGAGCGCCTGGATATCGCGACCGTCTTGCCGATAGCTGACGCCCGTCGCGCGCCGGCCATCGAACAAAATTCGCGTCGCATGCGCATTGGTCTCAGTGCGCAAATTGGGCCGACGACGCGCCGGTTTTAAATAGGCATCCGCAGCGCTGCAACGCCATCCTCGCCACGTCGTCAGCTGAAAGTACCCCGCTCCTTCCTGAGTCGACCCGTTGAAGTCATCATTGCGCGGCACACCCAGCGATGCGGCGCCGTCGATGAAGGCATCGATCAGCGGATGTCTTGGCACGATATCGGATACGAGCAGCGGACCCTCGCCACCATGGAACGCGTTGGCGCCACGCTCATTGCGCTCGCTGCGAATGAAATACGGCAGCACGTCGTCGTAGCCCCAGCCCACGTTGCCAAGCGCCTGCCATCGGTCGTAATCCTCTCGCTGGCCGCGCATGTAGATCAGGCCGTTAATGGCACTCGAACCGCCGAGCGTTTTACCGCGCGGCCAGTAAATGCGACGACCGTTCATGCTCGGTTCCGGATCGGTGTGAAAGCACCAGTTGTAGCGCGCGTCCCACATCGTCTTGCCGTAACCGATCGGCAAGTGAATCCAGAGCGAACGGTCTTCCGGTCCAGCCTCGAGCAGCAGCACGCGCGTCGCTGGATCCTCCGACAGCCGTGCTGCAAGCACGCAGCCGGCTGAACCAGCGCCGATGACGATGTAGTCGTACTGTGGATCGTTCATGTCAGCGCCGCGCAAACCGTTGCGCGAGCAGCGCTACGGTAATGCCGAGCAGGATCGCCCATTCGAGCGACAACGTGATTGTCGCAATGAAGGTGACGATCAGCGGCCAGCGTTCGTGCGCTTCCTCGTTCCAGATGCGGCGGATCTCGCGATAGTCGATCAAGCCCCACGCGACCAGGAACAACAGCGCCGCGATCACCGCAAACGGCAGGTAGCGCGCCAGCGGTGCAACGAAGAACAGAATCGCGATCAGGAACAGCGCCGAGCAGATCGCAGCGAACGGTGTACGCGCACCGGAAACGGCGTTGACGCCTGAGCGGTTGAACGATCCACTGACCGGATACGCCGAGAAGAACGAACCCGCAATGTTCGCAAGACCTTGGCCGATGAACTCCTGATTGCCGTCGAGCTTGTCGCCGTACCGCGGCGCAAGCGCGCGCGCGATCGCCACCGCTTCGGTCAGCGCGAGTAACGTCATCACCATCGTTGCTCCGAACAACGCGCGCACCGTGTCGAGCGACAGATCAGGCATCGATAGCGGCGGCAACGCGCCCGGCAGCGCTTCCACCGTCGCCAGTCGTGGCCACTGCGGAGCGTGCTGTGCGAACAACCAAGCAGCGACAGAGCCCACGACAACGCCGGCCAGCATCGCGGGCACCCAGCGATTTAGCGGCTGCCACACCAGCACTGCAGCGATCGTCAGCAAGCCCACTAGCGGCGCACTCGGAGCAACGCTATGCCACTGCGCCAGCGCCGCGCGAACGTTATCGATGACGCTGGTACCGCGCGGCAGATCGAGCCCGAGGAATGGGCCGATCTGGCTGTTGATGATCAAGATCGCCGCACCTGCGGTGAAACCGATGATCACCGAATGCGGTACGAGATCGATCAGTCGGCCGGCACGCGCGAGTCCAAACGCCAACTGCAAGGCGCCCACCAAAAAGGTCAATGTCAGCACCAGCGCGATGTACGGCGGTGAACCCGGCGTCGCGATCGGCGCCATCAACGCCAGCGTTGTCAACGAAATGGCAGTCGCCGGGCCGGTCACCATCAAGCGGCTCGAGCCGAATAACGCTGCGACAACACACGGCACCATCGCGCCATACAGTCCGTACTCCGGCGGCATGCCCGCTAGTGTTGCGAATGCAACGCCTTGCGGCAGCACGACGATCGCACCGGTCAAGCCCGCGACCACATCGGCGCGACCTGCGCCGGGTTCTCGCAATTCAGGCAGCCATCGTGCGATCGGGAGACGATTGAGCAGCCGCATTACGCGGCGGCTGAGCGATGAGCGCCGGGCCGCCCCAAGCTCATCGCGCGCCCCCGCGGGGGGCGGGCGCGGAGCGACCGGGGGTGAACACATCTAGTTCGGCGAGCTTTAGGCGTTGCACCTTGCCAGACGGTCCTCGTGGAAGCTCGTCAACAAAGCGAATCACCTTTGGCGTCTTGTAGCGTCCTAGCTCGCGGCTGCAGAAATCGCGCAGCTCATCTTCGGAGCATCGCTGTCCGTCACGCACGATCACGCAAGCCATGATGTCTTGCCCATAGTGTCGATCGGGAATTCCGACCGCAGCGGCATCGAGCACCGCCGGATGACGCAACAATGCCTCGTCGATTTCACGCGGCGCAATGTTTTCGCCGCCTTTGATGATCAATTCTTTAATGCGACCGGTGATAAAGAAGAAGCCATCGTCATCGCGATAGCCGAGATCGCCGGTGCGCAGCCAGCGGTCGGGAAAGAATGCCGCCGCAGTGGCCTCCGGATTCTTGTAGTAACCGGGCATCACCTGCGGACCGCGAATGACGATCTCGCCGATAGTGCCATCGGCGAGCGGCACGCCGCGATCGTCGACCACGCGTGCTTCACATCCTGATGCGCGTCCGACAGACCCGATTTTGCGCAACTCTCGCTCGATGGGATTCGAAAACGCCGGCGCGACCGTTTCAGTAAGGCCCATCGTCTCGATGATGTCGATACCGAACTTCGCTTCGAACGCGCGATGATGCTCTGGCGGCAGTGCGGCCGACGCCGAGCGACAAAATCGGATCTTCGACAATTTCTCTCGCGGCGGCGCCGCTCCTTCAAGCAAATACGAAATGATGGTCGGAACGACATTAAGCCAAGTGCAGCGATAGTCGATCGCCATATCCCAAAAGCCTGCTGCCGAGAACTTCGGCGGCATCACCAAGCTGCCGCCGTCGGCGATCGGCGCCAGCATCGTCACTGCGAACGCATTGATGTGATAGAGCGGAAGCACAGCGGCGACCCGGTCGGCGGCAGTCAAACGGTGTTCACGGCTTATTGCAACAGCGTTTGCCGCGAGATTTGACTGAGTCAGCATCACACCTTTCGGCTTGCCGGTTGTGCCCGACGTATACATCAACAACGCTAGAGCATCGGGCGACGGATCGGACGGAACCTGATGTTGCTTTGTCTCATCCGGAAGTGCATTGCCGTCGGGATCAACAGCAACCACCTCGATCGGACGCGCAATCTCTGCCGTCAGATCCCGCACGCGCTCGACCGACTCAGGCGCAGCGAACACAACGCGTGCATCGGCATGATCAATCACATAGCGCATCTGCTCCGGCTGCGACAACAAATTGACAGGATGCACGCAATATCCGCCGTACATTGCACCGAGCAGCAACCGGACGGTTTGGATACCGTTGCCCAGCACCAGCGAGATATGGTCGCCGCGCGTAAGACCACGCGCCATTAGCATTGCAGTAGTCGCGGCACACGATTCTTGCAGCTCTTGATACGTCAGCGAGCGCTGCGTATGCGGCGCAATAAAAAATGTCGACTGTGGGGCTCGGCTCGCAACCGCGTCGATCAGCTGGCGAACGGTGTGCATTAGCCGCGGCCGTAGCGCGCGAAATAAGCGCCGAAGATCTCCTGTTCGGACGGCATGCGCTCGGCAATCGTCGTGGATACGCGCGTGATATTCAGATAGTGGCGGTAATTCATATTGTCGGAAAAATTGTTACGGCCCCAGGTTCCGCACCCCATCGACAAGGAAAACGGCAACCCGTTGTCGAAGCTGCCTCCGGTGGCAACGCAATGGACTTGATTGACGATCACACGAGAGACCGGAAGCCGTTGGCCCAGCAGCAGTGCACGGTCTTGTCGAGCGCTGTGAAGTCCAACCGAGTGCCCTGCACCGATAAAAGCATAAATTCGCTCGACGATTCGCATCGCGTCTGTCGAAATCGCGGGCACGATAAACAGTCAGCACCGGGCTTAACTTTTCGCCGGAAAACGGATGATTTGGACCGATGCCGTCCTCCTCGACCATCAGCGCGCGCGCATTCTCAGGCACCATGCTCAAGCCAGCACGCTTTGCGATCGTCGCGGCCGACTGACCGATAACGTCGGCGGAAAGCTTGCCGTCGGGCCACATCGTCTGCCGTAAGCGGCTTTTTGCGTCGGCGGGGAGCAACACTGCGCCGCGCGCCTTAAATGCATCAAGCGCCGGTGCATAAACGGCGTCAAGTAGAACAACGCTGTTTTCCGACGAACAACTGGTTGCGTTATCGAACGTCTTCGACGTGATGATCCGTTCGGCCGCCAGATTCAAATCAGCGGTCTCATCGACAATCGCTGCGACATTGCCTGCGCCGACACCAAACGCAGGCGTACCGCTGGTATATGCGGCGTTCACATTGCGCTGCGAACCCGTTGCAACGACAAGATCGGCCTGTCGCATCAGTTCGGTGGTTGATTCCTTGGTGACCGGCTGTTGCAGCATCTGCACCAGATCACGTGGCGCGTTGATGCGATCGAACTGCGCATGAACAAACTCAAGCAGTCGCGCACACGTGCTCCAACCTTTCGGTGACGGCGCGACGATGACCGCGTTGCGGCCCTTTAACGCATTGATGATCTTGTTGGCCGGTGTCGCTGCCGGATTTGTGGATGGCGTAATCGCGGCAACAACACCGACCGGCCGCGCAATCTCGATGATTCCGCGCTCCGGATATTCAGCAATCACTCCAACCGAGCGGGCTCCACTGAGGTCGCGCAACAAACCGAAGGTCTTGCGATGGTTTTTGCGAACCTTGTCTTCGACATTGCCGATGCCGGTATCGGTGACTGCAAGCTCGGCAAGCTCGCGATTACGCGCCGGCTCGATGATCGCCCAACCGGCTGCGGCCACTAATTGATCGACCTGTGCTTGGTCGTAAGTGTCTGCCACCGACTGTGCAGTACGTGCGCGGGCGATCAGCGCGCTCACCAGCACCGAAGCCGCACTTGCAGCTTCGGCAGCGGACGTCCGATCAATCCGCTTTGATGCCAGCATCTTTGACCAGTTTGGCCCATTTAGGCAGCTCGGCATTGACCACTGCTCCGAGCTGCTCGGGTGTGCCGCCGACCGCTTCGCTGCCCTGCGCGAGCAGTTTTTCCCGGATCTCGGGCTCCTTCAACACCGTGTTTAACGCTGCGTTGAGTCGATCGATGATCGCGCGCGGCGTTTTGGCGGGTACGAACATCGCGTACCAAGAATCGACCTCGAAGTCGGCGATTCCGACTTCCTGCATCGTCGGCACGTCCGGAAAAGCGGCACTACGCTTGACCGTCGATACCGCGAGCGCCTTCAGCTGCTTTTGCTTGACGAATTGCGCTGCCGCCGGAATCGACACCCATAGCAGCGGTACCTGTCCACTGATCACATCGGTGACCGCCGGACCCCCGCCGCGATATGGAATATGGGTCAGCTGCGTCCCGGTGCGTATCTTCATCATCTCGCCGGCCAGGTGACCGGGCGAGCCGTTACCGACGGAAGCGAATGACAACGAGCCCGGCTTTTCCTTCGCCATCGCAATCAGCTGCTGCACGGTATTCGCCGGGAACTGCGGGTTGGCGACGAGGATCTGCGGCAGCGAACAGACAATGCCGATAGGTTCAAAGTCGCGCGCAGCGTCGAAGCTCAGCTTCGAATATATGGCTGGGTTGATCGTGTGCGATGACAACGTAAAAAGTACGGTGTAGCCGTCGGGCGCCGATCGGGCCACCACTTCGGTTCCGATCGAGCCACCCGCTCCGCCACGGTTGTCGATAACGATCGACTGTCCTAGCGCCGCGCGCAGACGATCCTGGACGATCCGCGCGATGACGTCGGTACCGCCGCCCGGCGGATACGGCACAACGAAACGGATCGGCTTGTCCGGATACGCGCTTGCCTGCGCAAAAGCCGAGCCGGTCGCCAGCACCAATATCGCAGTGGTGATGGCTCGCAGCAAAGATTGCCTTCGATTCACAATCGTCTCCTTAAACAAAGTTCTTATATTTCGCCAGATGGCGAATCGGCTTCGACAGCGCGTCACGCCGGAACGGATCGCCTAATTCCTTGGTGACCATCAATTCCAGCACGGTCGTCTTGCCTTCAGTCTGATTCTTGACGGATTGCTGCAGCGCTGGACCGACGTCCGACAATTTGTCGACCAGAATTCCTTCGCAGCCGAAGGACTTCGCCACCGCGACCCAACTCGGGTTCTCGAGCTCGACGCCCTGATAGCGCTGCGAGTAAAAGTCGACGTGGTTCTTTTTCTCGGCGCCCCATTGGCCATTGTTAAACAGCACGACAGTGACCCCGATCTTCTCGCGCGCGCATGTCAGCAATTCGTTGAAGCTAATTCCCCAAGCGCCGTCGCCGACGTACGCGATGGCCGGCCGATCGGGCGCCGCAACTTTTGCACCGCATGCGACCGGAAACGCATAACCGCAATTGCCGAAGCTCATCGCGGCCAGCATCGAGCGCGGCTCCTCGAAGCGCAAATATGAGTTCGACACCGAGCAGATATTGCCGATGTCGGTCGATACCATCGCGTGCTTCGGCATTGCTTTCTCTAACTCGCGCAGCATCTGACGTGGATGCATATAGCTCGAATTCTTCGAAATCTCGATCGAGTATGGATCGGTTTCATGAGTCCACTTGTCGAGCTCTGACGCCCATGCGGACTTTTCAGCCTTGATCTTCTTGTCGCGCTCGGCTTTGTTCTGATGACATGCGAGTGGCTTACCTTGCAGACGCTTGATCAACGCAGCCGCGGCGGCCTTCGCGTCGCCATTAATACCCACCGAGATCGGCTTCACCAGGCCGAGCACTTTCGCGTCGGTGTCGATCTGAATGATCTTTGCGTTTTTCGGCCAATAGTCGAGGCCGTATTGAGGCAGCGTGCCAAATGGTCCAAGACGTGAGCCCAATGCAAGCACAACGTCAGCCTGGCTAATCAGCTTCATCGCGGCCTTTGACCCCTGATAGCCGAGCGGTCCACACCACAACGGATGCGAAGCCGGAAACGTGTCGTTATGCAGATAGCTGTTTGCGACAGGTGCATGCAGCAACTCGGCCAATGCGATGGCCTCCTTTGTACCTTCGGCGAACATCACGCCGCCGCCGGCGAGAATGACCGGAAACTTCGCCTCGGCTAGCGTACGTGCAGCTTCGTCAAGCGCAGCTTCATCGCCCGCTCCTTTTCCGATGCGAATCGGCTGCGGGATTTCAACTTCGATATCGCCGTAAAAATAATCGCGCGGAATATTCAGCTGGGTCGTTCCCATCTCGAGCAGCGCTCGATCGAAGCAGCGCGAAGTAATTTCCGCGATGCGCTTCGGATTCATCACGTGGCCCTGATACTTGGTGATCTTCGAAAAGATTGGCAGCTGTTCAGTTTCCTGAAAACCGCCGAGCCCCATCGTCATCGAGCCCGGTCTCCGGTGTGATCATCACGACCGGCGAATGCGCCCAATAGGCGGCGGCGACACCGGTCACAAAATTGGTGACGCCGGGCCCGTTCTGACCGATACAGACACCATGGCGACCCGACACGCGTGCATAGCCGTCAGCCATGTGGACCGCGCCCTGTTCGTGCGCAACCGGAATGAAGCGGATGCCGGCCGCCGGAAAGATATCGAGCGCATCCATGTACGCGGAGCCGACGATGCCGAAGATGTCGGTCACACCCTGTGCCACCATGGTTTCGACGAACGCCTCCGACGGCGTCATTCTCTGCACGCCCTGGGTGACGGTGCGATTGGGCTGCTTCATATCGGTCATCGTTATCCTCGCTTGGGTGACGCTGCGGTTTTACTTTACGCTGGTTGGCATGCGGAACGTGATTAGAGCCTTAGCCGATAGCGGACGACGCGAAGCCGGCGCCCGGCAACTCATCGATATTAACGGCGTTCGCTCTGCGGAGAGTCAAAGGATGAACGAAGGCGCTGAGAAGGTCGACATCCATCGCGGGCTCACTGGCGTCTACTTCGAGCGCTCGCGCGTCTGCTTCATCGATGGGCGCGCCGGCGAGTTGCGCTACCGCGGATACTCGATTCACGACCTCGCCGAACACTCGACCTTCGAGGAGACCTGCTACCTGCTGCTCAACGGGGAGTTGCCCGGTAAGGAGGAACTCGCTCGCTTTGAAGCCGACCTGAAAGCTGCGCGCAAGCTGCCTCCCGAGATCAACAAGCTGATTGAAATTACAAAAAATGCGCATCCGATGGATGTGCTGCGTACCGCTGTGTCGGCGCTCGCTGCCTTCGATCCCGACGTGGCCGACAACTCGCCGCAGGCGATCGTGCGCAAAGGCGTGCGGCTCGCTTCGCAGGTGCCGATGATCGTCGCAGCGCACGAGCACATTCGCAACGGCCGCGAGCCGGTGGCGCCCGACCCGACGCTCGGACACGCCGCGAACTTCCTCTACATGCTGAAGGGCGCGGCGCCGAGCGCGGACGCCGCGCGGTTGATGGACACCGACATGATCCTGCACGCCGAGCACGGCTCGAACGCGTCGTCGTTCACCGCTCGAGTCGTAGCGGGCACCGAAGCCAACCTGCACGCCGCGATCACGGCGGCGATCGCCGCGCTGTCGGGCCCGGCGCACGGCGGCGCGGCGGAGAACGTGATGAAGATGGCGCAGGAGATCGGTGAGGCCGCCAACGCGGCCGAGTACGTCAGGCGTACGCGCGCCAACAAGGAGCCGGTGATGGGCTTTGGGCACCGCGTCTACCGCGCTGAGGATCCGCGCGCGCGCCACATGCGCGCGGGCGTCGAGAAGCTCTCGCGCGAGATGGGCCAGCCGAAGTGGTACCAGATTCTCGAGGCGCTGGTGGAGGCGATGAAGCCGCTATGCGCGCCACGGCGTCAACGTCAACGTCGACTTCTACGCCGGCGTCGTCTACTACCTGAACGGGATCCCCTCCGACCTCTTCGTGCCGATCTTCGCCATCGGCCGCGTGCCAGGGTGGACTGTGCAAGTGCTCGAGCAGATGGAAAACAACATCCTCATTCGCCCGCTTACGCTGTACAACGGACCGCAGCCGCGGGACTACGTCCCCTTAGATCTGCGCTGAGAGAAGCACCGCGGCAGCGACGATGTCGTCGACGCTCGCGCCGCGCGAGAGGTCGCTGACGGGACGCGCGAAACCCTGCAGGATCGGGCCGATGGCGCGCGCGCCGGCAAGGTGCTGGGTCAACTTGTAAGCGATGTTGCCGGAGTCGAGATCCGGAAATACCAGCACGTTGGCGCGCCCCGCCACGGCGCTTTCGGTCTTCACCTTCATCTTTGCAATTGAATCGACGAGAGCTGCGTCGGCCTGCAGCTCGCCGTCGATCGCGAGTCGCGGGTCGCGTACTCGAGCGATTTCAAGCGCGCGTACGACCTTCTCCGTACGGGCGTGGCGTGCGCTGCCCTTCGTTGAGAAGGAAAGCAGCGCGACGCGCGGCTCTTCCTCGAGCAGCGCGCGGCAGCTCGCTGCCGAAGCAAGCGCGATGTCGGCGAGCTGCTCGGCGTCCGGCTCGGCATTGACCGCGCAATCGGAATAGATCAGAACCCTTTCCGCCAGGATCATCAGGAAGAAGCTCGAAGGGGTGCGGATGCCCTCTGCGAGCCCGATCGTCATGAGCCCGGCCTCGATCACGCGAGCCGTGGGATGTGCGACCCCGGCCAGCATCGCGTCGGCATCGCCTGCCTTGACCATCATGCCGGCATGCAGCAGCGGTTTGCGCACCGCGCGCTGGGCGATCCTCGGATTGCCGTAGAGCTCGGCATACACGGCGAGCCGTGGGTTCGACTGCGGATCGAGCGGCAGGATTGGCTCGGCGAGCCCCTCGCTTTTCAGCCTGCGCGCAGCCTCGACGATGCGTTCGTCGCCGGCCTCCGGCAGCACGATGCGTCGAGGCCGGCTGCGAGCCCGCTGGAACAGCTTTTCAAGAACATCCACGCGAAGAAGCGCCGCGGCGCCTAACGGAAGGGATACGGGCCTGCATAGTCACCGATACAGGCAGTGTGACTGACGACGCCTACACCCTGTTTCCACGCGTGCAGCTGGAATCCCGGAGGCTCCAACATGAACGTGGGCACGGCATCGGACGCCAGGTTGAGTGTCGTCTGGTGCGCGGTGCTAGGGCAAATTGAAGCGATGGTGCCGGCGAAACGAAAGGTGACCGAGCGGTGGATGTGGCCACAAAGGACCCGCTCGATCTGCGGGTTGCGCGCGACGATCTCAGCAAGGATTTCGCTGCCGTCGAATCCGTGTTGGTTCATCCGGCCGATGAAAGTCGGAAACGGCGGATGATGCATGATCAACAGCGTTGGCTTGTCGGGCTTCGGCTGCGAGCGTTTGATCCAGCCAGGCGAGACGCTCCGTGCACAGGCGGCCACCGCTTTCAGTCGGTACGACCGTGTCCAGCGCCACGATTCGCAACGGCCAGTCGTCGACGACGTACTGGATGAACGGCTGCCATTGGTTCAGATAATCATGATCCGAGAACGTGCTTCGCATTGCTGCACGGTCGTCACGGTTGCCGGGTATCAAGTACACCGGCATCGATAGCGGTGCAAGGAGTTGGCGCACATGCGCGTATTCGTCCACGCGGCCGCCGTCGACGAGATCGCCGGTCGCAATCACAACGTCGGGCTGTTGCGGCAATCGCAAGATCGCATCGACGCACCGCTCGAGCAACGCCGCACAGTCGACGACTCGTCGAGACAGCTCACCCGGCAACCTGACGTGCAGGTCTGCTTATCTGGCAAACGAGCATTGAACTCTTCATCGCGCAAGTCGGTGCGATGATGCCACCATCGGAAAGCGCCATGCGCTAAATTCGGGGCCAGAAGAAAACGCAGACTGACACGGGGGAATGATGTTCATCAACAATCCATTTGCTGCAGTGACTGATTTGCTGCCGATGCAGGCTTACATCATCCTGATGGCACTTGCAGTGGTGGTCGGAACGTTAGCCGACGTGCGTCACAAGGGCAGCGGCAAGTTCTTCACGCAACGCAGAGAAAAAGCAATGGCTGCCGCGCTGAGACCGCTGAGCGGCAGCGAGACGGCTTCGCTGGCGATGGCAACCATCGCCGAAGCTGCGGTGTCCGGCGAATTCTGCAAGTGGCCGAGGCGAATCTCGCATCTGTTGATGATGTACGGCTTCTTCCTGTACGTAATCACGACGGTCGTGATGATTTTCGCCTATCCGGGCGGCGTGACTACACCGATTCTGCTGCCCACCCTATGGACCGTGGGCGCGCTGATGATTCTTGTCGGCGGGTTATGGTTTTTCTTCTTCTTGCGGGTCAACGTTACGTATGACGGCGATTCGCCGTTTCATCTGGGCCAAGCCGATCTCTTCGTTGGCTCACTCATCGTCAGCGTCGCATTCGCGCTGATATGGCACTACATGCAGACGACGGCCGGGTACACCACATCGACGTGGATCTTGTTCGGAATCTACATCTTCTTTACGACGCTGCTTTTCGTTTCGGTTCCTTGGTCCAAGTTCGCGCACATGTTTTTCAAGCCCGCGGTCGCGTTCCAAAGAAGGGTCGAGGACGCAAGCGGTTGCTCCGACCTTCCGAGCCCTTCAACTGAAAACTACATCATCAGGAGTTGATCGCGATGCCGACCTACACCGACATGTCGCGATGCGACGGCTGCGGCGAGTGCGTGGATATTTGTCCGTCCGACATCATGCACATCGACCCCGTGTATCGCAGGTCGTACAACATCGAGCCCAATTTCTGCTGGGAGTGCTATTCGTGCGTGAAGGCGTGCCCGCAAAATGCGATCGACGTACGAGGCTATGCGGATTTCGCACCGCTAGGGCACAAAGTGAGAGTGCTGAGAGAACCTGAAAAGGGCGTGATCTCCTGGAAGATCAGGTATCGCGATGGGCGGCTGAAAGAGTTTGCATTCCCGATCAGGACCACACCCTGGGGTTCGATCAAGGCCGCACAAGATTACGAGAAGCCGGACATGAGCGCTCTCAGCTCGCAGCTGCTCGCGCACGAGCCCGAGGCGCTGCACATCGACGCGCTGCCAACCATCAGGAAGGTGTAGCGCGATGGCGAGAAGAACCAAGTTTGTCGATTCGGACATCCTCGTCATCGGCGGCGGTTTCGGCGGCTGCGGCGCCGCTTACGAAGCGCGCTACTGGGGGCGCGATCTGAAGATCGTGCTGGTCGAGAAGGCGAACGTCGAGCGCAGCGGCGCGGTTGCGCAAGGCTTGTCGGCGATCAACTGTTACATGGGCATGCAGTGGGGCGAGAACCAGCCCGAAGACTTCGTGCGCTACTCACGCGGCGACTTGATGGGTCTGGTGCGAGAGGACCTCGTCTACGACATCGCGCGCCACGTGGACTCTACGGTGCACAAGTTCGAGGAGTGGGGCCTGCCGATTCTGAAGAACCCGCAGACCGGCCGCTATCTACGCGAAGGCAAGTGGCAGATCATGATCCACGGCGAGAGCTACAAACCAATCGTCGCCGAGGCCGCGCGAAAGTCCGCCACCGAGGTCTACAACCGGATCATGGTGACGCACCTGCTGATGGACAGCAAACGGCCCAACCATGTTGCGGGCGCGGTCGGTTTCAATGTTCGCGACGGAGACTTTTACGTCTTCAGGGCGAAAGCGGTCATCGTCAGTGCCGGCGGCGGCTCGCATATCTACCGGCCGAGATCTGTCGGCGAAGGGATGGGAAGAACCTGGTATGCGCCGTGGAGCACGGCTTCGGCGTACGGTCTGCTGATACCGACGGGCGCCAAGATGACGCAGATGGAGAACAAGATCGTTCTCACGCGCTTCAAGGACGGTTACGGTCCGGTCGGCGCCTGGTTCCTGCTGCTGAAATCGCACGCAACGAACGCTGCGGGAGAGTTCTACGAGAAGGATCGCTACCCCGAGATCAAGGCGCGCGTCGGCCACTACGTGGACATCCAGCCGATGCCCACGTGCCTGCGCAATCACGCGATGCTCGAGGAGATCAAGGCCGGCAAAGGCCCGATCTACATGCATACGCAGAAAGTGCTCGACACGAAGGAGAAGGAGGAGATCGGTTGGGAGGATTTTCTCGACATGACAATCGGACAGGCCGTGGTGTGGGCTGCGCAGAACATCGATCCGAAGGAAACGCCTTCCGAGTTGATCACGTCCGAGCCCTACATCATGGGTTCTCACGCCACCTGTTCCGGTGCGTGGGCCAGCGGGCCCGAAGACTGCGCGCCGGCCGAGTATCAGTGGGGCTACAACCGCATGACGACGGTGCAGGGGCTGTTTGGCGCGGGCGACACGATCGGCGGCTCCGCACACAAGTTTTCAGCGGGCTCGTTCGTCGAAGGAAGACTCGCGGCCAAGGCGGCCGTCAGGTATGTCATGGAGCGCAAAGCCGAATCGCCTCAAGTCGACGACGATGAAGTCAAGCGGCTCAAGCAAGCGGTATTCAAGCCGCTGGAAACGTACCGCGTTGGTCGCAACGAAATCGTCGCCGGAACTGTGGCGCCTAGCTACATCACACCGCTGCACGGTCTGCAGCGGCTCGAAAAGATCATGGACGAGTATGTCGGTGGCGTCGGCATGTTCTATGTCACCAGCGAACCGTTGCTCAATCGCGGCCTGGAGCTTCTCAAGATGCTCACGGAGGACTTCGAGAGCATCGGCGCCGAAGATCTGCACCAATTGCAGAGGGCATGGGAGCTTCAGCACCGGATCATCACCGGCGAGTCGGTGACTCGGCACACACTATTCAGGCAGGAGACGCGGTGGCCAGGCTACTACTATCGCGGCGACTATCCAAAGCTCGACGACAATGAGTGGCACTGCTTCACCGGCTCTGAATACGACCCGAAAACGGGTGAGTGGAAGATGT
>CAWGRF010000024.1:0-333648 GCA_963824935.1 uncultured beta proteobacterium | reverse complement strand
GGTCAGTGGCGAAAGTGTCAACGCGCGCGCTGGACAACGTGCTGGATGCGACGCTTTGGCCGCTGCCGGAGCAAGCGAAGGAAGCGGCGAACAAGCGCCGCATTGGCCTGGGCTTTACCGGCCTCGGGAATACGCTGACGATGCTCAATCTGCGCTATGACAGCGAGCCGGCACGTCGGCTGGCTGCCGACATCGCTCGAGTAATGCGCGACGCCGCTTACGAAGCGTCGGTTGAACTGGCGCAGGAGAAAGGTCGCTTCCCGCTATTTGATGCCGGAAAGTTTCTTGACGAACCACATTGCGCATCGCGTTTGCCCGAAAAACTGAAGAGCGAGATTCGCGTGCATGGCATTCGTAACTCGCATCTGCTGTCGATCGCGCCGACCGGAACGATCTCGCTGGCGTTCGCCGCCAATGCGTCAGGCGGAATCGAGCCGACGTTTTCTTGGACTTACATTCGCAAGAAGCGCATGCCCGACGGCACACGGCAGGAATATGCGGTCGAGGACTACGCGTACCGGTTGTACAAGCGGATGGGCGGCGACGAGAACCGCCTGCCCTCGACGTTTGTCAGCGCCCTCGGAAATGTCTGCGCGCGATCACATGCTGATGATCGCCGCCGTGCAGCCGTATATCGACGCAGCGATCAGCAAGACGGTTAACGTGCCCGAGGACTATCCGTTCGAAGACTTCAAGAATCTGTATCTCGAAGCGTGGCATGCGGGCCTGAAAGGCATCACGACGTACCGGCCGAACAATGTGATTGGCTCGGTGCTCGAACTGAAAAAAGAATCGCAAGCGCGCGAGCCGCAGGACCTAAAGGATGATCCCGATCGTCGAGTGCGGCTCGATTCGGCGCCGCAACCCGCATTGGCGAGCCTGAAGTGGCCCGGCCGGCCCGATCTTGCCAACGGCAACCTTGCCTGGACCTACATGGTCGAGATTCCGGAGCGCAAGGAGTCATTCGCGATTTTTATCGGGCAACTCAGCTCACAACGGCAGCGATCCTGCGGTTCCGTTCGAAGTGTGGGTCAACGGCGCGGAACAGCCGCGCGGACTTGGCGCGATTGCGAAAGCGTTGTCGATGGATATGCGCAGCGAAGATCGCGCCTGGCTGAAAATGAAGCTCGATGCGCTGGCGCGTGCTCGCGATGAACAGGGCTTTGCAATTCCGATGCCGCCGACCGGAGAGCGTCAATGGCAGAGCGGCGTGGTCTCAGCGTTTGCCAACATCGTGCGATTCCGCTGCGAGCAACTCGGTGTCTTCAAGGACCTGGATCAACATCCGACGCCGATGCTGCACGCGTTGTTCTCGAAAAAGGAACCAAAAGCCGGCCCGCTCGGCACGATGAGCTGGACGGTCGATGTTTCCAACGCGAACACCGGCGATGACTTCGTGCTCGGTGTCAAGGAACTGCATCTTCCGGACGGCAGCCGGCGTCCGTACTCGATCTGGCTTGCCGGCGAATATCCAAAGGTGCTCGACGGTCTGTGCAAACTGATCTCGCTCGACATGCGCGTCGTCGATGCGAACTGGATCGGACTGAAGCTGAAGAAGCTGCTGAACTTCGGCGAGCAGAATGGCGAATTCTGGGCACCGCTGCCCGGCGCAGAACGATCGACGCAATACCCGAGCACGGTGGCCTACATCGCCACATTGCTGCTGCACCGCTACAAGGTGCTCGGAATTCTCGACGACGACGGACGCGCGATCCAGTCAGCCGGCATTCTCGCGTTGCCGGACGCGGTCAAACGGATCGATCACGACTCGGCGCCGATCAAAGGCAAGGTGTGCCCGAGCTGCAGCGCAGCTGCGATGATCAAGCGCGACGGCTGCGAGTTCTGTACCGCGTGCGGCTACACCGGACATTGTTCCTAGCGAGCGATCACACTTCACGCGGTTGGTGTTGGATTCCCTACCGAGTTTCAGCGATCAGTTCAGTAGCGGCTGCATCCGACGCTAAGACGTTGACGGCGCCCGCACCAGTCGAGTTGGCACCGCTGCGGCGCCAGGTCGCAGGCGGTGCGCCGAACTCACGTCTGAACGCACGATTGAACGCAGCTTCAGACTCGTACCCGACTTCATACGCAACAACCGAGGCGGGCTTGCTAGTCGTTTGCAACAGATGCGCGGCGAGCGTGAGCCGCCATTGAGTCAGATACTGCATCGGTGATTTTCCGATCAGGGCGGTGAAGCGATCGGCCAGACCGGATCGCGACAGGCCGACTTCTCGAGCAAGACCGTCCACTGTCCACGAGCGTGTCGGACTACCGTGCATCAGGCCGAGCACCTTACCGACATACGGATCCTTGAGGCCCGACAGCCAGCCCGATTGCTCCGCAGGCAGCGATTCAACATAGCGCCGGATCGCCTCGACAAACATCAGCTCAGACAGCTTGGCCAACACGCAGGCACCACCAGGCTGGAGCTCGCCGCGTTCGATGACCCGGATGCGCAAGTAAGTCTGCAGCCAAGCGTTGACCTCGCCGCAACCTGCGTTGACGCGAAACACCCGCGGCAGCGCGCCGACCAGTGCCGCGCAAAGACGGCGATCGATGGCGAGGTAGCCGCACACGACACGCGTCACGTCGCCACCGCCGCCGTAGCGCGGCGACGCGATCTCGCCAGCGGCCGGGAACTTCATTTCATCCGCTGGCAGCACGCGCACAGACGGTCGCAGATCGCTGCTCATGCGATGCGAATCACCCTGCGGAACCATCACCAAATCACCCTGCACGAGTTCGAGTGGAGGCTCGCCGGCGACCTGGATGAAGCACCGGCCTTCGACAATCAGGTGGTACTCGATCACGTGCTCGGCGTCCGGCATCATCGCTCGGGCCAACACATGTGAAGGCGGCGACTGGATCGCCCACGGCGCCGACATCTCGGCGTTCAAAAACACCGCACCTGTCAGTCGCACCAGACGCAGAACCTCTGATAGGGCGTCCATCTCTGCTGTTCCTTGCTGTTGGACGATCGCGCAAGAAGTGTGGAGCCTAGATCATTTCGCGAGAGCAGCGTGTCCCCGAGACTGGAGGCCCTTCAAATTTCATAACGGAAACTCCGATGTCTTCCCTCAATGTGTCTTCCTCGACCTCTCGTCGGCGAGTTCTGGTGGTGCTGGCAAGCGCTGCCCTCGCGGGCCACCTCTCAGTCGCACAAGCGGCCGACCCAGCCTCGCGCGGATCGGTTGCCGCAAGCTGGTGCAGCGATCGCTGCGACGAGCTCGTCATCGACTGGAACGCCACCGCGTATCAGGTCATCAAGGCCAGCGATGGCTATGCTGACCCGCTGAATGCCTCACGCGCTCTCGCGATGATGCATCTGGCGATGCACGATTCGGTCAATGCGGTGAAGCCGCGCTACGCCAGCTACACCAACGGCGAGCGTGATGGCGCGGCTGATCCTGCTGTCGCCGCTGTCACTGCCGCGCACGATGTGCTCGCGGCGCTCTATCCAAAACAGGCAACGCTGCTCAAGGCGTCGCTCGACAAGTCGCTGGTCGAAGCAGGCAGCAGTGCCGCAGCGGTTCGCGGCGCCGCGCTCGGAAAGCGCGTGGCCGCGGCGGTGTTGCAGAAGCGCGCCAGCGATGGCAGTGGCGCCACAGTGTCTTATGAGGAAGGTAGCAAGCCGGGCGAGTACCGCTTCACGCCGGGCTTCAACTTCATCGCTCATCCGCAGTGGCGCAGCGTTCAGCCGTTCGCGCTCAAGACCGTCGATCAGTTTCGCAGCGCGCCGCCGCCTGCGTTAAGCAGCGCACAGTACGCGGCTGAGTTCAACGAAGTGAAAACCGTCGGCGGCAAGAACAGCACCAAGCGCACGCCCGATGAAACGCATTACGCCGCGTTCTGGTACGAGTTCTCAGACATCGGCTGGAACCGCATTGCGCGCGTCGTGGCGCGTGATCATGCCCAGGACTTGTGGCAGCGTGCGCGAACTTTAGCGTTGGTCAACGGCGTGTTGGCCGATAGCTACATTGCCGGCTGGGACTCGAAGTTTCACTACAACTTTTGGCGCCCGGTGACTGCGATCCATCTGGCCGATGCCGACGGCAATCCGCAGACCGCGCCCGATGCGAGCTTCGAGCCACTGCTGACAACGCCACCGGTGCAGGACTACCCGTCAACGCACAGCGTGCTCGGTGCAGCCGCCGCGACCGTGCTCGCTGACGCGTTCGGCGATCGGATCGGATTCACGTTGTCCTCAACCAGTGCTATGTCAGCCAACCCGACGCGCGAGTTCAGGAGCTTCAGCGAAGCTGCGCGCGAGAACGCCGATTCACGTGTCAGGGCCGGTCTGCACTTCCGCTCCGCGACGACCGCCGGTCTGAAGCTTGGCGAGGACATCGGTCGCTTTGCGGTCCGTAATAGCCTCGCGCCGCTCGACTGACAGCTGTCCGATCCCCGACCGTGTGCGTCGGGGATCGATCTACTGGGTCGGCGCGTAGAGCAGGCCGATTAACGCCGCGGCGATCGTCGTCGCCGGATCGCGTCCATCGACGGTCGGTGCGAGGTTGGTCCACACGACCAGGGTCACGCCGTTCACGGGGTCGTGGCCCATGAACGAGTTGTAGCCGGGCAATTCGCCGGTGTGGCCGTAGAGGTTGCCGAACTTGGCTATGCCCCAGCCGTACGACGCGCTGTTCGGATTGCTCGCGTCGATCGGCAACACGCTGGCGAGCCGCCGCGCCTGCAAGTCGGCGTTCAGCAGCTTGCCGCCGACCAACGCCTGCACCCAGGCGACGAGGTCGTTGGCGGTCGAGATGCCTGCGCCGGCCGCCCAGCCCCATGACGGGTTCGCGTCGGTGTAGTCACCGGGCGCGAGCGTGCCCGCGCGAGCCGCGGCCTGCATGTTGTCCGGCAGCGCGGGCGGCGCGCCCATCGTCAGCACGTTGCTGCCGTACATGTAGCCGCGCGAGTAAGGCGCGGGGATCGTGTTAGACGCGATGTCGGGGAACAGCGTGTTCTTCAGACCCAGAGGCGCGAACAGCCGGTCTCGCATGATCGCGGCGAGCGGCTTACCACCTTCGAGCTGCTGGGCGATCAGGCCGAGCAGGACCGTGTTGGTGTTCGAGTAGCCGAACGCAGTGCCGGGCAAGAAGTCTGGCTTGTGCTTGTAGGCGAGCGCCAGCAACTCGTCCTGTGTCCAGGCCTTCGTCGGCCGGTCGTCCAGCGTCTGGTTCAGTTCGAGCGTCGTCGTGTAGTTGTACAGGCCGCTGCGCATTGCGAGCAGCTGCTCGATCGTAATGTTGCCGCCGTTCGGCACGTCGGGTCGGTACTTCGAGACCGGGTCGCTGAGCGCCAGCCGGCCTTCCTGAACCTGCTGCAGGATCACCGTGCCGGTCCAGGTCTTGGTGTTCGAGCCGACACGCACGTGCTGCTCGAAGCTGGTCGGCACCGTGCCGCGATAGGTCGTGACGCCGTAGGTGGTCCTGAACTCGCCGCTCGGCGTGCGCAGGATGACGACCGCGCCGGGAACGAGCATTTCCTTCGCCAGCCGTTCCACCGTGCCTTGCATCGCGGCCGCATCGATCGGGCGCAGTGCGGATTGCTTGGCGCCCGATCCGCTGCATGCTGCGAGGAGACCGGCGGTTGCGCAGGCAAACATCGCGTGGCATGCGAGGCGGCCCCGGTGTTCGAGCGACAGGCCTGACTTCGGGATCGGCATGTTGAGGATGACCACGCGGAATGCTGTACCGAAGCGAACGACGGCGCAACCGCGGGAACAGGCACCGGTGGCAAATGCCATCGGTATTGGCGAAAGATGACCACCGCGAATATGCTGGTGAACACCACGTTCCACGAAGACGTCATGCAGGCCTGGCTCGCACTACCTGTCGTCATGCTCTTCGCGAGCCTGTTCGCTTTCTACCTGGCGACTGCAGCCCTGCTGGTGTGGCTGTCGTTTCGATCGAAATTGAGCGAGCGCATCCAAAGCTTCAAAGGGCTGGTCGCTCCGTTCTTCGTTTCGACCGCTACCATCTTCAGCTTGCTGGTCGGGTTCTTGTCGAACGATATTTGGGAGCGCAACAAGCAAGCCTCGCGCGTGGTTCTTGCTGAGAGCGACACGCTGCTCGCGCTTTACAGGCTCGGTGCCGCAAGCGGGTCCGACGATAGCGGCCTGCGCACGGCGATTCGCGGGTATGTCCACGCCGTAGTCGACGATGAATGGCCTCGACTCGCACTCCAGGAAAGGTCTGCGCAAGCAGACGCGGCGCTTGATGCACTTTTGCGCGAAGTGGCGCAGCCAGCCACCTCAAAGGACGCTGTCATTCAAAGCACGATGCTCGATATGGTGCTTAGAGTCCGCGCTGCTCACGAAGACCGTGTGGTGCTGAGCAACGATCGAACGATGGTGACCAAGTGGGTCGCCGTCCTGCTGCTCGCGCTCATTACCCAAATCGCAATCGCCGCTGTGCACCTGGAAAAGCCGCGACCGCAGTTGGCAGCGCTACTCATCTTTACCGTTGCCGCTGTATCAATCCTCGGTTTGCTAGCGGTGCACGAGGCACCATTCGAACCGCCGGTTTTCGTCCCTCCCGGGCCAATTGCCGACGTCTTGCGGCTAGTCCCGAAGTGATTGCCAAGTTTGCGAAACTCACCTGTGACCGCTAGCCTGGGCCGAGTTCCGCTTTGAACTCATGGGCTGATTTGGTCGCCGAACTGCACTGGTAACCGGAATACTCAGTTAGGCGTTGTCAGGTGCCCACAGGAGTGGCAGAACCGTCTCGTCGAAGTATTTCAAGCGTCGGTCGCACCACGCCTCCGTCCAGACCTTGATGCTTCTAAAGTCAAAGTCTGCCTCAACTGAGAATCTAATCGTCCATCCGAGATGGCCGCTAGCAGTAACGTATGACGGCTCGCTTGATCGAATAGGGACGGTAAAGGTGCGAGGCACACCCTGATCATCTGTGGTTTCCACGCTCAGAAGCAGATCGCCTTGATAAGAAGTCTGCGTAACGCTGAGCACTTTCCACTCTGGCGTCAGCTGGCAAAGGACGCTCTGCGCACCGGCACCGCTGGAGATCGAAAGAAGAACTGCGCAGAAGATCGTCCTGATCGCGGCAGTGCTCATGGGCGGCTCGTTCAGGTTGTCTCTATTGGAGTCATTCTGGTCTCCAGCTTGAGTGTCTGCAAATTGGCCTGACCGGACGAGACGTTAGCGAAGAGCGGTAGTGTCACGCGACCGATGTTACGATCAAATCGCCGATCGGCTTCAACGCCTCCATGAGCAACGAGCAGAGCGCGAGCAGGACATTCAACCCAATGACGATACGACTAGCACTTCTCACGTGCGTGCTGGCGTTGGTAGATACCGGCGCATACGCACTCCCGGTGCGTGCGGCGCGCTGATTCTGAGAACGAGCGGCGGCCACTGCTAGAGCGGCCGCCGCTTTCTGAACGAACCGAAACCAGATGACCGTCTTCAATTTCAGCCCCGGCCCAGCCGTGCTCCCGAAAGAAGTCCTGCAGCGCGCGGCAGCCGAAATGCTCGACTGGCACGGCAGCGGCATGTCGGTGATGGAGATGAGCCATCGCGGCAGCGAGTTCATCTCGATCGCGGATAAAGCCGAGGCCGATCTGCGCAAGCTGATGTCGATCGGCGACGACTACGAAGTGCTGTTCCTGCAGGGCGGGGCCATCGGCGAGAACGCGATCGTGCCGATGAACCTGCTTGGCGATCGTAAAGTGATCGACTTCATCAACACCGGCGAATGGTCGAAGAAGTCGATCAAGGAGGCGAAGAAATACGCGCAGGTGAACATCGCCGCTTCGAGCGAAGACGCGAACTTCGGCTATGTGCCGGCGCGCACGAGTTGGGAGTTGTCGCCCGATGCGGCGTACGTACACGTTTGCACCAACGAGACGATCGGCGGCGTCGAATACCACTGGACGCCGGACGTCGGCAAGGTGCCGCTGGTGGCCGACATGTCGTCGCACATTCTGTCGCGTCCGATCGACGTGTCGAAGTACGGCGTGATCTACGGCGGCGCGCAGAAAAACGCCGGTCCCGCGGGTCTGACGCTGGTCATCGTGCGCAAGGATCTGCTCGATCGTGCGCTCGCGATCACGCCATCGGCATTCAACTGGAAGGAACAGGCGGCAAACGATTCGATGCTGAACACGCCGCCGACTTACGCTGTCTACATCGCAGGGATGGTGTTCGAGTGGTTGTTGGCGCAAGGCGGGTTGGCCGCGATCGAACAGAAAAACATCGCCAAGGCGAAGCTGCTGTACGACGCCATTGACACGAGCCAGCTCTACTTCAATCCGGTACGCAAAGAAGACCGCTCGCGCATGAATGTGCCGTTCAAGCTGCGCGATGAATCGCTCGATGGCGCATTCCTGAAAGGCGCGCAACAGCGCGGCCTGCTGCAGTTAAAGGGGCACCGCTCAGTCGGAGGCATGCGCGCGTCGATTTACAACGCGATGCCGATCGAAGGCGTGCAGGCACTGGTCGACTATCTGCGCGAGTTCGAGCGCAACAACGTTGTAACAGAGACACTGCCGCGATGACGAAGTATCGAATTCTCACGCTGAACAACATCTCGAATCAGGCGCTGGTGCGGCTTTTGCCCGACCGCTACACCGTCGGCAAGCACGTCGAGCAGCCCGATGCGATCCTCGTGCGCTCGCACGACATGCATGCGATGACGATTCCCGCGACGGTGAAGGCGATCGGACGCGCCGGCACCGGAACCAACAATATTCCGGTAGCCGCGATGTCCAAGCGCGGAGTGCCGGTGTTCAACGCACCCGGCGCGAACGCGAATGCAGTCAGAGAGCTCGTGCTCGCCGCGCTGCTGATCGGTGCGCGCAATCTGGTTCCGGCGCTGCAGTTCGTCGGCGAGCTGCCGCGCGATGCGACCGACTTCGAGGCGCGCGTCGAGGAAGGCAAGAAGCAATTCGCCGGCATCGAGCTGCCGCACCGCACGCTCGGGATCGTCGGTCTAGGTGCGATCGGCGCGCTGGTCGCGGACACCGCGCTGAAGCTCGGCATGAAGGTCGTCGGATACGACCCGGAAATCACCGTCGATGCCGCGTGGCGGCTGCAGTCGGCCGTGCGCAAGGCGCAGACGATCGACGAAGTGCTGAAGCAAGCGGATTTCGTCACGCTGCACGTACCGCTGCTGGCGGCCACGCGCGGACTGATCGATGCCAAGCGGCTGGCGATGATGAAGCCCGGTGCAGTGCTGCTCAACTTTGCGCGCGATGCGATCGTCGACGAAGCCGCAGTCGTCGAGGCACTGCGCGCCGACCGACTGAAGGCGTATCTGACCGACTTTCCGTCGCCGACGCTGTCCGGCGTGCGCGGTGTGATCGCGCTGCCGCACCTGGGCGCGTCGACCGCCGAGGCAGAGGAAAACTGCGCGGTGATGGTCGTCGAGCAACTGCGTGAATTTCTGGAGAACGGCGGCATCAGCAACGCCGTCAACTTCCCGCAAGTCGAAATGGCGCGCGAATCGGCGTATCGCATCGGTATCGCCAACGCCAACGTGCCCAACATGCTCGGTCAGATTTCGACCGCGATGGCGAAAGCCGGGCTGAACATTCACAACATGCTCAACAAGTCGCGCGGCGAAATGGCGTACACGATGGTCGACGTCGACAGCCCGGTCGCGCAAAGCGTGATCGACGCGATCGCAGCGATCAACGGCGTGTTGTCGGTGCGGTCAATTCCTGTCGAGCAAGAGGCAGCTGAGACTGCGCGATCCGAAGTGCCGGCGCGGTAACCAGACAGTCGGCAGCACTACTTCGAAGCCTGACGCGGCAGCATTGCACAGCGTATGACTCAATGGCGCGCAAAGCAACCGTCAGACCTCGCCTCCAAAGTCATGTTGGGCAAGCCTCAGCCTGAGCAGCACGCGGTTGCAGCTTTCGACAAGCGAATCGGTGAGCGAAGAGCACCTTCGATCTTTGCCATCCAAAGTCGATGGAGCTCCTGCGCGAAGCGCTTCGAAGCAAGAACTCGGTGCCGAGTCTCGCGTAGATTCTTGGGACAAGGCTGCACCGCCGAAGTATCTGACAGGATTCGCTGAGGTCCATTCTGGCGTGCAGCTGCCAGTGACGGCAGTCAGTCATGGCGACACATCGCGGATGAGGTTCGACAATCAGTAGATCCGGCAGCTCGAAGCACGTGAGTCGCTACTACCGGCCGACTTGGCAAGCCGATGAGTTCGCTCGCGTATCGCGCGCATACGGCCGGGCGAATCGAGCTCGAGAGATGGACCGAAGCTGCCGATTCGCAGAGGCTCAACTTCGTGAGCCGGCTAAGCGCTGGTGGATGCGCAAGTCCTCTAGCTCGCTGGACGTACGCTCAGGCCGTCGAGCTACGACGCTTCATCGCTACTCACGCAGCGTCGCGACGTCGACGTGATGTCATCTGCTTCCGTACGCATCTGACATGCAGGGCGATGAGCTTCGGCCTGGGTCAGCCACTGCAAGGTGATTCTCGGTGTCAGTGCGGTCGAATGCTCCATGCAAGTCACGTGACCGAAGACTCAGGCTCAACGCTCGTAGTCCGAAGGTCACGACTTCGACGGCGACGGTATCTGCGGATCTCCAACGTTCGACCACTGCTGCGCAGTACCTGAAGTGGACGGCCAACCCAGAATGGAAAGTTTCACGCTGCTGCCACGGCGCCAAGACCGGTCAGCGACTACCCGAACGAGTCAGGGTGTACGAAAAGCTTCGCCCAGGCATTTGGTCATACAACGGTGTCTTTCATCTCGTCGATGCATGGACTGAACGGGACGAATTCCGAACCGTTTGCAAGTTCAAGCTGATTGCTGTCGAAGGCGAGGAAGACTTTGACCAACCGGCGCACCTGAACGCCGAACGACGCCGCCTAATTCCAACTCACGTCAAGCTAGAGGTCTGGCAGCGCGATGCCGGAAAGTGTTCCAAGTGCGGAGCTGTGGACGAACTGCACTTTGATCACATACTGCCATTTGCGAAGGGTGGCACTTCGATGACGGCAGCTAACGTGCAACTGCTGTGCGCCCGGCACAATTTGACGAAAAGCGACCGAATTGAGTGAGACGAACGTAGTCGCTAGGCGACACGATCAATCACGAGGAGACCTCATCATGAATGCCGAAGACCTGCGATCTGTCCAGGCTCCGCTGAAGGAGCGCTATCGTGAAACCCCAGAGGCGGCGCTGATCACTTTGCGTGCGCAAGGTCGCATCGGTGAAGGTCTCAGCTGCAAGATCGAAACAGGCAAAGCACTTGTCGTTGCCGGGTTGCATCCGGCCACCGGTGGCAGCGGACAGGCTGCGTGCTCGGGCGACATGCTGCTCGAAGCGTTGGTTGCCTGCGCCGGCGTAACGCTGAACGCGGTGGCCACGGCGCTCGGCATTGAACTGCGAGACGCCTCGCTGCAAGCTGAAGGTGATCTCGACTTCCGTGGAACGCTGGGCGTGGCCAAGGACGCTCCGGTCGGCTTCAAGAACATACGGCTGCAGTTCACGCTCGACACCGACGCATCGGAGGAGCAGCTCGCCACTCTGTTGCGCCTGACGGAGAGGTACTGCGTCGTCTACCAGACGCTGGCGAATCCACCCGCTTTGGCGGTGACTCGCAAACGCGCAACTGCGCTAAGCGCCTTGATGATCTACGAGCAGATTGCTACCGGCGGTTGTCAATCCTATCTCCTCGGCTGCAGCGAGACATGCGCGGCCGTAGTGATCGATCCGGAGGCCAGCCAGGTTGACCGCTATCTTGGCCTCGCCGCGCGCGACGGGCTGCGCATCCGTTACCTGATTGATACCCACACGCACGCCGACCACTTTTCCGGGACACGGCAACTCGCGCGGCAACTCGGCGTACCCGTGGTGATGCATCGCGAAAGTCCAGCGCCGTTCGTCGACATGCGCCTGGATGACGGCGACATGATTCTTGTCGGCCACCTGCGTCTGCAGGTGATCCACACGCCGGGCCACACGCGCGACTCGATGTGTCTGCAGGTGGAAGACCACCTGTTCACCGGCGACACGTTGCTGTTCGGCGCCACCGGCCGCACCGATCTGCCGACCGGCGATCCGGAAGCGCTTTACGACAGCCTGTTCGGCGGCATCCTGCGGCTGGACGCGGCGCTCAAAGTGCATCCGGCGCACGACTACAAGGGCGGCGTCGAGTCGACGATCGCACGTGAACTCGCCGAGAACCCACGCCTGCAGAAGCGCGACCGCGCCGCTTTCGTCGACATGATGCGCAGCCTCAATCTGAGCATGCCGACGCACATCACCGAGGCGCTACGCAGCAACATGAGCGGAGGAAAGACCGTCGCGCAGTTGCTCGCGGAAGCTGCTGCTGCCGTGCCGTTCATGTCGCTGGCCGAGCTCAAGGCGCGCGTCGAAGCCGCCGACGAGAATTTCATCGTGCTGGACGTGCGCGAGCGCGACGCCTACGAGAACGGACACATCCCACGGGCGCGGCTGCTGCCACGCGGCCAGCTCGAGCTGCGCGTCAATGATGACCTGCCCGACCCGACCCGGCGCATCGTCGCGTGTTGCGAGTTCGGCCGTATTTCGACGCTGGCTGCGGCGACGCTGCGCGAACTGGGCTACCAGCGCGCCGTGGCCTTGGACGGCGGCGTGAAAGCCTGGCGCGAAGCGGGCTATCCGCTCAAGTCCGGATCGGAGCCATGACCCTGACCAACCTCGCCAGACAGTCATAGCGGAGCAACCCTTGTCCTCGATTCAGCCTTGCTCGCTTCCTGACAATGCGCTGTTGGACACTTATCGAGCGAATGGTGCTTACACGGATTGCTACGCGACCGATATCGTCGGCTCTGTGTCACATAAACAGTTTGTGACTGCCTTCTACACCACGCCTTTGTTCAAGCTCGAAAGAATGATCTTGAAGTGGGCAGTATCAAAACCGTCGTCGGATGCTCAAGCTGAACAATTGGCCTCGGGAGCAACCGACGCGTTTGCCGCCTGGCACGTTGAGAGGCGATGTGAAAATCAGTTGCTGATGTGCGACTTTCAAGGGCGCACGAGATCCTGGCTGATGGTCGCTCCGTTGAGAACCGACAGCGGCCCAGCAACGCGTTTGTACTTTGGATCGGCAGTCATTCCGGTTAAGGACGCCAAAACCGGCAGGCTCACACTTGGACCCGGGTTTCGTGCTTTGCTGGGTTTTCACAAGGTGTACTCGAAGGCGCTGCTGTCCGCCGCTAAGTCTCGACTGAACGCACAGCAAAGTGAATTCGCGACGGACAAAGTGGCTGACAAGAGATCACCATGACCGCTTCCTCGACCTTCACGGCAGCTGACGACGACGGATACGAATTGCTGATGGGTCGCTGGGATCTCGAACGCATCTCACGACATGTGGAGCGAACACCGGAGGCGTGTAGCCGGGCAGTGCTCGCGTTCCTTGCCGAGCGTGGGAAGCGTATCCCGATCGAGTGAACCTGAAAGAGAACACAACATGGACTTGTCCCTCGAACGAACCCGGCTTCTCGCGCGCGATGCCGAATGGGCGGCGGCAGCTTCCGAGGGGCGGGACATTGAACGCGTTCTCTCGTACTGGACAGAGGATGCGGTGGTGCTGCCGCCTGGTCTGCCGCCGGTCATCGGCAAGGCCGCATTGCGACACTACGTGCAGGGCAGCATGCAGATCCCTGGATTCCAGATCAGTTGGAAATCGACGGAGGTCACCTTCTCACCGGATGGAAACCTTGCCTACATGCTTGGCCAGAACTCCGTCACGATGAATGGGCCTGACGGCATACCCGCCACAACGAAGGGCCGTGCGGTCACCATCTGGCGACGAGAGTCCGATAGGGAATGGCGTTGCGCCGTCGATATCTGGAATGCGGAGCCCGCGGTCTAACCAAGGTGATGCAGATGACGGCGGGCAGCTTTGCGATTAACACTTGATGGACTTTTCCCGCGGGCGACGGCGTGCTGTCGGTGCGGTCTATTCCTGCCGAGCAAGAGGCGACCGAGACTGCGGGGTCCGAAGTAACGGCGCGGTAACCACTAATAATTGCTGAGGACCCGCGTCTATTTGCACAGACCCAGTATCCGTTCCTGCTGCGAGCACGCCTTTGCCGGCCGTGATGCCTGTGCCGGCCCTGATGATTCCTTCAAGCCTTCAGCTACGCAGGAACGGATCTCACGCGCTGTAGGAGCATAGTAGAACCATCCGCGCCCGAGCTCAGGCAGAGCCAGCTCGACCTCGCGCCACTTCGGGTGCCCCTTTTCTTGCAGCGTCGAGAAGTTCTTGCATAGCGAGCGCGCGAACTGTCTCAAGTTGTGCTCGGTGCCCCTCAGTTGGTAATCGTACGTGACGAGGAAGGCCTTGACCGCCAACGCGGGGAGATCCTCCGCAAGCAGGTTTGGATAGTTGCGGGCACGTACCGTCGCCGGAACATACGTCTTGAGCGCCGATTCGCTGGACGGATGGTTGGGATCGAACTTGAGCAGCTTGATATGTTGACGGGCCTCTGGCTTCATGTCCACGAGCAGTTTGGCGGGTTGGCCCGCTATAACTGCCACCACGTCAATGCTCTTGTCCGTGATCAACTTGACCAGCGCCTCCTCGTTGGAAAAGTAGGTCGCGCTTGCGTCCGGGATGGGTCCACCAAACATCAAACGGTAGAGCGTCGCTGAGGTAAGCGCTGTGCCGCTTCCGAGCTCGCCGGCATTGATCTTCGCATTCTTGATCTCGTGTACGTAGTTTCGGTCCGAGTCGGCTCGCACGATGAAGTGGATCTCCTCGTTGTAAAGCGGCATGATGACCCGCAGCGGCCGGATGATGGTGCCGGCCTCCGCGTTTCCGCTCGCTGCCATATCGAGAAAGGCCTGATAGACGTCCGACTGCACCATCGCGAATTTCACGCCCGGCTCGTAACGCAGCCGGCGAACGTTCTCTGCTGATCCGGCCGAAGGTACCGCCTCAAGCTCTATGTTGGCCGAGGGAGCAACAAACTGGGCGAGATCGCGCCCGATCTGGATATAGGTCCCGCGCGCCGAGGCCGTCACGATTTTGTATTCCGCGGCGGCGATCGCCGCCGCACCGTGGCACAGCAAGCCTGTGATCAGCAGCGCGAACACGGTTTTTTTCATGCTGTTTCTCCATTGTTTACTGACTTGGACTGCAGAGCCCAAGCGCTGCGACCGCTTCCGTACATTCTTTCAATATCGTTGGGTCCCTACGGCTCTTCACACCGGCGTCGACTGACGACGGCGGCGCGCTGAATGCGGCGCCAACAGCCTGAAGCACTGCAGCCCGGCGACTTACTGATGCAGAGTCGTCGGGAGCCCGGTTGGTGGGCATCGGCTCCGGATCTGTCCGAGGTTTCGCGGCAAGCCCTGCAGCAGGCAATGGCGCCTTCTCAACTTCTTCAGCACCGGTTGCAGCTTGCGCGGTGTCTCTTGGCGCGGATGTGGCGTCCACCTGTGTCGCCACGCTTGCCGTAGTGGCGCCTGCTGAAATCGGGCTCCCGGACATGCTTGAGACCGGTTGCCCCACGCTTTGCCCCTGGGCGAGTCGCTGCGCTGAGCGATCGTCGTAGTAGTAATAGCCAAAGGCTGTCGCCGCGAGCAACAAGGTCAGATAGGCAAGGCGCCGCGCGCGTCGCGACGCGGTCGCCGCCATAGCCCATTCGGACTCGACCGTTTCGTCCATCGACCGCGGCTCAACGGCGGAAAGCGCCAGAACGGGATACTGAACACCTTCGGGCGCGACCGTTTTGTCCATGCCGACCACCTGCGCCGGGGACTTGGATAGAAAGGCGCGCTCGATGGTGAAGCCGCCATCCCTCGAAGTTGGCTTCGCACTCTGAGGCTCAAGTATCGGTGACGCGGGCAGGGACTCCGGTACGGGTGCCGCAGGTACGGCCGCCGGTTCGGGTGCCGCAGGCGCGGGCGCTCGCTTACGTGCTGCAGGCACGCGCGCACGCTTGGATGTCGCCGGTACACGCGCACGCTTTGCTGCAGGCACGTTGAATTCCGCGCCGCATTTGTAGCAGGTTATCGCAGTTCGGTTGTCGATCGCGCCGCACTTATTGCACGGCTGCAGGTGCAAGGGCGAGGCACACTCATTGCAGTACTTTGCACTAGCGACGTTGCGGAGATTGCAGAACAGGCACCGGAGAGGCGGTATCTCTGACATCTTGATGGCTTGGACGTAGCTGCTCCAACTTCAACAAGGTCGCCTACTCGAGGATTCCCGCCTGCAGCTCGAGCGCTGACGAGACAAATGCGCCAGACACTCGACACATCAAATCCCTCGTCGGGGTAGTCGCTGCGCTTTGCCGATGGCTCGGAACGTCGTTGCCACCCAACGTCACGCGCGCGCGCGAGCCAACTGAAAATCCCGAGCGATTCCATGCTGGGGATAGGAAAGACAAACGCCCTTTTCTCGTCAAGCGGGAGTACATGGCCGGACCAGCGTGGTCAGTCGCAGAATCTACGGTTTTGGGGTCCAATCGGGGAGAATCTACTGTCCCACCAACGCGTGCTCCCGGGACGCGGGGGATGGTACAGAGAATCTACAGTTGTGGCGACTGCACCGCCATCCGTTCGTCGGCAAGGCTGGCCAATTTTCGATCGAGCGGGTGTGCGAGCCCCAAATCGGTTCGTCACCGTGTCGGGGGCGCCGTTGCCGACGCCGCCGGTGGCCTCTTTCGCTTCCGGGCTTGTTCGATAGAGCAATTGCGCGCGAGAAAGTGAGGGGCGATGGCGAAGATAGTCCGCACGGACAGCGAGCTTGAAGTGCCGTGTGTGGATGCTGCGCTGCGTTCGGCCGGACACGAGCTTGTGTTGCTACCCGACGGCGTCGGTGACGACGGGCTCGCGAGCGCGCTGCACGAGACCGAGCTTCTGCTGATGTGCTACACGCCGGTCACTGCGCGCGCCATTGAATCGGCACCGCGGCTAAAGGGCATCGTCAAGTACGGCGTCGGCATCGACGCGATCGACATAGAGGCGGCAAAGGCGCGCGGCATCCCCGTAGTCAACGTGCCCGACTACGCCGAGGAAACGGTAGCCGAAGGCGCTATGACGCTGATGCTCGCGCTCGCAAAGAAGCTGAAGCCGATCCAGCGCGCAATGGACGAACAGGGCTGGGTGTGGCCGGCCCCCCAATGGATGGGGCTCGATCTCGCGGGAAAAACACTCGGCCTCGTCGGCCTCGGACGCATCGGTGCCAAGGTGGCTCGCATGGCGGGCCTGGGCTTCCGCATGCGCGTGCTCGGTTTCGATCCGCGCGCGGATGCGGCGCGCTTCGAGCAAGCCGGCGTGCAGCGTTGCGCCGAGCTGCGTGAGCTTCTTGCCGACAGCGATTTCGTCTCTGTCCATTGCGTGCTGAACGCCGCAACGCGCGGCCTGATCGGCGCGGGCGAGCTCGCGGCGATGAAGCCGTCGGCGTTTCTGATCAACGTATCGCGCGGCGCCATCGTCGACGAGACCGCGCTGCTGCGTGCGTTGCAAGAGCGGCGCATCGCGGGTGCAGCACTCGACGTCTACTCGCAGGAACCGCTGGCGAAGGCCGGGCATCCGTTGAGCGCGCTGTACGCAATGGACAATGTGATCGTCTTTCCCCATCTCACGTTCTTCACGCGCGAGGCGATGCAGCGGCTGCAGGAAGAGACGCTCGAGCGGTGCTTCGAAATCCTCGAAGGGCGCCCGGCGCAAGTAAAGTCGCGCGATCCGCGCCTGCGCGCGCAGCGGCAGGGCGTTCGCTTCACTGACTAAAGCCTAAGGAAAGCTAATGGGACTCGTCGGGCTCGTGCGCATCTATTTCGGTCTCATCCATCGCACATGACAAACATTCTGCTGGTAGGTCTTGGAGGGTTCATTGGCTCGGTGGCTCGGTACAAACTGGGCGGCTGGGTTTTGCACCTGACCGTGCAGGAAAAATTCCCTTTCAGCACATTTGCGGTCAATGTCGCTGGCTGCCTGGTGGCGGGCGTACTTGCAGGCTTGGTGGAGAAATACGAGCTGTTTAGCCCGGAGGCCAGACTCTTGCTCTTTACCGGCTTGCTTGGCGGGTTCACCACTTTCTCGGCGTTCGGGTTGGAAACTCTGTCTCTTCTACGGCGCGGTGAGCCGTGGGTTGCGGCTACGTATGTTGGCGCAAGCGTGCTGCTTGGCGTCGTCGCGGTTTGGCTTGGCGTCAAGATCGTTTACGTGCTGCGCTAGGCCGGACAATTCGTTCAAGATCACAATGTCGTCATGCCAGAGGAGCGTAAAGACCACTGGGCGGCCGGCAAGCTTTATGAGCCCTATGTAGGTCGTTGGAGCCGGCTCGTAGCCAGGGATTTTCTGCAGTGGCTTGAGTCGCCTGCGCAACTTGATTGGTTGGACGTCGGATGTGGAACCGGCGCACTTACCGAAGTCATCTTGCAGCAGATGCGGCCGCGAAGCGTAACCGGCATCGACCCGTCGGCCGGTTTTGTTGACCATGCAAGGGCGCACATCAGCGACCCGAGAGTCACATTTGAAGTTGCTGACGCTCAGTCGCTGCCGGTGGAATCGGGCCGCTTTGACGTTGCAGCTTCAGGTCTGGTGCTTAACTTCGTGCCGAAGCCATTGCTCGCCGTGCAGGAAATGGCGCGCGCCATGCGACCGGGAGGAGTGGTTGCCGCATACGTCTGGGACTACGCCGGAAAGATGGAGTTGATGGGCTACTTCTGGGATGCCGCAATGGCATTGGATCCAGATGCTTCCAAAGTCGCCGAGGGACTTCGCTTTCCGATTTGCCAACCGACTGCTTTGGTTGCGTTGTTCAATGAAGCGGGGTTGCGCGATGTTCAGACGCAGACTATCGATGTCCCCACCACATTTCGGGACTTCGATGACTACTGGAGTCCGTTCCTGGGCGGTCAAGGGCCCGCGCCGGCGTACGCAATGTCGCTCAACGAAGAACGCCGCGGCGCCTTGCGGGATCGGATTCGAGCGACGCTTCCTATCGCCGGCGACGGCTCGATTCCGCTGATCGCGCGAGCGTGGGCCGTGCGCGGGAAATGCCTGCCGTAGATACAACTTCCTTCGTTAGAGAATTGGAGACATCAATGAATGAAGAAACATTGAATCTGAGTATTCGCAAGTTTCTAAAGATGGTTGGTGTCAATTCGCAGCGTGAAATTGAACAAACGGTGGCAAAGGCCATCGCGGATCGCGCGATCTCAGGTACGGAGTCCTTCCCCGCGAAAATGACGCTCGAGGTCGCTGGGTTAAGGTTGAAGGTCAGTTTCGATGGCGAAATCAGCCTGCATTGAGCACCGTAACTTGATAAGGCAATGTCAGGAGGTGAACCATGTTCAAGAGCCCGATTGCATTTATCGGTTTGATCCTGCTCGCATCATGCACAACCATGTCTGAGGTTCCTTCTGCTGCACGTTCTGAACTTGCGCCAACGGGCCAACTGCGTGCGGCGATCAACTTCGGGAATCCGATCCTCGCGACAAAGGACGCGTCCAGCGGCGAGCCGCGCGGCGTTTCGGTCGACCTCTCACGCGAGCTTGCGCGACGCCTTGGCGTCCCGGTTCAGTTCGTCACCTACGATGCCGCCGGAAAGGTCGTGGAGGGACTGAAGTCCGGAGCGTGGGACGTCGCGTATGTCGCGATCGATCCGGCGCGCGCGGTCGACATCAGCTACACCGCACCTTACGTCCTGATCGAAGGCGCCTACCTGGTTTCGCAGGACTCCCCGATTCGCAGCAACGCGGAGGTCGATCGCGACGGCGTGCGGGTCGTTGTCGGGGCTGGCAGCGCCTACGATTTGTTTCTCTCGCGCAATCTGAAGCACGCGAAGATCGTTCGCGCGCCGACGTCTCCTGCTGTTACCGACATGTTCGTGGCGCAAAAGCTCGATGTCGCCGCCGGCGTGAAGCAGCAGCTCGAGGCTGATGCGCGGCGCATTCCCGGATTGCGCATGCTCGAAGGCCGGTTCATGGTGATTAATCAGGCGATGGGAACGCCGAAGGGCCGCGAAGCGGGCGCGAAATACCTGCGCGAATTCATCGAGGAGATGAAGGCCTCCGGATTCGTCGCCCAGGCGCTCGCTCGGCACCGCATCGAAGGCGCCTCGGTGGCACCTAAAGCAACGGTTGAATAGAGCACTGATAAGAGGAATCGAGAATGCCGAATAGGTATGTCGTCGTTTCAGGCGTTCTGTTCGGCGTGATAGCGGTGCTTCAGGCGGTGCGGGCTCTGAATCAATGGCCGGTGCAGATCGGAGGCTTCGACGTACCCATATGGGTTTCCTGGGTTGCAATGGTCGTTGCTGGCGTTTGTGCGTGTGGGCATTCCGGTCCACGCACAAATAGCATTGATGCCGACGCATTTGGAGGCGTGTTGAGTAGTCATCGTCGCGCGCTTCGCACGCTGGACAGGATTTCCGTACGCATGTGATGCCGAATCGATCGCGAAATTGAATGCGAGGTGACGAATGATTCGGAAGCTCAGGAGTGGGCAGTACCGGTTGTACTCACGGAAGAAAAACGCTGCGACCGGCAAACGACGAAATCTCGGAACGTTTCCAACCCTCGAAGCGGCCAAGCAGCACGAACGCCAGGTGCAATTTTTCAAGCGCCAAGGCTGAAGCCGCGCTTAGTGAATCGTGGTTGAGGCATCTATATCGACCGACGAAGCGCTGCTCAACGATCTGCAGCGCGCCGCGTTTGGCTACTTTCTGCAAGCGGTGAACCCGGCCAACGGACTGGTCGCCGATACGACGCGCGCCAACTCACCATGCAGCATTGCGGTGGTCGGGTTCGCGTTATCGGTATATCCGGTCGCAGTCGAGCGCGGTTGGATGGCGCGCGCCGACGCCGTGGCCCGCACCGTCGCGGTACTCCGCTTCTTTCACGGCAGCGATCAAAGCGGCGCACCCGAGGCCACCGGCTACAAGGGCTTCTACTACCACTTCCTCGATATGCACACCGGCGCGCGTGTCTGGCGTTCGGAGCTGTCGATGATCGATACTGCGCTCTTGATTGCCGGTGTGCTCACCTCGGCGATGTACTTCACAGCTAACACGCCCGAAGAAATCGAGCTGCGCGACCTGGCCGATGCGCTGTATCGACGCATCGACTGGTACTGGGCTCAAAATGACCGTCCTACGATCAGCCACGGCTGGAAGCCCGAAAGCGGATACCTGAGCTACTGCTGGGATGGCTACAGCGAAGCCATCGTGCTGTACGTGCTGGCGCTCGGATCGCCGACGCATGCGCTCGACGCTGATTGTTATCACGCGTGGACGGCAACGTACCAATGGGAGAACCTGTACGGTCACGACTATCTCTATGCTGGCCCGCTGTTCGTGCATCAGTTCTCGCACGCATGGATCGACTTTCGTGGACATTCAGGATCGCTTCATGCGCGAAAAGCGCTGCGACTATTTCGAGAACAGCCGGCGCGCGACTCAGGTGCAGCGCGAGTACGCACGACGCAACCCGCGCAGCTTCGTTGCCTATGACAAGAACTGCTGGGGATTTACGGCGTGCGATGGTCCGAGCGACGAAGACCCGAACGTCAGCAACGAGCAACGGCGTCTGTTCGGTTACGCCGCGCGCGGTGTGCCGTACGGACCGGACGACGGAACGCTTGCCGGATGGGCGGCGTTGGCATCGTTACCCTTCGCACCCGAGATCGCATTGAGCGCTGCGCACCACATGGCCTCCCGCTATCCCGAAATGCGAACCGGGAAGCAGTACGCGAGTAGTTTCAATCCAAGTGTTGCCAGCGCCGCTGCGCGTACTTGGGTTTCACCCGGTCATTTTGGGCTGGACCAGGGCATCGTAGCCATGATGATCGAAAACTATCGCACGCAACTGATCTGGCGCCTGATGCGAGCGTGTCCGTATGTGGTCACCGGTTTGCGGCGTGCCGGGTTTCGCGGCGGTTGGCTAGCTAATGCAGCGTGAAGATCCCTCCGCACTCCACCCGCTCGACGCATACGAGCGTGAGCGGCTGGCGAATGTGCGCCCGTCCGACTGGCGCAATCCGAAGCCTGCGGAGCGGTACAACCTGGTGATTGTCGGCGCCGGGACGGCCGGGCTGGTCACCGCTCATGGCGCGGCGGGACTGGGCGCGAAGGTCGCGTTGATCGAGCGCGAATTGCTCGGCGGCGATTGTCTGAACATCGGCTGCGTGCCGTCGAAAGCGATTCTTCGCACTGCGCGCCTGTACGCCGAGATGCGCACCGCCGAGCGCTATGGCGCGCTGATCCCGGCTGATATTCGGGTCGACTTTGCCGCGATCATGCAGCGCATGCGCAGCATCCGCGCCCGCATCAGTCGCAACGATTCGGTGCGCCGGTTGATCGACGCCGGTGTCGATGTGTTTTTCGGCGAGGCGCGTTTCACCGCGGCCGACACGCTGGCGGTGGACGATACGAAGCTACGTTTCGAGAAAGCGGTGATCGCCACCGGCGCGCGGCCTGACACGCCCGAGATCCCCGGCCTCGTCGAGGCCGGCTTTCTGACCAACGAGAACGTGTTCGACCTGACCGAGTTGCCGCGCCGCCTGCTGGTCATCGGTGGTGGTCCGCTCGGCTGCGAACTGGCGCAAGCCTTCTGCCGCTTCGGCGCGCAGGTCACTATCGCGCAGGACTGGCCGATGTTCCTGCCGAAGGAAGAACGCGACGCCGCGCAGCTCCTTTCCGATGCTTTTGCGCGCGACGGTATCGAGGTGCGGCTGAATACCAAGGCGGTAAGTGTCCGCACAGAGAACGGGCACAAGCTCGTCGATCTAGTCAGCGAGGACTACAAAAGCACCGTCGCCGTCGACGCCATTCTGACCGGCACAGGCCGGCTGCCGAATGTCGAAGGTCTCAATCTGCAAGCTGCGGGAGTCGAGTGCGAGGCTGACACCGGTATTCGAGTCAATGATTTCCTGCAGACCAGCAATCCGCGCATCTATGCTGCCGGCGACGCTTGCCTAGAGCACAAGTTCACTCATACCGCCGACGCGTCTGCACGCATCGTCGTGCGCAACGCCCTGTTCCCCGGCCACGAAAGGCTGAGCGCGCTAACAATCCCCTGGTGCACCTACACCGATCCGGAAATTGCTCACGTCGGCCTTTACGTGCGGCAGGCGCGTGACCGCGACATTCCGGTCAAGACGTTCACGGTGCCGATGCACGATGTGGACCGCGCAATCACCGACACCGAGGAGACTGGCTTCGTGAAAATCCACGTCAAGGAACGGACTGACCGCATTCTCGGCGCGACGATCGTCGGGCGTCATGCAGGCGACATGATCAACGAGGTCACGCTGGCGATGGTCGCCGGGATCGGCCTGCGCACTCTGGCGCGCGTGATCCACGCATATCCGACGCAAGCCGACGCGATCAGAATGGCTGCGGACGCCTACAACCGCACGCGTCTGACGCCGACGATTCGATCGTTATTGCGGCGCTGGCTGGCTTGGTGACGCGTGAGAAGTCATCTCGAAAACGTAGCGAGCGGCCCGAGGTTGCCGCGCGGAGCGATGAGCGCCGGGCCGCCCCAAGCTCATCGCGTGCCCCCGCGGGGGGCGGGCGTGCAGCGACCGGGGGCGCAACAATTCAGCACACGTACGAGAGTTACGGCGAGCACCGCAGTGGCAAGATCGGGTCGCGCAGTAGTTTTGGAGATGGCTTCTGATGGAACTTGGCATGATCGGACTGGGACGCATGGGCGCCAACATGACGCAGCGGCTGGTGCGCGGCGGGCATCGCGTGATCGGCTTTGCTCGGCACGTGGAGCACCGCAGACGCGTCGAGCAATTTGGAGCAGACACCGCTGATGCGATCGACGCTCTAGTGGCCAAGCTCGAGCCGCCGCGCATCGTTTGGCTGATGGTCCCCGCAGGTGCCGCGACTGAGGAGACCATTGATGCGCTGCTGCCGCTGCTGGCAGCAGGCGACACCGTCATCGACGGCGGCAATTCCAACTACAAAGACACGCAGCGTCGTGCAACGCTTCTCGCCGACAAGCGGATTCACTACGTCGACTGCGGCACCAGCGGCGGTGTGTGGGGGCTCGCCGAGGGCTACAGCATGATGGTCGGCGGCGACGAGCCCGTGATCGAAAGGCTGCGGCCGATCTTTGAAACGCTGGCGCCGGCACGCGATCGAGGCTGGGGTCGCGTTGGCCCGGTCGGCGCGGGCCACTTTACGAAGATGATTCACAACGGCATCGAATACGGCCTGATGCAGGCGTATGCAGAAGGCTTTTCGATCATGCAGCACAAATCGGAATTCGCACTCGATCTGCACCAGATCGCCGAGATCTGGCGCCATGGCAGCGTGGTGCGTTCGTGGCTGCTCGAACTGACCTCGGTCGCGCTGAAGGAAAACCCCACTCTCGATGGCATCGCGCCGTACGTACCCGATTCCGGCGAAGGTCGCTGGACCGTAGCAGAAGCGATCGATCTAAACGTTCCGGCGCCGGTGATCACGCTGGCGCTGCTGGCGCGTCTCGCTTCGCGCGATGCGGACTCCTTCTCCGACAAACTGCTTTCGGCGATGCGCTATCAGTTCGGTGGGCACGAGATCAAGAAAGGATGAGCACCTGGTGCGTTGGCTCGGCGTTGCGGACGTTGAAGCGCTGCAGCGCGCCGCGTGTGGGCGCATCCTCGATGCCGCTACGCGCGCGATCGAGTTGCGCCGTGAGTTTCTGATCGTTCTTTCCGGCGGCAACACACCGCGTGGCGTGTATCGAAGGCTCCGCACAGCAACCACCGACTGGTCATGCTGGCACGTGTACTTCGGCGACGAACGCTGTCTGCCCGCCGACAACGCCGAGCGCAATAGCAAGATGGCGGCCGACATCTGGCTCGAACACGTGCCGATTCCGCGTGATCAAGTGCACACAATTCCCGCCGAACTCGGTGCAAAGAGCGGCTGCACTCGCGTACGGAAAGACGCTTTCCGAGCGTCGGCGAGTTCGATCTCGTGTTGCTTGGGCTCGGCGAAGACGGCCACACCGCCAGTCTTTTTCCGATGCACGACTGGGGCGCCGCGCCCGATTCTCCCGACGTGCTCGCGGTGTTCGACGCCCCCAAGCCCCCGCCGCAGCGCGTATCGCTCAGCGCAGCACGACTCAGCCGGGCGCGCGAGGTGCTGTTCCTGGTGGCAGGCGAGTCCAAGCGCGACGCAGTCAAGCGCTGGCGCGCAGGCGAGCAGCTGCCCGCGGCTGCGATCCAACCCGCGGCTGGTGTCGATGTACTCGTCGAGTCTGTGCTGCTGGCGTCGCTTGCTGGATAGCGCCGAATTGCTACTTTTCTTGACGTGAAGCGCGGTAGCGGCGGATCAGCGCATTGGTTGAGCTGTCATGTGAGAGCTTCGCCTCGGGCTTGCTACCGATCTCTGCAGCGATCCGCGTCGCCAGCGCCTTGCCCAGTTCGACGCCCCATTGATCGAACGAATTGATGTTCCAGATCGCGCCCTGCACGAACACGCTGTGCTCGTAGAGCGCGACGAGTGCGCCCAGCGAATATGGAGTAAGAGATTCACCAAGGATGGTGTTGCTCGGCAGGTTGCCCTCAAAACTGCGGTGAGCTACGAGCGCGTCGGGTGTGCCTTCGGCTCTCGTCTCGGCGGCGGATCTGCCGAACGCCAGCGCTTCACTTTGCGCAAACAGATTCGCCATCAGCAGATCATGCTGGTCGCCGAGTGGATTCAGCGGATTGATGAAGCCGATGAAGTCGCAGGAGATGAGACGCGTCCCCTGATGCAGCAGTTGATAAAACGAGTGCTGGCCGTTGGTGCCCGGCTCGCCCCAGACGACGGGCGCGGTTTGGTAGTCGACAAACGCGCCATCGACGGCGACATGCTTGCCGTTGCTTTCCATCATCAACTGCTGCAGATAAGCGGGAAAGCGTTTCAGGTACTGCTCGTACGGAAGCACCGCGAGCGTCGATGTCCCGATGAAGTTCGTGTTCCAGATGGCTAGCAGTCCGTGTAACCACGGCACGTTGCGCGCTGGAGGAGCGCGGCGAAAGTGTTGGTCCATCGCATGAAAACCGGCGAGCATCTCGCGAAAGCGCTCCGCGCCAATCGCCAGCATCGTCGACAGTCCGACCGCCGAGTCCATCGAATAGCGCCCGCCGACCCAGTCCCAGAAGCCGAACATGTTGTCGGTGTCGATGCCGAACTTTCTGACTTCGTCGGCGTTGGTCGAAACCGCGACGAAGTGCTTCGCTATCGCCGCCTCGTCTTGCAGCGCATTCAGGCACCACTCGCGCGCGGCGCGCGCGTTGGCGAGCGTTTCTACCGTGGTGAATGTCTTGGAGCAGATGACGAACAGCGTTTCATCCGGTCGAAGGTCGCGCACGGCTTCAATGAAATCGGTGCTATCGACGTTGGAGACGAAGCGAAACGTCAGGTCGCGGTCGCTGTAGTGGCGTAGCGCTTCGTAAGCCATCACCGGCCCGAGGTCCGAGCCTCCGATGCCGATGTTGATCACGTTGCGGATGCGCTCGCCGCTGTGGCCTTTCCATTCACCGCTACGTACGCGATCCGCAAACGCCACCATGCGGTCGAGCACCGCCTGTACGTCTGTTATGACATTCTTGCCATCAACGACGATGCGCTCGCCTGCGGGTGCGCGCAAAGCGACGTGCAGCACCGCGCGCTGTTCGGTCACATTGATCCTGTCGCCGCGAAACATCGCCTCGATGCGCTCGCGCAGATCGCACGCTTCAGCAAGTTCCAGCAACAGCCGGATCGTTTCGTCCGTGATGCGGTTCTTCGAGTAGTCGAAGTACAGGCCGGCGGCTTCGGCGGTGAATCGCTCTCCACGCTGTGGATCCTCGGCGAAGAGCTGGCGCAGATGCCGGGGCTCGATCTGCTGGACATGCCGCTCCAACGCGCGCCACTGCGGACGTTCGTCCAGTAGCGCTGCCCGCCTGGCGCGAGTCGTCGCGCTCACGTCCGGCGCTTAGCCATTGCGCACGCCAGCGTCGGCGAGCGCTTCGCTCTTGTCGGCGATACGCTGCAGCAACGCCTTCCATGACTTCACGAATGCTTGCGCGCCGTCTTTCTGCAATTGCGTTGCCAGCGCATCGACATCGACGCCGGCCCGCTTGAAAGCTCCCGAGCACGGCTTCAGCGTCGCCGCCATCTTCGGCCATCACACCGCGAAGCTGGCCGTGCTCGGCAAAGGCGCGCAGTGTCTTCTCGGGGATTGTGTTGATCGTGTCGGGCGCCGCTAATGCCTCGACATACAACGTATCTGACGCCTGCGGATCCTTCGTCCCGGTGCTGCCCCAAAGCAGGCGCTGCGGCTGCGCACCTGCGACCGCAAGCTTGCGCCAGCGCGGCGACGCCAGCAGCTCGCGGTACGCGCGATATGTCTGTTGCGCGACCGCGATGCCGAGCCGGTTGCGCAGATCGGCTGATACTTTGTCGCTGACGGCTTTATCCCAGCGGCTGACAAACAGCGATGCCACCGAGCCGACTCTCGAATCGAGACCGGCGGCGATGCGCCGCTCGATCCCGCGCAGATACGCCTCGGCGGAGGCGAGATACTGCGTGCGCGAAAACAGCAACGTGACGTTGATCGGCACACCATTGAAGATCGATTCCTCGATCGCGGGCACGCCCTCGGGTGTGCCCGGAATCTTGACGAACAGATTCGGGCGGTCCGCCTGCCGATAGATGCGAGCCGCAGCCTCGATGCTGCCCGCCGTGTCAGCGGCCAGCAGCGGCGATAACTCCATCGACACCCAGCCATCGACTCGACGGGTGGCATCGAAGATCGGCCGGAACATATCGGCAGCGCGCCGCAGGTCTTCCAGCGCGAGCTCGATGAACAGTGCTTCTCCGGATTTGCCGGCTTGGGCCTTCTCGCGAATGCCGTCGTCGTACGCGACGCTCGCGCCGATTGCCTCATCGAAGATGGTGGGATTCGACGTCAACCCGGTCACCGAGAACTCGTCGATGTAGCGTCGCAAGGTGCCGTCGTCGAGCATCTTGCGTGAGATGTTGTCCAGCCACAGACTCTGGCCGAGGTCGTGCAGGCGGTGTGTGTTGTTCATGCTTGCTCCAGTTTGATCTTTAGCACGGAACGGGTTCCTCGCGTTTCGGATCGTGCCATCCTTCTGCACCGGCCACCACGGCCGCGGCGCTCGCAGGACCCCATGTGTCCGGTTCATACTCAGCTAGCGGTGTCGCGTTTCCGAGAATCGGCTCCACAACACGCCATGCCGCTTCAACGGCGTCGTCGCGCGTGAAAAGCGAGGTGTCGCCACGAATCGCGTCACCGAGCAGCCGTTCGTACGGCAAGTCCTCGCTCGCCGGTGAACGACGCGCGACGAGCTCAACCGGCTCGCCCAGCATTTCATCGCCTGCACGCTTGACTCGAGCGCCCACGGAGATCACGACCTCGGGGCTCAGGCGGAAGCGGAAATAATTCGATTGCGCCGCTGTGATGTCGTCGAAGATCGCAAGCGGCGGGCACTTCAGATCGACCATGACCTCGGTCGCGGTAACCGGCAGGCGCTTGCCGGAGCGGATGTAGAACGGCACGCCGGCCCAGCGCCAGGTGTCGATGCACAGCCGCAACGCAACGAATGTCTCGACATGCGAATCGGGCGCCACCCCCGCCTCATTGCGGTAGCCTCGAAACTGGCCGCGCACCACGTGCTTCGGGTCCAACGGCTGCATCGCACGAAACAGCCGCAGCTTTTCGGCACGCGTGGATTCGGGATCGCGCCCTACCGGCGCGTCCATTGCCAGCAAAGCAATCACCTGCAGCAGATGGTTTTGCACTACATCGCGGATCGCACCCACTTCCTCGTAGAAGCTGCCGCGGCCCTGCACGCCAAAATTCTCCGCCATCGTGATCTGCACGTTGTTGATGTAGTTGCGATTCCAGACCGGCTCGAGAAACGAGTTTGCGAAACGGAAATACAGCAAATTCTGCACCGCCTCCTTGCCAAGATAGTGGTCGATGCGAAACACCGCCGATTCCGGAAAGACTTCGTGCAGCGTGCGGTTCAACGCCCGCGCCGACGCGAGATCTCGTCCAAATGGCTTCTCGACGATGACGCGCGCATTCTCGGCACAGCCAGCCCTGGCCAGACCCTGCACGACGGTTGCGAACATACTGGGGGGAATCGCCAGATAGTGCAGCGGGCGCTCCGCGCCGTTGAGCGTTTGCCGAAGGCGCTCGTACGTGGCGGGGTCGTTGTAGTCGCCCTCCACATAGCGCAGTTGCGTTGACAACCTGGCAAAGGCGGCTTTGTCGAGACCACCATTTTTCTGCAGCGAGTCGCGGGCGCGATCGCACAGTTTGTCGAGTGTCCATCCCGCGCGCGCGATGCCGATGATCGGCATCGCGAGTTCGCCGGCCCGGATCATCGCCTGCAGTGCCGGAAAGATCTTCTTGTAAGCCAGATCGCCGGTGGCGCCGAAAAAGACGAAAGCATCTGAACTGGGGATTGCCATCTCGATCGATCGGAACTGAACTTGCTATTCTGCCCAATCACGTACCAGAGTTTGTCGATCGCTCCATGTCGCAGAATTGTGCATGGTGAAGGACGTTGTAATTGAGGACGAGCAGCGCTTCCATCCTCGGGCATCTGACCCAGTTTAAGACGCCTTTCTCCACCAGCGGCTTGTCGCTCGCGTCGTCGCGCGAGGAAGCTCCGCTCCGATCGGAGCTGCTCAGCGCCGATCAGATGCAGCAATACGGCAAGACGCTCGCCAGCGCGCACAAGGTGACGCCGCGCCACACACGCGATCTACTGCTGACGCGACTGGCCGACAACGAAACTGCATTGGTCGAAGTGTGCAATCTGCTGACTGCGTCCTTGTCGGCCAATCAGCGCATCACTCCGGCCGGTGAATGGCTGGTCGACAACTTCCATCTAATCGAAGAACAGGTTGCCACTGCAAAGAGGCATCTGCCGCGCGGCTACAGCCGCGAGTTGCCACGCCTGGCGAGCGGGCCATCCGCGGGGTTGCCGCGCGTATACGACATCGCGCTCGAAACGATTTCGCACGGCGACGGCCTGGTCGATGCGCAGCGCCTGAGTGGTTTCGTGGCTGCCTATCAGAGTGTGACGCCGCTGAAGCTCGGCGAGCTGTGGGCGATCCCGATCATGTTGCGGTTGGCACTGATCGAAAACCTGCGCCGGGTCGGCGTAAGTATGGCGGCCGCGCTCGCGGAGCGCGATCTCGCCAACGTCTGGGCCGACCAGATGATGGAAATGGCCGAGAGCGATCCGAAGAGCCTGATCCTCGTGATCGCGGACATGGCGCGCTCGACGCCGCCGATGGGGAGCGCGTTCGTAGCAGAACTGACGCGCCGCTTGCAGGGCCAGAGTCCGGCGCTCGCTCTGGCGCTCACATGGATCGAGCAGCAGCTCGCTGAATCGCATCTGACGATCGAACAACTGGTGCAGCGCGAGGCACAAGTGCAGGCGGCGCACCAGGTTTCAATCAGCAACAGCATCGGCAGCCTGCGATTGCTGAGCGCCATTGACTGGCGCGAGTTCGTCGAACAGATGAGTGTGGTCGAGCAGATTCTGCGCGATGACCCCGCCGGCGTCCACGCTGCAATGGATTTCGCAACACGTGACCGTTATCGTCATGCGACCGAACGTATCGCCAAGCGCAGCGGATCGACGGAGCCCGAGGTTGCGAGCAAGGCGATCCAGTTGGCGCGTGCCGGCGCCAGCGGCAGCCCTGACGAAGCAGGCGCAGCGGCATCGGTTGACCAGCGCGCTGCGCATGTCGGTTACTACCTGATCGACGAAGGGCTGCCGGCGCTCGAGCAGGCGGTTGGGGTCAAGCGCTCGGCGCTTGAATCACTGAGCAGGGTCGGGCACGAGCATCCGCTTGCGATTTATCTCGGTGCGATCGCCGTCATCACGGGCAGCCTAACGGCAGGCCTCGTAGCGCACGCGTATCGCGGCAATGTGTCAGTCGTCGTACTGACGATCACACTCGTACTTTCGCTGCTGGCGACGAGTCAGTTCGCCGTGGCGCTCGTCAACTGGTTTGCCACGCTTGCTGGCGACTGCGCGTCCGTTGCCGCGCATGGACACCGCCGGCGGCATCGAGGCGCATGCGCGCACGCTGGTGGTCATTCCGACGATGCTCACCGACGCCGGCAACGTCGAAACGCTGATCGAGGCGCTCGAGGTTCGCTTCCTTGCGAATCGCGACCCGTATCTGCACTTTGCGCTGTTGACCGACTTTCCCGATGCGGCGGAGCAGACGTTGCCTACTGATGCGCCGCTGCTGCAACTGGCGCAGACCCGCATCAATGAACTGAACCAGAAGTATCGCCGCACCGATGACGCAGCTGAGGGTGACCAGAGCGCAGGCGGAGATCCGTTCTATTTGTTGCATCGTCCGCGCCGCTGGAATCCAAGGCAACGCGCATGGATGGGCTACGAGCGCAAGCGCGGCAAGCTGGGGGATCTGAACGCGCTGCTGCGCAGTAACGCGCGCGACAGATTTTCGTTGATCGTCGGCGCGACCCAAGTGCTATCGCAGGTGCGATACGTGATCACACTCGATACCGACACGCAGTTGCCCCGTGATAGCGCGCGGCAATTGGTTGGCACGATGGTGCATCCGTTGAATCGGCCACGTTTCGGTCCGCCTGCCGCAGACTCGCAGCGGCGCACTGTCACCGCGGGCTACAGCATTCTTCAGCCGCGCGTGGCCGCAAGCCTGCCGAGCACTCGCCGCTCGCATTACGCCCGGCTTACCGCCGGCGAACCAGGCCTCGACCCGTATACGCGCGCGGTATCCGATGTGTATCAGGACGTATTCGGTGAAGGCTCGTTTATTGGCAAAGGCATCTACGACGTCGACGCGTTCGAAGCGGCCCTTGCCGATCGCTTTCCAGATAACCGCATCCTGAGCCATGACCTGCTCGAAGGCTGCTACGCACGCTCCGGATTGCTAAGCGACATCGAGTTGTACGAACAGTTTCCGCCGCGCTACAGCGCCGATGTAGCACGGCGTCATCGTTGGATACGCGGCGACTGGCAACTGACCGGTTGGCTGCGCCGGCGCGTTCCCACCGTCGATGGCCGCAGGGTCCGCAACCCGCTGTCGCTGCTGTCGCAGTGGAAGGTGTTCGATAACCTGCGGCGCAGCCTGGTGCCCGCCGCGCTGCTGCTGTTGCTGCTGCTCGGCTGGGGCGCCCTGCCCGGCCCGGCATGGTGGACGATGGCGGTGCTTGCGGTCTTGCTGCTACCCGCCGTCACAGCGGCATTGACCGATCTTGTCCGCAAGCCACCCGAAGCGCCGTGGGACCAACATCTGGTTGCCGTTGCAACCACTGCACGCGCGCAGTTCCTACAAGCACTATTGACGCTCGCCTGGCTACCTTACGAGGCGTTCTACTGCCTTGATGCGATCTCGCGCACGCTCTGGCGGATGCTGATATCGCACCGTCGGTTGCTTGAATGGAATCCTTCGAGCGAAGTCGAACGCGCGCTCGAGGAAAGCGATAGCACCGACCTCGTCTCGATCTATCGCACGATGTGGATCGCGCCGGCCATTGCGGTGGTGACGTGGACCGTGTTGCCCGCGTTTAACGCCGCCGCATTGAAGGTTGCCGCTCCGATCCTGCTGCTTTGGTTGATTTCACCCGCGGCCGCATGGTGGATCAGCCGGCTGCTCGCGCCGCGCAGTGTCACCCTGTCGCCGAAGCAGACGCAGTTTCTGCGCGGACTGGCGCGCAGGACCTGGGGATACTTTGAGACCTATGTCGCCCGCGAAGAAAACTGGCTGCCGCCCGATAACGTGCAGTACAGGCAGGAAGTCACGATCGCGCATCGCACGTCGCCGACCAACATGGGGCTGGCGCTGCTCGCTGATCTAGCGGCGCATGACTTCGGCTATCTGTCGACCGGCCGCCTCCTGACGCGCACCGGCGATGCGCTTCGCACGATGCAGTCGCTGGAGCGCTACCGGGGCCATCTTTTTAACTGGTACGACACGCGCACGCTGTCTCCCTTGCTGCCGAGATACGTATCAACCGTCGACAGTGGCAATCTCGCCGGCCATCTGATGACATTGCGAGCGGGCCTCGTTGCGCTCGTCGACGCCCCAATCATCAGTCCGCTCTGGCACGAAGGCGTCAGCGATACGTTCAGAGTTCTGCTCGAGACGCTCGAGCAAATCCCCACAAAGCAAGACACGCCGCGCGCGATCGCCGAGTTCAGCGACGCACTCGAGCGTGCCTCGGCCGAGCGCAGCCCTACGCTGGCGTTGCACTGGGCCCATATCCACATGCTGGCTGCGTGCGCGACTGACGTGGCCAACCACTATGCCGCGTTGGGGAAAGGGAGAGATCCCCGCAGCGCCGCTGATGACCCCGAGGTCGAAGCGGCTAACTGGTCGCAAGCGCTCGCCCGACAATGCACCGATCTGCGCGATGAATTGGTCTTGTTCGTGCCATGGCTGTCGACGCAGGACGGAGCGATACGAGATGTCCCCGCTATCGCGGACAAGCAAGGTATTCCGACGCTGCGCGAACTTTCGGCACTCGATGCTGTGGGCGACGCTGAGGCGCCCGACGCCGCGAAGGTTTTGGCTCAGAGCGCTGCGCACGCGCGCACCAGAATCGCCGCGATCGCCGAGCTCGCGCGGCAGGCGGGCGTCTTGGCGGCGATGGACTATGGCTTCCTGCTCGACAAAGTGCGGCGCCAGTTCGTCATCGGCTACAACGTCAGCGACGCGCGTGCCGACGCGAGCTATTACGACTTGCTCGCGTCGGAGGCGCGCTTGGCCAATTTCGTCGCGATTGCACAGGGACAACTGCCGCAGGAGAGCTGGTTCGCCCTCGGGCGTTTGCTGACGACCACAGGCGGTGAGCCATTGCTTCTGTCCTGGAGCGGCTCGATGTTCGAGTACCTGATGCCGTTGCTGATCATGCCGACGTACGAGAACACGCTGCTTGATCAAACGTACGTAGCGGCGGTTGAGCGGCAGATCGAATACGGCCAGCAGCAAGGTGTGCCCTGGGGCGTGTCGGAATGCGGCTACAACACGGTGGACGCGCACGACAACTATCAGTACCGCGCCTTCGGCGTACCAGGGCTCGGACTCAAGCGCGGGCTCGCCGATGATCTGGTGATCGCACCTTATGCAACGGCCCTCGCACTGACAGTCGCACCCGAAGCAGCGTGCCTGAATCTGCAGCGCCTGGCTGCAGACGGACTATTCGGCCGGTTCGGCATGTTCGAAGCGATCGACTACACACCGTCGCGCCAGCGGCGCGGTGAATCAAGCGCGATTGTCCGCTCGTTTATGGCGCATCACCATGGAATGAGCCTGTTGGCGTTTTCCTACGCGTTGCTTGGCAAACCGATGCAGCGGCGATTCGAAGCCGACCCGCAACTTAGGGCAACGCTGCTGCTGCTGCAGGAACGCATCCCGCGCGCGGCGCCGTTTTACTCGACGACGGTCGCGCCTGACCTCCGCGTAAGCGACAGCGGCGCTGAGCCTCCGGTGCGCGTGTTCTCTACACCAAATACGCCAGTGCCCGAAGTGCTGTTGCTGTCCAATGGCCGCTACCACGTGATGGTGACGAACGCCGGCGGCGGCAACAGCCGCTGGAAAGAATTCGCGGTTACGCGCTGGCGCGAAGACGCCACGCGCGACAACTGGGGCACGTTTTTCTACTTGCGCGACATCGCGAGCGGGGAGTTCTGGTCGACTGCCTACCAACCCACACTCACGACAGCCGATCACTACGAGGCGATCTTTACCGAGGGCCGCGCCGAATTTCGCCGGCGTGATCACGACATCGACACGCATACCGAGATCGTCGTTTCGCCGGAGGATGACATCGAGCTGCGCCGCGTGCGCATTACAAACCGCGGCAGGTCGCGCCGCACGATTGAAATCACCAGCTACACCGAGGTCGTGCTGGCGCCCGCTGCTGCCGACGCGCTGCACTCTGCCTTCAGCAATCTGTTTGTACAGACAGAGATCATCGAGGAGCGCAGAGCAATCCTTGCCACGCGGCGTCCGCGCTCGCGCGACGAGCACGCCCCGTGGCTGTTTCAACTGATGACCGCGCACGGCGCCGACGCCGGCGCTCCCTCTTTCGAGACCGACCGCTCGCGCTTTCTCGGCCGCGGAGGCACGCCGGCGGCGCCGCGCGCGATGTTCGACCGCGGCGCGCTATCCGGCTCAGCAGGATCGGTGCTCGACCCGATTGCGGCGATCCGCCAGCGCCTCACCCTCGACGGCGGAGCGGCGGCAACCGTGGACATCGTGCTCGGTGTCGGCGACACGCGCGAGGCCGTGCTGGCGCTGATCGAGAAATATCAGGACCGACGGCTTGCCGATCGCGTGTTCGATTTGACCTGGACCCATAGCCAGGTTGTGCTGCGGCAACTCAACGCGACCGAAGCCGACGCGCAACTGTATGGTCGCCTGGCGAGCTCGGTGTTGTACGCGAACGCGTCGCTGCGCGGCGCTGCGAGCGCAATAGTGCGCAACCGCCGCAGCCAGTCCGGTTTATGGGGCTATGCGATCTCGGGCGATCTGCCGATCGTGTTGGTGCAGATCTCAAAGGCAGCGAGCATCGACCTCGTGCGTCAGTTGGTGCAAGCCCACGCCTATTGGCGACTCAAGGGACTGGCCGTCGATCTGGTCGTATGGAACGAAGACCACGATGTTTATCGCCAGCAGCTGCAGGAACAGATCCTGGGATTGATCGCCGCTGGTGTCGAAGCGCACTTCGTCGACCGGCCTGGCGGAATCTTCGTGCGTCACGCGGAACAGATATCCAATGAGGATCGCTTGCTGTTCGAGTCGGTTGCGCGCGTCATTGTGTCCGGCGCGCGCGGAACACTGGCCGAACAGGCGACCCGCCGTGCGCCGCTCGATGTGCGTGTGCCGCGCCTGATCCCGACGCGTTCCTATCGGGCGGACACGCCGGTCGATCTCGATCTTGACGATTTGATTCTTTACAACGGCACCGGCGGCTTTACGCCGGATGGGCGCGAGTACGTGATCGCACCCCCGGCGCGGCAAACAACACCCGCGCCATGGGTCAACGTGCTGGCCAATGCAGGCTTCGGGACGGTCTTGTCAGAGAGCGGGCAGGCCTACACGTGGAGCGAAAACGCGCACCTCTTTCGACTGACACCGTGGTACAACGACCCGGTCGGAGAGACTACCGGCGAAGCACTCTATATCCGCGACGAGGAAAGCGGACATTTCTGGTCGCCATCGTCATCCGATGCGGCAGACGTCGCGCCGACCGTGACTCGTCACGGCCTTGGTTACAGCGTATTCGAGCATGCCGAGGACGGAATTCACTCTGAACTGACGGTGTTTGTCGCACTCGATGCGTCGGTCAAGTTTTCGGTGTTGAACCTGGCCAATCGATCGGATCGGCCGCGGCAGCCTGTCCGCCACTGGTTACGTCGAATGGGTACTGGGTGATCTGCGGCCGAAGTGTGCGATGCACGTGACGACTGAGATCGATGCCAAGAATGGCGCGCTCTATGCGCGCAATCAGTACAACACAGAGTTCGCAGAGTGGGCGGCCTTCTTCGATGTCGACGACACCACCCGGTCGGTGACCGGTGACCGCACCGAATTTATCGGCCGCAACGGCACTTTGCGTAATCCGGCGGCCTTACACCGGACCCGCCTGTCGGGCCGCGTCGGTGCGGCGCTTGATCCATGCGCCGCGATGCAGGTCACCTTCGACCTCGCTCCCGACCAGGAGCGCACGATCGTCTTTCGGCTTGGGGCCGCAAACAGTGTCGCCGCGGCGAGCGCTCTGGTGCAACGCTTCCGCGGCGTTGCGATCGCGCACCAGACGCTCGAGGCGGTCGTAGAGCACTGGCGGCACAAGCTGAGCGCGGTGCAGGTTGAAACGCCGGATCCGGCGTTGAATGTGTTGACCAACGGCTGGCTTGTGTATCAGACGATGGCATGCCGGCTGTGGGCACGCAGTGGCTTCTATCAATCGGGCGGCGCTTACGGCTTTCGCGATCAGCTGCAGGATGTGATGGCGCTGGTTCACACCGACCCTGGCGCGATGCGCGCGCAAATTGTGCTCGCCGCAAGCCGCCAGTTCATCGAAGGTGACGTTCAGCACTGGTGGCATCCGCCATCGGGCCGCGGCGTGCGAACGCATTGCTCGGATGACTATTTGTGGTTGCCGCTGGCGACCAGCCGCTATGTATTCGCCACCGGCGATAAATCGATCCTCGATGAGAGCTCGCGCTTTCTCGAGGGCCGGCCGGTCCCCGCGGAGGACGATTCGTACTACGACCTTCCGGTGCGCTCCGATCAAAACGCCGACCTTTACCAGCATTGCGTGCGCGCGATCCTGTACGGTCTCAAGTTCGGTGAACATGGATTGCCGCTGATCGGCTCGGGTGACTGGAACGACGGCATGAACCTGGTCGGAATGCGCGGCAAGGGTGAAAGTGTCTGGCTGGCATTCTTTCTGTGCTACGTGCTGCGACAGTTCGCGCCGATTGCGCGGCTGCGCGGCGATGAATCGTTCGCGACTCGCTGCGAGCACGAAGCGGCGCAGCTCGCGTTGCGCATCGAGCAGAACGCATGGGATGGCCAGTGGTACCGCCGCGCGTACTTCGATGATGGAACGCCGCTGGGCTCGGCCAGCAATGTTGAGTGCCAGATCGACTCGATATCGCAGAGCTGGGCAGTGCTGTCGGGCGTCGGCGATCCGGGGCGTTCGCGCCGCGCAATGGACGCGGTTTATGCGCGCCTGGTGCGCCGCGATCACGCGCTGATCCAGCTGCTCGATCCACCATTTGACAAGTCGGAGCTCGACCCCGGCTATATCCGCGGCTACGTGCCGGGGGTCCGCGAGAACGGCGGCCAGTACACGCACAGCGCGGTCTGGACGGCGATGGCGTTTGCCGCGCTCGGCGACAGCCGGCGCGCGTGGGAACTGACATCGATGATCAATCCGGTGAACCACGCACGCACGGCGCAAGGAGCGGCGATTTACAAAGTCGAGCCGTATGTCGTTGCCGCAGATGTGTATGCAGTGGCTCCTCACACCGGCCGCGGCGGATGGACCTGGTACACCGGCTCGGCCGGCTGGATGTACCGACTGATCGTCGAGTCGCTGCTCGGACTCAGGCTCGAAGTCGATCGCTTGTACATCACTCCATGCTTGCCGGGCGAATGGAGCGGGTTCAGCCTGCGCTATCGCTACCGTGAAACCGAATACCGCATCACCGTGCAGCGCTCGAGAACAGACGATGAAGAGCGTGAGCGCTGCCAGCGTGACGATCGATGGTGTCGTGCAGGAAGGCGGCTACATCGGATTGGTCGATGACCGACCGCGAACACGTCGTCGAGGTACGCATCGCAACCGCGTCGACGCCAACCGCGTTTGCAGCGGCGAAGTAACTGCGGATACTCAGCGGCCTGGCGTCGCAGCGCAAGCGCTTGGCGTAGCGGCGCTGCCTGAGGCGTCGGGCACTTCGTGCCTGCGCTGCGGTACTCGCGCCAGCGGGCGGGCCTGCAAACTCGCTGCGCTCAGACAGGCAGGCCCTTAAAGGCTCCCGCTGACGCTCCGCTCCTCGACGACGCCCAAGGCAGTGCCGCTACACCAAACGCTTGCGCGTGAAACGTTCCCTGGTGGTGGAAGAAAGAAAGAAAAACATCTCGAATTGAGACAACGTCTCAACAGCAGCGGCTGGCGCAGTTGCGCCGCCTTTTCGGCGTCGTCGAGGAGCGGAGCCGAGGCGCGGGCTTTCGGGCCTGCCTGTTTGAGCGCAGCGAGTTTGCAGGCCCGGCGCCTCGGCGAGTACCGCAGAGCAGGCACGAAGTGCCCGACGCCGTGGGCGGTGCGGCTGCGTCAGCCGCTGCTGACGCACCGTTACATCATGCAAGTATTTCCAGCACTCGCGCACGCAGCGACGGCAGCAGCTCGCTTTCGAACCACGGATTGCGGTGAAGCCAGATGTTGTTTCTGCCACTCGGATGCGGTAGCGGAATCGCGCTTGGCCAGTACGCACGCCACGACTTGACGCGCTCGGTGAGCGAGAAATCTGCCTTGCCGAAATGGTATGCCTGCGCGTATTGCCCGATCACGAGTGTGAGTTGCAGGCTACGCAGTCGGCCAAGAAGCTTCTCTCGCCACGCGGGAGCGCATTCGCGGCGCGGTGGAAGATCGCCAGCGCGTCCTGCGCCAGGAAAACAGAGGCCTATCGGGACGATTGCGATTTGCTCGGGGTCGTAAAACACGTCACGCGTCACGCCCATCCACGCACGCAGGCGATTTCCACTCGCGTCGTCAAACGGCACGCCGGACTGATGAACTCTTCTCCCAGGCGCTTGCGCCGCGATCAGAATTCTTGCTTTCGAATGCAGCTGAAAAATGGGCCGCGGCGGGTGAGGTAATTGCGCGGTGCAGAGGGTGCAAGAGCGAACCTCGGTCAGCAACGACGCGAGCGATGTCATGGCAAAAGCCGCGTCAGCGACGCTCGATCCAGTAAAGCGCACTCATTGCCAGCGCCAGCACGACCAGACTGGGCAACGCCGCCACCACGATCGGCGGCCATGTATTCAGCAGTCCAAGGTGCGCGAACAGCTTATTGAGTCCGTAAAACGCGACGCCGAACATCACACCAGCAAAGATCTTCAGGCTGACGCTGCCCGAGCGCACGTGCAGGAATGCAAACGGCAGCGCCAGCACCATCATCACCAGCACAGCCCACGGGTAAAAAAGCTTGCTCCAGAACGCGATCTCGTAGCGTTCGGTCTGCTGACGGTTGTCCGACAGATGCCGGATGTACTGCGCGAGATCCCACCCTGACATGCGCTCCGGCTGCACGATCATCACACCGAAAATGTCGGGCTTCAGTTCGGATGACCAGGAAACATCTGCTGTTTTAATGACCTCTGTGCGCGCTGCCGCCATCTGCGGCACCGTCGCCTCGGCGGTCGCTCCGGGTATTCTTGTTTCGACCACATCGGTGAGCGTCCATCCCCCTTCCGGCGTGTAATGCCCGGCGTCGGCCGTCATGATCGAGCGCAGCTTGTAGTCCCGATCGAATTCGAACACTCGCCAACCGCGCGTTCCCGCATCGGGGCTTACCTCCCGTACATTGATGAAGCGAAACCCGGCCACACCGCCGCCTGGCTCCCTAACAATGTCGCGCACCCAGACGCCCGAACGAAAGTCGCGCAGGCTGATCTGCGAGCCGGTCGCCTGCAATCGCATTTTTTGCGCGAGCTGTTCGGCCGGAGGCGAGATGAATTCGCCCATCGCATAGGTCAACGCGACAATCGCCAGCCCGATGACGAGCAAGCTGTTCATCAGCCGCCGCGTGCTCATGCCCGAAACACGCATGATCGTGAATTCCGAATTCGCTGCGAGCTTCGACAGCGCGTAGATCGTTCCAATCAGGGCCGCGATCGGCATCAACTCATAGGTGCGCGACGGCAGCGTCAGCGTCACATACGAAAGTGCATCGCGGAAACGAAAGCCGCGCTGCCCGATCTCGTCGAGCTGCGCCACCATGTCGAAGAACAGAAAGAGGGAAAGCAGCGCAAACAGCACGAACAAACTGGCGCTCGCAATCTCACGCCATAAATACAGGCGTATGGTTTTCATGCGGTGCCCGTCCGATCGGCGTTCGACGGCAACGAACGAAACGTCCAGCGCGGTAGCCAGTGCTGCATGTATACCCTGCGCATAAACAGCGCGAGCACCAGTGCCAGCGCAGCGGCATGCACTACCCACACGCCGATGCCAAATGACAACCTGCCCTGTTGCACGTACGCCTGCACGGTGTTGAACACATTCAAATAGACCGCGAACAGCAACACGGCTACGATCAGATTGAACGACCGTCCCACGCGCGGATTCACATACGCCAGCGGAATCGCGAGCAAGGTCACCATTAACGCCACGACCGGCAGACCCAATCGCCACATGATCTCGCCCAGGCTCAACGGTGTCGGATCGGACAGCAGTTGCAGCAAGCCGAGCGTTTTCGCGCGCCGCTCGCCGATCGGCTGATCGGCGCGGCTTTCAAGGCGGATTGCATAACGATCGAACTCCATCGTTCGATACTCGAGCTTGCCGGGTGTTCCCTCGTAGCGACGCCCTTGTTCGAGCACCAGAAATCGATCGCCGTTCTTGGCGACTTCGATCATTCCCTTCGCCGCGACGATCAGGGCTTCACGGCCGCCAGACAACATGCTGACGAACACGTTGCGCACCTGCCCATCCAGAATATCGACCGATTCAACAAAGAACACACGATTGGCGCCGCTGGATTCGATGAAGCGGCCGGGCGCAACGCGGCTCACGTCATCGCGCTGCTCGAACCGTTGTCGACTTTCTTCGATCTGCGAGATTGACCATGGCGTGACGAACAGCGCCAGCAGCGCGATCGAGACGATGATCGGCCACGCGAAGCGCAGCACCGGGCCGATCCAGGCCATCAGGCTGCGACCCGCGGTGAACCAGACCACCATTTCGGAGTCGCGATAAGCGCGCGTCAGTGTCATCAGCACTGACACGAACAACGTCAGCGTCAGAATAATCGGCAGCCATGTCAAGCCAGTCAGTGCGAGCAATTCGAACACCGCCTGGTTGTCGACTCTGCCGCCGGCCGCCTGACCCAGAATGCGCACCAGGCCGACTGAGAAAACGATCGAGAACAGCACCGTAAATACTGCGCTTGCGGTGCTAGTCAACTCGGCAACGATCGAGCGCCGGAAGATCATCGAACGCTTATACTGCCTCGCTCACCGCAAGCGATACTGCACTGGACATTATCGCGAGCCTGTAACTGAGTAATAGCGAACGAAAGAACGAGAAGAGGCGAAGGAGAAGTACCGATGGAATTTATCACAGCGGTCGGTCGGCCCGAGGCCATTAAGACCGACGCCATCGTCGTCGGCGTCCATGCCGAAGGCGAGTTGACGCCCACCGCTAAGGCACTCGACGTCGTCTCGGGCGGCGCCATCAAAGCTGCGATAAAGAGTGGAGACATGACGGGCAAGCGCGGCGCTGTGTTGCCGCTATTCGGGCTCGACGGCGTGACGACGCGACGCGTTCTTCTGGCGGGCCTCGGCGGCAAGGACGACTTTAACGAACGTGCGTTTACCGATGCCGTGCGAAGCAGCCTGAAAGCGTTCAATGGAGCGGCTAAGAACGTGACGGTGGCGGCGCTCGATTGGCGGGTCAAGGGGCGTGACGCCGGATGGCAGGCGCGCAGCCTCGCGATCGCTGCGCGCGAAACCGCGTTCCGCACGGATGAATTGAAGAGCAAGCGCGAGCCGGATACCAATGGCGCCGATACCGTCGGCCTGTTGCTAAAGGCGCGCGACAGCGCGGCTGAGCGCGGTGTGCGGCAGGGCGCGGCGATTTCGAACGGCATGGAGTTGACCAAGCGCCTTGGCAATTTGCCACCCAATATCTGCACCCCGAGCTTTCTGGGCGACGAAGCACGCAAGATGGCCAAGCAGTGGAAGCTCGATGTCGAAGTGCTTGAAACGAAGCAGCTCGAAGCGCTGAAAATGGGCTCGTTCCTGTCGGTCGCCAAGGGTTCTGCGCAGCAGCCGCGCTTGATCGTTCTAAAGTACAAGGGCGCGGGCAAGGATGCGCCGGTGGTCTTGGTCGGCAAGGGCATTACGTTCGACTCCGGCGGCATTTCGATCAAGCCCGGTGCGGCAATGGACGAAATGAAATTCGACATGTGCGGCGCCGCCAGCGTTCTCGGCACGATGCGCGCATTGGCTGAGCTAAAGCTCAAGATCAACGTCGTCGGCATCGTCGCCGCTTGCGAGAACATGCCGTCGGGTACCGCGACGAAGCCCGGCGACATCGTCACGTCGATGTCGGGGCAGACGATCGAGGTCCTGAATACCGATGCCGAAGGGCGCCTGATTCTGTGCGATGCACTGACCTACGCCGAGCGATTCAAGCCTGCAGCGGTGATTGATATCGCCACGCTGACGGGCGCCTGCGTCGTAGCGCTCGGCGGCGTCAACTCGGGACTATTTTCAAACAACGATCGACTCGCCGGCCAGTTGCTCACCGCCAGCCGCGAGTCGGGTGATCCGGCGTGGCGCATGCCGCTCGACGAGGACTATCAGGAGCAATTGAAATCGAATTTCGCCGACATGGCGAATATCGGAACGCCCGGCGCCGGCGCCGTGATCGCTGCGTGCTTTCTTGCACGCTTTACGAAGGCCTATCCATGGGCGCATCTGGACATCGCGGGCACCGCGTGGAAGGGCGGCCCTGCGAAGGGCGCGACCGGGCGGCCGGTGCCGTTGTTGGCGCAGTTTCTGATCGATCGAGCGAAGTAACTGTGTGACACGGATCGATTTTCACTTCGGGGTCAGCCATCGCGTGCACTATTCTTGCCGCGTGATCCGCAAGGTGCGCGCCGCAGGCAAGCGCGCCGTCGTTTACACCAATCAAGCCGATCGGCTGGCGCAGTTCGACGCCGCGCTGTGGACTTTTTCGGCGCTGGATTTTGTTCCGCACGCGTACGTCGATTCGCCGCTCGCCGCGGCGACGCCAGTGCTCCTCGCGCAGGATGCGGAGTCCGCGCCTGATAGTGATGTCTTGCTGACACTGGATGATGAGGCCCCGCCTCACTTTGAAGCGCTTTTCAAACGGTATGAACGCGTGATCGAAGTTGTATCGAGTGATGACGACGATCGACAGCGCGCGCGTGTGCGCTTCAAGAACTATCGTGAGTGCGGATTTCAGCCGACCGCGTTTGAAGTAAAAAATGGCGACTAGCGCGAGAAAAACGACCGATCTCGAGCGGTTGACGCAGCCGGGTGGCAAGGTAATGCCGGACGACGCGACGATTCCAGTGTTGACCGAGCGGTTGACACTGCCGTCACTCGATCTGGACATTTCGTTACCGCAGCCTCCGCCGCCTGTCGTCGCTCCTCCCGCCGTCGCCGCGCCCAGCGTTGCTTCGCCCACGCCGGCCCCTGTTGCTGCGCCTTTGACGCGGCCCGTGCAGCCGACGCCGCCGCCGTCGACGCTGTTTGCATCGGTGCCACCGGTGTTCGCGCCGGCACTGCCGCCTCCAGCACAGCCCGTCGCTGCGTCGCCGACGATCGACTGGGAAAAAATCGAAACGCAACTGCGCGATAGTCTGTTTCGGGAGCTGCAGCCGCAGTTGACTGTGGAGCTCGAACGCCAAGTGCGCGACCGATTGCAGCCGACGCTCGTGCGTGCGTTAACCGCGCTGATCTCCGATCTTCGTCCTGCCCTCGACTCGACGGTGCGCGAAGCGATTTCACATGCGATCGCAGATGAGTTGGAGCGTCAGCGGGCAACACGGAAGTAGCGTTACCGCAGACCGAGTCATTTCGGTTGAAACTCCGGCACGCCGAATTGCCAGAGAAAGAACGACCAGATATCCGCGCTTTGAGCCTGCTGCTGATTGCGCGTTCCGCCCTCTCCGTGCCCGAGGTCGTAATCGAGCCGCATCAGCACCGGCTTGCCTTCCCCTGCGCAGCTGCCAGGCGCGATGCGAACTTGGCCGACTGCCAGACATCGACGCGGGTATCGTTGACACCGTGCACCAGCATCACCGCCGGATACTTGCACGCCGTCCTTGATATGGTGATAGCTGCTCATCGCCAGTAACGCGCGAAACTCTTCTTCGTTCTTGACCGTACCGAATTCCGGAATGTTCGCGACGCCGTTGGCGCTCGATTCCGCGCGGACCATATCCATCACACCGACTGACGGCACTGCGGCCGCAAACAGCTCGGGCCGCTCGGTGATCGCGCGTCCGACGAAAATACCGCCGGCGCTGCCGCCGTAAATGCCGATCCGTTCGGCGCGACGTGTAGCGTTGGCAATCAACCACTCAGCGACGGCGATGCCGTCCTTCCACGTGTTCGACTTGGTGACCTTTGCGACCCGCGTAATGCCACTCCTCGCCAAAGGCGCCGCCACCGCGCACATGCGCTATCGCATACACGCCGCCGCGTTCGAGCCACGCGTACACGCGTGGGCTGAAAAACGGGTTCTCGGTGATGCCATAGGCGCCGTAACCGAACACGATGGTCGGATTGCGTCCGTTGAGCTTGACGTCTTTGCGCACCAGCACCGACACTGGAATTTCGACGCCATCGTGACTCTTGACGACGACTTCGCGCGATTCGATATCCGGCGGAGAGTCGAACGCGCCGGGCCGCACCAGATCGAGCGCCACCAGCTGCTTGTCGCCGGGGTTGAACGTAGTACGGCTTGGCCGTGCGCGTCCAGCCGGCGAGCGACACGACCGCGCCCGGAAGCCGGGTGTCGACATCGACCAGCGACGCCGAGCCGCTGACGGGTAACGCACTTCCTCGATCCTGGCGTGCCCACCGATGCGGCACACGCAGCAATGTGGTGTACCCCGCGGCGTTGCGTCACGTACAGCGCGTCCTGCGCCGCGGCCAGTGAGACCACAACATCGCGACCGGCCGCAATCATGGTCTCCGCCTTGGTCAGATCCGGGTTCGCCAGCGCCACCCGCATCACCTTGTAGCGCGGAGCCTCGGATGAAGTGCGGAAATACATCGCATCCGGCGTGAACGAGATGCCGGCGCACCTTGTCTTTCAGCGTCGACCAGCTGGCGCCACTTGGCCTTGCCGGCGACTGCATCGGCGAGCGGCGCGATGTACGCGAGTTGATGGCGCTCGACGCCGAGCGTGACGACGCACGACGCGAGTTTGCGTACCGGGAATCTGAAATACATAGCCGTTGGCATAGACCGGCAGCTTCAGATCCGCATTCAAGGTCGGGCTGAACACCGGCCGATGATCGCCACCTTTGATCGATCGGAAATACCGCGTGCGATCGCCGAAGCGCTCGGTCGGCGGCAGCTTGTCGAAGCCTTCGCGCAATCGCGAGTAAAAGAAGCCGCTGCCGTCGTCCAGCCACGACACCTGAAGCGAAGCGGATGCGATCGATCGGTTCGATCGACCGGCTTGCCCGAAGCTACATCGACGACGTGCAACAATCCGATCTCGCTGCCGCCGACCTGCAGTGAGTAGGCCAGAATGACGGCCGTCGGGTGACGCGCTGTAGTCGAACACCGCGTGCGACTGCCCTGTCGCCTTCGAGATCGCTTCCGGATCGACGATCACGGTGTCGGCTCCGCTGAAGCCGTCGCGCCACACGAGTTTGAATTGATTCTCCGATGGCTCGCGGCGCAGGAAGAAAATGCGCCCGAAGGTGTGCGGTCGATGCTGCTTACCGCACCGGGCGCAGCCGATTCCAGCTCACGGATGCGCGCCAGCAGAGTGTTGCGCGCAGGAATTTTCGCCAGCACGGCGTTCGTCGCGTCGGCCTGCGATCGCATCCACTGCTGCACCTGCGGATCAGCGACATTTTCGAGCGCCCGGTACGGATCGGGCACCTTGACGTTCCAATGACGTATCGGTCGTAGTGCCCGCCGAAAACGGCGGCGGGATTTTCACGCCGGCGATATCCGGCGGCGCTAGCGGCGGTGCGAGCAAGACGACCGCCAAAGCAGAAATCAGAACACGCGCAGGTTTCATGAGAGCGGCAGTAACGCCAAGCGAAGAATCGAAGCGTACGTTCGATCGCCTAAACTTCCAAAGACTCCTCGATCCATCGCACGTGACAACTACACCACCGACGAACCGAACGAGCCGAGCTCGCAAAGAGCTTCGACCCGGCCGCGATCGAGGCACGCTGGGCGCCGCTATGGGAATCGCGCGGTTATTTTGAGGCCGGCACCGACCCGGGCAAGCCGTCGTTTTCGATCCAGCTGCCGCCGCCAAATCGCACCGGCATCCTGCACATGGGCCACGCGTTCCAGCAGACGATCATGGATGCGCTGACTCGCTATCACCGCATGCGCGGGTTCAACACGCTGTGGCTGCCGGGCACCGACCACGCCGGCATCGCGACGCAGATCGTCGTCGAGAGGCAGCTGGAAACCCAAGGAATCGATCGCCGCACGCTCGGCCGCGAGAAGTTCGTCGAGGAAGTGTGGAAGTGGCAGCACGTATCGGGCGATGCCATCTTGCAGCAGATGCGGCGCCTGGGCGACATCGGTCGACTGGAACCGCACTTACTTCACGATGGACGAAGATTTGTCCAAGGTCGTCGTCGAAACGTTTGTCCGACTGTACGAGCAAGGCTTGATCTATCGCGGCAAGCGGCTCGTCAACTGGGATCCGAAACTGCAAACCGCGGTGGCCGACCTCGAAGTCGAAACCGAAGAAGAAGACGGCCGCATCTGGGAGATTCGTTACCCCGCCGCTGATGGCAACGAATCGATCGTCGTGGCGACGACACGGCCGGAAACGATGCTGGGCGACGTTGCGGTTGCGGTGAATCCGGAGCGACGAACGCTATCGCCATCTGGTCGGCAAATCGCTGGCACTGCCGCTTACACAGTCGCACAATTCCGGTGATTGCTGACGACTACGTCGACATGGAATTCGGCACCGGTGCGGTGAAGATCACGCCGGCGCATGACTTCAACGATTTCGCGGTCGGCCAGCGGCATGGACTCGAACCGATATCGATATTCACGCTGACCGCGACGATCAACGACAACGCGCCGGCAAAGTATCGCGGCATGGACCGCTATGTCGCGCGCAAGGCCGTACTCGCCGATTTGCGCGCGGCGGGCCTGGTTGTTTCCGAAAAGCCGCACAAGATGACGGTGCCGCGCTGTGAGCGCACCGGCGAAGTGGTCGAGCCGATGCTGTCCGAGCAGTGGTACATGGCGATGAGCAAGCCTGCGCCGGCGGGGACGCTGCATCCGGGCAAGTCGATTGCGCAGGTCGCGCTCGATGTCGTCGCGCGCGGCGAGGTCAACATCTTTCCTGAGCAGTGGAAGACCATTTACAACCAGTGGCTCGAGAACATTCAGGACTGGTGCATCTCGCGCCAACTGTGGTGGGGCCATCAGATTCCAGCGTGGTACGACGAGCGTGGCAACGTGTTCGTCGCGCGCAGCGAAGACGAAGCACGCGCGAAGGCCGGGCCGAAGGCCCGACTGACGCGTGACCCGGACGTGCTCGATACGTGGGTGTCATCGGCGATGCTGCCGTTTTCGACGCTTGGCTGGCCTGACGTCAAGGACAAGCTCGCATACGACCTCTACCTGCCATCGACCGTACTGGTCACCGGCCACGACATCATCTTTTTCTGGGTCGCGCGAATGGTGATGATGACGACGCATTTCACCGGCCGCGTGCCGTTTCGCAACGTCTACATCACACGGCATGATCCGCGATGCCGAAGGCGGCAAGATGTCGAAGAGCGAAGGCAATACGCTCGACCCGCTCGACATCATCGACGGCATCGACCTCGAATCACTGGTGGCCAAGAGCATCAGCGGCCTGCGCCGGCCGGAAGATGCACCGAAGGTCGCGGCCAAGGTGCGCAAACACTTCCCGAACGGCATCGCGCCGTACGGGGCCGATGCGCTGCGCTTCACGATGGCCGCTTCAGCCACGCTCGGCCGCACGGTGAACTTCGATATCAAGCGCTGCGAAGGCTATCGCAACTTCGGCAACAAGCTGTGGAACGCGACGCGCTTCGTGCTGATGAATACCGAGGGCCACGATTGCGGACTGGACGAAAGCCTTCCGGTGCAATTGTCGTTCGTCGATCGCTGGATCATCGGCGAATTGCAGCGCACCGAGGCCGAGGTGGCGCAAGGTTTCGCCGACTACCGGCTCGACAACGTCGCCAACGCGATCTACTCGTTCGTGTGGAATGAATACTGCGACTGGTATGTCGAGCTCGCGAAGGTGCAATTGAGTACTGGTGACGAGGCGACGCAACGCGGTACGCGCCGCACGCTGGTACGCGTGCTCGAAGCCGCACTGCGTCTTGCGCATCCGATCATTCCGTTCGTCACTGAAGAGCTGTGGCAAAAGGTTTCGTTGCTGGCCGGCAAACGAACCGCCGAGCAACAAACGTCGATCATGATCCAGCCGTATCCGAAGAGCCAACCGGAGAAAATCGATCCACAGTCCGACGCTGCCGTCGCGCTCTTAAAACGCATCGTCGATTCACTGAGAAATCTACGCAGCGAGATGAATCTGTCGCCCGCGCAGAGAGTGCCGCTGATCGCCTCGGGAGATGCAACGACGCTGGCTTCGTTTGCGCCGTATGTCCAGGCGCTCGCGAAGCTGTCACAGATCGATGTCGTTGCCAATGTCTCCACTGCGGTCAACGGCGCTGCCGCTCCGGTCAAGATCGTCGACGATTACCGGCTGCTGTTGAACATCGAAGTCGATGTAGCCGCCGAGTGCGACCGGCTCGGAAAAGAGATCGCGCGTCTTGAAGGCGAGATTCGCAAAGCCGAAGGCAAGCTCGGCAACGCGAGCTTCGTCGAGCGCGCTCCGCCGGCGGTCGTCGCCCAGGAGAAGGAACGGTTGGCCGGCTTTCGTTCGACGCTAGGCCAGATCCGCGGACAGCACGAACGGCTGGGCTGCTAACTAAGCCGTTGCGCGCCGCTGCGAGCGTGTAGCGGCGAATGCACTGCGTCCCAGCCAGTCCCATAGCCGTTTCGCATCGCCGGCCGGGCCTGTGACGCGCAGCTCCTTGCTGCGTAGCACTGTTGCAGGCTCGCGCTCACCGCTCCACACATCGGTCAAAGCCCGCACGCTCGATTCGACGATCAGCGTCAACTCGTGACCGGGATCGTCGCGGCACAGATCGGCGCTTCCATTTTCGACGACGAGCCACCACTCGCGCTCGCGCGGCCGCGCATCGGCGAATCGAAACTGAATCACGATGCGGCGGTCGCGCGGAAACTCGTCGAGCTTCGCAAAACGTCGTATGTCCCACATCAGAAATCCGGCGTCGAGCTGGCCGGGCGTCAGACGACTGCCGATCCAGCGCGCTCCCCAGTGGCCGAGCGACATCACGATCGGCCGCAGCTCCTCACCTGCCGCGGTCAGCCGGTATTCGTGCGTGCCGCTCGCCCCCGACGCGCTTGACCACACCGATCTGCTCGAGCTTGCGCAGTCTCTGCGCAAGCAGCGTCGCCGACATGCGCGGCACGCCGCGACGAATGTCGTTGAAGCGCGTGCTGCCGCACAGCAGCTCGCGCACGACAAGAGGTGTCCAGCGCTCGCCGAACACCTCGGCACCGCGCGCGACCGTGCAGAACTGGCCGTAGTCGGGCATGAATGCAGCGTAGAACTGCTACCCTGGCGCGACAAGTACAGATTCTTGACTAGACGCGGCGGCCACCGGCGCAGACGCTGTGGCCTTCGCTTCAAAGGAGACTGAAATGGATGACCGCCCCGCTTTCGATGCAGCAAAGTTCAAGACCACCACCCGCGCGCAATGGCAGGCAGCTGCCAATGCGTGGCACGACTGGGGACCGTTTCTCGGACAGTGGCTGGGCGCAGCGACCGAGCGGATGTTCGATCTGGCACGCGTCGAATCCGGCTGCCGCGTTCTTGACGTTGCCGCCGGTGCCGGCGAGCAGTCGATCGCTGCTGCGCGCCGCGTAGGCCCGAAGGGCCACGTGCTGGCGACCGATATCGCGCCCGCCCTGCTCGAACATGCGCTCACTGATGCTCGCGCGGCCGGACTTTCGAATATCTCGGTGCAGGAGCTCGATGGCGAACAGCTCGACACGCTGCCGGCTGCGTCGTTCGATGTCGTGATCAGCCGCGTCGGCTTGATCTATTTCCCCGACCAGCAACGCGCTTTGAAGGGCATGCACCACACGCTGAAGCCCGGCGGCCGCGTCGCCGCGATCGTCTATTCGACGCCCGATCGCAACGGCTTCTTCTCGATTCCGGTCAAGATCATCCGTGAACGCGCGAAGCTGCCGCCTCCATTGCCAGGTCAGCCGGGCCCCTTCTCGCTTGGCGCAGAAGGTGTTCTCGCGGCGGCGTTTACCAACGCGGGCTTTCGCGATGTCGTCGTGCAAGCCGTGCCGTCGCCGGTGAAATTGTCGAGCGCGGCCGAGTGTGTGCGCTTCGAGCGTGAATCGTTCGGTGCTTTACATCAGATGATGAGCACGCTGAGCGACGCTGAGCGCGCCGATGTCTGGCGCGACATCGAACGCGAACTTCGGCAATTCGAAGGCGCCGATGGCTTTGTCGGACCGTGCGAAATGCTGGTCGGCGTTGCGACTGCTGATCGAACCTAATTTTTTGCAGGCTGCGGCGGCGCAGGCGTCGGCGCCGCCGCCGGCTGCGATCCGTCTGATGCGGGCGACGCAGGCGAAGCCGGCGCAGCAGAAGACGGCGCGCTCGGCGCCGGAATCGGCTGTGGCGGCGACTTCGTGGTCGGCGGAGTCGGCACGACGACACCGGGCACCAAAGGAATATCTTCGACCTGCAAGACGCTCGTCACGTAATGCCGTGTCTCGCCAAAGCAGGTGGTCGGCAATCCGACCTTTTCTTCGTAGTGCAGCGTGACCCGCTTGCCCATTACCTTGTTAATGCTCTCGGCCACCGCATCGTCGCGCACCGTGAACGGAAATTTCTCGGGGATGGCGCCCGGCATCGACACCATTGCCATCTCGCCTTCCCACGTCTTGCAGAGCCAACCTTTGCGGCTCAACTTCTGCACCCATCCGGCGCGCTCGCCGGTCGAATAATTCCAGTTCATCACGATCGCGAAGTAGAGCGCGATCAGCACGATCGGCATGAGCAGCAGCCAGAACATCATCTTCCACGTCGATGAACGACGGCGCGGTGAAGTCGCAATCGGCGGAGGCGTCGGGCTACTCATCGGCGTTTCAGAAAGTGAACAAATTCCTTGTTGACAGTGTGCTGTGCCAGTAGCTCATTGCCGGTCTGCTTGGCAAACGCCTGAAAGTCGCGCATTGAACCAGGATCGGTCGCGACGATTTTCAGCACCTGACCTGTTGTCATGTCCGACAGCGCCTTCTTTGCGCGCAGTATAGGCAGCGGGCAGTTCAAGCCGCGGGTATCGATTTCTTTATTGGCGGTAATAGGCGGCAGCATTTCGAACAACGATCTTGAGCGAGCGCGATTCTACCGAGGCGTGAGCGCCGCAATTGTCGGTGGCAAAGGTCGCCGCGGCCCGTCGATCGCCGCGCCGTTTTCCGCCGCCCAAGGCTTGATCGCGGCGACTCTGTTGGCCGTCAGCGGATGCGTGCGCAGAAACTCGACCGTCGGCACTCCGGCGCCGCGCTTGTCTTCCGGCAAGCGCATCATCACATCGAACAGATCGAGCGCGCCGCCGACGTGCCCGTACTCCGCGTGCAGCGCACGCAATGCCGCCTCGTCGGCCTCGCGCTCCTGATCGCGATTGAACGACAGCAAGGTTGCCATACCCGCCTGACTGAGCACCCCCGCGGCAGCGTTGCGGCCGAGCTCCGCCGAAACAACCGACAGGACCACTCCGGCGGCCACACCGCGGCCAAGTGCCGCCGACGCATGACGGTATTTCAGATGCGCGAGCTCGTGCGCCATTACCATCGCAAGCGCATCTTCGCTGCCGATCTTTCTCAGCAGACCGCGAAAGAACACCGCCTGGCCGCCGAGTGTTGCGAACGCATTCACGGTGTCGGCGTCGCGATAGCCGACCCGCACGACCATACCCTCGGGCATGTCCATGCGCGCCGCCAACCGATCAGCGATCGCCTGCAGTTCGGCCTGCACGCTACGGCCCGTGTCGGTGTCAGGCACGGTGACAAACGGCGGCAGTGTCGCGGCAAGCTTCGCTTCGTACTTGTAGGGAATGCGTGGCGCAATCCACTGCGCCGCGAGCGAGATCGAGAACACGAGCACGACGATGATGCCGAGGCTGCCCGCCAGCAGCCACGCCAGCTCCTTCAGCGGGTTCTCGTGCGAAGCGTTGATGCCCTCGGCAGGCGCGCGATTTTCAAGTCTCACTAAACCTTCTCATGCCAGTAGCGCGCCACGTTGAATGACGCCCGGCGCAGCACGCTCCGGAATCAGCGCGGTGCCAAACGCAAACGCTTCGATCGACGCCGCATAGCCGGTCGATATTGTTGTCGTCTCGAACCGCACGCAGATCACCAGCTTCGCGCCCTGCCGGCGCGCGTCGTGCTTCAAACGCAGCAACGCTTCGCGGCGCGCGCGTTCCATTAACGTTTCATACGTTCGCAGGCGACCGCCGAACAGATTGCGCAAACCCGCGACGAACGTCTTGAAGTAGTCCGAGCTGATGACGACCGTGCCGTGCACCAGAAATGCGCGCTGCGGCGTGACGCGATCCGGGGGAAACCGCACGGTAAAGGCGAGCACATCTGCGTATTCGCGCTCGCGCCGGCGGATCGACGCGTAGTGCCGTCTCTCTACGATTGAACCGGCGAAGAACCCAATGATCAGCAGCGCTACAAACAGCCCGAGCTCGATCAGATCAAGCACGGCTAACTCGCCCCGTCCAGTTGAACTGCGCTGCCGTAGGCAAGAATTTCGGCGGCGCCAGCGGCGATCGACGTCGTTGCAAATCGAACATTCAAAACCGCATTTGCTCCCATCGATCGGGCCTCGGCAATCATTCGGTCGATCGCTTCCTGGCGCGCCTCCTGCATCAGCTCGGTGTAGCCCTTCAACTCGCCGCCGACAATGTTCTTCAGGCCCGCGAAAATGTCCTTGCCGACATGCTTCGCGCGCACGGTGCTGCCCTGCACGATGCCGTAGTGGGCAAGGATGCGACGGCCGGGCACTAGTTCGAGGTTAGTAACCAGCATCGTCGTCATGACTCCTCATTTCGGCAGCATCGGTGGATTGGGATGTAAACGCGCCATCGAATATGAATCGACATACTTGCCGTCACGCAATGCATGCGCGCGATGCGTCCCTTCCATTTCGAAACCGAACTTTCGGTAAAGCGTGATGGCGGCTTCATTGTCGGTATATACGCTCAGCTCGATGCGCAAATAACCGGCCCAGTTGTCGGACCAGTCGAGGAGCCGCCTCATCATCTCCGATCCGATTCCCTGCTTTTGCCGGTCGCGCGCGACGCAGATGCCAAGTCCGGCCGCGTGCCGCCGCCGAATCCTCTCACTGACACTATGCACTCCGGCGCTTGCAATTGCCTCGCCCTGCTCAACCGCAAGTAGGTGCAGCCCGTCCTGCTGTTCCGCTTGCTGTTCGAGCCGCTTGCGCCAGAACTCGGGGCTCGGATAAGGTGTCTGCAGCAGGCCGGAGAAGACTTGCGGATCGCTCATCAAGCGAGCCAGCGCCGGCGCGTCGGCTGGCGCCGCGCGCCGGTACTCGATCACAACCGCTGCTCCGCCCACGACCTCACGCTTGCGAGCGCGCTCGACAACTTGCTCGGATCAGTGCCGCCGGCCATCGCCATGTCGGCGCGTCCGCCGCCTTTTCCGCCAACCTGCTGCGCGACATAGTTGACCAGGTCGCCAGCCTTGACCTTGTTCGTCGCATCGTCAGTGACGCCGGCCGCAAGTTGTACGCGACCATTATCAACGGCCCCGAGAACGATCACCGCACTTTTCAGCTTGCTCTTCAGTTGATCCATTGTTTCGCGCAACGATTTGGCATCGCCTCCTTCGAGCGATACCGCCAGCACTTTGAACCCGTTGACCTCGACGGCTTGCGCGGCCAACTCATCGCCTTGAGAAGACGCGAGCTTGCTCTTGAGCCGCGCAAGCTCTTTCTCGAGCGACTTCACGTTATCCTGAATCTGCGTGATCTTCTGCGCGACTTCCGATGCAGGCGCCTTTAGCAAGAACGCTGCATGCTGCAGATCGCGGTCCAGCGCCTGCACGTAGTCAACTGCAGCGCGACCGGCCACCGCCTCAACTCGACGCACGCCAGCCGCTATACCGCCTTCAGAAACGATCTTGAAAAATCCGATGTCGCCGGTACGCGCGACGTGCGTGCCGCCGCAAAGCTCGATCGAGTGATCTCCCATTTGCAGGACGCGCACTTCGTCACCGTACTTGTCGCCGAAGAACGCCAGCGCGCCGGCCTTGATCGCGTCGTCGTACTTCATCACATTGGCCGAAACCTGCGCGTTCGAGCGGATCGCGGTGTTGACCATGTCCTCGACTCTGCGAATCTCGTCCGGGGTCATTGCCTTGTCGTGCGAAAAATCGAAGCGTGTGCGTTCGGCATCGACCAATGAGCCGCGCTGCTGCACGTGTTTGCCGAGTACGCTGCGCAATGCCGCGTGCATCAGATGCGTCGCCGAATGATTGTTGCGCGTGCGCTCGCGCGCGTTCGCATCGACCTTGGCCTGCACGACGTCGCCAACATTGAGACTTCCTGACTCGAGCGTTCCATAGTGGCCGAACACATCAGCCTGGATTTTTTGCGTGTCGTTCACTACAAATCGAACCACGTGCCGATCGCTGATCGATTCCAGCACGCCTTTGTCGCCGACCTGTCCGCCAGATTCCGAATAAAACGGCGTCTTGTTCAAAACGACAATGCCTTCGGCGCCAGCGGGCAGGCGTTGCACTGGTGTGCCTTCCTGATACAGCGCGACGACCTTCGCATCCTCTACCAGCGATGAGTACCCGGTAAAGCGCGTCTTGTCGCCGGCATACTCGACACCGACCGCAGTCCTGAATTTGCCCGACGCGCGCGCGGTTTCGCGCTGGCGCTCCATCGCTTCATTGAAGCCCGCATGATCGATCGCCACGCCGCGCTCGCGGCAGATGTCGCCGGTCAGATCCACCGGAAAACCGTACGTGTCATACAGCAGAAACACGGTTTCGCCGTCGAGCATCGGCGCGTCGCCCGATTTCATCTGGCCCAACGCCGCATCCAGAATCCTCATGCCGTTTTCGAGCGTCTCGCCGAAGCGCTCTTCCTCCTGCTGCAGCACCGATTCGATGCGCGTCTGCTGCTCGGTGAGTTCGGGATACGCGGCGCCCATCTCGGCGACCACGTCCTTCACGATCCTGTAGAAGAATGGCTTCGTCTGGCCGAGCTTGTAGCCGTGGCGCAGCGCGCGCCGAATGATCCGCCGCAGCACGTAACCGCGACCTTCATTCCCCGGAATCACACCATCGGCAATCAGGAACGAGCACGCGCGTATGTGATCGGCGATCACCTTCAAAGAATTGTTGTCGAGGTCACGGATGCGTGTCTCGCGCGCCGCGGCCTTGATCAAACGCTGAAACAGATCGATCTCGTAGTTCGAATGAACATGTTGCAGCACCGCTGCCAATCGCTCGAGGCCCATGCCGGTGTCGACGCATGGACGCGGCAACGGCGTCAGACGACCGGCCGCGTCGCGATCGAACTGCATGAACACCAGGTTCCAGATTTCGATGTAGCGATCGCCTTCGGCATCGGGTGATCCGGGCGGACCGCCCTCCACTTCCGGACCGTGGTCGTAGAAGATCTCGCTGCAGGGCCCGCACGGGCCGGTGTCGGCCATCTGCCAGAAGTTGTCGGACACATACTTCGGCTGGCCCGGTTTGTCGCCGATACGGATACAGCGATCGGCAGGCACGCCGATCTCCTTGGTCCAGATGTCGTAAGCCTCGTCGTCGTCGATGTAAACGGTGGCCCACAGTTTTTCCTTCGGCAGCTTGTAGACCCCTGTCAACAGCTCCCATGCGTAGCGGATCGCGTCGCGCTTGAAGTAATCGCCAAAACTGAAATTACCCAGCATCTCGAAGAATGTGTGATGCCGCGCGGTGTAGCCGACGTTTTCAAGGTCATTGTGTTTGCCGCCCGCACGCAACGACTTCTGCGCGGTCGTCGCACGTGTGTACGGGCGTTTTTCGCGGCCGGTAAACACGTCCTTGAACTGCACCATGCCGGAATTGACGAACAGCAGGGTCGGATCGTCCGACGGCGCGAGCAGGCTCGACGCACGCACGATCGTGTGTCCGTTCGATTCAAAAAACCGCAGGAAATTCTCGCGGATATCGGCGCTTTTCATGATCAGCAGATGGCACGCGCTTTACTAATTGCAAGCGCGCCCTACAGGTGACTAACTGCGGATGATACCGGCGGGGATCGCCTCAACCAGAGGTAGACCGCGCGGAACTTGCGATCGCGCGATTCGATTTCGTCTCTTGACGGCCGGTGACGCGAAGCAGCCTGGCGGCGTTACCGAGCACGAGCAGTGCGCTCGCCGCAGTGCCACCGGCCGCGACTGCCGGCGACGTAACGCCGACGGCCGCCAGCGCAATGAAGCTCGCATTGCATCCCAGTGCGAGGCCGAGATTTTGCCGTGCCAGCCGCATCGCGCGTCGTGCGACGGCAAATGTGAACTCGACGTCAGCGAGGCGCGAAGACAGCACGATGAAGTCCGCGCGCGCCTGTGCCGCCGACGCTCCATCGGCCAGGGCGATCGAAACATCGGCGCGCGCAATCGCCGGTGCATCGTTGATGCCATCGCCAAGCATCGCCACCTTATGCCCGGCGCGCTGTTGACCGAGCACCCATTCGCACTTGCTGTGCGGCGTTTGATGCGTCAATGCGCGCTCGATGCCGAGCGTCGCGGCCACGCCGTGCACCGGCGCTCGGCGATCGCCGGACAGCACGACTGGTTCGATGCCGAGCTCGTTGACAGCATCGATCAGCGTCGCTGCATCGTCGCGCAGGCGTTCACCGAATACGAACAGTGCGACCGCGCCATCGTTGTCGGCTAGCACGATCGTGCTTGCGGCGTGCAGCCCTTCGCGCACTGCAATTGCGGAAACATCGGCGCGCTGCGACGCTTGCTTGTCGTTCAACGCAAACTCGACCTTGCCCAAGCGATAGCGCCGGCCGCCGACGGTTGCCTCGATTCCAGCCGACGCTTCGACCCTGCCGTCGGACAGTGGCGGCAGCGATTTACCGAGTGACTGCACTGCACTGATCAAGGCGCGCGCATACGGATGCGTTGACAGCGTCTGCATCGATGCCGCGATCGCAAGCGTGTATTCGGGATCCGCCGTGCGTAGCAGCAGCTGCCGTGTCAGCCGTGGCTCGGCGGTAGTCAACGTGCCCGTCTTGTCGCACGCCAGTAAATCGACACCAGCCAACGCCTCGATCGCGGAGTTGCGCGCAACCAGCACACCGCGCCGCTCAAACACCGACTGCGCCACGGCAATCGCCGCAGGCGTCGCCAGCAACAGCGCGCACGGGCACGCGGCGATGATCACCGCCAGGGTGCTCGTTGCAGCGCGCGCAGGATCGATCAGCAACCAGCCGAGCAACGTGGCGATAGTCGCCGCCGCCATTAGCCACAAGTAAGGCACGGCGATACGCGTCGCGAGCTCAACTGTGCGCGGCCGGTCACGACCGGCTTCTTCGGCCATGCGCTGCAACGCAATTGAACTCGATTCGGTACCGCTGCGGCCGACTTCAATCACCAAGGGTTGATCCAGGTTGATTGCGCCGGCGAGCACGGGTGAGCCGGCCGATTTTTCGATCGGCAACGATTCGCCCGTTAGCGACGATTGCGAGCAGCTCGAGCGGCCGTGTACGACGACACCATCGGCCGGGATTGCCTCGCCCGGCGGGACCAGCACGCGCGCACCGGACTTGAGCTGCTGGCCGGTCACCGACTCAGTCGCAAGCGAAGAGGGAAATGCCACCAAACGTAGCGCACGCGTCGACCGGCGCCGCGCGGCGTCAACATACGCCCGAAAACGAAGCTCGCCGCCTGCGAGCATCCAGCGCGCACCGACAGCGAGAGCGATCACGAGCGTGACAGCATCGAAGTAAATCGAACCGCGCGCCATGATGGCGCCGAAGGCGCTCGCAGCAATCGCTGCACTGATTGCCATCACGGCTGGCAACTCGAGGCCGACTGCACCGGCACGCCACATCCGCAGTTGGCTCCACGCGGCGCGGTAGAGCGGCTGCGCGGAAAAGAGCAACGCCGGCAATGCCAACACGAAGCTGGCTCCCTGCAACAGCCGTTCGACATCGGCCGACATCGCGCCCGGCGCAGCGATATAAAGCGGCAGCGAAAGCATCAATACCTGCGCGGCAGCGAGCCACGCGACCACGACACGCAGCAGATCGATGCGCCGTGCCCGTGCGTCAATCTGCGCGTCGTCGCGCGGAACGCGGCCGGCGTCGTATCCAGCGCGCTCGATCGCCCGCTGCAACTCGCCGCGTGTGACGAACTTGGGATCGAACGCCACGTAAGCGGTGCGCGTTGCAAAGTCGACGCTTACCTTCGTGACGCCCGGCACACCCCGCACGCTGCGTTCAATCAGCAATGCGCACGCGCTGCACACCATGCCCCGAATCGAGAGCTGCAGATGTGATCCAGCCGCCGTAGCCGCTTCGATCGCCGATAGGCTCGCCTCGGCTTCCGCTGCGATTGAAGCGTTCAGCGACGCACGATCGCGCGTGCCGGCTTGCGCCAGAAATAGCTGCTCAGCGATGAAAGCGCAACCATCGCAGCAAAACGCGCGCATCGTGGCGCCGATCGGCCGGCGCACTACGCGCAGACCTGCTAGCGAATCACCGCACTGGTCGCACGCGGTAATGACATGGGCGGCACCGGCTGATGCGTCTGCACTGGCCAGTGCAGGCACCTTGGCTTTGCGTATCAGATCAGATGCCATCGCAAGAATCGAGTGCAATCACCATGCGCATCTATAGTGGCTTTAGCGTAACTCAGACAAGGACAAACTGAACGACCCCGGTCGACCCCTCACGCTACCGAATTCGCCCAATTTCCGGTTCAATTTTTGCGCGCAAGCATCGCGTGGACAGTCTAGGCCATGCGCTGCCGCTGAATGCCGATCAGTCAGAATGCAGAATGCACCCCTGTTAAACGAGGTTGTGGGAGATGTCGATGACAGCGGGTCGCTGGCTGTTTTCAAGTGCACTGGTTGCCGTCGCACTGATCGGTTGCGGGGGCGGTTCCGATGGCGCTGCACCATCGCCCCCGCCGGCCCCGCCTCCACCTCCGCCGCCGCCCACCGTCATGCTGCCGCCGTTGATTGGGGACACGCCGGTTCGGGTCTCGAGTGATACGCCCTTTGCCCCCAATTGCACCGGCGGGGCACTTGGCGGCACCGAGTATCGCAACGCCGAAGTCGAGCCACATGCGGCAGTCAACCCGCTCAATGCCGCCAACATCGTTGCTGTGTGGCAACAAGATCGCTGGTCGACCGGACTAGCAAACGGTGTGGTGGCCGCAACAACGCTCGACGGCGGAGCGACTTGGACGCGCACGATGGCGCCGTTTACGCGCTGTGCCGGAGGCAATGCCGCAAATGGCGGAAATTACGAGCGCGCGACCGACCCATGGGTTACGTTTGCACCCAATGGCAACGCTTTTCAAATGGTGCTTGCAGCCGAAGGGGCTTCGCTGGCACCGGGTTCAATCAGCGCCATGCTGGTCAGCCGCTCCACCGACTCCGGACGGACCTGGAGCAACCCATTCACGTTGATCAGCGACGGATCGCTCTTCTTTAACGATAAGAACACGATTACCGCCGACCCCACCGATGCGAACTCATGTGTACGCGGTGTGGGATCGCCTCGCCGCGAGCGGCGGCGGCCCTGCAGTGTTCGCGCGCACGACCGACGGTGGTAATACATGGGAGGCGGCCCGCTCGATCTTCGACCCGGGACCGCGCAGCCAAACCATCGGCAACGTGATCGCCGTGTTGCCGAATGGAACGCTGATCAACTTATTCACTCAGCTCGACGAGGGTGCCGGTGGTCAGATCACCGCTACCCTGAACGTGCTCCGCTCGAGTGACAAGGGCGGAAGTTGGAGTGGCCCGATACGCACTTCCGATCTGCTTGCGATCGGCGCACGCGATCCTGAAACGGGAACGGCGATCCGCGACGGCACGACCTTGCCACAGATTGCGGTCGCGCCCAATGGCCATCTGTTCGTCGTGTGGCAGGACGCGCGCTTCTCGGGTGGTGTGCGCGACGGCATCGCACTCTCACGGTCGATCGACGGCGGTTTGACTTGGAGCGCACCGTTGCAGATCAATTCGTCACCTAGCACACAGGCGTTCACCCCAAGCGTCCATGTGCGAGCCAACGGGACGATCGGCGTCACCTACTTTGACTTCCGTTCGAACAGCTCGGATCCCGCAACACTGCCGACCGAACTCATTTTTACGCGCTCTGCAGATGGCACAACGTGGCAGGAAAATCGTCTAACGCCCGCGTTCGACATGGCGACCGCGCCATTCGCACGCGGGTTGTTCATCGGCGACTACCACGCGCTGATAAGTGCCAACAACGTTTTCATCCCAGTTTATGTGCGCACCAACAGCGGTGACACGATGAATCGAACCGATGTGTTCGCGGTGGCAACGCGGTCGCTCCCACTTGCCGTCAGTGTGACGGGCGACACGGCTCGAGCTTTTCACGCAGCGCCTAGTGCGGCAGTGCAACCCGATGCCGATTTCAGGCAACGCGTGCATGAACACATCGTGCGCACGATGGAGCGCCGTGTTCCGGGTTGGTCGCAGCGCCCGCGCTCGATGCCATAGGCGCCGCGCGCTGAAACGGGTCGCTTTACACTCCAGTTTTGCTCGCGCCCACATCGCATGGATACGCTTGACACTCGCCGCGGGATGGTTCGTTCCCGCATTGAAAATCTGCGCCGCGCGATGCGGCTCAAAGGCGTCGCCGCCGTGATCGTGCCGTCGAGCGATCCGCACTTATCCGAGTATCTGCCGGAGCGGTGGCAGGGCCGGGAGTGGTTGTCGGGCTTTACCGGTTCGGTCGGCACCTTGGTGGTCACCGGCGAAGTTTGCGGGCCTGTGGGCTGATAGCCGCTACTGGACACAAGCCGAGGGTCAGCTTGCCGGCACCGGCATTGAATTGATGAAAATCAGCGGCGCCGGCAGCTCAGCGCACGTCGATTGGCTGGCTGAGCACGTGAAGCAGGGTGCCACGGTGGCGGTCGATGGCGCAGTACTTGGCCTGGCCGCCGCGCGCGCCCTGCAGTCGGCTTTGAGTGAACGCGGCATCAAGTTACGCACCGATCTCGATCTGCTCAACGATGTGTGGGATGGCCGCGCGGCGTTGCCGGCTCAGCCCGTTTACGAGCACGTCGCACCGTATGCGTCTACGACGCGGCGCGAAAAACTGGCGCTGGTTCGTGCTCAAATGAGCAGCGCGGGTGCAACGCACCACTGGATATCAACCTTGGACGATATTGCCTGGCTGACCAACCTGCGCGGCGCCGATGTCAGCTACAACCCGGTGTTCATTGCGCATCTGCTGCTCGATGCGGATAGAGCCACATTGTTTGTAGCGGATGGCAAGATCAGCCCCGCCTTAAAAACCCGTCTGGCAGCCGACGGCATCGCGCTCGCGCCGTATGCCAAAGCGGCCGCAACGCTGCAAGCGCTGCCGGCGCGCGCGAAGCTGCTGGTCGATCCTCGCCGCATCACCCTTGGCTTGCGCCAGTCGGTGCCCGAGCATGTTTCGATCATCGAAGCGATCAATCCGTCGACGCTCGCCAAGAGCCGCAAGACCGACGCCGACGTGCATCACATTCGGCACGCGATGGAACAGGATGGCGCCGCACTGGCCGAGTTTTTCGCGTGGTTCGAAGCTGCGCTCGGGCACGAAACGATTACCGAAATGACGGTGGGCCATAAAGTCGTCGAGGCGCGCGAGCGCCGGCCTGGTTACGTGTGCCCGAGCTTTCATCCGATTGCCGGCTTTAACGCCAACGGAGCGCTTCCGCACTATCGTGCAACGGAGGAATCGCACGCCACGATTTGCATGCGCGGCACAGTCGGCAGCGGCCTGCTGCTGATCGATTCCGGCGGTCAATACGAATACGGCACGACCGATATCACGCGTGTGGTACCGGTCGGTGAGACGACCGCAGAGCAACGGCGCGATTACACGCTGGTGCTGAAGGGAATGATCGCGTTGTCGATGGCCAAGTTTCCGCGCGGCACGCGGAGTCCGATGCTCGACACGATCGCGCGCGCGCCGATCTGGGCCGCCGGTGTTGACTTCGGTCATGGCACGGGCCATGGCGTTGGCTATTTCCTGAATGTGCACGAGGGCCCGCATGGCATCACGCCGCATCTGCCACCCGAGCCGGCCACCGCGATGGAGCCCGGCATGATCACGTCGAACGAGCCGGGTATTTATCGTCCTGGTCGTTGGGGCGTTCGGATCGAAAACCTTGTGCTCAATGTGCCTGCCACACTCGATGAGCCCAGCGAGTTCGGCGAATTTCTGCAGTTCGAGACGTTGACCTTGTCACCGATCGACACGCGCGCGATCGAGCGGTCGCTGTTGCGCAACGACGAAATCGCCTGGCTCAATGCCTATCACGCCGAAGTGCGGCGCAGAGTCGGTCCGCACGTCAGCGGCGCGGCTGCAGCGTGGCTGCAACTGCGCACTGCTGCGATCTAGCGTTTTGAGGCTTGTATCACGCGGCGAGGCGTTCGCTCGACGCCGGTTGACCAGGCGCAACGAACTCAGTCGCCGTCTCGACGACATGCAAGTCGCGCAGGATGCGCCGGTGTCCAAGGCCGTCGGTCGCCAGCACGCGCACCTGTGAACCCGTTGTATAGGCGTAGCCGTTCGAAATCGGCACTTCCTCATCGCCGACATCGTGCACGACCATCAGTGGGGTGCGGATGCGGCGCACCAGCCACGGTTCCGCTACCAGCCGCTTGAACTCTATGCCGGCGATACGTTCAGCCGCTTGCTGAATCAGCGATTGCAGTTTCCGCGGCGCGCCTAGCATGCGCGCGAGCATCGACAAGTACGGGCGCGGATCACTCGGCGGCGCAATCAGCACCGCGCCGTGCAATTCGCGTCGACTCGATGCCAGCACCGAAGCTACAGCGGCCGCGCCGAGCGAATGCGCGATCACGCCGGCGACATTTGGCACTGTGTTCAGCACGTGCTCGACGGTGCGAATCATTACAGGCATTGACGAACGATTGCCGGGACTTGCACCGTGCGCGACATGGTCGAACGCAAGCACCGCGTAACCGCGCTGTTGCAGTCGCTCGACGAACGGCTCCAGCTGCCGCGCCCAGCCGTTCCATCCGTGCACCAATACAACCGTCGGTTGCTTGCCTACATCGCCCCAGCGATAAGTCGCGACTTCGCCGTCGGGCGTATGGACTGCATCGCACGTCGGCCGGATCACGTTGAAAACGGTGCGTTCACGCGCCGGTTTCTGGGTGATAAAAAAACGGTGCGCGATGATTTCTGCGGTGCGTACCGGCGTGACCAGAGCGCCGACGCGCACTCCGGCGCGGATCGCTATGAGTTGAAGCGACCGAACGGTCGCTTTCAGTGCGTCAGAAAGTGTCATGGCCATTCCTTCGACGGTATCAACGGGAAGAACTTGCGGGAAACAGAAGCTCGAACGTACGTTCGGCCTCGCGTGCTGCGTGTCGATCACCGAGCAAGCGGCTTGAGTTGTCGCATGCACTGATCAGTCCGGTGATCAACATCACGACCTGCTTGGGTGACAGTTCGGTCTTAATCTCACGCTGCTCGATCGCTTTGGCTGACTGCTTCTCAAGATAGGTCAGCCACTCCTGCCAGGCGGCGGCGACTGCATCACGCACCTCACCCGGCTGATCGTCGAATTCGAGCCGGGCGGAATTGAGTGGACATCCGCCCTCAAGGTCGGATCGTACGGCCCACTGCAGCCAATTGCGAAAGATCGCCCGCAACCGCGGACCGCCTGATGGCGATGACAACGCGGGCAACAACACACGTTCCCGAAAGCGGTCGGATGTACGGTGCACCACCGCCAGCTGCAACGATTCCTTGGTGGGAAAGTGCCGCAGCAAGCCGCCCTTGGACCAGCCCGCACGCTTCGCGACGGGCGCGAGCGTGACTGAGGCCAGGCCGATCCGGCTGGCTTCCTGCATGGCCGCGTCGATTAGCGCAAGTCTGGCTTCTTCACCTCTTTGCATGCTTTCGACTATAAGCGACCGATCGGTCGCTTGTCAAGCCATATGTGGCGCCTAAGTCGCGGCGCTTGAGCGATCTCGCTCTGCTAAAGAGTCTACGCGGCATTGCAGCACGCGTCGCTACAATCTGTGACTCACATGGACCTCGACCGAAAAACCGGCGCCAAGAACGTAGCGGCCAAACCCGCGGCGACTAATTTCATCCGTAACATCATCGCGGACGATCTCGTTCGCGGCACCTACGAACCGCGCAATTGGTCCGGGCGGCCAGGTGTGTATGACGTGCAGGCGAATGGGCCAGCAGATCCCGCCAAGATACGAACCCGCTTTCCGCCTGAGCCCAACGGCTACCTTCATATCGGCCACGCCAAGTCGATCTGCCTGAACTTCGGCCTGGCCCGCGACTTTGGCGGGCGCTGCCATATGCGGTTCGACGACACCAACCCGGTCAAGGAAGATCAGGAATTCGTCGACTCGATCCTCGAATCGGTGCGCTGGATCGGATTCGAGTGGGAACACGGCGCCGAAAGCAATCTGTATCACGCAAGCGATTACTTCGAGGACATGTATCGCTTCGCCGAGTACTTGATCGAAACCGGTTATGCGTACGTCGACGAACAGAGCGCGGACGAGATACGCCAGAAGCGCGGTACATTGACCGAGCCCGGCGCCGATTCACCGTACCGCGACCGACCGATCGCTGAGTCTCTGCAACGATTCCGCGAAATGCGCGAGGGCAAGCATCCCGAAGGCAGCATGGTGTTGCGCGCGCGGATCGATATGGCCTCGCCGAATATCAACATGCGCGATCCGGTGATGTATCGCATCCGCTTTGCCGAGCACCATATGACCGGCACGACATGGGTCGTGTATCCGCTTTACGCGTACGCGCACCCGATAGAAGACGCGCTGGAAAACATCACGCACTCGATCTGCACGCTGGAGTTCGAGGACCAACGCCCGTGGTACGACTGGGTGCTCGAGCGCATCGTGCCGCTGTTGCGCCGGCCTCAGTATGAAACGGCGCGGCGCATGCTCGGCGAAATTCAGGCCGCCGGCGCCGATACGGGTCGCAACTTTGCGCTGCATTGTTTGCAGTTCGCCGACAGGCTCGGCGCCAGCCGCTATGAGCGGCGCGTCGCGGCGATGTTTGCAGCGTGGGGCAAGAATCCTGACCTCGCCGCGCAGGACTCCGATGAATTTTTGAAGTTACTGCGCGAACAGACGCAGTGCTTCACGCCATTGCTGCAGGCCGCGCTTGACTCATTTGCTAAACACGGCAAAGCCAACCCATTCTTGCTGCCACACCAGCACGAGTTCAACCGCCTCGCGGTGACCTATGTCGTGACCAGCAAGCGCAAGCTCATTCAAATGGTCGAAGAGAAACTGGTCGACGGCTGGGACGATCCGCGCATGCCGACCATCGTCGGACTGCGACGGCGCGGCTATACGCCCGAGTCTCTGCAGCTATTCATGGACCGCACCGGCGTCAGCAAATCGCCGCAGTGGATCGACTACGCGCTGCTCGAGCAAGCGCTGCGCGACGACCTCGAACCGACGGTGCCGCGCGCCACTGCGGTGCTGCGGCCGATCAAACTCGTGCTCGACAACTTCCCGGTTGACCTGACCGAAGAAACGCACGCGCCGGTGCATCCGCATAAACCAGAGCTCGGCACACGCACGTTGCGCATCGGTCGTGAAATGTGGATCGAAGCCGACGACTTCATGGAGACCGCGCCGCGCGACTACTACCGACTCACGTTAGGCGCGGGCGGCATCGCTGGGCAACCGGTGCGCCTGCGCCATAGCTATGTCATCAGGGCGCATGGCGTGGTCAAGGACAACGCCGGCAACGTCGTCGAAGTCCACGCCGAGTATTTGCCGCAAACCAAAAGCGGCTCCCCGGGCGCCAACAGCGTCAAGACGCGGGCTGCGATTCACTGGCTGTCGGTGGCTGACAGCATCCCCGCCGAGATCCGTGTGTTCGATCAGCTGTTTACTGACCCGTATCCCGACGCCGGCGACAAGGATTTCCGTGCCCTGATCAATCCGGCAAGCAAAGAGGTCTTGATGGCCTACGTCGAGCCGTCACTGGCGCATGCAAAGCCGGACGATAAATTTCAGTTTGAGCGCAACGGGTACTTCGTCGCGGATCGAAAGGATCACACAAGCGAGAAGCCGGTGTTCAATCTTGCGGTGACGCTGAGAGAAGCGTCGGGCAAGTAACCCGCGGCAGCGCCACTATCGGAAAACTTTGCTCCGTCTTGGCCACCGCCGGCCAACGCTCATCGGCCTGACGGATAAAGCGCCCGGTGTCTGCCGCCCATTCGCGCTGAACCTGCGTGTTGTAGTTCAGATAGAGCCGGCCGTCGACGACGGTAAACGCCGCAGGATCGATGTCGGCTTTGTAGCCGCGCGCGGTACCGAACGCGCAGTAGCCGCCGTACTGCGGGGCGTACTTCTCGGGATCGGCAGCAAAGGCCGCACGATTGTCGGCGTTGGCGAAGACGAACGTCGAACCTTTGTATTCGAACCGCAAGTCGTCCTTGCCACGGACCGGCTTGCTGTCCTTGAAGAACGCCACGGGATCATGACCTTTGATGGCGACACCGTTGCTTTCATTGAACTCGCCTGCGGTCGTCGCGAGCGCCACCACGCTCAATGCGATTCCAGCGATAACAGACTTCACTTTGATAGCCATTTCTACTCCTTAGTGCGGTCGCGGCAACTGCCCGATCATTCGTCGCACAGGAGCACCGAATCTTTCACCTATCCCAACACCACCCACGCGGGTGCGTGATCGCTCGGCTTCTCACGACCGCGCATCGCCTTGTCCACGCCCGCCTCTTTGAGTCGCGACGCAACCTTCGCGTTCAGCAACAAGTGATCGATCCGTAGTCCCGCGTCGCGGGGCCACCGGTTTCTGAAGTAGTCCCAGTACGTGTACATCGCCGCGTCCGGATGCAGCGTGTGAATCGCATCGGTCCAGCCCTGCGTCAAGCAGCCGCCGCCACGCCGCCCGGGTTTCCGGTTGCAGCAACGCGTCGTCCAGATACGACCGCGGCGAATAGATGTCATGCACGTTGTCGGTTGGCACCACGTTGTAGTCGCCCGCCAGCACGACCTGCTCGCCGCAATCCCACAACTGAGCCGCGTGGTCGATCAGCCGCTGGAACCAGGCCAGCTTGTAGTCGAACTTTGGCCCCGGCTGCGGGTTGCCGTTCGGCAGATAGATCGACCCGACAATGATGCCGTTGACTGATGCCTCCAGATACCGACTGTGAGTGTCGTCAGGATCGTTCGGCAACCCACGCCGTCTCTCCTTCGGATCGGCACCCTTCGCCAAGATCGCCACGCCGTTGAATCCCTTTTGGCCGTGCCAAATCGCGCCGTAGCCTGCTCCCTTAATCGCAAGTTCCGGAAACGTCGCGTCGGATGTCTTGAGCTCCTGCAAGCACGCAATATCCGGACTGGACTCTTCGAGCCATTCGAGGAGTCGGGGGAGGCGGCTGGTGATGCCGTTGACGTTGAATGTGGCGATCTTCATGAGCGTCGCGTCCTAAACGGCCCTGCCTGGTCCAACTGTAAAGTCAGGTACGACTTTTCCAGTCTACTGAACCGCGTCCCGATAGCACTCGGCTAGATCGGCGCTCGGAATCTAAGCGTCTGCATCCGATAACGACAGGGACGAGTGCGTGCGTGCACGCGCACTATGGAGACGCTTCACAGAAAAGGAGGGTGACTTTGGTGTCGAGCGGCAGCAACTAGAAACGCGCTGCGCATCCTTGGAATACGCGTTTTTCAACGCGCAGCGTCACACGTGCTCCATAGGCTGTTTCCGATCGCCCATCGGTGCACATTTGCGGATTTATTTCGACGCGGATTGCGGTGCCATCGGCTGCCTGAGTCTCGTATGAGCGTGGCAACGTCTCCTTGGCTGTTTGGTCAGTAGCAGCTGCCTTAAAGGCCGCAGCGGGAAGCTTCATAGATACTTTATCGGGTAACTCAAGCAGCGCAGTAGCGTCGGTGACGACCAAGCGCCACGTGGGTGCCTGGCCGGTAGCCAGCAAGCGAACGTTGGATTGGATGTCGCGTGGAAGTGCCTTGCATGACTCGACGGTGCCCAACGCTCGCTGGAACTGATATGCAGTTGCATTCGTCTTGCCGCGCTCACCGCGCGCTTCGACGTACAGAGGTTGGTACCGGCGCAGCATGATCTGGCGAACTGCGCCGACCCCTTGCCTCAGAGCGCCATTCGGCGTTTTATCTTCGATCGGAAACAGTTCCCTGCCCAACACGGGGCCATTGCAGAACTGAAACTGCAAGACACCTGCCGCACCTTCACTGACGAAGCCACGCAGGTCCGCAGCAACACCAGCCGTTGCAGTGAGCGCAAGCGCGCAGAAAAGAAACACGCGCCGGACCACCTGTCGGTGGTCACGGCGCGATCTGGCTTTGAGCTTGATCAGACGGTAAGTTCCGGATACCCCGTCGACATGCTTGGACTGAACAGGCTGATCTTCTCCGACGGCGGAACTCCTAATCCCAGCATCGGGTTGGTGACCTGGATTCCGAGAAAGTCGCGAAGCGCATCGTGATAATGAGCCGGCCTCAGCATCACGCCGTTCGGATCTGGCGCACCCGTTTTGGGGTTGATTGCTCTCGATGCATGCAAGTTCATCGTGGCTGTGTAACCAACGACCCGGTTACCCAAACCCCAGCCCGCAGGGCCCATAACCAAAGCGCCGGCGCCGAAATTTTGGTGATCGTGGCCGTTGCTACCGTTCAGCGGTGTGCGGCTAAATTCGCCCGATACGACGACATACAGTCGGTCCGCCACGCCGCGTCGAGCTGCCTCATCCCAAATGTTCGTCAGCCGGTTCGTCATCCTCGCCAAGGCGCCGTTGGCACCTTCGTAGTCGAGCTCGCTGCCGTGGCAGTCAAAGCCCCCACTTGAAAGGGTTCCGGCCGATGTAATACCGGACTGCGCCGCAATCATGAAGACTTCGATGTCTGGATTCTGTCCAAAGGTCGCGGGGACATTGGCGGCAACAGCTTGAAGCCGCACTCGCGCTTCCTTGGCGGCGACAAACTCTTCGGTAATCAAGCGCTCTTTGGGCAACTGCACTCCGTTTGCCTTCAGCGCTTCAAGGCGAGCTGCGCGTGCCTCCACAGTCCTGTTGAAATCAGCCCGCTTCACATAATCGGTCGTACCACTCGCTGCCAGCGGGTCGACCATTGCACGTAACTGATTACCATCGGGAACCGCGGTGGCCGGGTAGATGCCCGTGCTGACGGTACCGCCATCCCTGACCATCCATCCCGCCGGTTTCCCGATCGCGTACTGAGCCGCATGCAACTCAGATAAGGGTGCATACCCCATCTCGAGCTTGCCGGTCGCCGAGCAGCGCTGTCCGTCTTCGTGGCTATTCGTATCCGTATTAATACCGTTAACGACTAGCATTTGATCGCGGAACCGATTCAAGAATGCCACGTTCGTACCCGCAGCCGCCGGCGCGATACGAATGTTGCCGCTCCCCGGAATCGCCAAGCCATTTTGCGAATACAGGTTGTATCGCGGGTCGGGCGACGGATCCAGGAACATATCGTTAACCATCCCGCCATCGGTGTGGTAGTAGATAAGTATCTTGTCAGCTACCTGGGCGTTGGCGGTGAGGGGCAGCAGTCCCCACCACGGAAGCATTACGCCGGAAGCCTTCGCCGTATTTAAGAGAAATTCTCTGCGGTCCATTTAAATCACTCCTTTAATCTGGCTCGTCAACCGGTTAGTACGTCAGGAAGGCCTGGTCGCTAATCATGTAAATCAGCCCCATCGCCCACACCTGCCCCATGCCAGTCGGATCATTAGCCGTGTTTAACTGGCACGTCAGCGGCGTTGCCGACATGTTGGCGCGATCGGCGTAAATGTCGGTCAGCAGCTTGTACATCCGCTGCACTTCCGGATCTGTGGACGTGACGCGCTGGTTCCACAACTTGTCAAACAAGTCCACGATAGTTGCCAGGATCTTGTCGCCACCCGCCTTGTTGGCCGGCGTGTCGGCCATCGTCACGCCCGGGAACAACAAGCGAGTTGCCACAGGTTTCGCGAAGTCTGCCGCCACCCATCTGCAGGCGTTCTGCACGGCCGCTCCATCGATGGCACTTACCTGACTTGAGGTGAAGTGCATCTGAATGCTTTTACTTGCAAGGCCGCCGTCGAACTCCGAATAAGCCAGTGCAGCACCGGTGAACGGATTGTTGAAGCCGGCGTGAGTGGATCCCAACAAACCGGCAAACTTCCGATTCAGGCGCGATGCTGATAGCAAGTTGGCGCCACCGACGTGGGCAAGTGCGGCTGCCCGCTGAGCGCTAACCGTGCCGGAGATTCCGCTGGCGCGGGCCTGCTTGCTGAGCATCAGGTCAGTTAACAGATCCTTGACCTTGTAACCGCCGGCCGCGAAGCGTGCCGCAAGCTCGTTGAACTCTTCCTGCTGTGCGTTGTAGGCAGCCAGGCGGGCAGCAGCATCAGGTCCGGTTGTATCGAGTACTGGTTGCAGAACATCGCGTTGGAACAACGCCTTGAACCAGAAGCCCACCGCACCCTTGGCGAAGCGTGAATCGGCCGGCGAACTGTGCGCCTAGCCACTCTGCCGCGAACGGATTGTTGTAGGCGTTCGGCATCGTCGTGCTGCCATAGCCAGGCGTCTTACGATCCCGGAACCACTTATCGCCCATCTCGTAGAACTCGCCGCCCTTCGGCCGGTCCATATAGTCGGTCGACTTGTAGAAATTCGGCAGAATGTCCGCGGCCGCACCCGTGCCATTCGGACGGTAGCGATTGTTTGGCGCCCAATTCTGGAACGCTCCGGCCATCGGATCCATGACGTCGTGGCAGACGGCGCAACCCGGGTTATCCATCACTGTCACTCTGAACTGGCCATCTTCCAGCGGCCGCGATGCCAGCAACGGGATATACAGCCCGATGAATCGCTTGGCCGCCTCGCTGACGCGATGCCGGTTAGAGTTGGTATCCGTATTGGGGAAACGATCGAGGAAAGAATGGGTCGCCAACACGCCCGCGTGCTCGCGGATGCCGTTGGGCGACCGCAGGTTCGGCATGACCGCCGGCAGAAGCTCGGTGTCGTTCGTCGGGTCCATGAAGGTACCTTGAACCTGCGCGCCAAGCGTCGTGGCGGTGATGCTATTCAGGACTGTGTACTTGCCGGTGACGATTTCCCTCCAGTCCCGATCGCCCTTGACGATGTACCTCATGATGTTGACCGGCTCGAAACGGATACCGGTGTCAACACGCGCCCTAACACCCGCCGGCGCCATCTGGTTGTTGATGACTGCCGTAGCAGATGCCGGATAGTCAGCCGCGTTCAGGCCTCTGTTGTTTCCAAAGACAGTGACGCCACTCACCAAAAACTGAAGGTGACCAGCCTCGGTCAGGAAGTTGTCGAATGAAGGACCGTTGTCCATGTAGCCCCGGATCGTTTGGCGAAGCACTGCCTCGCCACCACCCGCGACTGCTGCCTTTTCCACTTCTGTTGGATTGCGTCCCTGGAAGAGGACGGATGCCTTCTGCAGCACCGTTGCGTTGTCCGCAAACTGAACGTTCTCCCAGAACTGTCCGGTCGCGATGACTTCTTCGCTGCAGCTTTCCTTCAGCTTCGGAAGCAACGCCGCGAGATCTTTGTACTGCTGCGAATTGGCGTCGACGAACGGCTTGCCACCGCTGTGCGTTGGGAGACCGATCGATTTCGACATCAGCAAGTCGCCGTTCGCAGCCGCGAACGTGCGCAACACGCCGTAGTTAGCTTCAGCGGAGGCGCCGACTGCGAACACGAGTCGCGTACCGCTGGCGACCGCACCCGCTCTGTGACACACAACGCACGTGCTGCTCATGCTCGGCCACACGTTCGCGGTAAACGTCTGCGGCGGGGTCGCGCACGTTGCCGCGGCTACTTGAGTCGCCGGCGGCGGCGGAGCGGTTGTGCTTCCGGTATCGCCACCACCACAGCCCGTAAGCGCCCCCACTACTGCAAGCAGCGGGATCGCGATCCGTGCGTTAAGTCTGTCCGTCATTGTTCTCTCCCAAAGGGATTTGCAAGGCTTACCGGAGGCAAACTGTGCCTGCGTTCGAGCAAAAAAAAACTCGTGGGTAAGGATGATCGGTGAGTACCCTTTGGTTTTCGCGGGTAGCGCCAAAGCCGCGTATTTGCTGGGCTTTTACGTCCAGGCTAGTCCGATCGGATTAGCCATAAAACAGCTCGGACACTCATTCGAATTCGCATCAAATTTCTGTCCATTCCAGGGCGGTTTTCTGCGCCGTTCGCAGCCACTCGCGGTGATAGATTCGCCGCATGCCGATTTCACCCGCACTACGTCGCTTTGCCTTGGCGCATCCGAGCGTCGTGGCAGTTCCTGCGGAAGTACTCGACGAGCATGGACTCGAGCCTGAATTTGCCCAGCTGCTGATCGGCGAGGGCCGCTTGTCAGCCGGGCAAATCGATTGTCTCGAGCGCGGCACCGCGCTGTACTGGCAACGCTGTCGCGATCTCTTTGCACGCGCGCCACAGTCATGGTTTCCGCCGCGCCAGACGAATCTTCTGATCATTTCCGAGCAGCGGGGCATCTTTCCGTACATGGAGCCGTTCATCGGCACGTCTTCGCTGTTGTACAAGTCGGACCTGAACACGCATCCCGAGTACGTCGCTTACATGTTGGTGCACGTCGACCGGTTAGCGCTGCTGAGTTCAGTGCGTGCGGCGCTCGTTTGCAACCTGAGTTACTGGTTCGACCGCGACGATGCGAGCCGAAGCGCGTTTGCCAGCGCCGCAGCGCACGCGAAGCGGCCGGATGCGCGGTGTTTCACTGCACTGGCAAACGCGTTTGAGTGGATCGATCAGCTATTGCACATTCCACTGCGCGAACCACAGGAGGACCCAACCGAGCCCTATCTAGCCGTGGAGGGCGCCGATCTGTACGTGCCGAAGCGCCTGCAGCCGCAGGTCACCGCCCTCTGCGACGCCGGTGAGGACGCCGTTAGCACTGCCATGCAAATCACTGCGCCGGCCGGCGTACCCGCACGTTCCCCCACCGTCGATGCCCTGTGCGATTGGCTGCAGCAAACGCGTGCTCATGTGATCGTTGTGGCGCCCGACGGCACGACGGTGTGGTCGCCAGAGATGAATGATCCGCGGTGGATGCGGCGCGCGCTAGTCAACGCCAGCGACGCTGCCGTTGCGAGCTTGCACGAGGACTTACGCACGATAGATGAGCGTTCGCGTCAATTTCTCGAACGCGTTACCGATGTTGACTCGCTGCCAAGAAGTTATGCCGTCTTGGAGTTCCAAGGCGGTACCTACATCGATCCGGCTCGACGCGCAGTAGTACACAAGTTGAAGCAGAACGCGTTCGACTGTCTCACGGCCCCGGCGCCCCCATACTTCCGGCTGTTCCTCGGCGCGCGCGTGATGCACGAATGGGGACATCTGGCGCATGCTGCGAAATTCCTGCGTGTGGCCGACGAGAACAAGGCTGCCTACAGAGAAGCGCGCGCTGAACTAGGCGATTGTTTTGCGCAGACCATCGCGGCAATGCCGGACAGAGTGCGCGCCAGAGATACAGAAACGGCGGCTCTCTCGCCAAGCTCGAACGAACTTCCGGCAGTCCTCGCGCGCAAGACCCTGGCGCGAGTCGGTGACTATCTGTCCAACCTGATGTGCTCGAAGTTGCTACCGGGCGAGGAGATGCAGATGTATGTCCGAACCAACGTGCGCCCTCATTTCGACGAGCCCCTGGGACTGATCAGTGAGCTCGCGCGCTATACCTACGAGGTGCATTACCTGGCGCTGGCCGACCTGCCCAGGTCGTACTTTTTCAACACATCCCGCTTCGTAGACTACTTTATCCATAGCGGAATCATCACCGAAGACAATACTAACGCCCTGTTCGACGCCGCCGGACGAGTGCTTGCCTGCTATTCAATCGATGAGACAAAGCTCGCTATACCTGCGCAGATGTAACAGGCAGGCGACTACTGCAGCAACTTGTAGTTGAATGTGTGGCACTCGCCGAAGCCGCATTGCAGGACGACCGAAACCAAGTTAATCAGGCAAATCGCGATCACGTAGAGGCCTAGAGCATTGGCGATCTTCCTGATCGCCGGAAACTCCTCGACCTTGGCCTCGCGCAAGTATTCGTCACCTCCCAGGATCGCGAGCTTGATCGCATAGGCAGCCAACAGAGTCAGCGCAATGATGATCGACCAGACCGGCAAATGAATACCGAATATCGCGCTACCGATGTATTCGTGACCAGGGCGCGGATAAATGTCGAGCAGGCTTTGCCGCACCGAAACGATCAGCAAGACAAGCGCGAACAGCAGGCTGAAGCCGGTGTTCTGATACGAAAAGCCGTGACGGAAATTCAGCATGATGCCAAAGCACACGCCGAACATCGCAACACGCTCCAGCAGGCATAGCGGGCACGGCAGCTCACCGTTCGCGTATTGCAAAGTCATCGCTGCGGTGAGAATGCCTGCGATCACGAACATCACGAGCAGTAGGTAGACGTAATTCAGCAGCAGCAAGCAATCGCTGCGACGTCATCGGTCGGTGGCTGTCGATCATGAACGTACCCGCGACGACGCGGTCGAATTCGGTCTGGATCCAGGGCATCCGGAATCCGTACTCGGGACTATAGATTTCAAATAGGAAAAGTCCGATCGACAATGCTAGACAAACGACAAACAACGCAACAGCTAACGATCGACGACCGATCCAGCCAAAGATCAGCGCCAATGTCATTGCTGCAAACACAGCGACCATCATGAATACATCTCCGAACTACCTGCCGTCCGCGATGAAAACTTCCATCCGGGTACGGACGCGCACGTATTCGAGTTCATCAGCCCCTTCGGCTAGAAACGCGTCGAAGTCATCATGCTCCTAGAACTCGGCGAGGCAATCGCGCAGGTCGGCGAAGGACAGGCTGGCAAGTGCGGTCTGCGTCCATTTAGGCGGCCATTTTTTCACGAATGACCAAACACAAACGCAAAACCCGGCCGAAGCCGGGTTTTGGTTTGTTCCACCGCGCTTGGCGGCGCAGCAGGACCGGGCGCTGCGCGCGCCGGTGCGGCTGCTTAACTTACTGCTGGTGCGGTGATAACAACCGCTTCCAGGACGACGATCGGCGTCGCGGCAGACTTAGAAGTCGATTGCATTCCGGTCACGGTGCCGCCTAGTACTGCGGTGCTCATCACGACGGCGAAGAACGCTGCGACGATGCGGGCTTGGGTAGAGATCGTTTTCATGGTTCGGTCCTTTGTTTGGTTCGTTGCGATGGACCGAACTGTAGGCAGCGGGACTGCTGCACGCGAGCGACTTGCGATGAACTGCATAAAGCGCGCCGTGAACTGCAAGCGCGCTTTCGTCGCGAAATCTGGGCTTTCTGCAGTTCATTCCGGCTTTTTGTCGTTTCGTCGCGCCGGACAGCGTTTGAGCACCGATTTGGCAGCCGATAAGATGAAGCGCGTTCATCGCGCCTCAAACGGCCGGGTGTGCGGGACGAGGTGCGGGGTTTGTGTACTTACGCAGGAACAAAACGCGCACCTGGCCGCCGCAGCAGCCATATCGCGATCGAGACATTGAGCAGGTTCCAAAGCAAACCGTTGATAAAGGCGGCGCGATACGAGCCGGTAAGGTCGAACACCGCGCCCGACATCCAGCCGCCGAGCGCCATGCCGAACAGCGTGGCCATTATCACCAACCCAACCCGCGCGCCGGCTTCGTTGGGCGCGAAGTATTCACGCACGATGATCGCGTAGCTCGGCACGATCCCGCCCTGGAACAAACCGAACAGTGCCGACACGACGAACAATGAGGTCACCCCGTCGAATGGGATATAGAGCAGCAACGCCACACCTTGCAGCACTGAGCCGAGCAGCAGCGTGCGCAAGCCGCCGATGTGATCGGCAATCCACCCCGATGCGAGCCGGCTGACGATGCCGGAAGCAAGCATGATCGACAGCATCTGCGCTCCGACGGCCGGCCCGTAACCGAGATCTGCGCAATACGCGACGATATGCACTTGCGGCATCGACATCGCCACGCAGCACGCCACGCCTGCGATCATCAGCAACGTCTGCAGCGCAAACGGCGAAATACCAAGCGATCGGGGCGCGCGCGAAGCAGCCGGCGCGCTGCTGGTCTCCCCCACATGCGGCGGCGCACGCCGCATTGCATAGGTCAATGGCAGCATCGTCAGCAAGCAAATCGCGCCGATGTAAAGGTGCGCCGAGCGCCAGCCCACCGTTTCGATCAGATACTGCACGATCGGCGGCCATACAGCGCCCGCCAGATAGTTACCCGACGCGACGATCGAAACCGCAAGGCCACGCCGCCGCACGAACCAATGTGAAATGTCCGCCAGCAGCGGACCGAAGCTTGCGGAACTGCCGAGCATGCCGATCAGCACACCCTGCACGATTGCGTACATCAGCACGCTCGACGACAAGCTCGCCGCGACGTAACCGATTGCCAATGCACATGTCGCACCGACCATCGGCAATCGAACGCCATAGCGGTCGGACAACCGCCCCATCATGATGCCGCCGACGCCGAAGCCGAGCATCGTCAGCGTGTAAGGAAATGACGCCGCCGCGCGTGTGACGCCGAACTCGGCTTGTATTGCCGGCAACGCGACGACGACCGACCACATGCCGACTCCGCCCAGCGTGCTCAGGGCCAAGGCAGCAACGAGCCGCAGCCATGCGGCGCGTGAGTCGATAAGATCGGCGGTCGTTGCCATCTATGCGATCAGTGGTCAAGACACAAAGGGGATGAGCAATCACTGGACTCTGCCGAATTTTGCCTGCTGGCTCTTTCGCTAAGGCCGGGCGTTACGTCTGTAATAGCGAAAGAAGTCACCGAGTGCTTGGCAGCGTAGCGGCAAATGCGGACGGTATCGGCGAGACCTACATCGGGCGGTAATAGCCCCCGCGGCACTTGCGCGAAGGAGGAAGTCGTCACGAGTATCGTTGCGGGCAGAGAGATTGTCAGGTGTTGCCGTTCCGAGGAGAAAAGCATGAAAACACGTTATGCCTTGAAGTGGATTGCATTCGCGTTTGCCGCAGTCGTGGCGGTATCCGGAGCGAAGGCGGCGGACTGGAAGCCGACGAGTGATGTCGAGTTCGTGATTCCGTACGGCCTGGGTGGCGGCGCCGATCTGCTTGCGCGCGTCATCATCAAGATCATGACCGAGGAAAAGTTGGTCCCGGTCAACGTCACCGCCGTCAACAAGCCTGGCGGTGGCGCCTCAGTCGGTGTCGCGTACGTGCTGACGACGAAGAACGCCAATCCGAACACGCTGGTGCTGTTCAATCCGCAGACGCAGATCACTCCGCTGACGGTGAAGGACGCGCGTGGCTGGCGCGACTTGACGCCGGTGGCGAACCTGATGCTCGACGATTACTTGCTTTTCGTCGGGCAAGGATTCGCCGTACAAGACCGCGGCCGACTTGGTGAAGGACGCCAAGAGCAAGCCTCCGAAGACGATCTCTATCGGCTCCGCCGGCACGGCCGACGACATGTCGATCGCAGTCTTCGAGTCGGCGGCGAACATCAAGCTCAACGTCGTGCGCTTCAATTCTGGCGGCGAGGCGCTGACCGCCCTGCTTGGCGGTCACGTCAACCTGGCATCGGGCAACCCGCTGGAATTCATGGGCCAGATGAACAGCGGTCAGGTTCGCGCGCTCGGCGTTTTCCGTCCGACTCGCTTCACCGATCTGCCGAACGTGCCGACCATGAAGGAACAGGGCATCGATGTGGTGCCATTCCAGATGTGGCGAGGGGTGGCCCTGCCGAAGAATGTCCCGCCCGACGCGGTGGCCTACTGGCAGGGCGTGATGCAGAAGGTTGCCGCGTCCAAGGCGTTCACCGACTACATCAAGCAGAACTCAGCGACGCTGCACGTGGTCGGCGGCCAGGATTACTACAAGTTCCTGGAGACACAGGAGGCGCTGTACAAGGACATGCTCAAACGCCTCGGAGTGATCTGACGTTGGTGCGTTCACCGACGATCCGCGCCGTTGAGGCAGTGCCGGTGCGGGTCGAAGGGGCCCGCGAGTTCCGCATTTCCGAGGGCGCCACGCGCGTCCACGTTTCGGTGGTGTTGCGCCTGCTCACCGACGTCGACGGTCTGGAAGGCAACGCAGAAGTCGTTTCAGCGCCACCGGGCAAGCCCGAGGAGTTCCTGGAAGAGATCGTCGGCGCGATCGAGCGTTACGTCGCGCCGGCGCTCATTGGCATGCCCGTGCGCGAGCGCGGACGCGCGGTGCAAGCCGTCGCCATGGCGCTGAAGGGACGCGTCTGGACCAAGGCCGCCGTCACCAATGCGCTCTACGATCTGCACGCCAAGGCGATCGGCGTTCCGATCGCCGATCTCCTGGGTGGCCGGCTGCTGCAACGCGTTCCGGTGATCGGTCCGGTGGTCGGCATCATGACGCCGGATGCGATGGCGAAGGAGGCGGCGATGCAGTCGGCCGCGGGCTTTGTCGCGATCAAGATCAAGGTCGGTGAAACCGTCGAAGCCGACATCGAACGGGTCGCTGCGGTACGCGCAGCGATCGGCGAATCGATGGCGCTGCGAGTCGATGCGAATGACCACTACGTTGCGGCCGACGCAATCAGGCTGACACGCGCCATCGAGCGCTATCGGCCGGAACACGTCGAGCAACCGGTGGCGCGCCACGACATGCTCGGGCTGGCCGAGGTGCGGCGCAACGTCGGCGTTCCGATCATGACCGACGATATGGTGGCGACGCCCGAAGACGCGATGAACGTGATTCGCCTCGGCGCAGCCGATCGCATGAAGGTCAAGGTGAGCAAGCACGGCTTCGACGGGGCGCGGGCCATCTGCGCGATGTTGTCGTCGGCCGGACTGACGCCGGTCCTCGGCCACGTTTTCGAAATGGGCCTCGCTGCCATAGCGGAAGTCCAGTTCGCGGCATGTACGCCGGGACTTGCGATGCCGTGCGAGATCGGCTCGATGGCGCCAATGGGAACGCATGCCGACATCGTCACCAACGATCTGCGTTCGGAGCCCGGATACATGCAAGTTCCGGCCGGGCTCGGCCTGGGCGCCGACTTGGATTGGCGGCGCATCGGACATGGTCGCGCGGAAGAATAGGGTCGGAATGACTTTGCGCGGGGAAATCGTCGCGGGGCTGCTATGCGGCGTCTTCGCTGTCCTGTGGATCGCGACCGCGATCGGCCTTCCGTACATGGGCGACTACGCCCCGGGGTCGGGCTTCCTGCCGCTCTGGCTCGGCGTGTGTCTGCTCGCGTTGTCTGCAGTCCACGTCGTGTCGACCGTGCGCGCACGCGCTGCCGCTGCACCGGCCGGACATTGGCGCAAGGTCGTGGCGGTAACGCTGGGGTTGATCGTGTGCGTAGCTGCGATCGAAAAGCTGGGCTTCGTGATCGCCGTGGGAGCCTATCTTCTATTCCTCCTGCGCGGTGTCGAGAAGGAACCATGGCGAACGTCGCTGGGCGTGACCGTCGTTGCCATCACGGTGCTCTTCGGCGTGTTCCGGTTGTGGCTGCAGGTGCCGCTGCCCAAAGGCCCCTGGGGATTCTGAATTCATGGATGCATTGGCGCATCTCGCTCAGGGCTTCGGTGTTCTCCTGCAACTCAAGTATTTCGCGTTCTGCCTGGCCGGCGTGCTCGTGGGCCAAGCCATCGGCGCGCTGCCGGGCATCGGCCCGACGGCGGCCATCGCGATCCTGCTGCCGCTGACATTCGGTGGCGACGCGACGGGTTCCATCATCATGTTCGCCGGCATTTATTACGGCGCGCAGTACGGCGGCACGCTGACTTCGGTGCTGGTCAGCATTCCGGGTGAATCGTCGACGGTGATGACCAGCCTCGACGGCTATCAGATGGCGCGCAAGGGGCGCGCCGGCGCCGCCCTTGGCATGGCGGCCATCGCTTCGTTCCTAGCCGGCACCGTGGGCACACTGGGGCTGATGTTGGCGGCACCGGCGCTCGCAGCCGCCGCCCTGCATTTCGGGCCGCCGGAATATTTCGCGCTGGTTCTCGTCGGCCTCACTGCGCTATCGCTGGTTGGGGGCGGGCTGGTAAAAGGGTTGATGATGGGGCTCGTCGGACTGATGATTGCCACGATCGGTGTCGATCCTCAGGTCGGCAACACGCGGTTCATGTTCGGCCAGCTATGGCTGATGGATGGCATCGACTTCCTAGTGCTGGCGGTGGCGCTGTTCGGCGTCGGCGAGGTGCTGGCGAGCGTCGAGAAGGCGCTGGATCCACCCAAGGTCGAGCTGACGATACGAAACGTGATGCCGACGATGCTCGACTGGATCGCGAGTCGCTGGGCCATCGTTCGCGGCACCGCTATCGGATTCCTGATCGGCGTGCTTCCCGGCGCCGGCGCGACGATCGCGTCGTTCATCGCCTACGCCGTCGAGAAGAAAGTTTCCAAGGAGCCGAAGAAATTCGGCACGGGCGCAATCGAAGGGGTGGCAGCACCCGAAGCGGCCAACAACGCTGCCGCCACTGGCGCCATGGTGCCGATGTTCGCGCTTGGCATTCCCGGTTCGGGCACTACGGCCGTCATGCTCGGCGCCCTGATCATGTTCGGTCTGCAGCCGGGGCCGCAGTTGTTCGAGAAGAACGCCGACCTGGTGTGGGGCGTGATAGCCAGCATGTACGTCGGCAACGTCATTCTGCTCGTGCTGAACCTGCCGCTGGCGGGCGTATTCGCCACGCTCTTGCGCGTCCGCTATACGCTGCTCTACCCGGTGATCCTGGCGGTGTGCATCGCAGGCGTGTACAGCCAGGCCAATAGTGCCGACGATCTGTGGGTCATGACCGCGTTCGGTGTCGTTGGCTACTTGATGAAAAAGTACGACTTCCCCATCGCGCCACTCGTGCTCGGCCTCGTGCTTGAACCGATGCTGGAAACCACGTTGCGCCAGTCGATGACGCTGTCCCACGGCAACCTCGCGATCTTCGTCACGCGGCCGATATCCGCAGCGCTGATCGTGGTGACATTAATGATCGTTACGGCGCCGCTGTTCGTGCGTCTTTTCCGTCGCCTCATCAACTAGGAAAAACAAATGTCGATCTCAATGTATGCCGCGTCTGTCCCCGTATTCAAACAAATGCTCGGAAGCCTGAGCGCTCTGTTGCACAAGGCCGAAGATCACACGGGGGAACGCAAGATCGAAGCTGACGCGTTGTTGGACGCCCGTCTGTTTCCCGACATGTTTCCGCTGCGGCGCCAGGTGCAGATTGCGTGCGACTTCGCGCGCGGCGTCTCCGCGCGTTTGGCAGGCGTGGAAGTGCCGAGCTTCACCGGATACCGAGCAAACGTTTGCCGATCTGCAGGCGTTGATCGCGCAGACGCTGAGTTTCATCGGCGGCTTGTCGCAGGCGCAATTCGACAAGAGTGAATCGCGCGAAATCGTGACGCGGCCCGGAACTCCGAAGGAAAGGCGCTTTACCGGCCAGGCGTATCTGTTGAGCTACGGCTTACCGCAGTTCTTCTTCCACGTGACGACGGCGTACGCGCTGCTGCGGCACAACGGCGTAGAGCTCGGCAAGCCCGACTACATGGGCAAGTATTAGTTAAGCGCTGCGCTTGCCTTGCGCTACTTTGCAAGCCCCATCCGCTTTGCGCCTTCGGTGTAAATCTTCACGCGCTCCTTCATGAAGCCGTCCATCTGATCGACGCCGACGTTGACCAGTTCGAAGCCGCTTTTCGCCGCCAGCTCCTTCATCTCCGGGTCGTTGTTCAGCGCGGCGAACAAATCGGACATGCGCTTGCGCTGCTCGGGAGTCGACGACTTCGGCATACCGATGCCGCGATAGGCGCCGTCGATCCAGTCGACACCGAGTTCCTTGAACGTCGGCACGTCGGGCAGCAACGGATGCCGCGTGCTCCATCGCCACCGCGAGCGCGCGCACCTTGCCCTTGTTGTTGACCGCGAACGCGGTGTAGCTCATCGCGCCGTCGACATGCCCGGCATATACCGAGGTCGTCATGTCGCCGGTTCCCTTGTACGGGAATGTAGGTCGTCTTGACGCCGAACACAGCATTCAGACGCTCGTGCGCCGCATGGTTTGCAGAATTCAATCCCGAGCCGCCGAGGCTCAGCTTGCCCGGATTTTCCTTGGCGAACTTGACGAATTCCGCGAACGACTTGATCGGGCTTTGATCGCGCACGACCAGCGCATCCGGCGTGTAGTGATACCAGTACACCGGCGTCACATCATCGGTCTTGTATTGCACCTGGCCTTCGAGCGGTTGGAAACACGATGTGCGGCAGATTGACGCCGACGATGTTGACGCCATCGGCCGGCAAGCGAGTTCATCTGCGCCCACATCAAACCGCCGCCCGCGCCGGCCTTGTACTGAATGATCGTGTCGATCGCCGGGCATTTCTTTTTCAGCACCACCTGCTGATGCCGCGCCGAAATATCCGATTCGCCGCCGGGCGGAAATGCCTGCCAATACAGAACGTTCTTGTCGGGACACGGTTGCGCGAATGCGGCCGGCGCAACGATCAAACACAGAATCGCAAGCAGCTGCTTCATGGCGGTGCATCTCCTTGAGTTGTGCGACGAGCTTATGCTGCAGCGCGCTGGCTGTCACTCGGTGTCGACACGCGTCCTTAAGAAAAACGGCACGCCGCGGCGTGCCGATCGTCTCGATTATCACAAGGCGATGTCGACTTACTGGCCGTACTTTGCCTTGGCGTCAGCAACGCATTTGTCCTTGGCGGCGCCGGTGAGCGGATCGCATTTTTCACGCGCGACTTTGTAATCGGCCTCGCGCTTGGTGTCTTTTGCGTCAGCTTTGGCAACCGTGGTCTGGCGCGCAGCCTTCGCATCCGCCTTGGCCTTGGTTTCAGCAGCCTTGGCTGCTTTTACGCAAACGTCCTTTTCGTTTCCCGTCTTGGTCGCGCACTGTTCCTTGGCCACCATATAGGTCGCCTCGGCGTCAGCGATAACAGCCTTTTCGCGTGCCTTCGGCGTGTTCTCGTAATCCGCTTCGGCGCGTGCCTTCGCGCGCTTTTCGGCGGCTTTTGCCTCTGCCACGCAAAGATTCTTTGGGTGGCCCGATAGCGCATCGCACTTGGCCTTTGCGGCCTTGTATTCATTGCTGATGCGGTCCTTATTGGCGCGATACTCGTCTTTCGTGACGGCGCCAGCGGAGCCCGCTATCAAGATCGCGGCCGCAAAGGCGGAAATCTGCGCGCAGGCGCGCATGCTGGTTCGAATCATCGATCCTCTCCTTGTATCTGGAATCTACGTACGCAAGCAATCTGGATGCCGTATGGGCAGCTCAAGACTTGTACCGTAACGCGGGGTCGGTGAATCCGTTTACCGCGAAGTGCAGCTATGCGCTCTGACTGCAACGCGGCTTCTCTCGCCGCCCTGCGGAGCCGACCCGCTAGACGACCGCAAGCCGAGGTAAGCTTCGCCTGCCCCCACGCCACTTTAGGAGAGTTTCCTGGCCAAGCCCAACTACTCGTTCGAGAAACGCCAGCGCGAGATCGCACGCAAGAAAAAGCAGGACGAAAAACGTCAGCGCAAGGTGCAACGCACCACCGACGAGCCGTCGCCCGTCGATCAGCAAACCCAGCCCACCCCGCCCGAGACCGATACCGCCGGTTAGTTCGCGCGCACTTTGCGCAGCGGGACACTGCTAACCACCGAATTGCGGGCGAATTACACGGTCCGTGCGCGCCCGCGTTTCGAGTTCTTCTTGCCGCCTCGCGGTAACGCAAACACGTTATGTTTGCGGCATGTACCACGGCGAACGACTCAACAGCTTTACGCACATGGCCGGCACCGCCATGGCGATCGCCGGGTCCGCGGTCCTGATCAGTCAGGCCACTGCACAGGACGACCCTTGGAAGACCGTTGCCTTCAGCATATTCGGCGCAGGGCTGGTGCTGCTGTACGCCGCCTCTACGCTCTATCACTCGTTTCGCGGCCGCGCGAAACGGGTGCTACGCAAGCTCGACCATTCGGCGATCTATCTGCTCATCGCGGCAAGCTACGCGCCTTTCATGCTGGTCAGTCTGCGCGGTCCGTTCGGGTGGACGTTGTTTGCAACAATCTGGACGATGGCCCTGTACGGCATCTACCGCGTATGGCGACGCAACGACGGGCGCGATCCATCTCCCGTTCCGTACATGATCATGGGATACATCGGCGTCATCGCGTTCGTACCACTGATCGATACCCTCGGCATGGTGGGACTCGGCTGGCTGGCCGCCGGCGGGGTGCTGTACACAGGTGGCGTCGTGTTTTATCTGAACGACCGCCGTTGGCGACACGCGCACGGCATTTGGCACTTGTTCGTGATGGGCGGCAGCGCGAGTCACTTTGTGGCGGTCTTGTTTTTCGTTTAGTCATCAACGCGCCGCCGCAGCGCTTTGACTTGACCGCGGCGCACTTTCGTTTCGACCCGCTTTTTCCGTGACGACACGGTCGGTTTGGTCGGCCGGCGCGCACGCGGAATCGTCGCGGCGGCTGCCACTAATGAGTTGAGCCGCGCCAACGCGTCTGCGCGATTCTTTTCCAGGCTGCGATGACTTTGCGCCTTGATAACGACAACCCCGTCGTCGCTGATGCGCTGGTCGCGCTTTGCAAGCAGTCGCTGCTTGATCTCGTCGGGCAGCGATGACGCGCGAATGTCGAAGCGCAGGTGCACTGCGTTCGATACTTTGTTGACATTTTGTCCGCCGGCGCCTTGCGCGCGGATAGCGAGAAGCTCGACCTCGTCATCGCGCAATTCATAGTCGAGCGAAAGTACCTGCATGACACCTGCATTGTGAATTACACAACCGTCCCTCGTTCTTGGAATCGCCTTGATCCGTGCTGCGCGCGGACAACAATCTGACCTGCCGCCGCAAGAGCTCGCCGCGCAGCGACCCCAGGATCACCATTCCGTCGGCGCGCATCTCAGCAAGCTGACGGTATGGCAATCAAACCAGCGATTGCAGCATCCGGGGTCGGCTCGGGTTGTGCGGGCTCTCTTTGGCCGCGACGTATTGACCGCGCGCTCCCTTTGCGCGAAGCTCGCGCCCTCGCTCGCCCCGAGCGCGCTTCAATCAGGAGGCGCCATGCACAAAACTGATCTCGTTCGCTAGTCGGCCGCCTCAGCGCTGACTCGGATTTTCCGATTCCTGCGCCGCGAAAGCGGCCGCGACACTCTACGTTGATACGAAGCGCGTGCTTCTGCATGCGTCTTTCGCGCGACGACGCGCATTGTCTCGAGGATTCGGAACCAATGGACATGACTTTGATGGATCGGCTGCGGCCGATCGGTTTCACGCCTGTAGTGGCGCAGGCGATGGCTGCACTCGGCGATATGCCCGGCACGCCGATGCGATTGATTGAAGCGCATCGCGAAACGGTGCGCGTCACGGACGGCGTCGACGAGCGTTCGGCTCGGCCGCTGCCGGGCTTGCTGCGTTCGCTGATGGATGCCGGCGACGCATTGACCGTCGGCGACTGGCTGTGGGTGCAACCCGACAACCACGGCGTGTGCTGGGTATGCGGTCGAATGCCGCCGTTCACGCAAATCGTGCGGCGCAATTCGTCCGGCGAGCGGCAGTCGCTGGTCAGCAATGTCGACACCGCAATGCTGGCAATGGGGCTCGACGGCGACTTCAATTTACGCCGGCTCGAACGCTATCTCGCGATGGTGAAACCGGCGGGCATCTGGCCGATCGTGATTCTGACCAAGCGCGACCTGTGCGCTGACGTCGACGCTCGCCTCGACGCGCTGCGCCAGCGGCTACCGAACGACATTGCCGTCCACGCTGTCGACGCGCGCGCAGCAGCCACAGCGACCGAGCTCGCGCCGTATCTCGGCGCCGGTCAGACCATCGTCGTGCTTGGATCGTCAGGCGCCGGCAAGTCGACGTTGACCAACACACTGCTCGGCGCGCAAGTGCAATCTACCGGTGCAGTGCGTGAAGACGATAGCCGCGGCCGGCACACGACCACATCGCGCTCGCTGCACCTGCTGCCGATGGGCGGTTGCATTATCGACACTCCGGGATTGCGCGGACTGCGCCCTGACATCGATGAAGACGATCTTGCGGTAAGTTTCGACGACATTCACACCTTGGCCGAACAGTGTCGCTTTCGCGATTGCCGTCACAAAGACGAGCCCGGCTGTGCGGTACGCACTGGCGTGGCCGCCGATCGGCTCTCGAACTATCAGAAAATGCTGCGCGAGATTCGCCGCGAAACGTTGACCCCACTGCAGCGGCGCGAGCTATTGTCGATGTGGAAATCGCGCCACAAAGCAGCCGCGGTGAGGATGAAGATGAAGCGAGGCTAGCGTCATGACCAGCAACTCGCACGCGCGCGGCGTCCCGCTGTGGCCGCTTCCGCTGCTCGCCGGCGTGTTGCCGATCATCGCAACGGTGATAGCGCTGTGGTTGTCGATACGCCTCGAATTGATTCCGGCCTGCAATCCGTTTCTCGAGGGCTGTGTCTCGGTTAGCCGTGCCGCGCGGTATGACCTACCGAACTACATTTTCCGGGCGATCGTTCTGCCGACGGCCACGCTACAAGGTTTGACTTGGATCCTCTGTCGCCGCTGGTTGAATGAGCTTGGCGCACCGCCCGAGCGCTGGCTACGACATCTTGCTTGGATCGGAATCATCGCAGCCGTGTCTCTCATACTCTACGTAGCTTTTCTCGGCACCGAGGGGCGCGCCTATCGCTGGCTGCGTCAGTACGGCACCGTCTTGTACTTCGGCTTTACGTGCATCAGCATGCTGATCGTCGCTGATGCGATACGCGGTCTTGGCCGTGCTCGTCCGGTGTTGTCACGCGGACGCCTCGACCGTGTACTGCTGGTGCTACTCCTCGCACTCGTACTCGTCGGACTGATCAATACGTTCGTTGCGCCGCTGTTCGACCCGCAGACCGCAGATCGCATCGAGAACGTTTGCGAGTGGTGGGGCGGCGCGATCCTTTGCTCCGTTTTCCTGATACTCGCGTGGTATTGGCGACGTAGCGGCTATCGGGCACGCGTGGGCGTCGAATCCGGCTGAGCCGGACCGGCTTTTTGCCGGGCGTCACAGAGCCGTCACACCCGATCAATCCGTTTCATCCGCGCTATACGGGCTTCACTCCCATTCACCGCCGCGATATGCAATCCGCGCCGGTTTTTGTGCACTTCATCGCAAACGGGTGGCCCGGCGCGGGGCGACTGCCTACAGTGCGTCCATCGACGAAATTACGCACTTTGGGAAACGTCATGATCAAGAAATTCGAAACCACCTTGTTCTTTGCTACCACCGTCGGTGCGTTGGCACTGGCAGCGGTCGTCGGATTGCAGGAATTCAGTGCCGGCCCAACGGTGCAACAAGCAGTCGCAATGCCGATCATCCAGTTGGAAAAGGTCGAGATTGTCGGCGAGCGCATTGCGCCAACAGCCAGGCACAGGGCCCCCGAGCAGGTTGCGCTGGTCCGCTAAAACCGGTGTGTCTGCTGCGGCCGGCGGGTCTCCCGCCGGCCGTTTTATTTCAGGCGGCGTAGACGCGCAGTCTCTTGTGCATGCAAACAGCCGAGGTGGGGCACAGCGACGCAAACTGCGCCGTCTGTTGCACCTCCGGCGGCGCGGCGGCGCGATCGATTCGCAGATAATCGAGAAGCGCGAAAAAGCCCGCCATATCGGTCGTCAGCAAGAACAGATCGTCGATGCCGCGTCGAGCCGCAAGGCGTTCGGCCGCGGCCACGAGTGCAGCGCCGCGCCCCTGTCGGTGCAGTGACGGCAATACGACTAGCGAGCGCAGCAGCCCGGCACCACCTGCGTTCTGCAGGCCAACCGCGCCCACAACCTGCCCCGCTTCGCGCATCACCAGAAAGTCGACCGGCGCCTGGCCGCTCTGCAGGTCCTGCTCGACCAGATGCGCTTGCTGCAGCAGCTCAATGACACGCGCTCGATCGCGGGCACGCTGCGGCTCAATCAAAAACGGTTCGACCTGCATGCGGCGATTGTCGCAGGTCGGCGTCTCGTTGGATAACGATGCAGCTACGCGGCCAAGGTCGCCCGTTCTCTCAGCCCGCTAGCGACCATCGTGAAACTGAAGTCTGAAACGTTCGGGAATATCGGCCAGGTCAACGTCAGAGCTTCGATAAGGCGCTCAGCGGTCCTGATTCGCTTCGGGCAACGTGCGCCTGGTCGACATGCGATAAAAAGAGGGCCCGACAAGCGGGCCCTTCTTGTTCTTCTTTGTTCGCCTTGTCAAGAGCCGCTGTAGACCTTCCACTCGTCTATGAACATCCTGGCGCCCTCCCGGGTCATCAGGTCGCCCTTCATCATCGCGCCCTGCTTGTCGGCGGGCATTTTTTTCATTTTGGCCATCATCGCGTCATAGCGCATGCCGGCGGCATTCATGAACTCCTGCTTGCTCATCATGCCGTCTTTATTGGTATCGGCCATCTTGAAAAAGTCGTCGAACCTGAATGTCTCCTGCTGTGCCGAAGCGACAGGCGCGAAGGCCATACACATCGCCATCGCCGGAATTGCCAACCATGCTCTCTTCATTGTCATCTCCACGTGGTAAAGATTCCTCTCTTTCCGGTCGGATTGTCTTACCCGGGGGTGTCAACCGACTCGGCCCGCTTCGTGCCAATGCACGAAGTTGCGAGCTTAGTCGATCGCCCGTCCGGTTGTTTACAGGCGCCTGCGCACGTGTAAACCCGGACCCGCTCTAACCCCTTCACCCCTGATGTAAATTTCGAGTTTGCATGCGGGTGTCGTTCAATGGCAGGACCTGAGCTTCCCAAGCTCAAGACGTGGGTTCGATCCCCATCACCCGCTCCAAAGCTCAATGCAAAACTACTGCGCGCCCCGATCTTGCGTCTGCGGTGCTCAACGTACGTCGTGCACGCCTACGCTCCTCGACGCAGTCTCGGGGCTGCTGGCTACTTTTTTCAGTAAGCTTTACTCAATATGAGCGACAAAGAGATTTCAGTCACCGTCAACGGGGACGCACGCAGTTTGCCGCGAGGCGCTACCGTGTCCCACCTTCTGACGCAGATGAACACCGCAGGCAAGCGTGTCGCTGTCGAACGAAACGGCGAAATCGTTCCGAAGGGCCTGCATGCTTCGACCGATCTGGCTGAAGGAGACCGCCTTGAAGTCGTGATTGCGGTTGGGGGCGGCTGATGGCCGACGTCTTGCGCATTGGCGCGCGCCAATTTAGTTCGCGGCTGCTGCTCGGGACCGGCAAGTACCGGGACTTTGTGCAGACCAAGGCGGCTGTCGAGGCCAGCGGCGCGCAGATCATCACGGTCGCGATTCGCCGCACCAACATCGGCCAAACACGAGGCGAACCCAGCTTGCTGGATGCGTTGCCGCCGTCCAAGTACACGATGCTGCCGAACAGCGCCGGCTGCTATACGGCCGACGACGCGGTGCGCACGTTGCGCCTCGCGCGCGACCTGCTGGACGGCCATGCACTGACCAAGCTCGAGGTGCTGGGCGATCCACAAACGCTGTACCCGAACATGCCGGAGACGATCAAGGCAGCCGAGACGCTCGTGCGCGAGGGTTTCGAAGTCATGGTCTATTGCAGCGACGATCCGATTCAGGCGCAAGCGCTGGAGTCGATCGGCTGCGTAGCGATCATGCCGCTGGCGTCGCTGATCGGCTCCGGCATGGGCATTCTGAATCCCTGGAACATCCAGTTGATCCTGGACAAAGCAACCGTGCCCGTGATCGTCGATGCGGGGGTCGGCACGGCCAGCGACGCCGCGATTGCGATGGAACTCGGATGCGCGGGAGTGCTGATGAATACCGCGGTGGCGCAGGCGAAGGACCCGATCAAGATGGCGGGCGCGATGCGCAAGGCGGTTGAAGCGGGCCGCGAAGCGTTTCTTGCCGGCCGTATGCCGAAGAAGCTCTACAGCGCAAGCCCCAGCTCGCCGACCCACGGCGTTATCGCGCCGAGCAAGGCGGCGTGAGCAGCACGCAACCGAACCGCACTTCCGAAGAGAGAACGGCTTCCAGCCGCTCCTCCTCCCGCCACATCCGCAGCTACACGTTGCGCCGCGGGCGTTTTACGTCCGCGCAGCAGCGCGCGTTCGAACAATGGCTGCCCGTTTTCGGAATCCCGTACACAGCCGCGCCGCTCGATCTTGCTCGAGCCTTCGGCCGCGACGCACCGACGATCCTTGAAGTCGGCTGCGGGATGGGCGAAACCACGGTGGCGATCGCGCGGTCGCGGCCCGACGTCAACTTTCTCGCGGTCGAGGTTTTCGCAGCGGGCGTCGGCGCGCTATTAAAGGGCGTCGATGAAGCGCAGCTCACCAACGTTCGCGTCGTGCATCACGACGCGGTCGAAGTTGTGCGCGACATGATCTCGCCAGGGACACTCGCGGGGATTCATGTCTTCTTCCCAGACCCCTGGCCGAAGAAGCGGCATCACAAGCGGCGGCTGTTGCAACCGCCATTCGTGAGTCTGCTTGCAAGCCGCCTCGCGGCGCACGCCTACCTGCATTGCGCAACGGACTGGGAAGACTACGCGCGCCAAATACTGGATGTGCTCGGAGCCGAGCCGCAACTCGTCAATCTGCACGCGGGCTATGCACCGTCACCGTCGAATCCGTTATGTGATCGGCCGGTGACGAAATTTCATGCGCGCGGCGAACGGCTCGGCCACGGCGTGTGGGACGCGGTGTTTCGCCGGCGTTAGGTTTCGGTGCGGTGTTCCACTTCGTCCGCAAACACAGCGCGATCTGCAGCCCACGCGCGCAGCGCCTCGATCCGCTCTGCCATAACGACCGATAGCGGCCGAGTGCGCTCGATTTCCGCGAGGATATCCGCCGGCCGCAGCGTCTCGTTGCGAGCGCGCGCCTCGAATGAGGCCGACACGATCGCCTGCTCAATTTCGGCGCCGGAAAAGTCTTCTGCCAGCTGCGCCAGCCCCTGCACATCGAACTGCGCCGGATCGTAGCCGCGCTTCTTAAGATGGATCGCGGCTATCTGCGCGCGCACCTCGACGGCTGGAAAATCGACAAAGAAGATCTCGTCAAAGCGGCCCTTGCGTATCAACTCCGGCGGTAGCTGCGAAATATCGTTCGACGTGGCGACGATAAACACCGGCTCCATGCGCTCGGCCATCCAGGTCAACAGACCGCCGAGCACACGGCGCGATACGCCACCGTCGCCATCGCCGCTATCGGTCGAAATTCCTTTCTCGATTTCGTCGATCCACAAGACGCACGGCGACATCGCCTCGGCGGCGGCAAACGCATGGCGCAGATTCCGTTCGGTCTCGCCGTAGTACTTGTTGTAAAGCGCGCCAAAATCGAGCCGCATCAGCGGCACGCCCCACTCGCCGGCCACTGCACGTGCCGTCAGACTCTTTCCACCGCCCTGTACGCCGAGCAGCACGATGCCCTTCGGCCGATCCACATCACCGGCGCTCGGATCGAGAAACGGAGCGCGGCGCAGCGAGATCCAGTGTTTGAGCCGCGCAAGGCCGCCCACGGAGTCAAACTTCACCTTGCTTTCTTCATACGCCAGCGAGGCCGCGCCACCGAGCGCTTCGTACTTGGTGGCGAGCACGCGTCGCACGTCGTCTTGAATGATCGCGCCGTCGTCGCGCAGCGCCTGCCGCACCAGTCGTCGCACGTCGTCCTGTTCCATGCCGAGCAGATGCATGATCAGCATCTCGAGCGCTTGCTTGTCGCCGCGCGGCTTTTCGCCTGTTTGCTGCTCGTAGCGTTTCGCTTCTTCATTGACCAGCGCACGAATCGCATCGCGATCTGGAAGCACCGGATGAAAGTGTGCGGATAGCCGCAACACTTCGGACGGCAGTTCATCGAGTCGCGGGCTGATAAAGACCAGCGTGCGGGCCGACTTTGAATGCGATAGCGCAATCTCGCGGATCAACCGCATCGCCACCGGATCCTTGAACCCGGGGTGCGCATCGCACAGCACGTAGATGCCGTTTTGCGCTGTCTTGTCGATGTGCTTCAGCACATCGAGCAGATCATTGGTTTGATAGATCGCGTCATCGCGGCCATAGCGGCGAATGCCGCAGGTGATGCTCCACGTCATCAGAATCTGATTCTCCAGATTCGCCGCTTTCGCCAGCAGCTCGAGAATGCGCGGCTCCTCGTGCGACGCGATCAGAATGATCGGGAAGCGCGAGCGCAACAGCGCGCAAAGCTCCTGAACTTCGTCACGGGTGTCCTGCATCAGCGCACCCAGTCGACCCAGCCTGCGTAGGCCGTCCACAGGATCACTGCGCCGAACGCGATCCGATACCACGCGAAGATCGTGAAGTCGTGCGTCGACAGATAGCGGATCAGCCAGCGGATGCAGATCAGCGCCGACACGAACGCGAACACCAGCCCGACCAGGAACGTCGGCAGATCGTCGACGCCGAGCAACTCGCGCTGTCGCCACAGCGAATACACGCCCGCCCCGATCAGCGTCGGGATCGCCAGATAGAAGCTGAACTCGGTCGCCGCCTTGCGCGACAGGCCGAACAACATGCCCGCCGATGATCGTCGCGCCCGAGCGGCTGGTGCCTGGGATCAGCGCGGCGCACTGCGCGAAGCCGATCTTCAGCGCGTCCAGCGGCGTCATGTCATCGACCGTTTCGACGCGTGCGTGGCGCGTGCCTTGCAGATCGCGCTCGCCGAATGCCCGGTGATGCCGGCGCTCGACCCACAGAATGATCAGTCCGCCGACGACGAACGCCAGAGCAACCGGTACCGGATGAAACAGATGCGCCTTGATGAAGCTTCCGAGCGCGAGTCCGAGCACGATCGCCGGCACGAACGCGAGCAGCACGTTCAATGCAAAGCGCTGTGCGGCAGGCTCGCGCAGGATTCCGGCGACCGTCGCAGACAGCTTCGCGCGGTACTCCCAGATCACCGCGAGCATCGCGCCGGTTTGAATCGCAATCTCGAACGTCGGCACTTTTTCGCCGGTAAACCGCAGCAGCGAACTGGCGACGATCAGATGCCCGGTGGATGAGATCGGCAGAAACTCCGTCAAGCCTTCGACGATGCCGAGGATCGCCGCCTTGACGAGCACCAGGAATTCCATCGGGCGCGATGTTAGCGTGGTGCATGGGTCGCTGCGCGTTCAAGTGCATCGGCCAGCCGGCGCGCAAGCAGGATTGCGCTGCTGGCATCGCCACCACGCGCTGCGTGCGATAGCGCGCTGACGAGTCCGACGTCGCCGTTAAGTTCGCCGGCTGCAGCGTGGCGCTGCCAGGCGTTCGTCAGCCGATGCGCCTCGGCCCATAGCGCGCCGAGGTTGATTTTTTCCGCGTTCTTGCGCAAACGCGCTGCCGCGCGCGCGAAATCAGCTGCATCGCTTGCGGGAGAACTCGCGCTCTCGGGCTTCGCTGCCGGGACACTTGGCGTTTCGGTGCCGGCCACGTTCGACGAGAGATCGATCGCGATACGTGACAAATCGGCCTCGAATCGCTGATTGAACTGAAACGTCACGCCGCCGCCTGCTGCTCGCGCCACCATCACGCGTGCGCCAAAGAACTCGATCCGGCGATCGGTTACCCCGCCGCCCGGGACGACGCTCGCGAACGGCTGCACCACGTACGGCTGCATCATCGCCGTGGCCTGTTGGTCGGTCATCCCGGTAGCAGTCACCGACGAGCACAGTCTTACTTCACGATCCTCCAGCGGGATAACGGTCACGTGAACGATCAGCTCTCCCGAATCGCACACCTGCAGTGCGCTGTCGATCAGGTTTGCAAGAACTCTTCTGAGCCGTGCTGCGTTGCCGACCAGAGCGAGTCCCTGCGCTTCCGCATCTTCATAGCGCAGCCGCAAGCCTTTTCGTTCGGCACGTGCCGCCAGCCTGCGTATCGGGTCGCCGCAGATCTCCTCCAGCGTGTAGGCACTGCGCGGCGTGGATTTGACTGATCCGTCCGGCGTTATTTCGCGCGCCCGAGCAAGTTCGGCGCGCAGCCGGCGGTGTGCTGATATGTCGCGCGCGGTCACGATGTATCCGATGTCGACGCCGTTCTTGAATTCGGCGACGGCCACTTCGAGCGGAAACTGGCGTCCATCGTGGCGCTGCGCCACCAGTTCCTGCCGCCTGCCCTGGGCATTCCCGCTAACGAGATCGCGCCCGAAGCTCGCGTTCTCCGATGAGCGATGCATATGCGGCAGCATCACGTCGACCAACGGCTTGCCGATCACGTCTTGCACGGCCACGCGAAACAGCCGCTCGGCCGCAGGGTTCATATGCGTGATCGCACCGGCTTTGTCGAGCGCTACTGAGGCTTCGAGATTCGCGGCGAACATCGATTCCCAGGCCGCTGATTTGGCGGTGAGCTCGCGCCGCTCGCGACCCATGCGCTGCGATGAATACAAGATTTCGTCCGACAGCCGCGTCAGCTCTGTCGATAATCGTTGTCTGCGCGTCTCTTCGGGCAATCGTCCATCGGTGCTCGCCGCAAGATCGGTCAAGCGACGCAGTGCAATCGCAATTCGGCGCGACCGCAACTCGAATGCCAGCATTGCAAACGCTACCGCGAGACTGAAACCGCCGATCGCAGCCATCCAGAGCCTGCGCTGCATATCCATCTCGCCGAATGCGTCCAGCCATGAGCCGGCCGCCATTGCATCGGAAGCGGAACCAAGCACCAGCAGCGGCAACATTGACCGCATGACCAATGGGAGAACGCGAGCGAACATCCTGCGATGCTCGCGCATTGCCGCACTTACGAGCACGCGATAAAGGCGCGGTGGAGACGCCTTTTCAAGCCGAACAACGGCTCAAGCCGTCATTCGTAGCGCAGCGCTTCGATCGGCAGCAGGCGCGAGGCTTTGCGCGCCGGATAAAAGCCGAAAAAAATGCCGATTGCACCGGAAAACCCGACCGCGAGAATGATCGCAGACGCGGTGATCTCGGTGCGCCAGTTGGCGAATTCACCGACCGCAAACGAGGCGCCCACACCGAGCACGATGCCGAGCGCGCCGCCGATCATCGACAGCGTGAGCGCTTCGACAAGAAACTGCTTCAGAATGTCCACGCCACGTGCACCGACCGCCATTCGCAGGCCGATCTCGCGTGTGCGTTCGGTCACGCTCACCAGCATGATGTTCATGATGCCGATGCCACCTACCAGCAGGCTGACCGAAGCCACCGCACCCAGCAGCAACGTCAGCACCCTGCTCGCCTGCTCCTGAGCCTGCAGGATCTCGGTCAGATTGCGAATTGTGAACGGCTCGTCGGCGCCCGGTTGTACCTTCATCCGCTGCCGCAACAGCTCGCGAATTCGTTCTTCGATACCTTTCATGTCGACGCCGTCGGCGGTTTTCACGGAGATCGTGCCAATGCGGCGCTGCCGGCCCTGCGTTTGACCGAGCACACGGTTGCGCGCCGTCGCCAACGGCAGCAACACGATGTCGTCCTGATCCTGCCCCAACGCGTTCTGCCCCTTGCGTTCGAGCACGCCGATGATCGTCAGCGGCACCTTGCGCACACGGATCGTCTGATCGATCGGGTCGAGGTCGCCAAAGAGCTGCCGCGCCGTCGTCTGCCCGATCAGCGCGACCTTGCCGGCCCCCGATATCTCGGCCGGCTCGAACAGCCGACCTGACGCCAACGGCCAGTCACGCGCAATCAGATAGTCGTTGTTGGTGCCAAAGTACTGGGTCGCCCAGTTGGCGTTGCCGGCCGACACCTGCCCCGAGCCGCGGATCGACGGTGCCGCGACCACCACGCCTTCGACATCGACCGCGATCGCCAGCGCGTCTTCCTCGGTCAGCGTTTGCGCCGCGCCCGTGCCCAGACGAACGCCGCTCGCGGTCGTCGAGCCCGGAAGGATCAGCATCAGATTCGAGCCAAGATTTTTCAACTGCTCGCGCACGCGCTCTTGCGCGCCACCGCCGATTGCAAGCATCGCAATAACGGCTGCGACACCGATGATCATTCCGAGCATCGTCAGGCTGGAGCGCAGCTTGTTGACGCGCAGCGCCTTTAGCGCGACCCGCAGCACCATCAGGGCGTTCATGCCGTCATCCTCAATTCGCGATCGAGCTGAGTCAGCGCGTCTCGCGCCAAGCGCGGAGTTTGCCGCGCATCGCTGACTACCTTGCCATCGCGAAAGTGTACTTCGCGCGATGCAAAGGCAGCGACGTCATGTTCGTGTGTCACCAACACGATCGTCATACCCCCGCGCATTCAGCTCTTGCAACAACGACATGATCTCCACACTCGTGCGCGAGTCGAGCGCACCGGTCGGCTCGTCGGCAAGGATCAGCGCAGGATTGTTGACGAGTGCGCGCGCGATGGCGACCCGTTGCTGCTGGCCACCCGACAGTTGCGACGGCTGATGGTCAGCACGCGCGCCCAGCCCGACCTGCTTCAGCTTGTCCATCGCGCGTGCGTGACGATCGCTGACAGACACGTGGGCGTACATCAACGGCAACTCGACGTTCTCCAATGCAGTGGTGCGCGCGAGCAGATTGAACTGCTGAAACACAAAACCGATGCGCTGATTGCGAACCGCCGCCAGCTCGTCCGCGCTCATCCGCGCCACATCCTCGCCGGCGAGCCGGTAGCTCCCCGACGTCGGGCGATCAAGGCAACCGATCATGTTCATAAAGGTCGACTTGCCCGATCCCGACGGTCCCATTACCGCGACAAACTCGCCCGCGGCGATATCGAGCGTCACTCCGGCCAGCGCGTGCACGACGTTATCGCCCAGGAAGTAGTCCTTGGTCAGATCGACAACGCGTATCAGCGGTTCTGTCATACGAGAAAGTTCAAGAATCGGGGTCAGACCCGCTTAGATCAAGCCTCGCTTAAAAGAACATCCTGGGTGGGCTACCTTTTTGAGCGGGGGCAGTGCTGGGCGTTCCGCCTTGCTGGCCGATGATGACCTCAGCGTTTTCGGTCACTCCTTCGCCGCTGACTTCGCTCATTGTTCCGTCGGATAGTCCGACGCGGACGTCAGCGGCTTTTGGCTTGCCGCCTTCGAGCAGATAGATGCGACCGCCCGTGCTTTGTCCGCTCGCGCCGCGCCCGGCAAGTTCGGTCACTATTTCAGCGTAGCGCGCCTTTTGCTCCGGCTTCAAAATTTCTTCAACTCGGGCACGCATGTCGGCACGAATCGAGGTGCTCTGCTTTGCACGTGCCTCTTCAGGAAGATCGCGCAGACCCATGAACTTGTTGCGCATCTCAGCGAAGATCGGATCGAGCCTTTGTTGCTGCTCGGCATCGAGCTTCAGTTCCGTGACGATCCGCTCGCGAAACTGGTTCATTTGACCGCCCGCCCCAGCACCGCCCATTGCGCCCTTGCCTGCCCCTGCGTCAGCGCTGGGCCGCTGCGTAGCGGCAGCGGACGCTGTGCCTTCCGAGCCGCTGCTGGGGCTGCCCCCCGCAGGGCGATAGCGCAGCGCCGCGTTCGGAACCTTCAGTACCGACTCTCGCGTATCGGTCACGATTCGCACATTGGCCGTCATGCCGGGTAACAGCTCGCCACGTTCATTGTTGGCCGATACGATCGCGATATAGGTGACGACGTTCTGCACGCTTTGCGCCGCCTTGCGCACGGTGCGCACCTCACCCGAAAACTGACGGCCCGGAAACGCATCGACGGTGAATGTGGCGCGCAACCCGATATGAATGCGACCGACATCGGCTTCGTCGATCGATGTGTCAACCTGCATGTCTCGCAGGTCCTTCGCGATCACGAACAGCTCGGGAGCCTGCAAGCTAGCCGCCACTGTCTGCCCGACATCGACGCTGCGCTTGATCACGACGCCGTCGACGGGTGCACGAATCTCCGTGCGCGACAAATCGACTCTCGCGGTGGCAAGCTGCGCCATGCGCTGCTGCACGATTGCCTGCGCGGTGCGAACCTCTGCGCTCGCAAGATCGAAGGTCGACTGCGCACGATCAAGCTCGGCCGGGGACACGAAGTTGCGCGCAACAAGTTCCTTAGTGCGCTTCAAGTCGCGGTCGGCGATGACCTGAGCGACCTGCGCTCGCCCCACACTCGAGCGCGCCGATTCGAGATCGGCTTCGGCCTGACGCACGCGATACTGAAACGTCTCAGGATCGATGCGTGCGATCAATTGGCCCTGCTTGACTGGCGAATTGAAGTCGACAAGCAGTTGCTGAATCTGACCGGAAACCTGTGTACCCACCTGGACCGACGTCACCGGATTCAGTGTCCCAGTTGACGACACCACCGCAGTGATCGGCCCGCGCTCCACTTTGGCGGCGCGATAGACCGGCGCATCAGCCTGCCGGCTTGACCACCACCAATAGACGCCGGCTGCTACCGCCAGCAGCAGCGCGCCGATGATCCACTTTCTGTTCTTCAGCAAGGGCGTCTTCAGTGAGGGGGCAAGCGTAAAGATTGTAAGCAGCACCAATGGTTCAACATGGCGCTTGTAACAGCGTGCAACAGTGGGCTAGCGAAGCCGTGGCGGGAGCCGCGGCGGTGCAACCAGTGTGTCGAATATCAAGTGCGCCGTAGCTGCTTGTCAAGCGCGTTGATAGATTTCGGCCCCTTTTCTGACGAACTCGACCGCTTTTTCCTGCATTCCCTTTTGCAACGCTTCGTCGGCCGAGAGTCCTTGCTGCTGCGCATACTCGCGCACGTCCTGCGTGATCTTCATCGAGCAGAAGTGCGGACCGCACATCGAGCAGAAGTGCGCGGTCTTCATCGAATCCTTCGGCAGCGTCTCGTCGTGAAAGTCCTTGGCGGTATCGGGATCGAAGCCGAGGTTAAATTGGTCCTCCCAGCGGAACTCGAAGCGAGCCTTGGATAGCGCGTTATCGCGTAACTGCGCGCCCGGATGGCCCTTCGCTAGATCGGCCGCGTGCGCGGCGATCTTGTACGCGATGATGCCGTCCTTGACGTCCTTCTTGTTCGGCAGCCCGAGATGTTCTTTCGGCGTCACGTAGCACAGCATCGCAGTGCCGTACCAGCCGATCATCGCGGCGCCGATTGCGCTCGTGATGTGGTCGTAGCCGGGCGCAATGTCGGTCGTCAATGGGCCAAGCGTATAGAACGGAGCCTCGTGGCATAGCCGCAGTTGTTCGTCCATGTTGTGCTTGATCAGGTGCATCGGCACATGGCCGGGCCCTTCGATCATCGTCTGCACGTCGTGCTTCCACGCGATTCGTCGTCAGCTCTCCGAGCGTGGCGAGCTCCGACATTTGCGCCTCATCGTTCGCATCGTGAATCGATCCCGGCCGCAGGCCGTCGCCGAGCGAGAACGACACGTCGTACGCCTTCATGATGTCGCAGATGTCCTCGAATCGCTCGTACAAAAACGATTCGCGATGGTGCGCTAGGCACCACTTGGCCATGATCGAGCCGCCACGCGACACGATGCCGGTCAAGCGCTTCGCCGTCATCGGAATAAACGGCAGCCGCACACCGGCGTGAATCGTGAAGTAGTCGACGCCCTGCTCGGCCTGCTCGATCAACGTATCACGGAAAATTTCCCACGTCAGTTCTTCGGCCTTGCCATCGACTTTCTCGAGCGCCTGATAAATCGGTACCGTGCCGATCGGCACCGGCGAATTGCGCAGGATCCATTCGCGTGTCTCGTGAATGTGCTTGCCGGTCGACAGATCCATCACCGTGTCCGCACCCCAGCGAATCGCCCACGTCATTTTTTCGACTTCTTCGCCGATCGATGAAGTGACCGCCGAGTTGCCGATATTGGCGTTGATCTTCACCAGGAAATTGCGGCCGATGATCATCGGCTCGCTTTCCGGATGATTGATGTTGGCGGGAATAATGGCGCGGCCGCGCGCGACCTCGTCGCGCACGAATTCGGGCGTAATCGCCTGCGGCAAGCTACGCACCGAACGACTGGCCCGGATGCTGGCGGCGGAGCGTCTCCGGCGTGTCCGTCGAGCTGCTGGTTCTCGCGAATCGCAATGAACTCCATCTCGGGAGTCACGATTCCGCGCCGCGCATAGTGCATCTGCGCTTACATTCGCGCCAGCTTTCGCGCGCCGTGGCTTGCGGTGCAAATTGAATCGCAGCTCGGCAAGCTTCGGATCGTTCAGGCGATCGACACCGAAGCGCGATGTGGGGCCGGCGAGTTCATCGGTGTCGTCACGCTCGGCGATCCAGCGCGTGCGCAGCGGTGCGAGACCCGAGCGGATATCGATCTTCACCGATCGGGATCGGTATACGGCCCCGAGGTGTCGTACACCGACAATCGACGGATTCGCTTCCGCTGCCGAACGAGGCCGACGTCTCGCTTTGCGATATCTCTCGCATCGGCACGCGCAGATCAGTGCGTGAGCCTTCTACATAGACCTTGCGAGATTTCGGCAGCGGCCGGATTGCCGCTTCATCGACCTGCGCAGTAGCAGCGACGAATTTCGGATTTGCGCTCATCGTTTTCCTCCGCCGGTGTTAACCGGATCAGGTTCCGGGGACTCTCTCAACCGCGTCAACCGATGCAGTACCCCCAACGCACGGCCACGATAGACGATCGCTACACGGGCCGCAAATCGCCCGTAGAAACAGCAGCGGCGTCGAGGAGCGAAGCGGAGGACGGATTGGGCTCCGCGACGGATCCGGTCAGTGCTAGTAGCTGACCGCGGGCTTTACCGTACGATCCACTGTAAATGGTGCCGGTGGGGGTGGGGGCGGGGCAGGCGGCGCGGAATAGACCGGAGCTTCCGCCACCGGCGCGAAAAGGCGGCCTTTTTGTGCTCTGATGGAGCTGAGGTCCATGACATTCGAGCTGGCTCGTGTGTCGACGACAGCCGTCTTTTCCGTGCGCAGACAAGGTACATCGGAATAAGTCACGTTTTTTTCCGCGTCGGTGCACTTCAGAATTTGTGCTCCCACGGGGGGTGTTAGGAAAAGAACGCACAATCCAAGGGACTGAGTGAAGTCGCGTCTCATCAGGCTCTCCTCCGCTGCCATCGTAGGACATAGCAACTCTACTCCAGTGTCACGGGCTGAAAGCGGGGCCAGCCGCGTACTTCGCGCCGGTACGCGGCCCGCCTCTACGCAGAGACGCGACCGCCGAGTCCGAGATAGCTCTCGACGACGCGTGGATCGTTTGCGAGCTCGCGCGCTGGGCCTTCGAGCGTTATCTCGCTGGTCTCGAGCACGTAGGCGTAATCGGCCGTCTGCAGCGCGGCGCGCGCGTTTTGCTCGACCAGCAGGATCGCGACGCCACGGCGCTTGAGTTCAACGATGATGTGAAAGACTTCTCGAACGATCAGCGGCGCGAGACCCAGCGAAGGCTCATCGAGCATCAGCAACTTAGGCTTCGCCATCAGCGCCCGCCCGACAGCCAGCATCTGGCGCTCGCCACCGGACAATGTACCGGCCAGTTGCGTGCGTCGATCGTGCAGCCTCGGAAACAATGCAAACACTTCGTCCATCGTTTGCACATGATCGCGCTGCCCGGAGTGATAACGCTGGAATGCGCCGAGTAGCAGGTTATCGGCCACGCTCATCTCGCCGAACAACTCGCGCCGCTCGGGCACCAGTGTCATGCCTCGCCCCACCATGCGCTCGATCGATGCGTCGGCGGCGTCGACGCTCTCCGCGGCGAAGCGGACCGAGCCGCGCGCGCTACCGTTGCTAGGCAATGCACCCATGATCGCCGCTAGCAATGTCGTTTTGCCTGCGCCATTCGGCCCGATCACCGTCACGATCTGGCCGACGCCGACCGTCAAGTTTGCGTTGGTCACGGCTGCAACTTTGCCGTAGGCGACGGTCAGATCACGAACTTCGAGGAGGCTGTCCCGGCTCATGCAGCATCCTTCTCGTCGACTCCGCCCAGATAAGCCTCGATCACGCGGGGATCGCGCTGCACCTCGATCGGACTGCCCTCGGCAATTTTTTGGCCGAAGTCCATTACGTAGACGCGATCCGCGAGCCCCATTACAAAGTCCATGTCGTGCTCAACCAGCAGGATGCCGAGGCCTTCGTCGCGCAGTTTGCGCAGCAACTCGGCGAGCGATCTCTTTTCCAGATAGCGCAGCCCGGCGGCGGGCTCGTCGAGCAACAGCAGCGCGGGATCGGAGGCGAGCGCGCGCGCAATCTCGAGCGTGCGTTGCTGGCCCAGTGGCAACGAGCCGGCTGCGTCGAACATGTGCTCGGCAAGCCCGACTCTTTCAATCTGCCGTGCGGCTTCGCTTAACAACCTCGATTCGTCGCGTCGATCGAGTCGCCATGCGCCGGTGATCACGCCGGCGACCAGCCCGGGATATGCACGTCGATGCGCGCCGATCGCGACATTGTCGATCACGCTCATCTGCGGCAGCAGCCGCACGTGCTGAAAGGTGCGGCTCAGGCCCATCTTCGCGATGTCGCGCGACTCGGCGTCGGCGACATTGTGGCCGCGGAACGCGATCGAGCCGGAGGTTGCATCGAGCACCCCTGATACGACATTGAACACCGTACTCTTGCCAGCGCCGTTTGGACCAATTAACGCAACGATCTCGCGGGCATGGACATTCAAGCTGATCTGATCGACAGCGACCAGTCCGCCGAAACGTTTGGTGACGCCCTTCAAGTCGAGCAGCATCTCGCCGCTGCGCGCGACGTGCTCGCGCGCGAGCGAGGATGGCCGCTTGTCAATGTATCTGCGCGGCTCGCGCAATGTGATCCGCCTCGTAATCGCGGGCCACAGCCCGTCGGGCGCGCGTTGCAGGATCACGATCATCAACACGCCAAAGACGATCGTTTCAAAGTTTCCGGCCTGGCCGACGATCTGCGGCAGCCAATCACGCAGCCATTGGTTGGATACCGTGATGACCGACGAGCCGAGCAACGCACCCCATACGTACGCCGCACCGCCGACGACCGCCATGAACAGATACTCGATACCCGCGGTGAGCGAAAACGGCGTCGGGTTCACAAAGCGCTGCATGTGCGCATACAGCCATCCCGATGCGCACGCCATCATCGCCGCCAGCACAAAAACGATCATGCGCGACGCCCATGTGTTCACTCCCATCGACTCGGCCATCACGCGGCCACCTCTAAGCGCGCGGATCGCCCGGCCCTCGCGTGAGTCGAGCAGGTTGCGCGTGGTCAGCACAGCGGCGAGTACGAATGCCCAGATCAGATAGAAGATCTCGCGGCCGCGCTCCAGCGTGAAGCCAAAGACCGAGATGACCGGCAAGCCGCCGCGTCCCGTGTATCCGCCCAACGTTTCTGACGTGCCGAACAGAAAGTACAAGCTGATTCCCCATGCGATCGTGCCGAGCGGTAAATAGTGTCCGGATAGCCGCAAAGTGATCAACCCCAGCGCCGCTGCGACCGCAATCGTCAGCAACAGTCCCGCAATCAACCCGAGCCAAGGTGACGCAGCGAGCCAGGCCAGCCCGTCGGGCAAGCCGGTCGAAGTCGTCAACACAGCAGTGGTGTAGGCGCCGAGACCGACGAACGCCGCTTGCCCAAACGAAGTCAATCCACTGATACCAGTCAGCAACACGAGCCCGAGTGCAACCAGCGAAGCGAGCCCGATGTAGTTGAGCAGCGTGATCGAGAACTCCGATAACACCAACGGCGCAGCGGCAAGGGCAAGCACGAATGCGGCAACCAGCCAGCTCGATTTCAGCGCCTTCATTCGTCTTCTTCCACGTGATGCGTTCGCAGCGAGCGCCATAGCAGCACCGGAATGATCAACGTAAACACGATCACTTCCTTGTATGCACTGGCCCAGAACGACGCATACGATTCGATCAGCCCGACCAGCAACGCGCCGAGCGCAGCGACCGGATAACTCGCGAGGCCACCGATAATCGCCGCGACGAAACCCTTCAAGCCGATCAGGAAACCCGTGTCGTAGTAGATCGTCGTGATCGGTGCGATCAGGATGCCGGACACCGCACCGATCAGCGCACACAGAAAAAACGACAGCTTGCCGGCGAATTCGGTTGGAATTCCCATCAGGCGCGCACCCAGCCGATTGACCGCGGTCGCTCGCAATGCCTTGCCGTATAGAGTTCGCTCGAAAAGCAAATACAGCAACACGATCAGCAGCGCCGAACAGGCGACCACCCACAACGATTGCGCGCTAGCAGTCAGTGCGCCGAGCGCGACGGTGCCGTCCGAAAATGCCGGCGTACGCGAGCCTTCCGCTCCGAACACCAGCAGTCCAAGCCCCACCATCACGACGTGCACCGCGACCGAAACAATCAGCAGCATCAATACCGACGATTCGGCGAGCGGCTGGTACGCCAGCCGATACAGCATCGGTCCGAGTGGGACGACGATCGCGAGCGCAAGCGCGATCTGCCACGGCATCGCAAGACCTTCCGCCCGAACGAGCTTCAGCAACGCAAGCAGCGCGAGCGGATAACCGATGTTCCACGCGAGCATCGATGGCACTCCATGCCAACTCTTGCGCCGCGCCGCTGAGATCAACTCGACACCGGCGACCAAGCCACCCGCCAGAATCAGCAAACCGACCGTGCCCGGCAACTTCCCGGACTGCACCGCGACCAACGTCAGTGCACCGTACGCAACGAACTCTCCCTGCGGAATGAAGATCACACGCGTGACCGAGAAGGCAAGCACCAGCGCGAGCGCGAGCAGCGCATAGATCGCGCCGTTGGTGATGCCGTCCTGCGCGAGCAGCAGCGCGATGTCCAAGTTCACGGCGGCGGCAATCTAAGGGATGTTCCGCTTGCTCCAATGCTTGCGCCGCCTGCGCGGCCGCCGGGAGGGCGGCGCACTAGCTAGTCGCGACGAGTGCACGTGCGACCGCGTAGCGGTCGCGTACACGAGGAGTGCCTATTTCTGCATCACCCACTTCCCATCCTTAATCTGAATCATCACCGCGGCGCGCTGGTCAAGACCGAGATGGTCGCTCGGGCTCATGTTGAAGATGCCGTGTGCGCCGGCGGCGTTCTTCACGCCTTCGAGCGCGTCGCGCAGCGCGGCGCGAAATTCCTTCGTACCCGGTTGCGCCTTCTTCAGAGCGACCGGAATCGCCGTCTGCAGCAGCACGCCTACGTCCCACGCGTGCGCGCCGAAGGTCGACACGCTGCCCTTGCCTTGCGCGCCTTCATATGCGGTCACGTAGGCCGTCGCGCTCTTCTTCACGGGGTGATCGCCCGGCAGCTGTTCACTTACCAGCACCGGACCAGCCGGCAAATACGTGCCTTCGCAATCCTTGCCGCATACGCGCAGAAAGTCGTTATTAGCCACGCCGTGCGTTTGATAGATCTTGCCTGCATAGCCGCGCTCCTTCAGCGTCTTTTGCGGCAACGCAGCTGGCGTACCCGAGCCCGCAATCAGAATCGCATCGGGCTTCGCACTCACCAGCTTCAACACTTGGCCGGTAACCGACGTATCAGCGCGCTGATATCGCTCATTGCCGACGATCTTCAACCCGCGTGCTTCCCCGAACGTCGAAAACTGCGTCCACCAGCCTTCTCCGTAAGCATCGGCGAAGCCAATAAAGCCGACTGTCTTGACTCCCTGCGCGAGCATGTGACCGATGATCACGAGCGCCATCTGCTGATCGTTCTGCGGCGTCTTGAACACCCAGCGGCGCTTGGCGTCGACCGGATCGACGATTCGGCTCGACGCGGCCATCGAGATCATCGGCGTTTCACCCTCGGCAGCGACATCGATCATTGCCAGAGAATTCGGCGTCACCGTGGAGCCGACCAGCACATCGACCTTGTCTTCGCTGATCAGCTTGCGCGCGTTGCGAACCGCGGTCGTCGTATCCGACGCATCGTCCAGCACGATGTAATTGACCTTGCGTCCGCCGATCGTTTGCGGCAACAGCGGGAACGTGTTGCGCTCCGGAATTCCGAGCGACGCTGCCGGGCCGGTCGCCGACAACGTGACGCCGACCTTGATGTCCTGTGCAAACGCCGCGCTTGCGGCGAAGGCGGCAACAAGACCCGCGATCAATCTGGTGGTGGATGTCATTTGTCTCCTCTTGTTAGGCGATGAACGTCAGAAGCCCTTACGGCGCATCAGACCAAAATCAGATGCGTTCAACAAGCAGGGCGATACCCTGCCCCACGCCGATACACATCGTTGCGACGGCATACCGGCCGCCCGACGCGGCTAACTGCCGCGCCGCGGTCAACACGAGACGCGCGCCTGATGCTCCGAGCGGATGGCCGAGCGCAATCGCGCCACCGTTCGGGTTGACGTGCGCGGCATCGTCAGGCAGGCCAAGCTGCCGCATCACCGCCAGCGCTTGCGCCGCGAACGCCTCGTTCAGTTCGATTACATCGATGTCCGCCGCTTTCAGGTTGTGACGCGCGAGCAGCTTCTGCGTCGCCGGCGCCGGGCCAATGCCCATGATGCGCGGCGGCACGCCGGCGGTTGCGGTTCCGCGCAGCCGCGCGATCGGCTTCAACCCGTACTTGCCGACAGCACTCTCGCTCGCGATCAACAACGCGACTGCACCGTCGTTGACGCCGGATGCGTTGCCGGCGGTCACCGTGCCGTCGGGCTTGACGACACCCTTTAGCTTCGAGAGTGCATCGAGCGTCGTTTCGCGTGGGTGTTCATCCTTGCTGACGACTGTGTCGCCCTTCTTGCCGGGAATCGTGACGGCAACGATTTCATCGTCGAAAAATCCGCGCGTTTGTGCTGCGGCGTAACGCTGCTGTGAGCGCAACGCCAGCGCATCCTGGTCGGCACGCGCGACTCCAAAGTCGGTGGCCACGTTCTCGGCGGTTTCCGGCATTGAATCGATGCCGTATTGCGCCTTCATCTGCGAGTTAACGAAGCGCCAGCCAAGCGTGGTGTCGAACACCGAATTGCTGCGTGAAAATGCCGAATCCGCCTTCGGCATCACAAACGGAGCGCGCGACATGCCTTCGACGCCGCCGGCAATCATCAGTTGAGCCTCACCGGCCCGAATCGCGCGCGCGCAGGTTCCGACCGCGTCCATGCTGGAGCCGCACAAGCGGTTGATCGTTGCGGCGGGAACGCTGGTCGGCAGCCCGGCGAGCAGCACCGCCATGCGCGCGACGTTGCGATTGTCCTCGCCCGCCTGGTTGGCGCAGCCGTAGTACACGTCGTCGATCGCAGACCAATCGACTTTGGGATTACGCGCGGCCAGTGCCTTCAACGGAGCCGCGGCGAGATCGTCGACCCGTACGCCTGACAAGGCGCCTCCGTAGCGACCGAATGGCGTACGCACGCCATCGCACAGGAACACTTCGTTCATGCTGCGGTTGCCCTCACTGGGACTGTCGCCCGAGCCGCGCGCTGCCGTGCGTCTGCTCGCGCCGGCGCGCGTACGCGTGCCACACCGCCGAGAAACAGATCAGCAACCACCGGCGCCAATTCGGCGTACGTCAGCGTCCCGCGATCCTTGAACCAGGTAAACGTCCAATTGATCATTCCGAACAGGATCATCGTCAGCGGCTTGATCAACGCGGTGCGATCCGCCCGCGGTGCGAGTTTCGCAATCACGTCGGCGTAACCCTGCACGACCTTGCGCTCCTTTGCGAGCACGCGCGAGCGATGCGTGCGTTGCAGATACTTGACGTCCTGCACCAGCACACGATGGCGTGCCGCCGAGTGTTCGTATTCGACCATGAACAATTCAATCAGGCGCCGCAGGTGCGCAGGCGGCGGCAATGCTTCGGTGCGAACCTGATCGATGATCGCCTGCAGCCGCTCGATGTAGCTCTCGGCGATGTCGGCCAGCAGATGCTCCTTGCCGCGGTAGTAGTGGTACATCAGCGTCTTCGATACGCCGCAAGCACGTGCGATGTCGGCAATCGATGCGGCAGCGTAACCCTTGTCGGCAAACTGGCGTGCGGCGGCGTCGCGGATCGCTGCGCGTTGAGTATCGAAACTTGCAGCCTTGGTCCGCGCCATGACTACCTCGCGTCGTACGAAATCACGACTCGGTCTGTCAGCGGGTACGACTGGCACGTCAGCACGAAGCCGTCTGCGACTTCGTGCGGCTCGAGCGCGTAGTTCTTCGCCATCCTGACCTGGCCGTCGAGCACCTTCGCGCGACACGTGCTGCACATCCCCGCCTTGCACGAAAACGGCAGATCGATGCCCGCAGAGCGCCCGGCATCGAGAATCGAATGCTGCCCCGGCATGAAGTCCACTTCGCGCTTGACGCCATCGATGATCAGTTCGATGTGTGACTGCGCAGCTTCGGTGTCATCGATCTCCTCGCGTCGAGCCGGTCGGAATGCCGAAGCGCTCAACATGCACATGGTTTGCAGGTACTCCAGCGGCGATCAGCGCAACCTCGACGTCGTCGATCATCGTGAGCGGTCCACAGATGAACGCCTCGTCGATCGTGTCCGACGGGACCAGCGATTCGAGAAACTGATTGACCTTTGCCGCGTCGATGCGTCCGTTGAACAGCTCGACCTCCTGCGCCTCACGCGAGAACACGTTGTACAGGCTAAAGCGCGTCAGGTAGCGATCCTTCAAGTCTTCCAGGGCCTCGTGAAACATCACCGACGATTGGCGCCGATTGCCATAAACCAGCGTGAAGCGCGATTTCGGTTCGCGCGCGAGCGTCGTGCGGATCAGCGAGAGCACCGGCGTGATGCCGCTGCCGGCGACAAAGGCAACGTAGTGTTTGCCGTGCGCCGGATCGAGCGGCGTGAAAAACCGGCCCTCGGGCGTCAGCACCTCGATCGGATCGCCCGGCTTGAGCGCTTCATTCGCCCAGTGCGAAAATTTCCCGCCGCCGACCTTCTTGATCGCGACCCGAATTTCGCCATCGTCGACGCCCGAACAGATCGAGTACGAGCGCCGCAATTCTTCGCCGTCCAGCGTTGTGCGTAGTCCAAGGTGCTGGCCCTGCACGAATCGATACGCAGGCGCTAGCTCGGGCGGAAGGTCGAACGTCACGCTGATGCACTCGGGCGTTTCGCGTCGAACATCGGCAATCCGCAACGTGTGATATCTCGGCGTCATCAGTCCGCGAACCTCTACTACCAGCTGCGGTTCGGGTAGGTACGTTGCAGATACTGCATCTCGCGCAGCAACGGCTCCATGTGCTCGCTGTGCAGGCCCTCCTTGCCGTGCGACAGGAACGATAGTTCGCTCGGGCACCCGCAGCGTGGCAACGTCGAGCACCGGACGCACCGCGGCGTGCCATCGTGCTTCGAGCGATGACCATGCGGGTCCAATTGCGCTTTCGGCCGCGGCATCGTCGGTTGTCGACGCGCTGAAAAACTCCGCCGTATACGGCCACAGCGTATCGAGCGCGCGCTGCATACGCGTATGCGATTCGTCAGTGCCGTCGCCCAGGCGAACGGTCCAGTCGGAAGCGTGCTGCGCGTGATACTGCGCCTCCTTCCGGCTCTTGCCGGCGATCTCTGCCAGCTGCGCGTCGGCGGACGCTTGCAGCAGTGGCCACAGCTCCAGCTGAAAAGCGGTAAACAAGAAATTGCGCATGATCGTGCTGCCATAGTCGCCGTTCGGCAGCTCGACCATCGTGACGTTGCGGAACTCGCTCTCCGTTCGGTTGAACGCGAACTGATCCTCGCTGCGGCCACCATCCTCAAGCGCGCCGGCACGCGTGTACAGCAAACGCGCCTGGCCGATCAGATCGAGCGCCACGTTGGTGAGCGCGATGTCCTCTTCGAGCACCGGGCCATGTCCGCACCACTCCGAGAGCCGGTGGCCGAGGATCAGCGATGAGTCCGCGATGCGCAGCAGATATTCGAGATGCGCTGCGCTGGTGCTGGAAACGACTACGTCCACTGTTCAACCGTCACATGTGTCCGACTTCATCCGGCAACGTATAGAACGTCGGATGCCGGTAGATCTTGTCCGCGGCCGGGTCGAACATCTCGGGCTTGGCGTCCGGATCGCTGGCGATGATCTGATCGGCGCGCACGACCCAGACGCTGACACCTTCCATCCGGCGCGTGAACACATCGCGCGCGTTCTTCAGCGCCATGGGTGCATCGGCCGCATGCACGCTGCCGCAATGCTTGTGGTCAAGCCCGTTGCGGCTGCGGATAAAGACCTCCCACAGCGGCCACTCGCTGCGATGACTTGACATCTCGCTATCTCGCTCCTGTATCCGCAAGCATCATGCGGCGACGCAATCGCGATGACGCCGCTTTTCGCGCGTGCGCCAGGCCGCGTCGCGCACCCATGCACCGTCGTCCCACGCCTTGACGCGCGCGGCCAGGCGTTCTTCGTTGCACTGACCCTTGCCGTTGACGACGTTCCAGAACTCATTCCAGTCGATCGGACCAAACTTCCAATGGCCGGTTGCCTCGTCGAACTTCAGATCGGCGTCGGGTAGCGAAACGCCGAGCAATTTCGCCTGCGGCACCGTGGCATCGACGAACTTCTGCCGCAGCTCGTCGTTGCTGATGCGCTTGATGCCCCATTTCATCGAATCGCCGCTGTGGGTCGACTCGCTGTCGTGCGGTCCGAACATCATCAGTGACGGCCACCACCAGCGGTTTACCGCGTCCTGCACCATCGCGCGTTGTTCTTCCGAGCCCTTCATCAACGTCAGTAACAGGTCAAAGCCCTGCCGCTGATGAAACGACTCTTCCTTGCAGATACGAATCATCGCGCGCGCATACGGCCCGTACGAACAGCGCGTCAGCGGAATCTGATTCATGATCGCGGCGCCGTCGACTAGCCAGCCGATCACGCCGATATCCGCCCATGTCGTCGTCGGATAGTTGAAGATCGATGAATACTTGGCCTTGCCCGTGTGCAGCGCCTCGATCAGCTCATCGCGCGAAACGCCGAGCGTTTCAGCCGCCGAATACAGGTACATGCCGTGGCCGGCCTCGTCCTGCACTTTCGCCAGCAGGATGCACTTGCGCTCGAGCGTCGGCGCGCGGGTGATCCAGTTGCCTTCGGGCAGCATGCCGACGATCTCGGAGTGCGCGTGCTGGCTGATCTGGCGGATCAACGTCTTGCGGTACCGCTCGGGCATCCAGTCTTTCGGCTCGATAAAGTCACCGCGTTCAAGCTTGGCTTCGAACTCGGCTTCATATTCCGCATCGCTCTTCGCCGGTGCTTCATCGCGGTCGCCGGATGGGAATGTCCATCGCTTGTGTGTACATAGCTACTCCTTGGAGCGCCGATCGACAATGCGTTTCGCCTTGCCCATCGAGCGCTCGATCGCCATCGGCGTCGCAAGGTGTGCGCTTGCCGACAGTCCGACATATGCCTTGATCGCCTGCTCGAGCTTTTGCGCGGCGGCACGCTGTGCGTCGTGGCTGCCGCTCGCAAGTTGCGATCCCATCTCGACATGCACCGTCAGCTCGTCGAGATGCGCCGGCCGGGTGACTTCGAGCGTGTAATGCGGTTCGAGCTCGGGCTGCTTCAAGATCAATTCTTCAATCTGCGTCGGAAACAGATTGACGCCGCGAATGATCAGCATGTCGTCCGAGCGGCCGGTGATCTTCTCGATGCGCCGCATGCTGCGCGACTGTCGGCGGCAGCAGGCGCGTCAGATCGCGCGTTCGATAGCGAATCATCGGCAGCGCTTCCTTCGTCAACGACGTGAAAACCAGCTCGCCTCTTTCGCCCTCCGGCAACACTTCACCGCTGTCCGGATCGATGATCTCGGGATAGAAGTGGTCCTCCCACACCGTGAGGCCGTCCTTCGTTTCGATGCACTCCTGCGCAACACCCGGCCCGATGATCTCCGACAGCCCATAAATGTCGATCGCATCGAGAGACGTCTTCGCCTCGATCGATGCGCGCATCGCCGCGGTCCACGGCTCGGCGCCGAAGATGCCGATCCTGAGTGAACACGCCTTGGGATCAACGCCCTGCTTTTGCATTTCCTCGGCGATCGCCAGCATGTACGACGGCGTCACCATGATGATTTTTGGCTTGAAGTCGACGATCAACTGCACCTGGCGCTCGGTCATCCCGCCCGACATCGGAATCACGGTGCAACCGAGTTTCTCCGCGCCGTAGTGCGCGCCCAGCCCGCCGGTGAAGAGCCCGTAGCCGTACGCGATGTGAATGATGTCGCCGCGCCTGCCGCCGGCGGCGCGAATCGAGCGCGCCATCACGCTGGCCCACGTGTCGATGTCCTTTGCGGTGTAACCGACCACGGTCGGCTTGCCGGTCGTTCCGCTCGACGCATGAATGCGCACGACTTTCTCGCGCGGCACCGCGAACATGCCGAACGGATACGTCTCGCGCAGATCGCGCTTGGTGGTGAACGGAAACCTGGCGAGATCGGCCAACGACTTGAGGTCGGACGGGTGCACCCGCGCCGCGTCGAACTTCGCCCGATAGTGCGGCACGTTGGCGTAGGCGTGAGCGAGCGACCAGCGCAAGCGTTCGAGCTGCAGTGCCTGCAATTCCCCCCGTGCATTTGCGCCCACGCGCTCGATCGGCTCTAGATCGTCTGTCATCACAGCTGCACTACCGCCTTCCCCTTCATCGTGTGCGAGCGGCCCCGCATCACGACCACAGTCTTGCCGTGCTGATTCGTGACTCTGATGTCATAGACGCCGGTGCGACCGGTCAATGCCACTTCATGACACTCCGCGACCAGGCGATCACCTTCGTGCGCCGGCGCAAGAAAATCGACGACGATGCCGGAGGCCACTGTCACTTCGTTATGGCTGTTGCACGCGAACGCAAAGGCCGAATCCGCGAGCGTCGTAATGAAGCCGCCATGGCAGGTCTTGTGGCCATTCAGCATGTCGGGCCGCACCGACATCGACACTTTCGAAAAGCCGGGGCCAACTGAATCGACTTGCATGCCGAGACCACGCGACGCCGCATCCTCGCTGAACATACGGTCGCGCACGGCTTCGGCGATTGCCTGATTGCTCATCGGTTGCGCGTCGTTCATCAGCGGCCTGTAAATCGGGCAGCGCGTTTTTCGATGAAGGCCGAAACGCCCTCGCGATAGTCGGCCGACCGGCCAAGTTCACGCTGATAGTCGCGCTCGAGATCGAGGGCAGCAGAAAACGGCAACAGCATTGCCGCATCGATCGCCTGCCGCGTTCGAACAAAGCCGAGGGTCGGACCAGCGGCCAACTGCCGCGCGACCGTCATCACCGTGGGCATTAGCTGATCGTCCTCGACGCAGCGCCAGATCAAACCCCAGTCCGCCGCCTGCGCGGCCGACAGCTTGTCACCGAGCAGCGCCAACCCCATCGCACGCGCGGGACCGATCAACCGCGGCAGCCACCACGTGCCGCCGCAATCAGGCACCAGGCCGAGCTTGGAAAACGACTGAATGAAGCTGGCCGATTGCGCCGCATAAACGAGGTCGCACGCAAACGGAATATTGGCACCGGCGCCGGCAGCGACACCATTGACTGCGGCGATCGTCGGCATCGGCAGCGCCCGCAGACGCTGCAGCATCGGCTTGTAATAATTCTCGATCGATGCGCCAAGGTCGACCCCTTCGGCGTCCGGCGCTACCGCCCGATCGGATAGATCCTGTCCGGCACAAAATCCCCGGCCAGCTCCCGTCATCACCAGGCAACGGATCGCGCGATCGCCGGCAATCGCGTCGAGCGCCGTCCGTACTTCGGCGTGCATCGCCACCGTGAAGCTGTTAAGGCGCTCGGGTCGATGTAACGTCAGCGTTGCTACGCTGTCGGTCACATCGACTCGAATCGATTCAAAATTTGACACCATCGCGGATTAATTGACCGACCGTTCAATTAATAGTAGCTTAGAGTTCCCAAAAAACCAAGCTACGATTTGCAGCATGCACCCGCTCTTTGAAAAACATCGGAAAACACTGGACGGCGCTCTCGAAGCGATCCGCACGCGCGGTTTCTGGAGCGCTTATCCGGAGGTGCCCAGTCCGAAGATATACGGCGAAGCCGCGAACGACGACGGCAAGGCCGCTGCGCTCGGCCATGCGGGGCGTCAGTTCGAGCTCGACCAGCCGGGCCGTATCGGCTGGCTTGCGAGCGAGCATTCCCCGTACGGCATTCCGCTCGAAGTCGAGTACCCGGTGTGCGAGCCGCAGGCGTTGGTCGACGCCGCGCTTGCTGCAATGCCGGCGTGGCAGAAACTCGGTGTCGAAGGCCGCACCGGCATCTGCCTCGAGATTCTCACGCGTTTGAACAAAGCGAGTTTCGAGATCGCGCACGCGGTGATGGTCACCACCGGTCAGGGATGGATGATGGCGTTCCAGGCGGGCGGACCGCACGCCCAGGATCGCGGACTCGAAGCAGTCGCGTACGCGTACCGCGAGATGAGCGCGGTGCCGAGCGCGGCACGCTGGGAGAAACCGCAGGGCAAGAACCCGCCGCTGGTGATGGAAAAGCGTTTCGAGGTCGTCGGCAGAGGCGTCGCACTGGTGATCGGCTGCGGCACGTTTCCAACGTGGAACACATATCCGGGGTTGTTTGCCGCACTGGTCACCGGCAACGCGGTGATCGTGAAGCCGCACCCGAATGCAATTCTGCCGGCGGCGATCAGCGTGCGCATCGTGCGCGAAGTGCTGGCTGAAAACGGTATCGATCCGAATCTGGTGTCGCTTGCGGTCACCAGTGATCCCAAGGCCACACAGGCGCTCGCGACGAATCCAGCGGTGCGCTCGATCGACTTCACCGGCAGCAATGCGTTCGGCCGCTGGCTGATCGACAACGCACGGCAGGCCCACGTTTACGCCGAGCTGGCCGGTGTTAACAACGTCGTTATCGAATCGACCGACAACTACAAGGCAATGCTGAAGAATCTTGCGTTCACGTTGAGCCTGTATTCGGGACAGATGTGCACGACGACGCAAGACATTTTCGTTCCGGCCGATGGCATCGATACCGACGAAGGACACAAGAGCTTCGACGACGTGGCAGCAGACCTCGGGCGAGCAGTCGAGAAATTGCTTTCCGATGCTGCAGTCGCCACTGCGGTGCTCGGATCGATTCAATCGCCGGACACGTTGAAGCGCATTGAAGACGCGCCAGCGCTGGCGGACGTTGTCTTGGCATCGCGCAAGCTCGACAACGCCGAGTTTCCGGCGGCGAACGTGCATACGCCACTGCTGATGAAGACCAACGCAGCCAACGAGTCCGCCTACACGCAGGAGCGATTCGGCCCCATCAGCTTTGTCGTCAAGGTCCCCGACGCGATGGCCGCGATTGCGCTTTCCGAAAAAATCGTCAAGGAGCGCGGAGCGTTGACGGTCGGCCTTTATTCGACCAAGCAGGATGTGATCGATGCGATGACCGAAGCGACGCTGCGCGCAGGCGTCGCGCTGTCGATCAACTTGTTGAGCAACGTGTACGTGAACCAATCGACCGCGTTCTCGGACTATCACGCGACCGGCGCCAATCCGGCGGCGAATGCGAGCTACACCGATAGTGCGTTTGTTGCCAATCGATTCAGAGTAATTCAGCGTCGCTGGCACGCGTAGGCATCCGGTGCCCTGCTACGAAATCAACGGCTTGGTGCCGGTTGTCGATCCAACGGCGTTCGTTCACCCGAGCGCGATCCTGATCGGCGATGTAATCGTCGGACCGCGTTGTTACGTCGGACCAGCTGCCAGTCTGCGGGGCGATTTCGGCCGCATCGTGCTCGAGGCCGGCAGCAACGTGCAGGACGGCTGCGTGATGCACGGCTTCCCCGGCACCGATACGGTCGTCGAGGAAGATGGCCACATCGGCCACGGCGCGGTACTACATGGCTGTGTCGTCAAGAAAAATGCGATGGTCGGCATGAACGCTGTGGTGATGGACGAAGTGGTCATCGGGGAATCGGCGATCGTCGCCGCCTGCGCCTTCGTCAAAGCTGGAGAGCAGATTCCGCCACGTTCGCTCGCAGTCGGTACACCGGCGAGAGTTCTGCGCACGCTGAGCGACGAAGAGATTGCCTGGAAGGTGAGCGGCACGAAGAGTTATCAAGACTTGACTCTGCGCAGCCTTCAGACATTGAAAGAAGTTGTACCGCTAACGGCGGTTGAACCGAATCGGCAGCGTATCGACATCGCCGCCGAAGGTGTCGTACCGCTGGCCGCGCTGAAAAAAAACTAGACTCGTTTACAAGCCCGGATCGAGCGACGCGCGCGCGGCCGCAATTGCCTGCCGCAGCGTACTCAATTCACCGATCTGATTCGCCAGCAATAACACGAGCCTCGCATTTAGCGCCGCACTCTGTTCGTCGGTAAGCCCGATGTGCGCGTCGATCAGCGTTTGATAAAAGTCATCTGCCTGCTCGATGTTTTGCTCAGTCTTTAGCATCATCCGTTTCCTTGTGCTCGCACCAAAGCCGACCGTACGTCATTTATTGAAGGCAAGTGCCAGCGAGCGACGACATGCTGGTCGGGTCGCAGTAGATAAACGGTTCCTGGCTTTCCATCGTAGCGACGTGCCGCAAGGCCCTCGATGTCTTCGCATGCCGCTGCTGCGTTCTGAGAAGCCGGTGCGATCCTGGTGACTCGTGCGTCGCCTATCGAACGCTGACCGAATCGCAGCACCGGTGTCGTCTGCGTCGTCGAACATAAGCAAATCGAAGGTACCGCCGATCCGGTCGAGCAGGGACGCTACCTGACCCCGGACCCTCACCGGAGCATCAATCGCCGGCATCCCCGGTGCCAACGCGTCCGAGAAAGAGTCGCAATCAGGTGTCGACAAGGTACTTGCGCGATGAAAGGTGGGCATCGATAACCGGCCGCTGTTCACCAGCCGGCGTGCAAAGGGATGTTGCTGCGAAAGGGCAAGCACCGCGTCGCGAAATTGCCGGCTAATGCCGCTTTTCGGCGTGATGAAGTCGGTCGACCGCGATGAACAAAGAATGTTCTCGTCCGCTGCTTCGACCCTCTCGCTGTTGTAACTGTCGAGAAGCGATGCGGGTGATTGTCCTCGCACGACTCGCGCTAGCTTCCAGCACAGATTGTCGGCGTCCTGGATGCCGCTATTGCCGCCGCGCGCGCCGAAGGGCGACACTTGATGCGCGGCATCGCCCACGAAGATCACGCGGTCGTGCACGAATCGTTCGAGCCGTGCGCACTGAAAGGTGTACACACTGACCCACTCGAGTTGGAACGCGCGGTCGGCACCAAGCATTGCGCGGATGCGAGGAACTACGCGCTCGGGCTTCTTTTCCTCATCGGGATCGCACTCCCAGCCGAGCTGCAAATCGATGCGCCATATGTCATCGGCCTGTTTGTGCAGCAGCGCCGAGCCGCCCGAATGAAAGGGCGGATCGAACCAAAACCACCGTTCGGTTGGAAAGTCACCTTTCATCGATACGTCAGCAATCAAGAAACGATCGTGAAACACATGGCCTTTCCACGCCAGACCGAGCATGTCGCGCACTGCGCTGCGTGCGCCGTCGGCCGCAATGACGTAGTCGGCTTCGATCGCGTATCGGCCGTCGGGCGTTTCGACCTCCAACCGCACGCCGTTGATCCGCTGCGTGACGCCGACGGCCTTGTTCTTCCATCGCACCGCGTGACCGAGCGTTCTTAGCCGCTCGATCATGATCTCTTCGAGCAGGTATTGCTGCAGATTGACGAACGCCGGGCGCTTGTGGCCGGGCTCGGGCAACAGGTCGAACTGATACGCGAGCTTGTCGCGGAAAAAAACCTTGCCGACTTTCCAACTGACACCGCGCTCGCACACTCGGTCGCCGCATCCAAGCCGATCCAGAATCTCCAGCGTGCGCTTCGCCCAGCAGATCGCGCGTGAACCTACGCTCGCGGTGTTGTTGTCATCGATGATGATGAAGTCGACGCCGTGCTGCGCGAGATCGATCGCGCATGCCAGACCCACCGGGCCGGCGCCGACAATTGCCACCTGAGCGCGCGCGACGCCGCCCGATTTCAGCTCAGGCGGAACGACATAGGGATAGACCGGAGGCGCGTACACGTACCGCTATCCCTCCAGCGACTCCCACATTTCCTTGTCGCGCTGCGCGGTCCAGATGCGCGGATGCTGATGGCCGGTCGCCTCGTCGTACGCGCGGCTGACATCGAACGGCAGGCAATGATCGAAGATCACCCAGTGGCCGAACTGCGGCCTTAACGCTTCGTAGGTTTCCTTGTACACGCTGCGTAAATCGCGGCCGGCCTCGGCACCCCGCTTGACCGACTCGTACATCGCAGTGACGAATGCCCGCGTGCCGTCGAGTCCTGCTTTCACCTGCGCCGGCGTTTGCAGTGCAGCGCCGCGTCCGGGCACCAGCTTCTGCGGTCCGAGCGCAGCGACCGCATCAAGCGTCGCCGGCCAGTCAGCGAGGTATGCATCACCGGTGTACGGCGTCGCGTCGAACTCGACCAGATCGCCCGAGAACAGAATTTTTTCCTTAGGTAGCCACACGACTGTATCGCCCTTCGTGTGTCCGCGGCCGAGCTGCATGATCTCGATCTGTAGCTTTCCGAGCCAAAGCGTGAGCCGCTTTTCGAACACCATCGTCGGCCACGTCAGCCCGGGCACCGACTCGACTGCGCGAAACAGCCGCGGAAAGCGCTCGATCTCGCTCTTCATGTCGGCTTCACCGCGCTCGACGATCAGATCGTAGGTGTCGCCACTGGCGATGATGTGCTCGGGCGTGTAGCCGGATGCGCCGAGCACGCGTACCGCGTGATAGTGCGTCAGCACAACGTACTTGATCGGCTTGTCGGTCACGCTGGCGAATGCGCTGGATCACGTCCTGCGCCATCACCGGTGTGGCTTGCGCATCGATCACCATCACGGCGTCATCGCCGATCACGACGCCGGTGTTGGGATCGCCCTCCGTCGTGTACGCATACGCGTTGTCGGACAGCCTGTCGAAGCTCACCTCCTTTTCTTCGACATCGGCTTGCGATGCAAACTTCTTGTCCACCATTCACTCCCTAAGCGCCGACGCGATCAAGTCGCCACGCCTGATACTTAAGCGCCAGCACCGCGCCGGCGACGATGCTGGCGACCGCGATGAACGACCCTAATGCGAGCGTCGACACACCGGACAAGCCCTGCCCGACCGTGCAGCCAAGCGCGGTAACGCCACCGAAGCCCATCAAGGCCGCTCCGACCAGATGATTGGCGGTGTCCTCGGTATCGCGAAACCCTTCCCAGCGGAACTGGCCGGCGACGAGTGCATAGGCCGCGGAACCTGCAATCATGCCCACCACCGCCGCGATACCGATCGTCACCACCTTGCTGGTGTCGCTGAAGAACATCAAGTAGTCGATCGTGTAGGCCACCGGTGCAACGAACGATAGCGACTCCATGCGTCCCGAGTTGGTTCTCAAGAAAGCTTCCTGCAACGTGTCCGGGTGCTCCTCGACATGGCCAATGGTGCCGGAAATCGCCCACGCGGCGACGATGATCGCGCCGATACCGAGCCCGGCAAGAAGGTTGTCGAACGTGCGAAAGCTGCGATCGCGAAAAACGACGACGAACAAGCCGGCCGACACCAGCAGCGCGAGCCCGAGTTGCAGTACCGGTTTGGACAGCCCGATACGAGTCAGCATCGATGGCAGATCTTGCGGGGTCGCGAGCCGCGCGCCGACCGGCTCGATGACGCCAACGCGAAACACCGCGAGGAATCCGCGCAGCGAGATGTAGGCGACGATACCGAGCACGACCAGCACCACCAGCGACTTGAGGCTGCCGCCGCCGGCCCGCACCAGCGACTTCGAGCCGCAACCTCCGGTCAACACCATGCCGAATCCAAACAACAGTCCGCCGAGCGCATACGCGAGCGGCGTAAAACGCGGCGACGTGTAGAAGGTGTCGGCGGTGTCGATGACTCCGGTCACGGCCAACAGATTGGTGCCGAGTATCGCGACGGCGATTGCCAGCAGCCACTGCCGCATGCGCGTCCAGTCGCCAAAGCTGACGGCATCCGCGACGCTGCCCATCGCGCAGAAGTTCGTGCGCTGAGTGATCGCACCGAGCGCGAACGCAAGCGCGAATACGCCTAGGACAACCGTCGTGGATAGTGCGACCAGATCACCGGGCGACGTCATGCGGTTGCACGCGCCTTGACCACAAAGTTACTTCGGCATGGTTGCTCCGGCGGCGGTGTAGAGCTCCGCCAACGGCACAACACGCCCGTGCAAGGGCAAGATCCGATCGACCGATAGTTTCAGCCGCTCGAGGTTCTCGATCAGATTGACATGGTTTGGATTCGGCTGCGCCGGCGGCGGAGTGTTCGGCGGGCTGGGCGTGAACGCATCGGCTTCGATCAGCAGCTTCTCCTTGGGCAGGTACACCATCAAGAACGTATCGGAGTGAACGCTGTCGCGGATATGGTGGATCTCCAGCACGCGCGTGCCATCGTTCATCACCAGCTTGTCGGTCACCCCAACGACTTCGGCCTTCTTCCCCGACTTGGCAAGCCGATCGGGATTGATCTTGTTCGGCGTCGCAAATGCGCTCTCGAAGTACGCCTTGTTCGCAGCATGCGTGACAATCGCAGCGCCTTCGGCGACGGCCGCGCGCAGCCCACCGGAGTGGTCAAAGTGGCTATGCGAGTTGACTACGTAGCGGATCGGCTTGCCCGGCGCAAGCTGCTTGATCTGCTCGATCACCGGGACCGTGCGCCCGTCGAAAAGCGGCGCTTCCACCATCACGATGTGGTCCTTCATTTCTATCGCGACGCTGTTGTGTGACGCACCGGCGACGAACCAGACACCATCGGCGACTTTCTCGGTGGTCACTCGCTCCGACGCCTCGCGCACGAGGTCCGGCAATTGAATATCGGCCGGCGCATTCGGTTGGACTTCCTTCACGGTGACATCGAGGACCGGTGAGCCGCCCTGGGTTTGCTGGATCCGGGTCGGGAATTTCACTCCAGCAAAGTCGCGATAGTCCGCGTAGGTCGTTACGAACGCCGTTTCCCCGAGGACGGCGTCGGGCGCACGCGATTCGACTCGCTCGACAAGGCCATCTGCATTGAAGAACACCGTAGCGCTGAAGCGTCCCGGCTCGGCAAACGAAACAGCCGCCGGCTTGCCGGGCTGCGCCGTTGCGTTGTTCTTGAGCGCTGCCTTGACGACGCCGTGCGGCGTGATCCATAACTGATGCACTCGATCGGCAACGAACCTCGGCCCCGGCAACGGTGCCGTAGCCAATTGATTCCACGCGAATGCTCCGCTGACGTACTGGTCAGTGCGCTGCTGGGCGACGTGCGGGTAGCCGCCACCGCCGCGCGGTTCGCCGCGGCTCAGAACGATCTCGTCGCGCATCGACGCGGTGTCGTAGTTGATCGTGCGGGTCTGGCTGTGAACGTTAATTTTCGGCCACGGCATTCCGGGCTTGAAGGCTTGGCCGAACGTGTAGCCGGTTCCTTCGGCGGTGTATCGGATCGACTTCAAATTCGTCGCACCCATTGCGTCGGATGCGCGCTTCAGAACAGCAGCGGCGTCCTGCGCAAATGCGCTGTCCTGGGCGAGTACAGCAGCGGCGACAGAAAGGATCAACCTGGCAAAAGCACTTTTGCTGAGCATGCTTTCTCCTTTGCTGATTGGCGCTAGCGCGTCGCAGGTAACCGCTCGCGCGCTACCTTCGCCGCGTCGCTCTCCGGATAGTCCTTGATCACGCGGCCAAGCGTGCGATTCGCTGATTTCTTGTCGCCAAGCTGCAGCTGGCTCTCCGCAATCGACAGCAGCGCATCGGGCGCGCGCGTCGAATCGCTGTAGCGATCCACCAGAATCTGCTGCGCAGCGATCGCCGATTTGTAATCCTTTAGCGCATAGTGCGAGCTGCCGATCCAGTAGTACGCCACAGGCACGTACGGCGACTGCGGGTAACGCGTGACGAACTGTTGAAAGCTCGCCAGCGCACCTTTGAAGTCAGACGATCGAAATTGCGCCAGCGCGGCTTCGTATGCCCCCTGCTCTGGACGTTCGACGGCGACCGGCCGCCCGTCGACCGTAACGCTAGTGGGCTCCATTTTCTTGAGCCGCGCATCCAGATCGGCGTACAAGTCCTTGTTGCGCTTCTGCAGGGTCGCGACCTCGTTCGTCAGCGCCTCGACCTGCCCGCGCAGCCGCGCGATCTCCTGCTTTAGCGTTTCAGTTTGATTGGCAAGTTCAAGCTGATTGCGCTGCGCGGTTTCGAGCCGCTCCATTCGCGCCGCCAGCTCCGCCTCCTTGCGTTCCTGATCCGCCAGCTTCGCGCGCAACTCCAAAATCGCCTTGCGCGCATCGCTATCGGAAAAAAGCTGGGCGTGCGCCGGCAGAACCAGCCCGAGCGCAAGTACAGCGGCGATGTATCTCAATTGCGCAACTCCCAATGTGCAGCGACCGCCGAAGCGGTCGCTACTTGTTGTTGTACTAGGTCGGACGCCCGGCCGCCCGAAGCCCGACCTTCTAACTCATCAGCCCTATGCAGAGGCGACGGCGACCGTCGCGTATACGAGGACTGCTACTTGTAGTTCAAATCAGCCCGCCGATTCTGGGCCCACGCATCTTCACTCGACCCCGTCGCACGCGGCTTCTCTTTCCCAAAACTGACGGTCTCTACCTGCGCATCGACCACACCCAGCAACATCAGCCGCTGCTTGACCGCCTCAGCCCGCTTCTGCCCCAGCGCCAGGTTGTATTCGCGTCCGCCGCGCTCGTCGGTATGACCTTCGACAGTCACCCGGCGCTGTTTGTTGCTACCCAGGTAGCCGCCGTGCGTTTGCACGATCGGCTGGTATTCGCTCTTGACGACGAAGCTGTCGAAGTCAAAAAACACGCTGCGCTTGGACAGCGGGTTGTTCGGATCGTTAAGAGGATCGAGTCCGCGCCCGGCTTGCGCATCGACCGACGCGACTGCGCGCGGGTCGGGACCGGTTTTCGCATCGGTGCTCGCGGTGGCATCGACGATCGGCGCGGGCGGCTGCTCGTCCAGATTGACCGATTGGCAGCCGGCCAGCGTAAAGACCAACGCAGCAATTGCCAGCGCGCTGCGGGAAAAGTGGGTAGGTTTCATCGGTTCCTCCTGCTGATTAAGAAAAATTTATGATGCTTTCACTTTATGTATGGCCCCCAGGTCGGCTCGCGGATGTCACCGCTTGGGCCTGAAAGACGAGTACGCACACGGCCGTCGGTCGAGGCCGACGCAAGAATCCCGCGCCCGTTGACCTCGGTGGCGTATAGGACCAATCGCCCGTTCGGTGCAAAGCTCGGCGATTCGTCGCTTGCAGTGTCTGTCACCGCCACTTCCTGACCGGTGGCCAGATCGAGCACATAAACCTGCAGGCGTCCGCCCCGCCGACTAATGTAGGCCAGCTGTTTCCCGTCCGGGCTCACGCGCGCACTGATGTTGTAGTCGCCGTTGAAGGTAACGCGCTGCGCGCCGCCGCCGGAAACTGGCATCCGGTAGATCTGCGGCCCGCCGCCCCGGTCGGACGTGAAATAGATCGAGCTTCCGTCGACGCTGAACGCAGGCTCGGTGTCGATGCCCGAGGAAGTCGTAAGGCGCTTCACGTTTGACCCGTCTGCGTTCATCAGGAAAACCTGCGAGTTGCCTTCACGTGTCAACGTCACTGCGAGCGATTTGCCATCCGGCGACCAGGCGGGCGCACTGTTCGATCCGCGAAAATTGGCAACGGGACGGCGTTCTCCGGTCGTAACCGAGTGCACATACACCACCGGCTTGCCCGATTCGAACGATACGTAGGCAAGGCGTGTACCGTCCGGTGACCAGGCCGGAGAGATGATCGGCTCGCGCGAGCGCAGCGCGGCTTGCGCATTGAAGCCGTCGGCGTCTGCGATGTGCAGCTCCCATGACTTGGGCGAGGTCTGCACGATGTAGGCGATACGGGTCGCGAACACGCCGCGCTCACCGGTGATTTTCTCGTAGATGCGATCGGCGATGCGGTGTGCCGTCAGGCGCATGTCGGCCGCGGTGCTGACGTACGAAAGGCCATCAAGCTGCGCCTGCTTTACTGTGTCGAGCAGCCGATAGCGCACGTCGAATCTGCCATCGGCCAGGCGAGCGACAGTGCCGACCGCGAGCGCGTCGGCGCCGCGTCCCTTCCAATCCGCGAAGTCGACACTCGCGTTTTCGGCGATCGGCTGAGTGCCGGCGTTGACGATCTTGAAGAGGCCGCTGCGCGCCAGGTCGGCGCGAATCACCGCATCGATTTCGGTTGGGACCTGCGCATCTCGCTGGAAATTGGCGATCGCGACCGGAAACTGCTGGCTTCCGACGCCGGTGATCTGCACCTGAAGCTGTGCAAGCACCGAGGTCGGCAGCGGAGCCAGGAAGACGGTTGCACACACAGCCCGCCTCGTGCGTGACGCGGGTCGTACAGAGAAGTTTGCTGGGGTCTTGGGCATCGAAGCGAGTATAGAAGCGCAGATAACTGAACGCAGCGCAATCAGATTAGGGTTAGCGCGTCTCGACAGGATCGAACGACAGGCGCACCGAACGCGGCATCGTTCCCTCTTTCGGCGGTGGAAACGGGTCGCAGCGGCGAATCGCGCGCTCGACTGCCTGATCGTAGGCGGCGAGGCCGCTTGCCTTGATCAATCGCGGAGCGCCGGTTTGCTCGCCGGTGGGCAATAGCATCACTTCAAATACGGCAACGTATTGTTGTGGGCGCGATGGAGTCGGGAACATTGAAGACGATGTGCGGGCGGATGCAGCTCACTATCTGCGCTGTGTACTTGTCAGAGCGGCCGCCGCCTGCGGCGCCCACCGGTCGCTGGAGCGCAGTTCCGGCCTGGGCCAGCATGCGATCCAGCTGCGCCTGCGCTGCTGCCTTGCGATTCGCTTCCAGCTGCGCTGCCGCCTTCGCTTCGGCGATCTTCGCCTTGTCCTCCTTCGGCTCTTCCTTCTTCGGAGGCTCCTTCTTCGGTTCGTCCTTCTTCGGTGGCGGCTCTTTCTTCGGTTCGATCTTCGGCGGCTCCTTCTTCTCTTCGACGATGTCCGCCTTGCGAGGCGGCTCGGGCGGAGGAGGCTCGATCTTCACCGGTGGCGGGGGCTCGACCTTCACCGGAGTGGGCGGCTGCTGCACCGCCGCCGGTGGCGGCAGGCTCCACAACTCGGCCGACACTGTTCCGACCGGCTCGCTCTTCCACCGCACGACGAACGCAATCGCGATGAACAGCAGCGTGTGTGCAAGCAGCGACAGCGCAAAGGCCGGACCGCTGCCCTTCTCCGGCGCGTGCCAGCGATGTCGCGGCCTCCTCGGTTGTGTCGCCGCAGCAGCCATCACCTACTTGAGCCAGCCGCACCGACAGACCGACGCGCTCGATGCCGGCCTTCTGCAGGTCGCTCATCACACCGACCACGGCCTTGTATTCAACTTTCGAATCGGCCTCGATCACGACGGGCCGCTTCAGGTCGCCCGCCTGCCGCTGCCTGACGGCCGAGACCAGCTCGCCTTTCTGCAGGCTGGTCTCGACGCTGCCGTCGTATAGCGACACCCGGCCGTCGCTGCGCACGACCACGCGCACCGGCACTTCCTTCTGCTGGCCTGCCTTGGCGATCGTCGGCAGCTCGACCACGCCCGGATTCACGAACGGCGCCGCCACCATCAGGATCACGACCAGCACCAGCATCACGTCGACGTACGGCACGACGTTGATGTCGGCCATCAGACGACGGCGGCGGCCGGAGCGGCGTGCGACTAATGCCATGGTTCTGTCTCGCCCTAATGCTTATGCCGGTGCAGGATGTTCAAGAACTCTTCCATGAAGCTTTCGAAGCGGTTGGCGAGCCGGTCGATGTCGTTGGCGAACCGGTTGTAAGCCACCACTGCCGGGATCGCCGCGAACAGGCCGATTGCGGTTGCGACCAGCGCTTCGGCAATGCCCGGCGCGACGCTCGCCAGGTTGGCTTGCTGCAGATTCGACAGACCGGTAAACGCGTGCATGATTCCCCACACCGTGCCGAACAGCCCGATGTACGGACTGACCGAGCCGACCGATGCGAGGAAGTTCAGGCGCGCTTCGAGCCCGTCCATCTCGCGCTGGTACGACGCGCGCATCGCGCGCCGCGCGCCGTCGAGCATCGCCGACGCATCGCCTCGGCCGCGTATCTTCAGATACTCGCTCATCCCGGCTTCGAAGATGCGCTCGAGCGCACCGCTCTTGCGCCGCGGATGCGACGCCAGCTCGTGCAGCCGCGACAGGTCGGCGCCGCCCCAGAACTGGCGCTCGAACTCCTCCGTATCGCGCTTGGCGCGCCGAATCGAGAACCGCTTCTGAAAGATCGCTGTCCAGGAGGCGATCGACAGCACGGCGAGCAGCAGCATCACCAGCTGCACGACCAGCGTGGCCTTCGTCATCAGCGAGAGAATGGAAAGGTCAGTCGGTGTCATGCGTTGGGCTGAGGTAATTGCTTGAGGGCGGCTATTAGCGACGGCGGCAGCGGCGCAGGGGTGAAGCGGCCTGTGTCGATGCAGCCTGCACGCACGCGCGCCGTCGCCAGCACGGCATCGCCGCGTCTGGCCGTCTGTTCAAAAACCATCGAGGCGCTGCCCGCGCGTGCCACACGCACGTCGAGCTCGATAACGTCATCCAGCCTGGCCGGCTCCTTGAAATCACATTCGACGCGGGAAATGACAAACCGCAACCCTAACTCATCCGCCATTTTCTGCTGCTCGAAGCCCACGGCGCGCAACCATTCGGTGCGCGCGCGCTCGAAGAACTTCAGATAGTTGGCGTAATAGACGATGCCGCAAGTGTCCGTGTCTTCGTAGTAAACGCGGATCGTCCAGGTAAAGGGTTTGTCGAGCACGAAGATCGCGACGGGTGAGTTCGCGAAGTTTTAGGTTGCGCCGCAGTATACGAGCCAACGGCGCCGCTTTTGATCGGCTGACCCGCATTTACAATCGCACGCGCTCAAGGGGGTGACGGGATGCGTTTGCAAGGCTGGTTGTTGTTGGTTGCGGTCGCATTCACTGCGTCGGGCTGCGATCGCATTACCAACAGCCCGCATGCGCCGGGGGCAGAGAGGACCAATACGTTTTTCACGGCGTTCGAAGAGCGTTCGCCGCGCTATCTCGACCCGACCGCTTCCTACGCTATCGATGAGACGCCGTACACGTACTCGGTATACGAGCCGCTGTATCGCTTTCACTACCTAAAGCGGCCATATGAAATCGTCGCCCGCACTGCCGAGGAAGTTGCAGTGCCACGCTTTCTAGACAAAAACGGCAACGAGTTGCCGGCCAATGCGCGCGGCGAAGACATCGCCGAAGCCATTTACGACATCAAGATTAGACGTGGTATTCGCTACGCGCCGCATCCGGCGTTCACGCGCGATGCGAACGGAAAGTATCGCTACCACGCGCTAACCGCTGCCGAGTCCGCCGACAAACGCACTCCGTTCGATTTCGCGGATCCGGGAACACGCGAGCTGACTGCGCACGATTATGTGTACGCGATTCGCCGGCTGGCGACGACGCGCATCAAGTCGGCATCGTTTTCATTGATGGCCGAGCACATCGTCGGACTGAAGGAGTACGGCGAGAAGATCGCCGCAGTGGACAAGGAGTTGCGCAAGAGTGTGGATCCCACGAGCCGCGATCTGCCGTTCCTCGACTTCCGTGAGCATGATCTCGCTGGCGCGCAGGCGCTCGACGACTACACGCTCCGGATTCGGCTCAAGGGCAAATATCCGCAGTTCAAATATTGGCTATCGATGCCATTTTTCGCTCCGGTGCCGTGGGAGGCTGACGCGTTCTACGCGCAACCGGGGTTCGCCGGCAAGAACTTGTCGCTGAACTTCTGGCCGGTAGGCACGGGGCCCTACATGCTGGTGGAGTATCAGGAAAATCGTCGACACGTGCTGGAGCGCAACCCGAACTTTGCCGGCGACCGTGTATCCGTGCGAAGGCGAAGACGCTGACAAGGCGGCCGGTCTGCTCGCCGATTGCGGCAAGCCGATACCGTTCATCGACCGCATCGTTAACGCGATCGAGAAGGAGAGAATTCCGCAGAAGGCAAAGTTTCTGCAGGGGTACTACGACGTTCCAGTCACCTATCGGTTCGACACGCTGCTCGAGTTCGATTTCGACTTCAAGAACTCGGAGAAAGTCGCGCAGATGTTTCGTGACCGTGGCGTGCAGATGCCGCGCACGCTAGAGATCTCCAACTGGTACCTGGGATTTAATTGGCTTGATCCTGTTGTCGGCAAGGGTGACACACCCGACCAGCAGGTACGCAATCGCAAGCTGCGCCAGGCGCTCTCGATCGCGATCGACTGGGAGGAATTCGTTCGCGTGTTCGAGAGCAAGGCGGCCGGCGAACCCGCAATGGGGCCGGTGCCTCCGGGCGTCTTCGGCTTTCGCAAGGATGCGATCAATCGCGTCGTCTACGACGTCGTCGATGGCAAGCCGCGCCGCAAGTCAATCGACGTCGCGAAGAAACTGCTCGCCGAAGCGGGCTACCCCGATGGCCGCGACGCCAAGACCGGCGCCCCTTTAGTGCTGAGCTACGACTATCAGCGTGCGCTGACACCCGAGCTGAAGGCCGAAGTCGAATGGATGGTTCGGCAGTTCGCGAAGATCGGCGTGCAGCTCGAAATCCGCGCGACCGACTACAACCGGTTCCAGGAGAAAGCTGAAAAGGGTTCGTTGCAGATTTTCTGGTGGGGATGGTTCGCCGACTATCCTGACGCCGAGAATTTCCTGTTCCTGCTGTATGGGCCGAACTCAAAGGCGTTGACCGGAGGCAACGGCGAAAACTCGTCGAACTATCAAAACGCGGAGTTCGACAAGCTGTTTGATGAACTGAAGTTTCTCGACGACGGGCCGCGCAAGCAGCAGGTGATCGACCGCATGATCGCGATCACGCAGGAAGACGCCGCGTGGGCATTCGGCTACAACCCGTACGCGGGCACCGTCCACCAGCAGTGGGTCGGCAACGTCAAACCCGGGCCGCTGGTCAACGACCGATTGCATGTACATGAAGGTCGACCCAGCATTACGTGCCGCAAAGATCGCGCAGTGGAATAACCCAATCTGGTGGCCGGTGGTTCTTATCGTGCTCGCAATGTTGGCCGCCGTCGTTCCTGCCTTCCGGGCCTGGAAACGGCGCGAACGGGAGAACGCGGCGCGCGGGCTGGCGGTTGGCGGGGCCGAATAGTTGGGCGCTTACATCCTTCGCCGCTGCCTGTACGCGGTGCTGATTCTGGTTGGCGTCAACCTGCTGACCTTCACTCTGTTCTTTGCGGTCAACTCGCCCGACAACATTGCGCGGCTGAATATCGGCGGCAAGCGCGTCACGGCTGAAGCGATCGAGCAGTGGAAGGCCTCCCATGGTTACAACAAGCCGCTATGGTTTAACCGCGAAGCCGAAGGCGTCGGCAAACTGACCAACACTATTTTTTACGATCGATCATTGCGGCTGTTTACGCTCGACTTTGGCTCGACCGACAGCGGGCGGGATCTGCGGCACGAGATCGGAACCCGAATCCTGGTGAGCCTGACGCTCGCCGGGCCAATGCTGCTGCTGACGGTCATCGTCGGGATTGCATTCTCGTTGTTGTTGGTGTTCTTTCGTGCGAGCTACCTCGACTTCTGGGGCACCGTCCTGTGCGTCGTGATGATGTCGATCTCGAGTCTGTTCTACATCATCATGGCGCAGTGGTTCTTCGGCAAGATGCTGAAGCTGGCGCCCCTGTCGGGCTTTGTGCCCGGCCTGAGTTTGCTGAAGTTTCTTGCGCTGCCGATCATCGTCGGCATCATCTTTCAGCTCGGCTCGGAAGCGCGGCTCTTTCGCGCGATGCTGCTGGAGGAAGCGAACAAGGACTACGTTCGGACCGCGCGCTCCAAGGGCTTGTCTGAAGCGGTCGTGCTGTTCCGCCACGTGCTGCGCAACACATGGCTGCCCGTGCTGACACACGTCAGTGCGCTGTTGCCGTATGCGTTCCTCGGCTCGATCATCTTCGAGTCGTTCTTCGGCATTCCCGGGCTCGGCACCTACGTGATCGAGGCGATCGCCGGGCAGGACTTTGCGATCGTGCACGCGATGGTTTTCCTCGGCTCGCTGCTGTACATCCTCGCGTATCTGGCAACCGACATCGCGTACACCTTCGTCGATCCGAGAGTGCGGCTTGCCTAAGTTCGTCTTTCTCTGGACCGACTTCGTGCTGTGGCTCATCGTCGCGGGCATCGTTGTCTACATCTGGCGCATGCGAGGCAACGCGCGCGCACGCGCCAACTGGTCGCATGTCGTGCACGACGCACCGGCCATGTGTGCGGCCGTGGTGCTCGGCGTATTCATCACCATCGCCCTGCTCGACTCGGTGCACTTTCGCCCGCGCCTGGCTGCGGTCGAAGGTGCCGCGCCCGACGCGCAGGTCGCTTATGGCACCCGCACACTTTCGATCTTCGACGCATTCATGTCGCATGCGATCGAGTCGCGCGAGAAAACGTATTCGATACCGCTCGCGTATTGGTCTTTTCAGAAAGAAACGCAGGTCGTCGACGGGCAGGAGGTGCGCAGCAATCCACGCCTGGCCTTTGGCGGTTCGCACTTGAAAGACCCCGAGCGCGATTGGGTCTCCGACGTTGCCGCGCTGTCAGTGCAAGGCGTGTTGCTCGGACTGCTTGCCGGAGTCGTGATTGCAGTCGGAGCGGCGGCGCTGCGCGGCCGCAAGCATGGAGGCTTGCGCAATTCGTTATCGCAGATCATTCGCGGCGATACGGAAATTCCGTGGCGCCCGATGCTGATCACGATGATCGCGATGGCGATGGTCATCGGCTGGCTGGCCGCACTGTGGCCGTACTACCACCCGTTCGGCACCGACCGCACCGGCAATGACGTGCTGTACCAGGCGCTGAAGAGTATCCGCACCGCGGTCGTGATCGGCTCGCTGGCGACGATTGCAACGTTGCCGCTGGCTATCGTGCTCGGCATCTTTGCGGGCTACTTCAAAGGCTGGGTCGACGACGGCATTCAGTACTTCTACACCGTGCTGTCGTCGATTCCACCGATCCTGCTGGTGGCGGCGTTCGTGCTGCTGATCAACGTCTACATCGATCAGCACGCGGATGTTTTCGAGACCGGCGTCGAGCGTGCCGAGTTCCGCTTGTTCCTGCTGTGCCTGATTCTCGGCGTGACCGGTTGGGCGACGCTGTGCCGGCTGCTGCGCGCAGAGACGCTGAAAATCAGCGAGCTCGATTACGTACAAGCGGCGCATGCATTCGGCGTCAGCAAATGGCGCGTGATGGCGCGCCATGTGTTGCCGAATGTGATGCACCTGGTGCTGATCGTTGCGGTGCTCGATTTTTCGGCACTGGTGTTGTACGAGGCTGTGCTGTCGTATGTCGGTATCGGCGTCGATCCGAACTCGTCATCGTTCGGCTCGATGATCAACCTTGCGCGCAGCGAGATGTCGCGCGATCCAGTGGTGTGGTGGAACCTGGCGACCGCATTCACGTTCATGCTCGCGCTGGTGCTGGCCGCGAATCTCTTCGCCGACGCGGTGCGGGAAGCGTTCGATCCGCGCGCTCGCGTGTTTCGGCCGCGCCGGCTGTTGAAGGAAGCCGCGAGCGCGACGTCGGGCAGCCCCGAGCGGAGCGACGTACCGCTCGCTGCGACCGCGCCGGCCGCACGGAGCCCGTGATGAGGGATGCAGCCCTCATCGTCGAGGACCTCGGTACCGTACTCGACACCGATTCAGGCCTCGTGCGCGCCGTCGATGCGCTATCGCTGACGATCGAGCGCGGCGAAACATTCGCGCTGGTCGGCGAGTCCGGCTGCGGCAAGTCGATGACCGCGCTTTCGATTCTGCGATTGTTGCCCGATAACGGCAGGGTCGACGCCGGCCGGGTCAACCTCGCCGGCACCGACGTGACCGCGTTACCCGAAGCGCGCATGCGCGATGTGCGCGGACGCCGCATCAGCATCATCTTTCAGGAGCCGGCGACCAGTTTGAATCCGGTGCTGCGCGTTGGCGACCAGATTGTCGAGGTGATCGAGCGCCATACCGCATTGAAAGGCGCTGCGGCGCGCGCCAAAGCGTTGCAGTGGTTGCGGCGCGTCGGCCTGCCCGAAGCGGAGCGGCGCATCGACAGCTATCCGTTCGAGCTGTCCGGTGGGCAAAAACAGCGCGTGATGATTGCGATTGCGTTGGCCGCCGAGCCCGACGTGCTGATCGCCGACGAGCCGACCACCGCCCTCGATGTGACGATCCAGAAGCAGATTCTCGAACTACTCGTTGAGCTGCAGAAGGCGCAAGGCATGGCGATGCTGCTGATCACGCACGATCTGGGCATCGTCAGCGAGGTCGCGCATCGGATCGCATTGATGTATGCGGGCCAGATCGTCGAAGTTGCCGAGACCCAGGAATTTTTCGCGCGGCCCCTGCATCCGTATGCGCAATTGCTGCTTGCCGCGCTGCCCGCCAGCGAGAAGCGCGGGGAGCGGCTGGCGGCGATCGCGGGCAAGGTGCCGGCGCTCAATCAGTTATTTACGGGTTGCCGCTTTGCCGACCGCTGCCCTTATGCGCACGCCGAGTGTGTGGCGGCCCCACCGCCGCTGTTCGAACCGGCAGCCGCGCATCAGGTTCGGTGTGTTCTATATAAGAGCGGCGTCACGCCCGACGCTCGTTTTGCACGGCAGGTGCACTCGCAGACGTCGTCGGGACGCGTGAACTATCAGGCGCCGGACGCCGTCAACCGCCGCGTTGCTGCCGCCGTTGCTGCGGGTTCGCGACTATCGCGTCTACTTTCCGATCCGCCACGGCTTGCTTAAGCGCACCATCGGCTATGTCAAGGCGGTCGACGGTATTTCGTTCGATCTTGCAGCGGGGCGCACCCTGGCGCTGGTAGGCGAATCGGGCTGCGGCAAGACCACGACCGGCAAGGCGCTGCTGCAGCTGTTGCGTGGCGTCGCGCGCATCGACGGCGAGGCCAGGCTTGACGGCCAGCCGCTCGATCGCCTCGAAGGCGACGCGCTGCACGAGGCGCGAACCAAGATGCAGATCATTTTTCAGGATCCGTTTGCGTCGTTGAATCCCCGCATGCGCGTCTCCGAAATCCTCGAAGAAGGCATCGTCGCCCTGCGCCCGACGGTCGATGCGACACAACGGCGCGCGCAAGTGGCCGCGTTGCTTGAGAAAGTCGGATTGCGCGCCGACGCGGTCGATCGGTACCCGCACGAGTTTTCCGGAGGCCAGCGGCAACGGCTCGCGATCGCTCGCGCGCTGGCGGTCGATCCGCGACTGATCGTCTGCGACGAGCCGACATCGGCGCTTGACGTGTCGGTGCAGGCGCAGATTCTGAATCTGCTGCGCCAGTTGCAGGACGAGCTGGGCGTGGCGTATCTGTTCATCACGCACAACTTCGGCGTCGTCGAATATCTGGCGCACGACATCGCAGTGATGAAGGACGGCAAGATCATCGAGGCCGGCCCGGCCGACGATGTCTTGCACCGGCCGCGGCATGCGTACACGCAGACGCTGCTATCGGCAGTGCCTCGTGTGCGCACAGTGCGCCACGCCGCCTAGGGTTACTCCGAAACTTCGATCTCAAATTACCGCAGCGCAATAAGCGTGCGCCGCCGGCACTTGTGTGTTGGATACAACACGCGTGTTCCATCGCGTTGCACTTTGTTGCATTCGTGTGACCCGACGTTGAAAATCCTGCCGTTCGCACGCCTGAAGTGATCCGGATTCGCGGCGACCACTGCTCAAAACCCGTGTCCCACGACGCGGGTTTTGCTTATGCGGCGGCTCTGAATCCCAGAAGCAGGTAAGCGTCGACTTCTAAATTCCGGGGGGAATTCACATGTTGTTCAAAGTAAAGCCAGTGGTGCACGGCTTGGCGCTCGCCTTTGGCGGGCTCGCGGTCGTTGGCACTGCCGCGTACGCGCAGCAGACACCAGCCCAGCAGCAGCAGCTGGAACGCATAACGATTACGGGTTCGAACATTCGCCGCACCGATCAGGAAACGGTTGCGCCGGTCGAGATCATCACGCGCGAGCAGATCGAACGTACCGGTCGCCCGACCGTGGCCGATGTGCTCAAGACGATTCCCGCCAACATCGGCGGCAGCTTCGGCGAAAGTTTTTCTAACAGCTTTGCGCCCGGCGCCGCGGGTATCTCGCTGCGCGGCCTGGGCCAGAAGAGCACGCTGGTGCTCCTCAACGGCCGGCGCGTGACAGGTTACGGCTTCGCGCAGAACATCCAGGAGACATTCGTCGACCTCAACGCGATTCCGGCGGCTGCAGTTGATCGTATAGAGATTTTGAAAGACGGCGCCTCGGCCATCTATGGCTCAGACGCGATTGCGGGCGTGGTCAACATCATCCTGCGCCGCGACTTCAAAGGCATCGAAGTGTCCGGCGACGTTGGCTTCTTCGAGGGCGCCCAGGACTACCGTGCCAACGTCATCGCCGGTTTCGGCGACCTCGGGTCAGACAGATTCAACGTCTTCGGCATGCTGGACTACTACAAGCGCGACGAGATCCTGCTACTCCGACACCAAATTCGGCGAGACGCGTGATTTTCGACACGAGGACGGCGGCGGCCGCAACTTCCAGAGCCTTACCGCCGGCGGTACCTGGCAAAACGTCACCGGCCTCACAGCGGCCGGCACGCCGATCGTCGGCAATCTGCGGCGAGCCATCAGCCAGTGCGGGGCCATCGGCGGCAGGGCCGTTGGCTACGACGAGGCTTCTTCACTCGGCTTGATCCCGCGTCGCTCAGTTGAATCAGCCGCTCGGCGGAGCCGGCGCCACGCAAATCAACCAACCGGGCAACAGCTGGTGCTCGATCGATATCAACAACCAGTTGTCAGCTCTTCCCGGCACGGAACGCATCGGATTCCTGACGCGCGGTACGTTCGACTTTACGCCCAGGATGCAGGGGTTTGCCGAGTTTGCGTATAGCCGTGTCGAAACCGAGCAGACTTTCACGAAGCCGGTATTCATAACGACGGCGCTGAACCCAACGCCGGCCGGCTGGTACCGTTTGCCTACAACATCATTTACGGCCCGGGCGTTGCCGGCAATCCGTTCGGAGGCAACGCCACGTTCACCGGAAACCTGCAGGGACTCGGGACCCGCAATACGGAGATCGAGTCCGATACGTATCGGGTCTTGGCCGGGCTGCGTTATGGCGTCGGAACCTGGGATCTCGAGAGCGCGGCCGGCTATTCGAAGAACGAAGTCGAAGACGTGAGTACGAACAGGGCTACGAAGAGCGGCATCAGCGCAGCGTTCAACGTTCCGACCGACGCTGCAGCCGCCGACGCCCACGTCAACCAGCGCGACCTATAACCTGGACCTGCCGCTGAGCAACTCGGCGGCGGTGAACAGCTCGGTCGTGACCAATGTGGCCCGCAAGGCCGAGTCGGAGCTGAAATTCATCGATACCAAGGCGACGACCGAAATCGGATCGTTACCCGGCGGATCGATCGGCTTGGCGCTCGGCGTCGAATATCGCGAAGAGGAGCTGCAAGACACACCGGATCCGCTGGCCCTGAGCGGCGACATCCTGGGTCAGGGCAACACGCAAACCGATGCGAGTCGCGACAACTTTGCTGCTTACGCCGAGTTCGCGTTGCCGCTGACGCGCCAGATCGAGGCCCAGGTTGCATTACGTTACGACCACTACAGCGACTTCGGCAACACCACCAATCCGAAGCTGGGCCTGAAGTTCAAGCCGACGCCCGAAGTATTGCTGCGCGCCAACTGGGGCCGCGGCTTCCGGGCCCCGTCGCTGGTCGAGATCTCACCGTCGCGTGCCTTGGTCTTCTCGACGGTCAACGATCCCGCAAACAACTTGACCGGCATACAGGTTTCAGGGGCTTTCGCAGGCAATCCCAACCTGGAGCCAGAGAAGTCGCGCAGTACGACGCTCGGCATCGTGTGGGAGCCGACCAACGCGTTCAATGTTTCCTTCGACGTATACGACATTTCCTGGTCGAACGTCGTCAATGCGCCGAGCTTTCAGACGATCGTCAACAACAACAACCCGGCACAGGTCATACGCTTGCCGCCAACGCCGCAATTCCCAGGGGGCCAGATCGTTACGGTGCTCAACGGCTTCGTCAACTTGAATCGCACCGAAACACGCGGCTTTGACATCGACGCGCGATACATCGCACGTACCAACTACGGAAACTGGACGACGCGGTTGAACACCACCTATGTCGGCAAGTTCGAGGAAGACGGCGTCGAAAATGCCGGTCGCAACGGCGGCACGAATACGATCCCGCGTTGGAAGGGCTTCTTGTCGCTCGATTGGGACCAGGGGCCGTGGACCGCATCGGGCCGGATCAACTACATCGGCGACTACTATCAGGACTTCCTCGCGGCGTCGTTCTTCACGCCTCAGGACCCGCGCTTCCAGAACGGCACGTACCCGGACAAGGTGCCGTCGTACACGACCGTTCGACATATTCGGCCGCTACAACATCACGGCCAATCTGTCGGTGTCGGCGTCGGTGCTCAACATCTTCGATCGGACGCCACCGTACGACCCAGGATTTAGCGCAAACGACCTCTATGACTTCTCGCTGTACGATGTTCGCGGCCGCATCTTCCGCATAGGCGCGAACTACAAATTCCGTTAAGCAGCACGCCTAAGCATTTGCAAATCGAGCGGGTCTTCGGACCCGCTTTTTTTGCGCCGCTGCATTGCAGCGATGGTGTTTGGTCAACGGAGTTCGTGTTGGTCGGATGAGACACGAGCCCGAGTTTGGCCATGTCCAAAGCAGAAATTCCGTGACCGACGGTATTGCAATGAGTACGCTTCCGACGTACCGAAAAACGGCCGCGTAACAGCTATGAAACAAGCGCGAGTCCGCTCGGCAACTTTCTTGGGGGTCAATAACATGTTGAAACGTACGCGACTTAGCCTTGCGATTGGCGCTGCGTTCGGAGCGGGACTAGCTGGGCTGACGCCCGCTGTCCTGGCCCAGCAGCAATTGGATCGAGTGGAGATTACGGGGTCATCGATACGGCGGGTCGATGCAGAAACCGCGCTACCGGTGACCATCCTCAGGGTCGAAGACTTGGTCAAGCAGGGCGTGACCACCGCCGAACAGGCGGTGCAGCGCATCTGCAGCCAACCAGTCCAACCTCGGCATCAGTCAGATCGATCGGCGCGACGACCGGCGGCACGTCGCAAGCCGATCTGCGCGGCCTGAGCGCTGCCAGCGGTAACGACGCGAACAAGACGCTGGTACTGCTCAACGGTCGCCGCATCATCAATCATCCTTTCGATGCGGCCGCGGTGGACCTGAACGCCATTCCGCTCGCCGCAATTTCGCGCATTGAGGTGCTGCGCGACGGCGCCTCGGCGATCTACGGGACCGACGCGATCGGCGGCGTGATCAACTTCATCCTGCGCCGCGACTACCAGGGCATTGAGGTCGCGGGCGAGTACCAGGTGCCGGAGGAGTCCAGCGCCGGCCAAGTGAAGCGTGTCACCCTCGCCGCCGGGTTTGGCTCACTGGAAAAACAGGGTTTTAACGTCATGGGCTCGATCGACTATCGCGAACAGAAAGTAATGAAGGCCACCGACCGCAGCTTTGCTTCAACCGGCATCCTCGGTCCCACTCCCGCCGATATAACCGCAGGCACCAGCGGTACGAGCTTCCCGGGCGATGCAGGCGGTTTCGAGCCGTCGGGGCCAAACTGCAACCCACCTAGTTCGATACCAGTGAACAACGCGGCTGGGACTGTTTGCGAGTTGCCGCTACGACTTTACGCGCGACATCGACATCATCCCGGAGAACGAGCAACTGACCGTGCTGTTGCGCGGAGCGCTAGCGCTGGGCAAAGACCATGTCGTATCCCTGGAATACCTGCGCGCCGAGAACGAGGCGACATGCGCGCGTGGCGCCGTCACCGGTCAACCAATTCATCCCCGCCACCAGCCCGTTCTTCCCGGCCGGTGCCCCGGTAACGGCGGTGCCTGGATTCGGCGCCGGCGCGATTGCCAACTGGCGGGAAGTTCCAGCCGGCAAGCGCACCAGCCACGACGACACGACGACCGAGCGCTTGCTGCTCGATTTGACAGGCAATTTCGGCGGCGGCTGGGACTACCGCGTCGGTGTAGGCCGGTCGGAAAGCGAGAGTGTGGCGTCAGTCAGCAATGGCTATCTCAGCGACACGATTGTGCAGGACGGTGTCATCGCGGGCACCGTCAACCCGTTCGGCCCGCAAACTGCAGCCGGACAGGCTGTGCTGGATGCCGCACACGATAAGGGCCGACACGTTGATCGGAAATGCCAAGGTTGACTTCATCGATTTCCGCGTCACGAAAGATCTATTTCAGATGGCTGCGGGGCCGCTGTCGATGGCGCTCGGCGCGAATACCGGAAGGAGGAGTCGCAGTTCGACGGCGACCGCTATCAATTCAGAATTAATTAACACGCTCGGGATCGACCCTGACAGCGATACCAGGGCGATCGCAAGGTGAACGCGCTGTTTGCCGAGTTTGCGATCCCGATCGTGAAAACCCTCGATCTGACGCTGGCGGGGCGCTATGACGACTACAGCGACTTCGGCAACACGTTTAACCCGAAGATCGGCCTGCGTTGGCAGCCGATGCGCGAGGTGCTGTTCCGCGGTTCGTACAACACCGGATTCCGGGCGCCGACGCTGTACGAGATCTACCAGCCGCCGTCGTTGACGTTCACAACGGACAACTACGACGACCCGGTGCTGTGCCCGGGCGGAAACCCTGTGCCCGGCGCCTCGGCCGGCGTGGTCTGCGGTCAGCAGGTCCTGCAGCGCGAAAGCGGGCCCGCCGGGATCGGGCTGCCGGCCGAGCACTCTGGACCCCGAAGATTCGAAGACGTTCACCCTCGGCTTCGTCTTCGAGCCGACGCCCAACTGGACGTTCGGTATCGACTACTGGAACATCAAGATCGAGAAGCAGATCAGCGCGCTGCCCGAGCAGGCGATCTTTGGTGATCCGGTCAAGTACGCGTCGCGGTTCGTTCGCTGCAGCCAGCTTCCTGCCGGCCCTGGACCCGGCCAAGATCGCACTGACATCGATGTCTGCCTGAACTTCCCGACGTTCGACCCGATCGCGTTCATCAATACTCCGATCGAGAATCTCGGCGAGTTGAAAACCGACGGTATCGACGTGTCGATCGGCTGGCGCGTCGGGCGCAACGGCCTACGGTCACTGGGGCGTCACTTTCGACGGTACTTACATCCGCACGTACGAGTATCAGCGCGAGCAGGGTGGTGAGTTCATCGATGCGGCCGGCAATTACTCCGACAACGCGCCGGTATTCCGCTGGCAGCATGTGCTGGCGCTGAACTGGGGAACGGGGCCGTTGACCGCGTTGGTTGCCAACCGCTACAAGTCGGGCTACACCGACCAGGGTGGCGCCAGCGACGTGCGCCACTATTCGGTATTCGACATCGTCCTTGACGTGGCAGGGCTTGAAGGGCCTGACGCTAACCGGGCGGCATGCTGAATGCGTTTGATGAAGATCCGCCGCGCATCGGTTCAGGTCACGACGTTCCAGCGGGGTTACGACCCGCGCTTCACCGACCCGCGTGGTCGTACGTTCCTGCTCCGCGCCTCGTACAACTACAACTTCCTCTAGCAAGCGCCGCACTAAAAAACCCGCCGTCTACGGCGGGCTTTTTTTGGCTTCTGAGCGCGATCGTGCAGTGCGCTCGACTCATGCAACCCGCATCCACAAGCCGCGCCAGGTCGGCGGTTCCGTCGGTGCCGCCGACCGCCTTGAACGCCTGCTGCGCCTTGGCCTTCTGGCCGGCGCGCAGGTACGCAATTCCCAGATGCAGATTTGCCTCGTCGGCGCGCTTTAGCTTGCCCTTGGCGATTCCCTGCTGCATTAACGCGATGCCCTTTTCGTGCTGGCCGAGGCCGGTGTACGCGAAACCGACGTTCACGAGATCGGAGCCGTCGTTGGCAGCCAGCGCGTCCGCTTCCGCTTGCTTCAACTGTTCCGGCGCTTCGGCGACGCGCTCGCTCGCCAACGCGAGCAAGCGCTTCTGCCGCTCGGCTTCGGTGCCCTTGCCCAGCAACCCAGAGGCAAACGCCTCGTCGAGCAATTTCTTCGCCTCACCCGCCTGCTTCTGCTGCAGCGCGAGCTGCGCCATCTCAACGACCTCATTGGCAGAGTCGAGCGTCTTGGTGGCAGCTCGCAATCGATACAGATCGAGCGTCAAGCGATTCGAGAATCCGGGCTTCGACTCAAGCCGACGCAACAGATCGACCCAGTATTCCTTCTTCGGGTAGTACGCGACCAGGCGCTCGATACCGGCGACATAGGCTGCGCGATCGCCGGTCTTCGATGCGATATTCGCCAGCAACTGCAGGCGCTCTTCGGACGGAATCCGGCCCGCTCTTTTCTGCCGCCTGCACGTCCTCCAGCGCCTCTCTGGCTGGCCGCAGCGAAGTCGCCGGCCAGGTAGTACGACTGAATCTGCAATCCTCGCATTGCGCCGTCTGAGGGGTTTGATTTCAGCGCCCTGCCTGCCCACTGAGCGGCTTCTTTGTAGTCTTTCTCGCGGTAGTACAGCGATGCCAGGCTGGCTGCGTATTGCGCCTGCTGCGCCTCGGGCAGACGGCCCGAAGCGAGCAGTGCCTGCATCGACTTGATCGCCTGACCGTTGTCGCCAGCCGACAGCGCCGCCGAAGCGCGCATCTGCTCGAGCAAGAACTTTTCATTTGCGGTGCAGATTAGGAACCGCATCGACCTCGCGCAGCTTGGTCAGTGCCTCGGCGTAGCGCTTGTTCTTGATCAGATCGCGTGCTGCCTGCAACGGCCGGCCGACTTCGCCGCGAATCGCCTCCTGCGCCTGCGCAATTGACCATGTCAAACGCCCATCGGGCGCTGTCTGCACGCCGAAGGCCGCGGCTATCGCGGCCGCCGCGAGCGAAACGCGAAGCGTTCTCGTCCCCAGTCTCTTTGCATCAATTCGCATGACCTGTCTCCGAATCAACGCACGAATTGTTCGTTGCCGACCAGCCCGAGTTTGGTCACGCCGAGTCTCTGCGCCGATGCCAGCACCATGGCCACGTCCTTGTATTCGGCGAGCTTGTTCGGTCGCAGATGAACTTCGGGCTGTACCGGCATTGCCGCTGCTGCGGTCAAACGCTCTTCAAGCGCAGCCTTGTTCGGAAGAATCTCGCCGTTCCAGTAAATCGTGCCGTCGAAATCGACGTCGACGGTAATCACGACCGGCTGCTCGAGCGGCGGCGGCGGAGTACCGATCGGCATGTTCAGGTTGACCGAGTGCAGCTGAATCGGAATCGTGATGATCAGCATCACCAGCAGCACCAGCATCACGTCGATCAGCGGCGTCGTATTGATATCGATGAACACGTCCGGATCTTTTGTCGCGCCACCGGCGCCTACATTCATTGCCATCTGTTACTCCCTAACTGCCGCGCGGCGGTGGTTCGGTCACGAAGCCGATCTTCTGAATTCCTGCACGTTGCGCAGCGAACACGACTCGTCCGACAAATTCGTAGCGACCCGCCAGATCGCCGCGGATGTGCACTTCGGGCTGCGGTGTCAAAACGGCGATCTTCTTCAGCCGGTTGACCAGATCGTCGTTGTCGCGAACGAGCTGCATGCTCCAGTAGACATCGCCGTCCTTGGTGACCGCAATCTCGATGTTTTCCGGCTTGGTTTGCCGCGGAACGTTTGATTCCAGCGGCAACTTGCAGGTTGATCGACTGCGTTACGACCGGAATCGTGATCAGGAAAATGATCAACAGCACCAACATCACGTCGACCAGCGGCGTGGTGTTAATCGTCGAAATCGCTTCGTCTTCCGCGCTTTCGGCGGGCCCGATACTCATCGCCATGACTTACTCCTTCAGCGAATTAGCGCTGCCGAGCCAGCGCACCGGCCGGGGCGGCTTTCATCTCCGGACGAGCGCCTAGCAGCACAGCGTGCAGATCGGCGCCGAAGGTGCGCACGGCGTCCATCGCAGTCTTGTTGCGACGAATGAGCCAGTTGTAGCCCATCACCGCCGGCACCGCGACCGCCAAACCAATCGCGGTCATGATCAACGCTTCGCCGACCGGTCCGGCCACTTTGTCGATCGACGCCTGACCGGCAATGCCGATCGCGGTCAGCGCGTGATAAATGCCCCAGACGGTGCCGAACAGTCCAACGAACGGCGCCGTCGAGCCAACGGTCGCGAGGAACGCCAAGCCATCCTGCGTGCGGCTGTGCACAGCATCGACCGCGCGCTGCACCGACATCGTCACCCAGGTGTTCAAATCGATGTTCTCGGTCAGCGCACCTTCATGGTGCTCGTTCGCTTCCAGGCCGGTTTCGGCGATGTAGCGATACGCGCTCTTCTTGTCGAGCCGCGTGGCACCTTCGCGCAACGACGGCGCTTTCCAGAAAGCGCTGCGCACGTCACGCGCTTCACGCATCAGCTTGTACTGCTCCCATAGCTTGACGAACAGGATGTACCAGCTGCCCATCGACATGATCACCAAGATCAGCAATGTGCCCTTCGATACCCAATCGCCGGTCCGCCAGAGCGCTTCGAGGCCATACGGATTCTCAACGGTCTCGCGTGGTAACACCCGGCGCTGCTGCCTTGACCGCAGGCTGCGGCCGGTGTCGCCGCCGGTGCGGGCTGTGCTGCCTGTGTATCAGCCGGTGGAACGAGCGTCGGCGGCGCCGATTTAGTGGCGTCCTGCTGAGCCATCGTCATGCTCGGCGCGGTGAGTCCTGCAACCACCAGCAACGCAGCAGTCACGGCCGCGCGGCGACAAAAAAACCCTCTCATTTGTATCTCTCCCTGTAGAAGACGATGTCGCCAGGTGCCTGCCTCGTGGGCCACTCGCCTGGCGTCTATTAGTTGAGTTTAAAACTGAACGGCAGCTGGACACGGATGTCCTGACCCTGTCCTTTGCAGACAAGACGCGTTTGCACCGCCTGCGTTACCGGTTTGTTGAAAACGCGATGCGACGAGCTCTTGATTACGAAATCGCGAATCTGCCCGTTGGCGGCAACGGTGAATTCGGTCAGCACTTCGCCCTGAATCCCATCCATCTGCGCCTCGCGTGGATAAGCCAGCTGCAACGCTTCACGATAGTTCGGACACACCACGGTTGCACTTTGAATCGCCGGCGGAGCGGGCGCAGGTGCCGGCGCCGCGATGACAGGTGCCTGCGGCGCCGGCGGTGGCTCCGGTGTCACCGCCGTAATCGTGGGCGCCGGCGTCGGCGGCGGCGCGATGTTGATCTCCGGCGGCGGAATGAACGGCGGAGGCGGCGCTGCCATCTTGGGTGGTGGCGGCAGGACTTCTGGGGGTGGCGGCGGTTTCTTGATGACCTCTTCGATGACCTTGACTTCGATCGGGCCTTTGACGACTTCGACTACCTTGCGCGCCAGGCCGGTGATCAGCGCATACACAATGAGGATGTGAAAGAGCACGACCGCGCCGATACCGATAAGTTTTCGGGTCGGATCACGCTGTGTTTGGGAGAAATCCACTATTGCTCCTCGTGCGCTTGCGTCGCCCTCGTCATTCGATCGCCGCGAGGCGTTTCGCAAAAAGGCGGCGATTCTAAACAGTTTGCGCCGGCAAAACTATGCAATGTTAGTGCCAGCGCACTGCCGCAGCGCAGCAGCGACCGTCTTGCAGCCACTTGTCAGAACCTAGAACAGTTCGTCGGCGCCGCGCGCGCCACGCGGCTCGACGATGCCGAAGTGCCGATAGGCGGTTACCGCGGCGACGCGGCCACGCGGTGTTCGCTGCAAGAGCCCCTGTTGAATCAGGTAGGGTTCAACCACGTCTTCCAGCGTATCGCGCTCCTCGCCGATCGCGGCAGCCAGATTGTCGATGCCGACCGGCCCGCCCACAAACTTTTCTATGACCGCGAGCAAGAGCTTTCGATCCATCAGGTCCAACCCGAGGTGATCCACTTCCAGCATCGCCAACGCTGCATCAGCCACCGACTGCGAGATCTCACCCGTACCCTTTACTTCCGCGTAATCGCGCACTCGGCGCAACAGCCGGTTGGCAACTCGTGGCGTACCGCGCGATCGGCGCGCGATTTCACGCGCACCATCTTCCGTCAAGCTTGCCTTCAGCAGACGCGCCGAGCGCCGCACAATCGCTGCCAGCTCATCGGCCGAATAAAACTCGAGGCGTGCAACGATGCCGAAGCGATCGCGCAGCGGATTGGTCAGCATGCCGGCGCGCGTGGTGGCGCCGACTAGCGTAAATGCCGGTAGGTCGATCTTGATCGAGCGTGCAGCGGGACCCTCACCGATCATGATGTCGATCTGAAAATCCTCCAGCGCCGGATAGAGGATTTCCTCTACCACCGCGCTCAAGCGATGAATCTCGTCGATAAAGAGCACATCGTTCTTCTCGAGATTGGTCAGTATCGCGGCAAGATCGCCGGGCCGTTCCAGCACGGGCCCGGATGTCTGGCGCAGATTGACCCCCATTTCGCGCGCGATGATGTGAGCCAGTGTGGTCTTGCCAAGGCCCGGCGGACCAAAGAGCAGCACATGATCGAGCGACTCGTGGCGATTGCGAGCTGCCTCAACAAAAATGCCGAGTTGTTCGCGTATCTTCGGTTGCCCGACGTACTCTGCGAACGAGGTGGGGCGCAGCGCACGATCGATCGCCTCCTCGTTCGGCGATGTCGCGACAGCGGCGACGATGCGCTCGGTCTCGCTCATTTCGCCAGCGATTTCAGTGCGAACCGAATGCCGTCGGACACGCCTGCATCAGCCGGCAACCCGCGCACCGCGGCGTTAGCTTCGCGGTCGTTGTAGCCGAGCGCGATCAGTGCGCGTATTACATCGGCATGGGTATCGCTGGCCGCGTTCGTGCGCCCCGTCCCAAGATCGGCACCCAGCTTGCCTTTCAGCTCGAGCAGCAACCGCTCGGCCGTTTTCTTGCCGATGCCCGGAACACGAGTCAGCCGCCCGCTTTCCTGCAGCGTGATCGTTTGCGCAAGCTCGGTAACCGAGAGTCCGGAGAGCACCGACAGCGCGGTGCGCGCACCGACGCCGGAGATCTTGATCAGCTCGCGAAACGCCGCGCGCTCGCTCGCCGTTGCAAAGCCGTACAGCTGATGCGCGTCCTCGCGCACGATCAGGTGCGTGAGTAACGTGACGCGCTCCGCGATTGCCGGCAGCTGATAGAAAGTGCTCATCGGCACGTCAATCTCGTAGCCCACGCCGTTGGCATCGATCAGAATCCCCGGCGGATTTTTCTCGAGCAGCCGGCCCTCGATTCGGCCAATCATCGGGCGATTACTCGGTGCCTTGAAGATAAGCAGTCCACGCGCGGCGGCCGCCTGCAGCCGAGCGCACGCGAGACCCAACACGCGCCATCGACTTCAGCGCCATCAACGAGCTCGCCGAGTGCGCATGGCAGATCGCGCACGCCAGCGCGTCGGCCGCGTCACTTGTCGGTGCCCGATCGAGCGAGAGTAATCGCTGCACCATCATCTGCACCTGGCGCTTGTCGGCGCGCCCAAAGCCGACCACTGCTTGCTTGATTCGCAGCGCAGCGTATTCGTGAACGACGAGTCCTTCGGTCACCGCAGCGCAGATCGCGGCGCCGCGCGCCTGTCCCAGCAGCAACGTCGATTGCGGGTTCACGTTGACGAAGACCTTTTCGACGGTAGCCACGTCCGGATGCGTATCACGAATGATTCCGGCTAACGCTCGCAAGATCGTGCCGAGCCGCTCGTGCAAGTCGCCGGCCGGGACGCGAATCACGCCGCCCGCGATGTAGCCAAGCCTTGAACCGTTGGCCTCGACCACGCCATAGCCCGTCCGATTAAGACCGGGATCGATGCCGAGGATTCGAATCGATGGCGATGGCACGAGAGGATTGTGCCATTGCATCGCGGCGCTCGCTCGGTTGGCAACGCCGCTGCGCCAGCGATGACGGCCCTTCGGGCGCCCCTTGCGCAGCGTCGCGTCAACGGGCCACGCTGCAAACTCGCTCCCTACGTTCGCTCAAACAGGCAGCGCGGCACTGCCCCGTTGCCGCAACGCACCGCGGCGGCGTCCTCGAACGGCGCAACGGCGCTGCCAAGCGAGCGAGCGGTTGTGGCGATGACAGCGTGCCGACGGAAAATCTAATGCCGAAAATGCCGCACCCCGGTAAACACCATCGCGATGCCGCGCTCGTCGGCAGCCGCGATCACTTCTTCGTCGCGCATGCTGCCGCCGGGTTGGATCACGCACGATGCGCCGGCGTCGACCACGACATCGAGCCCGTCGCGAAACGGAAAGAATGCATCCGAGGCCACCGCGGAGCCGCTCAGGCTCAGGCCGGCTGCCTCCGCTTTGATCGACGCGATGCGCGCGGAATCGACGCGCGACATCTGCCCTGCGCCGACACCGAGGCTCGCGCCGTCGTGCGCGAACACGATCGCATTTGACTTGGTGAATTTTGCAACCTTCCACGCGAACATCAGATCGTTCAGTTGCTGCGCGGTCGGTTCACGCGCGGTCACAACCTTCAAATCCGATGAATGCAAAGCATCATCATCGGGCGTTTGCACCAGCAGGCCGCCGCCGACGCGCTTGAAATCCAAGTCGTTTTGCCCGTCGCCCATGGGCACCGTCAGCAAGCGCACGTTCGTCTTCGCCTTGAATGCCGCACGCGCCTCGGCGCTGTATTCCGGCGCGATGACGACTTCGACGAACTGGCGCGAAATCGCCAGCGCTGCATCGACATCGACCGCGCGATTGAAGGCGATGATGCCGCCGAAGGCCGATGTCGGATCGGTCTTGAATGCCTTTGCGTACGCCTCGCCCGGATTCGGCCCGAGCGCGACCCCACACGGGTTCGCATGCTTGACGATGACGCACGCGGTTTCGTCGAACGAGCGGACGCATTCCCATGCGGCGTCGGCGTCGGCAATGTTGTTATACGACAGCTCCTTGCCCTGCACCTGTGTGAAGCCGGCAAGAAGTCCCGCAGCGACGTTTCGCTCACGGTAAAACGCCGCGTGCTGATGCGGATTCTCGCCGTAGCGCATCTGCTGCGCCTTGATCCACTGCCTGGAAAGAATGTCAGGGAACGTCGCTCGCGAGCCATCGTCGTTCAGCGATGTCAAGTAGTTGGCAATCGCACCGTCGTAGCTGGCGGTATGCGCGAAGACTTTTTTTGCAAGCGCCAGGCGCGTGGCTGCGTCGATGCTTCCTGCGCTTCGCAATTGATCGAGCACCATCGCATAGTCGGCCGGATCGACAATGACGGTCAGGCTTTGATGGTTTTTCGCAGCCGCACGCAGCATCGCCGGGCCACCGATGTCGATGTTTTCGATCGCATCGTCGAACGAGCAGTCCGCGCGGGCCACTGTTTGCTCGAATGGATACAGATTGACGACCAGCAGATCGATCGGATCGATCTTGTGCTCGGCGAGCGAGCGCATATGCTCGGCATCCCCGCGCCGCGCCAGCAGACCTGCATGAATGCGTGGATTCAGCGTCTTCACGCGGCCATCGAGCATTTCGGGAAACCCGGTGTATTGGGCGACCTCGGTAACGTCTACGCCGCATTGGCTCAGCAGCTTGGCCGTGCCGCCGGTGGAAAGAATTTGGTATCCGAGTCCGGTGAGTTGTTGCGCAAGATCGACGACACCAGCTTTGTCGGAGACGCTGAGCAGCGCCCACCGCCGGTTAGTCGACTTCATAACAATCGATACTGTTGCAGTTTCTTGCGCAAAGTGTTGCGATTGATTCCGAGCAACTCGGCGGCTGCACACTGGTTTCCCTCGCAGCGTGCCATCGCAAACTGAAGCAATGGTCGCTCGACCGCGGTGGTCACCATTTCAAGCAGCGCGTGCGGGCGCGAGCCGTCCAGATCAGCGAAATATTGATTGAGGCTACGCACGACGCACTGTTCGAGTGTCTCTTCGCCGCGCGCGCGACTGACACGCTCGCTGGTGGGATAGGCAAAGCGCGTCGCTGTTGCGCCCGCTTTATCGGCTTTTTTCGCAACACGCCTCGCGACCGCCTTCGCCATCGACTGTTCCTCAGTGCAGCGTCGGGCTGTAGACCAGCCGCTCGGAGCGCTCGCCGTGCGCGGCGAAAAACTGGTCGACTGCCTCCGCTTGTTCAGCGCAGTCGTCGATCGCGTTCATCCGTTCGCAAAACTCAGCGCCGCCGGCCAGCGCCTTCGTGTACCAGATGATGTGCTTGCGCGCCGTGCGCACTCCGGAGTCGGCGTAGAAGCGGTAATGTTCATCAAGATGATCGAGCAGCAATGCGCGCACTTCGTCGACTCGCGGCGGAAGCAAGTGCGAGCCATGTCGCGAGGAAATGCACGGTCTCGCGAAATATCCACGGCCGCCCCTGCGCGGCGCGCCCGATCATCACAGCATCGGCACCGGTCTCGGCGAGCACGAAGCGCGCCTTTTCAGGCGTATCAATGTCGCCGTTGGCAATGACCGGAATTTTTACCGCTTGCTTGACCGCGCGAATCGATTCGTACTCGGCACGTCCGCCGAAACCACAAGCGCGCGTGCGGCCGTGCAACGTCAGCGCGGCGACGCCGCTGGCCTCAGCCATGCGCGCGATCTCGACGGCATTACGATTGGACGGATCCCAGCCGGTGCGAAATTTCAGCGTCACCGGCACGTCTACCGCAGCCACCACCGCTTCCAGAATCCGCGCCACTTGCGCACTGTCTTTCAGCAACGCCGAGCCGCATGCAACGTTGCAGACCTTCTTGGCGGGGCAGCCCATGTTGATATCGATGATCTGCGCGCCGCGGTCGACGTTGTAGCGTGCAGCTTCGGCCAGCATTTGCGGATCAGCGCCGGCGAGCTGCACCGCCACCGGCGCACACTCTCCATCGTGATTCAAGCGGCGCGCGGTCTTTTCGCTGGCCCAGAGACGCGGATTCGACGCCGCCATTTCGGACACTGCATATCCGGCGCCCAGTGATCTGCACAGGCGCCGATACGGACGATCTGTAACTCCCGCCATTGGCGCGACGAACACGTTATTCGGCAGTTCGTACGGGCCAATCATCATGGCAATAAGAACTCTAGGCAGAAATTGGGAGCGCGGATATTAGCGAAGATGAAGGAAGGCAAATGTGCGTTGCTCGAATTTGCCCGACCGCTATAAGCGTACGCCGAACATCAACAGTCGTGCGAACTCACGTCGTAAATTCGGCACAACCGCCAATGCGGTCAGCCCAATCGACCGTGCCAGCGCGATCGGCGTAAAACGCGTCGAAAAAAATGCCGGCACGGTACGAGTCAACGCCACGATCGCGGCACGATCGGCGCGGCGCGATTGCGCGTACGAGTGCAGCGCCTGAATCGGATCTGCTCCCGTCGCCAGCGCCGCACTGATCTGATCGGCCAGAACGACGCTGTCGCGCAGCCCGAGATTTAATCCCTGCCCCGCCACCGGATGCAGCGTCTGAGCCGCGTTGCCCAGATAGACGATTCGATGCTCGACCAGGTCATCCCGTGCTTGCTGATGCAGCGGGTATCGGCGGCGTGCTTCAAGCGCCAGAACTCGCAGCTTGCGCTCGCCCAGTTGCCCGCTGAGCTCAGCAATGAACTCATCATCGGACAGCGCACTGCGCCGGTCGGCCTGCGCCTGAGTCATGCACCACACTAGCGCCATGCGCTGCGCGCTCGCCGCCGGGCGCGCAGGTAGCGGCAGTAACGCCAATGGACCTTCGCGCGTAAACCGCTCGAACGCGCTGCCACGCGCAGTGCCTGTGACGTCGAGATCGGCAATCAACGCCGAATGCGACGCCGACGCAGCCGAAGCCTTGCCGAAGCCCTCAGCGCTCAACGCGAGCGGTGCGTCAAATGGCTTCGCCCCGTCAAGCTCGATCTGAACGCTCGCAGGCGACTGGTGCACGGCGGACACCTTCAACGGCCGGCGCACAGAGATTCCCTCGCTAGCCTCCGCCGCGGCTGATAGAGCCGCAATCAAGTCTCCGTACCGGATCGTCGCGCCGAGAATTTCGGCACCCACTTCTTCTTCGTCGATCACCGCGCGCCCGAACTGGCCCACCGATGACACGATGACGGTGCGAATCGGCGCCAGTGCGTCAGACGGCAACTCAGCGACGGCAGCGAGCGTTTGCAACGAGCCGAGCGATAGCGCGAGCAGACGTCGATCAGCGCTTGCCTGCTCGACGCTGCGCGCGTCGAACACGACGGTTGGCACGCGGCGCCGCGCAAGCAGCAGGGCAAGCGCGAGGCCGACCGGGCCACCCCCGAGAATCGCAAGAGGCTGCGCTCGTCATCGACGCGGTTCAGATGGCGTCAAGCTAGACAGCTCGGTATCGAGACGCGCCAGATCCTCCGGCGTTCCGGCGTTCCACCAGCGGCCTGCGTAGCGTTCACCGGTGACTCGTCCCGCGCGCGCCGCAGCATATAGCCACGGGAACAACGGCGCTCTTCGCATGGCGACATCGGCGAACAGGCGCGGCGCAAACAGACCGATGTTCGCGTACGTCAGGCGCGGTGTCGCATCGGGGTCGATCCGGTTACTCGCCAGACCCATGTCCCCGCGCAGGTGATACGGCGGATTTTCAACCAGCACCAGATGAGCATCAGCATTGTCCTGCTGCAACTGCTCGCTCGCATCGATTAGGCGTCGATATGGAAAGTCAGTCACGATGTCGCCGCTCGCAACGATGAACGGCGCATTGCCCAGCATCGGCAGCGCCTTGATGATGCCGCCCAGCGTTTCCAACGCGTCGTCGGCACGTTCTCCTTCGCGCGAGTAGTGAAGTGCCACACCGTACCGCTCACCGTCGCCCAGCGTTGACTCGATCTGATCAGGCAGATGCGCGAGATTGATCACGATGTCGTGCACTCCGGATCGCGCCAGCGACTCGATCTGCCACTCGATCAGCCGTTTGCCGCCGGCTCGCAACAAGGGTTTCGGCGTGCCATCCGTCAGCGGACGCATGCGCTCGCCGCGGCCCGCTGCAAGGATCAGCGCACGCATCGATAGCTCACGCCATGCCCAATTCGTCGAACAATCGAGCCAATGGGCTCAGCTCGTCGTAGCGTTGCGCTACCGCCCGCAGGTAGCCGATGAAGCGCGGAGCGTCTTCAAGGTAGTGCGGCTTGCCATCGCGATACCGGATACGCGCAAAAATGCCGAGCACCTTCAAGTGCCGCTGCGCACCCATCCATTCGAAGTCGCGCCAGAACTCGTTGAATTCCGGCGGCACCGGCAGGCCCGCCTGATGCGCCCGCTCAAAATAGAGCTGCGTCCATGCGCGCACGCGGGCTTCGTCCCAACTGATGAACGCGTCGCGAAACAGGGACACCACGTCGTAAGCGATCGGGCCGACAACCGCATCCTGAAAGTCCAGCACGCCTGGATTTGGCGCCGAAATAATCAGATTGCGTGGCATGTAGTCGCGATGAACAAACACGGTCGGCTGCGCCAGATTCGAGGCGACAATGCGCGCGCAAACGTGCTCCAGGCTCTCGGCTTGCGCTGCGGTCAGCTCGCGCTGCAGGTGGCGCGCGATGTACCAGTCGGGGAACAATCGCAGCTCGCGCCGCAGCAGTGCCTCGTCATACGGAGGCAAGATTGACTCTTGAGTAGAAAGCTGCCATCGAATCAACGTATCGACTGCATCGCCGAACAGTTGCGAAGCGTTGTCTTCGTTGAGCGCAGTCAGGTACGTCGTGTCGCCCAGATCGCTCAGCAATAGGAACCCCTGCGCCAAATCGCTCTCGAGAACCTCGGGGGCATGGATACCGGCATCTTTCATCAGCCCCGCTATCCGGATAAACGGACGCGAATCCTCGACTGCCGGGGGTGCGTCCATCGCAATCACGCTACCTCTTCTGCAATCGACGCGGAAGTAACGGCGCGAGCTTGCATCGACCGACGCCGGCCGTAGCGAGGTCAGGTCAAAGTCGTGGCCGGGCGCGAGCGCTCCGAGCCAGGTCACGAGCGCACTCAAGCGTGCATCCTTGATTTCGATGGCAGGAGCAAATTGGTTCATGCAGTCGTGAGTGGCGTCTGAGCCAGCGTGAAGGTTATCGACATGCCGATGCCTATAATCGGCTCGCTCTGCTGAGGCACTTGCTGGCCAAACAAGCTCTAATGGATTCTAAATGCCGCGCTTGCCCGGGACCGCTCGGTCGAAATCTGATCACACTCTGATTTCTTTGTATTGCGCGTTTTGTGTGACGGCAAGTGCTCCGGCGGCGGCGCAAACAAGCGCAACCCCGGATACACCCGCAGCCGCGCGACCGCAGCTGAAACTCGAGCGCCAGCTCGATGAAACTCCTGCGCCCGCGCGCCAGGCAGCGTCGACATTTGCTCGTGCGCAAAGCATTGAAGGCAGCATCGACGAGCGGGTGATACTGCGCGGCGACGCCGAGATACGCCGGGGCGGCACGGTACTGCGAGGCGACACTATCACGTACACGCAGGCAACCGACGAGGTCAATGTCGAAGGGCACGCGCGCGTCTTTCGCGATGGCGCGGTATTTAGCGGACCACGACTCGATTTCCGCATCGACGCACAAACCGGCTCGATGCCCGACGCGAACTTCGTGTACGCGCCGCGCAGCGCTCGTGGCGAAGCCAGCTGGATCGAGTTTCTCGGGAGCCAGCGTGCGCGAATGGAGAGTGCGCGCTTCACGATGTGCGGGCCCGGCGACAACGCATGGTGGGTGCAAGCCGAGTCGATCGACTTCGACGGGCTCGATGAGACGGGCCTGGCAAACTGGGGGACGTTGTACTTCCAGGGCGTGCCGATCCTCGCTTCGCCGATCCTGAGTTTCCCGACGAGTGATCGGCGCAAGTCAGGGTTTCTGACTCCCAGCTTTGGGTTGAGCTCGAACCTTGGCACCGACGTTCGAGTCCCGTACTACTTCAACCTTGCGCCGAACTACGACTACACGTTGACGCCGCGGATAATGACCAAACGCGGTGTCCTGCTCGAAAATGAGGGGCGCTATCTGTTCCCTGAACATCGCGGGACCTTGGTGTACGACGTGATCGGCAAGGATCGCGAAACCGATGACTCCCGGCACTTCGCAGCGGTGCGGCACGAGTACGCGGCACCGAGCGGACTGGCCGCCGGCATCAACTACAACCGCGTTTCAGACGATCGATACTTTGTCGACTTCGCCAGCACGATCGTCGACACATCGCAAAAGGTGTTGCCGCAGGACGGCTTTCTCGCTTACATCCAGCCGTACTGGAATACCTCTGTGCGCCTGACCAAGTATCAGACTCTGCAGGATCCCGACCTGTCGCAGCCGATCGCCGAGCCGTACGAGCGCGTGCCGCAGGTGAGTGTCAACGGCTACATCGCCGAATGGCGTGGATTCGAAGCTGCGGCCCTGCTCGAAGGCACACGCTTCGAACATCCGACTCTCGAATCGGGCAATCGCTACCTGGCCGACGTGCGCGCGGCGTATCCGATTCTTACGCCCGGCTCGTTTGTGGTACCACGTGCACGCGTGTCATCGACTACTTATGACCTCGATCCCAAGTTTCACCCGCGCGACTCGACACCGACTCGCACGCTTCCGATACTGAGTCTCGACGCGGGTTTGATATTCGAGCGCGACATCGGATGGTTCGGCCGCGATGCGCAACAAACACTGGAGCCCCGCTTGTTCTACGCGTATATCCCTTTTCGGGACCAGAGCGATCTGCCTAATTTCGACAGTGCGTTGGCCGACCTGAATTACGCGCAGCTCTTCACCGAAAACATCTACTCGGGTTCAGACCGAATCTCGGAAGCCAACCAATTGACCGCCGCCTTGGCGACGCGCGTTCTGGATAGCGAGACCGGCGCCGAGCGCTTGCGTGCCGCCATCGGACAACGCTACTACTTCACCGACCAACGAGTCACGTTGCCCGGCGAAGCGCCGCGCTCGAATGCTTCGACCGATGTGCTAGCGGCGCTCTCCGCGCAGCTTGGGCGATCATGGGCAATCGATCTTGCTGTGCAGTACTCCGCCGAACAAAGCGAGTTCGCGCGCGCCGCCGCGGGCACGCGCTGGCAGCCCGGACGTGCTTCGGTGCTAAGCGCGTACTACCGCTATCAAGCTGACAGCATCAGTCAGATCGACCTCTCGGGTCAGTGGCCATTGTCGAATCGCTGGTATGCGGTGGGGCGCTTCAACTATTCGCTGCGGGATAATCGGTCGATCGACATCATCGCCGGTTTTGAGTACCAGCAGGATTGTTGGTTGCTGCGCTTCGTCGCGCAGCGCTTTGTCACGACCGCGTTGACCACGACGACCAACATCTACTTGCAACTGGAACTGAACGGTTTGACGAGTGTCGGAACGAACGCCGCCAGTCTTCTGAGGCGTAATATTCCTGGCTACCAGCTGCTGAACCCGGTGCCACGCGAGCCGGGGCGCTTTGACTACTACGAGTAAGCCCGCGAGTAAATGACTTCCAAACGCACTCTTTCCGTTTGCATACTGCTTTGTTCCGTCGCAGGTCTGGTCGCGGTAGACGCTGGCTTTGCGCAGGCGCCGCAGTCTCCTGCTCCGACGTCCCCAGCGTCGCCATCGTCCTCGCCGACTCGCCCCGCTACACGGGCGCTTGACCGCATTGTCGCTGTCGTCAACGACGAAGTCGTGACGGCCAACGAGTTGCGCGCGCGCGCACGGATGGCGGAGGCGCAGCTGCGCCGTCAGAAGATTCAGCCACCCGCTGCCGAGGTGCTCGAGCGCCAGGTGCTCGAGCGGATGATCGTCGATCGTGCGCAACTGCAGTTGGCACGCGAAACGGGAGTCAGGGTGGACGATGCAACGGTCAACGCGGCGCTCGCACGCATCGCGGAGTCCAACCAAATGACGCTGCCGACGCTGCGACAGCGGCTCGAGGCTGACGGCGTCTCATTCGCGCAGTTTCGCGACGATATTCGGCAGGACATCATCTTGAATCGGCTACGCGAGCGTGAGGTCGATTCGCGCATTCAGATCTCCGACAGCGAGCTGGAGAACTTCATCGCCGAACAATCCGGGGTGGCGGCGGACTCCGAGGAGATCAACTTGGCGCAAATCTTATTGCGCGTTCCGGAGAATTCCCCGACCGACCGGATAGAAGCCACCCGCGCGCGCGCCAACGAACTTATTGCGCAGCTCAAATCCGGCGTCGATTTCGCGCCTATCGCTGCAAGCTTTTCGAATGCACCCGAAGCGCTGCAAGGGGGAGAGCTCGGCTGGCGCAACGCGGATCGGTTGCCCACGTTGTTTATCGATGCGGTCAAGGGATTGAAGACCGGCGAAGTGAGTCCCGTCATTCGCAGTCCAAACGGCTTTCACATTCTGAAGGTGCTCGGCCGCCGCAGCGGAATCGACAGCAAGCTCGCTGGCGGGCCGATTCAGCAATCGCGCGCGCGGCATATTCTGTTGCGCGTGTCCGATCTGGCGCCCGAGCCCGAGGTCAAACGCCGGCTCGAGGAAATGAAAACGCGCATCGATGCGGGGCAGATCGAATTCGGTACGTTGGCGCGCCTGCATTCGGTTGACCCGAGTGGCAGCCGCGGTGGTGACTTGGGTTGGTTGTATCCCGGCGACACCGTGCCGGAGTTCGAAAAATCAATGAACGCACTGAAGATCAATGAGGTCAGCGCTCCGGTGCAATCACCGTTCGGCTGGCATCTGATTCAGGTGCTGGAACGCCGCACCGAACACGCATCGACAGAGCGCGCACGGTTGCAGGCGCGACAAGCGCTGCGCGACCGGAAGGCCGACGAGGCGTATCAGGACTGGATGCGGCAACTGCGCGACAAGACCTATGTGGAGTACCGGCTCGACGTCTAGGTGACAGCGCCGACTCCACGGCGGTAGCCCCGTGACTCCGCACATAGCGATAACCACCGGAGAGCCTGCCGGCATCGGTCCCGAGATCTCGCTGGCGGCGCTTGATGCCGCGACTGACGCTCACATTACGTTGATCGGCGATGAAGCACTGCTGACCGAGCGTGCGGCTGTTATGGATGTCGGTTGGCCGACGGCTGCGAGAATCGACCACGTCCCATTGCGCACCGCTGCGTTGGCCGGACGACGTGACTCGCGCAATGCTCATTACGTGCTGGCAGCACTCGATCGCGCGGTGAGTGGCGCACTCGCGGGCGAGTTCGACGCCATCGTCACCGCGCCCGTGCAAAAGAACGTAATCAACGACGCACGCATTCCCTTTACCGGCCACACCGAGTATCTGGCGCAGCGCACTGGAACGCCGCATGTGGTGATGATGCTGGCCGGTGAGACGGCGCATGGAACGTTGCGCGTCGCATTGGCAACGACGCACGTGCCGATCGCGCAAGTTCCCGCTGCACTGACCATCGACGGCATCGCTGCGACGCTGAAAGTCCTGCTTGCCGAATTGAGGTCTCGATTTGGTATCGACGCGCCGCGCGTGGCGGTCACCGGGCTGAACCCGCACGCGGGCGAAGGCGGGTATATCGGGCGCGAGGAAGTCGACGTGATCGCGCCGGCGATTTCGCGCTTGCGCAGCGAAGGTCATCACGTCGACGGCCCGTTGCCGGCCGATACAGTGTTCGTGCCGTCCATCGTGCAGCGCTACGACGCTGTGCTCGCGATGTTCCACGACCAGGGGTTGCCCGTGCTGAAGTACGCAACGTTCGGGCACGGCGTCAACGTCACGCTTGGTTTGCCGTTTGTTCGGACCTCCGTCGATCACGGCACTGCACTCGACCTGGCCGGCACCGGACGCGCAGACGCGGGCAGCATGCGAGCAGCACTGAAGCTCGCAGTACAGTTGGCGCGCCGGCAGGTTCGAGCACAGCACGCTGCATGATCGCGGCCGCAGCGCAGCCGCATCGCGCGCGCAAGCGCTTCGGTCAAAACTTTCTGCACGATGCAGGCGTCGTCGCACGCATCATCGAGGTAATCGATCCGCGTCCTGGACAGACGATCGTCGAGATTGGTCCGGGTCGGGCAGCGCTGACGCGAGCGTTGATCGAGCGCGCGGATCACATACAAGCGATCGAGATCGACCGCGATCTTGCGGCGCAGCTGCGCGAACGATTTCCCGCCGAGAAGTTGACGTTGATCGAGGCTGACGCGCTGAAAATCGATTGGCGCCACTTTGCCAAGACTCCATTGCGCATCGTCGGCAATCTGCCGTACAACATTTCGACGCCGCTGCTATTCGCGCTGCTGCCGATCGTCGCGCACGTCATCGACCAGCACTTCATGCTGCAGAAGGAAGTCGTTGATCGCATGGTCGCGACGCCGGGCGGCAGGACCTACGGGCGGCTCTCGGTGATGCTGCAATTTCACTACCGGCTGACCAAACTCTTCGACGTGCCGCGCGGTGCATTCAAGCCGGCGCCACTGGTCACTTCGAGCGTCGTTCGGATGCTGCCGCGTCCGGCTGCCGAGTTGCCCGCAGTCGATGCTGAGGCGTTTGCGCGCGTCGTGGCCGCGGCATTCGGTCAGCGGCGCAAGACACTGCGCAATGCTCTATCCGGTTTGCTCGAAGCAGATCAGATCGCGGAGGCCGGCGTCGATCCGCAGGCGCGTGCGGAGACGCTGACTGTGCAAAGCTTCGTAGCCCTGACGCAGCGCGTTGCGCTCGCTAAAACCATATAGCGTCGATCTCGGCTCCCTTGATCTGATCGCGCGCCGCTTCAAATCCCGGCAGCAGATGCGCAACCTCGTCCCAGAAGTTCCGGGAATGATTCAGCTCGCGCAAGTGCGCCAACTCATGCGCGATCACATAGTCGACGACCGGCAGCGAGAAGTGCACCAACCGCCAGTTAAGCCGAATGCGCCCATCGTGCGAGCACGATCCCCATTGCGTTCGCGCTGAGGAAAGGCACCAGCCGGCAAAGCGCGCATCGATGCGATCGGCGAAGCGTTCAATCCGCTCGCCGAAAATGCGGCGCGCCTGATTCTGCAGCCAGACTTGCAACGCCCCACGTACTTCAGTTTCGGGCGCGTGTGGGCACAGGGCCAAGCGGATCTCATCAGTGTCGTCAACAGAGTGTGTCGCAGCCGTATCGATGCGCAATCGCAGCGGCGTCATCTTGCCCAGATACTGCACGCTACCGCCGTCGGCGAAGTAAAAGGACGCCGGCCGAGGCCTTTCGCGCCAGCGGCTCCATTCGATCCGCTTGCGGCGAATCCAGCCCTCGTTCTTGGCGATCACCGCCTCGATCTCGCGCAGTGTGATCCAGCGCGGCGCACGGACCGTCAACCCATGTTCGTCAACCTGGAATCCAATCGTGCGTCGGCGCACGCGCTGCAGGCGGTACTCGACGACTCCGCCATCGACCGCGACGCGCCGCACCTTTGCCGGCGAGCCATCGCTCGGTGTGAAAGCCGATCGCAGAGAATCAAACGCCAGCAGAAGTTGTTCGCTCGGTGCGGATCGGGGGTGTCGCAATGTGCTCTTCAAGCCGTCTCCGACGCCGCACCTTCAACGTCAGCGCGTACCTTCGACGCATACGGTGCGCTGTATCGATGCGGCGCGAGTCTGCGCATTTCAGATTCGATCCACCCTTCGACCAGTGCCGCAACCTCTTCGGCGCTCTTGCCGGCGGGGTCTATCGGCGGCCCGATCGATACGGTGACCATGCCGGGCGTCTTGATAAATCGGCGCTTTGGCCAGAGCTCGCCTGAGTTGACCGCGATCGGCACCGCCAGCGCACCGGTTCTCACCGCGAGTCTCGCCCCGCCGGTCTTGTAGCGTTTGTTGCTGCCCGGCTGGGTGCGTGTTCCTTCCGGAAAAATGACGATCCACCAACCGCGCTCAAGACGATCCTTGCCTTGCTCGACCACTTGCTCGAACGCATCCTGGCCCTTGCTGCGATCGATGCTGATCATCTGCGCCGACGCAATGCCCCATCCGAAAAACGGCAGCCAGTTGAGCTCGCGCTTGTACACGAAGGTGAGATCGCGTGGCATCGTCGTCGGCAGCCAGAGCGTTTCCCAAGTTGACTGATGCTTTGGCAGCAAGATGGCTGGACCGTCCGGCAGGTGATGCCAGCCCTCGACCTTGTATTTGATGCCGCAGATGACGCGCGCACCCCAGATCGCCATCGCGGTCCAGCGCGTGCACAGCCAATAGCGCGTGTGCACCGGAAAGAGCCACCCGCTCAGCACGACAAACGACCACGGCGTGACGGTAACGAACAGAAACGCGAAGTAGGCCAGCGAGCGCAGCCAGAGCATCAGCGTGGGTCAGCAGCCGAGGAAAACGTTGCGAGCAGCCCCGAGGCTGCATCGAGGAGCGCAGGCGTGCTGGACGCACGTTGAGCACCGCAGGCGCGAGATCGGGGCGCGCAGTAGTTTCGCATCGACTGCTAGCTACTGAGTTTTGAAATATCGGCTACGCGATTCATCGTCGTGCGCAGCGCCGCCAGCAGCCCAAGCCGATTCGCGCGAAGTTTCTTGTCCTCAACGTTGACCATCACCTCGTCGAAGAACCGATCGACCGGCAACTTGAGCGGCGCGAGCGATTTCAACATTGCCGAATAATCGCCGGCCGCATATAGCTGGTCGGCCCACGGCCGCACCGCGCTATACGCTTCTCCGAGCGAGCGCTCGGCGGGTTCGAGCAACAGCGCCCGGTCGAACACGATCGGTACATCGTCCGCTTTCTTCAAGATATTGCCGATGCGCTTGTTGGCAGCCGCCAAGCTTTCGGCTTCCGGCAGCGCCATGAAGGCGCGCACTGCGGCTAATTGCTGCGGCACCTGATCGATCCGCCCCGGCTGCGTTGAGATCACCGCCTCGACCTGCTGCGCCGAATAACCGTCGTCGCGCAACACACCGCGCAGGCGTTCGTACAGGAACTCCTTCAGCTCTTCGTCGCGGCTCTCGAATGCTGCCACCCCATTGAACGCCTGGTCTGCGATGCGCAGCAATCGGTCGAGCGGCACAGCGAGCTGCTTCCCGATCAAGATGCGCAAAATGCCGAGCGCATGCCGGCGCAGCGCGAACGGATCTTTCTCCCCGGTCGGCCTTTCGCCGACACCGAACAGGCCCACCAGCGTTTCGAGCTTGTCGGCCAGCGCCACGCAGACGCCGGCTGCGCTTTCCGGCAGCACATCGCCTGCAAATCGCGGTAAGTAGTGTTCGCGAATCGCGAGCGAGACTGCAGCTGCTTCGCCGTCATGTCGTGCGTAGTACTCGCCCATCACGCCCTGCAGCTCAGGAAACTCTCCAACCATTAACGTGCGTAGATCGGCCTTGGCAAGCCGCGCAGCGCGCTCGACCACCTCCGGGTCGACGCCGAGCTCGGCGGCAACGCCTGCCGCGATGCTCACAATGCGTTCGACTCGCTGCAGCTGCGAGCCGAGCTTGCCGTGATAGACGACGCTTGCCAGGCCGGCAACGCGGCTTTGCAGAGTCTGCTTGCGGTCCTGGTCGTAAAAGAACTTTGCATCGGCGAGCCGCGCGCGCACGACACGTGCATTGCCGGCACGTATCGCAGCGCCATCATCCGCGGCTTCGATGTTCGAGACCAGCAAAAAGCGATCGATCAGCGCGCCAGCACTATCGGTTAGCGCGAAGTACTTCTGGTTCTGCTGCATCGTCAGCAACAGGCACTCGGATGGGACGTCGAGATACTGGGGCTCGAACGCCGACTCGTAGACGACCGGCCATTCGACCAGCGCGGTGACTTCATCGAGCAACGCGTCCGGCATTACGGGTTGCGCATCGTGCTTGCCCGCTGCAGTCAGAAGCAGCGATTCGATCCTGGCGCGCCTCTGCTCAAACGATGCGATCACGTAGCTGTCGTCGAGCAACTGCTCGGCGTAGGTGTCGGCGGAATGAAATGCCAATTCACCGGGCGCCATAAAACGGTGGCCCAGTGTCTTGGTGCCTGCGTGCAAGCCAAGGGCGTGCACCGGCACCACCGCGTGCCCGTGCATCGCAACTAATCGATGCGCCGGCCGTACGAACTTCTCCGTCGTAACGCCGTCGGCCAGTTGATAGCTCATCATCTTCGGAACCGGCAACGCAGCGATGGTGTCTTCAACGACCGACTGCAGCGCCGAGACCAGCAACTCACCGGGGCGTTGTCCTTCGTATACAAGCACCTGCTGCTTGCCATCGCTTTCGTGCTGCAGCTTGTCAACGTGGGTTTCGATGCCAAGCGCGGCGAGTTTCTTTCTCAGCGCTGAGGTCGGCTTGCCGCCCGCGCCGAGGCCGATTGCAACCGGCAACAACTTGTGGCGAAACGAAGTGTCGTCCGACCGCTTGGCAACGTCGGTCACGTGCACCGCCAGCCGGCGCGGTGTAGCGTATGCGGTCATTACGCTTTGCGCCGATAGGAAGTTGCGCGCGCGCAGGCCACTTTCGATGCCAGTTGCGAACGCTTCGGACAGAGTCTTCAGCGCCTTTGGCGGCAGCTCTTCGGTGTGAATCTCGACGAGCAGCGACGCGCTCATACGGGCTCCAGCTCCGCTGCATCGTCGATCATCGGAAAACCGAGACGCTCGCGTGATTCGTAGTAGCTCTGTGCGACAGCGCGCGACAGCGTTCTGATGCGACCGATGTAGGCTGCCCGCTCGGTCACGCTGATCGCGCCGCGCGCATCGAGCAAATTGAACGCGTGTCCGCACTTCAACACCATCTCGTACGCTGGTAGCGCCAGCTCGGCATCCATCAAACGCTTTGCTTCAGCTTCGAACAGATTGAACTCGGCGAGCAATACCTCCGGCTCGCCTGCCTCGAAGCTATAACGGCTCTGCTCGACCTCGTTCTGATGAAACACATCGCCGTACCTGAGCGACTTTTCGACGCCGCGATCACGCCAGGTCGTGTAAACGAGATCGAATATGTTGTCGACATCCTGCAGATACATTGCCAGCCGCTCGATGCCGTAAGTGATCTCGCCTGTGATCGGCTTGCATTCGAGGCCGCCGACCTGCTGAAAATAGGTGAACTGCGTGATCTCCATGCCGTTCATCCACACTTCCCAGCCGAGGCCCCACGCGCCGAGCGTCGGGTTTTCCCAGTTGTCTTCGACGAACCGGATATCGTTTGTCAGCGTGTCGATGCCGAGCGCGGCGAGTGAACCTAGATAGGTTTCGACGATGTCGGGCGGCGAAGGCTTCAATACCACCTGATACTGGTGATGTTGATACACGCGGTTCGGATTCTCGCCGTAGCGTGCGTCCTTCGGCCGGCGCGACGGCTGCACGTACGCCGCACGCCACGGCTCGGGCCCGATCGCGCGCAGGAACGTCGCCGGATGCGACGTGCCGGCGCCGACTTCGAGGTCGAGCGGCTGCACCAGAGCGCAACCCTGCTCGCTCCAGTAGTTCTGAAGCCGCAGGATCGTTTCTTGGAACGTGATCATCGACGTATTGTGCTGCAAGCGCCACGTTTGGCCTGCAGTGATGCGAGTTTAGACGGCGCGACCGGGATGCTCGAGGATTCGGCGCCGGCCACCTGCGTCGCTCATTACAACGCGGTCTGGCGGATTCGCATGCCCCAGCGACCAATGATGAGCGCAGACGCGAACAGCAACATGGCGATCAGCAGCGCCGGCCAGTTGCCGTAACGAATGTACGGTGTCGTTCCCTGATAGCCCTGCACTGCGCCGGTCAGCGCACCGGCCGTCAGGTAAGGAAGCTGCGCCGCGACCTCCCCGCGCGCGTCGATGATCGCGGTGGCCCCGGTATTCGTCGCGCGCAGCATCGGATGCTGAGTCTCGAGTGCGCGCATGCGCGAGATCTGCAGGTGCTGCGGCAGTGCCAGCGAGTCATTGAACCACGCGAGATTCGAAATGTTCAGCATCAACGTCGGCGCGGGCCCCGGCGCGCGCCAAGCATCGATGATCTCTTCTCCGAACAGATCTTCGTAGCAGATGTTGACGGCGATTCTCTGGCCCACGAGCTGGAGCGACTGCGCGGTGGTGCCGTGCTGCTGGTCCCCGATCGGCATCTTCATCAGATCGACGAACCAGCGGAACCCCGGTGGAATGAACTCGCCGAACGGCACCAGGTGCCGCTTGCTGTAACGGCGCGAGACTGCATCCTCCGGCGCATCGGTGGGCGCATACGCGACTGCGCTGTTGAAGTAATGACCGCGCGGCTGTTCTAAAAAGACTCCATACAGCACTGCACTCTGCTGCGTGCGCGCAAACTCACGCAACGCTTGCAGATACGGTGTGGGCACGTGATCCATTGGCACCGGGAAAATCGATTCGGGCAACGCCACAAGGTCGACCCTCGGCCCTTGCATCAACGCCCAATGCTCAGTGAACGCGCGCGCAATGCCGTTCGCTTCGAATTTCAGATTCTGCGGGATGTTCGCTTGCACGAGCCGGACGCTGATCGGTGCGCCCGCCGGCTGCGTCCACGATTGCATGCGGCCAAGCCATCCGCCGCCGATGACAATGACGAACGTCGCGGCAATCCAGCCATAGCGCCGCGCTCCTCGCTCTCGCGCGGGTAGCGCCAGCACCGCCAGCGCGCCGGCAAGCAACCCTGCCATCAGCGTGATGCCGTACATGCCAAGCGTGGGCGCCCAGCCCGCCAATGGGCCGTCTGTGTGCGCGTAGCCGCTTGCCAGCCATGGAAAGCCGGTGAAAATCGTCCCGCGCAACCATTCGGAGATCGTCCACAACGCCGGCAGGCCGAGCGTCAGGCGCACCGATGCAGTCGGAAAGAGTCTGTGCGCAAGGCCAAGCGCCAACGCAGGATAGATAGCAAGGTACGCGCAGAATCCCGCCGTCGCTGCGCCCGCTAACAACGCAGGCATCAGCCCATAGACGTGCATGCTGACGTACACCCACGAGACGCCGACGCCGAACCAACCCAGTCCGAACGCAAACCCCAACAGTGCCGCGCTCCGCGCGGAGGCGGCCCGTATGGCAAGCGCGAACAAGGCGGCCAGCGCAAGCACCTGCAGCCACGGCAGAGTAAACGGCGCGAACGAGCACGCGTGCAACGCACCCGCGAGCAGTGCAACAAGCGGCCACAGGGGCCGGAGACGGCGACCCGGATTCATTCAGGGCTAGATCCGAGAAACGGACGGCGCTGGATTGTGCCGCTTACGCCGCGTGCCGCTCGTCGATGTGGGCGAACTCCTCTGCCACTGTCTTCTTTGGCTGACGAGTCACCAAGAACAGATGCGGACGGCGCGCGTCGGCGCGAAGGACTTCAAAGCGAAGATCCTCAAGCACGACTACGTCGCCGCGCTTCGGCACGCGGCCGAACTGCTCGGTCAATAGTCCCCCGATCGTGTCGAACGCCGCGCTTGAGAGCGTGGTGCCGAAACTTGCATTGAATTGCCCGATTTCCGTCAGCGCCTTGACTCGATATCGCCCGTCGCCCTCGGCGACGATCGCATCGTCGCCTTCGTCGAAGTCGAACTCATCTTCAATGTCGCCGACGATCTGCTCGAGCACATCCTCGATCGTGATGAGCCCTGAGACGCCGCCATATTCGTCGACCACGATCGCGATATGGTGGCGATTGGCACGAAAGTCGCGCAGCAGCACGTTCAGCGGCTTACTCTCGGGGATGAAAACGGCCGGACGTAGGTTCGTGCGCACGTCGAAGTCCGCTTCGGTGTAATAGCGAACCAGGTCCTTGGCGAGCAGGATTCCGATCACGTGGTCGGGGCTGCCTTCGATCACCGGAAAGCGCGAATGCGCCGTCTCGATCACGAACGGAATCCAGCTTGGCGGTGGCTCCGATATGTCTATGACGTCCATCTGCGAGCGCGGAATCATCATGTCACGCGCGCGCAATTCGGAAACCTGCAGGACTCCTTCGATCATCGACAGCGCATCGGCATCGAGCAGGTCGCGCTCATGCGCTTCGTGCAGCGCTTGGAGCAGCTCTTCGCGATTTTCCGGTTCGCGGAAGATGAACGCGGTCAGGCGTTCAAGCAGGGTCTTGTGTTTTTGAGAGGAAGGGGATCGACTCGGAGGTTCTGACATTCGGGGCGGAAGGCCGTGCGGCAAACCGGCCGCCTTCCAAGAGTTAGAACGAATCGAGAATACACGACCCGGATTTGACAATAACGCGGTCTGACCCGATTCGAGGATCCGACTTAAGGACGATAGGGATCGCGCTTTCCAAGCGAGCGGAGGACTGTGGCCTCGCGCGCTTCCATCGCTTTCGCAGCTGCGGCCCGGTCGTGCACGTGCCCCTGCGCGTGAAGCGTGGCGTGCACCGCCAGGTGGGCAAGATGGTCGGCGATCGGCGTGCGCCGCGTGCGTGCTTCGCGCCGCAGCACCGGCACGCAGATGACGATATCGGCACGCACGATCGGCTCGGTGGCATAGCTGAATGTCAACACATCAGCGGCGTAGTCCTTGCCGCGAAACTCTCGGTTGAGCCGACGAGCTTCGCGCGCATCGACAAAGCGCAGAGTCAGCTGCGCGTCGGATTCGAGCGTAGCCGTAATCCAGCGCGCCAGCGTCGACCGCGCAGGCAGATCAGGAAATCGGGCATGACCCTGGATCGATAACGCGAGTTTCGGCACGCCTAGCTGACGCGACGGCGCGTCGCCGACCCGACTACGGCGACCGGCCGCGCAACCTCGGCGGCCTGTGCGCGTTCTTCGGCCGCTTCATAGGCTTCGACAATGCGGCCGACCAGCGGATGCCGCACCACGTCGGCCGCGGTGAAGTAGATCAACGCGATGCCACGCACATCGGCCAGCACGTGCTGCGCCTCGACCAGGCCGCTGGTCGTTCCTTTCGGGAGATCGATCTGTGTCACATCGCCGTTCACAACCGCCTTGGAGCCGAAACCGATGCGCGTCAAGAACATTTTCATCTGCTCGCGCGTCGTGTTCTGCGCTTCATCCAGGATCACGAACGATTGATTCAATGTGCGCCCGCGCATGTACGCGAGCGGCGCGATTTCGATCGTCTGCCGTTCCAGCAGCCGCTGTGTCTTGTCAAAGCCAAGTAGGTCGAATAACGCGTCATACAGCGGACGCAGGTACGGGTCGACCTTCTGCGCGAGATCGCCGGGCAGAAAACCGAGCCGTTCACCCGCCTCGACCGCCGGCCGCGTCAACACGATTCGCTTGACTACATCACGCTCAAGCGCATCGACCGCCGTTGCGACTGCCAGATACGTCTTGCCGGTGCCGGCCGGTCCGATGGCGAGCGTGATGTCGTGCCCCAGGATCGCTTCGATGTAGTCGCGCTGGCGCGGCGTACGTCCGCGCAGATCGGGCCGGCGTGTATGAAGCGGTGGCACCGCCGAATCGTCAACCGACACGCGCGATTGATCTCGCGCGCCGCGCAGCTCGACAAAGTAAAGCTGAATGTCGTCGACCGATATGGTGCGCTGCGATTTACGCGCTCTCTCGAGAAAATGCTCGAGCACCGCGACGGCAGCTTGTCCGTTCTCCGCTGAGCCCTCGATGCGAAACTGGTGACCACGCCGCGCGATCGAGACATCAAGCTCGGTCTCGATCTGGCGCAGGTTAGCGTCGAGCGAACCCGTTAGGTTCGCAAGCTCGGCGTTGTCGGCGTCAGCCGCAAACGTCAATACTTTCTTCGCACCCGAGGCTCGTCTCGCACTCACGTTTTAAGGGTGGGGAGGGCCACGGTCAAACCCCGCTGCGAAACATCTGCGCTTTCAGTGCTTCGGCCAGCGATTCCGACGCTTCCGCATAGTGCGCACGCGTTTCGGCGCTCAGACCGGGCTTGGCGGCGGCGGCTGCGAGCCACTCGCTCAATTGGCGCGCGTCACGCCGCATCAATGCACGTGCATCGGCTGGATAGCTGCTGGACGAGCCGAGCAAGCCGCCGGTTAAACGCCGCAGATGTTCGCGCTGCAGATTGCGACGCATCACATCGCTATCGGCACCGACACGCGCCTCTTCCCAGATCGCGCGCTGCACTGTTCCGTACAACTCCGAGAGCGTAAGCGGATCAGCCTTTTTCCCGCGCTGCGCTGCACCGTGCCCGGCGTTCTCTACCACCCGGCGCGCCACCACGGGACTCATCAGGCGATTCAGCACATCGCGCTGCACCGTCAGAACGCGCTCCGGAAGATTGAGCTCATACGGAGAGCCGGACGCGACATAGTTACTCAGAAACGAGGAATTGCGTTCGAGCCGGTCGGTCACCAGCTTGCGCATGAATTCCGACGACACCTTGAAGCTGTCGCTACGCAGCAGCCCATCTGCGATGATCGTCAACGCTTCGCGTTGCTTGGCGGCGTCGATCGGCGTGATCGGCAGCCGCGAGCTGCCTGCATAGTCATTAACCAGCTCGGACCCACCGACGTACTTGGCGGCCGTGCCCATCGCATAGCCCATCTGTGTAAAGCCGGCCAGAAATCGGCGGCGCAGCATCGAATAGCTGTCACCGCTTGCCAGCTCACGCCCCTCCAGGCGCTGCCACAACTCCTGCGACAGCTTCATCCGGCGTTTGAAGAACGCGAGCGGGTCGCTGCCGAGGTCGTTCTGATTGACCAGTGGATCGATCGCGACACCGATATCTTCGTCAGTTGCAAACGCAAGCTGAGGATCGCTGGCGCGCGCGGCGATCTTTGCCAGCTCTGCGCCCTCTTCGTCCTGCGCCCAACGGCTTGTAGGCGTACTCCAGCGCCCAGTAGTCGTACGCGCCAAGAGTCGGCGTGAAGTACGCACCCTGCTTTTCGCCCTTTAACGCGATGTTGACCGGCGTGTACTCCATCACCGAACCCGTAAGTCCGTGTTTCTCAGCGTACGACTTGTCGGACGCCTGCTGCTGATTGACGGCCGTCGACGCGCGGAAGTTGTGGCGCAAACCCAGGGCGTGGCCGACCTCGTGCATCGTCGCGTCTTTAAGAAAGTCGAATACCAGCCTGTCAGCCTCGGGACCGTTGGGATCGAGTTCGCCGCGCGCTTCAAGCAACGCCAGCGCAAAGCCGACTTCACGCGAAGCGTGTTCAAAGTAGCTGCAAAAGCGGCCGTGGCCGACACCGATCGCGCCAGCATTGAGTTCGCCCGAAACCGCGTCATACATCGGGGTGTACGTGACGACTCCTTCGCTTTTCCACGCACGAACCTTACGCACTATGTTCGAATCAAAGCCGATATCGGCATCGAGAATCTCGCCGGTGCGCGGATCGACCTGCGACGGCCCGATCGCGCCGAACGACGGCGTTGCGGTGGCCATCCAGCGCACCGACGCGTACTGCGGCTCGCCGAGGTCATAGTCGGCATCGTCGGGTTGTTGCGTGACGACGATCGCGTCTTTGAAACCAACGCGCTCGAATCCTTTGTTCCATTCGAGAATGCCCTGCCGGATCGGCTCGCGATACTTTTCCGGAATTTCGTTGCCGAGATAAAACGTGATCGGTTTTACCGGCTCGGAAACGTCCGCATTCGGGTCTTTTTTCTCGAGTCGCCAGCGCTGCACATACCAGCGCACCGGCAGGAACTTCGAGTCATCGGAAAAGTCCACCTTTGGCGTACCGAAGTGCCCGATGCGAGAGTCGGCCAGCCGGGGCCGCATTGGATTCTCCGGAAGCTTGGTAAACGTGTACAAGAATCCGAGGAACAAGCTGCGCGGATCTTCAAGCACGGCCGGCGGCGGATAAAACGGCGCCGGCGTTGCACCCGGAAGCGGCGGTTGCTGTACCGGGATGCGCGGCTGTGCGTAATGGGCAGTCACGTCGAACACCGTGCGCTCATCATTGGTCTTGGCAGACTGGATAAAAGAATTGCGCGCGTCGAATTGAAACGAGTTGCGATACGCACGCTCGATCGCAAACGAAGCGCGCGGCATATCGGTCATCAGCAGCGCATTGGCATCGATCAGAATCGATTTGCGCTCCGGATGAGGCGCGCTTGCGATCGGCGCCGAACCAAGCAAACTGTCTGAGAAAGCGTTCTTGACCGCGCGCTCTTCGGGCGAGCCCGCACGCGCGATAAAGGTCGTGTTCTTCGCCAGTAACTGCACGTTGCCGGCCGCCTTGCGAAACTGCCCGACGTATTCGCCGCCGGTACCGTAGTACGTCGAGCCCATCGTCCCGGCAAACAGCATCCGCTCCCCAATCCCGCGGCTCATATTGATCGACAGGAAAAACGGCTTGTCCAAGTGCTCCGGCGCGATCTCGATCCAGGTGCGATCGTCCTTCTGCCAGATCGGAAGAAAGCCGGCCACGCGCTTTGCATCTTTGATCACATCGGCAAACGGCCGCGGCGTTCCAGCCGCCGGGGGAGTTGGCACTGGAGCCGCGGCAGCCGTGGCCGGGCGGGCCCCGGCGTCGGTAGCTGCTGGCGGCGCTGTGGGCGCGGAAGCCGCCGGTACCGCTGAGGCTCCGGTTGGGGGCGCAGGAGGTAGCAGGAGGTTCGTAATCGGCTGCATGACGGCGCATGCCGAGAGCATCCCGGAGGCAAGCGTCGTCGTTAATGCAGTAACGAGCGGCGACGCATAGCGCGCCGGTTGTAATTCATTCATGGTGCTGCCCTCCCAGATTTCAGACCCCTAGCTCGGCGCCTTCGTCGCGCCCCACGCGGCGAAGATCGTAGCGCGCGCCCCCACCTCACTGAGCGTACTTCGTCGCCCCCAGCGGCGGTTCATCGCACGCACTGAGAGCCTGCTCGCGCAGATGAAGTTCCCCGCGCAGCGAATGCGGCAATGCCTGCGCAATGCGGACGTCGAGCATCTGCCCGACCAGCCGGGCCGTCCGCGGACCGCCCGGGAAATTGACGATGCGATTGTTTTCCGTGCGGCCCATCAACTCGTTCGCATCCTTCTTCGACGGCCCTTCGACTAGCACACGCTGCACCGAGCCGACCATCGCCGTGCTGATGCGCGCAGCGTTGGCATTGACAGCCTCCTGCAATCGAGCCAGCCGCGCGAGCTTGGCCTCCTGCGTTGTGTCGTCGGGATAGTCGGCCGCCGGCGTACCGGGCCGCTTGCTGTAGACAAAGCTGAAGCTGGCATCGAAACCGATGTCGTCGATCAGGCGCATCGTCTGTTCGAAATCCTGCTCGCCTTCACCCGGAAACCCGACGATGAAATCGGAAGAGATCGAAATGCCCGGCCGCACCTGCCGCAGACGGCGCACGATCGACTTGTATTCGAGCACGGTATAGCCGCGCTTCATCGCCGCCAGGACGCGATCGCTGCCCGACTGCACCGGCAGATGCACGTGGTTCACGAGCTTCGGCAACCGCGCGTACACGTCGATCAGGCTCTGCGTGAATTCTTTCGGATGCGAAGTCGTATAGCGAATCCGTTCGATACCCGGAATCTCGGCAACGTATTCCAGCACCGCTGCGAAGTGGGTGTCGCCCGCGCGATACGCATTGACGTTCTGGCCAAGCAGCGTCACTTCCTTGACGCCCTGCGCGGCAAGGTCGGCCACTTCGGTCAGCACATCGTCGAGTGGGCGCGATACCTCCTCGCCACGCGTGTACGGCACGACGCAGAAGCTGCAGTACTTGCTGCAGCCTTCCATGATCGACACGTACGCACTCGCGCCTTCGACTCTGGGCGGCGGCAGATGGTCGAACTTCTCGATTTCGGGAAACGAGATGTCGACTTGCGGACGCCCGCTGGCGCGCCGCTTGCGAATCAGGTCTGGCAGCCGGTGCAGACGTCTGCGGACCGAATACCACATCGACATACGGCGCCCGCTCGACGATCGCGGCGCCCTCCTGGCTCGCCACACAGCCGCCGACCCCGATCAGAAGGCCGGGCTTGCGCTGCTTCAGGTGCTTGACACGGCCGAGATCGGAGAAGACTTTCTCTTGCGCCTTTTCACGCACCGAGCAGGTATTGAACAGAATCACGTCGGCATCAGCCGGATCGTCGGTCGCGATCAGGCCGTCGGATGCGTGCAGCACGTCGGCCATCTTGTCCGAGTCGTACTCGTTCATCTGGCAGCCGAAGGTGCGGATATAGAGTTTTTTCGCGGTCACGGTTTAGATCCGGCGGCGAGAGAAATGAGACTACTTGTCGGGCGGAAGAATCCAGACATGCGTAACCAGCCCCGACGCATCGACGCGATAGCGCACCTTGCTGTCAGGCGGCACCTGGTTCGGCGTCACGCTGGCGTTATTGGCGCCGACAATGCGTGCGCCCGGCGCCAGCCGATACTGCTGGCGATCGATGGTGACCATTGGCAACTGCTGCGTTGTCATGACGCCGATCATCGAGCCGTCTGGCAGCTTGTTGGTCGACCCACAGGCGAGCAGTGAAATGCCGATAAAAAGTGCAGCCAGTCTTGAAAAGGTGCGCATAGATTTATCTTGGTGGCGGATCAGGGACTCGAACCCCGGACACACGGATTATGATTCCGCTGCTCTAACCGGCTGAGCTAATCCGCCGAGGGCGCGCATTATGTCACGCAGCGGGCTTCCATAATGCGTGAAAGTGATGCCCGGTCCATGCCCTGAGCCGACCGAGAGTTGATCAGCGTGGCGCAGCGCTTCGGTCAGATACAACTTGGCGCGGTGCGCCGCTTCGGGCACGTCGTCAGTCTGCGGTAGAAGCGCTGCCAGCGCGGCCGAAAGCGTGCAGCCGGTGCCATGAGTGTTCTTCGTCGCAACTCGCGGCGCATTGAGCTCGATCATGCGATCGCCGTCGGTCAACAGATCGAAAGCATCGCCGCCCGGCAGGTGACCGCCCTTCAGATACACCCATCGCGCGCGGCTGGCGGGCATCAGCTCGCGCAGCCGCTCGGCGACGCGATACATCTCCTTCACCGTTTCGACCGCGCGTGCTTCGAGCAGCACACCGGCCTCCGGCAAATTCGGCGTAATCACGGTAGCTAGCGGCAGCAGCACATCGCGCAATGCCCCGATCGCCGATTTTTCCAGCAACGTGTCGCCGCTCTTGGCGACCATCACTGGATCGAGCACTCGATGCGGCGTCTCCCACGCGCTAAGACGGTCGGCGATAACTTCGATTACCGCCGCCTGACCGACCATGCCGATCTTCAGCGAATCGATGCGGACATCGGCAAACAGCGTATCGATCTGCCGCGCGACGAACGCGGGATCGACCGCCAGCACGCCGGTCACCGCCTGCGTGTTTTGCGCGGTCAATGCCGCGACTACGGCGCACGCGTAGGCGCGCTGAGCGCTGATCGCCTTGATATCGGCGACGATGCCGGCGCCGCCCGAAGGATCGACGCCAGCGATCGTCAACACGTTGGGAATCGATGTCGATTTCATCGGCGCGAGCTTGCCACATTGCGCGGATGCGACAGAGCGCACATATCGCGGTGTGAACTGCGAAGCAAACGGATGCCCCGCTGATAGACTTTCGCGCCATTTGGCAAGAGCAGGTCATCGATGCACGCGGGGTTAGATTTCGAAGAGGCGCGCTTCAACATGGTCGAGCAGCAAGTGCGGACCTGGGACGTGCTCGATCAGTCGGTGCTCGATCTGCTGTTTATCGTCAAGCGCGAAGACTTCGTGCCGCCGGCGTACCGCGCCCTGGCGTTCGCGGACATGGAGATTCCGCTGCGCTTCGAAGACTGGGACAGCGGCGAATCGATGTGGGCGCCGAAGGTGGAAGCGCGCATCCTGCAGGAGCTGACGATCAAATCGCACGAGCGCGTGCTCGAAGTCGGCACCGGCTCGGGCTATATGGCCGCGCTGCTGGCGCACAAGGCGGACGATGTCATTTCAGTCGAGATCGAGGCACGGCTAAAGGCTTTTGGTGAATCCAATCTGCGGCGCTCCGGCGTGCACAACGTGCGCGTCAAGCTGGCTGATGCAAGTCGCGGCTTCGCCGACGATGCACCGTACGACGTGATCGTGGTCACCGGCTCGTTGCCGATTGTTCCGCCATCGCTCACCGATCAGTTGAAAGTAGGCGGTCGGCTGGCCGCGATCGTCGGCGACGAGCCGGCGATGGTGGCGCAGATCATCACCCGAGTCACCACTGACGGATACGACACGCTGAGCTTGTTCGAAACGCATGCGAAGCCGCTGCGCAACGCGCAACGGCCGTCGAGCTTCAGATTTTGATGAAGACGCTGCCAGCGGAGTGGCCGACCTACGATCCGGCGACGCCGACGTGTTGACGTACTCATATTTACGTACTTGTATTGACGCACTAATGGAGCGGCCGATGACAACAACAAGACGCCCGACGCTGCAGCGGATCGTCGCGGCGACCGTTAGCGCGACTCTACTGATTGCGCCGATAGGCAAGGGAGTGGCACAGCAACAGCCGACCGATGCGCGCACGATGGCGGACATCGCAGCTACCCGCCCACGCAATGACTTGCTGGGCCTGTATCGCGAGGCGCTGGCAAACGACGCCACACTGGCCTCGGCGCGGGCGCAGCAGGTGGCTACACAGGAGCGCGTACCGCAGGCGCGCGCGGCGCTCCTACCCAACCTGGGACTAAACGCCCGCGGCGACCAGAACTATTACAGCGCGACAATTCCCGACACCACGAGTAACTACCAAGTCTATGGCGGCGGGTTGGATCTCGTCGTGCCACTTTATCGTCCGCAAAACTGGACCGCGCTCGATCAGGCCAAGCTGACGGTATTGCAGGGCGAGGCTCAGCTTGCGCAATCGCAGCAGGATTTGGCACTGCGGGTGGCGAACGCATATTTCAACGTGCTCGGCGCTCGCGATCAGGTAATCGCGTTGGTCGCGGCAAAAATAGCCACCAGCGAGCAGCTGCAACAAGCACGCCGCGAATTCGAGGTCGGCACTAAGACGATTATCGACACCAACGAAGCGCAGGCGCGGTTCGATCAGATCGTTGCGCAGGAGCAGGTTGCGCTCGGTACGCTGCTGGTTCGCCGCAGCGAGCTGCAGGTCATCATCGCCCGTGATCCGGACACATTGGCGCCGCTACGCGAGCGGCCGACGTTGAACCCGCCGCAGCCGCAAGACATCAACACGTGGGTACGCGCTGCGGAAACCGGCAGCTATCCGGTGCAGATCGCGCGCTCCAGCTACGAAATCTCGACGCGCGAGATCGATCGCCAGCGTGACGCTTATAAGCCGACCGTCGACCTGGTCAGCGGCTACAACATCAACAAGTTCAACGGTACGCAAGCAAGCGATCTGAATCCACGCATCAATAGTGGCTCGGTGGGCGTGCTGTTGAATGTGCCGATTTACACCGGCGGGCTGATTCAAAGCCGGGTGCGCGAGGCCCTCGCGTTGCAGGAGCGTTCGAACTTCGATCTGGAAACGGCACGCCGCACGGCGGCCAATGCCGCGCGCGACGCGTATACCGGTGTCAACTTCGGGCTGGCGCAGGTCAGCGCCCTTGAGTCGGCTGAAGTGTCTGCTCGCACGCAACTGGAATCCACACAATTGGGCTACGAAGTCGGCGTGCGTATTCAGCTCGATGTGCTGAACGCCACCACGCAACTGGTGCAGACGCAGCGTGATCTAAAGCGTGCGCGTTATGACTTTCTGCTGGCCGGGCTGCGCCTGAAGGCAGCCGCAGGCACATTGAGTGAGGAAGACATCGCCGCCGTTAGTGCGCTGCTCGATCCTGAGCAACCGATTACCGTGCCCGATATTCCGGCGCTTAACATACGGCCTCCGTCGAGGCCGCCGGCGACCTCAACGATACCGGGCGTTACGGCGCCGCCTGCTCAATCTCCGCCACCCTCACGGACCCCGCGGCCCGCCCCTCGATAAACGGGACCAGCCGTTCAACAGTACGCATCGTCGCTCCGCGATGCGCCATCGCGAAGTGCAGCGCCGCTTCGCTCATGCGCTGACGTCGCGCAGGCTCACTCGTAATCGACGCCAGCGCCGCAATGGCTTCCGCCGCATCCGCCACACGAACCGCAGCACCCGCGGCGATCGCATCGCGCGTCGCCTGTTCGAAGTTGAAGGTGTGCGGTCCGACGACGACCGGTGTTCCCACCGCACACGCCTCGATCAGATTCTGCCCCCCAAGGTTGGCCAGGCTGCCGCCGATCAACGCCACGTCCGCCGCCGCGTAGTACATCGCCATCTCGCCCATCGAATCCCCAAGAAATAAATCGGGGTCAGACCCCGATTTAGGAGAGTCCGGGTCAGACCCCGATTTCGACTGCCGCTTGAAGGCAAGTCCATGCGCCTCGATGATGCGCGCGACTTCATCGAACCGCTGCGGGTGGCGCGGGACGATGATGACCGTCGCGTCACGATTCCTGGGCAGCGCACTCAGGATCATGGCTTCTTCATCTTCGCGTGTGCTGGCGAAAAGCCAGACGGGCCGGGCGCCGAGCGCCTTGCGCCATGCCCTTCCGCGTGCAACCAATGCTTGATCGGGAGTGAAATCGAATTTCAGATTGCCGACGACTTCGATGTTGCTCGCGCCGATGGCTCGAATTCTTGCGGCGTCGGCATCGCTTTGAGCCAGCACGAGGGCAAAACGAGCTGCAGTCTCGCGCATCAGTGTCTCGTAGCGGCGCATCAGCCGGTAGGACCGTTCGGACAGACGCGCATTGACGAGCACCATCGGCACGCGCAACTCGGTCGCAATCGCCAGCAGGTTCGGCCAGGTCTCCGTTTCAATGCTGATACCGACCAGCGGGCGAAATGCGCGCAGGAAACGCCGTACTGCGTACGGCAGGTCGTACGGCAGATAGGTCTGCACCACGCGATCGGGCCAGCGCGCTGCGATGGCTGCGCCGGCCGCGCGGCCGGTCGGCGTCATGTGAGTCAACAGAAAGCGGTGTCGCGGAAAGCGCCTGGCGAGCGCATCGAGCAACGGCTCGGCGGCGCGTGTTTCACCGAGCGAGACCGCATGAATCCAGATCACCGGACTCGTATCGTCCAGCGCGTAGCGCGCGAAGCCGAAACGCTCCGCCCAGTGCGCTCGATACTCCGGTTGTCGTCGCGAACGCCAGAGCAGATAAAGCGCAGCAAGTGGCGCCGCGAAGAAAGTGAACGCCGTGTAGGCAGCACGTGCGAGACTCATCGACTTCCGTCCATCACGCGCGCGACAGCTTCGATCACTTCAGTTGCAGTCGGTGCCTCGATCGCGCTCCCGACGCTCGCGACCGCATTGCCGGTGGACACGTCGCCGATCAGTCCGACCAACGCCGGGTCGTAGTCGCAATAGATGCCGACTGTTGGCCGCCCGAGCGCAGCTGCCAGATGCGTGAGTCCGGTATCGAGACCGATTACGACCGATGCTGCGGCAAGCGTTGCGGCAATCGCATCGAGAGTCGAGGCTGGAGCGACCGTGGCGCGTTGCATTCGAGATGCCAGCGATTCGGTACGCCGGCGCTCCTCAGCCGACCCGGAGAACAGAACGCTCGCAATCCCCCGCTCCGCCAGCCAGCGTTCGACTGCGAGCCAGCGCTCGTCATCCCATAGCTTCGTTGCGCGGCTCGCGTTAACCAGCAGCACCGCCGCGCGTCCGTTCTGCGCCGCTTGCCGTACGAGTTGAGATTCAATACCGAATTGCGGCGGGCCGGTCACCGGGTAGTCGAGCGCAAGGGCGCCCAATCGCCGACATCGCTCCACCGCATGCAATTGTCGTGGCACGTCGAACGTTCGCTGATAAAAATGCGCTGCGATGCGCTCGCGCGCGGCCTTCGAATCGAAACCCGCAACCGGTGCTCCGGTCCAGCGCGCAAGCCACGCGCTCTTGGCGAGCCCCTGCGCATCGAGCACCAGGTCGTAGCGGGCATCGCGCAACGTCTGCTTCGCCACTCGCACTTCGTGCCATACGGCGGGATCGAACGGGCGCCAGCGCCAACGACGCAGCGCGACGCGATGAACGCCGGCAACGTAGCGGCTCATCGCGGGAATCGCTGCAAAAGACTCCTCGACCAACCAATCCACCACCGCATCGGACCGAGCACGCAAGATGTCGGCGGCCAGTGGCAGCGCATGCACGACGTCACCCATCGAGGACGTCTTGACGATCAGGATTCGCACGGAGCGCGTCAGCCGCGATAGCCGTTCGGATTTGCCTGCTGCCAACGCCAGCCGTCGGCGCACGCCTGTTCGACACTCAACTATCGGCTGCCAGCCCAACAGTTGCTGCGCCAACGCGGGTCGGCCCAGCACGCGGCGACATCGCCAGTGCGCCGCGCGCCGATCGCATATGGAATCTTCTTGCCCGATGCGGCTTCGAACGCCGCGATCATTTGCAGCACGCTCGTGCCATGGCCGGTCCCGAGGTTCACTGTGACGCATCCCGCATGGCCAAACGCATACTCGAGCGCATTGACGTGTCCGCGTGCCAGGTCCATCACGTGCAGGTAGTCGCGCACTCCGGTGCCGTCCTCTGTCGGCCAGTCGTTACCCCAGACGGTCAGCTTGTCGAGCTTGCCGATCGCAACGTGCGTGATGAACGGAAACAGATTGTTTGGCACGTCGTGCGGGTCTTCGCCGATCATTCCGCTCTGGTGCGCTCCGATCGGATTGAAGTAGCGCAATGAGACGGCCGCGTTGTCCGAACCGGATTCGCACCAGTCACGCAGGATCTGCTCGACCATCGCCTTGCTATGCCCGTACGGATTGACCGGCCGGATCGGCGCGCTCTCTTCGATCGGCAATTTGTCCGGAACACCGTAGACAGTGGCCGACGAGCTGAATACGACGCGATGTACCTTCCTCGCATTCATCGCATCGAGCAGTGCGAGCGCGCCTCCGACGTTGTTGTCGTAGTAATTCACCGGCTGCGTCAGCGATTCACCGATCGCTTTTAGCGCCGCGAAGTGAATCACGCCGTCGATCGGACGCACGAACAGCCGCGCCAGCACCTCACGATCGCGCACGTCTCCATTGACACTGGTGACTCGCTTGCCAGCGATCTTCTCGACGCGCTTGATCGCTTCGGGAGAGCTGTTGCTGAAGTTATCGAGGCATACAACGTCGTAGCCGCTGCCGAGCAACTCGACCATCGTATGGGTGCCGATGTAGCCCGCGCCGCCGGTCACCAGCACCGTTTTCACGGTCATGCAAAGGGCAACTGAGCGTCGGGCTTGATCTTCAGAATCTCCGCGCCGAACTTCTGCTGGATCCGCTTGAGCGCGGCGGAGTCATCGCCTTCGAATCGCATCACGACCACCGGTGTCGTGTTCGAAGGCCGTGCCAGACCGAAACCGTCGGCGTATTCGACTCGCACGCCGTCGATCGTGATGATCTCCTTCGCGCCGGCAAACTGCCCTCCGATTCTCAAGCGCTCAACCAGAGTGAAGTTCTCGCCGTCTGCCGTCTTAAGCTGCAACTCCGGAGTGTTCACCGCGTCCGGCAGTGCGTTCAATTGCGCAGAAGGATCGGCGTGCCGGCTCAACACTTCGAGCAACCTTGCGCCGGCGTACAGGCCGTCGTCGAATCCAGGCCAGCGATCGTTGAAGAAAAAATGACCGCTCATCTCGCCGGCGAACGGCGCGCCCGTCTCCTTTAACTTCGCCTTGATCAGTGAATGTCCGGTGCGCCACATCGTCGGCCGGCCGCCATGCTCGCGGATCCACGGCGCGAGCAGCCGCGTGCACTTGACGTCGAAAATGATTTCACTGCCCGGCCGTTGCGCGAGCACGTGCTGAGCAAACAGCATCATCTGCCGATCCGGATAAATGATCCGGCCATCCTTGGTAACGACGCCCAATCGATCGCCATCACCATCGAACGCAAGTCCGATCTCGGCATCGGTTTCGCGCAGGGAGCGAATCAGATCCTGCAAGTTCTCCGGATGCGAGGGATCGGGGTGATGATTCGGAAACGTTCCGTCGACATCGCAGAACAGCTCGATGACGTCGCAGCCCAGCCGGCGGTACAGCTCGGGAGCCACGGCGCCCGCGACGCCGTTGCCACAATCGATCGCAATCTTCATCGGCCGTGCCAGCTTGACGTCACCTGTGATTGCACCCAGGTACGCCGGAACGACATCGACGCTCTGGCGTTGCCCGCGACGAGAGGCAACGACGATGCGCCCACTCTCAAGCCGCTGACGCAGCGCCTGAATGCCGTCGCCATACAGCGTGGCTCCGGCGAGCATCATCTTCAGCCCGTTATATTCGGGCGGGTTATGGCTGCCGGTGATCGAAACGCCGGAGCCGGTCTTCAAGTGATGCGTGGCGAAGTAAAGCACCGGCGTCGGCGCCATGCCGATGTCGGTCACATCGATCCCGGTGCTTGTAATGCCATCGACCAACGCATCGCGCAGCGCGGGCCCTGACAGTCGCCCATCGCGACCGACGGCGATGCAATTCACCGCACTCTCGGAAGCGAGCGAGCCGAGTGCTGAACCAATCGCTCGCACCGCAGATTGCGTCAATGTGCGATCGACGATGCCGCGCACGTCGTACGCCTTGAAGATTGAGGGATCGGGAAGTGTCACGTCGATGGATTGTTTCTTCTCGCCGAAGATTCTAGCGGCCACTGGTTAACGCCCGCAGCGGTCAGCACTGATAAGCTGCTAATTGTGGGCATCTACCGATGAACACGTTAGGATGAAGTCAGAGAGTAGGCCAATTTGATGCAGTTGCTTCCGATCATTCTGTCCGGCGGCTCGGGCACGCGCTTGTGGCCCGTGTCGCGCGAGGCGATGCCGAAGCCATTCATGAAAATCGCCGGTGGCAAGAGTCTGCTGCAGATGACTTGGGAACGTGCGTGTGCGCTGCCCGGGCGTCTCGCATGCCGCGGTCGTGACCAATATGGCGTACTCGTACAAGACGGCCGAAGAGTTGATGGACCAGTCCGGCGCGCGACAGATTTCGCTGCTGCTCGAGCCGGTCGGTCGCAATACGGCGCCGGCGGTCGCGCTCGCGGCGCTATGGGCGCAGGCGAAGTTCGGAGCGGATGTCGTGCTGGTCGTGCTGGCCGCCGATCACTTGATCGACCAGCAAGCGGGGTTCAACGATGCCGTGGCCGATGCGGCCGCGTTGGCTCGACGCGAAGGCCGCCTCGTTCTGTTCGGTATTGAACCCTCCGGGCCTGATACCGGCTACGGCTACATCGAGTACGGCACACAGATCGCTGGCTCGCGCGCTCACCGAGTCGCGCGTTTTGTCGAGAAGCCTTCGATCGATAAGGCAACGGAATATTTACGAGCCGGCAACTTCGTGTGGAACAGCGGCATGTTCTGCTTTACCGCCGCCGCAGTTTTGGCCGCCCTCGAACAACACGCTCCACAGGTCCTGCAAGCGGCCCAACGCGTCGCGCAACGCAGTCCGATGAGCTCCAGCGGCCAGGTGCTGTTCGACGCCGCAGCGTTCGGCGAGCTGCCGGACATCTCGATCGACTATGCGGTGATGGAGAAAGCCGCCAACGTTGCCGTGATTCCATGCGCGTTTGGCTGGAGCGACATCGGCAGTTGGAAAGCCGTGGCAGAAACGCGCGAGACGGACGAGGCCGGCAACAGCACCGAAGGCGACGCGATCCTCGTCAACGCAAGAGGGACCTATGTGCGCGCAGAAAACCGACTGGTGGCGGCGGTGGGGGTCGAAGACCTGGTGGTCATCGATACGCCGGACGCGGTGCTGGTAGCGCACAAGGATTCCAGTCAGCAAGTGAAGGACATCGTCGCCAAGCTAAAGCGAGACGGCCACATCACAGCGAAAGAGCACCTGACTGTGCACCGGCCGTGGGGCAAGTACACCGTGCTGCACGAAGCGCCGCAGTTCAAGGTCAAGCGAATCGAAGTAAACCCCGGAAAGAAGCTGTCGCTGCAACTGCATCACAAGCGTTCGGAACACTGGGTAGTCGTACAGGGCAGTGCGCGCCTGACGGTGGGCGAACAGATCGCCACCTTGGCGCCGAACGAGTCAATTTACGTTCCGATGCAGGTCAAGCATCGGATCGAGAACGCAACTGATCAGACGCTGATCATGGTCGAAGTCCAGTGCGGGGACTATTTGGGCGAAGACGACATCGTTCGCTTTTCGGACGATTTTGGGCGCGCCTGAACCAGGATCAATACGGCCCTATCGCAGCTGACTTATGCAGTCAGCAAGCGATTCGCGCCAATCCGGCACCGGCAGTTTCCACACGGTGCGCGCCTTTTCGGTGCTTAGCCGAGAGTTGGCCGGCCGTTGGGCTCGCGTCGGAAACTCGCTCGTCTTGATCGGGATTAGTTGAGGCACACGCACGCGCTGCCGGATTGCTTCATTCGCAAAGATCTCGGACGCGAAACCGAACCAACTCGTGGCGCCGCCGTTAGCCAGGTGCACGATATCGCCTTCGTCTACCCGCCGTCGGGCCGCGTCGCTCGAAATGAACTGTTCGATGATCTGTGCAGTGGCGGCTGCGATAAAGCCGGCGAAGGTCGGCGCGCCGACCTGGTCATCGACGACGCGCAGTTCTTCGCGCTCGGCCGCCAGGCGCAGCATCGTGGTCAGAAAATTGCGCCCGGTTTCGGCGTAGACCCAGCTCGTGCGCAAGATCAGGTGCGCGCAGCCGGAGTCGCGGATTCGATTTTCGCCGTCGAGCTTGGAGCGTCCATAAGCCGATAGCGGCGCAGGTTGATCCCCTTCCATGTAAGGCGACTTCTTCGTTCCATCAAACACATAGTCGGTCGAGTAGTGAATCAATGGCACGTTCAGCTCACGCGCAGCGGCGGCAAGCTCGCCAACACCGACGCCGTTGATCGTCAACGCAACCTGCTCCTCGAGCTCGGCGCGTTCAACGTCGGTGTATGCCGCGGCGTTCACGATCACGTCTGGCCGCAGGGTCGCTACTCGAGCGCGTATCTGCTCTGGCCGGGCGAGGTCGAATGACGATCGATCAGTTGCGATGACGTTGCCGATAGGCGCCAAGGCGGTCAGCAACGCCCGGCCGACCTGGCCGCCGCTGCCGGTCAACAGGATCAGCATCGCGTGTGGGTAAGTCAGGTGCGCACGCCGGTGCCGGCATCCAGGATGCGTTCGTCCGCAATGCGCACCAGATAGCGTCCGTATTCGCTTTGTCCCATCGCGTGCGCAAGTGCGAGCAACGCGTCATGGTCTATGTAGCCCATGCGCCACGCGATCTCTTCGGGACATGACACCTTCAATCCCTGCCGTTTCTCGATCGTTGCGATAAACGTCGATGCGTCCAGCAACGAATCGTGAGTGCCGGTATCGAGCCACGCGATCCCGCGCCCCATCACTTCAACTCTCAATTCTCCCCACTGCAGATACTGCCGATTGAGGTCGGTGATTTCGAGCTCGCCACGGGCAGAAGGTTTTAGTTCTGAAGCAATCGACACCGCGCGCTGGTCGTAAAAATACAGACCCGTCACAGCGTAGTTCGAGCGCGGCTGTTTCGGTTTCTCCTGAAGCGTCTTAGCCTGGCCCGCACCGTCGAACTCGATCACACCGTATCGCTCGGGATCGTTGACGTGATAAGCGAATACGGTTGCACCTGTCGTTTGCGCGCTCGCGCGCTGCAGTGCGATCGACAAGTCGTGGCCGTAAAAGATGTTGTCACCGAGCACAAGCGCGGATTCGCTTGCACCGATGAAGTCTCTACCAATCAGAAATGCCTGGGCTAACCCATCAGGCGATGGCTGGCTTGCGTAGCAAAGGTTCAAGCCCCAGCGCGCTCCGTCACCGAGCAGCTCTGCAAACCGGGGCGTGTCCGACGGGGTTGAAATGATCAAAATGTCCCGAATCCCCGCCAGCATCAGCGTGCACAGCGCGTAGTAGATCATCGGCTTGTCGTACACCGGCAGCAGCTGTTTCGACAGAACGTGCGTTACCGGATAAAGCCGCGTGCCCGAGCCGCCCGCCAGTACGATGCCTTTTCTTGCCACGCGTATCGGTCAGCCTGCTACCGCGCGTTTCGCTCGCGGTGCGGGGAACTGTGAGCGCAGCCGGTCGATCATTTGCTCGATGCCCTGCTCGAGATCGATCTTCGGCTTCCAGCCCAGGCTGCGCATGCGCGAGCTGTCCATCAGCTTGCGCATCGTGCCATCCGGCCGCGACGAGTCGAAGCGAAGACGCCCTTTGTATCCGACCTTGCGCGCGATCAGCTGCGCCAATTCGGCGATCGTGATGTCCTCACCGTAACCGATATTGATCAGCGGGTAGTAATGGCTGGCCAGGAAGCCGTCGAACGCCGGATCGTCGAGGGACAACAGCTTCACACAGCCGTCGGCCAGATCGTCGCTGTGCAGGAACTCGCGCCGTGGTTTTCCGGTGCCCCAGACAACGACCTCGGCATCGCCGCGCAACGCAGCTTCGAGCGTCTTGCGCAGCAAAGCCGGCAGCACATGGCTCGTCTCAAGATCGAAGTTATCGCCGGGGCCGTACATGTTGGTCGGCATCGCGGCCAGGAATCGCGTCCCGTACTGCCGGTTGTACGAGCGGCACATTTCGATGCCGGCGATCTTGGCGACCGCGTACGCGCTGTTCGTCGGCTCGAGCTGACCTGTCAACAGGTAATCCTCACGAATCGGCTGCGGACACTCGCGGGGATAGATGCACGACGATCCTAGGAACAGCAACCGCTTGACTCCTGCGCGCCAAGATTCGTGCAGGACATTCGTCTGAATGGCCAGATTGGTATGAATGAAGGTGCCGGGCAACGTGGCATTGGCGTGAATGCCGCCAACCTTGGCTGCGGCAACGATCACGAACTCGGGCCGCTCCTTCTCGAAAAATTCACGCGTCGCGGCGTTGTCCTCGAGATCCAGCTCCGCGTGCGTACGAAGAGCCAGGTTCTCGAAGCCCAGCGCTCGCAGCCGTCGCACGATGGCGGAGCCCACCAAGCCACGATGGCCTGCAACAAAAATGCGGGAATTCGGGTTCATCTGCGTTCGAGTCGGATGGGACAGCCGTGAGTCAGTCGCGCTCCGGTATTCTCTCATGTTGATTCAAGAAACAAGTCAACGATGGAGATTGCATCGACGGCGCTGCCCGATGTCCTGCTGATCAAGCCGAAAGTATGGAGCGATGCGCGCGGATTCTTTATGGAAGGATGGAACGAGAAAGTGTTCCGGGATGCGGGGCTCGACATCCACTTCTGCCAGGACAACCACTCGCGTTCGTCGCGTAACGTTCTGCGAGGTTTGCACTATCAGCTGAACCCGCCGCAAGGGAAGCTCGTGCGGTGCATCCGGGGCGCAATTTTTGACGTTGCTGTCGATTTACGCCGAAGTGCGACGACGTTTCGGCGGTGGGTCGGAATCGAACTTTCCGACACCAATCATCACTCGCTGTGGATCCCGCCGGGATTTGCTCACGGATTCTTCGTGTTAACTGATATCGCCGACGTTGTTTACAAGACCACTGCGCCGTATGACGCCGGATCGGACCGCGCGGTCGCATGGAGCGATCCTGGGCTTGCAATCGATTGGCCTCTGAACGGTGCTTCTCCGGTTCTCTCGGCCAAAGATGCGCGCGCCAAACGCGCCGACGAGGCGGAGCTTTTCGATTAGCACGATTACAAATGTCGTTCAGGGTTTCGATGTACAAGTTGCTCCCGCCGGTCATCAGCGTGCTGGCCTTGATTGCGGTGCTCTCAGTTGCGGATCTGGACGCGTTTAAGGGCCTGTCAGCGCGCGCCCAGTGGGACCGTTTGCCGCTGATAGCGCTGTTGATCCCGGCGATTGTCTTCGCCTTCGGGTGGCGCTGGCACACGCTCCTGCACGAAAACCTGCCCGTGCGGCGATCGATCCTTATTGCTGCGCTCGGCCTCGGCGGCAATCAAGTTCTACCCCTTCGCGGCGGCGACGCGTTGCGCGTGCTGCTGTCGGCGCGCGGTCCACGCGCGCCGTCGGTGCACGCCGGTGTCTCCGCTCTGGCGATGGAAAAGCTGTTTGATCTGGTGGCAGTCGCGGCGTTCGGACTCGCGGCCACTGCCCTGGTCGTCAGCGCCGCAGGCGAATATTCTCAAGTGAACGTAGTGGCCATCGCCTCAGCGATACTCGGCGGCGCAGCCGTCGCGCTTCTCGCGGCACGATCAGGCCTGATGATCGCGGCCTTTCGGCGGTTTGCGCGGCTAATACGAATTCCGGTGCGTCTCTATCGGCACTTGCTGCGCCCGCTGCATCACTTGCGAGAATCGGTCACTGCCGGGCGGATGGCATGGCTGTTCGTCGAGACCGCTGTGATCTGGGTCATGCTTTATTTGCCGGCGTACTGGGCGATCGCGCATCTGGTAGGCATCACGCTCGGCGTGGGCGGACGTGATGACGCTGATGTTCGCCGGCGCGCTGGGGATTGCGATTCCTGCCGCTCCCTCTGGCATCGGCACGTTTCACGCAGCAATCGTGTCGGCATTCGTGCTGCTCGGCAAGCCGGCATCTGAAGGGCTCGTTCTCGCCGTCGCCATTCACGGAGTCTTCTTCATAGGGCTCTGTGCCGCGGGCGCTCTCGCCATGGCGATCGCATCCCGTAACCTCGGCCCGCTGAGAATTCGCAGGGAAAACGTTTGAAATCGTACTTCTACGGCCTGCTCGCCCGATACGTAAGCCTGTTCGCGCGACCCGAAGAGTCATTGGTAAGCATCGATCCGCCGAGCAGAGATCTCGACCCGCACCTGCCACACAGCAGAACGATCGTCGGTCCGTCGGACCAAGCTGTGCTTGACTATGACTTCGTCCTGCTGAACGGCACGCTCCATTACGAGCGCGACATCCAGCAGTATCTGACGCGCCTGCGCGGCCAGATGAAGGACGGCGCGTGCCTGATCGTGATTTACTACAGCGCGCTGTGGCGGCCGATCCTGCAGGTAGCAACGCGACTGGGACTTCGCAGCAAGACACCCGAGTGGAACTGGCTCTCGCACAGCGACCTCGCGAACTTCATGCACCTCGCCGATTTCGACGTGGTCAGGCGAGAGCCGAAGGTTCTGCTTCCCGTGTATGTACCGTTAGTCAGCGCCTTCCTGAATCGCTACATCGCGCCTCTGCCCATCTTCTCGGCGTTCGCGCTCGTCAACGTTCTGTTCGCACGGCCGAAGTTTCTGAATGCGAAGGGCACCGTCCGAAGCACCGTCGGTTTCGGTGGTCGTCCCTGCGCGCAACGAGGCCGGAAACATCGACGCTATCGTCGATCGAGTGCCGCAGATGGGCCCGCACGACGAACTGATCTTCGTCGAAGGCGGATCCAAGGACGACACCTGGCAGCGAATCTGCGAAGCGCAGGCCGATCCGCGGTAAAGGCAAGAACATTCAGGTCGCGCAGCAGAGAGGCAAGGGAAAAGGCGATGCGGTTCGAACCGGCTTCGCTCTGGCTCGCAACGAGGTTCTGATGATCCTGGATGCCGACCTGACAGTTCCGCCGGAGGATCTGCCGAAGTTCTACTCGGCGATCACAAGCAACAAGGGCGAGTTCATCAACGGCAGCCGGCTCGTTTACCCGATGGAAAAGCGGGCGATGCGATTTCTCAATCTGGTCGCGAACAAGTTTTTCGCGGTTGCGTTTTCGTTCGTGCTCGGGCCAGCGTTTCAAAGACACGCTGTGCGGCACCAAGGTCATCTCGCGCGAGAACTATCAACGTCTGGCAAAGAACCGGTCGTACTTTGGTGAATTTGATCCGTTCGGTGACTTCGATTTGATTTTTGGCGCTGCCAGAATGGGGCTGCGTATCGTCGAAGTGCCGATTACGTATCGCGAGAGAACCTATGGCGAAACGAACATCTCGCGCTGGCGCCACGGCACGCTGCTGATCGCGATGCTGGTGTTTGCCGCGCGCCGGCTGAAGTTCATCTGAATGAGCACCGCCGACGCACGCGAGCGGCAGCTCTCCCACCGCGAGGTCTGGGCATCGAAGCCGGTCCTGCGCGAAGTCTATGGCCACCTGTACCGACGGATCGCTGCAGCATGCACGCCGGGCCTGACGATCGAAGTCGGCGGTGGATCCGGAAACTTCAAACAGTTCGCGCCCGACGTGCTTTCATTCGACATCGTGCACGAGCCCTGGCTTGATTTCGTCGCCGATGCGCAGTCGCTGCCCCTGCGATCGGAAAGCGTAGCCAACATCGTGATGCTCGACGTTCTGCACCATATTGAGTATCCCATCCGGTTTCATTAGGGACGCGGCACGCGTGCTGCTGCCAGGCGGCCGCATCATTTTCGTGGAACCTGGAATCACCCCGGTTAGTAAATGGATCTACCGGACATTGCATCAGGAGCCGGTGAACATGGGTGTCGATCCGCTGGCCGAGGGCCGACCCGATCCACGTAGGAATCCCTACATCGGCAACCAGGCCATCCCAACGCTGCTTATTGGCCGAGACGCAGTGCGTTTGCAGCAGCTCGAACCGGCATTCGAGTTGGCGGCCGTGCGTTGGCTAAGTCTGTTCGCATACCCGCTCTCGGGCGGTTTCAAGTGGTGGTCGTTGATCACCACAGGTGCCGCGCGGTCATTGCTGCGACTCGAGGATCGATTCGAGTCGTTTTTGGGGCCCTTTTGCGGGTTTCGCTTAATGGTCGTGATGGAGAAAAGCCGTCAATAAATTGCGGAATGCGGATTTCCATCCGCACCAACGAACATGAAACGGGCGAATAGCAGATGATCATATGGGAGCGTTAGCTCCTGACCTCCGTGCACGAATCGGTCCGAGCGAGTGCTTGAAGGAGCGCCGATGTCTCTTACGTAGAGAGTGATATGGTCAGAAAACTTGAAAACGAGCGTCAGCGGCGCCGAGACATCGAGCGCGAACGGGCGATCGTCTCGAAAGCGGATCTCGAAATCATATGGCCTCCGAGTCGCGCTGAACAACGCACCCGTTTTCGGATGGACAGCCCACATTTCGCATGGTCCAGCGCCACACACCGCCGGAATTCGTAGGTATAGCTCCAGTTCCCCTGACGAAACGGCTTCGAACCGCTTTTCTAAGGATGTACCCCCAGCGCCCCGAAAAGCGATCTCTAGACGCAGTTCGTCTCGGCCGACACGTCCTGCAGCAGCGGTGATAGTCACCGGTCGTTGAAAGTGGAAGACGACGGGAGCTCTTGCGCCAGGAACCTCAGTCACTAGCGATCGTAGGAGAGCTCCTGCGGCAGAAGACAGCAATATGACACCGGCCACGACTGTTCCAACTGTCGTCAACCGGTTCTTCACATAACGAAGAAGGAGAAGGCCATAGAGAAAAACGGTGAGTGCGAGAAAGATGAATATCAGTTCGGTTTCCGTGCGCGTATTGCCCGGTGCGCTCGTCCAGCCAAGTGCTCGTACCAAGAGCGCAGCGGCGATAAGTCCGCCAAACCAAATCATCGGCCAACGGTTAAATTTGGCTTTCAGAAGCGCTCCTCCAGGTATTCACGAAAGCGGACGCGGTGTATGTCTGTCGAGCAATCAGAAACGCAAAGGTAACCGGACCATGCCAGACCCAACGGAAAAGAGATGCCGATCAGTGGTGCGTTCACGTATGCAGCCAGAGAGCCGACAAAGATGAGAGCTGCGGCGTCGGCCGTCCGCACCGCGTGCCGCCTGAGGAAGAAAAAGGCTGACTCGAGCCCAATTACAGCAAGCAGTATGACTAATGGTGTCAGGTGCACCGAGGCATATCCAGGATCGCCAAGTAGAAAGTTCGGGATCAAGAAAAGCATCAGGGCAAGGAGATAGAAAACCACGGAGCGACGACGCCAATCTCCGGCTCTAAGGCATATCAGCGCTCCGACAAGCATCGGCACCAGCAAGAAAGGGCCAAACGCATTAAACCCGGCAAGCAACCCAAGAAATGCAGGCGACAATATGTCCGAACTCTGATCGAGAAACGACGGCAACATTTTTAGATAGAGGACGCCTGCAACCGAGGAATGCTTATCAAGAAGGCCTAGCGACGCAAGAAACTCGCTGAAGAGCAGCGTGGGTCCGACCACCAGAAAACCGAGGAAAGCCACCTCGGCAGTACGACGTATCGCTTGCTGCCACGGAGTCCATCTTCCAATCCGGGCGTCCCGCAAAACCTTTTGCAGCACGACAAAAAAGACGATCGGAAGATACAGAAGAGCCGTGTGATAAAGAAGACAGAGAATGCCCGCCAGCGCAGCGATCGGAACGAAATCGCGAATTCTGGATTCGCCTTCGAACACGCGTTGATGCGCAATGGCTCCCAAGATTAGGAAGCCGGAGGCGTATCCCGCTGCGTGCGGGTTGGTCTCACCGACTGACCAGAGGAAGCCCTGATGGAATATGACGAACAACACCGCAGTGCGTCGTCCGAACGTGGACGTGACCCCGACGAGTTCCGTCATCTTCCACGCGGACACCGCGGCTGCGATCCAAAACAACAGATTAACTAAAGCGCCGCCGACAACGAAGCCAATCGGCCATAAGCCGCTTACCAAAAGCGAGTACAGGTTTCGTTGCGCGGGCCAATCCTGCGAGATACCGAAAGCATCGTTCCGAAGGAACGAGAAGTACTGCGTGATATAGCGAAGGTCTTCCTTCTGAATCGTGAATCGGCCGACAATCGCATCATCGATGATGTAGTTATATCCCTCCGGATACGGGAAAAAGAATCGGACGCGAGCAACCCCACTGCCGCCGGTGGTCCAGAGAAGCGCTTCGATAACGATCAAAAACAACGACGCGCGCCAGAACCAACGACTCAAGTTTTCCTGCCGCCGAAGTTCCAAGTGTTTTGGTTTCTGAAAAACGTGTAGCAATCGACCAGTCGTAGCTCGCGTATCCACGCTTCGACATCCGGTTTGCGGAAATAGGCCGCCAGTGGCGCATTGATCTGATCGAAGATCTGCGCAACCCAACCCCTGAAGCCGCGACGAAAACACAACATCACGAAATCGAAATAAAAAAGATTTCGAGACGCCCAGCCACGCAATGATTTAGCGTAGAAAAACGGCGCATAAACCACTGCGGCGACGGGGAATGTGACTGCGCCTAGCACGTATGCGATCGCTTTGCGCAGCCCAAGAGGTAGTCGTCTGAAACAACGCTCGCGAACCGGAGTTAGAACCTCCGCGAGCAATCTGTTGTTCTCGTATGAATAGACAGAGTGGCAAGAAAGACCACCCGGCCGCAACCGTGCATTTAGTTGCCTAAGCCCTTCAAACGGTTTCGAGACGTGCTGTAGAACACCAAAGGTAAACACCACATCGAACAGCGGCTTGAAGGGCGGATTCAGAATATCGCCGATCACTGCGTCGACGCCGCGCTGCTTTGCGATGAAAGCGGCCGGGCTTACGTCGAAACCGATTGCGAGCTTGGCACCCGCTTTCTGACATTGGAGCAGGTTTCTTCCATAACCACACCCTCCCTCAAGAATCGTCTTTCCTCGCAGTTCGCTCAGAGGCACGGGATGAAAGTAGTCGACGAACTCGTCTTCCTCGAACAATTTTCCAAGCCCACCTAGTTGATGGAAATAGCTCCACTGCTCGCCGAAATTCTTGGCGGTGAACCGTTCGGCTTCCGAAACTTCGGCAAGAAGAACAGGCACACCGCTATGGATCTTGTATGTTCGCCCGCAGCCGCACGTCAATTGTCCATCGGTGATCTCGCGATCAGTCTCATTCAAATGGAGATCGCCAGCGCAAGCCGGACAACGAAGGTATTCAAGTAAAGCGCGATTAAACACCGCTGTGCCAAGCAGCCGATCTTGCAGCGACGTAGAAGAACTCATGCTGCCTCCGGGACGCCGATGCAGATCAGGCTGGATCCGATAACAGGCGGAATGGCCCACTCAAATAGTTCAAATAGTGGGACGACCGCGTTAAACGATCTAAATTGCCGTCGACTTACGTCGCGCGACTTACGGACACGCAGCCACGCCCAAGACAGGTAACCCGCTAGGTTGAAGTACTTGATTTTCTCGACCTTCAAACCAGCCGCTGCGTATTTTGTAGCTAGCTCCTTCCGTTCGTATCTTCGATAGTGACCGATGGCTCGGTCGATCGGACCATAAAGCTCACGAAACGCTGGAACCAGGTTAACGACACGCCCGTGCGGTAACACGACATCTCTCATCTGACGCAGGACGTCGACATCATCTTTTACGTGCTCAAGCAAATTTGTGCTAAAGATTGAATCGAGCCTTAAGTCGCGAAATCGTTGTGTGTGCCGAGAAAGGTCGGCGACATCCAATGTTTCGACGCCTACTTCAGTCCGATCCTTAGCGACGGCCCGAAGTTCTTCGACAAACGGCGCCCAGGCCTCTGTGGCAACGTACAAATCAAGATCTTTTAAGTAAGGCGTGATCAGTCCCGGTCCTGCGCCGAGCTCAAGGGTTCGTCTACCCAGTTGCGGGCGAATAACGTTGGCCATCCAGCGGTAGTAACGTGCGCTCTCCGCGCGGTGCGCCACCACGTTTTCGCCCATTGCTTGATAACACGCCGAGTAGTCATCGAATCGATCGACTACATCGGGCCAAACTTCAGTGGACACCATGATGAGTTATGACACTGAGATTGAAAATCGCTGAACCCATGCGTGAAACACGATCAGATTCCAAAGCTTAAAGGTGTTATCGCGCTTACCTGCGCGATGCTCCTCAAGAAGCCGTGTCACTTCCTTCTCCTCGAACAGCGCAGTCGAGCGCACGGTCTCCGGCGACAGAAATGCATTAGCGATCGGAGCGAGTTCGCGATTCAACCACTTAGAAACGGGCAAATGCGTCCCTTTCTTCTTTCGAAGCACTACATCATGCGGCAATCTGTTTGAAATCATCTTCTTCATCAAGCGTTTCAGTTCAAGACCGCGAAACAGGAACCGGTTCGGTAGGCTGTATACGTAGGAAATCAGTCGATGATCGAGCATTGGAAGACGCATTTCCACACTGTGCGCCATCGACATGTTGTCGGTCCAAGGAAGCATGGGCTGGAGCCACGCCAACATGTCGGCCTTCAATAGCGAGACGACGTCCGCCGACCTTGTTCCGATAGAAGCAAATGCGCGTTCATATAAATCCGTATGGCTACCTATCATCGGGAAAGCGTCGTGGCGCAAAAGTACTCGTAACTCACTCGGTGAAAACATTGTTCGCCAATAGCCATGCGCGGCGTATGTTTCAGTTGATACCAACTCGGTGAATTTCTTTAGTTGGTAATCGAGCGAAACTCGCCCGAAATTAGCGGGCGACTGATTCGCCGCCCGATGCAGCAGCTTTCTGACTCCTGCCGGTAGGTGCCTATAGAACTGGTGAAGCCGCGTCGCGCGATAGGTCGGATACCCAGCAAACAGCTCATCGCCTCCGCTGCCGTTCAAGGCCACTTTGTAGCCGGCTTCGCGAATCACTTGATTCACGTAGTAATAAACGACTTGCCCTGTGTTGCTCTGTAAGGATGACATGTGGCCAAGCATGCGCGGGAAATCGCGCGCAACGTCATTGCCGGTCACGAAATGGCGATGCCAAGGCAGGTCGAGCCGACGGGCGAACTCTCCCGCATCATGCGATTCGTCAAAGCTTGGATCGTCAAAACCCAACGTAAACGCATGCAATGGCGCTTGTAGCTCGCGCGCGAGGACATAGGCCAGCGTACTGGAATCGAGGCCGGATGAAAGCATTACAGAGATCGGAACGTCGGCGACGAGCCTAGCGCGCACTGCTTCTACGGTAAGCGCATAGCAGGTTTCGGCCGCCTCGTCGTCTGTGCGTGGTACGGGCTCGGTTGACTTTGTTTGGACGCTCCAATACTCCTGGTGCGTCATACGCCCACTCAGATTGACGAGCGCCCAGTGGCCAGTCGGAAGATCGCTCACGCTCTCTAATACGCTACGTCCTGCTCCCACATATCCATGGCGAAGAAATTCCGGAACTGCGTTTTTGTTGAGCTTTCTGAATTTGGGAGAGAACAAGATCGGTATCGCCATTTCCGAGCCGAACACTAGAAGCTCGGGTGTAATGCCGTAATAAAGCTGTTTCTTCCCCAAGCGATCGCGCGCGAGGAAGAGCTCTCGCCGTAGCGTGTCGTAGATCGCCAGGCCCCACATGCCGATCATGCGGTCCAGCACGCGCGGGCCCCACTCACGATATCCAATTAGGATGACTTCCGTATCGCTGTTCGTTCGAAACGTATGACCTAGTGATTCAAGACAACGGCGAATCTCGCGATAGTTGTAGACCTCTCCGTTGAAGACAATGACGAAGCGTTCGGCTGGGCACCACATCGGCTGATGGCCGGTGCTCAAATCGATAATGGACAATCGCCGCATTGCGAGACCCACTGGGCCGTCGACCCAAAGGCCATCGTCGTCGGGTCCGCGATGTGCGATCGACGCATTAAGCGCGATCAGCGCCTCGCGATCGACCGGCCGGCCATCGAAGCGGATGATTCCAACGATTCCACACATGGCCCAGCGTCCCTGAAGTCAGTGCACTCTTAGTGAGAGCGGGAAATTTCCCGGGCCGGGACGCCCACCACAGTAGAACCTTGTGCTACCGACTTGATAACCACTGCGCCTGCTCCTACCACAGCGTCTTTCCCAATCACGACATCGGGAATAATGAGGGCTCCTGTAAAGACAGTCGCGCCGACTTCGATCCGGACTCGTCCGGCCGTTACAACACCCGGGGCGATATTCGCGTAGTCCTCGACAATGTTGTCGTGTTCAATTACGCAGCCAGCGTGAATGATCACATGCGAGCCAATTCGAGTTCCTCTCTCGATGACAACAGCGGCGTTAACAATGGTCCCGACTCCAATTTCAATATCAGCTGCCAAGATCGCGGTCGGGTGAATGATCGACATGAAGCGATGGCCGCGGCCAGCAAGCACCGCCGCCAAGCGCTGCTTCTTCTGCGCATCTGCCACCGCCAGAACGACGGCGAGGTCAGCAGCCGGTGTAATTTGATCTAAGACCGCAGCGCCTCCGAGCACCTCAACGCCGTCGATTTGCCGTCCCCAATAGTCCCGATTCTCAAAAGTGTCGATCAGCCCGATGATGTCGCAGCGATGATTGCGCCTGGCGGTTTCGATCACATAGCGAGCCTGCGCCCCGGCCCCTATGATCAGCAACCGCTCAGTCATCGATGACTAGTGTCGCCAGTGGACTTCGGGTCAATGCTTACTTCCTCAACAAGCCGGTCGGCGAGTGCGATCCGCGAACTCCAATCGACCGCTTTGGCCAGGTTCGCGAACTGATCCGAGATGATTCCCACCGTCATCAGTAGCATTGCCCCCAATAACAGAACTGGTGGAAGAAACCCCAATGACGCTGTTACCCACAGGTTGCGCACCATCATCACCAACCCCGCCAAGAAAAGCAGCAAGGCGGGCGGCGCAAAAATGCGCAACGGATCAAAATAAGTCATCGCGCGCACGATCGTGACAAAGTAGTTATACGTGTCATGCAACGGACGAAAGGTCGACCGGCCCAATCGTATGTTGTAATCGATCGGCTCAAACTCCACTCGCATCCCGTTTGTCATCAATGCCAACGTCATCGTGCTCATGATCGAGTGACCGGTCGGATAGAGATACGCAAACTGCAAGGCAGCTGCGCGGTCATAAACTCGTAGGCCGGAATTGAGATCGGGAATATCCTTTCCCGCTAGCCGCCCGGCCAGCGATCTCAATGCCCACTTCATGAATACTCGCAACCAGTGCCAATCGGTCGCACTCTCGCGGCGTCGCGCGCCGATCACCATATCGGCGCCGTTTTTCATGCGCTCGAGCATGGCCGGAACTCGATCGACCGGGTATGTGCCGTCAGCATCTGTCTGCAGAATCCAACGTCCACGCGCACGCCTTAATCCAGTAAGCCGTGCGACGCCGCCGCCAAGATTGCGTCGATGGCGAAGGACTCGCACCTTCAGATCGCCGACTTCTTCCACTGAGCCGTCGGTAGAACCGTCGTCGATGACGACGATTTCGAAACTGTATGGCAGCGAACTCATCGTCTCGATGAGCTCAACGACGGTTTTCCGAATGGCCTTCTTTTCGTTGTATGTGGGTATACAGACGCTAACGTCTAGGGTTGTCGTCGCGGCGCTCACTGGTCGTAGTACTCGCGGATCCTGGCAACCACGGTCTCGGCTTCGAATTGGTCAAGCTCGGCAAATATCGGCAGAGAGAGCACCGTCGCCGCAGCTCGTCGGGCTTCAGGCACTTCGCTTACATACTTCGCGAATACCGGCGTGTCGCACATTGCTTTTGGATAGTGCACCATCGTCTGAACGCCGGATGTCTTCAAAGCGGCAGCCAGGTCATCGCGACCGGCGGCGCGGATCACGAACTTGTGCCAATTGTGGGTGCTACCTGGAGCCAGCGAAGGAAGTTGAATCTGTGCCACATCAGCAAGGCCTTCTTCGTAGATCTTTGCAATGCGTGCACGCTGTGATTCCCACTCGGCCATCTTCGATAGTTTGAACACCAACATCGCAGCCATTTCAGAGGAAAGCTGGCTGTTGTAACCCAGCGCTTCGTACTCTCGCGTCCGCGAGTCACGACCGTGATACCGCTGCTGTACAACCTTCCGCGCGAGATCAGGATCATCGGTGACCACTGCGCCTGCACTCGAAAAGGATCCCACCACCTTTGTTGGATCAAAGCTGAGGCAGCTAATGGCACCCATGCCTCCTGCGGAACGGTCGCGGTAACGCGTTCCGATCGCTTGCGCTGCATCTTCGATGAGCGCAAGACCGCGTTGCGCCGCTATGGCCTCGACTTCATCCATAGGCAGCGACTGACCAAAGAGGTGAACTCCAAGAATCGCCTTCGTCGACTTGCTGATAGAGCGCTGCAGCGCACCCATGTCCATCATGAAAGTGTGAGGATTGATGTCAACGAAGCGCGGCGTGGCACCGACCCGAAGAATCGGAGATGCCGAAGCAAGAAAAGAGAACGACGTGACCAACACTTCGTCGCCGGCGCCGATACCGAGCGCCGAAAGAGCAAAGGCGATCCCATCCGTGCATGAGCCCACTGCGACCGCATGCCGCCGGCCCGTAAGTGTGCGCAACGCGTGCTCGAACTCTTCGACGGGGGCGCCTTGAAGCACTTGTCCTGTCGATAACACCTTGTCGGTGATCTCGAGGAACGTTTCGCGATATCGCGCGTACTGCCGATTTAGTCCGAAAAACGGGACGCTTGCCACCTGTTTAATGTGGCTCTTTTTTACGACTAGCTGCTCCATTTTCTTACCACACCCCTCTTTTCCGCTGATCTAATAAATAAGCATGATATCGGCGCAAGCCTTCTTCGAGATCGACTCGAGGATTAAAGCCGATACGCTCCTTTGCCAATGAAACGTCCAGCTCGCCGCGGCTTGGCAGACGTTTATCGGCTTCTTCCGTGCGGATAACGGTTTGCGGAACCAGCCCTGCAACTATTTCGGCCGCCTCGATGATCGTTCTTCCGCGACCCCGCGTAATGTTAAATGTGCCGCCGCTTGCTTCTTCGTGCAAAGTCGCGCAGACAATGCCCTGCGCTGCATCTTCGACGAACGTGAAATCAAGCGATTGATTCGCGCCCTTCACAATCAACGGTTCGCCTTTCAGGGCGCGTTCCAGGAATATTCCGAGCACACGCCGATTGTTGTCGGTAGGCCCGTATACGGCAGACGGTCGAACGATACTGTGTTCAATTCCGTACAACCTGCCGAAGGAGCGAACCAATAGTTCGCCGGAAAGCTTAAGCGAGCCGTAAACCTCTTTCGGATCTTTCGGATCGTCTTCGCGAACGGGCACGCGGACAAAATCTCCGTACACCATGCTAGACGAGACGTAGACCAATCGCTTCAACGTCGAAAGATCGCGTGACTGATGCAAAACGTTGATGGTGCCGGAGAGAATCGCATCGACCGCCTCTTCGGGGTGCTCCACCGCCAAATTGGCGAGCGGCATCGCCGCCAAATGAACGATGTAGTTGGGCTGAAATGACTGCAGTGCGCGACGCAAATTATCCTGATCCCGTGTGCTACCGCGAAACGTCGTCACCCGATCCTTGATACCTGCCATTCGCTGTGTGAGATTGTCCACGTGCACATGATCGAGCGGATAAATGTAGTTGACGAATTGATCGAATACCGCGACCTCGAGCCCCCGATCGAGCAACATTTGACTCACATGTGAACCAACGAACCCTGCCCCGCCGGTCAGAAATGCTCTAGCCACGCTTTTCCCCTGCCTGATTATCGTTATGCATCACACGCGGCCATGGTGCTCTTGCGCTCGCGGCGCTAAAGCTCCACCGGCCGCCCGCCGCTTCCGACCATTCGCCAGTTTTTCAAGCCGGCTTTCGAAATTGCGCGAATGTGATGATCTACCAGAAGAACAATTGCTACTGCGACGAATATTTCAGTCGCATATATGTACCTGACCACGGGAACATCGAACGCCGAAACGATGCCGACGTGAACAACATGCATTCCAATCAGGAAGACCGCTGCAAGCCCGATGTTGACATTTCGTTGAGTTCCCCGGAAAGCGAGCACTAAAAGCACCAGCAACGCAAGCCAATGCCACACAGATTCGAATAACCTGGTAGACCGTACGCTTGGATGAATTCCCAGAGCCACGGAAGCCGATTCCCCTATAACGCTTGCGTACTCGGACGCCCGGTGCCTCAATATTGGCCCGGCGACTCTGCCGAACAGGCCATCGACATCCTTCGCTGACGCGTATACAAGCGGTTCGTCAGCTCTGTCTGAAAACGCATGAGGCAACGCCTCTTTTGCGGCGGGAATTGCTACTCGGTAAAGGTTGGCTCCCAAGTTAAGCGCTCGATAATCCGGTAGTGCCTCGCGCCTGGAACCCGCATGTTCGCGCATCCTAAGAACGCTCGCGAGGAACCGCTTGCTTTCGGAATCGATCAGCCACCGCTCGTCCCCCGGCTGCGCAACCTCGACCGCAAATGCGATTGGACCCCAATTCAGCATTGGCGCCGTCGGAGCTGGTGCCTGGCCGCGCACTATTGACGAGATAGGAACTGCATAGACGATTAGAACTGTTACGGCTGAGGCAGCGAGTACGTAACCGACGAATCTACGAGAGTCGTAAAAGAGCGCGAGCAGAAACAAAGCGCTTAGCATGATAACTAGGAAGACTGACGCCGATCTCGTCAAGTATCCAAGTGACGCAAAGGCTCCCGCCAAAATGAGTGCTACGCCCTGCCGCTTCCAGATAAACCAGAGAACACACGCTGCAAACAATAGCTGCCAACTCATCGCGAGCGTCTCACTCAGCAGGAACTGTTGCTCAGTCGAAAGAAATGAGTCTTTCACGATTTGCGGCAAGAATAAGTGGACCGCGACCACCAATGCCACAATTCGCGTAAGCAAGGCGACCGTCGATACGTCCGCCGCGCCTTCGGTTGCTCGACTCTGATAAACCCCACGACGCACGAGCAGCGCCACGGCTGGCCAAACAGCAATGAGACCGAGTGTCAGTATCGTTATGGTGACAGCCCAACGTTCTATGGGCGCCGGATCGACGCTGACCGCCACCAAGCTAAACCCGATAATAGTGGCTGGAAAGGAGAGATAGGTAGTCGTCGCGAAAGCAAGACTGGCAAACGCAAGGAGCAGCAAAACTCTTTGCGCCCAAATTGCCCGAAGTATCGGATCGTTGGTTTTCCCGAGTAGTGGCCTATTGAAATCGCCGAGATCCGCGATCTCGGTCAGGCGTCGTTTTATCAGATTGCGATCAGAGAACAGGTCCAACCACACTGGGAAGATTGGAGGTCGAAGCGCTGGCTCGACAAACTGATTGGCAAGATAGCCTCGGGAGTCGGCTGCGACGTAGTACTCGTGCCAATTGGCCACTATTGAAGTACTGGCTACCGCGAACACAATCAGCGACGCTGCGACACGTCCACGAACTCCGCCGAGTACCGCGCTTGTTTTGCCCACTGCACCCACGGCTAAGCGCAGCCCGCGCTGCATTGCCGAAGCCTTAACCACTTGTCCAAACGTTGCAAAGGCAGCCAAGCCAATGAGGATCAGCCCAACAAACACCCCCTCTCTTGCAGGCGAGCTCAGTGTCGCACCCGCTCTAAATCCATATCGATGTCCGTCGCTCCGCGGATCGGTGTTTGCTGGAGTGGAAAAGTAGAGCGCTTCATGCCAGTGCGAATACGCGCCCATTCCTTCTTGTGCGATCGCCGCGTGCACGCTGTGCGGCCGTCCAACAGGAACTCCATCCTGTAGAAGGACCAAGTCTGAACGCAACGAATCCTCCTGCCGATCGCCTTCAAGTCGATACCCACGGGGCGCCGTACCGGAAAGCGTCGCAACGTAGGAGTGGCCGCTTGCGTGCTGCAGTGTTGCGTGCTGTATCGATTTCTCGACTGTGGGTCGCCACGTCAGCAAAATGACGCCAACCACCTCGAGTACAACGAGGACCGCTAGGAGGGTTCCCCAGCGTTTCTGTACGAATGCCACGCAGGTCACATGCTTCGCTTGGAACGCCGGCGGCTTATTACCCACGAGATCTCGCGCTTTCTTGAGAATAACTTTGTCGAATGTGAGCTGGATCTACCCAGCCAAGACGTGTCGAACCCTCCTGCCGCACGCCACGATGCTCGGATTGAACGGCATGTTTGCAGATAAACTGTGATGTCCACCTGCGGCTAAGGACGATTCTCTCGAAATGTGCGGCATCGCCGGATTTATACAGTTAACTGACAAGCTACCGCGCGAGACCGCGCTCGTGCGCCTGAATCGCATGGTCGACGTCATACGCCACCGCGGCCCCGACGATCGCGGCGCCTGGAGCGACGGCACGTGCGGGCTGGGCCACGCTCGATTGTCGATCATCGACATTTCTCCGGCAGGACATCAGCCGATGAGCACCGGCGACGGCCGTTGCTGGATTGTGTACAACGGTGAGATCTACAACTTCCAGGAGTTGCGCGGCGAGCTTGAGGCGCGTGGTACTTGCTTTCGCAGCCACAGCGATACCGAGGTGATTCTCGAAGGTTATCGCGTCTGGGGCGATGCGGTGATCGATCGCCTGCGGGGGATGTTCGCGTTCGCGCTCTGGGACTCAACATTGCAGCGCTTGCTGCTGGCACGCGACCGGCTCGGAAAAAAGCCGCTGTATTGGGCGATGCTGGGTGACGCGCTCGTCTTCGGCTCCGAGTTGAAGGCACTGATGGCCTGGCCCGGATTCGAGTCTTCGCTCGACTACGAATCCGTTCATCAATATCTGACCTATCTATACATTCCGGCGCCGCGCACGATTTTCCAGGCGGTCAGCAAACTGCCAGCGGCGCACAAGATCGTTGCGCAACGCGAAGTCGGCGGTTGGCGCGTCAGCCCCGCCGAGCGCTATTGGCGTCTGCCGATTCCCACCAGTCAGCCGGCGGCTTCTTTCAATGCACTTGAGAAACAGGAAGAGCTTGTCGAGCTACTAAAGGAATCGGTCAAGTTGCGCATGATTTCCGATGTGCCGCTCGGAGCGTTCTTGTCAGGAGGAGTGGACTCATCGGCTGTCGTTGCGATGATGGCGCAGTTGTCCCCGCAGCCAGTGAAGACCTTTTCGATCGGATTTCCACAAGCGGAGTACGACGAAACGCGTTACGCACGGATGGTCGCGGCACGTTACGACACTGACCATCAGGAGCTGATTCTCGAACCCCACGCCGCCGATATCCTGCCCAAGCTGATCTGGCACTACAACGAGCCGTATGCCGACGCATCGATGATTCCGACGTACTACGTGTCGGAAATGACGCGCAGGCACGTGACGGTCGCGCTCAACGGCGATGGGGGTGACGAAGCATTCATCGGATACCCGCGTTACGACACGGTGCGCAAGCTGGCAGAGCTTGGATTACGTGCCCGCGCCGTGGGCCTCCAAAATTGCGCATGTGCTGCGTTCATTGCCCCGGCGCGTTCGTCACAACCGATACAGCTCGCGGCTCGAATTGCTCGCCCAGCGGCTCGGCGAGCGCACGATAAAGTGCAGCCAACGCTACGCTAATTCGATCGTTTCTTTTACGGACGCCCAGAAAAGCGAAGCGTATGGCCCGGCCATGGTGGAGTTTCAGCAAGGTTCGGCGCTCGATTTGCTGGACAAGTATTTCGATGAAGCGCCGGATTTCCTGTCCGGCGCCAACTGGGCGGACACGCACGTTTATCTTCCGGATGATCTGATGGTCAAGGTCGATATCGCGAGCATGGCGGTTAGCCTCGAGTCGCGCTCGCCGCTGCTGGATCATCGCCTGATGGAGTGGGCATTTTCGCTGCCCGCGAGCGTCAAGACTCCCAACGGCATCGCAAAAGGGCTGTTCAAGAAAGCGATGGAGCCCTACTTGCCACATGAGCTGCTGTATCGACCCAAGATGGGCTTCGGGTGCCCGATCGACCACTGGCTTCGGTCCGATCTGAAGGAGATGGCGCACGATGTGCTGCTGTCGGATCGAGCCGCCGCGCGGGGCATCGTGAAGCGTGACTACGTCGCCCGCATGCTCGAAGAACACCTTGCAGGCACGAACCTGCACCACACCCGGCTCTTTGGCTTGCTGAACCTCGAGCTCTGGTTCCAGATGTGGGCCGATCAATCGACCGAGGCGGCCCTTGAGAGACCGTCGCAGGCGCAGGCCCGTCCTGCTCTCGTGGCATAAGCCTAGATCGGTCTTGTTGTGTTCGTGGTTTCCGACTACATCGACTCCTCGCATCAACTGATGCGATCTGCTGTCAGTCAGCGCCGCCTGTTGAGCGCCCTCGCGCGCAGAGATCTTTCGGATGAATACGTCGAGCACAAACTGTCGTTGCTCTGGACGCTGATCCTGCCGATCTTCTCGGTCGTCGTTTACGTGTTCGTCTTCACCGAGATATTTCCGACCCGGCTGCAGGCGCCGGCGGGCCAGCAGACCGACGCCGTCGTCTTTCTGATGGCGGGCATCGTGCCCTGGATGGCATTGACGCAGACGATGGGCCGAGCAACGACCTGCATCGTCAACAACGCCAACATCGTTCGGCAGATGGCATTCCCGCTGGAACTGCTGCCGCTGAAGACTCTGGCGAGCCCGATCGTTTTCTTCGTCGTGTCGCTGCTGGCGATGATTGCGTATGCCGGCTGGATCACCAAAGGCACAATTCTTCCCGTCTATGCGTGGGGGATTCCGGTACTTCTCGTTATATCGATCACGACCTTTGCCGGGCTGGCGCTGCTGCTGGCAGCGTTGCAGGTCTTCCTGCGCGATACGAAAGAGTTCGTCGGGATGTTCGTGTCGATCGGATTCTTCCTGCATCCGATTCTGTATCTGCCGAACGCGGTTCCCGAAGTAGTGCGCGGTTTTCTGTATGCCAGTCCAATCTCGCAGCTGATCTTCTGCTGGCACGACATCATGTTCTTCGGTGCGATCACGCGGCCCTCGGCGTGGCTTGCCGCGACTTTATTCGCTGCGCTCGTGTTCGTTATCGGAGCTCGCCTGTTCATGGGCTCCAAGCCTCACTTCGGCGACTTCGTATGAATGCGCCTACTCAAGAAAGGTTGCTTGCCACGCCACAGGCTGAGGCCGCGCCAGTCGCAATTTCAGTGCGGGAGGTGAGGAAGGCATACAGAACTTACGATCAGCCTCTGAGTTTCCTGGCCGAGGTCCTGACCGGTAAAAAGAAGCACGCCGAAAAGGAAGTGTTGCGCGATATCTCTTTTGAAATCGGGCGTGGCGAGGTGGTGGGGATCGTCGGACGTAACGGCGCCGGCAAGAGCACGCTGCTGAAGATGATTGCAGGCACGCTGGTTCCGACCGCCGGTCGCATCGATGTGAACGGTCGGGTGTCAGCCATACTGGAATTGGGGACCGGGTTCAACCATGCCTACAGCGGCCGCGACAACGTCATCATGTCCGGCCTGATGCGCGGGATGTCTGAAGCCGACGTGCGACGAAAATTCGATGCGGTGGTGGCGTTCGCCGGCCTCGAGGACGTGATCGACCAGCCGTTCCACACTTACTCATCGGGCATGCAAGCTCGGCTGGCATTTGCCGCGGCGGTTTCGGTCGATGCCGATGTGATCATCATCGATGAAGCGCTGGCGGCGGGTGATGTGCGTTTCACAGCACGCAGCCTCGGCCGCATTCGCGAGATCTGCAAGAGCGGAGTGACGGCGCTGTTCGTATCCCACCAGACCTATCACGTGATGCAGTTATGCACGCGCGCGATCTGGCTCGATGACGGGCGAATCCGTATGGACGGGCCGGCGCTGGAAGTGTGCAGAGCGTATGAGTACGAGATGCACGAAGCGGTTGCGCGGGATGAGGGACGCTTGACGGTTGTACGGCCCTTAGCGGCTTCAGAGAAGCCGGCAGGGGCGGTTCAAGCCGAGCCGCCGCCACCGTCCTTCAGCACCGAACGGCAAGAGAGCAGTGGCGCCGTGTCCGAGCCCTTCAGCACGGGCGCCTATCGCATTGTGCGAGTCCAGTTCCTGGACGGGGCAGGAACCGAAACACGAGGTTTCGGTTCGGCGAACCATTTATTCTTCGGGTCGAGTATGAATGCCTCCTCGATTCGGTACCCGACGTATCGTGTGGACTGGCGGTCGCAGTCACGAGCGCGCCGGAGCACGTAGCAGTGATGTACTTCAACACCAACTATCCGCACTCGGATGCCGAGATGCTCGAATACGACCGGCAGCCGTTCCGGCAGTACCGCGGGCGGACGGGGGTCATCGAGGCAAGGATTCCGTATCTACAGCTCAAGGCCGGTCAGTATCTGTTATCGCTGGGCTTGCTACCCAACAGCAAGGACGTGCACCAATTCTATGAATACAGGCACTTGATGTATCGGATCGATGTGCTGCCAAACGGCTACCCGAGCCGAGCGTTTTTTACCCGCAGGTTCATTGGAGTAATGGGCCGGGCTGAGATCTCGCCGCTGGCAACCCAGGCGAGCAATGGAATCGCAACCGTAACTTTTTGGCAGATCGAACGCGATGAGCTCCACGATGTACTTAGATCGTCCCGTTAACTTTGTCCGTCGGATCTCGCGCGGTCTGGCGAGAAGGACAAGGAACGTGGCTCACTCGATTTATCCGGTGGCAGCGCAGACGGACGCTCCTCGACCACTTGACCGCCTTGCAAAGCGATGTATCTTCATTGCAGCAAGGTCAGCGAAGCGTTCGAGATGAACTGGCTGGCCAGCTTAGTTTCTTCTCGCACGACATGACCCAACAGATTCACGCAGCAGTCGCGCAACTATCGGCGCGCCTTGACAACCTGCAATCGGAAGCGACAGAGGACCGCCATCGGGCCTCGGAAGATCGCAATCGACTCATTCACCTTGACACCAGCGTGCACTCCCGCCTGAATGAGGTGGTGAATGAGTACTTGCCTTCCATTCTGCAGCAACTGCACGAGACGTTGGCATTTCAATTCAAGGCTCTCAGCCGTTCCACACCCGATACGCGAAGTCGAGACTTGGCAGGACCCCCTGCCCCTAACGTTGAGCCCTTCGATAAGGTGCTTGCGCGTGCGGAGAGAGACTTCCCTACAGTATTCGCGGCTTGGAAAGAGCGGCTCGATGACACCTGCGATGCGATCGCGTCAACCGAAACCGGGAACGTCGCACACTCCGCCGACCCCTACTCGACGCTCTTTGAGGAGTTCGTGAAACTCTATGCCGAAGGACCTGTTCTAGACGTGGGTTGTGGCCCGTCAGGCAGGCCTTTCTATCTATCAGCCTATCCTTCAACGCTGGTGGCAGGTATCGATCCACTTCTAGCGGAAGACGTCGCCGACACGCAGGCGGTGAGAGGCATATCTGAATACCTGCCTTGGCCGGACATGTCCTTCTCTACTGTTATTTCGGCCACGTCTCTTGATCACTGCATCTCGCTCGATCGCTCAATTGAAGAGATGATTCGCGTACTGAAGCCAAACGGCAGGGTGCTGCTTTGGTTGGGTTCGAATCCCGGTGCACCTCAGTACCGGCCTCTCGATGCTGAATTTGTTCCTGCAGATCGTTATCACCTATTTCACTTTGATATCGCCTGGTTCGAGCCGATGCTCGAACGCCGGTTTCAGATAATCGATCGCGTAAAGCTGGATCGGGCCGGCTATTCACACGTGTTCTATTGTCTCGGGTTGCGAGCGATCGAGTGAGTTGTCGTTAGCGGCACGATATGAATTACGAATCGACACTGCAGCGCGCCCTGCAGAATGTCAATGGCGATCGGGTCGCTTTGGCGATGCCCTACGATCTGCCGCAGCGCGTTTGCCATGATTTGATTGAGCGCGAGCTCGTTCAGGCGCTCGTGGCCGACTCGGTCGAGTGTGCACAACTCGACGCTTCGTGTGCCGGTTGGTGGGTAGATCGCGAGCGCGATCAGATTCACTTGCGCCAGGGAGTCGGTCCGACCATTCTGATTGCCGGTGTCGAAGATTCTCGGCGCGTCGGACCGCGGTTGCTATTAGAGGCCAGGCTGAAGGGAGTACGCAGAGTCGTGACGACGAATCGTGATGGCAATCTGCTCGAGGATCTGCAGGTCGACGCCGCACTGATCGAGCGGCTCGATTCAGGCGTCGCCGCTTCGCGACTGACCGGCCCGACTTTCGAAGAGGCTTTCGAAGAAATGTATAAGTTGGTCGGCGATCAACTGCGAATGCCGCATGGCAGCTTCGTCACGAACAAAGTGGCGATGTATGTCGGCAGTCTCGGCCCCGGAGGGGCGGAGCGGCAGTGCACCTATACCGCGGCGGGAATCGGCAAGTTGAGCGATTGGCATCCTTTGATAGTTTGCGATCATTTAGGCTCGCAATTGGATTTCTTTCGACCGTATGTCGAGAGCAGAGGGGTTCAGGTTGTGCAGGTCGACAACAAACCGGCAGAACTGACTCAACCGAAGATCGTCGAGATCCGCGACATCTTTGCGAAGAAGTACTCGGCGCTCAACTTTGACAGTATCTTTGTCGAGATCATCCGCTACGCGAGCCTTTTGAGAACGCTTCGGCCATCGCTCATTCATTGCTGGATGGATTACTGCAACACGCTCGCAGGGACTGCGGCGGCACTTGTCGGAGTTCCGGCCATCGTGCTGAGCTGCCGTTCGCTGGCTCCCGACCACTTTCACATTTTTCAGCCCTACATGCGGCCCGGTTACCGCGCGCTGCTGAAGCGACGGCAGGCAATGATCCTGAACAATAGCTACGCCGGAGCAGTCGACTACGCTCGATGGCTGAGCCTGCCTGCCGACGGCGTGCAGGTGATCCACAACGGCTTCGACTTTCCTGACCCCGCCGTATCGCAATCGCGGCGGCCTGAGGTGCGCGCACGTTATGCGATCCCTGAGACTGCGCGCGTTATCGGCAGTGTTCTCCGCTTCTCCGAGGAGAAGCGACCGCAGCTTTTGATCGACACGGCGCGTCAACTGTATGCTGATGATCGGTCGTTGCGATTCCTGTTTTTTGGCGGCGGCGTGATGCTCGAGCAGATGCGCAACTACGTGGCATCGCTGAACCTTCAGAGCGTGATTCAATTGCCGGGGTATACCGATGAGACGTGGGATGCGTTGGCCGCGATGGATGTATTCGTTCTAACCTCGAGGATGGAAGGGTTGCCTAACGTACTGGTCGAGGCGCAGGCGAGCGGCCTGCCGGTGGTCTGCGCCCGAGTCGGAGGCGCGTGCGAAGCCTTCGACGATGGCGTTACCGGTCTGGCAGTGGAAGATGCCGGTGTTGCCAGCCTGGCAGCTGCGGTGCGCCGCATTCTGAGCAATAGTGACCTGCGAGCAAAGATGTCAGCCGCAGGCAGTTGTCTATGCGCACAAGAAATTCGGACTGCAGGTAATGATCGAGGCGACGCGCAGCGCCTACGCGTGCGCCGCATTTAGAGGCTCGCACGCATCAATTGCGAGAGCCGCATGAGGACTTGAGTACCACCGACGAACAGCGCTTCGCGTTCGGCCGCAACTGGAGCCGGTTCGTGCGCAGGAATTTCACGCAGGAGCGGTGCGATGTCGCCAAGAAGCACATCCTCGACTTTCTCGGTCGCGAGTCGATGGAAGGCCTGGACTTCCTCGACATCGGCTGCGGCAGCGGCATACATTCGCTTGCTGCATGGCAGTCTGGAGCGCGGCGTGTGCACAGCTTCGACTACGACCCGGATTCGGTGGCTGCAACGAAGTTGATGTGGCAAACGGCCGGCCGGCCGTCGAACTGGACGATCGAGCGCGGCGACGTACTTGACTCAAACTACATCGCATCGCTGGGCAAGTGGAACTTCGTTTACTCCTGGGGCGTGCTTCACCATACGGGGCACCTTTGGCAGGCGGTAGAGAATGCGCAGTCCACTGTCGCGGATGGCGGAATTCTTCTACATTGCTCTGTACTCATCGGACGCTTCAGGCTTCACCCGAGTTCTGGCTCGAGGTCAAACAGAAGTACAACCGATCCGGCTATTTGCAAAGACAGCGGATGGTGTGGTGGTACGTCTGGAACTTCATGCTGAACAAGAAGCTCCGGAATGTGAATCAATTCGTCAAGCACGCGATGCAGTACAAGTTTCAGCGCGGAATGGACCTTTTCACGGATATTCGCGACTGGCTGGGCGGCTGGCCGATGGAGTTCGCCGGAGATCAGGAGACAGTGGACTTTCTGGAGCAGAGACACGGATTCGCGCTGGTCAACGTGACAACGGGCGAGGCGTGTTCGGAGTTTCTGTTTCGCCGCTCGAAGAGTGACCAGCGGGCCTTGGTGAAGGAATTCGTCGCCCGGCAACAAAGCGAACCGGTCACCGCATAGGCCGAATCACCGAAGCGCCTCCGCGTTCTCAACGAAGAACCAGTACGGGCCGTACGGTTGCTTCCTGTTCCACTCGCGTACCTGAAACTTCCAAACCTTCACGTCGGTCCGCTGCATGACCTCTGCCGGCACGATGTACTGAAAGTCGCTTTGCGCTCCTTTCTCGAGCCGGGGCGCCCAGATGAAACCAAAGGGAGCCGTCGGCGCCTGTGGGCTGAGTATTCCCTGATACATCTCAATGTTGCTCTGTTTGATGAGCTCGGCAAACCGCGAGAGATGAAGGGTTGGTATGTCAGTGCGCAGCGGCTGATCATCCGCAACCACCGTGACGCCGGTGACGCGCCTGCCGGCGAGAACGACATGCTCGCTCGGCGTCGATGGCATGACGAGGCCGCGCCTCAAGTCCAGCCGCAGGCGACATCCTGTGCGCAAGCCACGGGATCGCCAGAAACAAGATGCCGGCGCCTACCAGTCCTGCGGCGCCGTAAATCGGCAGCCTGGTGCGTCGCAGGGACAGGCGTAGTCGGCAGACGTGCCGTTGTTAGCCCGCTCGCGAGAAACATCCACAGCAGCGGATAGCCAACGACCATCACCCGCCGCCCATCATCGAAGTGAACGAAAGCCGCTGAAGCGATGACACCGGCCCAGATCAACAGCCAGAATGCGATCTCGCCCTTCTCTCGTCGGCGAACGAAGACAAAAATGAGTCCAGCGATAGCAAGCGCGAGAAATATCCCCCGCAGATTCGGCGTGTCACTGCCGCGCCACGAGTAGCCTCGCCACAGCACCGCAGGCAGTTCCTTGCTAAAGAGCGAGGCCGATGAATACAGGCGGCCCGCAATAACCTCGGGCCGCGCGGCGATGTTTTCCATCGCCTTCTGGTACAGGAAGTCGGTCAGCCGCTTCTCCGATGTCAGATTCTTTACTTCTTCGTAACGGTCCAAACAGCCGGACCATGCGGTACCGATTGAAAGGCCGCAAAGCGTGTAGGAGAAATTGCTTCCGGTAACGGTGCTGTCTTCTCCGTATGCCTTGCTCGCAAGCTGGCTTGCGCCAACGACTAGCACGAACAGACCCGCCGCATAGGCGGCCGTTACGAGACGCTGCCTTGCATTCTCGCCAAACCTCCAAACGAGCCACAGACCGAGTGCAGCGATGACAAACATCGCTCCAGGGCGCATCGACAGCCCGACGGCAATCATTGCAAACCCCAACAGGCCGTTCTTCAAAGATCCGTCGCGGAGCGACGCAACCAGGAACGGGACTGCGAGCAGAGCCCAAAACAGACCGAGTGGTTCGGTCAGGAATGTCGGCAGGAACAATCGCACGGTCACGTAGCTCAGCGCAAAGAACGCCAAGCCCGCATACACGCCGCGCCATTGCCCGACTGCACGAGCCGCGACAAACGCTGCACAGGCGAGCAGCGTCACCTGCAACAGAATTGCATTCGCATAGGAGAATCCGGCGGCGAACATCATCGTGGATCGAAACGCGGCCGCCAGCGGTCGTCGCAACGAAATGACATTCCACGACCCGTCCTTGGCTTGATCGTGGGTTGCTGCGAAGTAACCGTTGGCATCCGAAAACGGAATCAGACCCGCGATGCTCGCCCAGTTGAGATCGTCCGCTCTTGGAACGCCGGCCCAGATCGCGCTGACCGAAAAGACCGACAGCCCGATCGCCAGAAAAACTCCCCATCGCCGGAGAAATCGACCGAGCAGGAGCTCGTCGCGCCGCTGCGCTGCTACGCCTCTGAAGGCGATAAAACTCAGCCATGAGGCAGTCGCACCCAGCATCGCCAGAACGATCAACAGCAAATGGAACAACGGTTCCCATTCCGCCGCCAGTGTCGCCAGCGGCGTCGACTGAATCGGAGTCGCTGTCGGTAATGCCGAGCCTGTCAGCAGCGCGTAGATGATCGCGACCACGTAAACGGCAGCGGCGATCAGCAACAGGTAACCGATCGCACGCATCAGCAGTAAGGGACTTCTCAGCAGCAGCTTCGCGCACCGGCGCCACGCGGAGTGGACAACGTTCGCGAGAAAGGCGGTGCCGCGCCGAACGTATTCGACCGCGACGCCAACAGCCGACCGCTGGTCTTTAGCGAGATTGTGAAAGCAATGAAAGCGAGCGCGAAGGAGGCAAATCCCGCTATCGTCCATAACGGTTTCAGCGAAAGCCGGGAACGGATTTCATAGCTGCGTTGATTCTGGCGGGGATCAGTCCCGTCCGACGTCGAAAACCAGAGCTCGGTGCCCCAGTGCACAAAGCGCCCACCGCCAAGCTCGCGCACTGCGTCGTGAAGGGAATGGGCCGGCCCGAGCGGCCTGCCATCCTCGAACAAGTGCAGCCGAGATGCGTCGGGGCGTGACATCCAGTCGGAGCTAAGCCAATAGAAACGTCCGCGCACGGACTCCACCGGTGCGATGTAAAGAAACCCACCGTCGTGCCGAGCACTCTTGCACCGCAACCGGTGCGTTGATCGTCGGCGCGAGCAGGGCCGCTGCGACGATCGCCGCGCAGAGGGCGAATCCGGCAGAAGCGATCGATTTACGCCAGTGAATCACTCTATCTGCAACAGGTCGCATGAGGGACGAGATGTTCGCCGCCAAACCTGAGTGCGGCCCGGACGTTTCACCGACGCTCATCGCCCGCTATCCACAATCGACATAATCTGATGGCCGGTCAGATCGCCGATCTTCATATCGGCAGACGCCTGGCGTGTAAGGCACATCGCCGTCGGCCGATCGTCTACGAATTGGAGTGGAACCCTGCTGAACGCTGCGACGACGGTCCCCAGATTCTGTGCGATCGCGGCGGACTGCATACAAAATCTCGGTGCCTTTCACCGCAGCCGGGAATTCGCGACCCCACCACGTCTGCCTGCGGGTCGGATCCGATTCCATCGCGCCCATCGGGCTACCTAGCTCTTCGTCGTCCAGTGGAAGCGAGCGGGCGCCGAAGCTGATTCGGATCGATTCGCGACCGGGCCGCACGATGACTTCGAGCTGGTCCGCGGGACAGGACTTCGTCAATGCGATCGGCGTGAGGCGCCACGCCGACGAGACCCACGTTACAGGAAAAATAGCGAGCGCTATCAGAGTCAGCCCCATCACGCTTGCGAGCGCGACCGGCAACCGGTCTCGAGCGATGACACCGGCAGCGGCGCGTGAAGTAACGACGTCGTCCGCGTGACGCACGAGCAAGCCTGCGAACCACGCTATTGCGTAAGCGACGACGGCAATGCGCGCGGCGACAGATGCTGCGAAAACACGATGCCCACCACTGTCGTAAACAAACGGCGCACTCAAGAAATCACCGGCACAAAGTATCAGAAGCAGCGAGGCGGCTGGACGCCGGAAGTGAAGCGCGCATAGCCCTAGCCCGAAACAGAAGAGCCAGGTGGTAAGTGTGTTGTATTTCGCAAACGGGCCGAATGTGAACAGCGACTGCGCGAAGTGTTTCCCTGCGGCGATCAATGAACCGGCGAACACGGTCGGCTGCTGCACGATGTTGTCCAACGCAGCCCGTTGAATCGCCTGAAACGCGATCGTCTCCGACTTGCTGCTGAGAGTCTCTGCAAAATCGCGGTACGCCTGACTCCAGTCGCGAGATCCGGTCGACAAACCGTACAGCGATGCAGCGAAATTGCCGCCGCTGTTGGCCGGATTTCCGCCGGCGGCTGCAACGATCGCGTACTGAAGCAAGGGGCCGGCTGCAAGCGCGGCCAAAGCAAACACCATTAACGCGATGCGCTTCCGCCGCACCATTAATCGCGTTATCAGCCATACCCACAGAAGCAACAGCGGCAGACGAGAGCATCGCACCCGCACGCATCGCCATCCCGATGCTGAACACGGCCAGGCCCAGCACCAGAGCGCCAGTAGAAGTTTCGCGATCGCGCACGGCCAAGAGCAGCAGCGCCAGCGCGATCAGCCCCGCAGGCAGGCCGAAGGCTTCGGTCACGAAGCTGCCGAGCGCTACTTCGCGTGCGAATGCCAGCACTGCCAGTGTTGTCAGGATCGCAGTAATCCACCCGAAGCGTTCGCTGCAGCGCCAGCAACAGCACGCCGGCCGACAATCCGATCGCTGCGGCCTGTACCAGCAGCGCGACACTCGGCCGCCATCCCGCAAGACCGAGAACTGAACTCAATACTGACGGATAGAGTATCCGGCGTGCGCACCAGTCGTTCAGACTTGCCGGTGCGTTCTGCGGATCGATGGCGCCGATCCACACTGCGCAGTTGTAGTAGCCGAGCGCGTCGCTAACCGGAAGAAAGCTCGCAATCGCGAAATGCGTGCTCGCGCTCGTCCACCACATCATCAGAAGCTCCGCGACGGCCAGCAGTGTCGTCACGGCGAGCACCGCGAATGATGCGAGCCAGCCGCGGCTGATATCGCCGGCTCGAAAAGCGATATCCGGACTCGGCCCAATGCGCAGCAATGCGATCGCGGTATTTCGCATCCGGTCCGGAAACGCGAGCCCGGAGCCGATCAGCACGGCGAGCGCCGCAACACACCAGGCAGCAAGCCGCGGCTTGATGGGTCGCTCAATCGAGTATGCGCGACCGTTGGTCCGAGGGTCGGAGCCATCCGAAGCGGAGAACGCAACGACCGGGTGCACGTAGGCGAAGCGGCCGCCGCCCTTTTCTGCCACTTCATCGAAGGTCTGGACTGGCCAGCCGATCGCTCGGCCATCCTCCAGCAGCCGCATCGGCGACGGTAGCAACACGAAGGCGTCACGCGACGCACGCAGAATTCTGTAGCGGTCGTCGGGCAGATCGAACAAGTACGCAACGCCTGCTTCGTAAGAAATCGAAGTCGGCGCCATCTCCTTGCGGTCCGGCGCTAGCGTCCAAGCACCAATTGCCATCGCGATCGCGCAGATGACACCGCCGGCGCAAATGAGCCAGCCTGTCAATCGCACAGTCGACATGCCGTGCCAAGGATCAAGTGAACACGCCGCTACGCTGCCGTCGCCACGGACTGCCTTCATCGTGCTCTCGCTGCAATCCGCCTCCAGCACCGCCAGATACCGCTCGGCCATCACGCGGCGCGAGAACGAATCGCGAACGAATTCCGTGCCGCTGGCGCCGAGCTTCCGTCTCAACTCGTGATTTTCGAGTAGCTGAGTGCAGCGCAGTGCGAAGCCTTCGCGGTCGTCTCGGCCGACGACATACCCCGTTTGACCGTCGATGATGCAATCGGAAACAGCTCCCACGTTCGAAGCAACAACCGGTATTCCGGCTGCCTGCGCTTCCAGTACAACATTGGGCATTCCTTCAATGCTGGAAGTCAGCAGCAACAGCGAAGAGATCGCCATCAATTCCGGCACATCGTCGCGCCGTCCCAAGAGTTGCACCGACGAGCCTATCTTCAACTCTTCGATTCGCTGGCGCACCGCCGACTCGAGCGGTCCCACACCGACAATGAGCGCGCGCACGCGGGGAACACGAGCCAGTACCGTTGCCACGGTCTCGACAAATAGCATCGGGCGCTTTTCCTCACTTAGGCGAAACACGCCGAGAATGACCGGCGTATCTGCTGCGAGACCGAGTCTTCGCCGCAGTTGCGTAGAGACACTTGGAGCCCGCGCCGTCAATGCATCCACATCGACCGCATTCGGAACGACATGGATACGACTCGCCTCGATGCCGGCCCATTGCGCGTAGTCGGCACTTGCCGGACGCGAATTGCCGGTCAGTACGACGTTGGGAGCCTCCATTAGTAACCGGTACCACCGCTGGAACCATTCCTGGGCAAAGTACGGAAAGTGGCTTGGGTTGTAGCTGCGGAACGCCAGGACAATCTGCGGCACTTGCGCCAGTATTCCGGCCGCTGCAGCCACGAGGTTGCAATAATCGAGCTGCGCAAACACGACACGTGGCTTCAGGCGAGCAAAAAGTTCGACAACGTCCCCGAGGTGTGAGCCGAACGGGTTTTCGGTCGCGATCGTTGGCGCCCCAGAGGTCATTCTTTCAAGAGCCGCCCGTGCGCCTGCGAGCATCTCGCTTTCACTCTGCTGACGCTGTGGAACCTCAGTGAGTTTGACCGCCTCATCGGCGAGCAACGGCAAGTAGTGCCTGTTCTCACCCTCCAGCTTCCAGAGTGTGATGAACTCGACGTTAAATCCCATTTGCTTAAGTTCACCTGCGAGGTAGCACCACTGCCGTTCAGCCCCGCCCGGCGGCAGCGCATGCGTCAGCACCACAACGTTGTCGCCGCGCCGCAGCGGCTCTCGATGCGCCACGCCCGCTTTGATCGCCGCCTTTATCTCGTCCGCCAGCGCAGGCTTCTGCTCGTAAGCAACCGGCGCAATCGTCCTCGAAAGAAAAGGAAGCCGGCGTTCGGTGGCCGAATTGCGCTTGACCATCCACATCGACCTGGGCCGCTGCCCGCGCGTCGATGAAAAGAACACTTGGCCCGACTTGATCAGGTAGCGGCCGTCACCGCGCTGCCGGATCTCCGAGTGCGACACTGGAACCGGAGGCAACTGCCGCTTGCCTTCGAATAGAGCGAAGTCATCGGTCAAGTCAAGGTCTTCTTCCCCTTGCAATGGGCCGGCAATCCACATCCACTGTTGCTCGGGTTGTGCGTGTACGAACATCGGACGACCCAACGCCTGGCGAAACAGGTCTAGCAACTTGACGTACTCGCGCCACTTCGTTCTCGATCGGCGCAACTCGATCGAGACGACGCTGCCATCACTGCGATTCGGATGCAGGAACACAAGCCGGGCCAGCCCCTGTTCGCGCAGTCCTTCAAGCTCGGCCCATCCCGTGTCTTCGCGGGCGGCGTCACCTGCAAGAGCTATCGTAGCGCCCCCCAAGGAGCAGGCGACTTCACCATCAGTGAGTCCGGTAACCAGCGCTGTCCAGGGGAGCGGTGTATCCAACATCGGCCGGCACTCGTTCGAGGTTGCTACGCGCGACCAGACTTCGGGACACGCGGCAATCAATTGCAACAGCTCGGAAGCCGGCACCGGGATCGTGCTTGCCGTTGGTTCGCCCGCTTCCGTGACCACAAAAACGCCTTCGGCGATCCGCCATAGTTGTACTGGTGGCGACACTGAAGTCCTTACACGACCTGGGAGATCAGTCGTTTCCAGTCAGCTAGATACCGCTGTATGTGAAAGACCTTGATCGCCTTGGCGCGGCTGGCAGCGCCGACGCGGCGGGTCACGTCCGGGCTGCGCACTAGGAAGTAGAGCTGCGATCTCAATTCATCCGCATCCTCGGCGTAGAAGCCATCTACTCCATTTTCGATGAACCTGTCGACGTCGTGATTACGGGCGCTGACGGTCACCACACCGCACATCATCGGTTCTCCCCGCGCCCGCGGCATCGGCGACCGAAGCGTCGGATTGAAGTACACCGAATACCGGCGCAGTTCATTGACATAAGAGCGGAATTTGGCAAGCGCGTACGCGTTACCCGGGTGAGGCGACTGCGGCTCGGGAACCTGCAGTGTTTCGGGGCGTAACTGGTCGTAGTGGCCGTCGAAGACTTGTCGATAGAGAAAGTATCCGCGGTAATGTGGCCGGGAGAGTACCAGCGGCCCCAGCGGTGACAGGATGCCTCGCTCGTACGTTGCCGGCGGAAACTCTGCCGGATCGAATCCATGCCAGATGACGCTCGATCGGCGAAAACGCCACTCGGCCTGCGCCTGGTACGAGTTGCAGACGACGTGAATGTCACCCAGGTAGTCGACCAGCCGCTGCCGTTCCACCTCGATCGGTTGCATCAAGTCTGCGCCCGCATAATCGATGTTGTACTGACCGCGAAACTGCGGCGTGCCGTGGCAGATGCCGACCTTGGGCAAATCAAACTGCTCACGGAACAGCTTGAAGGCAGCGCCCCACTCGGCACCTACGACCCCGTTTGTGTTTTCGGGCGCCAGAACGTTTTCGTCGAAGTGCAGAATCGCCAAGTCGTAATCACGCGGATTAATGTCATCGAGCGCGCGAAACCTTGCGTTGCCCGGCAACGGACGCTGCCCGTAGTCCCAATGATCTGACATGCCGCTACCGGCTCCGGTCACTATCGTGACATGGATCGGCAACTTCCAGAGCTCGTACTGATGCGGCACATGCCAGCGGTAAGTCAACACGCGCAATGGCATCTGGCCCGATCGAATTAGGGTCGAAATCGCGGCCGGCATAGCGCGAAACGACGTCGGCTGAAGGTCGTACGGCGATGGATTGCTGCCGCTGTATAGCGCTCTGTTCCCCAACCACGACGCAATTTTTTTGACGGTGCTTCCCAGCCCGTGCTCAGCAAGATGCTGGCGCGTTGCGCCCAGCAGCCGCATCGTGCGAGCTAGCACTTCAGTGAATCGGGTGGGCCGAGCTCGACCCGTATTGCCGCTCTATCCAATGCCGATACTCACCGCTGCGTACTCGCTGCACCCAATCGGAATGATCAAGGTACCAATGCACGGTCTTGCGCAGGCCGGTTTCGAAGCTTTCGCGCGCGCGCCACCCGAGATCGTTTTCGATCTTGTGAGGATCGATCGCATAGCGGCGATCGTGTCCGGGCCGATCACGTACCAGACTGATGCCGTCTGAATGCGAACCGGTCGGGCGCGGTTGCAATTCATCCAGCAGCCGGCAGATCGCTCGCACCACGTCGATGTTTTTCAAGCAATTTCGACCACCGATGTGGTAAACGTGTCCGACCTGGCCACGCTCGAGCACCGCGCGGATTGCAGCGCAATGATCGCCCACGAAGAGCCAGTCGCGCTCGTTCAATCCATCTCCGTAGACCGGCAGCGGCCGTCGCTCGATCGCGTTCAGAATCATCAATGGAATCAGCTTCTCAGGAAACTGATACGGACCGTAATTGTTGCTGCAACAGGTGGTAATCGTCGGCAACGCATAGGTCTGGTGATAGGCACGGACCAGATGATCGGACGCGGCCTTGGTAGCCGAGTATGGACTGTTGGGGGCGTACGGCGTCTGCTCGTTGAACGGCGGATCATCGGCCTCGAGCGAACCGAAGACCTCGTCGGTTGATACATGAACAAAGCGAAACGCTGCACGCTGCGCTTCCCCGAGTGTTTGCCAGTACCCGCGTACGGCCTCGAGCAGGGTGAACGTTCCAGTGACATTCGTCTGCACGAAGTCGGCAGGCCCGAGGATCGAACGATCGACATGGCTTTCAGCGGCAAAGTGGAGTAGCGCGCGCGGCCGCTGCGTGCGCAGCAGCGCCGCGATCGATTCGCCGTCGCAAATATCCACGCGCTCGAATTGCATGCGCGCGTCCGCACTGAGCGATGCGAGATTGTCGAGATTGCCGGCGTAGGTCAGCTTGTCGATGACCAGCGCATTTTCATCCGTTTGGCCGAACCAATCGATCAGGAAATTGGAGCCGATAAAGCCCGCGCCGCCGGTAACAAAGATCATCCCAAAGCCATCAGATTCGAAGGCCCGCATTCTAGGGCACAACAGCGCGAATTCCGGCGACGGCAACGCAGCGCATAAGCAAGCGCATCAATCCGTACAATCCGCGGTCCACGTGCAGAACAAGAAAATTCGATGCAGGTATCAGTAATCGGCGCCGGTTATGTTGGCTTGGTAACTGCCGCGTGTCTGGCCGATGTCGGCAATGTCGTGCTGTGTGTCGATATCGACCGGGCAAAAATCGAACGGCTCCGGCGCTCGGAGATTCCGATTCACGAGCCGGGACTGGACCGTCTCGTCGAGCGCAATGCGACCGCAGGCCGGCTCAGATTTTCGACCAGTTACGACGATGCTGTGGCGCATGCGACGCTGATTTTTATCGCGGTGGGTACGCCATCGGACGAGGACGGCTCCGCCGATTTGTCGCACGTCATCGGTTGCGCGCGGGAGCTGGGTAAGCGCATCGAGCGTGACTCTCTTATCGTCGTCAAATCGACGGTCCCGGTCGGGACCAACGATCAGGTACGGACTGCCCTGCGTTCGGAACTCGGTAGGCGCCGGCAGTTGTCGGTGACGACTGCATCGAATCCTGAGTTCCTGAAAGAGGGATTCGCGGTCGAGGACTTCATGAAGCCCGACCGCATCATCGTCGGTGTCGACGACGCGCAGTCGGCCGAAACGATGCGGCAGTTGTACGCACCATTTAATCGCAACCGCGACCGCCTGATCGTGATGGATATCCGCTCGGCGGAGTTCACCAAGTACGCTGCCAATTGCATGCTCGCCGTGCGCATTTCCTTCATGAACGAAATGGCGAACCTGGCCGATCGGCTCGGTGTGGATATCGAGCATGTGCGGCATGGCATCGGCTCCGATCCGCGTATCGGGCCGCACTTCCTCTATGCCGGTGCCGGCTTTGGCGGATCGTGTTTTCCGAAGGATCTGCGCGCGCTCGCGCATACGGCGTCTCGACACGATGAGCCCGTCGAGATGCTGGCCGCAGCAATGAAGGTCAATACTCGACAGCGCCAAATCCTGGCGACGAAAATCAGCCGCTTCTTTGACGGTGCGCTGGAAGGCCGAACGATTGCTCTGTGGGGCTTGGCGTTCAAGGCGAATACCGACGATATTCGAGAAGCGCCTAGCTTGGTCTTGATCGAAGTATTGACGGCAGCCGGAGCCAGCGTTCGCGCCTACGATCCGGTCGCCTCGGCCAACGCGCGCGCGATCATCGATGGCAACGGCCGCGCGCAGCTGGCGCAGTCGGCTGAAGCCGCTCTTGAAGGCGCAGACGTGCTCGCAGTCCTGACGGAGTGGCTTGAATTTCGCAGCCCGGATTTTGCCCATCTCGCGCGCACGCTGAAGGCGAAAGCGGTATTCGATGGCCGCAACTTGTATGACCCGGCGACCGTGCGCGCCGCGGGTCTCGAGTACTTTGGCATCGGGCGCGGAGCGTGATGGCACGCTCGACCCTAGTCACCGGAGCAGCCGGCTTCATCGGTTCATTCGTGTCGGAGCGCCTACTGGCGCGCGGCAATGCCGTGGTCGGGCTGGACAATCTGAATGACTACTACGACCCCAACTTGAAGCGGGCACGGCTGGCGCGGTTGCAACACAGTCCGGACTTTGCATTCGTCGAAGCTGATATCGTCGATCCGGCTGCCATCGAGCGCGTTTTTACGCAGCATTCGATAGAACGTGTCGTACACCTAGCCGCGCAAGCCGGCGTACGCCACTCGATCACGCACCCGCAGGACTACATAAACAGCAACTTGACCGGCTTTCTGAACATTCTGCAGGCGGTGCGGGCACGCCCCGTGCATCACCTTGTTTACGCTTCGTCGTCCAGCGTTTATGGCGGCAACACGAAACTTCCGTTTTCCGAGAGCGATCGCGTCGATCGGCCGGTCAGCCTGTACGCAGCCACCAAGCGTGCCAATGAGATGATGGCGTATGTATATTCGTCGCAATTCGGCGTGCCTGCCACGGGGCTACGATTTTTTACCGTCTATGGCCCCTGGGGACGCCCCGACATGGCGACGTTCATATTCACTCGGGCGATCCTTGCCGGGCAGCCGATCGATGTTTATAACCATGGCGATATGCGGCGTGATTTCACCTACATTGACGACATCGCCGAAGGTGTGGTGCGCGTGCTCGACCGGGTGCCAGCCAAGGGGGCGGATGGAGTGCAACACCGCGTTTACAACATCGGCAATCACCGCTCCGAGCCGCTGCTGCGGTTCATTCAAGTGCTCTCCGACGCACTTGGACAGAAAGCCGAAATGCGGTTGTTGCCGATGCAAATGGGCGATGTCAAGGAGACGTTTGCCGACATTTCGGAGCTATCAAGTGAATATGGCTGGGCGCCCACAACGTCGATCGATGTCGGTCTGCCGCGTTTCGTAAAATGGTACGGCGAGTACTACCGAAGATGATGATGTTGCGCGACGCGAGTTCGCATAAGGAAGCGCTTCGCCTAATGCCGCTGAGCGGCGTTGAGCGTGCACCGTCGCGGCATGGATCGCCCGGCACGGGCTGGATCGCACACACCGGCCGCGCCGAATTCGAAGTGGTCGGGCTTAAGCGATTTAGGGGCCAATGGGTCCGGGTTCGCCTTCGGCTCCAGGTCAATCGCGATGAATGGAGTTGGCCGCGGCTGTCGTTCGATCTTGGAACGAGCGACTTTGATGCTTGCGGCGTCCCGTTTCCGCCTGCCACGGAAGATGCGCCGGACATCGAACTTGTGTTCTATGTTCCCACCGATCTTCGAGCGGCGCGCCTTCGCCCGATCGCGCGTGCCGGAACGTTTGAATTGGATACGGCGACAATCGAAGTGATTGGAAAGTCACGTGCTGTAGGACACATGCTGCGCACGATTGCCGCAACCGACGGCATCGGTCGAGCCGGCTCGATGCTGATGAAGACGCTGTTTCCGGACGATCGCGTCGAAAGCCGATGGCGAGCGCGGCATCGTATGGTGCAACGCTATCTGGACTTGCGGTCGGGGGCGAACCGGACCTACGCAGATTGGATACGAGTGTTCGAGGCCGACTCTGACAACATGGACCGTACGCATTGGGCATCCAAGCCGACAATTTCGGTAGTGCTTCCCGTGTACAACACCCATGAGCCGTTCCTTCGTGCGGCGCTTGATTCGGTGCTTGAGCAGAGCTATCCAAACTGGGAACTGTGCATCGCTGACGACTGTTCCACCGAGCCGCATGTCCGCACTATTCTCAGCGAATACGCGCAGCGAGATTCTCGAATCCGCGTCACTTACCGGGGAAGCAACGGCCATATCTCGGAGGCGTCAAATTCTGCGCTCTCACTCGCGACGGGAGAGTGGGTCGCCTTTCTCGATCACGACGATGTACTGCATCCACGCGCGCTGCAGTTCGTCGCCGAGGCGATCGCCGCCAATCCCAGTGCTTCGTTGATCTACTCCGATGAAGACAAGATTGACCAGTACGACCAGCGATTTAGCCCCTACTTCAAGTGCGATTACAACTACGAGCTGCTTCTCGCACAGAACATGATTTCTCATCTCGGCGTCTATCGCCGAAGTTTGGTTGAAGAAATCGGTGGTTTCAGACCGGGATTTGAAGGTTCACAGGATTACGACCTCGCGCTACGCATCATCGAGCGAATCGGCAGTGATCAAGTGCTCCACCTGCCGCGGGTTTTGTACCACTGGCGAGCTCATCGCGACAGCACGTCGGCTAATTCCGAATCAAAACCGTATGCCTACGAAGCTGCGCGGCGAGCGGTCGCTGAGCATTTGCAGCGGCGTGGAGTTGCCGCGAAGGTAATGCCTGCGCCCGAGGTGCCGACGATGAATCGGGTTAGGTATGCACTGCCGGCTGTCGCTCCCAAAGTATCGATCGTAATTTGCACGCGCGATCGCGCCGACCTGCTTGCTTCGTGCGTCGACTCCATCCTTGAGCGGAGTACTTATCGAAACTATGAAGTCATAATTGTCGACAACGGCAGCGTCGAACAGACAACCTTTCAACTGTTCAATCGGCTTCCGTCCGAGCGGTTTCGGATACTGCGCGATGAATCGGCTTTCAATTTCTCGGCCTTGAACAATCGCGCGGTGCAGTCGGCCGAAGGCGAGTACATCTGTCTGCTAAATAACGACATCGAGATCATCACCGCAGATTGGATCGAAGAGATGCTGTCGTTTTCGATCCAACCCGGCGTCGGCGCTGTCGGCGCTCGCTTGTGGTATCCGGGTGGTGGATTGCAGCACGCCGGGGTCATTCTGGGCCTGATCGGGATCGCAAGCCATGTTCACCGGACGTTAAGGAGGGGGGAACTCGGCTACTTCGGCCGCGCAGCGCTTCATCAGGCGTTCAGTGCAGTGACCGGCGCCGCGTTGATGATCAAGAAATCGATTTACCAGCAAGTAGGCGGCCTCGACGAAAAGTTGCAGGTCACATTTAACGACATCGACTTTTGTTTGCGTGTGCGCGAGGCAGGCTATCGTAACGTGTGGACTCCGTACGCCGAGATGATTCACCATGAGTCAGCAACGCGCGGCTATGACGCTGCGCCCCATCAAAGAGCGCGCGTCGAGCAGGAGTGTGTTTTGATGAGGCAGCGTTGGGGTGACTTGCTGCGCCGGGATCCAGCGTATTCGCTGAATTTATCGATCGAAGCTGAGGACCTTCGGCTCGCCTGGCCTCCTCGCCTCGACGCTTCTCAGCAGCGCGCTGCCGTCAGTCAGGTCGATGCCGTTACGCTCGACGCGTAACAGTTTGAAATGAAGACCGCGATCGTGACCGGAATCTCCGGCCAGGACGGCGCGTATCTCGCGCAGCTGCTGCTGGACAAGGGTTACCGGGTATTCGGCACCTACCGGCGCACCAGTTCGGTCAACTTCTGGCGCATCGAAGAGCTCGGAATCCAGCAGCATCCGCAACTGGAGCTGGTTGAATATGATCTAACGGACTTAGGTGCCAGCATCAACCTCGTGCAGCGCGCGCAACCGTCAGAGGTCTACAACCTCGCTGCGCAGAGCTTCGTGGGGGTTTCGTTTGAGCAACCGGTGACCACGGCGCAAATCACGGCCGTAGGCGCGCTCCATCTGCTGGAAGCGATACGCATCGTGGACTGCGGCATCCGCTTCTATCAGGCGTCGACATCGGAGATGTTCGGCAGGGTCCAAACCGTGCCTCAGACGGAAGACACTCCGTTTTATCCGCGCAGCCCGTATGCCGTCGCGAAACTGTATGCCCATTGGATGACTGTCAACTATCGCGAGTCCTACGGGATATTCGGTACCAGCGGACTGCTCTTCAATCACGAGTCACCGTTGAGAGGCCGCGAGTTCGTCACGCGCAAGATCACAGACGGCGTTGCCAAGATCAAGCTGGGCAAGATCGACTGCCTGGAACTCGGCAACGTGGACGCCAAACGTGACTGGGGTTATGCGCCCGAGTATGTCGAAGGCATGTATCTGATGCTGCAGGCGTCGGAGCCGGAGAACTACGTGTTGGCAACTGGAAGAACCGAGACGGTGCGCAATTTCGTCACGATGGCGTTTGCGGCGAGCGGCGTTCGCATCGAGTGGCGCGGTCAGAACGAAGATGAAACGGCAGTAGTCAGTGGCACGGACACCGTGGTGGTCCGTATCAATCCCCGCCTTTACCGCCCCGCAGAAGTCGATCTACTGATCGGCGATGCTGCGAAGGCGCGCGACCAGCTCGGCTGGGCTCCGAAGACTTCGCTGGAGTCACTGTGCGAGATGATGGTCGAGGCGGATCTGCGCCGCAATGCAAGTGGCTTCTCGTTCTGATCGAGGGAGGGTTCTCGTAACGGGCATCGAGGGCTTCACGGGCCTGCATCTGGGTCCGCTACTACAGCAGAGCGGTTATCAGGTGATTCGCGCCGTGCAGCCGGAATTCGACTTGCGGCAGCCGGAATCGATAACCAGAACGATCGAGCGCACGCAGCCGGACTTCGTGATCCATCTGGCGGGCATCAGTTTCGTCGCGCATGACGATGCCACTGCGATGTACGCAGTAAATACCGTCGGCACGTCTTCCTTGCTCACCGCGCTCGAACGCGTTGCGCCTCGGTTGAGAAAGGTGATACTGGCCAGCACGTCGCAGGTATATGGCAACTCGAACGATGATCCGATAACCGAGAACACGTTGACGGCGCCGGTTAGCCACTATGCATGCAGCAAGCTATCGATGGAACTGATGGCGCGTACGTGGTTCGATCGGTTGCCCATAATCATCACCCGACCATTCAACTATATCGGCCGCGGCCAGGCCAAGCATTTCTTGCTACCGAAGTTAGTTGATCACTTTCGGCGTCGAGCGCCGGTTATTCAATTGGGAAACATGAACGTGGAACGCGACTTTCTCGACGTGCGTTCGGTTGCGGATGTTTACGTCCGGCTGCTCGAATCGCCGCTGCACTCTGACGTGCTGAATATCGCTTCTGGCGTCGGGCGGAGTCTGCGCAGCATCATCGATGATTTGACCTCGATTACCGGACATCGCATCCGCACCGAAGTCAATAGCGCGCTGGTACGCGATAACGAAGTGGCACGGCTGGTGGGTAGCAGCGAGCGCCTGCAGCAGGCAGTCGGCGCGTTGTGCCACACAGAGTTCGAAGAGACGTTGCGATGGATGCTGGAACCTCCGACTCAGCGGGAATAACCCGTCGCTAGCCGCCCTAGTCTGAATCCATCTTATGCGCACGACGCGGCAGCAGCGGCGGGGGGGCGGTTCCAACCGGTGCGTTGTCCTCGGGAAATGCGACGTGCCCCACCCCGGCGACCGCCGGCTCAAACTGAATGCTCCAATGGAAGCCGCGAATACTGGGTGGCGTCGCTACGCAAATCCTCAAACCGGCGTTGCTTGCCTGTGCCTTTAGCCACGCCTGATCGAATATCACTGCATTGGTCGGATCGCGCGCATTGATAAACAACGCGTTCTGAAAATCCTGCATCATCGGAAACGACGCCTTGTCGAACAGGAAAAATGTGGTCACGGCTTTGCTGTTTGGACCGAGTACCCGCGCCACTTCGTTTAGGTAGAACACCGCACTTTCTTCGAGCACGTGCGTGAACACGGAAACAGCCAACAGCAACGAGACTGCGCTGTCGGGAGCCGGGAACCGAGAATGCTTGAGTTTGCCGCGCGGATTAAGCCCCGCGTTGAACACATCCTGATGACGGAACTCGAAGCCCGAGTGGCGGGGCTGCAAGTTGCGTCGACACCATCGAACCATTCCCTTGTGCAGGTCAACACCGACGTAGCGTCGAGGGGGCTCATGCTGCTGCAATAGTTGCCGCGCTATACGGCCGCAGCCGCATCCGAAGTCGAAGACGAAGTCGTCGGATGATCCATCGACGGCCGCGAACACGCGCTCCCCGGAGGGATTGTTGAAGGTGTGTTCCTCGTAGCTGCCGACCAGCTTGCGCATTTCGAGCGGCGGAATTGGCAGCTCACCGGTTGCAAGACGCCCGGGTTTTCGAGTGAACCAGAACATCGCACACCCTCATGTTGCCGCCGGAATCCGCGTTGGCGCCGGCACCGATGCAATAATAGCTTCGTCCTCTGGACCTGACGTGGCGCTGCACGTGGCCCAATTCGATCGCAAGACCATCGCGAACTGCAGGATCCTCGTCGTCGGGGATGTGATGCTTGACCGTTACTGGTTTGGCGACGTCGAGCGGATCTCGCCCGAAGCGCCGGTGCCGGTGGTGCGCATACAGCGCTCCGAAGAACGGCTGGGCGGCGCGGCCAACGTTGCCCGCAACGTCTCTGCACTCGGCAGTGGCGTCGGGCTGCTCGCTGTCGTTGGCGATGATGAGCCCGGCCGCTCGATCAGTGCGTTGCTATCGGCCTCGAGTATCGCCTCGCATATCGAAGTCGATAGCGACGTTGCCACTACCGTCAAGCTACGCGTCATTGGCAAGCATCAACAGATGTTGCGTGCCGACTTCGAGCGTTATCCGGACGGCGAGATCATGCTGAAGCAATTGGGCGCGTTTGGCTCGCTGCTTTCCAAGTATCAACTTGTCGTTTTGTCTGACTACGGAAAGGGCGGGCTCGCGCACATTGCACGCATGATCGAAATAGCGCGTTCTGCGGGCAAGCGAGTGCTCGTCGATCCAAAAGGCGACGATTACTCAAGCTACGCCGGCGCAACGATGTTGACGCCCAACCGGGCCGAGCTGCGCGAAGTCGTGGGCCGCTGGAAGAACGAAGCCGATCTGGAATCGCGCGCCCAGAAGCTGCGGCGGGAGTTACGGCTGGAAGCCGTGCTACTTACACGCAGCGAAGAGGGAATGACGCTTTACACAGATGATGGTGCGTGGTCGGTTCCCGCCCAAGCGCGCGAGGTCTATGACGTCAGCGGCGCAGGTGACACGGTGATCGCGGTCCTGGCTGCGATGCTGGCCGCGGGCGCTTCGCTGCGCGATGCGACGCTCGCGGCGAATCGAGCCGGCGGCGTTGCAGTGGGCAAGTTCGGCTCATCTACCGTGTCGTACGACGAACTGTTCAGTACAACGCAGTGATGATCGTCGTGACAGGCGCGGCCGGCTTCATCGGCGCCAACAATGTAAAGGCGCTGAACGCGCGTGGCGAGCGCGACATCCTGGCGGTCGACCATCTGGCACAGGCTGACAAGTTCCGCAATCTTGTCGACTGCGAGATTGCCGACTATCTGGACAAGCACGAATTCTTGGAATTGCTGCGGCGTCGCGCGCTGCCAAAGGTCGATGTTGTGTTTCATCAAGGCGCCTGTTCGGACACGATGCAGACCGACGGTCGCTACATGATGGAGAACAATTACCGTTTTTCGGTCGAACTGCTCCGTTGGTGCCAAGATATCAAGGCGCCGCTCGTATACGCATCTTCGGCGGCGGTCTACGGCCTTGGCCCGCGTTTCGCAGAGGAGCGCGCATGTGAGAAGCCGCTCAATATCTACGGCTACTCCAAGTTCCTGTTCGACTCTCTTGTGCGTCGGCAGTTGAACCAGCTTTCCGCGCCCGTGATCGGTTTGCGCTATTTCAATGTGTACGGGCCACGCGAATCGCACAAAGGACGCATGGCATCGGTCGCCTTTCACGCGTTTAACCAGTTTCGCGAACAGGGCCGAGTGAAACTGTTCGAAGCCAGCCACGGTTACGCAAACGGAGAGCAGCGGCGAGACTTCGTTCATGTGGACGATGTCGTGCGCGTCAATCTGCACTTCTGCGAACGGCCCGTCTCCGGTGTTTTCAACGTGGGCACCGGTCGAGCACAAACCTTCAATGACGTTGCAGTGGCAGTGATCAATGCCTTACGTGCGGCGAAGGGCGATTCATCTCTCGACTTGCAACAGCTCGTGCGTCAAAAGGCGATCGAGTACATACCGCTACCCGAAGCGCTGACCGCCAAATACCAGGCCCATACGCAGGCGGACCTTACGCAGCTGCGCGCGGCGGGCTGCGATGTTTCGTTTCAGACGGTCGAGCAAGGCAATGTGAGCTACATGGAGTGGCTGCTGGAGCAGCAGGTAGCAGCATGACGTTGCGCCCTGCCGCATTTCTCGATCGCGATGGTGTCATCAACGTCGATCGCGGTTATGTGTACCGCGCTGAGGATTTCGAGTTCATCGACGGCGTATTCGAGGGAGCATCCGCGTTGCAGCGGCTGGGCTTCGCGCTGGTCGTCATCAGCAATCAGTCGGGAATCGGGCGCGGGCTCTATTCGGAAGCCGATCTTGATGCGCTTAACCGCTGGATGCTGCTTCAGTTCGAACAGCGTTCGATCCATGTCCAAGGCGTGTTTCATTGCCCGCACCATCCAACCGAGGCGCTAGGGCGCTATCGCTGCGAATGCGACTGTCGCAAGCCCGCCCCCGGCATGTTGTTCCGTGCGGCGCGCGAACTGAAGCTCGACTTGCAGCGCAGCGCGCTCTTTGGCGACCGGGCGTCCGATCTGCAAGCCGCCGCCAACGCCGGCGTACCGCTACGCTATCTGCTTGGAACCGACGGCTTGCAGCGCCCTGCCCCGGCCGAGCCGCGCGGGCTGTCGACCGCAGAGTTCAAGGACCTCAGAGAAGCAGCGTCCAGTATCGAACTGCGAGATGCGATCAACGCGCCTGCAAAAGCGCAATGACAGTGATCGATTTCGAGCGAAAAATCGTCGCTCAGCAACATCTTTCCGAGGCGATCGCGCGACTCTCCCGGCCGATCGTATTGACCAACGGTGTGTTCGACATCCTGCACCGCGGCCACGTCACGTACCTTGCGCAGGCGCGCGCGCTCGGGGCGTCATTGATCGTTGCCATCAACAGCGACGCATCGGCCCGACTGCTCGGCAAGGGCGACGACCGGCCAGTCAACTCCGAGTCCGATCGGGCGGCCGTGATTGCGGCGCTGCAATCGGTCGATCTGGTGACGATCTTCGAGGCGCAAGTACCGCTGACGACAATCGAGTTGGTGCGGCCCGATGTATATGTAAAGGGCGGCGACTACTCGATCGATCAGGTTCCGGAAGCGGCGCTTGCCCGGTCGCTCGGCGCCCAAGCGCTCACCATTCCCTTCGTTCATGACCGATCCACGACGCGCCTATTGCGACGTGTGCGTGGCGGCTGAGCGCGCGGCGTGAACATCCGCGTGGATGCCGCCGCGCCCGTACCGCCGCACCCGAGCATGCGGCACAAGGCGCTCGCGAGCTTCGCAAGCTTCGCCATTCCGGTGTTGATCGCGCTGGTTGCGATGCCGATCTTGTACCGCCGCATGGGCGCATCAGCCTTTGGCATCCTGTCGATCGCCCTGATTACGCCCGCGTTCTCGATGAGCCTCGACTTTGGCATGTCGAATGCAGCAGCCCGCCGCATCGCCCACGATCTCGAGATTCAAAGTGCGACGCTGGGCGCTACCCTCGGTGGCTATGCGATCGCACTTTCATTTGTCGGGCTGGCGCTGGGCGCGGCGATCGCGCTGATGGCTCCGATCCTCGCATCGCTGCTGGGCTTCGATCAGACCATGGGCGCGGATGCAGCGACACTGCTTCGCATGTGCGCGCTATGGGCAGCAGTGGCACTGATACTGGCCCTGCCCGGAATCGTTTTGCGCGCGCAACAGCGTTTCGCGGTCATCGCAGCGTTGCAGACGGCAACCACGATTGCACTCTGGCTCTCGCTGCTGATGCTCGCTCTCTATGGCCGGCCGATCATTGAAATGATCGCAGCTGCGATCCTGCTCGCCGTCTTGACCGGCCTCTTCGGTGCCTGGTTGGCGCTTTCACAACTTCCCGCCGGCATACGCTTCAAGGCCGACTTTCGCGCGCTGCGTGCCGACGCGCGATTTTCATTTGGATTGTCACTGCTTCAGCTGTCGAACATCCTCGCGTTTCAGCTTGATCGCGTCATCGTTTCGGCGCTCGCGTCTCCTGCCGCGGCGGGAGCGTATGCGCTGTGCGTAGGAGTTGCCAACAAGACGCTGTTTGCGATTGCATCGTTGACCAGCTTCTCGTTCCCGGCGGTGGCAAGCTTGCGCGCCGAAGGGCGCGACGCCGAGGTGGCGTCGCTGCTGCAAGTGCTTCAGCGGGTCGCCATTGTCAGCATGGCGGCGATTCTGATTCCGGCGCTTCTTCTGTCTGCACCGTTTCTTTCCCTTTGGCTCGGGGCGACCTTGCAGCCCGGAACGATCGAACTGCTGCAACTGCTGTGGGTCGGCTATGCAATGGCTGCCATCGGCGCACCCGCAACGCATGTGATTACCGGCACCGGAACTTCTCGCCTGGCAGCGGTTTTTGCCTGGGTTACCGCGTTTACGTTGCTTGGAACCATGGCACTGCTGGTACCGTCATACGGCCTTATCGGAGCCGGTATCGCCAACATGAGCGCGATGTCGACTGCGCTGATTTTTCTTCTATTGGTGCGCAGGCAGCTGCGCGTAGCGCCGGCGTCGGACGCGGCGCGTTTTTGGATGGGGCTACTCGCCGGCATGACGGCGCAAGCACTCCTGCTGATGCCCGTAAGGTCGTACGTGACAACTTGGGAACTATTCGTGGTAGCAGGAACGGCCAGTGTGGCCGTGTTTGTCGCGACGCGCTGGATCACTCATACGATCACTGACGAAGAGCGCCGTCTGATACATTCGATGACCTCACGGCTACGCATGCACCGCGCGCACCGAGGGCCGCATTAGCGATGAACCCGATGGATATCGCCCGCCTTACCGAACAATCTCCGCCGGTCACCGCACCGCCGCCTCGTACTCACGAGCGCGCGGCAGGTGTCGTGAAGGGCGAGCGAGTCCTGGAGCTTGGTTGCGGCTTCAACAAGAGGCCCGGCGCGTTCGGCGTTGACATCATTGCAGGATCACAAGCCGATCTGATTCATGATCTGAATGTCTATCCCTACCCATTTAACGATAACAGCTGGGACCGGATCATCTGCCTCGATGTGCTCGAGCACGTCGACAACTTCGTGAAGACTGTCGAAGAAATCTGGCGCGTCGCCAGTCCCGGCGCAACAGTCGAGATTTCCGGACCCTTCATGAGTAGCGTTCACTTTTATACCGATCCAACCCATAAGCGGGCTCTGACGTCGCGCTCGTTCGATTACTTCTGTCCCGATCGTCCGTTTTATCGTTACGGCTATACGAGGGCCGCATTTGAGTTGGTCGCGTGCGAATACGATCGGGGCGCGCTCGGGCACCGAACCGGCATCGCTCGGCTGCTGACCGCGTGGGCCAACAAGCACAAAGACAAGTATGAAGAGCGATATGCATTTTTGTACCCGATGCTGCAGGTCGATTTCACGCTGCGTGCGATCAAGTAAGCGTCCCTTCGGTTAAGCGGTTACCCTCATTCGATGATTCACAAGGGCCGAACGCCGGTCTTCTTTTCGATCGTCTCGACCAATTACCTCGCTTATGCGAAGACCCTGTTCGCGTCGATCCGCACGTTCTATCCGGACTCCGAACTTGTTCTGTGCATCGTCGACGATCCTGCCGTTGCACAGACCGAACTCGGTGACCGTTGCCGGGTGCTGCCGGTGCAATCGCTAGGGTTGCCACACGCCGATCACTTTTTCTTCCGCTACGGTGTGATGGAATTGAACACTGCGGTAAAGCCGTATGTATTTCGCTGGATCTTCGAGCACATCGCTTCTGCAAGAGATGGCGTGATGTACATCGATCCGGACATCCAGTTCTTTCGGCGCCTCGATGCGGTGGAAGAACTGTTCGATCGCGGCGCACTGGCGGTGCTCACGCCGCATCTCACCGCCCCACTGTACGACGACAAGACGCCATCTGAGCTATCTATCATGCGTGCCGGCGTCTACAACTGCGGGTTTGTCGCGATCGCAGATCATCCGTTTCGCAAACAGATGATCGACTGGTGGGCGCAGCGGTTGGAGTTCGGCGCGTTCGTCGACCCCGAAGCCGGACTGTTCACGGACCAGAAATGGATCGACCTCGTTCCAGGCTTATTTCCTGACGTGCGGGTGTTACGCCACCCTGGTTACAACGTCGCCTACTGGAACTTGCTGCACAGGCCACTCGCAAAGGTGGGCGATCAATACACCGCTGCCGGCGAGCCGATCGCATTTTTTCACTTCTCGGGAATCGATCCGCACGATCCGACCGTTTTCTCGAAGCATCAGACCCGTTTCTCCGAAGCCGATCTCGGCCCGTTTGTCCCGATGTTCCGTGCCTATATCAACGAGCTGTTCGCGAACGGTTACGACCGGTTTGCAAAGGCGCTGTATGCATTCGGCACGATGAAGAACGGCGCCGCAATCGTGCCGGAGATGCGGCAGGTGTTTCGCCGCCACTTCGACATCGGCACGCAGCGACCCGCACACGATCCATTCGGCATCGATCCTTCGGCGTTCGACAAGCCGACCGATCAGTTGCCAAAGGCCGCTCCCAGAATCTCGATGCTGCTACATGAAGTGTGGCGGCGGCGCGATTTACTTCGTGACTCGTTCGACCTGTCGAACGAGGCGGGGCGCGAAGCGCTGCTGGCTTGGTTCGTTGCTGTCGGCCAACGCGTGGTGGGCGTCGCGCAATCGCACATCGACGCTGCCAGAGGTGAATTGGAGAGCTTCAGGTCGTCGAGCACCCTCGGTGCAACTGCCTGGCACCGGCGTCCGGCGGCGGTTTCGAGCCGTTACACCGACGCGATGATAGGGGCCGCATCGCGTGTTGCACTTCGAGCATTCGATTCGGTTCGCAGGAGCACTCGAATGCGTCGGCTCTACTATCGGATGCCGCCGTCGCTGCAAGAACCCCTGCACAGAACGGTACTGAGATCGGTTAGTCGCTTCTCCTTATGGAGCTCGCTCAGTGTGTCTGCGCCGATGCAAGCTCCAGTGGACCGCAGCGCCGGGCTCAATTTGATCGGCTATTTTCGCGGAGAGTTCAGCATTGGCGAGTGCGCTCGTGCTTTCGCCGCCGCTGCCCGCAAACATGGGCCGCCGACCGCCTCGATCAACTTCGATGCGGGTATCGCAGACCGGATCGCCGATCGAAGCTTCGACCAATACTTGTCGGCACGATCGCAGTACGAGGTCAACCTTTGCTTCGTGAATGCAGACCAGACGCCGGTCCTGTTCGACACATTCGGTCGGTCGATGCTGCGCGGCCATTACAACGTCGGCTACTGGTTCTGGGAGCTTGCGCGCTTTCCTGAAGCCTGGGCACGTTCTGTTGCGCTGGTCGACGAAGTGTGGGTTGCGAGTCGCCATGTACACGACTCCGTCCTGCAGGCGGCGGGCGACAAGCCGATACGAATCGTTCCTTATCCGATACAGATCGTGCTGCCGCGACGTTTTGACCGCACCGAGTTCGGGCTCCACGCGGAGCCGTTCACCTTTCTGTTCAGCTTTGATTTTTTCTCGTACGTGGATCGAAAAAATCCGGAAGGCGTGCTGCAGGCATTTCTGCGTGCGTTTCCTTCTCGTTCGGACCGGAGTGTCAGCCTGGTGCTCAAGTCGATCGGCGCCGAGCGCGCGCGCGAGCGGTTCTTGGCATTGCAGGCTGCATGTGCCGACGATCAGCGCATCGTACTAATCGATGCCAATTTTTCACGCGAAAAAATGTGGGGTCTGCAATCGGTGTGCGATAGCTATGTATCGATGCACCGAGCTGAAGGGCTGGGCTTGGGCCTGGCCGAGTCGATGTACCTGGGCAAGCCGGTGATCGGCACTGGCTACTCGGGCAATCTGCAGTTCATGAACGAGAGCAATAGCTGCCTGGTCGATTACCGCCTGGTCGACATTCCGCCGAGTGCTTATCCGCATGCCGACGATCAGCAGTGGGCGGAGCCGGACATCGACCACGCAGCACAGTTGATGCAACGGATCGCCGGCGACTCTGCCTTTCGCGCACAGATTGCAGCGCGCGGACAGGAGTTCATCCGCAGCCAGATGAGCCCGGCGGTGACTGCGCAGGCGCTTTCGGCCGAGCTGCAGCGCATTCGTGATGTGTTGCCGGCGTCTCGATAGACAGTGAAGGTTGCGCTCAATGCTTCGCAGCTCTTATCGCCACTGACTGGTATCGGGCAGTACACGCTGAATCTTGCGCGCGCACTGCGCGGCCTGGACGAAATCGATCTGGATTTTTTTTACGTTCGCGCGTGGAGTCGGGACCTGAAAGCTGTGTCGTCACGGCGCGTTGCGTTACTCAAACCTCTGATCAAGCGATGGGTGCCGTTTCCATACGAACTGAGCCGTCTGATTCAGCAGCGTGCATTCACTCACGGTATAAGACGATTTCAACCCGATCTGTATCACGAGCCCAGTTTTCTACCGTTTCGATTCGATGGACCGACCGTGATTACGGTGCACGACCTGTCATGGGTGAGATTTCCCGAGACGCATCCGCCCGCGCGAGTTCGAATCATGAACAAGCTGCTGCCAGCCGCAATCGCGCGCACGTCCCACATCCTGGTCGACTCTGAATTCGTGCGCACCGAAGTCATCGACCATTACGGCGTGTCGCCGTTCAAGGTGACGTCGACGCCGCTGGCTGCCCGTGAGAGTTTCCGGCCGCGGACGATGGAGCAGCGTCGTGCAGCCCTGGCGCGCTTCGGGTTGAACGATGAATCGTATTTTCTATGCGTAGGCACGCTGGAACCGCGCAAGAATGTCGATGTGGCGCTGCGCGCGCATTCGTTGTTGTCGCCGCTTGAGCGGTGTCGGTTCCCGCTGGTCCTGGTCGGAATGCAGGGATGGCTTACGTCGCGACTCGAGCGCGAAATGAAGCTGCCGGCACAACGCGGCGAGCTAGTCGCTCTGGGGTACGTGGCCGACGATGATTTGGCCGATCTCTACTCCGCAGCCGGCGCGCTGGTTTATCCGTCGATTTATGAGGGCTTTGGGCTTCCTCCGCTGGAGGCAATGGCTTGTGGCGCACCGGTCATCATGTCGAATGCATCATCGCTACCCGAAGTTGGCGGCGACGCTGCGGTTATGCACGAACCGCATGATGTCGACGCGCTGAGCCGCGCGATGCATCGCATGATTGAAGATCCGCAGTTCAGGCGCGAGCGCGCGAGCGCTTCGATAGAGCGTGCGGCACAGTTTTCTTGGGATCGTTGCGCGCGAGAGACGGTTGCCGTCTACAGAAGCGTGCTGGCGCATTGAAAGTTCTCCACCTCGGCAAATATGACGGCGATGTCGGCGGCATCGAGCGGCATCTGCGCGCGCTGTTACGCGGCATGCCTCCCGAGATAGAGGTTGTCAATCTCGTCGCCAACGACCGCGGCATCACCGATGAGCACCGGCACTATTCCTACAGCACTGTCCGAGTCGCGAGTCACGGATCGCTTGCAAGCGTCGCACTGGCGCCGACGATGCCAGCGGTAGCCCGCCGGTTGCATCGGCAATACGGATTCGATTTGGTTCACCTGCATTTTCCCGATCCGCTCGGCCATCTCACCGCTATGGCACTTCCACGCCGCGTGCGGCGAGTGGTCTCCTGGCACAGCGATATCGTCAGGCAAAAAGGGGCGTTGTCTCTGTATTCGCCATTCTTGCGGTCATTCCTACGCGATGCGGATGCATTGATCGGTGCAACGCCGCAGCATTTTTCGACTTCTTTGCAGATTCCAGCCGACAACGCCGGCCAGATTCGCGAAGTCATTCCGTATGGCTTCGACTCCAGTGCATTTGCGACGTCCGACGAATCGCGCGCCAAACTGAATCAGCTGATGATCGAGCGCGGTAACCGACCGCTGATCTTCGCTGTGGGTCGTCATGTTTACTACAAGGGCTTCGAGGTGCTGATTCGCGCCATGCCAGATCTCGATGCCAACCTGTGGATTGGCGGGCGCGGGCCACTGACCGACTCGCTGATGCACCTTGCACTCGATCTCGGGCTCGCAGATAGAGTCAAATTCGTCGGCTTTATCGCCGATCATCTGCTGGTGGCCTATTACGAAGCCTGCGATGTCTTTTGCATGCCGTCGGTCGAACGGGCGGAACAGTTCGGACTGGTACAGCTTGAAGGGATGTATTGCAGCAAGCCGGTGGTGACCACCCGGCTCGGAACCGGCGTCGAGTACGTGACGATCGACGGTCAAACCGGTTTGCTGGTGCCACCGAACGATTCGAAAGCCTTGGCAAATGCTTTGGGGACGCTGCTTGCCGACGCCACCTTGCGCGCGCAAATGGGAGCTGCGGGCAAGCGGCGCGTTCAAGAGGTCTTCTCCGTCGAGCAGATGGTGCGTAAGACGGTCAGTGTCTATCACCGCGTGCTGGCAGGCGGGCAGCCCGGCGTCCGCGTCGGATAATCCGGCATGTCCGCACACATGCCGTTTACATACCTGGCGCAAGCGGTATTCGCCGCCTTCGTTGCCGCTTTGCTGATCATGATGTTGCGCCGACCTGCGGAACGCTGGCAACTCGTCGATGTTCCCGGCGGGCGCAAGCGCCATGCGGCACCGGTGGCGGTGACCGGTGGCGTGGCGATAACGACCGCCATGCTGCTCGCGCTCATGGCGTCGTTCTCGGCATTCGGCCAGTATGCGGCGTTTTTTGCCGGCGTTGTGATACTGGCTTTAACCGGATTGCTGGATGACCTCGGAGAGGTACCGGCGGGAGCGAAGATGCTGGTACAGGTCTTCACCGCGGTGTTGATGACTTCCTGGGGCGCCAATTTCCTCGTGAACCTCGGCGATCTGTTCGCGACGAATCCGATCAATACACGTCTGTGGGCGATCCCGCTGACTGTCTTCGCAACGGTTGCGGTAATCAACGCCATCAACATGTTCGATGGCCTCGATGGTCTGGCCGGCAGCCTCGTGCTGGTGATGCTGGCATTCTTCGCTGCATTCGCGCTGATCATCGGCGACCTTAACGCGGCGAAGATCATCATCGTGCTGGCAGGCGCCGTCGCCGGCTTCCTGTTCTTCAACCTGCCGTGGCCGCTTCGCGGTCAGCACCGCACCTTCATGGGCGATGCCGGAAGCATGGTGCTCGGCTTCGCGATTGCGTGGTTCTCGGTCTCGCTCACCCAAAATGACAGCATCCATGTTCCGCCGCCGACGATGCTCTGGGTGCTGGGAATCCTATTAATGGATGTATTCACCGTGACGGTACGGCGACTGGCGCGGCGCCGCAGTCCGATGGCGGCCGATCGGGACCACATTCATCACATCCTGATGCGGCGCGGTTATTCGCCACGACGGGCACTGGCAACGCTGGTCTGTGCCAATGCGCTGCTGGCCGCAATCGGCACCGCTCAGTGGCGGCTCGGCGTTCCCGACTGGTGGATCTTCTGGTCGTTCCTTGCAGTGTGCGCCGTCTACTTCACGCTGTTCTTTATGCCGTTCCGCCTCTATCGGTTGCGCACGCGCACGGTCGACGACTACAACGAACAAGACGGCTGATCGAGTTCCAGCTGAATAGTCGGTGTCGCGTGCACTGCACCCGGCGTGTCTTTGCCGCCTGCCTTCAAGACATAGAGGACCTGCGAATTCAGCAGCCATCCACCGATGGCCCACGGCGAGAACTGCCGATGCTCAAGCGCCCACGGTGAATCGTGGATCTCGATTTCAAGATCGCTGTATCGAAATCCGGTGTGAGTGGCGATGTAGTCGGCGTCGGGGCGCGGCACGGCTTTTCCGAACAATCCGAGCAGCACATGGCGCCACGAATCGATCGGCTCATGATTAAAAAATCGCGCCAACACCTTGATCACCCCCACCGGTCCGACTTCAACCGGCACCGAAACGACAAGACGCGCGCCGGGACGGGCAGAACGGTGCAACAACTGCAACGCGCGACGCTGCAAGCGCCGCGGCAGATGCTCCATTACATCGAGGCAAGCCAGGCGGTCGAACTGCGAGGGTTGTAATTCCTCGCCGTCCGCAAGAATCTGCACCCGCTCGCTTTCAATTTGGGTGTGCAGCACGTCGCGCAGGCGCTGTGCCATCTTCGGATCGGGCTCGACCGCGGTCAGCCTCGATCGAGGCGCGACCTCGGCAACTCTTCGAAGAAAGTAGCCGTCACCTGCCCCAAGATCCAAGACCGACTGGCCCGCTTCCGGCCGCAGTAAGGCAAGCGCGACATCGAAACGCCGAAGGTGCGCGAACCGCCGCAACGGCTGCTGGCTGTGATGCGTGCTTCGCGCGTAATCTGCCATGGCACTGCGCTCAGAAGTCTCTTTCAAATCGAGTACCCAGCTTTCCTGCCAAAGTGTACGGTCGCAGCGACGAACCCTTCTTTCGATCCGCAGTCAAATCGCCGACCTTGATACCGGTACGCAAACGTCGTCGCCGATGGCAGCATCTGAGCGATCGCATCGGTGAGCTGCACTTCGGCGCCAGCCCCGCGCGGTAGTACCCGCAGATGTTCGAACACCTCCGGTTCGAGGACGTAGCGGCCCACCACCGCTAACGTCGACGGCGCTTGATCGGGCGCCGGCTTTTCGACAATGTGCGATATACGTGAGGTGCGCCCGTCGACGGCCGTACTGCTGACGATCCCATACTTTTGGGTATCGGCACGCGGTACATCTTCGACCGCGAGCACGTTGCCGCCGGCGCGCGCGGTGCGCGCTTCTACCAATTGCTCAATCACCGACTGCTCGGCGTCAATCAAGTCGTCAGCCAGAATCACCGCAAATGGTTCATTGCCGACGACGGCCTCTGCGCACAGCACTGCGTGCCCGAGCCCGAGCGGCTCAGTTTGTCTAATGTAGACAAAGCTTTCGGCTTCCGGCGAAATGTTGCGCAAGATTTCGAGCAACTCGTGCTTGCCCTTGGATGCCAGCTCGGCTTCAAGCTCCGGCGCGCGATCAAAGTGATCCTCGATTGAGCGCTTGTTGCGGCCGGTGATGAAAATCATCTGCGTGATGCCTGCGGCGGCGGCTTCCTCGACGGCATACTGAATCAGCGGCTTGTCGACGATCGGCAGCATCTCCTTCGGCATCGCTTTCGTTGCGGGCAAGAATCGCGTGCCGAGCCCTGCGACCGGAAAGACTGCCTTGCGAACGGGCTTCATTGTTGCTCCACGCGTCTGATGTTCTCGCCCCAACGCCGCATGCTAACAAGGCGACACATCCAGGCTAGCATCCGGCGATGACGACCTCGATGACGACCTACGTGATCGGCGATCTGCAAGGATGTCTGTCGAGCTTCCAGCGACTCACCGCGCAGCTGCCGTCGGCAGATCGGTTTATTTTTATCGGCGATCTGGTCAATCGCGGCCCCGAATCGCTGGCGACCCTGCGCCACGTGAAACGACGGGTCGAGCAAGGTCAGGCGATTTCGCTGCTCGGCAATCATGATCTGCATCTGCTCGCGACAGCGGCCGGGATCAGGCCGCTGAAAGACGGTGACACGCTGCAGGAAATTCTTGACGCACCCGATCGCGAAGAGCTGCTCGCCTGGCTGCGCAGCCTGCCACTGGCTCACTTCGAAGACGGCGCGCTGTTCGTTCATGCCGGCGTGCCCCCACAATGGACCGTCGAGCAGACGCTGTCAGTCGCCGATGAAGTTCATCACGTGTTGACGGCCGACGGCAGCGATGAGTTTCTGCGTCAGATGTACGGCAACGAGCCACGCCGCTGGAGCGACGATCTGACCGGCCATGATCGGCTGCGCTTTGTCGTCAATGCGTTGACAAGACTGCGATTGGTGTCGGCCGACGGCGCGATGAACCTGAAGCACAAGGACTCCGCAGGCAAGGCGCCTCGAGGCAAGATGCCATGGTTCGATCATCCGGAGCGCGCTACGCGCGATACGCTCGTCGTCTTTGGTCATTGGTCGGCCGAGGGTCTGGTCGCACGCTCCAACGTGATCGGACTTGATACCGGGTGTGTCTGGGGCGGCAAACTGACTGCGATGCGCCTGACAGACCGCGCGTTTTTTCAGCGCGATTGCCCGGTGTCCCAGGTTGCAGAAGAGTCGCGAGGAAACGGCCGCGCGCCGGGCGCTTGATTTTCCATTCCTAAGTGCCGTGCAATTGCCGCTCGGGCAGCACGCGCGATTGCGTGGCGATTTATCGCATCGGTAGCCGCTATGGCAGGAAGCACCGCGACTTCGACGACCAGTTGCTGCGCCACCAGCACGCGCGCCAGCGACGTCAGCAATCCCATTTCGCCGACAAACGCAGCGGCTGATGTGCGCGCGCCGCGCTCGGTGTACTGGATTGCGATCGGCCAGATCGTGGCCCCGACATCGAGCGCCGGTGCGATCAGGTTCGAGTGAAAGGGCAACAGCTCGCTGCCGTCGGTCGTTGTTCCCTCAGCAAACACGACGATGGTTTCGCCCGCCTTCAGATGCTCGCTGACCGTCCGGTTGATCGCAGCTACCGCATGTCGACGGCCGCGCTCGATATATAGCGTGCCGCCACCCGAGACCAACAAGCCGAGCAGCGGCCACTGGCCTATCTCGGCTTTGGCGACAAAGCGGCTCGGCAGCACTGCATTGATTGCAAAGATGTCCATCCAGGAAACGTGGTTGGCCAGCGCAAGCCGTCCCACGCGTTGTGGATCGACGCCGTCGCGTTGCAGAGCGGCGGGAATCGCTGCGCCGTTTGATATCAATCGTGCTCCGCAGAGCGCGATCAGAACGCGCGACCACGAGCGGTTGATGCGATTGCGCGTGACCCCTCCGGCAAAGGGAAAAATCACAAGCACGATCGCAACGCCGAGCAGCACGTGTGCCGAAACGACTACCGCACGCAGCGGCGCGAGCAACCACTGCATCTACTTAGATTCGTAGCGAACTTCGCCGCCGACCAGCGTGTAACGGACTCGACCCTGCAACTCGTAGCCGGAAAATGGCGTGTTCTTGCCGGCGCTGACGAGCGCCTCTGGGTTGACGACCCAATGGGCGGAGGGATCGAAAATCACGACATCAGCCTTTGCGCCGACTGTCAATCGGCCCTTCGCGGAACCCTTGCCAAGAATTTCAGCGGGGGCGCTGGTGATCTTGCCGAGTGCCTGCGCCAATGGCACGCCGTTTTCGCTGGCCCACTTTAAGGTCAACGACAGCAGCGTTTCGAGTGCGGTCGCGCCCGGTTCGGCCTCACCGAACGGCAGCAGCTTGTCGTCCTCGCCGATCGGCGCATGGTCGGAACAGATGACGTCGATCGTGCCGTCGGCCAGTCCGGCCACGATCGCGTCACGATCTCGCAGGCCACGCAGCGGCGGATCGAGGCGGAAATTCGGGTCGAAGTAACCGATATCGACATCGGTCAAGTGCACGTGATGAATCCCGACATCGGCGGTGACTGCGAGGCCTTCGCGTTTGGCCTGACGCACCAGTTCGATTCCTTCGCTCGACGACAAGCGACAGATATGGACACGCGCACCCGTAGCACGCTGCAACTCGAAGATCGTGTGCAGCGCAACCGTCTCCGCAACGACCGGCACCGCAGGCAATCCAAGCCGACCCGCGACCGCGCCGGCGCCGGCCACACCGGTGCCGGCCAGAGTGTCTTCAACCGGACGCAGCCACACCGGCAGCTCGAACGTCCTTGCGTAGCGCATCGCCTGCAACAGCACCGAGTTATCGTGCGGCAAGCTGCGCGTTTGCATGAACGCAACGCATCCGACTTCGGCCAGCGTCTTCATCGCCGCCAACGCTTCGCCTTTTAGCTCTGCAGTCAGTGCGCCGAGCGGATAGGTTCGCGCGCCCGCCGATTCACGTGAACGTTGCCGCAGCATTCGGACGAGTCCGGGTTCGTCAAGCGGCGGATCGGTGTCGGGTGGACAGACCACGCTGGTTACCCCGCCTGCCAGCGCGGCCTTCATCTCGACTTTCAACGCACCTTCGCAACCAGGCTCGCGCAAGCGCGCGCAGAGATCTACGAGTCCGGGCGCAACGATCAAGCCCTTCGCATCAAGCGTGCGATCAGGTTTGAAATTCTTAGGCGCGCGGCCGATGGCAACGATCCGCCCGCCCTCGACGTAGACGCCGGCTTCCTGGTCAAGCCCCGAGGCCGGATCGATCACGCCGCCGTCGACGATGGCGACATTCATCGCATGCTCGCCGAGGAAGAGACGATGGATAACACGGCCATGCGTATGGCGATGCCGAATGTCACTTGCGGCAGGATCACGCTAGCCGCGCCATCAGCCACATGCGAGTCGATCTCGACTCCGCGATTCATCGGCCCCGGATGCATCACGATCGCATCGGGTTTTGCCAACGCCAGCTTTTCGAATGTCAGCCCATAGTTCGCGAAATACTCCGCCGCTGACGGCAGCAGCGCACCCCGCATCCGCTCGCTCTGCAGCCGTAGCATGATGATCACATCGGCGCCGCTCAGACCTTCATCCAGCCGAGTGCACACGCGCACGCCCATCTGCTCGAGCCCTGCCGGCAGCAGTGTGAGCGGCCCCACTGCACGCACCTCGGGCACACCGAGTGTCGTCAGCGCATGAATGTCGGAGCGCGCAACTCGCGAATGCAGAATGTCGCCGACCACCGCAACGATCAGGTTGCTGAAGTCCTTCTTGTAGTGGCGGATCGTGTACGCATCGAGCAAACCCTGCGTTGGATGCGCGTGCCGACCGTCGCCGGCATTGATCACATGGATGTGGGGCGCATCAGCGCTGGTATGGCGCGCGATCAGATACGGCGCCCCGCTCGTGCCATGGCGCACGACGAACATGTCGGCCTGCATCGCCGTCAAATTGTCGATCGTGTCGAGCAGCGACTCACCCTTGGTCGCACTCGAGCGCACGATGTCGAGGTTGAACACATCGGCCGACAATCGCCGCGCCGCGATCTCGAACGTGGTTCGGGTGCGCGTGCTGTTTTCGAAGAACAGGTTGAAAACGCTCTTGCCGCGCAGCAGCGGCACGTTTTTGACTTCGCGTTCGGCGACGTTGATAAAACTGTCCGCCGTGCTCAAGATGCGTTCGATGACACCGCGCGGCAGGCCGTCTATCGATAGCAAATGATGCAGCTCACCATCCCGATTGAGCTGCGGGTTCTTACTCACCACGGGTTTCCATCGTCAGATGCAGCTTGTCGGCATCGTCGCGCGCCAGCACAACGCTGACCGTAGCCGGCAGCTCGATCGTCGCGCCGACCACGCTGGCTGCGATCGGCAGCTCGCGCCCGCCACGGTCGATCAGCACCGCCAGATCGATTTTCGCGGGCCGCCCGTAATCGAATATCTCGTTCATCGCAGCACGTACGGTGCGGCCGGTGAAAAGCACGTCGTCGACCAGCAGGATGCGACTGCCGGCGACGTCGAAAGCAATCTGTGACGGCCGCACGGCGGACTTCAATCCGGATTGATCAAAGTCGTCGCGATAGAAGGAAACGTCGAGGATGCCGACCGGTGCTTCGACATTCAATTCGCGTCGGAGCCGCTCGGCGAGCCAGACGCCGCCGGTGTGCACGCCGACCAGATGCAGCGGCGTGCCGCCATAGTGCTCGCGCACGCGCTGCGCCAGTTGGCGGTAGATCGCTTCAGCGTCGAGCTCAAGCATCGTGACCGTCGAACCACTGCTGAAGAATGATGGCGGCCGCCGCAGCGTCGACATCATCGGCGCCCTCAGCCGCGGCCGAGCTGTAGCGCTCATCGATGCGCGCGACCGGCACCCGATACCGGCCTTCGAGCTGGCGCGCGAATCGTTCGCAGCGCGCGGTCATCGCATGTGGCGCATTATCGGGATGGCGCGGAATTCCGATCACTAACGCCGCCGGCGCCCACTCGTTGATCAGTGCGTCCATCGCGGTCCAACGAGCGTCGTTCTGAGCGGCGTCGATGCTCGTCAATGGCCGCGCCTGACGAGTCAACCCGTTGCCGATCGCAACACCGATGCGCCGCGCGCCAAAGTCAAAGGCCAGCACGACGCCGTCGATCATCAAGAGCGGAGGAACGGAGGAGGAATGGATCGAGGGACGGATGGGTGCATGACCGGTCAGGTCACGCATGACCGGACTGTCCCGTCAACTGCGAGCTGTCGATGCCCAGCAGCCTCAACGCCGCGTTGTACTTTTCATCGGCCGGCACGTCGAAGATGATCTGTGATGCAGCACTCACCGTCAGCCATGCGTTCTGCGCGATTTCGCTTTCCAGCTGGCCCGCGCCCCACCCCGCGTAGCCGAGCGTGACCAGCACTTTGTCGGGGCCGCCGCCTTCGGCGATCGCTTCCAGCACGTCCTTGGATGTGGTCAGCGAGATCTCGTCCGAAATCGCCAATGTGGAGCTGTAATTCGTGCTCGCGCCATGCAGCACAAAGCCGCGCTCGGTTTGCACCGGCCCGCCGAAGTAAACGGGATCATCCTTGCGCGGCGCGATCTCGAGCTTCAGATCGACACGAGCGAACAGCGCGCCCAACGTAACATCGGTCGGCCGATTGATCACCAAGCCAAGCGCGCCGCGATCACTGTGATCGCAGACGTAGACAACGGAACGCTCAAAGTTGGTATCCGCCATGGCGGGCATGGCGATGAGGAACTGATGCTTCAGGTCCAGCGGAGCATGGACCTTCGGTTCGCTCGGCATGAGGGCGGATTGTAAACGGCATCGCAGCGCGCGGGCGCTGGGCATCGCAGCGCGCAGGCGCTGGGCGGAGCTGCCCTGCCTGGACGTCGGTCGCTTCGCGACTGCTCTGCGGTACTCGCGCCAGCGGCGGGCCTGCAAACTCGCTGCGCTCAAACAGGCAGGCCCTTAGAGACCCGCTGCCGCTCCGCTCCTCGACGACGTCCTAAAGGCAGGTCATCTCCGCCCAACGCCTGCGCGCGAGGCAGTGTCACGTTTCGGGAAAAAGAGAAGGGAGTTCACACGTCGTGACTATGTCGCAACAGCAGCGGCTGGCGCAGCTGAGCCGCCTTTGAGGCGTCGTCGAGGAGCGGAGCCGAGGCGCGGGCTTTCGGGCCTGCCTGTTTGAGCGACTGCAGGGAGCGAGTTTGCAGGCCCGGCGCCTCGGCGAGTACCGCAGAGGAGGCACGAAGTGCCCGACGTCTCAGCGGCGCAGCTGCGCCAGCCGCTGCTGCGTTAGAAATCGCAGAGCAGCGACCGTTTACGCGATGAAGCGAGAGCCGCGCTACGCTGTAGCGCGCTCCGCCAAGTACTGCTTAATAAACTTCAGCAGCTCGTCTTCCTGATACGGCTTGCCCAGGTATTCGTTGACACCGAGCTCGAACGCCATGCTCCGATGCTTTTCCGCGGTGCGCGACGTGATCATGATGATCGGAATTTCGGCCGTGCCCTTATTGCCGCGCACGTTGCGCGTCAAGTCATAACCATCCATGCGCGGCATTTCAATGTCGACCAGCATGATGTCGGGCGTTACATCCTGCAACTGCCGCAACGCATCGACACCGTCCTTGGCAAGCAGCACCGTGTAGCCCTGCCGCTCAAGCAACCGTTGCGTCACTCGTCGCACGGTCAGTGAATCGTCGACCACCATCACGGTGGGCACGGTCGACGTTGATAACTCGGTGACGTGATCGATTCTCTTCTGCGCCGCCTTTGCCTCGTCGCGGGCGTCGGGCGCAACATCAAAGACCGCGGGCGGCTCCGGTGCGCGCGTGATCAGCTGCACCGGATTGACGATCAATACGATCTCGCCGTTGCCAAGAATCGTTGCGCCGAGAATGCCGGCGAGCCGGGCGACCTGCACACCGACGCTCTTGACCACGACCTCCTGACTGCTCGAAACCTCGTCGACCGCGATTGCAAGGCGATCGTCGCCGGAGCGCAGCAGCACCACCGGTGTTTGCCTCGCAAGATGTGGCGTTGTTTCTTCGCCGAGCAGCTGCGTCAACGGCCGCAACACGATCGCACCGACCGGCGGAATTTCAATCATTCCATCGGTCAACGCGGCCAGCAAAACGGCCGGACGATAGCGACGCACCTGTTCGACCATGCCGGCCGGAACCGCGTAACGCCGCCCGGCAACGCGCACCAGAACCACCTGCGCAATCGCCAGCGTCATCGGCAGATAAAGTGTGAAGCGCGTACCGCGCCCGCTTTCGCTCGATACCGAAATGCGTCCGCCGAAAGACGCGAGCTCGGCGCGCACCACGTCCATGCCAACACCGCGGCCGGCAAGCTCGGTGACCTCGGTGGCGGTCGTAAACCCGGGCTGGAAGATCAGCTCCATTAACTCGCGGTCACTGAGCTCTTGATCGGCTGCCACCAGCTGACGCTCGATCGCGCGCGCCTGAATTCGCTCCAGATTGAGCCCCGCACCGTCGTCGTTGATGACGACGATGATCTCGTTGCCCTCCTGCCGCACATCGAGCGTCAGTTCGCCGGCCTCGGGCTTGCCGGCGGCACGCCGCTCAGCGGGCGTTTCGAGTCCGTGCACGATCGAGTTGCGAATCAGATGTTCAAATGGCCCCGCCATTTTTTCGAGCACACCGCGATCGAGCTCCGTCGTCGCGCCGCGAATGTCGAGGTTGACGCGCTTGTCGAGCTCTTTCGCCGCTTGCCGCGCGACGCGATACAAGCGCTCGGATACGTTCGAAAACGGTACCAGCCGCACGCGCATCAGTTGCTGCTGCAGGTCGCGCGTCAGGCGCGACTGCGACGTCAGATCGGTGTCCGCGCTCTGCAGGCCCTTGAGCATGTTGCTTTGGACCATCGCCACGTCTTCAACCGATTCGGCGAGCATGCGGGTCAGCTCCTGCAGGCGCGTGTATCGATCGAACTCGAGCGGATCAAAGTCCGCCGATTCGCGTGACAGCTTGTCGCCGCGTGCCTGGATCTGCGCATCGGCCTGGATCTCGACTTCGCGCAGCTGCGCGCGCAGGCGCGAGATGTTTTCGGTCAGGTCCGTCAATGAGCCTTTGATCGTTCCGACTTCGTTCTCTAGCTTCGAGCGCGCGATCGATACCTCGCCCGCCTGGTCAACGAGCTTGTCGAGTATGTCGGAGCGCACGCGGATGAAAGTGTGGGCCGGCTGCGTGCCCGCCGGCGCAGTAGTCAACGTGGCGGCAAGCTCGCCACCCACCGGAGCGAGCGGCGCCACAGCAGGCGAATCTTTGCGCTGCGCTTCGGCTTTGCCGTCGGCGCGCGCCGCGGCGAGGTCGAAGACCGGCGCCAGAGACGGCTCACTGACTGCCGAGCCGGCGCTTCGGCTGGTGCGGCGACGGGGTCGTGCAGCTCGTCATACAGCGCCATCGCATGGTCATACTGCGTATGCAGATCGTCGATGATGATGCGAGGCACATCGGCCAACTGCATCGCCGCCTCCATCCTCGTTTCCATCTCGTGCACCGCTTCGCCGAGGCGCATCGCGCCGGCCATCCGCGCGCTGCCCTTTACCGTGTGCAACTTGCGCATCAAGTCGCGCGCCAGCTCACCATCGTTTGGATTGCTAGCCAACCCGCGCAAGTTGGTGGCGACCGACGGCAGCAGCTCGGCGGCTTCGGTCAGAAAGATGTGCAACAGATCGGCGTCGAGCTCGTCATGCAGGCGTGAAATGGCGGGCTGTTCGGCCTCCGAGGGAACTTCAGACTCATTGACGTCTGCGTCGTTAACTTTTCTTTCTACAGCCCTTCGCTCGGTAAACGCCGGGACGGGTTCCTCGGCGGGCTCTGCGGCGAAGTCTTCGTGCGCCACACTTGCTTGCGCAACCGCCTCGACGTCACCGAGCGCGGCGTCCGCGGGCTCGATGACCTCCAACTCGTCCGACGCCGGCATATCCTCTTCGGCCGATGCGTCGAGTTGAACCAGATGCAGCGCGGACCCGGTCTGCGCATCGTCATGCAGGGCACTGCTCGCCCGCACGACCGACACCAGATCGTGCAACGCACCCGCGTCGAGCGGCGCTTCATCTGGATAAATGCCAGCGGCGAACTGGTGCAACATGCCACGCACCCGATCGGTTGCTCTTTCAAGCGTATCGAACTGCGCTGGCGTCAGCGCCAGGTGCCTCGACGTCAACGTACGCATCAAACCATCCAGCGGCTCGGCGACCGCAACGACGGGCGCCAGTCCTACCGTCTTCGAAATTCCGGATAGCGAGTGCGCACGCCGCATGATGTTAGGTGTTACTGCCCGCGTGGGCTCGTAGCGCCATTCGGCGATGTCGTTTGCGAGCACGCGAATGCACTCATCGGCCTCGGTCAGAAAGATCGTATAGAGCCCATGGCTGATTTCGAGGGGGCCGACGCGCTTGATCTCTTCGCCTCCCGGTTCTGCAGCAGCGGCCGCTTCAACGTGCTCGGCTGGTGGCGCAGTCCTCTTGATGTCGAAGGTCCAATCAGGCGCTTCAAGCACACGCGGCGATGGTGCGGCCGACGCTTCAGCGTCATCTCGCGGGGCTAGTGCCTCGCCGACGGTGTTGTCATCGAAATCCGCCAATTCGAGATCGAGCCCATTGGCGTTCGCCGGCAGCGCGTCAGTAACCACTGCCGGCGCGCTGCCGTCAGACTTTGGGGTTGCTGGCATTCCCGGCAATGCGTGCGGGTATTCGAACGCACCACCTTCGCGCACTGTTTGCGCGGCCCGCACCAACGGGATTGGATCCGGTTCTGCCGCAGGGTGGCGTGCGATCTGATCGACCCAGTCGCGAATCACGCGCTGCGCACCATCGGCGAGATCGAGAAGATCGTCGCTCGCTGCACGCTCCTGCGCGAGCCACAGATTGAAACACTGCTCGACCGCCCAGGCGCCTTCGCCGACGGTTTTAAAGCCGACCATGCGGCTCGAACCCTTGAGCGTGTGAAATGCACGGCGCACGGTCGTCAATGTCGCCTGATCATCGCGCGTTGAACGCAGCACCTCCAGTTGCTCGGTGATGCTGTCAAGCACGTCGCACGCTTCCTCCACGAAAATCTGGCGCAGCTCGTCGTCAGCCGCCGCCGCGGACGCCGGCAGCGGTGCCGTGGGCTGCGGTGTCTCCGGGGCGCGCGGCGGTGCCAGCACTTGCTCGAGTTCGGCTGCGTGTTCGGGCAGATGCGTTTCCTTCAGCTGTTCAAGCAACTGCGCTGCGCGCGTCGCGTTTTGTTTCAGCGGCTCGTTGTCAAGCAGATCGGCCTCGTTGGCCAGCATCGGCAACAGGCGCTCGAGCTCTTCGATCGCGCGGGCATCACCGGCCACCTGCACCAGGCGCGCGGCATACGTATGCGCGGTTTCGAGCGTCCTGCGTGCCGCTGCTTCGACGTTGCCCTCTCGCCTTGCGTCAGGCAAACGAATGTCGATCGTGCGCGGCGCGATGTAATCGTCGTCCGCGGGTGCGCTAACCGTATCGGCCGCCTGCAACTGGCCGAGATCGGCGCTGAAAATTCCAGTGACCGGGTCATAGCGGAACATGCCGCGCGGACGATCGGCGTCCTGCCCGACGCTTTCGACAAAGAAGCCGATGGCGCCGAGATTCTGCGCAATGCGACCAAACTCGTCGGGCTCCGGTGCCACGGTCGCATCGGAAAAGCGCGCGATCGATGTTTGAACATTGCGCAGCGCTGCGACCGGCTCGTCGTATCCGAGCAGCGAAAGCACGCCGCACACCTGATCGAACATCCCGGTCGTGCTGGGCAGATCTGTGCGCTCCAGCGGATTGCGGAAAAAGCGATCGAGTCGCTGCTCGATTTCGCGCAGCGTGGCCTGCGTTTCCGCGACCACGGTGCCCATCGTCAAGCGGTCCTGCGCCCGACGCGCCAGCTCCGACATCCACGGCCCCGCTTGCGGCAACGGCTGACCGTTGCGTGCTTTCGCGAGCCGGTCCATCACCAGCAGGGCGCGCCCTTCGTACTCGGATTCGATCTGCGGCAGCTCATCAACGCCAAGGTCGACAAACAAAAGCGCCGAGGCGATTTCCAACCCGACCGCCTCGCGCACGTTGGGCGGAAGACCGGAAAACTCTTTGCTGACTCGGCCGATTGCCTCGATCATCGCAACCAGCGGTCGCGCCTGCAGCTTGCGCGACGTTTCGCGCGCGAGGCCAATTTCGTGTTCGAACTTCGTCGTATCCCCGGAACCCGCAACGATCTGGCCCCACAGCTGCTTGGCCTGCACCAGGGCTTCCTTCAACGCGCGCAGCGCATCGGCGTCGAGCGCCGTGAGACTCGCGCGCTCAAAGTCCGCCGGGATCAGCGCGTCGAGTCCATACAGGCGTTTGACCTCGATTACACGCGGCAAAGTACCCTGCGCACGGCCGACGTAGTACAGCGCGTCGACCATCAGCCGCTCGGCGACCGCGCCACCGCCTTCGATCATCCGGCGCAATTGCAGATTGAGCCGCGCCAGCACGCGCTTTAAATCGACATCGACTGCGACTGCGCCCGCTTCCAGCGCTTCCAGCAATCCGCGCGCGATCCACCAGAAACTTCGCGCCAGGCCCCGCTGCGGCATGTGTTCGAGATCCGCGAGCGCGTCGCGCATCCGCTTGCGTGGAGCCGCGTCGTCCGAATTGCGGAGGAAGCCGAGTAATCCCAGCTCGAACCGCGCGCGGCGATCGCGCAATTGGCGCGGCGTGAAGTTGCGCGCTTCGATTTGATGAAACGCGGGTCGGCGCGAAAGGTCAGGGAAGACAAGGTCGGCAGGGTGAACCCGGGCGGCCTGATTCAGCTGCAGTACATCGCGGTAGTAGGGAAACAGTCTGATCGGCTGATTCGGCCGGCCGGACAAGAGGCCTTCGAGGTACGCCACCACCGCCGACAACGCGGTTTCGATCGTGCGCACGGGATCCGGCGAACACTCCTTCGGGTCAGCCTCGAAGCGCCGCGTCAGCTGTTCAACCGCTTCGGTAACCAACGCAACACCGCGCAGATCGAGCAACTGCAATGCACCGTTCGCTTGATGAATCTGATTGCGCGCACCGCGCAGGCTGTCGACGTCTTGCTTGCTGGCAACGAACGCCTTCAGGCCGTTGACCGCCTCGTTGAGCGAGTGGCGAATCTCGTCCATGACCCATGCCAGCGGCGCGATGTCCGGTGCGGCGCCCACCAACTGATTAGGATCGTGCTTTTCTGCCATTGAATTCCTCGACTATCGCGATCACGTGTGCGAGCCCGCCCCCTGCGTGCCGTTACCTTCGAGAAATGTCTGGCGCCGCCAGCAGTTTCTCGCCAACCAATCGCACACAAACGTAGATGTACCTTGTGCGCCGTTATCCAACGCGGAAACGCGCCACTGAAGCCTTCAGTTCACGCGCAAGCGTCGCCAGCTGTCCAATCGATTGCGCCGCCTGCCGCGTGCCTTGCGAGGTCTGTTCTGTCACCGACAAAATGCGCTCGATCGAGTGCGCGACACCGCCGGCCGATTGCGCCTGATCATTGGTGGCCGAGGCGATGCGCTCAACCTGGTCGGTCAACTGGCGCGAGACGCGGCCGATGTCCGACAGCGCGTTGCCTGCCGCATCCGACAGCTTCGCACCCTCGACCACACCCTGCGTGCTCTTTTCCATCGCCGCCACTGCGTCCTGCGTATCGGTCTGAATCGTGCGCACCAGCGCGCCGATCTGTTTAGCTGCCTCGGCAGAGCGATCCGCCAAGCGCTGCACCTCTTCGGCAACCACCGAAAAGCCGCGCCCTGCTTCACCGGCAGACGCCGCCTGAATCGCCGCATTCAGCGCCAGCACGTTGGTCTGCTCCGTAATGTCGGTAATCAGCTCGACGATTTCGCCGATCTCCTGCGACGACTCACCGAGCCGCTTAATGCGCTTCGCGGTCTCCTGAATCTGCTCGCGGATCTCGTTCATGCCGCTGATCTGATTGAACACTGCGCGTTGACCGCGCTCGGCCGCGTCGAGCGATGCGCGCGCCACCTTGGCCGATTCGCCTGCGCTCTTCGAGACGTCGTTGATCTGCGACGCCATCTTGAGCACTTTGTCGCCGGTGTCCTTGATTTCCTTCGACTGCGCTTCGGACGCCGTTAGCAGTCGCGTCGCGATATCGCGCGCTTGCGTGGACGCGGTGTTGACTTGTTCAGCCGTGTTGTTGATACGACCCACCAGACCGCGCAACTCTTCGACCGTGTAGTTGACCGAATCTGCAATGGCGCCGGTGATGTCTTCCGACACCGTGGCCTGCACCGTCAGATTACCGTCGGCCACTTCCTGCAGCTCGTTCATCAATCGCAAAATGGCGGCCTGATTGACGTCGTTGGTCTTCTTCGCGTCCTGTTCGAGCCGCTCGGCCTGCACCCGCTGAACATCGGCTTCCGATGCGCGCTGGCGCGTGTCTTCCAGCAGCACTTTGAAAATGGCCAAACCGGCCAGCAACAGTCCGCTGCCAAAAAGCGCCATCAGCAAGAAGTTGAATACGCGCGTGCGTTGCTCCGTCGCATACAGCCCGCCCAACTGACTTACCTGCTGCCGCATCACTTCGGAGTCGCGCAGGATGGCGAGCTCGGCTTCCTTCGCCTGCACGATCGCCTGCAGACTGCCGATCGCCCCGGCGATCGACTTCTGAAATTCGCCGTACACCTTCACAAGTTCCTGCAGCCGCACGCGCGTTTCAGAATCGGGCGCCGCACTGACACGCAGTGCTTCGCTGCCCGTCAAGAGCGCCTGTGTCAAATCGCGGAACTGATTGATGTCGCGCCCAAGTGTCAGCGCCACTTCGGCGTTCGCCACGTTGCCAGCGACCAGCGAGTTCGCACTCTTGCCAAGCCGTTGCGTCAACGTGACCAGTTGGCCAGCGGTGGCGATCTCGCGTGCCGACGCGCCGCCTTGCAATTTCAATGCAAGTATCTCTTCGGTCAGCTGCTGCAGGCGCGGACTCGCGTCATTGATCCTCTTGATCACATCGCCAAACGCCAACAGGGCTTTCTCGTTGGCCAAGATCAACGACGACGCCGACTCGCTGGCACGCCAGCCATCCTGTAACTTCTGCAGCGCCGGTTGCATGCCCTCGCCTCTGGACGCCGACAGACTGCGGTTGGGATCACCGTTGATCAGCGCATCCAGGTTGGCGGCGATCGCGTCACGGCTATCCTTGACTTCGGCGAATGCGCCGCGGTTACCCTCAACCGCGTTCGGCGCCGCCTTGGCCAGACGTTGCGTGTGCATCAACGTGTCGCCGACGATCTCGATCTGCAGCGCGCCGTTGGTCGCCAGCCGGGTATCGAAGATCAGAACCAGCACGAAGAGAAGCAGGAAGGTGGCCAGCAGACCCAACAGGAACTGCACCTGCGTGTTAACGGGCTTGTTGCCGATAACCGGCAGCCGCATCGCGACCAGCCGGTCCATGAATCGCATCGCCCGGCCGCTGGGGCGTTCCAGCATGACCGTCTTCGGTGCTGAGGTGTCAGTGGTTGTGCTCGGCGCCATCGTGTCCAATGCGCCGGATGCACGAAACGCATCGCCACGATTGCGTCTCGACCGCTCCCTCGGCTTCTTCTTGACGGACATCAATCCCATGTCGAGTGCCATTTATTCCTCCACCACTAGCATCGCCTTTACAACTCTGTGCCACCACGAACGCGGGCGGCATCGTATCGCCGCATGGTTGCGGCTGTCGGTCTTATTTCTTGGCGCATAACGAGCGCCACTCATACCCCGATCGATGCGAAACTGCTCGACGTTGCAAGCTCGCGCAACTCAAGCTCGGTCATCGTAACGCCGTCATTGTCTCGATAGCGCGCCTGCTCCCAGCTGGCGCGACCCTCCGGCGCCACGCCATCGATCAAGGTCAGATCCTTCAAGTTGCGAATACCGAACGCGCGCGTCACCAGAATGCCGGCATTCACGCCAAGCACTTCCCCAAGCACGAGGATTTGCTGTGTCTGCTCTGCAGGCAACGGACCGCGGCCGGTCAAATGCAAGAAGTCCACTACACCGATCAGCCTGCCGCGCACGTTCGCCAGCCCGCGATACCACGGGCGGGTCCATGGCACCGGCGAGATCTCGGGCAGGCTGACGATCTCACCGGCCAGCGCCATTTCGATCAAGTAGTTTTCCGGGCCGATCCGTACTGCCAGGCGCGTCGGCTCGGTCGGTTTGGTCGGCGCCTCCTTCAGACGCTGCGCGAGTTGCAGCGAGAACTCGCGTAGCTTAAGGAGTTGCCGGTTGGTGGCTTCGCCGCTCGCTGCCATGAAGTGTCGTCTTTACGGGGCCTAGTTGAACGCAGCGATCTTTTCGAACAACTCGTCCGGCTTGACCGGTTTGACGACGTAGTCGCGCGCGCCCTGCCGCAAACCCCAGATGCGGTCGGTTTGCTGATTCTTGCTGGTGCACATGATGATCGGGATGTTCTGCGTGAGCGGGTCTCTGGACAGTGCTCGTGTCAGTTGAAACCCGTTTTGCCCGGGCATCACGACGTCCATCAAGATGAGGTCCGGCGCCACTGCCTTGACCTTGATCATCGCTTCGTCGGCGTTTTCTGCGGTTGAAACGGTAAAGCCCTGCCTGGTCAGCATCTCGCTCAGAAAATGGCGCTCGGTCGGCGAATCGTCGACGATCAATACTTTCTTGATTGGCATCGCGCTCCCCTCAAAGGCCCGCGCTGGGTTCTGTTTTCGTCGGCACGTTCTTAGTTCATCGAGTGCTGGCGTACGGCGGTTAGCAAACTGTCCTTGGTAAATGGCTTTGTCAGATATTCGCTCGAACCGACCATGCGTCCACGCGCGCGATCGAACAAGCCGTCCTTGGACGACAGCATCACGACCGGCGTCTTGTGAAATCGCGGGCTGCGCTTGATCAGCGCGCAAGTTTGATAACCATCGAGCCGCGGCATCAGGATGTCGCAGAAAATGATGCTTGGTTGGTGATCGTTGATCTTAGAAAGGGCTTCGAAGCCGTCTTGCGCCAGTATCACCTGGCACCCTGCTTGTGATAAAAAAATCTCCGCGCTGCGACGAATGGTGTTCGAATCATCGATCACCATCACCTTCTTGCCGCGAATTTCCGTAAAGTCCAGAGCCGCCATCTGTTGCAACCCATTCACCCTAATAACCGAGCCTGCGTTGTACGCGAAGCCGGCTCACTTTCTGCGCCGAATACCTAGGTTCCGAGGTCAGATTTCAACCATTTCGAAATCTTCCTTGCGCGCCCCACATTCCGGACACGTCCAATTGGGCGGAATGTCTTCCCACCGCGTGCCCGGTGCCACACCTTCTTCTGGAACGCCCGCAACCTCGTCGTAGATCCAGCCACAGATCAGACACATCCAGGTCCTCATAGCTACGTCGGTCGCCATTGCGCAAACGAACGAAAGCCGACGCCAAACCAGACTCGACGGCTAAAATCAACAAGTTAGCGAGCGATCATAACGTGGCATCACAAGTACCCGCTACCCACTTTGCGTGACTAATTTGGCTGTTCGCAGCATTGCGTTTCGCTCGATCAGCTCGCGGCGCTTTGTGCATCGTGAGCTGCACTTGGATGGCAGTTGATTCGGCTCGACTTGCCGGCGTTTATCTGGTGACGCCGGATACCGATTCGCGCGGATTCGATGTTGTGCTCGAGGTGGTCGAACAGGCGGTGCATGCCGGAGTCGGCGTCGTTCAATACCGTGATAAAAGGGCCAGCATCGACCAGCGACTCGACCGCGCATCCCGTCTCGTTGCGTTAACGCATGCCGCCGGTGCGCTGCTGATTGTCAACGACAACGTTGAAGTGGCGATAGATTCGGGCGCGGACGGTGTACATCTGGGTCGCGACGATGGCGACCTGCCCGCTGCTCGGCACCGCCTGGAAGCCGGACTGCTCGGTGTGTCGTGCTACAACGAACTCGCCAGCGCGCACCGTGCAGTCGCCGCCGGCGCCGACGCGATCGCCTTTGGCTCGATGTTCGCGTCGGTGACAAAGCCCGCGGCCGTGCGTGCGCCACTCACCCTGCTGACCACGGCGCGCGCGATGTGGCCGCAGCAACGCATCGTTGCGATCGGCGGCATCAATGCGGACAACATCGCGGCGGTCGCCCAGGCCGGCGCACATGCGGCGGCCGTGCTTGACGCAGTCTTTGGCGCCCAAACGCCGGCGCAGGCGGCGCGCGAGCTTGTGCGGCGATTCAATGAAGGAAGGCTTGCCCATGGACCGCAATGAACAACTGTTTGAGCGCGCGCAGCGTTCGATCCCCGGCGGCGTTAACTCGCCTGTGCGTGCGTTTCGTTCGGTCGGCGGCACGCCGCGCTTCGTCGAGCGCGCCGCTGGTCCCTACTTCTGGGATGCGCAAGGCACGCGCTATATCGATTACATCGGCTCGTGGGGGCCGATGATTCTGGGCCACGCCCATCCCACTGTGGTGCAGGCGACGCAGAACGCCGCGGCCCGCGGCATCTCTTTCGGTGCGCCGACCGAAGCCGAAGTCGAGATGGCCGAAGCGCTGATAAAGCTGGTGCCGTCGATGCAGCAGGTCCGGCTGGTGTCGTCGGGCACCGAAGCTGCGATGAGCGCGATTCGTCTGGCCCGAGGAGCAGCGGGCAACGGAACACGCCGCAAGATCATCAAGTTCGAAGGCTGCTATCACGGCCATGCGGACGGCTTGCTGGTAAAGGCCGGTTCGGGACTCCTGACCTTCGGCCATCCAAGCAGTGCCGGGGTGCCCGTCGAAATCACGCAGCACACGTTGGTGCTCGACTACAACGACGCGCAGCAACTCGCCGATGCCTTCAAGCAGCATGGCGACGATATCGCCTGCGTGATCGTCGAGCCGATTGCCGGCAACATGAATCTGGTGCGCGCGACACCGGAGTTTTTGCGCACGATGCGCGAGCAGTGTGCCGCGCATGGAGCGCTGTTGATCTTCGACGAAGTGATGTCGGGCTTGCGCGTCGCGTTGGGTGGCGCACAAGCGCTCTATGGCATCGATCCCGATATCACCGTACTCGGCAAGGTCATCGGCGGAGGCATGCCGGTGGCTGCGTTCGGCGGAAAGCGCGAGGTCATGCAGCGCCTGGCGCCGCTCGGCAATGTGTATCAGGCCGGGACGCTGTCCGGCAATCCGGTTGCCGTTGCATGCGGTCTGGCAACCCTGGCCGAGATCGCCCGCCCAGGTTTCTATGAAGAGCTCGGCGGGCGCACGCGAGCGCTGGTCGATGGACTCGTTCGAGTGGCCAGACAAGCTGCGCCCGGCTTAGCGTTTTCCGGCGATAGCGTCGGTGGCATGTTCGGCCTTTACTTCGCGGCCGCTATTCCTGGCCGCTACGCCGACGTGATCGCGTGCGATATCGAAAGATTCAAGCGCTTCTTTCATGCCATGCTGGCGCGCGGGATTTATCTTGCCCCGTCAGCCTACGAAGCAGGCTTCGTGTCGATTGCGCACGATAATGCAGTGATCGATGCCACGATCGCCGCCGCCGAGCAGGCATTTGCTGAAGTCCGCTGAACGGTCGATCCAGCCGCGTGGAAATAGTGAGTAACGTGGAGGGAACTTGAGCCTGATTTGCCTGACGAAATCGTTGGACGAGAAACCATGCACCTTTTGAGAGCCCTCGCACTTTTTCTTGCTGCTGCCCTGGCGATACCCGCCGGGGCCCAGTCGCTGCCGCGCTTTGGCGCCCCTGAAAAACACGTCGACGCCGACTTGATCGCCGCCACCGATGCGATCGTTCCCGGTCAGCCATTGACGGTCGGACTCAGGCTAAGGCACGAAAACGAGTGGCACACGTACTGGCAAGTGCCGGGAGATTCCGGGCTGCCGACACAAATCAAATGGCAACTACCCGCAGGCTTTAGCGCCGGCGCGATCGAGTGGCCGCATCCAAAGCGTCTGCCGGTCGGGCCGCTGATGAACTTCGGTTACGAAGGCGAAACGCTGTTGTTGACGACGGTGCAGGTGCCGCCCGATCTGCCGGTCGGGTCACCGGTCACCTTGTCGGCGAAAGCTGCGTGGCTCGAATGCAAGGACGTATGCATACCGGCCGACGCGAATGTGAAACTGACGTTACCGGTCAGGCAGCAGGCAGCGCCGTCGTCATCAATTGCTTTGTTCAAGGCGATGCAGGCGCGCGTACCGCAGTCGGCCGCGCTTGCGGCAAGCGCGACGATCGATGCAAGTCGCATTCGCATGGCGCTGTCACCGCCGGCCGGCAAAACGCTCGACAAAGTCGAGTTTTTCCCGTTGGAAGAGGGCCGTATTGAAGCCGCCGCGCCACAAGTGTTGAAAAGCGAAGGCGGACAGTTTGCGATTTATTTGACAGCAGCCAAACCGATCGCGCAGGACTTCAAGACGCTGAAGGGCGTGGTCGTTGCCAACGGCGGACCGGGTTATGCAAACGGATGGGCCAACGTTGTGCAAGCGCCGCTCGCGGCGGGTGCTGTTGGCGCCGCAGCCGGCACCCTCGGAGGCACTGGTACTGCCACAGGCGCGGGCACGTCGATGTCACTGCTGGCTGCGTTGGGTGCTGCGTTTATCGGTGGGTTGATACTGAACCTGATGCCGTGCGTATTCCCGGTGCTGTCATTGAAGCTGATCGGACTGTCGCAGCATCGGACGCACTCGGGGCCGATGGCGGCCCATGGCATGGCGTTCGCCGCCGGCGTCGTGCTTTCGTTCGTGCTGCTGGCCGCACTGTTGATTGGACTGCAACAGGCAGGCAGCGCGCTCGGGTGGGGTTTTCAGTTGCAAACACCGTGGGTAATCGCGGCGTTAACGGTGTTGTTTTTTGGTATCGGACTGAATCTGCTCGGTGTGTTTGAGTTCACGATCGGAAGCGGCGTTGCGAACCTGAAGGCGGCCGACAACCTCGCGCACAAATCAGACTGGCGCGGCAGCTTCGGGACCGGTGTGCTGGCAGTGATCGTCGCTTCTCCGTGTACTGCGCCGTTCATGGGCGCTGCACTCGGCTATGCGATCACACAGCCGGCGGCGATCGCGCTGTCGGTATTCGCAGCACTGGGTGTAGGCATGGCCGCACCGTACGTCATGTTGACCTTGTTCCCACGCCTGCTAGCGAAGCTGCCCCGGCCCGGCCGCTGGATGGAATTGTTCAAACAGTTCATGGCGTTTCCGATGTTCGCGACTTGCGTGTGGCTGCTCTGGGTGCTGGCGCAGCAAGTCGATGCGGGCGGTGTCGCGCTGGCCCTTGGACTGCTGGTGGCTGTTGGGTTCACGCTATGGGCGTTCGGGTTGTCACAGCGCGGTGCGCGGGTGTTCCGCTGGGTCGCGGTCGGCGGCGGCATGCTGGCCGCGCTTACGTTTACGCCGATTGCCACCAGCGAAGCGCTGGCGCCGGGCGCGCGCTCGACCGCTGACGCGGGTTGGGTTGACTACTCGCCGGAAAAGCTCGCGCAATTGCGCGGCGAAGGCAAGGCGGTATTTGTCGATTTCACTGCGGCCTGGTGCGTGACGTGTCAGGTCAACAAGCGCGTCGCGCTGCGCGCTGACAAGGTGAAGGCGCGATTCTTGGCAGACAACGTCGTGCTGATGCGCGCCGACTGGACCAATCGTGACGAGCGCATCACGCAGGCGCTGGCGCAGTTCGGTCGCAACGGCGTTCCGCTCTACGTGCTCTATGATCGGCGCGGTGAGGCTGCGGTATTACCCGAGCTGCTGACCGAGGGCATTGTGCTTGCTGCTCTCGACAAAGTTGAAGGAGGCATCCAGATGAAAATGATTTCATTGTTGGCCGCCGGCGCGCTGGCGTCATCGGTCGCGATTGCGGCGCCTGCTCCAGGACAGCCCGCGCCGAACTTCCGCTCGACCGACACGGCGGGAAAGCCCGTGTCGCTGGCCGACTTCAAGGGCAAGTACGTCGTGCTTGAATGGAACAATCCAGGTTGTCCGTTCGTGCAAAAGCACTACGACAGCGGCAACATGCAGTCGCTGCAAAAGCGCTTCGGAGCCGAAAACGTCGCGTGGTTGTCGATCAATTCGACGGCAGAGAGCAGTTCGGACTACATGGCGCCGGCCAAGCTCGCCGCCTGGTTCAAACAGCACAATGCAGCGCCGACCGCAGTGCTGATGGATGCGAATGGCGAAGTCGGTCGCGCATTTGGCGCGAAGGTTACGCCGCACATGTACGTGATCGATCCGAACGGAACGCTCGTTTATGCAGGCGCGATCGACGATAAGCGCAGCACGAACGTTGCCGATGTGAAAACTGCGACCAATTACGTCGTGGCCGCGCTGACCGACGCAAAGTCAGGCAAGCCGGTATCAAAGGCGAGCAACAGCGCGTACGGCTGCACGATCAAGTACAACTAACCCTGCACGTACACCCAGTTCAGTAGCGCATCGAGCGCCGGCTGCGCGGCGCCGGCGTTCGGGTGGTTGATAAGCGCAACCACGACGTAACGTTTGCCGCTTGCGGCCAGCACATAACCCGCGATCGCGCGTGTGTCGGCGAGCAGCCCGGTCTTGATATGCGCCGAGCCGACAGCGCCGCTCCGCCGGCGCATCGTGCCGTCAACGCCAACGATCGGCAACGATGAAACGAATTCCGGCATCAGCGGCGACGCGAACGCGCCCTGTAGGACTCGCGCAAGACCGGCTGCCGTCAGGCGCTCGATCCGCGACAGCCCGGCGCCGTTTTCAAGCACGAATTCGGACCGATCTAGTCCCTTAGACACTAGCCAGTCGCCGACTACTCGTTGCGCACGCTCCGCATTCGCCGGCCGGCGTGTCGCCTCGGCGCCCACCGTCAGGAACAACTGTCGTGCCATCACGTTATTGCTGTACTTGTTGATGTCACGAATCACTTCGGCGAGCGGCTTCGACTCATGCTGCGCAAGCCGTTTTGAATCCGGCGGCACCGCACCTTCGCGCGCGCGACCGCGCCAGACGCCGCCGCTCGAATCCCATAGCGAGCGGAAAAGGGCCTCTACATACTGCGCAGTGTCAAGCACACTGACGTGCCAGACCTTGTCGCCGCACGCCAGCGGGTACGCGCCTCGAAACTGGGGCCGCAGTGGATCGGTGAAGTCGCCACCGAGACGGGCGCGCCAATCGTTACACGGACCTGCCGAGCTACGCACGGTTGCGGGAACCACCATGCCGGCCAATGCCGGCAGCGCATACACGCGCGCCTCCTTGTTTTCCTGATCCGCGACGAAGTAAAAACTGACGGCTTTGTAGTTCAGCAGCAGTGCGTCGGGCCCGGCGTTATACGGCCTCAGCACCTCGCCGTCGAACGCGCGTGGATCGTGCCGCGCGGCTTCGAACGCGCTTCTATCGAGCATCAAATTGCCGCGAATCTCGCGCACGCCGGCACCGCGCAGCCGCTGCACCAGCAACCACAGGTCTTCGATCACTAATTGCGGATCACCGCTGCCGCGCAACCAGAGATCGCCTTCGAGAACACCATTGCGTAACGGCGCAACGGTCAGCAGATCGGTGCGCCATTGATACTGCGGGCCGAGCAATTCGAGCCCGGCCAGCGTCGTCACGAGCTTCATCGTGGACGCCGGATTCATCGGCTGATGTTCGTTCGCGGCTAGCGTCAAACCGGCGCCGGACAAAGGAACCACGGTGACACCGACTGCGGACAACGGAACGTTGGCACTCTTCAGCGCGGCAGCCACCGGCTCCGGAAAAACTACGCCGCCTTGCGCCGACTGCGCCTTGACCGATATCGGCGCAGCAAGCGTGAGCATGGCGATGGTTGCTGACACAACGATTCTCGGCACGATGAACGACGTCATCTTCAATTCGGCAACTGGTCGCATTAAATCGTCATTCGCGAGCTTAATGGCGCAAACAAAAAAAACGGCGCCTGCGGCGCCGTTTATCACCCTTCACGCGAATCAGTTGGACAGCTGCAGCAACCCCAAGCCAACCCTTCGATACGAACCAATGCCGCGCAGCAGTGGCCGCTTGATCAAGTCGGAGTCGGAGATCTGCAGCACGCCTTCGATCGAGGCATACGGCAGCTTGATCGTGCGAGCGCCGTAAGGAAACTGCAGTTCCTTGATGGCGACGTTGAAAAAATCGGGCTTGAAACCGAATTTCGGGCCGGCGGCCTTGACCCACGCCTCGACCTCTTGCGTCGTGCGAAACGGCTCGACCTCTTTCTCGCCGTCGACCACTTTCTCTCGCCCTACGCATGCCTCGAGCGCGAACCGGTACGGCAGCCCTTCGCAGAGCTGAACCACGATTCTCTTGGGAGCCAGTGCGCTGCGCGCTTCTGCCGGCGGCTCAAGCCATGGGTCAGGCGAGTACACCCAGTACCGCCCCTCGCTGCCCGTATCTGCTCTAAATACAAAGCTGATGCCCGCCTTCTTGCCAAACGTCCGCGACAGGCACTGATGCGCCGACAGTGGGTCCGCATGCTTCGGTTCGAACGTGACCGCGGTTTCGAACATCTCCACCGTCGGCACGTCCATCTTGGTGTAGCTCATCACGCTGTTGACAAAGGCGCGCAGGGTCTTCGGGCCCTTGCCCTTGGGCGCGGATGAGCCTAGCCAATGTTGCGGAAGCCGAAGCGGAAACTCGATCGCCACTTAATACCTCATTCCTGTTATCGACATGTATTCGGCGCTTTGCGCCGCAGCTTTCTAGCGCATTCACAGTATGCGCTGACAAAACAGCGCCGAGCTGCAGCGGGTACGGGTGCACAGTGGCACACCTGAATGTTAGTGGTCACTTCCGTGCGACGGGCGTGCGGCTTTTGGGCCCTGAACGGTGCCTAGTCGTTACCGCACTGCAGCATATAACGTGCGGGTTGAAGTCGCTGCCTTGCGCCCCTACAATTAGCACTCGCAGGTAGAGAGTGCTAACAACTGGCATTTATCCGCCGCTTCCATTTTTGTTTCTCGATTCTTTCGAGATGAGTTAATCAACCTGGAGAACCTATGAAGATCCGTCCTTTGCACGATCGAGTGATCGTCAAACGCCTGGACAACGAGCGCAAAACCGCTTCGGGCATCGTCATTCCCGATAACGCAGCCGAGAAACCCGACCAAGGCGAAATCGTCGCAGTCGGTCCCGGCAAGCGCGATGACAACGGCAAAGTTATTACGCCGGACGTCAAGGTCGGCGACAAAGTGCTGTTCGGCAAATACTCGGGCCAGACCGTGAAGGTAGAAGGCGACGAGCTGCTGGTGATGCGCGAAGACGATTTGATGGGCGTCATTGCATAACGCCCATACCTGGATAAGCCGGTTCGCTTCGCGCCCGGCAACACAAGATTTTTGGAGATTCCTAAATGGCTTCCAAGCAAGTTTTTTTCGGCGATGACGCGCGTCATCGCATGGTCAAGGGTGTGAACATCCTGGCCAACGCAGTCAAAGTTACTCTCGGCCCGAAGGGCCGTAACGTTGTCCTTGAGCGCAGCTTTGGCGCACCGACCGTTACCAAGGACGGTGTGTCGGTCGCCAAGGAAATCGAACTCAAAGACAAGTTCGAGAACATGGGCGCGCAGATGGTGAAGGAAGTCGCGTCGAAGACTTCGGACAACGCGGGTGACGGCACCACCACCGCCACGGTGCTGGCGCAGTCGATCATCGCCGAGGGCATGAAGTACGTCGCCGCCGGAATGAACCCGATGGACCTGAAGCGCGGCATCGACAAGGCAGTCATCGCCGCAGTCGACGAACTCAAGAAGCTCTCGAAACCCACGACCACCAGCAAGGAAATCGCGCAAGTCGGCGCGATCTCTGCCAACGCCGATGAAGAAATCGGCAAGATCATTGCCGATGCAATGGACAAGGTCGGCAAGGAAGGCGTGATCACCGTCGAAGACGGCAAGTCGCTGAACAACGAGCTTGAAGTCGTCGAAGGTATGCAGTTTGACCGCGGCTACCTGTCGCCATACTTCATCAACCAGCCCGATAAGCAGATCGCAGTTCTTGAAAATCCGTACGTGCTGCTGCACGACAAGAAGATCAGCAACATTCGTGAGTTGCTGCCGATTCTTGAGCAGGTCGCGAAAGCTGGCCGGCCGCTGCTGATCATCGCCGAGGAAGTCGAAGGCGAAGCGCTGGCCACACTCGTCGTCAACAGCCTTCGCGGCATCCTGAAAACCGTTGCCGTTAAGGCACCGGGCTTCGGCGATCGGCGCAAGGCGATGCTCGAAGACATCGCCACTTTGACCGGCGGCACCGTGATTGCCGAGGAAGTCGGCCTGACGCTCGAAAAAGCGTCGCTGAATGACCTGGGCCAGGCCAAGCGCGTTGAAGCGGCGAAAGAAAACACCACGCTGATCGACGGCGCCGGCGATAGCAAGGCAATCGAAGCCCGCGTCAAAGCGATTCGCACGCAAATCGAAGAAGCGACCAGCGACTACGACAAAGAGAAGCTGCAAGAACGCGTCGCGAAGCTTGCCGGCGGTGTGGCGTTGATCAAGGTCGGCGCCGCGACCGAAGTCGAGATGAAGGAAAGGAAAGCGCGTGTCGAGGATGCACTGCACGCGACTCGCGCTGCCGTCGAAGAAGGTGTGGTCGCAGGCGGCGGAGTTGCATTTCTCCGCGTCAAGCAGGCGGTGGCGAAGGTCAAGGGCGATAACCCGGATCAGGACGCCGGTATCAAGATCGTGCTGCGCGCAATGGAAGAGCCGCTGCGCCAGATCGTCGAGAACGCCGGTGAAGAACCGAGCGTTGTCGTCAACAAGGTTGCGGACGGCAAGGGCAATTTCGGCTTCAACGCCCAGACGCACGAGTACGGTGACCTGGTCAGCATGGGTGTGCTCGACCCGACCAAGGTCACGCGCATGGCACTGCAAAACGCCGCGTCGATCGCCGGCTTGATGCTGACGACCGATGCGATGGTCGCGGAGCTGGTCGAAGAAAAACCAGGGCATGGCGGTATGCCGGGCGGAATGGGTGGAATGGGCGGCATGGGCGGTATGGACATGTAACGAGCGGCGTCATAACGCGCCGAGGCGTTGTTGGCGGGCCTTGCCGTACGTTCATGTACTGTCTGCGCCCGCACGCCTAGCCTCGACGCGATTCTGCTTGCTCGGTTCAGCTTCGAACCTGAACGAGAGAACAAGCCCGCTCCGGCGGGCTTTTTTTCGTCCAACGATTGCCCTTGTGTTCGCACTCGGCTACAACGTCCGTCATAAGAACTAGAGGGGGTTAAGCCATGCACGAAGTGCCCGCGGCAGCGTGGCCGCCATCGGCGGCCGTCGCAACGCCCGCCGAATATCCTGTGCGCTTTCTCGGTACCGGCAGCGAGTATTTCCGCATCTGGATCGTCAATCTTCTGCTGACAATCGTGACACTCGGCATCTACTCAGCGTGGGCGAAAGTGCGGCGCCTGAAGTACATGTACCGCAACACGCAGATCGCGGAGGCTTCGTTCGACTATCACGGTTCGCCGATCGCCATCCTGAAAGGCAGGCTGATCGCGCTCGTTCTACTGATCGCGTACAACTTCAGCTTTCGACTCTCGCTGACTGTCGGCGTAGTCACGCTCTTGATATTGGCAGCGATCTTCCCGTGGTTGATCCGTCAATCGCTGCGGTTCCGCGCGCGCTATTCCAGCTACCGCGGTATCCACTTTCAATTCGTCGGTGGACTGCCTGAAATCTACTTGATCGCAGCGCCGTTGATACTCTTCGTCGTGCCGGCCGTATTGCTCGGTTTTTACGCAGAAGACGAAGCCAAGCCACCGACGTGGCTGACAGCATTATTTGGAGTGGCGCTGCTCGGTTACTTCGTAGTGCTGCCGTACTTGCACTACCGATTCAAGCGCTATCAGCACGCCCATGCTTTTCTAGGATCAACCGCGGCGCGCTTTAACGCGACCGCCGTGCACTTCTATGCAGTCTATGGAATCCTGCTGGCGGTATCACTCGGCATCGCGGTCGTATTTGGCGGCGTTGTGTTTGCTGCCGGCCTCGGTTTCCGGGGCGAAGGCGCTGCGAGCGCATTCGGCATCGGTATGTTGCTACTGATCATTCTCGTCTACGCTGCGTATCTGTTGTTGTTCGCCGCGTTTGTCGTGCTGATACAGAATCTCGTGTGGAACCATACGACGCTGGGCGAAGTCAGCTTCCGCAGCAACGCTCGCGTGTTAGCACTGTCGCGCATCTATCTGGTCAATATCCTGCTGTTGATCGTCACGCTCGGCTTGTACACGCCGTTCGCAGTGATCCGCAGCCTTAAGTACCGGCTTGAATCGGTCACCGCTGCAACGGCCAGCGGCATGGATCAGTTTCTGGGCAAAGCGTCGGCTCAACAGGTTGGCGCGGCCGGTGAAGGTGCAGCCGACCTGTTCGATTTTGATATCGGTCTGTGAACACTGTCGATGCGCGTTACTTTGACGGCCGCAGTTCGCGTGCTCACGCGGTGCGGCTATCGGTTTCCGATGACCATGTTGAGATCGTCGGCGACGAGATAACGAGGCGCGCTCCACTGTCGGAGCTTCGCGTTTCCGAGCCGCTGGCACACGCACCGCGGATCGTGACATTTCCCGATGCGGCATTCTGCGAAATCGCGGACAACGCGGCGTTTTCGCGGATTCTTGCCGATTCCGGCCACCGTGATTCGTTCGTCGTTGCATGGCAGAACCGGTGGCGCGGCGCGTTGATTGCGTTGCTCGGTCTGATCGTTTTCTTGTTCGTCGCTTATCGCTGGATTCTGCCGGCCGTCGCCGAATACGCAGCCGTACGAGTGCCGCTGAGCTGGGAAGAGCAACTCGGCCGCGAAGCGACCGCATTTCTTGAGAAACGGGTCTTCTCGAAGACCGAGCTATCGAGCGAGCGGCGCGATGCGATAGCGGCGCGCTTCGATCGAATCGTGCCGCACGACGGACGAGAGTACGCAATCCGTTTTCGTGCATCGAAAATCGGTCCGAACGCGCTCGCTCTGCCGGGCGGTGTGATCTACGTCACTGACGAGCTGGTCAACCTGGCACCAGACGATGACGCCATCATCGGCGTGCTCGCACATGAGCTCGGACATATCGAACGGCGACATCTCATGCGCCGCCTCTTCGCCAGCGCCGTTGTCGGAGCCACCGCCGCCGTGCTGTTTGGAGACGTCAGCACAGTGGTTGCCGCGCTGCCCGCCATTCTTATCGAACTCGATTACTCGCGCGAGATGGAGCGCGAAGCCGACGCGTTCGCCGTCGAATTACTCCGCGCCAACGGTATATCGACCGGTAGCTTGGCGACGCTGTTCGAGCGCATGCAGGAGGTGCACGACAAGCGCCGTCCGGACAGAAACTGGCCGACGTACTTGTCGACGCACCCGCCCACGCCCGAGCGCATCGAGCTGTTCCGCAGGCCGGCAAATTGAGTGGGTGCATCGCGTCCGTCACAGACGAGAGTTTCACCCCAATCTGTAGACTCCTATCTTGAGACGCATGAAATTCATTGAGATGCTCAAGGCGCGGTGGCGCGCGCCCGATACGCTGCTGTGTGTCGGGCTCGATCCCGATCCAAAGCGCTTTCCCGAGCACATTCGCACGAGCGACGACGCGATCTTCGAGTTCTGTAAATCGGTCGTCGATGCAACCGCCGATCTCGTGTGCGCGTTCAAGCCGCAAATTGCGTATTTCGCATCCGCCAGTGCGGAAGAGCCGTTGCAGCGGCTGATCGCCTACATTCGGCAGGTCTATCCCGATGTGCCGGTCATCCTCGACGCCAAGCGCGGCGATATGGCGTCGACCGCAGAACACTACGCACGCGAAGTTTTCGAGCGCTACAACGCGCACGCTGTGACACTGTCGCCTTATCTCGGTCTTGATTCGATCGAGCCGTATCTCAAGTACTCGGATCGTGGCGCGTTCCTGCTATGTCGAACCAGCAACGCCGGAGGCGACGACCTGCAGATGTTGAAGATTGGAGGCGAGCCGCTGTACGAGCACGTGGCCCGGCTCACCGCGACGTGGAACCGCGACGGCCAACTCGGACTGGTGGTCGGCGCCACCTATCCGAACGAACTGGCTCGCGTGCGGCAGATCGTCGGAGCAATGCCGCTTCTGGTGCCCGGCATCGGCGCGCAAGGCGGCGACGTGGAAGCATGCGTCAGAGCGGGGCAGTCGACGGACGGCGCGGGCATCATCGTGAGCTCGTCGCGTGCAATCATTTATGCGGCGCAGGACAACGAGTTTGCCGCCTCGGTGCGGCGCGCAGCGCAGAGCGCGCGCGATGAGATCAACCGCTATCGGCTCGCGACGGTGTAAGCCGGTACCACGGAATCAACGCGGCGGCGCGACCCCAGCCTCCTTGCGATTGCCGTCATCACGCGGCGCTTCATCCGGCATGCGCGTTGCGAGGACTTTGTCGATGCGGTGCTTGTCCATGTCGACGATTTCGAAACTCCAGCCTTGCCACGTCGCAATATCGCCGGTGCGCGGAACGCGCCCGAGCAGCAGCATCACCATTCCGCTCAACGTGTTGTAGCGGCCTAGATCCTCTTCGGGCGCAGCGGCAAACCCCAGTCGATCCTTCAATTCAGGCAGCGGAATCAGTCCATCCAACAGCCACGAGCCGTCCTGCCGTTGCACGGCCCACGCATCGTCCACGCTGGGTGTCTTGAATTCTCCGGTGATCGCCTCGAGCAGATCCTGCAGCGACACCAGCCCCTGGATCTCGCCGTATTCATCGACCACCAGCGCCAAGTGAGAAGTCGACGAGCGAAACGTCTCGAGCAGCTCCATGCCGGTCAGCGATTCCGGCACATAAGCCGCGGCCGTCAGCCCCTTGGAAAAGTCCGGCGCCTGTCCGCGACTCGTCTGCTGCAAGAGGCTGGTTGCGCTGATGATGCCGACCACATCGCGCAAACCGCCGCGGCACACCGGAAAGCGCGAGCGTTGTGACTCGATCACCTTGTTCAGATTGTCGGCCGGCGAATCTTCCAGATCGATATAGATGATGTCGGAGCGCGGTGTCATGAACGAAGCGATCTGGCGATCATCGAGGCGAAACACATTTCGCACCATGGCGCGCTCTTGTTCGTCGATGACGCCGTGATCCGATCCCTCCTGAATCAGCGCATGAATCTCTTCTTCGGTGACCGCCGCCGCGCCCCTGCCACGCGCGCCAAACAGCCGCAGCAGCACGTCGGTCGATGAAGACAACAATCGCACGAACGGCCGCGCGGCGGTCGCGAGCCAGCCGATCGGTATCGCAACGCGGCGCGCGATCGTTTCCGGCCAGATCTGTCCCAGCCGCTTCGGCACCAGTTCGCCGATGACGATCGCCACATAAGTAATCACAACAACGACCAGCACCGTTGCACCAAGGCTGGCGTTAGCGGGTTTCACACCAAGCCCGATCAGCCACTGGCTCAAAGGCATTGCGAACGCGGCCTCGCCGACGATGCCCACTGGTGATGCCGATCGACGTGATGCCGACCTGAATCGTTGACAGAAAGCGCGTTGGCTCGGTGTTCAACGCCATTGCAGCTGCGGCGCCTCGATCGCCTTCCTCGACCAGCACCTGCAGCCGTGCACGGCGCGCCGTGACGAGCGCGATTTCCGACATGGCGAACACGCCGTTAAGCGTGATCAAGCCGAGTAATACCAGAGCTTCGATGGGCATGGAGGTCACTCAGGACAATGGGAAACGCGCGAGAAGACGCGCGACGATAGATCGACAGAAGCATTGGATGCTCGCAACTTGCGGTCGGCTGCTGCCACACCGGCCAACGCGATGCAGTTGTGCGGATGCCGCCGCAGGTCAGCGCGATAGACCGCCCGCGCCTCGGTGGCACGCCCGGCATCGAGCAGCGCAGCACCGAGCGCATGGCGCGCAGGGACAAGCCACACGGGTGGATCATCGCTCGCCAATCGATCTTCGGCGCTGACCGCCGCGCGCGCATGTCGTACGGCGTCGCCTTTGGCACCGCGCGCGCTCGCAATGGCGGATTGCAGCAGCAAGCGCGCAACGGAAAGTACCTCGGATGCTCGATTGATGTTCTTCACGGTCAGCCCTGCATTCTGTGCGTCACGTGCGGAAGCCTGTAGCGATGCAAGCGCGGCTTGCGCGGCGACGATATCGCCGCGCGCTGCGTGAGAAATTCCGTTGGCAAAGTGCGTTAAACCGCGCAGATACGGTCCCGTAGAAGCATCGTCAGTCGCCTTGGTCTGCACTGCAAGGCTCATCCCATTGCTCCAGGCGTACTCTCGTAAGCGCCGGCGCCGCCAGAAAATGCTGCCGCGTTCCGCTGGCCGTGTCGTCGTCCGGCACTGCCGCCGCGGTGGCGGCCAATTGATCCGCGGCGTGCACGGCGGTTTTGCTATCGCCGCTCCACATCGCAGAAGCCCAAAGGTAGTGCACGTTATGGATCGCATAATCCGAGCGGGCGCCAGTTGCCGCTGCGTACTCGCGATCGGCCTGCACGGCTGCGACATTGGCGAGCACCGCATCGCGATAGCGCCCGATCCGGAAAAAAATGTGCGACGGCATGTGAACCAGGTGCCCGACGATCGGGGCCAGTGCGCCAAGCTGTTCTGCTGACGCCAGGGCATGCTCGGGATGCGTCGAGTCTTCGAACAGATGAATTCGGTAGTGGTGTGCGCCGGGATGCGCCGGCGCGAGGCGCAGCGCACGCTCGAGCCAGGAACTAATCTGCGGCGTCCACGGCTTTGGCGCGCCGTCAGCATGCCAATAGTCGTACGCATGCGCATTCATCAGCGCCTCTGCGGCCAGCACTGTGATATCCGCATCATCGGGATACCTACTCGCCAGTGCTCGCATCGCTTTCGCATATGCGCGTGCGAGCTGGTCCGCATTAACCCCGGGACGATCCGAATAACGCTCTGCCAGCGCGTCGATCAGCGCGTGTTCGCGCGACCCGGGAGTCGCATTGGCGCGCGCCTGCACGATGGCATCGAGCGCGACAGGCACTTCGGCCAGCTCCATGTCGTGATTGATGCTGGGCCCGACCGCCCATGCGACGCCCCACCGGCACAAAGCGCAGCCGGTATCCAACTGCGCCGCCGCTCGAAACGAACGCACGGCTTCGGCGAAGTTGAATCCCCAGCCGAACACCATGCCTTGCTCGAAAAAACGCTGCGCCTCGGCGTTGCGCGATGCCACGGAGCCGTGATAGTTGCCGAACGCGAGCAGACGCGCGTTTTCTACCGGTAGATTCCCGTTGGCGGCAACGCAAGCGACTTGCCTGCCACCTACGTTCTTGTCCTTAACGGCCTGGAGCGCCATCGCAGGGTGCACCGCAAGTGCCGTCCAGACAAGGGCGAAACAAGGCGTAAGGCGCGACACAAGGCGCATCGAGCAAGTCTACAAAATCAGTCCGCGAAGAACGCTTGCATCTGCTGGCTCAGCAGGTCAGGCGCTTCTTCGGGAATGTAGTGGCCCGTAGGTGTCGTGCGGCCGCTAACGGTGCGATGCGCACGCTCCTGCCAATCCGTAATGGGAGTCGAAGATTTTGTTGACAACGCCGCGCTCGCCCCAGAGAACACAAAGCGGACATTCGATCAGCTTGTTCGCGCGAATGTCGGCTCGATCGTGCTCAAGATCGATCGAAGCTGCGGCCCGATAGTCTTCGCACATCGCGTGGATCGCCGCGGGAGTGAAGCAGCGCTCGTACTCGGCAAGAGCACGCGGATCGAACAGCGCGGTGCCGGCCGAACCCCAACCACCCAGCTTGTAGCTCAAGTAGAAGATCGGATCTGCCGCGATCAGCGTTTCAGGCAGCGGTGCGGGTTGAATCAGAAAAAACCAGTGGTAATAAAGGGTCGCAAAGTCCATGTTCGTTCGCTCGTACATTGCAAGCGTGGGCGAAATGTCGAGCACCATTAGACGTTCTACGCAGTGCGGATGGTCCAGCGCGAGCCGGTGCGCAACGCGGCCCCCACGGTCGTGACCGCACAGGAAGAACCGCTTGAATCCGAACGAGTTCATCAGCTCGACTGCGTCGAACGCCATCGTTCGCTTTGAGTACGGGGCATGATCTGCGCTGCTGGTCGGCTTGTCAGAATCGCCATAGCCGCGCAGATCGGGCATCACCAGCGTAAAGCGCGTCGTGAGCTGCGGCGCGACCTTGTGCCAGATCACATGCGTTTGCGGAAAACCATGCAACAGCAGCAGCGGCGGCCCGTCGCCGCCGTATCGCACATTGATTGCGATGCCGTTGACACGGCGCACTTCTCGGGCAAAGCCTGCGAACAATTCCGGGCTCAAATATCCTCGCGCTTTTCAAGCAAGCCAACCAGCGTTTCGAGCGCAACGATGATGCTGCCCGTACGCACTGCGGCGCGATCGCCCCGGATGTGCTGCGTCTGTGTCTTCACCCAAGGCCCGCTCGATGGATCGCGGCGAATCGCCCATGCAAAACAAACGGTACCTACTGGTTTGTCGTCGGATCCACCGTCCGGACCGGCAACGCCCGTCACCGCCAGCGACACCTCGATGCCATGCGATAACGCGCCGAGCGCCATCGCACGCGCCACCGGCTCGCTAACCGCGCCAAAGTCGCGCAGGTATGACGATGACACGCCCAGCATCTGCATCTTCGCTTCGTTCGAGTAGGTGATGAAGCCGCGGTCATACCAAGTGCTCGATCCGGGCACGAGGGTAATCGCGTAACCGAGCCCGCCTGCGGTGCACGACTCCGCGGTGGCCAGCGTCAGGTGTTGTGCGCGCAGCGCCGATCCGAGACGTTGAGCCAGGCGCTCGATCGTCTGCGCGACGTCGTTCATCGAATGTCAGCCCGCCCGCGCGCCGACGTTGCGTTCATGGTCGAAAGTGGTCGTACGCATGCACGGCAGTGTCCACCGGCGCTCCGCGCTCGTCCAGCACGATAAGACCGACAGCGGACGTCACCATGCCGATACGCGTCACAGAAACCAGGCCAGCGGCTGCGGCGACAACGTCGGCACGACGGCTTGATGCTGCGGTAAAGGCAAGCTCGTAATCATCGCCGCCCGCCAGGGCGTAGCGCTGCTGCCTGTCAAGTGGCTGGCTTTGCAACGCACGCGAGCGTGGTACTTGCGGCCACTCGATGACGGCGCCGACCGCAGACGCTTGCAGGATGTGACGCAGATCGCCCAGCAGGCCGTCGGAAATATCGATCGCGCTGCTGGCAATTTCGCGCAGGCGTTCGCCCAAGGCCACGCGGGGTGTCGGCCGCTCGAGCCGCGCAACGACGGACTGCGCTTCGGGCGGCGGCAACCCGACCTCGCCGCGGATAGACGCAAGCGCAAGTGCGGCGTCGCCAAGCTCGCCCGACACCCAGATGTCGTCGTCGACTCGCGCGCCGGAGCGCAGCAGCGCGCGGCCGGTTGGCACCGTGCCGAGGGCGGTTACCGTGATCATGACGCCGTCGTGCGAACGGGTGGTGTCACCGCCCGCGAGCACGCACGCGTGCTGGTCGGCCAGTGCAAACAGCCCCCGACTGAAGCGTTCGAGCCACGGCTGATCCACACGCGGCAGCGCGAGCGCAAGAAAGAAGCAGCGCGGAGTTGCCCCGCAGGCTGCAAGATCCGAGAGATTCACCGCGAGCGCCTTGTGACCGATGGCGGTTGCATCAGCGTCCGAAAGAAAGTGGATCCGCTCGATCAACGTATCGGTCGAGACCGCCCATTGCTCGCCGGCGGCAGCCGCTAAGCAGAGCGCAATCATCACCGACGCCGAGTGTGACGTGCGAGCTCGCCGGTGGAGTCCGCTTGAAAAAGCGTTCGATCAGCTGGAACTCGCCGATCGAATTGGTCGAAACGTTCCCGCTGGCGGTGGACTTCGACATAGGCCGGCATTGTCCGGCAAAGAGCGCGAAGTTTGAGTCAATCCGCAGGATCAGCCTCGCCCTGTCACCTCCGCGGCGCGCAGTTCCGCGGCTACCTTGTCGAGCACCCCATTCACATACCGGAAGCCTTCGGTGCCGCCGAAGCCTTTTGCCAGTTCGACCGCTTCGTTGATCACAACGCGATACGGAATCTCAACCCGGTGGTTGAGCTCGTAGGTTCCGATCAACAGGATCGCATGCTCCACCGGGGACAGCGCCGCGACGTTGCGATCCAGATGAGGTGCAAATCGCGCGCGCAAATCTTCTGCGTGATCGATCGCACCATGCAGCAACTCATGATAGTGCGCTCGATCAAACGCGCGTGCGGTAGACGGATCTTCCAGCGCCTGCGCTTCGATCGCTGCCACACTGTGCCCGCTGATCAGCCATTCATACAAGCCTTGCAGCGCGAGTTCCCTCGAGCGCCGGCGCGCGCTTCGGCCGCCGCTGCTGGTTCGAACTGGCGGGGCCGACTGTTGCAAGCCAGCCTTACCCTTCGCTGACGGCCGCGGGGGCGCCGTCTTCTTCGAGCGCCCACAGCAGATTGGCCATCTCAACCGCGACCCGTGCGGCGTCGCGCCCTTTTTCCTGCACCCGCCCGCGTGCCTGCTCTTCGGTGTCAGTAGTCAAAATGGCGTTGGCGATCGGCACGCCGTATTCAAGCGAAACTCTGGCGAGTCCCCGCGCCGACTCATTGGCCACCACCTCGAAGTGATACGTATCGCCACGAATCACGCAACCGAGCGCAATCAGCGCATCGAAATCGTCAGTCGCAGCGAGCTTGGCCAGCGCCAGCGGAATCTCTAGCGAACCGGGGACGGTAATGTGCGTGATGTCGTCTTCATCGACGCCCAGCGTAATCAGCTCGTTCATGCACGCCTCGGCGAGCGAGCGGCCGGCCCATTCGTTGAAGCGCGCCTGCACAATACCGATGCGCAGATCGTCACCATCAAAATCCGGCGCAATGAAGTCCTTGGCCATGGTCAATGATCGTGCCTAGTCTTCCAGATAGCCAGTGACCGTCAGGCCGAAGCCGGCCATCGACGGCATCTTGCGAGGCCGGGCAAGAAGCTTCATCCGCCGCACGCCAAGGTCGCGCAGGATCTGCGCACCGACACCGTATGTTCGCAAATCAACCTTGCTCGAACGGGCGTCGTCGGTGGCACCACTCGCCATCGCGTCGAGATGAGCAAACAATTGTTCCGCGGTTTCGCCGCAGTTCAGCATCACCAGTACCCCGCCATCGCTCTGCGCTATCTTCTGCAGCGCCTTCAGTACCGGCCACGCATGCGTCGAAGCTTCGGCATCGAGTACATCGAGCACCGAGAGCGGCTCATGAACCCGCACCAATGCCTCACGATCGGGCGCCAGCGCGCCGTGCACAAATGCCATATGAGCGGCTCCGCTCGGCTGGTCGCGATACGCGGTCAGTTGGAACTCGCCGGCCGGTGTGACCACACGCCGCGCGGCAATTCGCTCGACCAGCGATTCGTTGGAGGCGCGATATCGAATCAGGTCTGCGATCGTGCCGATTCGCAGACCATGCGCAGCGGCAAACGGCAGCAGGTCCGGCAAGCGCGCCATCGTGCCGTCGTCATTCATGACCTCGCACAGCACCGCCGCCGGATTCAGGCCGGCGAGTCGCGCCAGATCGCAACACGCTTCCGTATGGCCGGCACGCATCAGCACGCCGCCGGGCGCGGCAACCAGTGGAAATACGTGGCCGGGCTGCACCAGGTCCGATGGCTTGGCGTGCGGTCGCGTCGCAACGCGAATCGTATGCGCGCGATCGGCCGCTGAAATACCGGTGCTGATGCCATCGGCCGCTTCGATCGCGACGGTAAAGTTGGTACCGTGCACGGTTCGGTTGTTAGCCGTCATCGGCGCCAGCTGCAGTTGTGCCGCGTGCTCCGCGGTAATCGGCATGCAGATCAGCCCGCGCCCATGTTTCGCGAGAAAGTTGATCTTCTCCGGGGTAACAAAGTCCGCCGCGAAAATCAGATCCCCTTCGTTTTCGCGATCCTCGTCGTCCACCAGCACCACGATGTGCCCCTGGCGGACCTCTTCGATCAGCTCAGTCGTGGTCGCCAGGCGCGCCGGCGGCTTGGAGGGGCTGGGAACGGCTGACAGCATCGTGAGCGTGCGCCTCGTGAATGATCGAGCGCGGAGTTTATGCGTTTCCCAGTCTAGTGGAACCCTCAAATCGCGCCCGCGTAGCCGCGGTCCGGCGCGAAACGGCACGCACAAGCGGGGTGACTTCGGCGGTTTCACTGGACTCGCAGCGACAGCATCCGCTCGACATAGCGCGCAATCAAATCAACTTCGATATTCACTCGGTCACCCGCGCGCAATGAACGCAAGGTAGTCACGCGATACGTATGCGGAATCACATTGACCGAAAACTCGCATCCGCTCGGTGTATCGGCTACACGATTGACCGTCAGGCTGACTCCATCGATCGCGACCGAGCCTTTGTAGGCGAAGTACCGGGAGAGGTCGCTGGGAACGCGCACGACCAATTCCCACGACTCGTGCACTTGAGTCATCGCGACGACCGCGCCAACACCGTCGATATGGCCCGCCACCAGATGACCGCCGAGCGCATCACCGAGCTGCATCGATGTTTCGATATTTACTTCCCCCGGCGCATCAAGTTTCGTGGTTCGCGCGAGGCTCTCCTTTGACGCGTCGACGGCGAATGTCGAACCATCGACGCGAACGGCCGTCATGCAGGCGCCCGCAACCGACACGCTGTCGCCGGCTTCGGCCCTAAACCTCGGCACACCGCTCGCGTCGATCGTCAGCCGCACCCCGCCATCGACCGACAGCCGCTCGACTTCAACGATGCGGCCCACGCCTTGAACGAGGCCGGTAAACATCAGACGGGTGTCATCGGGGGCGTGATCCGCGCGACGATTCGAACGTCGTCGCCCAGCTGCGCCACTTCGCGAAACTTCAAGCGCTGAGCGAGCGCGAGATCCGACAAGGCTGGCAGATGCAACATGCCCTGCGCCTCGCCAAGCAGACTCGGCGCGAAGTAAACCAGCAGTTCGTCGACCACACCGGCACGCACCAGTGAGCCGTTGAGCTTGAATCCGGCTTCAACGTGCACTTCGTTAAGGTTGCGCGCCGCAAGCGCTTGCATCAATGCGCCCAAGTCGACCTTGCCGCGCTCGCCGGGCAAGTGCAGCATCTCGGCGCCGCGTTTCATCAACGCCGCCTCGCGAGTGGCATTCCTGATCGCGCACGCGACCAGCACACTGCCCTCGCCGTCGAAGATGTGCGCAGCAGGATCGACCTCGAGCCGGCTGTCGACCAACACACGCAGCGGCTGGCGCGATGTCGGCACGAGTCTTACGTCAAGTCGCGGATTGTCGGACTGCACGGTGCCGATACCGGTCAACACCGCGCATGATCGCGCGCGCCACGCGTGCCCGTCGCGGCGCGCATCCTCCGATGTAATCCACTGCGACACGCCGTTGGCAAGGGCGGTCTTTCCATCGAGGCTCGCCGCGATCTTCAGCCGCACCCACGGCCGACCACGCGTCATGCGCGAAAAAAAACCGGCGTTAACGTCGGCTGCCTCCTGCTCCAGCAAGCCGCAGCGCACGTCGACGCCGCCGTTGCGCAACATCTCCAGGCCCTGGCCCGATACCTGCGGATTCGGGTCCTCGACGGCCGCGATAACGCGCGCAACCTTGGCTTCCGTCAGCGCCGTCGCACACGGCGGAGTGCGGCCAAAGTGGCTGCACGGCTCGAGCGACACATAGACGGTGGAACCGCGTACATCGTGGCCATTGCGCCGCGCGTCCAAAATGGCTTCGACCTCGGCATGATTCGAGCCCGGCGGTTGCGTGAAGCCTTCGCCCAGCACCCTGCCATCGCGCACGATGACGCAACCAACGCGCGGATTAGGCGTCGCGTGAAAAGCCGCCTGCTGCGCGAGCGCTAGCGCGCGCAACATGAACTCGCGGTCGGATTCGGAGTACATAGTCACTCAAAGTGTACGCAGACGCTGCGCGTCTGCCCTGCACTTAGAGTGGTTAAGTTAGCGGGCCGTCCTTCGGAGCGGCCGCGCGGACGGCCCACATAGAGGAACCCGGACCGCTTTCGCGATCCGGCAACTCCGTCTCAATCGGCTGCAGCAACTACGTTTCGTTACTTGACCGCGATGCGCTTGCTTACTGTCGGTGCACGCTTCGGCAGCGACAGCGTCAGCACGCCGTCTTCAAAGCGGGCGTCGGCGCCTTCTTCGGTGACCTCCGCCGGCAGTTCAAAGCTGCGTGCGTAGCGGGTCGAATAGCGTTCGCTATAGAGAACCTTATCTCCGTTACTCCCGTTCTTGGTCTCGGACGAGTCTTTCGTCTCGGCGTTGATCGAGACGCGCGCGCCTTCGATTCCTACCTGAATGTCGTCCTTGCGAATGCCAGGCAGATCGACCTTGACTTCGAAATTGCCGCCTTTATCGAGCACATCCATTTTTGCGCGCGAAACAGAGGGCGTGTTCGCTTGACGCCATGTGGGTACGCTGGAACGGCTAAAAAAATCGGCGAACAATTCATCGACGAGCGAATTGAACGAGTCGCCGCGCCGGGTTGAAAGCTGATACATGATGATCTCCAGATTGTGTTGGGCGACACACGCGCCCGGATAGTCACAATCTAGGGGCCGCACACCTGGTTTCAAGGTCCGGTTTCAAGTCCTTCAGCGCCGTTTTGCCCGCTTGACCGGCCTCACCGGGCGAATCTCGCGCACGACTTCGGCGAACTCATCGACGTCTTCGAAGCTGCGATACACCGACGCGAAGCGGATATATGCCACCTTGTCGAGGCGCTTTAGCTCACGCATCACCAGCTCGCCGAGCTTTTCGCTCTTGACCTCGCGCTGCGCGGATGACAGCAGCTTATCCTCGATGCGCGCGATCGCCTCATCGACTGCCTCGCGCGGCACTGGCCGCTTGCGCATCGACAGCTGCATCGAAGCGCGCAGCTTGTCGCGGTCGTAATCCGCGCGACCTCCACCCCGCTTGATGATCGTCGGCATCGCAAGCTCAACCCGCTCATAGGTGGTAAAGCGCTTCTCGCACGACAGACACTTGCGCCGACGACGGATGGTCGCCCCTTCGTCGGACGCGCGCGAATCGATCACCTGCGTGTCAGGATGTTTGCAAAAGGGACAACGCATAGAGCTGCGTTCAGGGCGTGCGCGACGCTACGCGTACACCGGAAACCGCTGCGTCAACTCAGCGACTTCGCGCTTGACTCGCTGCGACGTAGCGGCATCGCGCGGGTTGTCGAGAATGTCGGCCATCAGGTGCGCGGTCTTTTCGGCTTCGGCCTCGCCGAAGCCGCGCGTGGTGATCGCAGGCGAGCCGACGCGGATGCCGCTGGTGACCATCGGCTTTTGCGGATCCTTCGGGATCGCGTTCTTGTTGACGGTGATGTGCACCTCGCCGAGCAGCGCTTCGGCATCCTTGCCAGTGATGTTCTTTGAGCGCAGATCAACCAGCATCAAATGGCATTCAGTGCGGCCCGAGACGATGCGCAGTCCACGCTTGACCAGCGTTTCGGCCATGACCCGAGCATTGGTCATCACCTGCTTCTGATACGCCTTGAATTCAGGTGACAGCGCTTCGTGAAACGCCACTGCTTTGGCCGCGATCACGTGCATCAACGGACCGCCCTGCAAGCCGGGAAACACAGCCGAGTTGATCGTCTTTTCCAACTCAGGTTTCATCAGCACCAATCCGCCGCGCGGACCGCGCAGCGTTTTGTGTGTAGTCGAGGTAATGACATCGGCGTGCGGTATCGGGCTTGGATATTCGCCGGCGGCAATCAAACCGGCGTAATGCGCCATGTCGACCATCAGGTACGCGCCGACATCGCGCGCGACTTTCGCGAAGCGCTCGAAGTCGATCTGCAGCGAGTACGCCGACGCGCCGGCGATGATCAGCTTGGGCCGATGCTGGCGCGCCAGTTGCTCTACCGCGTCGTAATCGATTTCCTCGCGTCCATTTAATCCGTAGCTGACGACCTTGAACCATTTGCCGCTCATATTGAGCGCCATGCCGTGCGTCAGATGGCCACCTTCGGCGAGGCTCATTCCCATGATCGTGTCGCCCGGCGTCAGCAGCGCCAGGAACACCGCTTGATTCGCCTGCGCGCCCGAGTGCGGCTGCACATTGGCGGCGATCTCGACGCCGGAAACTGCAAACAATCGTTTGAGCCGATCGATTGCCAGCGTTTCGACTACATCGACATATTCGCAGCCGCCGTAATAGCGCTTGCCCGGATAGCCTTCGGCGTACTTGTTGGTCAGTTGGCTGCCCTGCGCCGCCAGCGCCGCCGGGCTCGCGTAGTTTTCCGATGCGATCAGCTCGATGTGCTGTTCTTGCCGACGGTGTTCGCTTTCAATGGCCGCATAAACCTGCGGGTCGATCCGTTCCAGGGTGTGTGTGTTTCGATTGAACATGATGTCCTCGCGCAAGATGCAAGTGGAATGTCGCTCACTTCACTTGCCATCGTGCCCAGGCGTACGGCGAACAATGGTCCGCGCTTCCCGGGTGTTATCACCCTTGGCGCCAGTAACGCGGACTTGGGTCAGCAGACCCGAGATGGCGGCGAAATTATGCCAGCCAAAGAGTGGAGGCACTAGGCAAGCAACTCGTCGCGTGGTTCGCGCAAGTGCGCGATGTCGCCCCACTGCTCAATCGCGAGCGCTAGCGGGGGCGCAGAGGCAGTCAACCGATTGACAGCTGCGTTCAGCATCTGATGCTCGCGCGGCGCGTGCCATGCGAGCGACCGCGCTGCGCGATAGACCACGTCGAGCACCCCGCCGTGCGAGACGAGCGCTGCCGTCCGCCCGGCGTGCTTGACTGTGATGTCGGCCAGTGCGGCAAGCACGCGATCGATCAGTTGTTGGCCGCTTTCGCCGCCTTTCATTCGCCACGCCGGATCGCGCGCGCGCCAATGCGCAAACTCCGCTGGATGGTGTGCCGCGATCTCGTCTAAGGTCAATCCTTCAAAGAATCCGAACGAGCGCTCACGCAAGCGCGCCTCGACGATGACCTCGAGTCCTAGCCGCTCCGCCAGTGGGACAGCCGTCAGCCATGCGCGCGACAACTCGCTCGAATACACCGCATCGATCGGCTCCTCGGACAGGCAGTCCGCCAGGCGTGCCGACTGCAGATTTCCAAGCGGTGACAGTGGAATATCGAGCTGCCCCTGGATCCGGTGCTCGGCATTCCACGCGGTCTCGCCGTGCCGGATCAACAGCAGCGTTGTCGTCATGCAGTGATGCTCATTGATGGCCGACCTTCTTTCGGCAGCCGGCGCACAGTTCATGCCAATCGCGGATTCAACGTATAAGTGCCGGTAATCTGCGCCTTTGCGATCACGTGGCCTTCGATCGCCTTCAACACGTCCGGCCCGCGTGAATTTGCCTTCGACCGGCACCCGCTCGACATCGAGCGCATACAACGTGAACACATAGCGGTGCACGATTGAATCGTTCCACGGTGGACACGGACCGTCGTAGCCGAAGTAATCGCCGCTCATGTCGTGATCACTGGCGAACCACTCCGTGTAACTGTTGAGGCCCTGGCGCGTGTTGTTCGGCGCCGCCGGCCCGTTCTTTCCGCGTGGCTTGACTGCCTTCGAATAGCTGCCCGCCTCGATCGAACGCTGCGTCGGCGGGATATCGACCAGCACCCAGTGATAGAAATCGACGCGTGGCAGCGACGCGGGGATCTCGCGATCTTCCTTCATCACATCATCGGGCTTGCTCGGCACATCGACGTCGTGACAAATCAGCGCAAACGACTTCGTTGCCGCCGGAACGTCGTCCCATGCCAGATGCGGATTGTTGTTGTCCGACAGCGTCGCATGCTTCGTCGCATCGGTCTTGCCAAAGGCGAATTCGGCCGGAATGGGTTTGCCGTTTTCAACCGAGTCACTGAACAGTTTCATCGTCTTTCTTGCACCTTACGAGGTTTACATTGGCGATCATGACAGACAACGCATCGACGGCGCGCGTCGAAGCGTGTTCGCAACGATCTGCGTCGTACTCCGGCAAGCAGCCGGCATGCCAACGATGGCCGCTGACCGGCAGCGCGGAAGCGCTATGCGTTCTCTGGTGGTGGAGGAAGAAAGAAAAACCTCTCGAATTGAGACAACGTCGCGACAGCAGCGGCTGGCGCAGATGCGCCGCCTTTTCGGCGTCGTCGAGGAGCGCAGCCGAGGCGCGGGCTTTCGGGCCTGCCTGTTTGAGCGACCGCAGGAAGCGAGTTTGCAGGCCCGCGCGTCTCGGCGAGCACCGCAGAGAAGGCACGAAGTGCCCGACGCCGTAGGCGGTGCGGCTGCGCCAACCGCTGCGGCTCGGGAGCATCTACTCGACCGTTACGCGCGCCCATTTGCGCTTGCCGACCTGCACAACGTAGGTTCCGGGTTTGACGACCAGCGCGCGGTCGCTGATCTTCTCGCCGTCGATCTTTACTCCGCCCTGCTCGATATTGCGGATCGCTTCGGTGGTCGATGGTGCCAGTCCCGCTTGTTTCATCAGCGCAGCGATCGGTATTCCGCCGTCGGCGGTCCGCGCCAGCGTGACTTCAGGCATTTCGTTTGGAATGGCGCCGCCCTTGAAGCGGGCCATGAACTCGAACGCCGCGACCTCGGCCGCCTGCTCCGAGTGAAACCGCGCGACGAGCTCCTTTGCTAGCAAGACCTTGATGTCGCGCGGGTTGCGCCCTTCGTCGGCTTGCCGCTTCAGCCCTTCGATCTCTTCAGACGAGCGCAATGACAACAAGTCGTACCAGCGCCACATCAGTTCGTCCGAGATCGACATCGTCTTCGAAAACATTTCGAATGGTGGCTCGGTAATGCCGATGTAGTTGTTCTTGGTCTTCGACATTTTCTCGACGCCGTCGAGCCCTTCGAGCAGCGGCATCGTCAGAATGCACTGCGGCTCCTGACCATAGTCGCGCTGCAATTCGCGGCCGACCAGCAGGTTAAAGCGCTGATCGGTGCCTCCCAACTCGAGATCGGACTCGAGCGCGACTGAGTCATAGCCCTGCATCAGCGGGTACAGCAGCTCGTGTATGGCGATCGGAGTGTTCGTGCGAAAGCGCATTGCAAAGTCATCGCGTTCCAGCAAGCGGGCCAGCGTATAGCGCGCAGCGAGTTCGATCATGCCGTCGGCGCCCAGCGTCTTCGACCACTCGGAGTTGTATCGGATCTCGGTCAGCTCGCGCTTGAGCACCAGACCGGCTTGCTCAAAGTATGTCCTGGCGTTCTCTTCGATCTGCTCGCGCGACAGCGGCGGGCGCGTTGTGTTACGGCCCGAAGGATCGCCGATCAAGGCCGTGAAGTCACCGATCAGAAAAATGACGGTGTGACCGAGATCCTGCAGCTGTCGCAGCTTGTTAAGCACGACCGTGTGCCCGAGGTGCAGATCGGGCGCAGTTGCATCCAGGCCAAGCTTGCAGCGCAGAGGCTTCCCTGTGGCTTGGGCGCGCGCGAGCTTCTGTCCGAATTCAGATTCGACGAGCAGCTCTGCGCTACCGCGCTTGACGAGCGCCAATGCGCGCTCGACGTCGGGCCCGACTGCGTAATTTTTGCTTTTCGGTTGCATGCGTTACTTTGCGGCCGCGAGATTAGACGGGGCCTTAGGCTCACTGCGCTATAATCGCGCCCTCGATAAAAAAGCGCACCGATACGTGCGCTTTTTTATTAAACTTTCCCTTGTACTCTTGTCTGTAGATGTCATTCTCGATTCTATCCAAACGGCTTGCACTTCTTGCAAGCGACACTCGACTGGGTTTCCGTCTCGTGTCGCGCTCGTGGAAACAACTCGATGGGGCTAAGCGTAAACGCATTGAGTTGGCCGCCGTTTTCTCGCTGCTGCCGCTGTCGGCTGCGATCGCAGCCCTGGCGGCAGTCCCCACTGCGTTTGAGCTCGACGAATCGCAAGTGCGGTCGGTGGCGGAAGCTGTGGCGACCCCTTCAATCGCCGACCAGGTTGCCGAACTTGTCGCACGTGAAGACACCCATTTGCGCGAGCTGCGCGTTCAGCGCGGCGAGACGCTGGCCGCGCTATTCAACAGGCTTGGTGTCAACGACGCTGCAGCCCTTCGCTTTGCGCAGACCGACGCGGCGGCGCGACCGTTGGTGCGATTGCCGCCCGGCCGCTTCGTCCAGGCGAGCATCACATCGGAAGGCCGGCTGGACTGGCTCAAAGTCCATAGCGCCGGCGATCTCGACGGCGCGCTCGCTACCACGCGCATCCTGACGCTCGATCGCAGCGCGGACGCCGAATCCGGCTTCCGAGTGACCGAGGCCGATATCGCACTCGAGCGCCGCGTTGAGTTGAGGACCGGCGAGGTGCGCCTATCGCTGTTCGGCGCTACCGATGACGCGGGAATCCCGGATGCGGTCGCGCAGCAGATCATCGACGCGCTCGAGAGCGAAATCGATTTTCATCGCGATCTGCGGCGTGGCGATCGTTTCCGCGTGATCTACGAAGCGCTCCACGCTTCCGGCGAGTATCTACGTGCCGGCCGCCTGCTGGCCGTCGAGATGGAAAGTAGCGGCAAGCGAGTCTCCGCGTACTGGTTTGCCAACGGCAGCAAGCATGGGGGCTTCTATGGCACCGATGGACGCAGCTTGAAGCAAGCGTTTTTGCGATCACCGCTCGAGTACACGCGCGTCAGCTCGGGCTTCAGTCCCAGCCGCACACATCCGATATTCGGCTACGACGCTGCACATCGCGGCATCGACTACGCGGCAGAAGCCGGCGCTCGCGTGCGGGCGATAGCGGAAGGTGTCGTCACGTTCGCCGGCTGGCAGCGCGGCTACGGCAATGTGGTGGAGATTCAGCACGACGGCAAGCACGCCACGCTGTATGCGCACCTGCAGTCGATTGCTCCGGGCTTGCGGCAAGGCGTTCGAATCGGCCAGGCTGATGCCGTGGGCACGGTGGGCATGACCGGCTGGGCGACCGGACCACATCTGCACTTCGAGCTTAAGGTGCACGACCTCCAGGTAAACCCACTGACCGCCGAATTGCCGGCTGCCCAACCACTGGCGCCCGCTCAGCTGGCAGGCTTTGCGCAGACTACAGCGCCGTTGCGCGCCCAATTGGCCTTGCTCGACCGTGTTGGCATCGCCCTCGATCGACCCCGTTAGCAGCCTGATGCAAGCGCTGCGGGTCGTGATGCCCGCGCGCGGTGCAACCGACACATCGTTCTTCATCGGTTTAATGTCAGGCACAAGCCTGGATGGCGTGGATGCCGTCCTCGCCGATTACTCGACTTCGCCGCCCAAGACGCTGGCGCACGCGCATCGCGCATTTGCCGACGATTTGCGCGTCTCGCTCGCAGCGCTTTGCACTTCGGGGTCCGATGAAATCGAACGCGCCGGCGTCGCCTCTCGTGCGCTCGCGCAGGTGTATGCCGCCAGCGTTGACGATCTGCTGTTGGCAGCCGGCGTCGCGCGATCATCGGTGCGTGCGATCGGTGCCCACGGTCAGACCGTGCGGCATAGGCCCGAGCGCGGTTTCAGCATGCAGCTAAACGCTCCGGCACTGCTGGCGGAATTGACGGCGATCGATGTGGTCGCTGACTTCCGCAGCCGTGATACTGCGGCCGGCGGCCAGGGCGCACCACTCGCTCCGATTTTTCACAAGGTAGCGTTTGGCGCGGCCGCGCCGCGTGCAGTGGTCAATATCGGCGGCATCAGCAATCTGACTGCGCTGCCTGGAGGCGATGCGCCCGTCATCGGCTTCGATTGCGGGCCCGGCAATCTGCTGCTCGACGCGTGGACGGTCCGGCACTTTGACATGCCGTTTGACAGCGGCGGTGCGATTGCAGCATCGGCCGACGTCGATCAGCAGCTACTCGACACGATGCTTGCCGAACCATTTTTTGCCAGCGCGCCGCCGAAGAGCACCGGCCGCGAGCTCTTTTCCCTCGGCTGGCTCGAGCGCGCCATCGGCGGCAGAAGCATCGATACGCGCGTGATCGCGGCTACGCTGACGCGCCTGACCGCCGTTGTTATCGCACGCGCCATTGATCGCTGGTTTGCAGAAGCGGCCGATGTGGTCGTATGCGGCGGTGGTGCGCGCAATGCAACCATGATGCGCATGCTCGAGGCGGAATGCGCGCCACGCCCGGTTTTCGTGTCGTCAGCGCTCGGCGTCGAACCGGAGCACGTCGAAGCGCTGGCGTTCGCGTGGCTCGCCTACGCGCACGTCAGTGGCCAACCCGGAAATATTCCGAGCGTGACCGGCGCGCGCGGCGCAAGAACCTTGGGTGCGCTGTATCCCGCTTAGGAGGTCCCAATAAAAAAGCGCCCGCAGGCGCTTTTTTCACACTTCGGCCCGGTTACGCCGAGAAGGATGACCCGCAACCGCACGTCGTGGTGGCATTCGGATTCTTGATCACGAACTGCGCACCTTCGAGATCCTCTTTGTAGTCGATTTCAGCGCCAACCAGATACTGGTAGCTCATCGAGTCGATCAACAACGTAACGCCGTTCTTCTCCATCGTGGCGTCGTCTTCGTTGACCACCTCGTCAAACGTAAATCCATACTGAAATCCCGAACAGCCGCCGCCCTGCACGAACACACGCAGCTTCAGATCGGCATTGCCTTCTTCATCAATCAGGCTCTTGACTTTAGTCGCTGCAGCGTCCGTAAAAACCAGGGGCGCAGGCATCTCGACAACAGCATTCATTGAGTAGCTCCGATCCAATCGATGGCGTCGCCCCGATTATAGGCGTTACGTCCGATGTCAAGTCTCAGAAATGGTGCCGCCGGCAGCCAATTTCAACGTCGCCGGCCCCTTGTTCGACCGTTCGGACGCCTGGTAAATCAGGTGGCCTTCGATCACCGCGCCCTGATGTATCTCGATCGCCCGATAGTAGACATCTCCTGTGACGCGCGCCTTCGGTTGAAGTTCCAGCAGTTCAGTCACGTGCACTGGACCGGTGATGCGGCCCGACACGACCAGGTGCGCCGCGTGCACCTCGCCTTCGACGTGTCCCATTTCGCTGATGATCACCATGCAAGCGTCGGCTGTCGCACAGCGCACATCACCCTTGACGGTTCCGTCTATGCGTAGACCGCCGCTATACGACACATTGCCTTCGACCACCGTACCGCCGCCGATCAGGGTGCCTATCGAGTTGGGTGCCACTGTCTTTGTGCCAAACATCGTTGCCTCACATCGTGAAAGTTTGTTGCGCGCGTATTTCACCGTTGGACTGAATCTTCACCAGCACCGAGCGCACGACGGCGCCCTCCGGCAGTTCAATCGTTCCTTCCAACCTTTGATAGTGCCGAAACGACAGCGGCAGCGGTCCAGCGTCGGGAATCGTGGCATCCGGCAACTGCAATACCCAGGGCCGCCCACCCTGCTGCAAACTGAATGTCAACGATGCCACGCCAACAAAATCACGGTCCGGCCGACCGCTTTGCTGCACCAGCAAGCGATAGCGCAGCGCCTGATCGCTACCCGCTCCGCGTTTGGGGGTTCGATCGGCCTCGTTGACGGCTTGCAAGCGAAAACTGCGAATCACCACGCCCTTTGTGTTGGCAGGCGTTGGAAGCAGGCTTTCGAAGAACGACAAGTCCTCCTTCAGGCGAGCGTTTTCGTTTTCAAGCGCTCTTAGCTGCGCCTGCATCTGTTCTTGCGCGGCGCGGTCGATCTTCAACTGATTCTCAAACTGCGCAGCTAGCGCCGTTTTGCGGTCGCGCTCGCTGATCGCCAACTTATGATCGGCGCGCATCTTGTCGATCTCGGCACTCAAACCGCTCACATCCTCGCTGCTACGAGGCCGACTGTAGTTGTACACAACCAGGGCCGCGGCCACGATCAGCGAGACGATGGAGATCAGCGCCACCAGAAGAAACGCCTTGACGCGCCACGGCAGTTGAGTACGGACCGCGGCTCTCGGTAGGCCTGCTGAGCGACTATGTAACCAGTGTTTGCGCCTCATCTGACTGAGTCGGCAGGGTGCTGCAAAGCGGGCCTCCGGTAAATCGGGCCCACGCCGGGCGCCCGATCAAAGAAGAAGCCGTTCGTGCAACGCATATGCCTAGTTGATCAGCAGCACCTTCCTCGGCCGGAAGTATAGGTGCGCGAATATGCTGATCGTGCCGCGAATAGAGGCATTGCGAACCCGCATCCCCAAAATGCGGTGGCGCCAGGTTTTAGCGCTTCGAGAACTGCTTGCGGCGACGCGCCTTGCGGAAGCCGACCTTCTTGCGCTCGACTTCGCGCGCATCGCGCGTCACAAGGCCGGCGCTCGACAGCGCGGCCTTCAGCGTTTCGTCGTAGTCGATCAACGCGCGCGCGATGCCGTGCCGCACCGCGCCGGCCTGACCTGATTCACCGCCGCCGGTTACGTTTACGTGCACGTCGAAGGTGCCGGTATGGTTGGTTAGCGCCAGCGGCTGGCGCGCGATCATGCGGCCTGTCTCGCGCTGGAAGTACTGGTCTATCGGTCGGCCGTTGATCACGATTGCGCCCGCACTTGATCCCTGAGCGCGCTTCAGAAAAACACGCGCCACCGAGCTCTTGCGGCGGCCGGTTCCATAGTTGTAGTTGCCGATCATGTTCCTTACCTGATTATCTTTCGCGTTATGGCTCGCTCTATACGTCGAGGGCTATATCTCGAGGGTCTTGGGCTGCTGTGCAGCATGCGGATGCTGATCGGTCGCGTAGATCTTCAGCTTCTTCAGCATGGCGTAACCAAGCGGCCCCTTCGGTAGCATGCCCCGCACCGCGAGCTGCAATGCACGGCCCGGAAAGCGTTCCTGCATTTTCTTGAAATTCGTTTCGTAGACGCCACCAGGGTAACCGCTGTGCCGGTAATACGTCTTGTCTTCGCTCTTGTTGCCCGTCATGCGAAGCTTCGCGGCGTTGACCACGACGATGTAATCGCCGGTATCCACATGCGGCGTGTACTCGGGCTTGTGTTTGCCGCGCAGGCGCAGCGCGATCTGGCTGGCGAGACGGCCAACCACTTTGTCGTTGCCGTCGACGAGCAGCCAGTCGCGGTTAACCTCGTGAGGCTTTGCAGAAAATGTTTTCATTAAAGTTGCCTGATTGCGGGCCCGGGCCGCTGTACATGCGACGGACCGCCGTACGTATCGCCGCGGATCGGCCGGAGAACCCTAAATTGTATTCGTTCAAGGGGTTGCGGCGCAAGCGGCCCCAGATTGACCCAATGTAAGGACACCACTTTGAAGTGCTCTGTACGCTGGACCGGCGAAGGGATGAGCTTCGTCGCCGAGACCGGAAGCGGCCATCTGGTAACGATGGATGGCGCCCCCGACGGCGGCGGCCGCAACCTGGCGCCGCGACCGATGGAAATGGTCCTGCTCGGCACCGGCGGCTGCACCGCCTACGACGTCGTGCTGATCCTGCGCCGCGGCCGGCATGACATTCGCGGTTGCGAGGTCGACCTGGAAGCCGAGCGCGCGGCGGACGATCCGAAAGTATTTACGCGCATCGAGATGAAGTTCCGCGTGCGCGGGAAAAATCTGAATCGCGATGCAGTGCTGCGTGCGGTGCAGCTATCGCACGAAAAGTATTGTTCAGCGACCGCGATGCTGGTCAAGACGGCCCAGATTACGCATTCGGTCGAGATCGTCGACGACGCATAGAACCCATCTCAAAAGCGTCGCGAGCAGGCCCGAGGCGCGGCCGAGGAGCGGACGTGTACGAGAGGTACAGCGAGCACCGCGGCCACGGATCGGGACGCGCAGTAGCTTTGAGATGGGTTCTAGATGTAGTGCGCGGTCTTGGTCATGACGCGCGCCGCCAGTCGCATCGCCCAGCGCGCGGGCAGCGGCAATGCAGCGCCGCCCCCTTCAATCGCCGCGTCGGCATGTCGAGCCTCGTCGTGTTTCATCTGTTCGACGACGGCTCGCGATTCGATATCCGCCTCCGGCAACCGCTCCAGATGGCTTTGCAGATGCTGTTCCACCTGGCGCTCGGTTTCTGCCATGAAGCCGAGGCTCGCTCGATCGCCCATCCGCGCGGCAACCAGGCCGATCGCAAACGCGCCCGAGTACCACAAGGGATTGAGCAGGCTGGTACGTCCGCCGAGCTGCGCGATACGTTGCTGCGTCCAGGCCAGATGGTCGGCCTCCTCCTGCGCGGCGCGCACGAACGCTTCGCGCAGTGCCGGGGACGTCGCTGCCAGCGCCTGAGCGTCGTACATCGCCTGTGCGCAGACTTCGCCGACATGATTGACGCGCATCAGCGCTGCCGCTTCACGCCGCTCGGGCTCCGACAGTGGAGCTGCCGTTACTTGCGCTGTCACCGCACGCGCCGGGTTGGCTCGGCTGGCTTGCGGATCCGCGGCCAGCGTGCGCAATGCGCGATCTGCCGCGGCAATCAATTGATCCAGCGGGCTCAATCGAAGCGGCTTCATGAATGTTGCGTAAATGGCACGGAATTGATTGCGCAGCCCTCGCCGCATCGAAATCATGCAGGCACGGCGTTATTCTGGCACCGGTTCGCTCGGGTCACGAGTCGAAAAACACTACAAGAGCCAGGAGATACTCGATGCGGAAGAGTTTGCTAGCGCTGACGCTCGCGTGCGCGTTTCCGGTTGCCTATGCGCAAAGCTCAGTCACGCTGTACGGCATTGTCGATGTCGGCGTCGAACATCTGGACGTTGGCGACCTTAGCGGCACGCGGATCCAAAGCGGAATTTCGGCCGGTTCGCGCCTCGGTATTCGCGGCTCGGAAGATTTGGGTAATGGCTACCGCGCGCTGTTTACTCTCGAGTCGCGTCTGGAACTCGATACCGGCCAGACCAGCAATCAAAATTCGCTGTTCTGGTGCCGCCCGAACAATGCGACAGTAGCGCCGACGATCTGCCCCGGTGTCGTATTCGTTGGCGCGCCGGCTGCGCAAGTACCGCCGGCTGCGCAACCCGCCATTGTCGGTGGCTTGAACGCAGTCAATAACGTCTTGCTGCAGGCGATAACCACGGTGAACTCGGTTGGCGCGTTGTTTGATCGCCAGGCATGGGGCGGCCTGGTCACGCCGGTGGGCGGCTTCTTCCTTGGCCGGCAGTACACGCCCGCCTACGAAATCCTGAACAAGTACAACGTGATGGGCGATCAGACCGCGTTGCAGTTTGGACAGGGATTCACCAACCCGAAGATTCGCGCCAACAACTCGGTGCAGTACCGGATCGAGCTCAGAGGCTTCACGGTGTCGGCCATGTACGGCTTTGGCGGTGCCGAAGGGCAGCGCAATGAGCGCGCCACTGCTCCGCAGAGCGGTGACGACTTCTTTGGAATCAATCTCCAGTACAACGCGACCAATTGGGGAGTAGGGGCTGGCTACAACAAAGATCACGTCGTGCCGTTCAACACCGGCACCAATCCGCAGAAGCGCACGGGCCTGGAGGTGTTCAACGTCGGCGGCTATGTCGGCTTTGGACCGGTTCGGTTGTACGCGCAGTACATGAAGCGCGAGAACGAGAATCCAATTCTGCAGCCGGCGGACATTCAGAACGTCGTCATCAGCACCGGGGGCAACTTGGCCGCGATCACGGCGATCTTGGGCGGCTTGCATCTCAATAGCTTTGATATCGACACGATGCGCGGTCTGGCCGGTCCCACCGACTCGGACGCCTACCATCTGGGCGCTTCGTGGCGCTTTGGCAATAGCACGCTCTACGGCGTCTACAACTACGGCGAGGACGACGGTCGCTCGGCCTGGGCCACGCAAGACGCCAAGACCAGCCACTACGGCGTGGCCTATTTCTACGACTTTTCACGCCGTACGCAGATGTACGCAGTGGCGGCGTTCATGGATAACAGCGACCAAGTCGCGTATGAGTCTGTCGTCGGCCGGTTATCCGACCGGCTTCACCACAGCGGCCGGCGAAGATGCGCGGGCGTTTCAATTGGGCATACGCCATAGCTTTTAAGGAGGAGATGGGCCGCAGGAATTAGGCAGCCCGGCACTTTTCGTTGTTGTCTGACCGCAACAGGCGCGGCTTAATTTTGAAGGTTTTGACCGGTTTCTTTGCCTTGTCATGGCTCGTCTGAAAGAATCTGTTCAACTTCCTCCGGGGAGTGATTCATTCGCGTGGCGGCTTCGTGCGGGGCCGTGGCGTAAAAGAATTCTCAAACACTAGGAGAGCTTCGCATGAAGAAAAATCTGATCGCACTGGCGATACTCGGTGCCTTCTCGGGCGCCGCGCTCGCACAGTCGAACGTAACGCTGTACGGCATCGTCGATGTCGGCTACCAATTAAACGACCCTGAGGTCGGGGGCCCAACCAACACCAGCGGCATCGTCAGCGGCCACCAGTCGGGCAGCCGGTTCGGCGTCCGCGGGGTGGAAGTGTTGTCGTCCAACTTGAACGCGATCTTCACCCTCGAAGCCGGCTACGGCGTCGACACGGGAACGTCACTGCAGGGCGGACGGCTGTTCGGCCGCCAGGCTTTTGCTGGATTGTCGGGCGGCTGGGGTACGATGGTCGCAGGCCGGCTCGCAACGTTTTCTTCGGGCACCGGTAGCTTTGACTGGTTCGGACAGGCCGACCCGTTCGGGACGGGTTGGGGTGATGCGTCGCTCGGCTCAACGTTCAGTTCGGGCGGTGCGTTGCGCCTCGACAATGCGGTCCTGTATCACACGCCGACCTGGGGTGGATTCCGGTTTGGTGCCGGCTATTCGTTTAGCGGAAATGGCGGGGAATTTGCCGGCAGCGGCAACAACCTCAGGGTCGGTTTCCTGGGTGCGAGCTGGGGCGCCGGTCCGTTCTACGGGGTCGTAACATACGACGTCGCTACCCCTTCACCCACTCGCCGGAGTCGCAGCGCACGGCAGCCGCTCGGGAACCCTAGAATCGAGGCGGGTGCTTCGGATCAGAAGATGCTGCAGATCGGAGCGACATTCGACCTCAAGATTGTGAAGCTGCACGCCGCCTATGCGAAGGAAGACAGTGCCTGGTTTACAGCCGGCCTCGGCGTTAACCAGGATGCCGGCGCTGACGCCGATGCATGGATGGCTGGCGTAACCATTCGCTTGTTTGGCGGTGAACTTCTGGGGTCGTATCAGACTCGCGACGGCGACGCGGTAGGCGTCTGCCTGAGTGCCAGCCTGGCGCCAGCCTGCCCGATCCCCCTGGTGACACGCGAACGAGACATTGACGAGTACGCCATCGGCTATATGTACCCGCTGTCGCGCCGTACCAATTTCTACATCAGCTACTCGGATCGCGACGGCGAAGGGACCGCGAACAACGACGTTACGATTGACCGCAAGCAGTACACGGTCGGTATCCGTCACCTGTTCTAGTCCGAACCGTTTCTTACGATTGAAGCCACTCACTTTGAGTGGCTTTTTTTTGCCGGTGTCACGCAGTATTCGATTGTTCTGACAGCGCGGCTTGGACCAGCGGTGTCAATCGCGCCGCGGCTCTGCGATCCAGTGATGCGACCCGGAGCCGACGCGCGATGACATCGTCGGCATTGAGTGCCTGCTCGTACCGAACAGACAGATCGACGAATTTCGCTATGTCGGTCGCCATTTCAGCGTCATCGCCATCACCGAGCGCAGCGGCTTCCGCCGCACGGCAGGCGGCTTCGATTGAATCGTCAACGGCCAGCTTCATTTCCGCGGTCGTGCACGGCCGCGCATCGAGCAGTCCCATTCCGGCAGCCTGATCGAGTGCATCCAGCGCCATCTTGCGGTACGTGGTCCACTTGCCGCCGATCACGGTGATCAGATTTTGGTGCTCGACCACGATGGCGTGCTCGCGCGAGATTGTCTTGGTTGCCTTTGCTGCCCCGGCGGCGCGCGGCGAGAACAACGGCCGCAGTCCCGCGAACGTCGCCAACACGTCGCGGGTCGAAGGCGGCGATTGCAGATAGCTGCGCGCGGTGTCGAGAATGAACTCGACTTCGGCATCCGATGCCTCTGGATTCCAGGTTGCGCCCCTTGCCGCGACGTCGGTCGTACCCACCATCAAACGGCCATGCCATGGAATGGCGAACAGCACACGGCCATCGGCGGTTCTGGGAATCATCATGCCGGTCGTGCCCGGTAGAAATGAGCTGGGCAACACGATGTGCGAGCCACGGCTGGTGGCAGTCAGCGGCGCTGCAGAATCATCTGCACGCCGTCGCAAATCGTCTGCCCAGACGCCGGTGGCGTTGAATACGACCTTCGCGCGCAATTCGAAGCGCTCTCCGGTGCGCACGTCCCTGGCAACAACCGCCGTCACCCGGCCACCGTTCTTCTCGATCCGATCGGCTTCGACGTAGTTGATTGCCACTCCACCGGCGCGCACCGCAGTGCGCATCAGAGCGATCGCCAGACGTGCGTCGTCAAACTGCGCGTCCCAATAGGCGACGCCGCCACGCAGACCGCGAGCCTTGACGCCGGGCAACTGATCGACAGTCGCGGCGCACGACAGCCAATGCGTATCGCCAATGCCACGCTCGCCAGCGAGGGCGTCGTACACGCCCAGCCCGACTCGCATGACCTCGCGCTCCAACGGCCGATAGCAGGGAACGACGAATTTCAAAGGCCGTACCAGCGCCGGCGCATTTGCGAGCAGCAACGCGCGCTCCGACAACGCCTCACGCACCAGCTTTAGATTGCCCTGCCCCAGATAGCGCACGCCGCCATGGACCAGCTTGGTGCTGCGACTCGATGTCCCGCTTGCAAAATCGCGCGCTTCAATCAGCGCGGTGCGAAAGCCGCGCGCTGCCGCGTCAACCGCAATGCCGAGACCGGTCGCTCCGCCGCCGATGATGACAACGTCCCATAGGCGTGACTCGCGCAATTCGCCGAGCAGCCGCTCGCGCTGGATGACCGCCGGCGCGCTCACTCGCGCACGCTCATGCCCAATGGCGTGAACGCTCGACCGCCTTGTGCCAGCGCGCGGTCAGTTCGTCGCGTTGCTCCGTATGCATCGCGGGCTCGAAACGGCGCTCGGCACACCACAGATCCGCGATCTCCTCGAGACCACTCCAGAATCCAGTCGCCAGGCCAGCCAGGTACGCGGCGCCCAGTGCTGTGGTCTCTGTTACTGCGGGGCGCACAACCGGCACGCCGCTGATATCGGCGTGAAACTGCATCAACAGATCATTCTTCGCCGCGCCGCCATCGACCCTCAGCTCGGTCAATGGCTGATGCGCATCGCGCTGCATCGCTGCCAGGACATCGGCGGACTGAAACGCGATCGACTGCAGCGCTGCGCGAGCAATGTGCGCCTTGGTTGTTCCCCGAGTCAGCCCGACGATCGCGCCGCGCGCAGCGGGGTCCCAGTGCGGAGCTCCCAGTCCGACGAAGCCGGGAACCAGGAACACTCCGTCGTGATCGTCGACCTGTCGGGCGAGTGCTTCAACGTCGTCCGACCGCGCGAACAGGCCGAGTCCGTCGCGTAGCCATTGCACGACAGCGCCAGCGACAAACACGCTGCCTTCCAGCATGTACGCCGTGCTTTCCGGATTCGACAGCTTCCAACCCGCGGTCGCCAGCAGTCGGTTGTCCGACGCTTGCGGCTTCGCTCCGACATGCATCAACATGAAGGCGCCGGTACCGATCGTGTTCTTCGCCATTCCCTTCTTGAAGCACGCCTGGCCGAAGGTTGCGGCCTGTTGATCGCCCGCGTTGCCTGCAATTGCGATCGGCTCGCCGAAGAGACCCGGCACCGTCGTTCCGATAACCTCGCTCGACGCAGCCACACGCGGTAGCACCGCGCGCGGGACGTTGAATACTTCGAGCATTTCATCGCTCCATCCGAGCGAATGAAGATCGAGCAGTAGCGTGCGCGACGCGTTGCTGACGTCGGTGACGTGGTGCACGCCGCCGGTCAGGTTCCATATCAGCCAGCTATCGATCGTGCCGAATGCCAATTCGCCGCGCGCAGCGCGCACGCGTGCACCTGGCACATGGTCAAGCAGCCACTCGATCTTGGTCGCGGAAAAGTACGGATCGAGCAGCAAGCCCGTCTTCGCAGTGACCATGCCCTCGACGCCCTGCTCGCGCAGCGCCTGACAGCGCTCGGCCGTGCGACGGTCCTGCCAAACGATCGCGTTGGCGATCGGTGCGCCGCTCGCGCGGTCCCAAATGACGGTCGTTTCGCGTTGATTCGTAACGCCGATCGCGGCCACGTCGCCCGGACGGACACCGGCCTGGCGCAGAGCAGATCGCGAGCACTCGAGCTGAGTCGACCAGATCTCTGCGGCGTCGTGCTCGACCCAGCCAGGCTGCGAAAATATCTGCCGAAATTCCTGCTGCGCAGTGGCGACGATCCGGCCGTTCCGATCGAACACAATTGCGCGCGAGCTTGTCGTGCCCTGGTCCAACGCCAATACGAACTTTGCCATGCTGCGGCCAGCATAGACGAACGATCGCTGCGAAGGCAGACTTCGGCCACGACCTTCTGGGAGCGATGATGATGCAGCGAGTTTTGATGTGGCGTCTGCTGACAGCAGCGGCGCTCGTGCTCGCCGGACTTGCGCCGGCGCATTCTCAAACTTGGCCCGCAAAGCCTGTGCGCATCATCGTGCCTTTCCCGCCTGGAGGCACGACCGACATCGTCGCGCGCTCCCTCGGCGCCGAATTGCAGAAGATGTGGCAGCAACCGGTCATCGTCGAGAATCGTGCCGGCGCAGGCGGTAACGTCGGCGCGGAAGCGGTGGCGAAGAGTCCGAACGACGGCTACACGCTGCTGATGGGCACCGTCGGCACGCACGCGATCAACGCAGCGCTGTTCGCGCAAGCCGGCAACAAGATGCCGTTCGATCCGGTGAAGGACTTCGTACCGATCACGCTCGCCGCCGGCGTGCCCAATGTAATGGTGGTGCATCCGAAAGTACCGGTCAACAGCGTCAGTGAATTTATCGCTTATGCAAAGGCCAACCCTGGGAAGTTGAACATGGCCTCCAGCGGCAATGGCACCTCGATTCATCTGACCGGTGAGTTGTTCAAAACGATGACCGGCACGTACATGGTGCATCTGCCGTATCGCGGGTCTGCGCCCGCAGTGACTGATCTGCTCGCGGGCAACACCAACGTGATGTTCGACAACCTGCCCTCTGCATTGCCCCACATCAAGAGCGGGCGACTGAGGGCGCTGGCGGTGACATCACGGGTGCGCTCGCCCGCGCTGCCGGACGTTCCGACGATCGAAGAAGCCGCGAAGTTGCAGGGATTTGACGCCAGCTCGTGGTTCGGACTGTTTGCTCCTGCCGGCACATCGCGCGCCATCGTTGACAAGATACAAGCCGACGTGGCCAAGGCGCTCGCGGTTCCCGAAGTTCGTGAGCGCTTCGTTGCACAAGGCGCGCAACCCGGCGGCAGCACGCCGGATCAGTTTGCTGCCTTCATTCGCAATGAGACAGACAAATGGACCAAGGTCGTCAAGATCTCGAACGCGAAGGTTGATTGACCGTGCTTCGGCATCAACGCCGCAGTCACGGCAGCTATGTCGCGACTCATTTTCTGTGGCAGGTCGCTGATGGCGTCGCAACGCTGACGTTGAATCGGCCCGAGCGCAAGAATCCGCTGACGTTCGAGTCGTATGCCGAGCTGCGCGACCTGTTTCGCGGGCTCGTTTACAGCGATGATGTGCGCACGGTGGTCATCGCCGGCGCCGGTAACAATTTCAGCTCCGGCGGCGACGTGCTCGAGATCATCGGGCCGCTGACGAAGATGTCGATGCCGGAATTGCTGGAGTTCACGCGCATGACCGGCGATCTGGTCAAGGCGATTCGCGCGTGTCCGCAGCTGGTCATCGCCGCTGTCGATGGGGTCTGCGCCGGCGCGGGTGCGATGGTGGCGCTGGCGTCCGATCTGCGTTTCGGCACGCCGCAAGCAACGACCGCATTCCTGTTTAGCAGGGTCGGGCTAGCGGGCGCCGACATGGGTGCGTGCACCCTGCTGCCGCGCACGATCGGCCACGGCCGCGCGACCGAATTGCTGACCACCGGTCGCCCGATGACGGCCGACGAAGGGCTTGCCTGGGGCTATTTCAATCAGGTCGTCGAACGCGATCAGTTGATGGGAGCAGCAAGCACGCTCGCGCGGCAGTTGGCATCCGGCCCCACCTTCGCACACGGCATGACGAAGACGATGCTGAATCAGGAATGGAGCATGTCGCTCGAGCAGGCGATCGAAGCCGAAGCACAGGCGCAGGCGATCTGCATGCAGACGCAGGACTTTCGCCGCGCATTCGACGCATTTACCCAGAAGAAGGCGCCGCAATTTAAGGGCGACTAGATAGCCGAGACATTTCAAGGCGATGTCGGAATTTCTCGACTGGCCGTTCTTCGACACGGAGCATCGCTCGTTGCGCGAGACGGTTGAGCGCTGGGCGCTTTCGCAGACGGGCGCACCGAGACACGATGATGTTGATGCCGCATGCCGCGCGCGCGTTGCGTCGCTGGCGGCGGCCGGCATTCTGAGCTGGTGCGTGTCGTCGCAATCGCGCGGCGTGCTCGACTCACGCGCGCTGTGTCTGATTCGCGAGACGCTTGCCTACTACGACGGCCTGGCGGATTTCGCGTTTGCGATGCAGGGGCTCGGCAGCGGCGCGATCACGCTCGCCGGCAGCGACGAGCAGCGATCGCTGTTGCCGCGCGTGGCAAATGGAACGGCCATCATGGCGTTCGCTCTGTCCGAGCCCGACGCCGGCTCCGATGTGGCGGCGATGAGCTGCAACGCACGCCGCGATGGCGATGCGTGGATCATCAGTGGCAGCAAGACGTGGATCTCGAATGGCGGTATCGCGGACTTCTACACCGTGTTCGCGCGCACTGCGGACTTGCCGGACGGCGCGACGCGCAGTTCGCGCGGCATCAGCGCGTTCGTCGTGCCGGCCGACGCAGCGGGATTGTCGATCGCCGAGCGCATCGACGTGATCGCGCCACACCCGCTGGCACGACTTCAGTTCGATCGATGCCGCGTGCCGGATTCAGCACGCATCGGGGCGGAAGGCGAAGGCTTCGCGTTGGCGATGGCCACCCTCGATATCTTTCGCGCATCGGTCGCCGCAGCGGCGCTCGGCTTCGGCCAGCGCGCGCTCGATGAAGCGCTGACGCATGTCCGCTCGCGTCAACTGTTCGGCACGCGACTCGCCGATCTGCAGCTGACGCAGGCGCGGCTGGCCGACATGGCAACCGCACTGGACTCGGCACGCCTGTTGACGTATCGCGCCGCGTGGTTGCGTGATGTCAGGCAAGTGCGCACGACCAAGGAGGCGGCGATGGCGAAGATGGCCGCCACCGAGGCAGCGCAGCACGTGATCGATTCGGCGGTTCAGCTATTCGGCGCGCGCGGCGTCGAGCGCGGCTCGGTCGTCGAGCGCTTGTATCGCGAAATCCGCGCGCTACGCATTTACGAAGGCGCCACCGAAGTGCAGAAACTGATCATCGCGCGTGATTTACTAGACCCCGGCAATGAGAATCGCCGATCCATTCGCACGTGACCATCTGCCGCCCAAGAGCGAGTGGCCCGAGTTTGTCTTCGACCGCCCCGAGTATCGCTATCCGCAGCAAGTCAATTGCGTCTCGGAACTGCTCGATCGACGCGTGGAAGCGGGTGACGGAGCGCGCACTGCCGTCACTACTTTGGTCGACGGGCAACGCGGTGTCTTGCACGTACGCCCAGTTGCTGGCGCAGGTCAATCGCATTGCGAGAGTACTGAAGGAAGACCTGCAACTCGTGCCCGGCAATCGCGTTCTGCTACGCGCACCGAACACCCCAATGTTGGCCGCGTGCTGGCTTGCGGTCGTCAAATGCGGCTTGATCGCGGTTGGCACGATGCCGCTGCTGCGCGCGCGCGAATTGAAGCAGATCATCGACAAGGCGAGGGTTTCGGCTGCGCTGTGCGACGCTCGCTTGAAACAGGAACTCGCCGTAACGCTCGATCGTGCTTCCGAGCATTACGCGCGCGATCTGCAAAAGGTCGTTTACTTCAACGATTCAGCGCCCGACGCGCTCGAAGCGCGCGCCGCCCGCAAGCCGATCCAATTTGATGCGCATCCGACCGATCGTGACGACATCTGCCTGATCGCATTTACGTCGGGTACGACCGGGCAGCCAAAAGGCACCGTGCACTTTCATCGAGACATTCTGGTGATGGCCGATGCGTTTACGACGCACGTGCTGAAGCCAAGTCGCGACGACATTTTCTGCGGTACACCGCCGCTCGCCTTCACGTTCGGACTGGGTGGCCTGCTGGCGATGCCGCTGCGCTTCGGCGCGTCGACCGTGCTAGTGGAAAAGCTAACGCCCGAGACGCTGTTGCAAACGATCGAGACGACGCGCGCAACCGTGTGCTTTACGGCACCGACGATGTATCGGCAAATGGCGTTGCTGCTCGCCGATCCGGCGCGCAAGTTCGATGTGCGCAGCCTGCGCAAGACGGTATCTGCGGGCGAAGCGCTGCCGGATGCGACGCGACAACTATGGAAGCAGGCGACCGGAATCGAGATGATCGACGGCATCGGCGCCACCGAAATGATTCACATCTTTATCGCCTCAGCCGGCACGGATGTTCGCCCCGGCGCAATCGGCAAGGTGGTGCCCGGCTATCGTGCGATCGTCGTCGACGACGATATGCGCGAAGTGTCGCGTGGCACGATCGGCAAACTTGCGATTAAAGGGCCAACCGGCTGTCGTTACCTGGACGACGATCGGCAACGCACGTATGTGCGCGACGGCTGGAACCTGACCGGTGACACCTTCATACAGGACGAGGAAGGTTATTTTCACTATCAAGCGCGCGCGGACGACATGATCGTGACGTCGGGCTATAACGTCGCGGGGCCCGAAGTCGAAAGCGCGCTGCTGCTGCATGCGGCCGTCGCCGAATGCGGAGTCGTTGGCGTGACGGATGACGAACGCGGCCAGCTTGTTACCGCCTACGTGGTGCTGAAACCCGGTCATCTGCCCAGCGCGCATCTTTCCGACGAGCTGCAGGCGTTCGTCAAGCAGACGATTGCGCCGTACAAATACCCGCGTGCCATAAAGTTCGTCGATTCATTGCCCCGCACCGAAACGGGCAAGCTGCAGCGCTTCAAGCTGCGCGAACTGGCGGCCTGACCACGCACGCCTCAGTCAACCGCAGCTGTCTATACGGTGCCGTGCGATTTGAGATACCGATGCAGCCGCCACGTAAGCAGCGGACCGAGCACCGCGCCGATTCCGACAGAGCACCATGCCAGGCCCCAGGCTTGTTGATCCGGAGTCCCTTGGCCCGCCCAATCGAGGACAACCCCGAACACCCACGGGCTGATGGCACCCATTCCAAAGCCGAGCACCGAGCGCACTGAAAACGCGAAGCCGATCTGATTCGGCGGCACTGTCTCGGTAAGCACGGTGGAGAAAACCGAAGAATCGCCGATCGCAGTCACGTTATAGAAGATCGCGACTGCGGTAATCAGCCACAGCGCGCTGCCGAGCATCCAACCGAATGAAAACGAGCAAGCAAGACTCAAGCAGCTCATGATCAGAATGACTCGCGTGCGGCCGATGCGGTCGGATAGCGTGCCGCCCGCAACGCTGCCGAATACCGACACCAAATGCGCCACGCCCGCGATGCTCACGCCGATCGCGAGCGCGCCGCCTGAGAGTTCGCCGCCGCGCGCAGCGGCTGCGGCAACCAGAAACGCGGGAAGCCACGCCCACATGCCGAGCAGTTCCCAGCAGTGGAAAGAGTACGAGCCGATTGCCAGGTTGGCCGGTTTGTTGCGCCAGAGTTCGCGCGCGGAGACCAGCCAGGGCGAGTGCACGGACGCATGCGGCGACGTGTCGCGGGTAACACGTAGCGCTATCCACCCAAGCACGGCGCCGGCGATAGTCGCCGCTGCCGACAGCACGAGCGCAGCGCGCCAGCCGGCCCAAGGCGCAAGCGCCGCGCACACGATCAGCGATACCCCGTAGCCGAACGATCCGGCAGCCAGGTACCACCCCATCGCACTGCCGCGCTTTGCCGGCCCATAGCGCTGCGCAATCAGTGCGAGCACCGGCGTATAGGAGCCGCCCGCTGCCAGGCCGGCGATCGAATACAGCACAAGCCCCGACCAGAATCCGTTCGCGGCGAGCGCGAACAGCACCGCGCTGGCGCAGGCGCCGACACTCATCAGGACAAACGTCTTGCGCGCGCCGATGCGGTCGGTCAGCAAACCGGCGGCAAACAGCGACACCAGATAACCGACGTGCCACCCGCTTTGCACCAGGCCCGCGTCGGCAGCACTCATTTGCCACGCGCCGATCAGCAGCGGCAGTAACGCGGAGTAAACCGTGAAGATCAACGAGAAGCCGACGCGGCTTGCACACAGCAGCACCAGCCATCTCGTATCACTCATTGCAGCGCACGTTCGCGCTGCAATATCGGCGAGCGCACCCGATTAGTTGACCCGACTTTACAACTTTTCCGCGTAATCCTTCTGCACCTGCTTGATCCGCTCGTGCGAGCCGAGAAACGCGTGCTTCGACATGTCCGGCGAATACTTGCTCGCAGGTGGCCGCTTGCCGACCGCTTCGGCCAGCGCGCGAATGTGATGCGGTCCGGCGCCGCAGCACACGCCCAGATAACGGATATCGAGCGCCATTGCCTGGCGGCCGAACTCGGCCAATTCGAATCGATTGCACGTGAACGGGTCGAGTGCGACCGGAAACGGCCGGCCACTCGATGGGTCGCTCCACTCGGGGTCTCGCAGCGACTGGAACGTCGGTTGATGCGGCTTGGTGCGAAAGGGCACCGGCAACGCCGCCATGTGCGTCTTCACCTGCGCGCGGATCTGTTTTAGCAGCGGCAGCATCGTTGCCGGCCCGCGGATGCAATTCAGGCCGACCACTTCGGCACCCGCGTCGGCGAGACGTTTGCACGCGTCGGCAGCAGTCCAGCCTTCGCGCGTGCGCTCTTCCTGGTGCATCGCCAACGTGATCACCGCAACCATCTTCGCTTTCTTGATTTCCTCGAGCGCGATCAGCGCTTCCTGCGCATACGAAAACGTTTCGGCGATGATGAAGTCGACGCCGGCATCTACGGCCCAGCCGACCTGCTCGGCGAACATCGAGCGCACCGCCTGGTGTGACTCTCGTATCGGCCGGGTCGTAGACATTTGTATTGCAAATATCGCCGGCGAACAGCGCACCGCTTTCGAGCGCCACTTCTTTCGCCAATTCGAGCGCGCGGCGGTTGATCGGCTCCAGATCGCTTTCGCGACCGATGACGCGCAGCTTTTCGCGATGTGCGTAGTACGTCAGCGCCTCGACGATGTCGGAACCAGCGTGCACGAAGTCGCGATGCAATTGCGTCACCGCTTCCGGATGCTCGAGCACGACTTCCGGCACAAACGCGCCGGCCTGCAGATAGCCACGTCGCTCGAGTTCGAACACATAACCCTCGGCGCAGATCACGGGCCCGGCTTCGAGCCGTTGCATCAGAGTCAAACCGCGTGGTTTAGGTGTGTTCATTTGCCAGATCTCGCTCGAACGTGTAGCCGCGACTATCGCATCTTCGATAGGATGCTGCACCCAGTGAACAACAGACCCCTCGCCCGGAGTGGATTGACTTCGCCGTGATGCCATCGACAACAACAAGTGCGGAGGCCGACAGCGCGCTTGCCGAGACGGCAGGCTTCACGGACGTACCTGCGTTCGCACGTGAGCTGACGTTCGCGGATTTGCCGCGTGATGTCGTCAAGCAAGCTCAGCGTTGCTTGCTGGACCTGATCGGCGTGGCGGCCGCGGGATCGCGAACTTCGGCCGCGACGATCGTCAATGGCTTTGCAGCGATGCAGATGTGCAGCCGCGACTCCGGCGCCCGCATGCTGTTCGATGGCCGCCGCGTGAGCATCGCGGGCGCGGCGTTCGCGGGCGCTTCGACGATCGATGCGTTCGATGCGCATGACGGTCACCGGCTCACCAAGGGCCACGTCGGCGTCGCCGTGCTCCCTGCATTGCTCGCGTACTTCGATGGTGGCGCGTTGCGCACTCGGAACGACGCCCAGGAGTTCATTACTTGCCTTTGCCTCGGGTACGAAATCGCGACGCGCGCCGGAATCGCGCTGCATGCGACCACGGCGGACTACCACTGCTCCGGCGCCTGGAACAGCATCGCCTGCGCTGCGATCGGCGCGCGCCTGTTCGCATTTGACCGCGATCGATTGCGCCATGCGCTCGGCATCGCCGAGTATTTCGGACCACGCGGCCAGATTCTGCGCGTCTGCGAAATCCCGACGATGCTCAAGGACGGCTCGGGCTGGGGCGCGCTCGCAGGCGTCAGTGCCGCATTGCTGGCGCGCGACAACTTCACCGGCGCCCCAGCGCTCACTGTTGAAGCCGATGACACACGTGCGCAGTGGAACGATCTCGGCATCCGCTGGCGTATTCGCGAGCAGTATTTCAAGCCGTACCCCGTGTGTCATTGGGCGCAGCAGGCGATCGCTGCCGCGCTGGCACTACAGCGTCAGCACGGCTTTGCGGCAGACGAAATTGCCAACGTGACGATCGAGACTTTTGCCGAGGCGGTCGCGCTCGGATCCGGCTGCGCACTGCCGCGAAACACCGAGGAAGCGCAGTACAGCCTGCCGTTTCCGGTCGCCGCGGCGCTGGTGTTCGGCCGCGTCGGCGGGGAAGAAGTGAACGCGCCAGGACTTGACGATCCGCGCGTGCAACGATTACTGACGAAGATGACACTGGTGGAGGATGCAGAATTTTCGCGCCGCTTCCCGGCGGAGCGCTGGGCGCGTGTGCGCGTGATGTTGAACGATGGCCGCACGCTGATCTCGGAGCCCGCACAAGCCCGCGGCGTTCCGGGAAACCTGCTGACCGACGACGAGCTGCGCAGCAAATATCGTGACTTGACCGAGCCGGTTCTGCGCGCGCCACGCAGCGCGCGCATTGAATCGCTGGTCGACTCGCTGACCACAGATCCGGCAGCGCTGTCGGCGCTTATCGACGAAGTATTGAGTCCCGCGTGAGAATTTGTTCTCGTCGCAACGCCGATGCAGCGTCGTGAATTTCTTCTGATCTCGGGCACTGGAGCTCTGACCGTGGCTACTGCATCTGCCCGTACCGCTGATTCGTTTGCTCATGGCGAGGCAACGATCGCGCAACTGCAGCAGCGCCTGGCAGCGGGCCGGCTCTCCGCCCGTGCCTTGGTCGCTGCCTATCTGCAGCGCATCGAAGCGATCGACCGCGCGGGTCCTAAGTTGAATTCGGTGATCGAGCTGAACCCGGATGCGTTGAAGATCGCGGGCGAGATGGACCGCGAACGCAAAGCCGGTCACGCACGCGGGGCGTTGCACGGTATTCCGATCCTGCTGAAGGACAACATTGCGACCGCCGATCGGATGCAGACGACTGCCGGGTCGCTTGCACTCGTCGGTGCAAAGCCGCCGCGCGATGCCGCGCTCGTCACTCGATTGCGTACCGCAGGCGCCGTCATCATCGGCAAGACCAACCTGAGCGAGTGGGCCAATTTTCGCTCGACGCGATCGACCAGTGGCTGGAGCGGTCGGGGCGGGCTGACGCGCAATCCGTATGCGCTCGATCGCAATACCAGCGGGTCCAGCTCCGGCAGCGCAGTGGCCGCCGCAGCGAGCCTTGCTGCCGCCACGATCGGCACGGAAACGGACGGCTCGATCGTTTCACCCGCATCCAAGAACGGGCTGGTCGGCCTGAAGCCGACCGTCGGACTGATCAGCCGCGATGGGATCGTGCCGATCTCCGCTTCGCAGGACACCGCCGGGCCAATGACCCGAACGGTGGCCGACGCCGCGGTGCTGTTGTCGGTACTCGCGGGAGAAGATGCACGCGACGGTGCAACGCGCGGTGCGAAGTCGGAGGCGGATTACTCCCGCTTCCTCGATCGCGATGGATTGCGCGGCGCCCGGATTGGCGTGGCGCGGGATTACGTCGTGTCGAACGATCGCGTGCAACGCCTGTTCGATGCTGCGCTCGCCGCGCTGAAGGCTCAGGGCGCGCAGATCATCGACCCTGTTTCGTTACCGCGGCGGGCAGCCTATCGCGAAGCAGAATTCGAAGTGCTGTTGCACGAGTTCAAGGCCGGACTCAATGCGTACCTGCAGGAATTTGCTCCGGACGCCCAGATCAAGAGCCTGGCTGATGTGATCGCTTTCAACGAGCGTCATCGCGAACGCGAGATGCCGCATTTCGAACAGGAATTGCTGGTGATGGCCGAAGCGCGCGGCGGGCTCGACAGCCCGGTTTATCGCGAAGCGCTCGCCAACGCGCGGCGCCTGACGCGCGAGGAGGGAATCGATAAGGCGGTTGCGGAGCACCAGCTCGATGCGCTGATCGCACCGACGGGTGGTCCGGCATGGCTGACCGATTTCATCAGCGGCGATCACGTGGGCGGCGGATTCTCCTCACCCGCGGCGGTCGCCGGCTATCCGCACATCACGGTTCCGATGGGTCACGTGGCCGGATTGCCGGTCGGCTTGTCCTTCGTCGGTGCTGCGTGGTCCGAAGCGACGCTTGCTGAAACTGGCGTACGCGTACGAGCAAGCGACGCACCACCGTGCGCCGCCTAAGTTCGCGCGGCACGCCGACATGACAACATTGACATCACGACGCGAGTCCAAGAAAGGTTCGCATGCGATCGAGTTCGGCTTCGATCTCGCGTTGGAAGCGTGAGTCCTGCGGCCCCGATGAGCTTGCGTAGCCGATGTCCGTGTGAAGCGCGCCGTTCTTCACCGACACATTGCCCCATCCGATGACACGATCCCGCCATAGCAGCGGAAGCGCGTAGTAGCCGAACTGTCGCTTGGCCGCTGGCGTGTACGCCTCGAAGCGATACGCCCAACCCCAGAAAATCTCGAAGCGACGGCGATCCCACACGACAGGATCGAAGGGCGCGAGAAAGCGAACGACTTCCGGCGGCCGAGCCGACGTTGGATCCTCGCCTGCAGGCCAGTACCAATCGACTCCGGCGACCCGTGTGTGCGCGAGCCGCTGCCTGGCTCGGACCAACGCGTCCTTCAGCTCGCGGCGCCATTGCGGGACGGCGTAGCGCAACCGGCTCACGAGACCTGACAGGCTCAACGCTGGCAGCGGGGCGTACTTGCGCACGACCACATCGACCAGTCGATCGATGCGTTCCCGTCGCGCGGCAGCATCGAGTGACGCGGGTGCGTGTTCGTGCACAGCGTAGATGCGGATGCCACCTTCACGGCGCGCCACGCGCAGCAGACCGCGGTAGTGCATGTCGTCGAGCAGGTGCGTGGTCGCGCTCGACACTCCGCCCCAGTAGTTGGTCACCGAGCCATGGGCAAAGTGTGCGTCGACCTCTCGCGGGTGCACCGAGCCGCGTTCGCCCACGAACGCCAATAGCTCCTGCGCCCGCGCCTTCCGCGTCCTCGACCACCGCGATGCGGTCGTGCGCGGGTGCATCAAAGCCTGCACCTCGGCCGTCACGAACCCGTAGTTGACGAGCACATCTTCCGCGATGCCGAGTGCCGAGTACCGGCGTTCGAGGTCTCCAGCGCGATAGTTGGTCACTCGGTGGCGCAGCGTCAGATCCTGCGCACGCGCCGGGGCGCGGATCGGGTCGGCCTGAACGAAGCCAAGTTTGCGAAGCGCGCGTTTGAGCGTCGTCGGCGTGAAAAGGCTGCGCGCGACGGCGTACCGCCGCAGGTGATCGAGCGTGACAGGCATCAGTTGAGAATGCCGATCGGTGACACCTACAGCTTGTTGCGATACGCGAGATTCAGCGCCTTCAGCTGTTTGTTCGAGCCAAGGTAGGCGTGCTTTGACATGTCGGGCGAGTAGCGGCTCGCCGGTGGTGAGCGCCCGAGTGCTTCAGCGAGCGCGCGGATGTGATGTGGACCGGCGCCGCAGCACACGCCCAGATAGCGCACGCCCATCGCATAGGCCGCCTTACCGAACTCGGCAATTTCATAGCGATTGCAAACGAACGGATCGAGCGCGATCGGGAACGGCCGGTCGCCCGGCAGGCAATCGCAGCCGGGATCGCGCAGCGACTGAAACGTCGGTTGTTCGGGTGTCGTGCGGTACGGAACCGGCAGCGCTGCAACATGGCACTTGACCGCGGCTCGGATGTCCTTCAGCAACGGAAGCATCGTGGCCGGCCCGCGCGTGCAGTTCATGCCCACTACGTCGGCGCCCGCGTCTTCGATGCGCTTACACGCATCGACCGCCGATACACCGTCACGCATCATCCCGTCTTGATAGACCGCGAGGGTCACGACCGCAGGTAACCCGGTTCGCTTGATCGCTTCGGTTGCCATGATGGCTTCGCCCGCAAAGCCGTAGGTTTCGCCGATGATGTAGTCGGCGCCCGCGTCTGCGGCCCAGCCGACCTGCTCGTCGAACATGCGGCGGATCGCCTTGATCGATTTCGCGTCCTGCGGGTCGTAGATGTGCGTGTTGCAGATGTTGCCCGCCATCAGCGTGCCGGTCGCACGCGCGACCCGGCGCGCGATGCGCAGCGCCTGCTGGTTGAGCAACGGCACGTCAGCCTGCCGGCCGACCATCTTCATCTTGGCGCGATGCGCGTAGTAGGTCAGTGCTTCGACCACGTCCGACCCTGCGTTGACGAACTCGCGGTGCAGCGTCTCCACGGCTTGCGGATTTTCGAGGACCACTTCAGGCACAAAAGCGCCCGCCTGCAAGTAACCCCGCCGTTCAAGCTCGAACACATAGCCTTCAGCGCAGATCACCGGGCCCGGTTGCCAGCCGCGCGAGCAATCCCGGTCGTTTCGGGGCCGCCTTTTGTGCTTTCATAGACGTCCTAGTCGGAACTGGACAAGATCGGCAGAACGGTACAGATTACCCGGCATTCGAGACAATCCGGCCGAAGGCAGAGACCGGAATCGCCAGAGGAGACGTACATGTCCGACCGTCGCGAGCATCCCTACATTTCCCAATTGAAAGACGAGCTTGGTGGCGGCCGTATCGACCGCCGCGAATTCCTGCGGATCGCAACATTGCTCGGCGTATCGGCCCCCGCCGCGTACGGTTTGCTCGGCATGGTCGATCCGACGCGAGCCTTCGCCCAGGCGGCGTTACCCAAGGGCGGCCGGGTGCGCATCGGCATGCGGGTGCACGAGGTCAAGGATCCGCACACGGTGAGCTGGGTCGAAGCGAGCAACGTTCTGCGCCAAAGCAACGACTACCTGACGCGCACGGGCCGCGACAACGTCACCCGGCCGTGGCTGCTCGAACGCTGGGAACCAAGCCCCGATCTGAAGACCTGGACGCTGCGGCTGCGCAAGGACGTCAAGTGGAGCAACGGCAAACCGTTCGTTGCCGACCACGCGGTCTGGAACATCAGGCGCGTGCTCGATCCGTCGACCGGATCGTCGGTTCTCGGTCTGATGCAAAGCTTCTTGCTCGACGAATTCGAGACCGCAGACGTTGACAAGGACGGCAAGAAGAAAAAGTCGACCCGCCTGTGGGACTCGAAAGCGATCGAAAAGGTCGACGACTACACGGTTCGCCTGAACGGAAAGTCCGCGCAACTCGCGGTGCCGGAGCACCTGTTCCACTACCCGTTTTTCATGCTGAATCCGGAAGAGAACGGCGCCTTCAAGGTGGGCATGACCGGCACCGGCGCGTTCACACTCGAAAGCTACGAGGTCGGCCGCCGCGCCGTCGTGCGTGCGCGCAAGGACTATTGGGGGCGGGGTCCCAATCTCGAGACAATCGAATTTATCGATCTCGGCAGCGATGCTTCGCCCTACATCGCCGCGCTGGCGTCGAAGCAGGTCGATGGGCTGTTCGAGGTCGACTTCGGACAGCTCGATGCGATCAAGGCCCTGCCGCATATCGACCTCTACCCGGTGGTAACGGCGCAGACAGCGGTCGCGCGCGGCAGATACGATGAAAAGCCGTTTAACGACAAGCGCGTACGGACGGCGCTGAAGCTGGCGACCGATCCGCAAAAGGTACTCGACATCGTGATGCGCGGTGCGGGCGCGGTTGCCGAACACCATCATGTCGCGGCGGTGCACCCCGAGTACGCGAAGCTGCCGCCGATGAAGCGCGACGTGGCGCGCGCGAAGCAATTGCTGGCCGAGGCCGGTTACAAGGATGGCATCGATCTCGACATTCAGTGCCAGGCGCAACCGGCATGGGAGCAAGCCGCGGTAACTGTGATGGTCGAGAGTTGGAAAGAGGCCGGGATTCGGACCAAGATCAACGTCACACCGTCGACCGAATACTGGAAGAACTGGACCAAGCTGCCGTTCGGCTTCACGCGCTGGACGCACCGGCCGCTGGGTGTGATGACCTACAGCCTGGCCTACCGAACCGGAGTGCCCTGGAACGAGGCGGGCTATTCCAACCCGGAGTTCGACAAGCTGCTGACGGAGGCGGAGGGCACGCTCGACGTCGAAAAACGGCGCGCGATCATGGTCAAGCTCGAAGCCATCATGCAGGAAGACGGGCCGATCGTGCAGCCGATCTGGCGTGCGATACAGACGGCGTACGACAAGCGCGTCAAAGGCTTCACTGCGCACCCGACGCTGTACATCTTCGGCGAAGAGCTGGCGGTTCAAGGTTAAGGCATCAGCGCGGTCACTTGCTTCTTCGCTGCGGGAGTGACGCGCGATGACGCGTTTCCTGACGCGGCGCCTCGGCTACATGGCGGCGACGATGCTGGTCGCATCGGCGGCGCTGTTCATGCTGTTCGAGCTTTCGCCGAAGGACGTGGCGGTGAGCGCGCTTGGCGCCTATTCCACGCCCGAGCAGCGCGAAATCTGGCTCGAAGCTAACGGCTACAACCGGCCGGCGGTCGAGCGCTACTTCGACTGGCTCGGGCGCTTCGTCGTCGGCGACTGGCGTGATTCGCGCGTCTATAACGCGCCGGTCGCAAAGGTCGTCGGCACCGGGCTCGCCAACACCGCGATTCTCGCGTTCTGGTTTTTTGTGGTGTTGATTCCACTGTCGCTGGGTCTTGGCGTTCTGGCTGGCATGCGCGAGGGCTCGCGTCTCGATCGCATCGTGACGATCGTCTCCGTGGTCACAGCGTCGATACCCACATTCGCGAGCACCGTGTTCCTATCCGCGCTGTTCGTGTTCTGGCTCCATTGGCTGCCCGGCACCAGCTCGATGATCGAAGGATTCAGCTACAAGGAGCTGATCCTGCCGGTACTGGTACTCGTGCTTTACGACTTCGGCTACGTGGCTCGCATCACCCGCGCATCGATGGTCGAGGTGATGACTGCGCCGTATGTGCGCACTGCCGTGCTAAAGGGTCTGCCGTACCGACGTGTGATCGTCCGCCACGCGCTGCGCAACGCGCTGATCACACCGGTGACGGTGCTGCTGCTGCATGTCAACTGGCTCGTCGCCGGTGTCATCGTCGTCGAGTTCTTTTTCGCCTACAAGGGATTCGGCTCGCTGATCCTGACCGGCGCTCTGGCGCGCGACCTGTTCCTGCTCGAGGCGTGCACGATGATCACCGTCATCATCGCAGTCGGCACGCAGACGCTGTCCGATATCGCGTACAGCTTGCTCAACCCTCGGATCCGTCTGCAATGAGCGACGTCCGCGCAACGGCTGACGTTCTACAGCCCGCAACGCCGGCGCAGCGTCCGTGGCGCGCGCTGCTGCGCGGAGTAGCACGCCTCAAGGAAAGCCGGGTCGGAATGATTGGCGCCGGCATCATCCTCGGATGGATCCTGGTGGCGATCTTCGCGCCACTGATCGCACCGTACGCACCCAACCAGCCGATCAAGTCGATGCAGGCGGTCGGCGCGCTCGCGCCTGACGGCGGCACGTTCTGGCTCGGCACCGATCATCTCGGCCGCGACATTCTGTCGCGTCTGATCTATGGCACGCGCACAGTGTTGATCTATGCGCCGCTCGCAACGTTTTCTGCGTATGCGCTCGGAATCTTGATGGGCCTGCTCGCCGGCTACAAACGTGGTTGGCTCGACGAGGTGTTATCGCGCGTGAGCGATCTGGTGCTCGCCTTTCCCGCGCTGGTGCTCTACATCATCATCATTTCGCGCTTCGGCGCCTCCGGCATCAACATCGTGCTGGCAGTGACCGTGGCTGCGAGCCCGGCGGTAATGCGCATCACGCGGGGCATCACGCTCGACCTGCGCACACGGGCCTACGTGGCAGCCGCGCAGCTGCGCGGCGAATCGACGTGGTACATCATGCTGGTCGAGATCCTGCCCAACGCGCGCGGTCCGCTGATCGTCGATTTCTGCTTGCGTCTGGGTTACGTGACGATCACCATCGGCACGTTGGGATTCCTCGGCCTCGGGCTGCCGCCGCCCAATCCTGACTGGGGCGGAATGATCAACGACACGCGCCAGTTCGCGCTGGTCTTTCCGCACATGGTCATCTTCCCGTGCATTGCCATTTCATCGCTGGTGCTTGGCTTCAATCTGCTGGCCGACGGTGTGCGCGAGATTTCGCTCAATGACTAACGACACACCGCTGCTTGAGCTGGACAACGTGTCCATCTCCTACTTCGGCCGCGGCGGCGAGATTCCCGCCGTCACCGGGCTTTCGTTGACGTTGCGCGAAGGCGAGTCGCTTGGGGCTTGTCGGCGAATCGGGCTGCGGCAAGTCCACGGCGGCCTACTCGATCCTTCGCTATCTCTCCGGCCACGGCCGCGTGGTCAGCGGGGCGATACGGTTCCGCGGTCGCGATATCGCCACCCTGACCGAGGCGGAGCTGCGCCGCATCCGCGGTAGCGGTATCGGCATGATCTACCAGGAGGCGATGTCGGCGCTCAATCCGACGATGATCGTCGGCGACCAGTTGGCGGAGGTCGCGGTGTTCCATCGTGCAACGGACTGGGCCGCCGCGCGCGCCGAGGCTGCGGCAGCGTTGCGCGACGTCCGGCTGGCCGATGTCGAGCGCATCATGTCCGCCTATCCGCACCAGCTTTCCGGCGGACAGCAACAGCGTGTCGTCGTCGCGATGGCGCTGCTGGGGCGGCCCGCGCTGCTGTTGCTCGACGAGCCCACGACGAGCCTCGACGTCACCGTCGAAGCGGGCATCGTCGAGCTGATTGCTTCGCTGCGTACCCAGTACCAGACCGCGCTGCTGTTCATCTCCCACAACCTTGGCCTGGTCGCGCAGGTCTGCGATCGGGTTGCGGTCATGTACTCCGGCGAGATCGTCGAGGAAGGGCCGGTCGCCGAAGTTTTCGCCGAGCCGCGCCACCCGTACACGCGCGGGCTGATCGGCTGCATTCCGCTGCCCTACATCGATCAGCGTGCCCAGCGGCTGGTGGCAATTCCGGGCCAGGTCTCGCTGCCGCACGAGCGGCCTGACGGATGTTATTTCGGGCCGCGCTGTCGTCATTTCCGCCAATCCGAGTGCGGCCGAGATCACATCGAACTAACTCCGCTCGACGCCGGATCGAACCGCTTGGTTCGGTGCGTTCGATGGCGGGCGGTTGCAGCGGCCGACGAACCTCACGCAGACCCGCGAGACGCACACAGGCGATGCGGGAGTCGCGGTGACAGTCAGCGATTTGTCCAAGGACTATGCGGTCGACGAACGCTCGCTATGGGGTGTTCTAAGCGGCGGCACCAAACGGCGCGTCAAGGCCAATCAGCATCTGACCTTCGACGTGAATCAGGGTCAGACGCTGGCGATCGTGGGCGAATCCGGTTGCGGCAAGTCGACGTTCGCCAAGGTGCTCACGGGTCTCGAAAGCGCTACCTCCGGTGAAGTCCGGATGGGTGAAGTCGATCTTGCGCGGTTGCCGGTGGAGCAGCGGCGGCCCGAGCTGAAAAGCGCGCTGCAGATGGTGTTTCAGAATCCTGACGAGACACTCAATCCCAGCTACACGATCGGGACGCAGATCGGTCGTGTGGTGCGCAAGTTGGGCCATGTTCGCAAGCGCGCGAGCGTTGCGGCGCGCGTGCACGAGCTGCTGGACTTGATGCGACTGCCCTCTGTGTTCGCTGCACGGCTTCCACGCCAACTTTCGGGCGGACAAAAACAGCGCGTCGGCATCGCGCGTGCGTTTGCCGGCAATCCCGCGCTCGTGGTTGCCGACGAGCCGGTCTCGGCGCTCGATGTCTCGGTCCGCGCGGCGATCACCGAGCTGTTGATGGACGTGCAGCGAAAGCATGGAACCACAATGGTGTTGATCAGCCACGACCTCGGGTTGGTGCGCTACATCGCCGACCGCGTGGTCGTCATGTATCTGGGCCGCACGATGGAAGTAGGCACGGTCGAGCAGATCTTCGCTCCGCCGTATCACCCCTACACCGAAGCGCTGTTGTCGGCGATACCCGTGGCGGATCCGCGCGTCGTGCGCAAGCGAATCGTGCTCAGCGGCGAGTTGCCGAGTCCGCTCAATCCCCCGCAGGGTTGCCCGTTTCACACACGTTGCCATCGCAAGCTCGGCCGCATCTGCGAAGACACGCTCCCGCCCGATCAGCAACTTCCCGGCGGTCATCGCATCGCCTGCCATATCCCCGCAGTCGAACTGGCGCGGATCGAGCCAGTGATGACAGCCGACGCGGTCGCGAACGTGCGCTTAGCCCGTATCGCTGCACTCGGCGAGGCGGTAGCAAACGCGTGATTTTCTTGACACGCGATGCTGAATCTTCAGCAGACGAAACACGTGCCGCATCCGAAACTCGGTCTGCCGCGTAATTGCAGACACGGGGTTGGCCGCTTTCGCGTCTGCGGCCACGAATACGAAGACATGGGCAATGAATAGCGCGGCCCTTCCTGGGTTCGCGGCGGAGAAGTCGGAATGGTTTATGTCGAGCTTGTTGGTGTGGGATTGATGGCAGGATTCCTGGCAGGGTTGCTTGGAATCGGCGGTGGCTTCGTTGTCGTTCCAGCGTTGCTGTTGCTGCTTCCCGCGTTCGGAGTGCCTACCGAGCTGCTGCCGAAAGTGGCAGTGGCCACGTCTCTCGCCGCAATGGTTCCGACCGCAGCCTCAGCGGTCTACGCGCAATGCAAGCGCGGCGCGATCGACTATGCGTGGTTGAAGCGAATGATTCCCGGAGCCTGCGCCGGCTCGGCGGTAGGCGCGGTGCTTGCGTCGTCAGTGTCAGGAACCTGGGTCGCAATCATCTTCGCGAGTTACGCCGGCTACTTTGCGGTCAGGATGATGATGACTCGGCCAGGTGCTGCCGGCGCGCGCGGTGCGCTGTCCGCAGCGATTGCCAAGTGTCCGCCATCGATAATCGGTGCCTTGATCGGAGGCTTCAGTGCAATCGCCGGTGTCGGCGGCGCCAGTCTGACCGTGCCATATCTGCTTTCAAAGAACACGGAAATGAAGCGTGCTGTGGCATCTGCCAGCGCAGTCGGGCTTGGAATAGCATTGATCGGTGCTTGCAGTTTCGCCATTACTCTTGCACACGCACCTGAGCCGCAGACGTCATCGATGTTGGTCGGCCTCGTTTGCTGGCCCGCTGCGCTGATCCTAAGCGGGGCCTCGATCTTCATGGCATCCTCCGGAGTCGCGTGGTCGCACCGGCTACCCGTGCAGCAACTAAAGCAAGTGTTCGGCGTGGTCTTGATTGCAGCATGCACGATGACACTCGCGAAAGTCGTTCCGCCCGAATCGATAACAGCGCTTCAGGCCAAGGCCATTACCGTCGTCGCGGACGCCAGTTAAGGACCCAAGCGCTCGCTCGCCTATCCCACCTCTGAGCGGTTACGGTGTAACTTGGCGCCGATACCGATCGACTGCTGACGATGGCTATTTCTTGCCTGTGGAGGGCAGATGAGCACACTTCATGAAGGCGGTTGTGTCTGCGGCTCCGTCCGATATCGGGTGCAAGGAAATCCTGAGATCTGCCAGATCTGCCATTGCCGATTCTGTCAACGGCGGCTGGGCAGCGCGTTCGCAACGATCGCTTACTTCGATCAGCGCAACGTGACGTTTCTGCAGGGAGAGTTGAAGGAGTATGAGCATCACTCCGACGAGAGCGCAAGGTGGCTACGGATGCAGTTCTGTCCGCGTTGCGGGACGACAGTCACTCATACCGTACAAATGCGGCCCGGTCAGAGAGCCATCGCGGTGGGGACGTTGGATGACCCCGAATGGCCTGAGATCCAACGTCACATTTGGATCCAGTCCAAACGATCGTGGGTTTCGATCCCTTCCGGCATGGTCGTGTTTCCACAAGCGGCGCCGGGCTCTACAAAGTGAGCGCCTTACGCTTTTGCGAAAGCCAGCGCTGCCTCACGGTGCCAGCGAGACCTGTCACAAACTTGGAGGGCGAATGCGCATTTCGAATCTAGTCGCGGGCGCGGCGTGCGGCGCGCTGCTCCATGTGCAGGTGCTGGCGGCCGATCGCATCACCGACGCGCCGTTTGCGACGCGATCCGAGGTGATCGCGCCGCACGCAATGGCCGCCACCAGCCAGCCGCTGGCGACCCAGATCGCGCTCGACGTGATGAAGCAGGGCGGCAGCGCCGTTGATGCGGCGATCGCGGCGAATGCCGCACTCGGGCTGATGGAGCCGACCGGCTGCGGCATCGGCGGCGACTTGTTTGCCATCGTGTGGGATGCCAAGAGCAAGCGACTGTATGGCTACAACGGCAGCGGCCGTTCGCCGAAGGCGCTGTCGCTTGCCACGCTGAAGACTGAGCTCGACAAGCTCGGCGCAAAGGAGATCCCGGCCTTCGGTCCGCTGCCGGTCAGCGTGCCCGGCGCCGTCGATGGCTGGTTCGCCCTGCATCAGCGCTTCGGCAAGCTGCCGATGAGCTCGCTGCTGGCACCCTCGATCCGCTATGCGCGAGAAGGCTTTCCGGTCAGCGATGTAATCGCCTTCGCATGGCAACGCAATGTGCGGGTGCTGCTGAAGTATCCCGGCATCCGTGAGCAGTTCACCCGCGACGGTGAGGGCCCGACGAAGGGCCAGCTGTGGACCAACCCGAATCTCGCCGCGACGTACGAGGCGCTGGCGCGCGGCGGGCGCGACGCGTTCTACAAAGGCGCGATCGCGCGCCGCATTGCCGACTACATGAAGCGGCAGGGCGGCTATCTCGGCGTCGACGATCTCGCCGAGCATCGCGGCGAATGGGTCGAGCCGGTGTCGGTCAATTACCGCGGCTATGACGTGTGGGAACTGCCGCCGAACGGACAAGGCATTGCCGCCCTGCAGGCGCTGAACATCCTCGAAGGCTTCGACCTGCGCAAGGCTGGCTTCGGCAGCGCCGAACACGTCCACTGGGTGGTCGAGGCACTGAAGCTCGCATTCGCTGATCGCGCACGGCTGTATGCCGATCCGGATTTCTTCAAGACGCCGGTCAAGCAACTGCTCGACAAGGAGTACTCGGCGAAGCGGCGGGCACTGATCGGCGATCAGGCACAGCGCACCGTCGCCGCTGGCCTGCCTGGCAAGGGCGCCGACACGATCTATCTGACCACGGCGGACGCGGCAGGCAACATGGTGTCGCTGATCCAGAGCAATTACGTCGGCATGGGCAGCGGCATGGCACCCGACGGGCTCGGCTTCATCCTGCAGGACCGCGGCCAGCAGTTCGCGCTCGAACCTGGCCACCCGAACGTCTACGCACCCGGCAAGCGGCCGTTCCATACGATCATCCCTGCGTTCATCACGAAGGACGGCCAGCCATGGGTCAGCTTCGGCGTGATGGGCGGCGACATGCAGCCGCAGGGCCATGTGCAGATCGTGATCAACCTGATCGACTTCCGCATGAATTTGCAGGAGGCCGGCGACGCGCCGCGCATCCATTGGACCTCGGAACTGCAACCCACCGGTGGAACCCTGAGCGACGGCGGCAAGGTGAACCTGGAGAACGGCTTTTCCGAGGGCACGCTGCGCGCGCTCGTGCTCAAGCGTCACACGCTCGGCCGCAGCCTGTTTGGCTATGGCGGCTATCAGGCGATCATGCGGCTGCCCAACGGCGCCTGGGCTGGCGCAAGCGAATCACGCAAGGACGGCCAGGCAGCAGGTTACTAAGGCTGGCCAGGATCGCGGACGGGCGGCAGACGGGATGTAAAACCTGTTGCAGACTTCGAGCGTCGCGAGTGGGAGGGGAGATGTCGCGTTCGTTCCGTTGGTACACGAATCTGCATCGACTTGGCCCACGTGCGATGGTGGTGGGCGCGCTGCTTGTTGCGTCAATCGAAGCTGGCGCGCAGGCACCGAAGGCTGGCGTTGAGCGCGGCCGCTACCTCGTGGAGTCGATCCTTGGTTGCGGCAACTGCCACACCCCAAAGTCGCCCACGGGAGAACCGATCGTCAGCCGCAACCTGAGCGGCGGCCTGTCGTTTTCGGTGCCGCCATTCGTCGGAGTCGCGTCGAACATCACGCCCGATCGCGAGACCGGCATCGGCAGTTGGAGCGACGACGACATCAAGCGGGCGATCGTCCAAGGAAAGCGGCCAAACCACGGGCGCTTGCCGAACAGCGAGCTGGCGGTTGTGATGGCCACTTCGTACTTCAAGGCGCTGACACCATCAGACCTCAACGCAGTCGTGGCATACCTGCGATCGGTTCCGGCCATCCGCAACAAAGTGGCCGGGCCTGTCTATCGCCTGCCGCAGAAGCACCAGCCGTTCCCCGATGCTGAGGCGGGGTTTTCCGACGCGAAGATGAATGATCCCGTCTATCGCGGCCGCTATCTCACCACCATCGGCCACTGTATGGAATGCCATTCACCACTCTAGAGAAGGGCGTCCTCGACTACAGCCGATTGGGCAGAGGGGGCCGAACGTTCAGCGCCGAGCTCGTTCAGGGTTTTCCGTCCAATTGGCCCGGCTCAAGAGCCGCCAACATCACGTCTCATCGGACGGCAGGGCTCGGCGCCTGGACCGATGGGGAGATCAAGCGCGCGATATCGCAAGGCATTTCTCGAGACGGCCGTAAGTTGCAGCCGCCGATGGGATTCGCGTACTACGCCAAGCTCAGCCCCTCCGACCTGGACGCGATCGTCGCGTACCTACGCACATTGCCACCACTTGAGTAGCTTTGCGTTACGGCATGAACAGCACCGCGCGCTGGGTTGTCGCTACCGTTAAACGTCTGATCTCCTGCGATCAGCACCTTGCCATCGTTCAGCAACGTTGCCGTATGTAACCGGCGGGCGATCAACGTTCCACCAGTGACAGAGAAAGTATCGGTGGCCTGATCGACGCGGTCGTGAGCGTGGCTCTCTGTCGTATACCGTCCATAGCTCCTACGTTGAGAGACTGGAATCGGCCAATTGCAATGGGATGGACGCCCCCACTCACGACGGCATCGATGTGCCAGAGTGGAAGTATCAGCAACCACTGAACTGAGGGGAGCGTCCATATGAAGATTACGACGATTGGCGTTGATCTGGCGAAGCACGTGTTTCAGGTGCACGGCGTCGACGCGCACGGCAAGACCGTGCTGCGCAAGCAGCTGCGGCGCGAGCAGATGACGCAGTTCTTTGCCAAGCTGCCGCCGTGCCTGATCGGCATGGAAGCGTGTGGCAGCGCGCATCACTGGGCGCGCACGCTGCAGAATCAGGGTCACACCGTGCGGCTGATGGCCTCGCAGTTCGTCAAGCCCTACGTCAAGACCAACAAGAACGATGCGGCCGATGCGGAGGCGATCTGCGAAGCGGTGGCACGGCCCAACATGCGCTTCGTGCCGATCAAGAGTGTCGAGCAACAGGCGGTGCTGGCGCTGCACCGGGTGCGGCAAGGGTTGGTGAGAGCCCGTACCGGCCAGGCCAATCAGATCCGTGGTCTACTGGCCGAGTTCGGGTTCATCATTCCGACCGGACTGTTTCATGTCAGGGAGCGGGTGCCGGCACTGCTCGAGCGTGCCGCGGATGAGTTACCGCTGGCGTTTCGCCAACTGATCGAGCGGCTGCTCAGTCATTTGCGCGATCTGCACCAGCAGGTGAGCGAGCTCGAAGCGCAGATCAAGGCGTGGCACAGCCAGAGCGAGCTCAGCCGCCGGCTCGAGAAGATTCCCGGCATCGGGCCCCTGACGGCGAGCGCACTGGTAGCTTCGATTGCCGACGCGCGCAGCTTCGCCAACGGCCGCCAATTGTCGGCATGGTTAGGACTGGTGCCGCGGCAAAGCTCCAGCGGCGGCAAGCCGCTGCTCTTGGGCATGAGCAAGCGCGGCGATGTCTATCTGCGCACGTTACTGATTCACGGAGCACGTGCCGTCATCCAAGCAGCGCAGCGCAAGGTCATTGCCACCGATACCTGGCTCGGCAAGTTGCTGCAGCGGCGGCATACGAATGTGGCGGCAGTGGCACTGGCGAGCAAGAATGCACGCACGGTCTGGGCGCTGCTGGCGCACGATCGGGAGTTTCAGGTTAACTACCGACCGCAGTTGGCAGTGGCTTGAACCAGACTCAACACGAAGACAACTGTTATAGGAGCACGACCCACCACCGATTGCGCAGGTGATCATGCAGTGATGGCAAGACAGGTTGGACCGTGGTTGGCCAAACCCCTCAATGTCTGGGCACTTCGAGTGCGAAATTGCGGTCGGGAGCCAACCAGCTGATTCCATCAGGGACAGCGGCTCAAGCCGCGACTAAAGTCCGGATGTACGGAAGCAATCCTTACCTTCATGCCATCACCACTGAAAACCTGGCAAACCGGGGGCGTCCATGTACGGTCTTTGCGACTTGGCCTGAGAATTGCTGCAAAGCACGGTGCCGCCTAAAACGTGGTCTCCAAACCTCTTTGAAGAAAAGGTTTCGCCATGGCTCAGGAAATCCCATTCAGGGATATACAAGTCAGCTCAAGCGAGATTGGAGTCCGAACGATCGCGCTGAACGATCTCTGGCAGTCGCTGAAGGAAGGCTACGACGACTTCAATGCCACGCCAGCCGTTGGCATGTTCCTGACGGTACTACTTTATCTGCTGTTCGCCCTGCTCCTAACACTGATTTTGGTTGGGAAGAATCTGCTACATCTAGCCTTTCCAATCATCGCGGGGTTCACTCTTATCGGCCCCGTGGTCTCGGTCGGTCTTTTTGAGATGAGCCGACGTCGCGAACACGGGCTCGACGTCAGTTGGCGCTCAACTTTCGAATTTGTCCACTCCGCCTCGTTTGCTCCCATCCTCGCGCTATCGCTCGTGATGATGTTGCTCTATGTGGCCTGGCTGTTTAGTGCGCAGTTCCTTTTTTTCGGCCTGTTCGGAGACGACCCACCAGTCTCGGCGTCAGACTTTGTGACCCAGTTAGTTACGACCCGGCGGGGCGCTGGACTGATTGTGTATGGCAATCTTCTCGGGTTCATATTTGCTTTCACTGCGCTGGCAATTTCGGTGGTCGCCTTTCCGTTGCTTCTGGACAGACCGGCAAGCGCCGCTACAGCGGTCGCCATTTCGATCAGAGCAGTAACCTCCAATCTTATGGTGATGGCGGTCTGGGGACTAATTGTTGTGGTGCTGCTGGTCGCCGGGGCAATCGTGTTTTTGATCGGTCTTGCGGCGGTTCTACCGATACTGGGCCATGCAACTTGGCATCTTTACCGCAAGGTCGTTGTTTGAATGAAACGTGCTTCGACTTGCTCGGACATTGTTTGGCGATCCAATCCCATTCAGGACACGTGAAGCCGACCGGCTACGACATGATGCCGATTTTCTGCACGCTCATTGCAACATGGCGTCGCAAGCCGCCCGGAAATCCGCACAAGTCTGGTCCCAGCTGCGCACTGCGGCGTGGCGGAGGTTGTGCCGGAATGTGCCGCGCAACGCAGCGTCTTCCAGCAAAAACTCCAAATATCGGCCAAGGCTGTCCCAATCTCCCACAGTAGCGAGAAAACCGGTCACGCCATGTTGAATCAACTGCTCTGCGGCGCCGACGCGGTTGCTCAACACCGGCAAGCCGCTGGCGGCGGCTTCGGCAACAGTCATTCCGTAGGCTTCGAACGTGCTTGGGCAGACCAATAGATCGCTATCCGCCATCAGCGCCGCAACGGCCTCCTGGGACATCGCACCGTGAAAGGTGATGCGTTCGGTCAAGCCAGCCCGTGCAGCACGGTTGCACAAGAGTGCTGTCGTCTCGGAGGACACCTCGCAATCGCCTGCTATATGCCAGTGCCATTGCATATGCCGGAGCCTTGCCAATAGTTCCAGCAACTGCGCATGACCTTTGGCCGGTAACAGGTGGGCGACGGTGAGGAGCTTGACGGTTCGCTCCGTGTGGCGTGGCCGGTTCCGCAAGAACATTTCGCTTACGCCTGGTTCGCAAACGAATACCGGCTTGCCCGGCCAACGCGCCGTTACCGCGTTGGCCACGCATTTGCCCGTGGCAATGGCAAAGTCCGCCTGCGTGATGGCGCGGTGTTCAACGGCTGTCGCCATTTGTCTTGCGCCGAAATCCAGTTCCGGCTCCAGGGACGGCAGATAGTGCAGCAGCAAGGCGAGACGCTCGTCGGCGATGCGCGCCAACCGGTCCATGAACAGGCTGTCCCAGACAAGCAGATCCCACTTCCCGCATGGCGCCTCAACTCGCCACGGCAGCGACACCAGCGGAGAGCCGCATCGGCCGGCGTACTCCAGCAGTTTTTCGTTGTATACGTTGCCGCCGGAGGGAAAGGACGCGAACGGCGGATGCATGAGACCGATTTGCGTTCCGGCCATGAAGGGCATGATACGAGCGTCCTGTTTGTCGCCAATCCTCGTCAACTGTCGCATCTTCCACTGTGATGAGTAACCCGCCGCTGCAACCGCTTGTGTTGCGGTGGAGCGAAGGTCATGCCGCTGCCATGATTGCCGTCACGCTGGCAACGGTCGCTGGCTTGCCGGCTTGGCTACTGTCCTTGTGCGGCTTCATGTCCATTTCCCTGCTGGTCTACCGTTGCCGGCGTCGCTGGACTCCCGGCGGTCGGTTCGGCCTCGCCAACGCTGTCACCCTGCTGCGCCTCTGCGGCATGTTGGTCTTGCCGTGGCTTGCGCCGGGACAGATCGTTTACTGGGGAGCGGTACTGTTTGCGATGGACGGCGTGGACGGCTGGATCGCTCGGCGCGCGGGGCTGGCCGGAGAATTCGGCGAGTTCATCGACAAGGAAAGCGACGCCTTTCTCACGCTCATGCTGTGCCTGCTGTTGTACCGCCTGCCGGAAAGTTTCGGACCGTGGATACTGCTGCCGGGCCTGCTGCGCTATCTTTTCGTGCTGTTCGTCAAATTCGCCAGGCCGCCGCAAGCCAAGGAGCAGCGCACCGCGAAAGCGCGCTGGATCTTGTTTTTCATGATGCTGGCGCTGCTCTTCTCCTTCGCCGCCTATCCCTCGTATCTTGACTACTGCCGTCCCCTCGCGGCACTGATGACGCTGGTGCTGACCTACTCTTTCGCCGAGAGCCTGTACCTGATGTACCGTGCGCCGCGCTGGCGGGAGAACGCCTGATGCGGTTGCACACACGCTTCGTGCAAGACAGCGGCGATATCCGCGCTTTTTTCGACGGCATTGCGGGCAGCTACCGGGAAAGCCACGGCAGCGCCACGCGACTGCTGGCTTACCGCTTGGCGCTGATCCGTAGTCTGCTCGTCCCTGGCACCGGTGGGGTTCTGTTGGAAATAGGGTGCGGTCCGGGGGTGCATCTGTTTCCGCTGGCGGACGCATTCAGAAGGATCATGGGCGCGGACTTGTCGCCGAACATGATCGCCGCCGCCGAAACAATCCGCCGAACGCATCCGTGCGCCGCGCGTATCGAGCTTTATGCGGAGCCTGCCGAGCGGCTCGCGTCCATAGAAGATCAAACTGCGGACGCCGTACTCTGCGTGGGAGCCTTCGAGCACATGCCGGACAAGACTGCCGTGCTCGGCGAGGTGTGCCGGGTGCTGAAGCCGCATGGACGTTTCGTATGCCTCACGCTGAATGGCGACTACCTGTGGTACCGCCGCGTTGCGCCGTTGTTGGGGTACAAGGTCAAGCACCTGAGCAGTGACCGCTTCGTCAATGCGGCAGAACTGCGGGCGCTCCTGCAAGAATCCGGATTGCGGGCGACCGCGGTGGGCTATTGGCGCTTTGTCGCCAAGGGCGACATGCCGGGCTGGGCCGCGCTGGGCTTGGAATGGCTGGATCGCGTGGGCGTGGTTTGCAAACCGGCGCTGTTGCGCGGCGGACTCTATTGTTGCGCCGACAAGGATTTATCACGGACCGTAGCGCGCCAGTAGATCGAGATGACTGATGCGCATTCCGAGCCGGCGCTGCTGCAGCGACCGCAGCCGGTCGTCGCGCCAGCGGTCGATTTGATCGGCCTCGAAGAGTTTGGAACGCCGCCCTTCGCCGCCGATGAAGTCCAACAGCGCTTTCAGGCAGATCGCGTCACTGTCGCGGTACTCGCCCTCGAAGGGCCGGATATTCCAATCGGAACGGCCGCACGCCACGATGTCAAAAGCATGCTCGGGCAACAGCGCTTGCAGGCGCCTTCCGCAGTAAGCCCCGCCCGTCGCCTGGCCGTCCACGCGGCGCAGCTCCATGGATTCGTTGTAATGGCCCAGGAGCGTGGCCTCGAAGGTTGAGCCCTGGTACGGCGGCGCCAGCGCAGTGTCGCCGTCGTAGTTGATGCTGGCGTAAAGATAGCCGCCGGGTTGCAGCCAGGCCGCGAACTGTCGCAGGGCTTGCGGCAGCGGGGACAGGTCGAGGAAGGCGTGCGCGGTGATGACGTTGTAAAGCCGGCCCGGGCGGTGCTCCTTCAGTTCGCCGGCGGCGAAGTGCATCGCAGCGAGCCGCTCGCCTCGCGTCTGGATCGCGCCGTCTTCCACGCGGGGCTCCAGGCCCAGCGCGCGCAGCCGGCCTTCGGCATCCTGGCGGGCGATATCAAGGAGGCCGCGATCCCTGTCCAATGCGGTCAGGGACAGCGGGGTCGTCAACCCACTCTGCAGCAAGCGTCTGAAAGTGGCGCCTGTTCCCGCCCCCACGTCGAGGCATTCGATTCGAGGCAGGCTGCGCAAGGCGTCCAGGAAAGCCGCCCGCACCTCGCGGTTGAGGCTGCGCTCGTCCAAAGCGAACTTGGCCTCGAGATATTCAGCAAACGGCACCTGCATTGCGGCTCATTCGGGCCCATAGGCGGCCCAGTCGCGCTCGTTTTCCCACAGCTTCACGGTGAGCGACAAGTCCTTCGCAGCCAACGTGGCGAAAAGGTCTTGGTAGAAGACCTGGGCGAATCGCTCCAGGCTCGGGTTGAGTCCGGAGAACGGCGCCAGGTCGTTGAGGGTGTGGTCGCGGAACCGCGCGATGATTTCGTTCAGCGCGCTTTCCAGCTCGACGATGTCCACGAGGTAGCCGTGTTCGTTCAGCACCTTTCCGCGCAGCTGCACTTCAACCTTGTAAGAATGGCTGTGGTTGAAGTTTTCCACCCCCCAGTCGCCGCCGATGAGGTGATGCTGCGCGACGAAATCGCGGGTGACGGCGAGTCGGTACATGGTTCGTTGCCGTTCGTTCAGTATTGAAAAACGACCTGCATCACCCCGTCCCGCCGCGCACAAACCGTCTCGAACGCCAGCTGGCACTGGGCCAAGGGAAAGGCCTGGCTGATCAAGCGTTGTGGCTGAAGCTTGTCCACCATACGCCAGGCGAAGTCGATGCGGCGGCGCTTGTCCCAGCGCCCGGTCAACGCGGGACTCAGCGTGCTTACCTGGCTGGAAATCAGGCGCAGGCGATTGCGGTGGAAACGGCCGCCCAGATCCAGGGGGTGTGATGCGGCGCCGTACCACGAACCCACCACGATCCGGCCATCGAAACCTGCGGCTTCGATGGCCAGATTGAGTGCCGCCATGTCGCCGGACAGCTCGAAAACGAGGTCCGCACCCTTCAGGCTGGCCAGCAAGTCTTGCCATTGGCCAGCATCGGTGGGGTCGACCGTTTCCGTAATGCCCCGGTGTGTGGCGATTTCGCGTCGCCACGCCAACGGTTCGGCGGCAACCAGGCGCGCCAGCGGAAATTCCGCCAGCGAGCCGGCGGTCAAGAGCCCCACCACGCCTTGGCCGAACACGAGCACACGCTCGCCGATCAAGGGCGCGCCGTCCATAACGAGATTCAGCGCGGTCTCGGCCTGCGGCAAAAAAAGCGCGGCCTCCGGCGCCACGCCGTCTGGAACCCTGTGGCATGCGGCGAGGGGCACAACAGCGCGGTCCTGATGGGGATGAAATGCAAACAGGGTTTTGCCGATCAAGCCCTGATCCACGCCGGTGCCTGCTGCCGACACGTCGCCCACCAGAGCGTAACCATACGAAAAGGGATAGGTAAAGCCGCCTTTGAGGCTTGCGATGTTGGCGTCCAGCGCCGTGTTCCTCGGAAACGCGCCGCTGAAAATCATCGCCTCGGTGCCGGCACTGATGGCGGAGCAGCGGCTGGTGATCAGCACTTCGCCCTCGCCAGGCGCTGCCAACGTCACCTCCCTGCATTCAACGCGGCGTTCCGCCACGTGGAAGAGCGCGTGGGCGCGCATTGCCGGCTAGCTTTTGCCCAGGCTGCCGTGGATGATCAGGTCGACACCCAAGGGCTGGTAGCGGCAATCGACGATGGACAACGGCGGCAGATCGTTGGACGGGTGAGTGTCCATCGCCTTGATGCCGCCTATTAGCTTGGGCACCAGCGTGATGACGCAGTAATCCACCAGGCGGCTCTCCAGGAAGCTGCTGATGACGGTCGCGCCGCCCTCCACCATCAAGCGTTTCACGCCGCTATCGGCGAGGCATTGCAAGGCGGCTGTCAAGTCCACCCGCCCCAGCCTGTCCTTCGGCATGACGCGGACCCGCGCCCCCTTGGCCTCCAGGCGGGTGATTTCGCCAGCAGACGCGGCGGTGGTGGTGAACAGCAGCGGATGCTGGTCGGGATGGGCCAATAACCTGGCCTGGTCGGGACAGCTCAGAAAGCTGTCCAGGACCACCGGCTGGGGATTGTCGCCTTTCCACAGGCGCACGGTCAGGCGCGGGTCGTCCGCCAGCACGGTCTTGATGCCCACCAGCAGGGCGTCATGCCGGGAACGCAACAGATGCGTCATTTCTAACGACTTGTCCGAGCTGAGCACGAAAGGCCGCGCCGGGCGCGCGGCGATGCTGCCGTCAATGCTCTGGGCGTAGCTCAGGGTCACAAATGGCAGTCCGCTGATGGCGCGGTCCCGCGCCGCCAAACGATCCCACAGCGGTTGCAGGAAAGTCATTTCATCGAGAACCGGGCCGTCGCCGATTCGGGCGCGAAGCTGATTCGGAGCTGCCATCTATGATCTCTCAGGGAGGCCGCGCTTTGTACGCACGCATCGTACAAATGTCGTGCTAATCCGGGCCGTAATCAGGACCGCAGTGCGGACCGGCCATGGTGCCGTTCACCGGTTTGCCGATGATACTGGGAGAGATGCTTGATCGCGATGAAATCACGTCCTCGTCGTCAGAAGCTATCATTTGCGGCGCATTGGCAGGGATGTAGATGAGCGCACCGAGCACCGCTCCGGAATCACTGCAGCGTTGTATTGGCACAGGACGCCGAAGACGACCGCATTGCAGCCGCGCGTTGACGCGGCGTTCTAAATAGTCGCCCCATGAACCATCCGGAATCCCTGTCTGCGCTGTGGACGATGCCCGACGTGCAGTCGGCGCCCGACCAGTCGAGAGCTGGCCATCGACCAGGTCGGCATTCGCGGGCTGCGCTATCCGCTGCCGATCGCCGACCGCGACGGCATCCAGACCACGATCGCCGATTGCAGCGTGTTCGTCGCGCTGCCCGCCGACCGCAAGGGCACGCACATGTCTCGCCTGGTCGCGCTGCTCGAGGCGCGTGTGATCCCGGGCGCTGCGCCGATCGGCGTGACGACGTTGCGGGACATGCTCGACACGCTGGTCGTGCGGCTCGATGCGCCCGGCGGCCGGCTCGAGCTTGCGTTCCCGTTTTTCGTGCGCAAGAGCGCGCCTGTCTCGGGCATTGCCAGTCTCCTCGACTACCAGGTGAAGCTCATCGGCGAGCTCAATCGCGGCCGCTATGCGCAGACGATGTCGGTCGCCGTCCCCGTGACTTCGCTGTGCCCGTCCTCCAAGGAGATTTCCGAGTACGGCGCGCACAACCAGCGCTCGATCATCACGATAGCGGCCCGGACGCGCGAGCCGCTCTTTCTCGCCGATCTCCTGCGCGTGGCCGAGGAAGAGGCATCGTCGGAACTGTTCGGCATCCTGAAACGTGCCGACGAGAAGTTCGTGACCGAGCGCGCGTACGACAACCCGCGCTTTGTCGAGGACCTGGTGCGCGGTGTCGCCGCCAGGCTAGACGCCGATCCAAGGCTCGAGGGCTTCGTCGTCGAAGCCGAGAACTTCGAGTCGATCCACAATCACTCGGCATACGCGAAGATCGCACGCGGTTTTTGAGCTTATCCAGATGCGCCGGTTCCAGCGCGCCTTACCGCGAACGTTAGGCCACACCAGTGAACACACGTTGTCCGAGACGCGACGCTTTCAAGCTCGGCTCAACTCTGATGTGAGATGTCCGCTCTAGGGCGACGCAGATGTCCGCAAAGGGTGGCGGATTCAACCGGTCGATGCAACGGTGTGGTTGAACATCTCAGCTGGCGTCTGGTAGCCAAGTGTCTTCCTTGGCCTCTCGTTCAATTGTCTCGCTATAGCGTTGAGCTTGGCTTGTGAGTAGCTCGAGATGTCGATGCCCTTGGGCAGGTACTGCCTGAGCAGGCCGTTCGTGTTCTCGTTGCTGCCGCGTTGCCAAGGACTGCGTGGATCACAGAAGTAGACCTGGATGTCGGTGGCCAGCGTGAATCGCTTGTGACCGGCCATCTCCTTACCTCGATCCCACGTGAGTGACTGGTACAGCTCCTGGGGCAGCTTGCGCGCGTTTTTGATCAACGCGTCGACCACCGTCTCCGTGTCTTTGCCCGCCACCTTGGCGAGCATGACGTACCGCGTTTGGCGTTCAACCAGCGTTGCGATCTGGCTGTTGTGAGCGCCGAACATCAGATCTCCTTCCCAGTGACCAGGCACAGCGCGATCCTCGGCAGACGCAGGGCGTTCGCTGATCGACACGGCGCCGACGATCTGCCCGTGAACGTCAGTCTTCTGCGTGTGATGCCGAGACCGACGCATGCCGCGCGTGCGCCTCAAGTGCTCGAGGAGCTCCTTCTTCAGGGCGCCACGCGCCTGAATGAAGAGGCTGCGGTAGATGGTCTCGTGTGACACGCGATGGCTCTCGTCGCGCGGGTAAGTATGCTTGAGCCACCCGGCGATTTGTTCCGGTGACCACAGCAGCCGCAGCTTGTCGGCCACGATGCGCGCCAAAGCTCTGTCCTCGGCCAGTTTGCAGCGCTTGGGACGCAGCGCACGATCCCAGGCAGCGTTGTCTGCTTCGGCTGGCTCGATAGTCCGCTTGACCGCCATTGCGTCTGATCTCACGGCTGACTCGTTGATGGCGCCCGCCCGAGCCGTGCGGCGATCGAGCGAATCGACTGGCGTTCTGCCACCGCGCGTGAGATCTCCTCCCGCTCAGCCAGCGTCAACGCGATCGCGCAACGGCGCCGTTGCGGTGGTCGAATGCCGCCAGTCTGAGCCAGAACGCCTCGAACCGAGGTATGAGCGCGATTGAACAGATGAGCAATCTGGTGCAGCGTCCAGCCTTGCCTTCCATCGCTCCCACATCAACGCCTTCTGGCCGTCCGTGTAGTAGGTGCGTGTGCGGTACCTCATCTGCAACACTCCTTCTGCTTACGCAGTGTTCAGTGTGTTGCATCGACCGGTTGAATCCGCCGTCGAAAGCGGCCGCAGCATGACACGCGATTCAGTTCGATCGGCTTAGAGGTCGGATAGCAAAAGCGGCGTGCCAACGATACGGCGACCGATCAGTGCGATTTGCCCGGCGCCTCCGCACTTTGCTTCGTCCTCCGACACCTGTTGAAGAAACGCGGCTGCGTCCGGCGTGGCAGGTAGCGCCGGAATCAAGTAGCGGTACAGATACGGAACCGACGACACCTCTTCGATACTGAAGTGCTCGGCGATGCAGCGTCTCATCACTTCCACCGAATAGACGCCATGCTGCACATGGTGCTGCCGCCATGTAGTCACAGGATCGTCGGATTCGATGAGTTCGCTGATCAAATGACTCGCGCTGGCGTTTACAAGGGCGCTACTTCGAGCAATGTCGACAAACCAGGCAATCGTCGCTTCGTCGGCAGCGTCGAATGCAAAGTCTTCGACGAGCAACTTTCCGTTTGGCTTGAGCGTATCGCGTGCCTTCTGCACGGCTTGCTGCAAGTCGCCGATGTGGTGCAGTGACCGCGTAAAGGCGATCGCATCGACTGGCGCGCTCTCGAATTCCGGCCAAGTCGCCTGGAGGACACGGGCTCCGCGCTCGTTCGCCATTGCGACGCTTTCGCTATCCGCATCCAGTCCAACCGCGCGAAAACCTCGATTGCTAAGCGCCTGTGTGACGTGCCCTTTGCCGCAACCGACTTCGATCAGTTGTGCTGAGACCGGAAGGTGCTTAGTCAGAAAAGCTACCGTTTCAGCGGTCGCAATGTCGATCGGCTCGTTCATTGCGCTCGATAGCCGAACTGCGCAGCAGATAGGTCCAACAGCTGCCGCACGTCGCGCGCAAAGCTGCGCGCGACCATGATCAGAAAAGTGGGAGCGTCATCAGATTTGTACAGAAGCGCGTTGACTGCGGCCGAACAAGCTCTGTGCGCAGTCGCCAGAGCGGAACGCGCTTGGATGCAGATCAAGTGGGCAACCGGTTGCGAGCACATCGGTTGCGCGTGCGCCCGCGAGTCGATAGGCAACGCGAGATGCGGACAGATCGAACAAGGCGCCGCCCGCCGCATTCAGGGCATCGCGTTTCTTGACGAAGTCGGCGAGCGGCGAGCGGGCGGACTCTGCGACCAGCAACCATGAGCGCGGGCCAAGCCAGAATGCTGTCAGCGCATCGCCGCGCGCTGTCGTGTTCGGTACGGTCGGCAGTGCGATCGAGAATTGCTGCGTCACCTGCTCGGCGAAATCCGCGCGCGACGCATCGCCTTGAACGTTCCAGGCAGCGGCGATCGACACCTCCGTGAGTGTGATCGGATCAGACACGCAGCCGCTCGCCTTCCGGGTCGATGAACACCGGCGAGCCGACCTTCACTCGCACTCTTGCGTTCGCCAGCGGCGATACCGCCCACAGCGTTTCGCCGTGCCGAGCGCGGCCGTTGGCCAGCAGCGCCAGCGCGATCCATGCATCGAGGTTCGGAGAAAAGCACCACGACGTCACGTGGCCGAGCATCGGGTTCGGTGCCGCATGATCGGGATCGGCGACGATCTTCGCAGCGCGCGGCATTTGCGCGCCGTCGAGTGCGGTCAGCCCAACCAGTTGCCAGCGATCGTGCCTCGTCAGCGCCGATCGATTCAGCAGCGGTTTTCCGATGCACCATTTTTTCGCGTTGACGAGCTTGCCCATGCCGAGGTCATCTGCCGTCGTGCGGCCATCGCCTTCGGCGCCGATCACGACGTGGCCTTTCTCGATACGCAACGTGCTCATCGCTTCGGTGCCGTACGGCATCAATCCGAATTCTTCGCCCGCTTCGATCACCGCCTCCCACATCGCGAGGCCGCGATCGGCCGGCACATGAATCTCGTACGCCATCTCGCCCGAATAGCTCATCCTGAAAAGCCGCGCCGGGACGAGCCCGCTTGCGGTGCGAACGTTGCACGTGCCGACCGCGAGAAACGGAAACGCTTCGTTCGAGACATCGATGTCGACCAGCTTGGCGAGCACCTTGCGCGAGTTCGGGCCCGAAAGCGCCGCCGCGGCCCATTGCTCGGTGACCGACGTGACGAACACTTCGAGCTCGGGCCATTCGGCCTGCAGTAGGTACTCGAGCTGCTGCATGACGTTGACTGCGTTAACCGTCGTCGTCGTCATCAGATAGTGCGTGTCCGACAGCCGCGACGTCGTGCCGTCGTCCATCACAATGCCGTCTTCGCGCAGCATCACGCCGTAGCGGCAGCGGCCGACCGCGAGCGTGTCCCACTTGTTGATGTAGACGCGATTCAGCAGCTCGGCGACGTCCCTGCCCTGCAGCTCGATCTTGCCGAGCGTCGAGACGTCGACCACGCCGACGTTGGTGCGCACGTTGCGCGCTTCGCGATTCGCCGCGTCGTCTTCGGATTCGCCCGTGCGCGCGGATACGAATGCGGCCGTTTCCATAGACCGGCGTTGATGAATCGTGCGCCGCGTTCGGCGTGCCAGTCGTGCATCGCCGAGTAGCGCGTCGGCTCGACGTGCGGGCCGGCTTCGTGGCCGGGGATCGCGCCCAGCGTCACCGGCGTGTACGGCGGGCGGAACGTCGTCGTGCCGACTTTCGGAATCGGCACATCGAGCAGCTGCGCCATTAACGCCAGGCCGATCACGTTGCTCGTCTTGCCCTGATCGGTGCCCATGCCGAGCGTGGTGTAGCGCTTCAGATGCTCGATCGACTGATAGTTCTCGCGTGCCGAGAGCGCGATGTCGTTGACGGTCACATCGTTTTGCAGATCGACGAAGCACTTGTCGGATTTGCTGCGCGCGGGGACAGACCACAGCGGCAGCAACGGCGATCTCGGATGTGGTTTCGCGTGCGGCGGTGCGAGCGCCGGCGCCGACAGTCCAGCGCGAGTCAACGCAGCCACGCCGGTCCTGTGTCCTTCGATCAGCGCCGCAGCCAGATCGAAGCAGCCATTGGCTGCGCCGGCCGGAAAGATCGGCAGCGGAGAAGAATCGGGGACGAATGCCGCGATCGCTTCGTCGTAGCGCAACGTGCCGCGCGCCTGCGAGAACAGATGCACGGCCGGGCTCCAGCCGCCGGAGACTGCAACCAGATTGCACTCAATGGTTTGCGTAGCGCCGCCCGCGAGGGGTGCAACATCGACCGCTTCAACGTGGCGCTTGCCAAACGCCGCGCGTATCGCCGCGTCCGCGAGGACCGGAATTCGCTTCGCGATCAGGTGCGACAGTGCCGACGATGGGCGAGCATCGACGATTGCGCCGATCCTGATCCCCGCCGCCTGCAGTGCGAGCGCATCAGCGTACGCGCCGTCATTGTTGGTGAAGATCACGGCGCGCGAGCCGGGTCGTACGCCATAGCGCTTGACGTACGTGCGCGCTGCGCCGGCGAGCATCGTGCCGGGCAGATCGTTGTTCGCGTAGGCGATCGGTCGCTCGAACGCGCCGCTCGCGAGCACGACTGCTTTCGCGCGGATCTTCCACAGACGCTGGCGTGGCATATGCGCAGGTGGCGCGGGCAAATGATCAGTCACACGCTCGCTTGCGCCGACCAGATTGCCATCGTAGTAACCGAACGCAGTCGTGCGCGGCAGCAACGTCACGTCTGGACGACTGGTCAGATCGCGTACCGTCGCTGCGATCCACTCGCTCGCTGCTCGCTCATCGATCTGTCCATCCAGCCAACCCCCGCCCCACCAACAATTTTCATCGCACACGATCACGCGTGCGCCGGCATGCGCAGCAGCGCGCGCTGCTGCGAGTCCGGTGACGCCGCCGCCGATCACCAGCACGTCGCAATGCGCATACCGGTGCTCGTAGTGGTCGGGGTCGGGTTCGCTTGCCGCGCGACCCATACCGGCCGCGCGGCGAATCGCGTGTTCGTACTTGAGCCACCATTTGGGCGTCGGCGGCCACATGAACGTCTTGTAGTAGAAGCCGGCGGGGATCAGGCGCGACACGGCGTTGTTGATCGCGCCGATATCGAAGCGCACCGACGGCCAGCAGTTCTGGCTCGACGCGATCAGCCCTTCGTACAACTCCTGCGTCGTCGCGCGCACATTAGGTTCGGTGCGTGCGCCGCCGGCTCGAGCTGCACGAGCGCATTCGGCTCTTCGGCGCCCGCGCTGAAGATGCCGCGCGGACGGTGATACTTGAAGCTGCGCGCGACCAGATGCACGCCGTTGGCCAGCAGCGCCGAAGCGAGCGTGTCACCGGCGTATCCCTGATAGGCAACGCCGTCGTATTCGAACGCGAGCGGACGAGCGCGATCGACGATGCCACCCGCGGGCAAGCGGAATCGCTGCGTCACGAGGCAAGGTCCTCATCGATGCGCGCACTCGCAAGAATGTCGTGCGTGCGCGTGTCGCGTCGAACCTTGAACCAGCTGCGGCAGCCGGCGCTGTGCAGCCACAGCTCATCGTGCGGGCCGCATGGGTTGTCGCGCAGGTAGACGTACTCGAACCAGGCAGACTCCGGCGCATCGAGTGCCGGCTGCTTGACGGTCGCATCGCCGCCGTAGGTGAACTCGATCTGATTGCGCGGCCCGCACCACGGACAGGGAATCAGCAGCATCGTTCGTTGCGACTCATCAATGCGCCCACGCGTACGGCCCTGCACCCTTCTCGTCGATCATGTTTCCTTCGGCAAAGCGCTCGAGCGTGAAGGCAGCGTTCAAGTGATGCGGCCGATCGTGCGCGATCGTGTACGCGTGCAGCCACCCCGACGCGGGCGTGGCCTTGAAGCCGCCGTAGCACCAGCCGCCGGTCATGTAGAGGCCGCGCACCGGCAGCTTGCCGATGATCGGGCTGCCGTCCATCGTCATGTCCATGATGCCGCCCCACGTGCGCAGCAGCTTCAAGCGGCCGAAGCTCGGAAACAATGCAAGGCACGCGGCGACGACATGCTCGATGATCGGCAAGTTGCCGCGCTGTGCGTACGAGTTGTAGAAATCGAGATCGCCGCCCATCACCAGTTCGCCCTTGTCGGACTGGCTGATGTAGAAGTGCACGGCGCCCGAAGTGACCACGGTGTCGAGCACCGGCTTGATCGGCTCCGACACCATCGCCTGCAGCACGTGCGATTCGATCGGCAGCCTGATGCCCGCCATCGCTGCGACGTGACCCGAATGACCGGCGACCGCGATGCCGATTTTCGGTGTCGCGATGAAGCCGCGTGTGGTTTCGACTCCCGCGACCGCGCCGCCGTCGATGCGAATGCCGGTGACCTCGCACTGCTGGATGATGTCGACGCCGCAAGCGTCCGCCGCGCGCGCGTAGCCCCACGCGACCGCGTCGTGCCGCACGGTGCCGCCGCGCGGCTGCAGCAGTCCGCCGATGATCGGAAAGCGCGCATTCTCCGAGCAGTCGAGATTGGGAATCCACTTCGCGATCTGGTCGCGCGACAAGAATTCGGCGTCGATGCCGTTCAGTCGCATCGCATTGCCGCGGCGCATCGCCGCGTCCATATCAGCCGGCGAATGCACGAGATTCAACACGCCGCGCGCGCTGTACATCACGTTGAAGTTCAGCTGCTGCGACAGCCGCTCCCACAGCTTCAGCGAAAACTCGTAGAAGTGCGCGTTCGGGTCGAGGTGATAGTTCGAGCGCACGATCGTCGTGTTGCGCCCGGTGTTGCCGCCGCCGAGCCAGCCCTTTTCGAGCACGGCGATGTTGCGCATGCCGTGCTCCTGGGCGAGGTAGTACGCGGTGGCGAGTCCGTGCCCTCCGCCGCCGATGATCACCGCGTCGTAGTGCTTTTTCGGCGGCGGACTGCGCCAGGCCAGCGGCCAGTTTTCGTGATAACTGAGCGCGTTG
>CAWGRF010000023.1:0-354245 GCA_963824935.1 uncultured beta proteobacterium | reverse complement strand
AACGGCCGCTTGAGTTCAATCCTCGAAGCAATCGATATCATTCCACGGCGAGTATGTTGCGGCGATGCGCAACCAGCCAGCGAACAGGGAACACGACTTGCATGCACCGGTGCGCTAACAAGGAGACTGCGGTGACAAACTCAGCAGGTGGCGGCAACTCAAGGATGGTGACAGGCCTGTTCAGAGACAGCGAAAGTGTCGAGCGCGCGTACGAGGTGGTCTCCGAGCGCGGCTATGGTACAGCGGACATCAACGTCGTCATGTCTGATGACACTCGCAAACGCTACTTCTCGGACGATCGTCAAATCAATACAGAACTGGGCCGCAAAGTAGAAGAGGGCGGCGAACTTGGCGGTCCCACCGGGGGAAGAATCGGCATGGCCATTCCGGCCATTATCGCTGTAGGCGTCGTCGCGCTTCCCGGGCTGGGCTTCATTCTGGCGGGGCCGTTAGCTGTGGCACTGGCAGCTGCCGGCGCCGCAGGTCTTGCAGTCGGACTCGTTGGAGCGCTTAGCGACTGGGGAATCCCGGAAGAGCGTGCAAAGCAGTATGAAACCGGCATTCACGACGGCGGCATCCTGATGGGAGTGAGACCGCGCTCCGGTGAGGATGCCCAGTATTTCGTGCAGCAATGGAAAGCTATTGGCGCACAGCACATACATTCATAGACGCGCCCTGTCTATGACTAAATGCGGGTGAGGCTCTTGCGATCTTCGGAACTGCACAAGACCTGCCGGATTTCCTCAGCACTCTTGGCGAGCTTGAGTACCTTCGATACCATGCCATCGTTATACTGTTCTATCAACCGGCTTCGTCGACATGGCTATAGCAATCGTTTTGATTTTGCTGATCGCCGGCTCCGTTCTGTTCCACTTCCTGAGCCCGTGGTACTTCACGCCGGTTGCGTCCAATTGGGGCACGATCGACGACACGATCACGATCACATTCTGGGTGACAGGGTTTGTCTTCGTCACCGTCAATTTGTTTATGGCTTTTTGCGTGATCCGCTACCGCCAGCGGAAGGGAAGCCGAGCGAAGTACGAACCCGAGAACAAGAAGCTGGAATGGTGGCTGACCGCATTCACCGCCGTGGGCGTCGCTGCCATGCTAGCCCCGGGCTTGTTTGTGTGGGCGAATTTCATCAACGTCCCTGAAGAGGCGGCGGCGTTTGAGGTTGTCGGACAGCAGTGGCACTGGCGCTATCGTTTCCCCGGCAAGGACGGCAAGCTGGGGATCGTCGACGCGCGTTACATCAGCAACGAGAATCCGTTTGGCATGAACCCGGATGATTCGAACGGACAGGATGACGTTCTGGTATCAAGCCCGGATGTGCATTTGCCCGTCAACAAACCGGTCAAGGCGCTTCTCCGCTCGATAGACGTTCTGCACAACTTCACGGTGCCGCAGTTTCGGGCCAAGATGGATCTTGTACCAGGCCTGGTCACCTATTTCTGGGTAACCCCTTCCCGCACCGGCGAATTCGACGTGCTGTGCAACGAATTGTGCGGTGTTGGGCATTACGCGATGCGTGGCAAAGTGATAGTCGAAGAAGAACGCGCATTTCAGACGTGGCTGGGCCGCCATCCGACGTTTGCGGAAACTAGAGCGCAAGCTGCCGGCGATGCTGTCGCCGGCAAGGCGCTGTATGGAACGTGCGCTGCGTGTCATGGCTTGCAAGGCGAGGGCAACGTTGCGCTGAACGCGCCGAAATTGAGCGGGCAAGGAGGCTGGTATCTGCAACGGCAATTGAAAAATTTCAAAAATGGTGCTCGGGGCACACACGACAAGGATGTGTTCGGCAAGATGATGGCGCCGATGGCAGCGACCCTGGCTGATGACGCCGCCATCGCCAATGTCAGCGCCTATATCAAGACGCTGCCCGATAATCCTGCCCCTGCGACGGTGAAGGGGGATGCGCATAACGGTCAACAGCGTTACGTAGCCTGTGGTGCCTGTCACGGTTCTGATGGGCGCGGCATACAGGCAATGAATGCCCCTGCGCTGAAGGGTATCAGTGACTGGTATCTGGTCACTCAGTTGAAAAATTTCAAACAGGGCATTCGCGGGCGTCACCCGCAGGACCCGTACGGGCCTCAGATGGCGTTGATGTCCGAAATTCTGCATAACGACCAAGCAATCAATGACCTCGTTACCTACATCAACACCCTCCGCTGAGCAGCGCGCCGGCGCCAGCGAATCGAGCATCTAGCGAAGAGGAAATACTTATGGCTTATGTCGCGCATGACGAAACTGCTTTTGCTCCACCCGCCGAAGTCGACGAGGTAGAGCTTTATCACCCGAAGACTTTCATCGGGAAGTACATCTGGAGTCAGGACGCCAAGGTCATCGCGATCCAGTACGCAGTCACCGCGATCGGGATCGGATTGGTGGCGTTGGTGATGTCGTGGTTAATGCGGCTACAACTGGGATTCCCGGACCGCTTCGACTTTATCGACCCCAGCAATTACCTTCAGTTTGTCACCCTGCACGGCATGATCATGGTGATCTACCTGCTCACCGCGCTATTCCTGGGTGGGTTTGGCAACTACCTGATCCCGCTGATGGTGGGCGCGCGCGACATGGTGTTCCCCTACGTCAACATGGTGAGTTACTGGGTCTACCTGTTCGCCGTCTTGCTGCTGGTAGCCAGCTTCTTCGTGCCGGGTGGGGCCACGGGCTCCGGCTGGACGCTGTATCCGCCGCAGGCCATCCTTCCGGGTACTCCGGGGGCGACCTGGGGAATTGTCTTGATGCTGGTTTCCCTCGCGTTCTTCATCATCGGATTCACCATGGGCGGTTTGAACTACGTGGTGACGGTACTGCAGGCGCGCACGCGAGGCATGACATTGATGCGTTTGCCCTTGACGATATGGGGCATTTTCATGGCGACCATCTTGGCGCTGCTGGCCTTTCCTGCCTTGTTCGTCAGCGCCATCATGATGATTTTCGACCTGACGCTGGGCACGAGCTTCTTCATGCCCGCCATTGTCTCGATGGGCCAGCAGCTGGACTACAAGGGCGGCAGCCCACTGTTGTTTCAGCACCTGTTCTGGTTTTTCGGTCATCCCGAGGTCTACATCGTCGCCCTGCCGGCCTTCGGCATCGTCTCCGACCTGCTCAGTGTCCATGCGAGGAAGAACATCTTCGGCTATCGGATGATGGTGTGGGCGATTCTGGCCATCGGCGGACTCAGTTTTATCGTGTGGGCGCATCATATGTACGTCAGCGGAATGAACCCGTACTTCGGATTCTTTTTCGCGACCACCACGCTGATCATCGCGATTCCGACCGCGATCAAGGTATACAACTGGGTGCTGACGCTGTGGCACGGCAACATCCACCTCACGGTCCCGATGCTGTTTGCGATCGGCTTCATCTTCGCGTTCATCCACGGTGGGTTGACCGGCTTGTTCCTCGGTAACGTGACCGTCAGCGTGCCGCTGTCGGACACGATGTTCGTGGTGGCGCACTTCCACATGGTGATGGCGGTAGCGCCGATCATGGTGGTGTTCGGGGCGATCTATCACTGGTACCCGAAGATCACCGGGCGCATGCTCGACGATAGGTTGGGCAAGATTCACTTCTGGGCCACGTTCCTCGGAACGTATGCCATCTATCTTCCGATGCACTACCTGGGCTTTTTGGGCGTGCCGCGCCGCTACTACTCCATCGGAGGCACGGACTTTATCCCCGAATCGGCGCATTCCTTGAACGTAGGTATCACCCTTGCCGCGTTGATCGTTGGCGCGTTCCAGTTTGTGTTCTTGTACAACCTGATCTGGAGTTACTTCAAAGGCAAGCCATCGGGTCCGAACCCCTGGCGCGCCACCACGTTGGAGTGGCAAACCCCCGACACGCCGCCGAAGCATGGCAACTTTGGCGCGAAGTTACCGGTGGTTTATCGCTGGGCGTATGACTACAGCGTGCCAGGCGCCGAAGAGGACTTCATCCCGCAGAACCAGCCGCCGGCCAAGAAAGCGGCGGCAGCCTAAGGACGCGGTCGTGACGGTCACATTGATACTGATGGCCGTGATCATGGCCATCGTCGTCTGGTGGTTGTGGCGACAATCGGTCAATGTCAGGCCGTGGATAGCGGAGCATCCGATCGAGACAACTCAGAGCGAAGGCTCGTTATCCCTGCCCGCGGTAAAAGTCGGTCTCGGAGTTTTTCTCGCGGTCGCCACGTCCCTATTCGCGCTGTTTATCAGCGCCTATCTGATGCGCAAGACGGGTCCAGACTGGACTGCCCTGGCGGTCCCGAAGGTACTGTGGCTGAACACAGGCATGCTGATCCTCGGTAGTGTCGCGATGCAATGGACGCGGGGAGCGGCGCAACGCGGACAGACGGACGATGTGAAAACCGGCCTGATGGCCGCGGGCGTTTTCAGCTTTGCCTTTCTGGTTGGACAACTTTTCGCTTGGCAACAACTGGACGCCGCAGGTTATTTTCTGGCAGGTAATCCGGCCAATGCCTTCTTTTACCTGCTCACCGCGCTGCACGGCGTGCACCTATTGGGCGGACTGTGGGTCTGGGGCAAGACCACCGCCAAGCTGGCGCGCGGCGTCAAGGTTGGCGCGATACGCTTGAGCGTCGAGCTGTGCACGGTGTACTGGCACTATCTGTTGCTGGTTTGGCTGGTGTTGTTCGCGTTGCTGTTGTCTACCTAACGAGGAACGTATATGGCGCAACCTGCGCTGACGAGTGCGGGCGAAGCTGTCCCGCTGCCTGACGGCTTGCAGGGCGTCGTCGCCGACTGGTCGTCGGACCAGCGGGCATTCAAGAAGGTCCCATGGGGCAAGGCCATGATGTGGATCTTCCTCGTAAGCGATACCTTCATCTTCAGCGCGTTCTTGATCTCGTACATGAACGTGCGGATGTCCACCACGGATCCCTGGCCCAACCCCAGCGAGGTCTTCGCGTTGACGATCGCGGGCAAGAACATCCCGTTGATCCTGATCGCGATCATGACGTTCATCCTGATCAGCAGCAGCGGGACGATGGCGATGGCCGTCAAGTTCGGCTATGAAAAGAATAAAAAAATGACCTTCATCCTGCTGCTGATCACCGCGGCATTGGGCGCGTCATTCGTCGGGATGCAGGCTTTTGAGTGGACCAAACTGATTCAGGAGGGGGTGCGTCCGTGGGGTAACCCGATGGGCGCGGCGCAGTTTGGTTCGAGCTTTTTCATGATCACGGGCTTCCATGGCACGCACGTGTCGATCGGCGTGATATTCCTGATCATCGTGGCCATTAAGGTCTGGCGGGGAGACCTGGATCGCCAGACGCCCGGTTTTTTGACCGGCAGGAAGGGGAACTACGAGATCGTCGAAACCATGGGCCTGTATTGGCACTTCGTCGATCTGGTGTGGGTATTCATCTTCGCGCTTTTCTATCTTTGGTAGAGGAAATCGTGGCACACACAGAGGGGCACCAGCATTCGGTCGGGACCGTCGCACACATAGAGGGGCAACAGCACCCGATCGGCATCTATCTGAAGATATGGGCCTTGTTGTTCGTACTAAGCGCCGCGTCTTACCTCGTTGACTACTTCCACGTTCAGGGTTACCTCAGGTGGTTCCTGATCCTCACATTCATGCTGATGAAGGCCGGGCTGATCGTTGCCGTTTTCATGCACATGATGTGGGAACGGCTGGCCCTTATATATGCCATTCTGTTGCCGCCGCTGTTGTTGATGTTTCTGCTGGGCATCGGCGCGCTGGAAGCGGACTACACGTTCTTGACGCGCGGCACATTCTTCGGACCCGGAGCGCCGGCGCCAGCAGGACACTAGTCAGCGCTGCCGTATTTAGGAATGGCGAATCATTACGCCCTTTTGCTGTAAAGCGATAAGCCAGTGCGGCGCTGATGATCCCGTTCCCGCCAGTTCCACCTGCGGGTGAGATTTCAGCACCTCCTCCAATATCGGTTCCTGCTGCGGCTCGAGATCCATGAAGAAGATATGCTTGCCGTCGCGCAGGGCTTGTTCGAAACGGGCGAAGTCGTGATTGGGTTCTTGGATTCCACGCAACCCACCCTCCCACGTGCAAAAGCCGAGCATCACGACAGCCAGGAAAATGAAAGGCATCCAGCCGACAGCGGATTCGGTCCAGCCGGCAAAGTAAGCGATGGCAAGAACCAGCACGAACGCGCAAAGCCCGACTACCGCGCCTCGTATCGTCGAGTGGACGATATCGTTCTTCATGAATGACTGGACCTCGTGCAGGTGGTGGTGATGCTCCACCTCCGCGTCCGCCCGACTGAGTACATGTATCTGCGAGGAGGAAACGCCGGCGGCTTCCAGTTGCTCTTCAAAAACTTCCAGGTCGTCCAGGCTGTCGCTGATGAAATAATGCCTTAGCATCTTCATACGTATCTCCACACGGTTTGTTTGGGGATCGGACTCGGATTCAGGGGCGCCATTTTAGCCAGCTAGCTTCATTCCTCCTTGTCGATTCTCGGCCGTTACCTGTATCCCTTACCTGCAGCAACGCGTTGCTGGTTGCTGATCGTGATCCTGCATCGAGTGTCGCGCAAATCGCTAAACTTCAAGCTTGCTTCACGGGATTCTGCATGACAGCCAATACGACCAGTGAGCTTCGTAACGAAACCGAACGTGGCGCTGCGCATCTGCTCGCGCAATACTGGGCGCTGACGAAACCGCGTGTGACGCAACTCGCGATTTTCTGTGCGGTGATCGGAATGTTTCTGTCGACGCCCGAATTACCCCCCTGGCGTCTGGTCCTGATTGCGACGTTTGGTATCTGGCTGCTGGCTGGTGCCGCGTTTGCCGTTAACTCGCTGATCGAAAGGCACATCGACGGAAAAATGGCGCGTACGCGTATGCGGCCGTTGCCGCGAGGAGAACTGTCTGCGCTACAGGCCATCGTGTTTTCCGGACTGATTGGCGGCATCGGCATGTGGTTGCTGTACACCTTCGTGAATCCGCTGACGATGTGGCTGACGTTTGCAACCTTCCTTGGCTATGCGGTGGTCTACACGGTGTTGCTGAAGCCAAACACGCCGCAGAATATTGTCATCGGTGGCATGAGCGGCGCAATGCCGCCGGTTCTGGGGTGGGCGGCGATGACCAATAGCGCACCGGCCGAGGCGTGGTTGCTCGCATTGATCATTTTCGTCTGGACGCCGCCGCACTTTTGGTCCCTTGCGCTGTACCGGCTTGATGACTATCGCAAGGCAGGGTTGCCGATGCTGCCGATCACGCATGGCGTTGCACTGACGCGGCTGCACATTCTGCTGTACACGATCGTCCTGGTCGCGGTCACGACATTGCCTTTCGTGATTCGCATGGCGGGCGTGTTGTACTTAGTAGCGGCGCTCGTGCTCGGCGCGATCTTTATCGGCTACTCATGGCGCTTGTATCGAAGCTATAGCGACAAACTGGCGCGCGCGACGTTCAACTATTCGATCGTCTATCTGGCCGCGCTGTTCGCTGCGTTGCTGATAGACAAATTCGCGTGATCGCTCGTTGGCTCGTGGTGTCGGCATTGCTTTTGGCCGGCTGCGACGGCGGCACGGCAAAGTTCAATAGCGTCGACATCACCGGCGCCAACTATGCACGCGATTTTGCTCTGGTCGATCACACGGGAGCCAGGCGTACCTTGGCCGACTACCGTGGCAAGGTCGTGGCGATTTTCTTTGGTTTTACGCAATGCCCTGATGTATGCCCGACGACACTGGCCGATATGGCGCAGGTGAAAAAGCAGCTCGGCAAGGACGGCGATCAACTGCAGGTGCTTTTCATCACCGTCGATCCGGAGCGTGACACGCAGGACGTGCTCGCGCGATACGTACCCGGGTTCGATCCGAGCTTTGTCGGACTGTATGGTTCGCCCGAGCAAACGGCAGCCACGGCGAAGGAGTTCAAGGTGTTTTATCAGAAGTCCGCCGGCAAAACCGCCACATCGTATTCAATCGATCACACCGCCGGCACCTATGTGATCGATCGCGAAGGAAAAGTGCGCCTGTTCGTACGCCACGGCGAACGCGTTGAACCGATCGTCGCCGACCTTCGACGACTGGTCGGCTAGTCGCTGTCGAATGCGCCGGTGTCGGCGGCGATGCGCGTCCGGGTTGAAATCACGCGCCCTTCTGCGCCGGGCTTGATGCCGAAGGCTGCGGCGATCGCGGGTGTGATGTCGAGCTCAAATCCCAGGAATATGCTCGCTTCGGCATCTTCGTAGTCGTCCGCCACATAGGCGGCACATTGCGGTGCCAGAATTCCGTGCACCTCGAACGGATCGAATACTGCAATGCTGCCGGGACCGGCAGCCAGACGCAGCGCCGGCCGCGGAAAGACGAGCTCAGCGGGCGGGCCGACGATGCACCAGATGCCAAAGAGCCGCGCGTCGTAGTGCGCATCGTTGTGAAAGAACGCGCCGCGGCACTGATACCACTCCAGGTCGGGTCGCAACGCCGGCATAAGCAACGCTCCGAGGGAGGCGCCGAGTTGCGCATGTATCTTGGGCTCGCGCAATGTGCCAAGGGTATGCACTTTGCCCGCGCTGACGTCGCTCAGCATGACGCTGCGAGCGCGTGCCACGAGCGTTGCCTCAGCGGTGCACTCGCCGAACGCTACCTTGTTCGCGATCGAGCGGATGTTTCCGGAAGCGTGCAGACAACTTGCTGCCGGCGCCGCGTGCGCGATCAATCGCATCTGGGTCCGCCGCGGATCAAAAAAAGCCCCGGGGATGCCGGGGCTTGAGTGTCCGCCTCATAGGAGGAGAGGGGGAGGAAGAGAGGCGGACCTTGCTTCAACCAACCATCAGAAGCCGCGGTTCGCCGCCGGAAAGTACTATGCGTACTCAACCAGCGCGCTTCGCATCTTCTGCAAGGCTTTGGCCTCGATCTGGCGAATTCGTTCCGCCGACACTCCGAATTCCTGCGCAAGGTCGTGCAAGGTCGATGTTCCTACCTTGCCGTCGCTATCTTCATTTAACCAACGCGCTTCGACGATGCGACGGCTGCGTGGATCGAGCTCTTCGAGCGCTTCGCGCACCCCCTCGGTCTGCAACACGTCATATTCGCGACGTTGAAGCACCTGTGTCGGCTCCGAGTCGGCGTCGGCCAGATAAGCGATCGGCGCGAAGTCTTCTTCGCCATCGTCCATCCGGCCTTCCAGCGCGATATCGCCGCCGGATAGCCGCGTTTCCATTTCCGACACCTCTTCGCGCTTGACGTTGAGTTCGCGCGCGATGTCGTCGATTTGCTCCTGCGACATCGTTCCCAACCCCTGCTTCATGCTGCGCAGGTTAAAAAACAGCTTGCGCTGAGCCTTGGTGGTCGCCACCTTGACGAGCCGCCAATTTTTCAGCACGAACTCATGGATCTCGGCCTTGATCCAATGCAGGGCAAACGACACCAGCCGAACGCCGCGCTCCGGATCAAAGCGCTTGACCGCCTTCATTAGCCCGATGTTGCCTTCCTGGATCAGATCGGCATGCGCCAGGCCGTAGCCCAGGTAATTGCGCGCGACCGCGACGACCAGCCGCAAGTGCGACATGACCAGCCGCCCAGCCGCATCCAGATTGTCGCTATCGCGGAACTCGCGCGCCAGACGAAGCTCTTCGTCAGGCGTCAGCAGCGGGATACGGTTGACGGCTTGAATGTACGCATCAATGCTGCCCAGGCTTCCCGGACTCAGTGCCAACGCTTGTGCACCCACCGGAACCAGGGCGTTTCCTACCGACTTGGTGTTTCTTGCCACGTGTTTGATCTCCAGTTGCATTTAGCTTAGCACTCGGGTCGATTGAGTGCTAAGCGTTAGAGCGAGCCGGCTACAGGGAGTTCAATCCCGACTAACTGCGCTCGGGTTTGTGCCTTTGAGACGAGAATTGCTGTAGTGAGCGCATACTTACCAACGGGCTCCTGCGTCGGGCGGCTTGTACCAACGTCACCGAAGTGTCATCGTGAATCACTATGGTCGAGCGTCGTCGCAAACAGCCCAACCGCAAGCGATCGAAGCGAGATACGCCGTTGATTGCTCCGCCGGATTTGTATCTGAACCGGGAGCTGTCGCTGCTTGCGTTTAACGAACGCGTGCTGGCGATGGCGGAGCGCGCTTCGGTGCCGCTCGCGGAACGGCTGCGGTATGTATGCATCGTATCGTCCAACCTCGACGAGTTCTTCGAGGTGCGCGTTTCCGACCTGTTCGAAGGTGCGCCGATCGGCGGTGCTGGCTTGGCGGGCAGTGTGTATTCGACCGTGCTCGAACGTGCGCATCGGCTGGTTGAGCGACAGTACGAGCTTTACAACGATACGATCATGCCGGCGCTCGCGCGGCACAACATCGTGATCATCAATCACGCGCAGCGGACCCCAGAGCAACGCGCCTGGTTGCGTGACTATGTGCAGCGCGAGGTCAAGCCGTTGTTGGCCCCGATCGGACTGGACCCTTCCCACCCGTTTCCGCAGGTACTGAACAAATCGCTTAACTTCATCATTCAACTGCTAGGAAAGGATGCATTCGGTCGTCCATCGGCGATTGCCATCCTGAAGGTGCCGCGCGTGCTGCCACGCGTGATACCGGTGCCGGCCAAACTGGCGCCCGGCAAACAGGCATTCGTGCTGCTGACCTCAGCGATTCGCGCGCACTTGCAGGACTTGTTTCCGGGCCGCGAAATCAGCGGGTTCTCGCAGTTCCGTGTGACCCGTGATTCGGAGCTGACGGTCGATGAGCGCGAAGTGCACAACCTGCGCCAGGCGATGCGAATGGAGCTGACCCAACGCCATTTTGGCAACGCGGTGCGGCTCGAGATCTTGCGTACCTGCCCGCTTGCCCTGCAGCAGCTGCTGCAGGAGCAGTTTCAGATTCCCGGCGAAGCTGTGTTCCAGGTCGACGGCCCGGTCAACCTGGTCCGGCTTAACCAACTGGTTGACCTTTTGGTTCAGCCGAAGCTGCGCTGGCCGTCGTTTGCACCGGCGTGGCCGCGCAAGCTGGCACAAGGTTCGGACATGTTCGAAGTCGTGAAGCAAGGCGACATCCTGCTTCATCATCCGTATGAAAGTTTCGAGCCGGTCATCGAATTCTTGCGGCAAGCGGCGGTCGATCCGCGGGTTGCTGCGATCCGGATGACTTTGTATCGCACCGGCATCAGTTCGGTGATGGTCGACATCCTCGAAGAGGCAGCGCGACGCGGCAAAGAAGTCACCGCTATCGTCGAATTGAAGGCGCGCTTTGACGAAGAGGCCAACATCAATCTGGCAGAAAGGCTCGAAGCCGTCGGCGCACAGGTTGTTTACGGTGTGCTCGGACTGAAGACGCACGGCAAGATGACACTGGTGCTACGGCGTGAGGAAGTGCGTGGCCGCCCGGCGTTGGCGCGCTACGCGCATCTGGGCACCGGCAACTACCACTCGGCTACCACCAAGCTTTATACGGACTTCGGCATGTTGACCGCGGACGCTGAAATTTGCGACGACATCGAAAAGGCGTTCCTGCACATGACCAGCCTCACCAAGGTCGAGCGACTGAAGCATCTGTGGATGGCGCCATTCACGCTCCATCGGAATTTGTTGCGCGCGTTGGCCAACGAAGTAGCGATCGCGCGCAGCGGCAAGCCGGCGCGCGTGATCGCGAAGATGAACGCGTTAACTGACGAAGCGACGATCAACGCGCTGTATGAAGCCTCGCAGGCCGGCGTCAAGATCGATCTGATCGTGCGCGGCGCCTGTGCGTTGCGCGCGGGTGTAAAAGGGCTGTCGGAAAATATCCACGTACGCTCGATCCTCGGACGCTTTCTCGAGCACCATCGTATCTACTGCTTCCGCGGTGGCGGTACGCCGAAAGTCTATTTGTCGAGCGCGGACTGGATGGGGCGGAATCTGTTTCGCCGGATCGAGATTGCATGGCCGGTGCTGGACCCGAAGCTGCGAAAGCGCGTAATCGATGAGGGACTAACGCCGTATCTCGGGGACGTGCAAGACGCCTGGACCTTGGGTACCGATGGCGAATATCGAGCGCCGAAGGGCGGTACAGGCAGGCGTTCGGCGCAACGCGAACTGCTGGACGCGCTTGGCCGCAAGCGTGGGCGAGGCGTGATGGAGCTCATCCTGTGGCGTCATGCAGAAGCCGAGATCGGCGAGCCCGATCTGGGCCGCAAGTTGACGTCGAAGGGCGAGAAGCAGGCTCGGCGTATGGCCGAATGGCTGCACGCGCATCTGCCGCAGAACGCCAAGGTGTACGTCAGTCCGGCGACGCGGGCGCAGCAAACTGCGCGGGCGTTGGCTGAGGTTTCGCATCGCAAGCTGCGAACGCTTGATGACATCGCGCCCGGTGCTACTGCCGCCGAAGTACTCGCTGCCGTCGATTGGCCGAATGCCAAGGCAACGATCGTTATCGTCGGGCATCAGCCGACTCTGGGCCTGGTGGCCAGCGAACTGCTCGGCGGTCAGGCGCAGGACTGGTCGATCAAGAAGGGTGGCGTGTGGTGGTTCAGCCAGCGTGAGCGCGACGGCCAGCAGCAAACGCTACTTCGCGCTGTCATCAACCCGGATTTGGTCTAGACGCTTGCGATGTAGGCGCCGCTCTTCAAAGCGCCGCGCCAGCGTCCCAAGTGCGAAGGCCGCGTGTTCCCGCCTGCGTCGACACAGTGGAATTACAAGGGACGCAACGCGAAGCTCAATCCCACCCGCTCCCAGTGAGCCGCTTCTTCTTCGAGCAGGAACTGCGTCAGCGGGTGCCGCGTCAGCCATTCGGTCGCCATTCCAAATTCAATCGTTCTTCCGAACTTAAGCGTCCACTGCGGCAGCTCCACGGTGCGCCGCGCATGCGCGAGTACGACCGCCAACCGCAACGATAGGATGCTCGCGGCACTCTCGTGGTCTTCGAGCGCTTGATAGACCTTCTTTAAGTTACCTCGCTGCGCCAGTACCAAGGTCGCGACACGTTCCTGGTCGGGCGTCGAGAATCCGGCCATGTCGCTGTGTTGAATCAGATACGCCGAGTGCTTGTGATAGTCGTTGTGCGAAATTGCAAATCCGACTTCGTGCAGCAGTGCCGCCCAGCGCAGGCGATTTGCCGCTTCGCCGCTCGTCTTGGAGTTAAGCGCCGAATGAAATTGTGCGGCGAGCAGCGCCGACTCTTTGCGCTTGCGGCCGGTCAACGCCAAACCGTCCCTGCACGCGCACAACGGTTGAGTCGCGTAGATCCTTGCGCTCGCGTCTGCCCAGAAGGTCATAGAGCACGCCAACGCGCAAAGCGCCACGCGCCAGCCGCATCTCATCCACGTCGAGGGAATCGAACACGGCGGATAGCACCGCAACTCCGCCGGCCAGCACTTCCTGTCGATCGGGCTTCATGCCGGCCAGGCGAATACGCTTTATCTCGCCGGCGTCAAGCAATGCGTATCTCAGCGTGAGCAAGCCCTCGGGGGTGATCGTGCCGTCGGTCCAGCCTTGGGCCCGCAAGATGTCGGACACGGCGCCGATCGTGCCACTCGATCCGTACGCTTCATCCCAGTGTGTATGCGAGAACACTGACACGGCTTCTTCGAGTTCTGCCGCCGCAGCGACTTGCGCCTTCTTCAAACTCGACCGATCTATGCGCCCATCCTTGAAAAAACGCAGCGATGTATTGACGCAGCCGAGCTTGAACGACTCGGCGGTTTCTGCTGCAAACCCCTTGCCGACAATGACCTCGGTCGATGCGCCGCCGATATCGACGACGAGCCGTCGCGCGGTCGAAGGCGGCAACGTGTGCATGCAGCCTTCAAATACCAGCCGAGCTTCTTCGCGTCCGGAGATCACTTCGATCGGGAAGCCGAGCGCGTGCTGTGCTTCCAGTAGGAACTCGTCGAGATTGTGCGCCTGCCGCAACGTCTGAGTGCCTACCGCTCGTCACATGTTCGTCCTTCATGCCGCGCAGCCGCTCGTTCATGCGCGCCAGCGTTTCAACCGCGATCTCGATCGATCTCTTGCTGAGCCTATTGCTGTCGTCGAGCCCGGCGGCGAGCCGCACCGTCTCTTTCCAGTAGCCATGGCGGGCAATGTGTGCGCCGTCGACTTTTCCGATTTCGAGTCGGAAACTGTTCGAGCCGAGATCGACTGCTGCGAGCAGCACGGAGTTAGCCAAGGCCGATCAGCGCGTCTGCGAATTCGCGCGCAACGAACGGCTGCAGATCGTCGATTGCTTCGCCAACGCCGATGAACAGGATCGGCAAGGGACGAGAAGGCCTGGCTTGGACGATCGCAGCGAGCACGCCTCCCTTGGCCGTGCCATCGAGCTTGGTCACGATTAGCCCGGTCAGTCCGACAGCATCATCGAACGCTTGCACTTGCGCGAGCGCGTTTTGTCCGTTCGTACCATCGATGATCAAGATGATTTCGTGCGGCGCACCGGGCATCGCCTTGTCCTGCGCACGCTTGACTCGCTTCAGTTCTTCCATCAAGTGTTGTTGCGTCGGCAAGCGCCCGGCAGTGTCGGCAATCAAGACATCAACGCCGCGTGCCTTGGCGGCAGACACCGCGTCGAACACGACCGCAGCGGGATCGCCGCCCGTTTGCGCGATCACTTCGACATCGTTGCGGGCGCCCCAGATGGTGAGCTGCTCGCGCGCCGCCGCGCGAAACGTGTCGCCCGCGGCGAGCAGCACGGATTTGCGCTGATTGGCGAGCCACTTGGCTAGCTTGCCGATCGATGTCGTCTTGCCTGCGCCGTTGACGCCGGCCACCATCAGCACCAGCGGACGCCCTTTGGAAAAATCGATCTGGCCCTCGGCCGGAGCGAGCAACGACGTCAGCTCGTCGCCTAATGCACGCCGCACCTCGTCCTGGGTCTGCAGCCCGTCCAGCTTGATACGCATCTTCAGCGCGTCGATCAAGTGGGCGGCGGTCGCGACGCCGACATCCGCGCCGATCAGGGCGAATTCAAGTTCTTCCAAGAACTCCTCGTCGACGATGCCGCCCGAAAACAGTCCGACGATGTTAACGCGGGTCTTCGTGAGGCCGGTCTTCAGTCGAGATAGCCATCCGCTCTTCGGGCCTGCAGAAGAACCGGGACTTATCATCGAGCGATGGCTAGCGAACGGTCCAAACGCGAGGAGGCGGAGCAAAGGCACACGAGCGTGGCGCGAAGAGAAGCAAAGCGACCGTCGAAAGTCAGTGTAACAAAGCATCGCGACATTTCCGCGGCCGCGCGCGCCGACGTACAGCACCGAGCACGCATCGCGCGCCAGTTCGCTCGCGCGCCAAGACAAGTTCGCATCATCGGCGGCGTGTGGAAGCGGACGCCATTGCCAGTGCCGGATGTGGCTGGCCTGCGGCCCACGCCCGATCGGGTGCGCGAAACGCTGTTCAACTGGATTGAACACCTTGCTCCCGCCCTCGGCACTGTGCGCGGCCTCGATCTGTTTGCCGGCACCGGTGCGCTGGGCTTCGAGCTCGCTTCGCGCGGCGCGCTGCGCGTGACCCTGGTTGAAAGCAATCGAGCAGCTGGCTGGGCAATTAGCCCAGACGAAGCGCAAGCTCACCGCTGATCAGGTCGATATCGTTGCCGCAGATGCGCTCGCGATAGCGGCGCGCTTGCCCGCTGCTTCGTTCGAGGTCATCTTTCTCGATCCGCCGTTTGATTCCTCGCTGCTCGCACCGGCCCTGGTGGCTGCTGGGCGGTTGATCAAACCGGAAGGGCTCGTCTACGTCGAAAGCGGCGCGCCGATCAAGGAGTCGATGCTGGTTCAAAGTGGCTTGCAGATTGCGCGCAGCGGCCGTGCCGCTCGCGTGCACTTTTATTTGCTGCGCCCGTGATCTGCAGGAATAATCGCCAGCCGGCCTGGGCTGACCCAGCGGGCATTGAGCAAGAGCCGGCAGGAGACGACGATGGTGATCGCTGTTTATCCGGGAACGTTCGATCCGCTGACGCGCGGCCATGAAGATTTGGTGCGCCGGGCGGCCGGACTGTTTACTAAGCTGGTTGTCGGCGTTGCCGACAGCCGCGCAAAGAACCCGTTTTTTGATCTGAACGAACGCATCGCCATTGCGCGCGAAGTGCTGTCGCACTATCCGAATGTTGAAGTCGCCGGCTTTCGCGCGCTGCTAAAGGATTTTGTGCGTGAACAGAATGCCCGCGTGATCGTGCGCGGGTTGCGCGCAGTTTCCGACTTTGAGTACGAGTTTCAAATGGCCGGCATGAACCGCTATCTGCTGCCGGATGTCGAGACGATGTTCCTGACGCCGTCGGATCAATATCAATTCATTTCCGGCAGCATCGTGCGCGAGATCGCACTCATGGGCGGCGATGTCAGCAAGTTCGTGTTTCCGTCGGTCGAAAAGTGGCTGAAGGCAAAAATGACGCAGCTGGGCGCAACCGGCCTTGATGTCGCCTAGGTTCCCCGGCGATGCCGGCGGTACGGTGCGTAACGAGCGCATCGATGCACTGCGGGCGTTTGCTCTGCTTGGCATTCTGCTGGTCAATATTCAGTCGTTCTTGTACGGCGCGACGAACCCGATCGGCTATCTCGCGACAGACGCCGGCACGCTCGATCGTTTCGCTTACTTTGCGACGGCGGCGTTTGTAAATCTCAAATTCATGCCGCTGTTCGCGATGCTCTTTGGCGTCGGATTTGCGCTGTTGTACACAAAGCTCAGCTTCTTGAGCGACGCACCGAAGCGCATTTACAGGCGACGCATGCTTTTCCTGTTCGTGTTTGGCATCGCGCATGGGGTGCTGTTCTACTTTGGCGACATCACGCATATGTACGCGCTGGCTGGCCTTGTGCTGCTGCTGTACGTGGACAAGAGTGTGACCGAGATAGGTCGCGCGGCGCTTTACTGGTGGATCGGCGCTGCGATCTTTACGATCGCCGTCGTCCTACCGCTCGGGCAAATCGCGCCGTCACCGCCCGAGCTTGCGTCGCTGGTCGAGGCGAACTTCGAAGGCTTCGCTGTCCGGGGCTATCTCGATCAGTTGGCGTTGCGCGTCAGTGAATTTTCCCACATCGTGATCGGCAACCTGTTCGGCTTCCCGCTGACGGTCGCCTTGATGTTGACGGGAATGCTGGCGCAGCGTGCCGGCTGGCTGCAGGATCGTGGCGCGCGCGCGTGGCGTGCTGCCGCGCTGCTGGGATTGCTGATCGGAGTGCCGGCGGCGTTGTTGTACGGCTACTGGGCGCTTGCCGAAGCCCTGGCCAATGGGCTTGGCGCGACGACTCTCAGCGCGACAGTGCCACAGCTGTTGAGTGTCACGCTCGCATTTTTTTATGCGGCAACCTTTATCCGCTACGCCCCGATTGCGGTCGTGCGCCTGCTAGCGCCCGCCGGGCGCATGCCGCTGACAAATTACTTGTTGCAATCGATTGCGATGGGAGCGCTTTTGTCAGGTTGGGGGCTAGCGCTGGGGCCGCACCTCAACTATTGGCAGACGGCTGTGCTTGCGGTGATCATCTTCGTGTCGCAGATTCTGCTGAGCCGGCTATGGCTCCGCCGAATGAAGCAAGGCCCGATGGAGGCGTTGTGGCGCGCCTGGACTTATCGCGGATTGCCGCGCGACTTAACAACTAGAAGCGCAGGTTGATCTCGACGGGGTCGCCCACTGACAGGTTCGCACCGGCGCCGGATTGGACGATTGCATTGACGCCGAACGTAATGCCGCCGGCTTCCACGTTGTTTCGATATTGCGCCAACGTATCGCCTGGCTCGAAACCTGATTCACCGGTCGCCGGGTCCACATTCGGCACCGTGCATCGCACGCATGGCTTGGCCACCTGACACCGCGCGCCGTCGATAACAAAGCTTTCGACATAGTCTTCGTCGAACGCTTCGACGCCGCTGAGTACGATGTTCGGCCGAAAGCGCTCGATCGTGATTTGTGCGTGCCCCTTGGCAGCAAGCCGAGCGTTCAGGTCCGCGAGCGATGCGGTCGAACAAACGAGCAGTGCGAAGGCGTCGGCGAACTTGTATGGCGCTGCGATGGTGCCGGTGAATTTCCGATTGGAAATTCGCCTGGCTTCGAGATCGATGCGCATCAGTCGACAGTCAAGCCCGAGGAATTGCGAAAACCACGCGTCGCCAATATCGCCTTGAGTCACTGCGTCAATCTCATCGTTCCACACGCGCACCTTCAGTACATCGCCTTCGGATTCGAAGGGCACGTCAAGGGGCAGCATTCCGGGGGCTCGCAATCTGAGCGAGCCGGCGACAAATCGTGTTTCGATCTGAGCCATTTTCGGCAGCTCGCGCTGGCTCAGAAATTGGCCCTCAGGGTCGACGACCACCCATTCGCGGTCGCCGATGCCGTCGACCTCGAGACCTGTGTCCGCGAGAGTTGCAGTCGGCACGGCAAAGCCCCGACATCCCTTGACCGGATACAGCCACAACGCATCGACTCTCGCGCTCATCGGGGCTCACACATTGAAACGGAAGTGCATTACATCGCCGTCGCGCACGAAATAGTCCTTGCCTTCAAGCCGCATCCGGCCGGCATCCTTGGCGCCTGACTCGCCGTTGAACTTCACATAGTCGTCGAACGTGATCGTTTCCGCGCGGATAAAGCCTTTTTCAAAGTCGGTGTGAATCACTCCGGCAGCCTGCGGTGCGGTCGAGCCTTCAGTCACCGTCCACGCACGCACCTCTTTCGGGCCTGCAGTGAAGTAAGTAAGTAGGCCGAGCAGCGCATAGCCAGCGCGGATGACGCGACTCAAGCCGGGTTCGGCCATACCCATATCGGCCAGGAAGATAGCCTTGTCGTCCTCGGCCAGCTCCGCAATCTCCGCTTCGATTTTTGCGCACACGGCAACGACCGGAGCGTTCTCCTGGGCGGCACGCGCTCGTACCTGATTCAGCAGCGGGTTGTTGTCGAATCCGTGTTCCGCGACATTGGCGACGTACAGCGTCGGTTTCGCGGTCAGCAGGAACAGCGGGCGGAGGATTTCGCGTTCCTCCGGATAGAGGTCCACACTGCGTACCGGCTGCGCTTGATTCAACGCAGGTAGTATCTTTTCCAGGGCATCGACGAGTCGCTGCGCGTCCTTGTCGCCGCCGGATTTCGCGACCTTGCTGTACTTCGCGAGTTGCTTGTCGACAGTTGCCAGATCGGCCAGCGCAAGCTCTGTGTTGATCACCTCGATGTCGGAAATCGGATCGATGATGCCCGACACATGCACGACGTTCGGGTCTTCAAAACAACGCACGATGTGTGCAATCGCATCGCACTCGCGGATGTTGGCAAGGAACTGATTGCCGAGGCCTTCGCCCTTGCTGGCGCCGGCCACAAGGCCGGCGATGTCGACGAACTCGACCGCCGCCGGAATGACCTTATCGGGCTTCGCAATCGCAGCGAGCGCGCCCAATCGCGGGTCGGGGACCTCGACGATTCCGATATTCGGTTCGATCGTGCAGAACGGATAGTTCTCGGCGGCGATGCCGGCTTTCGTAAGCGCGTTGAACAGGGTTGACTTGCCGACGTTCGGGAGCCCTACGATGCCGCACTTTAAGGACATGATTTGTTTCGATGTGCAAAGGTGCGATTATCGCAACCCTTCGAGTAGCTCGTTAGGGTCATGACGGTCAGCCTGAGGAAAGTCACTCGCGAGACGCTGCGCACCATCTGCAAGCTCGACGCGGGCGATGGCGCGACACAAGTGGCACCGAACGCGGTGTCGATTGCCGAAGCCTCGTTCTATGACGAGGCGTGGTTTCGCGCGATCTATGACGACGAAACGCCGGTCGGCTTCGTGATGCTGTACGACCCGACGCTCGCCGAGAAGCCTGAAGAGCCGGACTTCTTTCTATGGCGGCTGATGATCGATCAGGCACACCAGCGTCGAGGTCTTGGACGTGCCGCCGTCAAGATGCTGATCGATCATGTGCGCACACGCCCGGGCGCAAAGAAGCTGCTGGTATCCCACATGAACAGGGCCGACGCGCTCGGTCGCTTTTACGGTTCACTTGGGTTTGTTTACACCGGCGCAGAGGAAGAGGGCGAGAAAGTGATGGCGCTCGAGCTCTAAATCAACGGGTATGCAGCCGTAACATCGCTGCGTCGAATTTGCCTTCCACTAGTAAGCCAACAACGGCTTCGCCGCGCTCGATCGCTTGATCGATCGCGGACTGTTCGTCCTTGCGCGGCGGATGCAATACAAAATCGGCGACGTCTTGATCAAGCTGCAAGGTGCGCGGATGGCCGATGCCGATTCGCAGACGCCAGAACTCGGCGGTCGACATCCGCGCTTGCGTGTCCTTTAAACCATTGTGCCCGGCGGTGCCGCCGCCCAGCTTCATTTTGATGACGCCCGGTTCAAGATCGAGTTCATCGTGCGCGACCAGGATCTGTGTCGGCAGAATCTTGTAATACAGCGCCAAAGCGACCACTGCCTGGCCCGAGCGGTTCACGTAGGTTGTGGGTTTAAGCAGCCACAGTTCGGCGCCGCCGATTTTTGCGCGTGCTACCTGGCCGTGGAATTTGCGTTCGCTCGAAAAGCGTGCACGAAGCTGACGTGCAACGGCGTCGGCATACCAGAAGCCGGCGTTGTGTCGCGTCGATTCGTATTCGGCGCCTGTGTTGCCGAGCCCGACAATCAACCGAATGCGGTGGGCGTGTTCAGCTTCTTCCATTCGAAAAAAAGCCCGCCGTCGGGGATCGACAGCGGGCCCGATTGTGCCAGCCCGGTTTAGTTCTTAGCCGGACCTTCTTACTTCTTCTTGTCTTTGTCTCCTTTGTCACCCTTATCGCCTTTGCCACCTTTGTCAGGTTTGCCTGCCGGCGCCGCTTCCTCTGCTGTCGGCGCCTTTTGTGCGGTAGCCGGTACGTCTACTGCCGCCACCGGTGCTGCGGTCACCTCTTCCTCGACCACCTCCTCGCCACGCACGGTCACGGCAACGACGACCGGATTCTCCTTGCCCTTTAGCACCGGAGATACTCCCTGCGGCATCTTGAGATCGCGCACGCGCACGGTGTCGGTGATGGTCAGCTGCGACAAATCGACCGCGATGTACTCGGGAAGATCTTTCGGCAAACACGCGATCGCCACCTCTGACATCACGTGGCTTATCAAAGCTCCCTCGGTCTTGGACGCGGGCGAACTTTCCTGGCCCGAGAAGTGCAGCGGGACGTGCATATGCAGCTTCTGATCCTCGGCCACCCGCTGAAAATCGATATGCAGAACTTGCGCCTTGTACGGGTGCATCTGAAACGCGCGCAGCAACACGCGTTCGCTCGCGCCATCGAGTTCCATATCAAGAATCGACGCGTGGAACTTCTCCTTGCGTAGCGCGTGATACAGCGGGTTATGCTCAACCTCAATCGCTTGCGCCTTACCCTTGCCGCCGTAAAGCACGCCGGGTACCTTGCCGGCGTGACGCAGACGGCGGCTCGCACCCGTTCCCTGCGTGTCTCGTTTGTTCGCAACAACTTTCATCGTTACTCCTCTATAAGCAGCGGACTGCGACCAGTCACGACTGCACTCATTTGCTCATCTACTCGATAAACAAACTGCTTACCGAGTCTTCGCGCGCAATACGCGAAATCGTTTCGCCCAGCAGAGCCGCACAGGACAGCTGCCGGATTTTCGGACAGGCAACCGCTGCTGCGCTCAGCGGGATCGTATCGGTCACCACCAATTCGTCGAGTAACGAGTTTGCGATCCGGTCGACTGCCTTTCCAGATAGCACTGGATGCGTGGCATATGCCATTACGCGTCGCGCCCCGGCGTCGCGCAACGCCTGGGCCGCCTGGCACAGCGTGTTCGCGGTGTCGACCATGTCGTCCATGATCACGCAGTTGCGGCTTTCTACTTCGCCGATGATGTTCATCACCTCGGCCACATTGGCGCGCGGCCGCCGCTTGTCGATGATCGCAAGATCGGCTTCCGCAGTCTTGGCGATCGCACGTGCGCGTACCACACCGCCGATATCGGGTGATACGACGACCAGATTGTCGAAATTGTGCTTCCAAAGGTCACCCAGCAGTATCGGCGCCGCGTAGATGTTGTCGACCGGGATGTCAAAGAATCCCTGAATCTGATCGGCGTGCAGATCCATGACGAGCACGCGATTGACTCCGACCACCTGCAACATGTTGGCGATGACCTTGGCGCTGATCGCGACGCGCGCGCTGCGCGGCCGCCGATCCTGCCGCGCATAGCCGAAGTACGGAATCGCCGCGGTGATACGACCGGCCGACGCGCGCTTCAGCGCGTCGATCATGATCAACAACTCCATCAGATTGTCGTTGGTCGGGACACAGGTGGACTGCAGGACGAATACGTCCTGCCCGCGCACGTTCTCGAACAATTCGACCATCACCTCGCCATCGGAAAAGCGCGAAACCTGTGCCTTGCCGAGCCGGATGTTCAGATGATGCGCGACGGCGCTCGCCAGCCGCGGATTCGCGTTGCCGGTAAACACCATCAAATTGTCGGGAACCATCTGAGCCATAGCTGCTGTTAACGCAAACTCGCCGGAAGGCACGTCACGCAAGGTCACGTGCACTCCGGCGATAAATGTTGGCTGGGGAGGAAGGATTCGAACCCTCGAATGGCGGAATCAAAATCCGCTGCCTTAACCAGCTTGGCGACTCCCCAAAACTAAAATCCGTTTACTGCGCTGACCGATTACCACACCGCAAGCGGATGTTCGTTTACCGCCTGCACAACCCAGCTGCACCAGGCGGGCGGCATGTCGGCGACCGCTCGCTGCGCTTGCTCCCTTGATTCCGTTGCGACAAACACCGCCGAGCCGGAGCCCGTCATCCGCGCTGCGCCAAAGCCCTCGAGGCGCTGCAGTGCTTCATCGATGGAGGGGTAGCGGCGCCGCGCAACAGGTTCAAGGTCGTTAACCAGTGACGACGAAAAGACAAGTTTGCCAGCCGCCGCAGAAAAGGCCGATATTTTCGTGACTTTGGAATTTTGTGTCAAACGCGGGTCGTTGAAAATCTCGCGTGTAGCCACGTGCAGTTGCGGCCAGATAATCGCAAACCAGGTGGGCGGCAGGTCGATCGTCGTCAGTCGTTCGCCAATGCCTTCTGCGAGAGCGTTGCGGCCGTGTAGAAAAAAAGGGACATCGGCGCCGAGCTGAACGCCGATCGCGCTGAGTTCGCTCCGCGTGAGCTTCAAGTCCCACAGCCGATTGAGTGCGATCAGCGTCGTCGCGGCGTCGGACGATCCGCCACCCATACCACTGCCCGCCGGGATCCTCTTGGTAACGCCGATGGTGGCGCCGTGCGACGTGCCAGAGACCTTTCTCAGTGCATGCGCGGCGCGCAGCGCGAGATCGTCGCCCGGCGTCCCAATCAGATCGCCTTCGCGCACGATCGCGCCGTCGTCGCGACGCTCGAAGTCAAGCAGGTCCGCCAGGTCGATCAGCGCGTATGCGGTTTGCAGCTCGTGATAACCGTCGGCGCGGCGGCCGGTCACATGCAGAAACAGATTCAGCTTGGCGGGGGCGGGCAGCGCCAGCAGCAGATCCATCGTTGGATTCTATGGGCATCCGATCCAGCGCCAGTGTGGACATGGACGGATTGCCTTCCCGGCGCCTGCGGCGCGCGCAGCCCGACGCGCCTAGCTAGATTGTCCAGAGATAAATAGTGCTGCGTCCGACTTCGCGCTTGACTTTCGGTGCCCAGTCGCCCATGTCGAAGTCATGCGACACGACTCGGGTTCCGGGCTTCAGTTCCTTTTGTAACCGCGGCCGCAATTTCAGGTTGACGGTTGGCAGCAGGTACATCGTCACGACGGTCGCGGCGCTGAAGTCGTATTCGAAGACGTCGCCCACGTCAAAGCGGGTGAGTGCGGTGACGCCGTCCTTGGCGGCATTCTTCTTTGCCTCCTTTACGCGCTCCGGGTCCAAATCGACGCCAACGCCGCGGCAGCCGAAGCGCGCCGCCGCGCGCACCACAATGCGGCCATCGCCGCAGCCGAGGTCATAGAGCACATCTGACTTGCCTACCTTTGCCAGATCGAGCATCGCATCAACGACCGGCATCGGCGTCGGCACGTATGGCACATCCAGTGGGCGCGCGATTTCGTCGAGTGCCTGCGCGCCCGCTGCGCCGGCAAAGCCCACGGCCGGCAGAGCGCGCGCCAGCAACAGCGCGGCAGAGCCACGCAATATTTCACGACGAGTCTTCATCGGTTGCTCTCCAAGGTCGATTAACTGGTCGGCTCATCGACGACCAGGCGTAACGTTACAGCCGGCGCACTTGGCGCGCCTGCCCGCTCCAACACCAGGCGACGCGGACGCCCCGTCGGTTCGAACGTTTCCAGCAGACGAATCGTCCACCCGTCCTGTTCGATCAGCACGACACGCCCGGCGTCACGTTCGACGCGCGCGATGCGATCCGGCGCAGGTCGGCCTTCGATCCAATCGGCCAGGCCGGACACCGGCAGCGGCCAGCCGAGCAATTGCTCGGTCAGCGCATCGGCATCCGCTCCACGCACTTCCTGCATTTGCGCGCCGGTTGCGCGTGCGCCGCCCGGCTCGACCTCGATACGGGCAACCGTGGTGCCCAAGGGGGAAACCAGATCGAGCGTCTTCTGCAAGCCGCGAATCTCGAGGCTAAAGCTCCCGGATACGGTCTCGCGCTTGTCGGCAGCGCTCGCTGTCGCCGAAAAACGTCCGCTGTAAGAACGATCCGGCGGCACCGTTACCGGTGTGGCGCACGCCGCCATCAGCGCCACTGAAAGAACGCATGACACAGCGCGCGCAGCCCGGCGCGCACTCCGGATCGGCCGCATGATCAAAGACCGATTTTGAGCCGCGTCACCGTTGACTTCAGTAGTGCGTTGCCGGGCTCTTTGGATCGAACCTCGCGTAGCAGTTTGCGCGCAGCGTCCTGATCCCCGCTCGCCCACAACACCTCGGCCAGGTGAATTCCAACCTCGGCATCGGGCCGTATCGCATACGCGCGCTCAAGATGTTCGCGCGCCAGTCTCAGATCGCCGAGGCGGTAATGCACCCACCCGAGCGAATCCAGAATGAACGCATCGTCCGGCGCCAGCTGGTGCGCCTTCTCAATCAACTGCAGTGCCTCCGGGAGCCGCAGATTGCGATCGGCAAGGGAATAGCCAAGCGCGTTGTAGGCATGCGCGTAATCGGGCTTCAACTCGATAATGCGGCGCAGGTGTTTTTCCATCACGGCCACCTGATTGAGCCGTTCGGCGGCCATCGCGGTGTCGTACAGAAGCGGCACGCTATCGGGCGCACCGGCCAGCGCCTGCGAGAGCAACTTGTAGGACTCATCATGGCGCTTGGCATCGCGCAGCAGCTGCCCCTCGGCAAGTATCAGCTGCGTTTTTTCGTCGGCCGAGCTCGTGCTGACGGTGCGCAATAGCTTGCGCGCCTCATCGAGCCGCTGCATTTTCGACAGCACAAATGCCTCGCGTACACGTGCCGTCAAGTACTCGTCGCCGCCGCCTATCTTGCGCAGCCATTCGAGCGCGGTCGGATACTGCTTGTCGTCTTCAGCGATTTGCGCCAGGTAAAGATAGGCGGGCTCGGCTGGCCGCGTGCCCTCGCCCGTTCTATCCGCTTCTGCGATCAGTTCCAAATAGCGCTGCAAGTAAGCGCGCGCGTCTGCAGGCAGTTTGCCCTGCAGCGATAGCAGCGCCATTGAATACACAAGATCCGCATTCTTCGGATCCGCTTGAACGAGCGCTTGAAACTGCACGCGCGCGAGGTCGAACTTGTTATCGGCGATCAGCAGTCGCGCGTACGCGAGCCGGGTATCTGCCACCGTCGGATGGCGCTCCACAAAGTCTTGGAGCAGCGCAATCGCTGCCGCGCGATCGCTCGCCTGCAGATACTGAGCAGCGGTCAATGCGGCGCGTGGTGAATCGGGTGCGAGCGCAGCCGCTGCGCGCGCCTCTTGCACCGCGCGCGCCGTCAATCCGGCTGCGTGTGCGCCGTTGGCCAGCACGAGCTTGACATCGGCCGCTTGCGCGTACGGCTGCGCCAGGCGTTCGAGCAATTGGAACGCGCCGGCGCGGTCCTGAGTGCGTGCCAATGCGCGCTGCAGGCTCGCCAATTCCTCGGCCGGCCGCGCGGCGGCGGCTAGCTGCACGCTAAACAGCGCATACGCATCGTCAAAGCGGCCGCTGCCTGCATACAGCATGGCCAGCGTTTGCGCCGCCTCGGTCGAATTGGGCGCAAGCTCGACCCACAGTTGCGCCGCCTCCACTCCTTGTGCGATGGCCCGGCCCTGCAATGCGAGCTCGGCGGCGCGCCGCGCCAGCCGCGGATCGCGTGTTTCGCGCGCCAGTTTCATGTAGACAGCGAATGCCGAGCCAAGCTCGCCCCGCTGCGCCGCGACCTCTGCCGCCATCAACTGATACAGCAGCGCACCCGACAGGTTGACGTCTGGGATCGCGTCGCCACGCTCGGCCGCTGCGTCCGACGGCGGCGCCTTGGAGGGGCTCGCAGCGGCCACGCTCGCCGCCGGTATCACAACAACCGAATCGGCGTCCGTTGTGGACGGACGCAACCCGCTGGCGCACCCGATCGCGCCCAGTACGGCGGATGCGAAAAACAACAAACGAATCATGACAACAATCCCGACCTGCGCATGCGTCCGGCGGCGGGCGCATCGAAACGCGATGCATGGCACAGTAGCAGAATGATTCTGACGCAGTGATGCGATAAAAGTGCCGGAACTGCCGGAAGTTGAAGTGACCCGGCGTGCATTGGCGCCGTATGTCGAACAGCAGATGGTCGACTCGATCATCGTGCGCGACCCGCGTCTGCGCTGGCCGGTGCCCCCCGAGTTGCCGTCACTGGTCGGCGGCCGCGCCGTGGAGCGCCTGCGCCGTCGTGGCAAGTATCTGTTGTGGGAATTCCGACATGGCACGCTGATCTCGCACCTCGGCATGTCGGGTGCGTGGCGGGTATGGCCCCAGCAGCGCAAAGCGCCGCCTCCGGGTCTACACGATCACGTCGACATCCTGATCGGCCAGACGTGCGTGCGCCTGACCGATCCGCGCCGGTTCGGTGCCCTGCTGTGGCACGACGCCAAAGATGGCGCGGTCGCCTCGCATCCATTGCTGGCCGGGCTCGGCATCGAGCCGTTCGATCCGGGCTTTACCGGCGAGTGGCTGTATCACCACACGCGCCGACGCGCCGCGTCGATCAAGCAGGTGTTGCTGGCGGGCGATGTGGTCGTCGGTGTCGGCAACATTTACGCGTCCGAGAGTCTGTTTCGCGCCCGCATCAACCCAAAGCAGCCGGCGCGCCGGCTCGGTCTCGTGCGCTGCACGGCGCTCGCGGTTGCTGTACGCGACGTGCTGAGCGAGGCAATCGCGGTCGGCGGCAGCACGTTGCGAGACTTTGTCGGCGCCGATGGCGAGGATGGCTACTTCATGCTTGATGCGCGCGTATACGACCGCGCCGGAGAACCATGCCGTGTGTGCGCGACGCCGATCGTACGAGTTCTGCAGGGCCAGCGCGCCACTTACTACTGTCGCCGTTGCCAGAAACGATAACGATCTGCGTATCGCCCGAACTCGCACGGCAACCGGGCCTTGCTTGTCCGTTTAGGTGACTGTGCGCGCGAGTGAGCGCGTGCTATAGATTCGGGCTCGTGCGCCTCGTTGCGCAGATGAGCACCGATGGCCCCATTAGCTTCCAGCTTCGAGCAGTACGGCAACTGGCGCGATTCTCTCGCCACTGCCATCGTGCAATTGCGCCAGTGGCTGGAGCAGACGCAGACGCTCGAAGCCGATGCGGCGCGGCGCATCGATGTCGCGCTCGAACGGCTGGCGGAAGACAAGCTGGTCATTGCCTTTGTCGCCGAATTTTCGCGCGGCAAGTCCGAGCTGATAAACGCGATCTTCTTTGCTGACTATGGCAAGCGCATCTTGCCGTCGTCAGCCGGCCGCACGACGATGTGTCCGACCGAACTGCTGTACGACGACACGCTGCCGCCGTGCATTCGCGCCCTGCCGATCGAAACACGCGGGCGTCACGGTTCGACATCCGACTTCAAGCGGCTGGGCGCCGAGTGGCAGGTGTTCCCGCTCGACACCACGTCGGCCGATGGCATGCTCGAGGCCTTCAAAATCGTGGCCGAGACGACACGCGTGCCGGTCGCTCAGGCCAAGGGCTACGGGCTTTTCGATGCCGACGATCCGGGCCAGACGGCCGCGGTCGACAAGCACGGGCGGATCGAGATCTCAAAATGGCGCCATGCGGTGATCAACTTCCCGCACCCGTTGCTGAAGCACGGCTTGGTGATTCTCGATACGCCGGGATTAAACGCGATCGGCACCGAGCCCGAGCTGACTCTCTCCCTAGTGCCGAATGCACACGCGGTGCTGTTCGTTCTGGCGGCAGACACGGGCGTCACGAAGAGCGATCTCGACGTCTGGCGGCATGTCGTCGGTGACGCTGGCCATCGCAATCACATCGCCGTGCTGAACAAGATCGACGGCCTGTGGGACGCATTGAAAACGCCCGGTGAGATCGAGATGGAAGTCCGGCGGCAGGCGTCGGCCGTGGCTGCCACGCTCGATCTCGATCCGATGCATGTGTTCCCGGTGTCGGCGCAAAAGGGTCTGGTGGCAAAAGTGCAGGGCGACGAGACGCTGCTGCAGGCGAGCCGTTTGCCGTTGCTGGAAGAGGCGTTGATCGAGCTACTGGTGCCGGCCAAGCAGAAGATCGTGCGCGATCAAACCGTCAGCGGGGTCGAACGGGTGGCGTCCGAGTTGCGACAGACGCTGGTGTCACGCGAGCGCAGCGTGATCGAGCAATTGTACGAATTACGTTCGTTGCAGGGCAAGAATCAGAGCTCGATCGAACGCATGACGCAACGGGCGCTGTCCGAGCAGCGCGAATTCGAGGAAGTCGTGCGCCGGATCGTCGCCGCGCGGCTCGTGCTGTCGAAACTGTCGGATCAGCTGTTTACCGGGCTCAGAGTGGCGGCCTTGCGCGAGCAAGTCGTGGCAACGCGCGATCGGATGAAGAAGAGCAAGCTGTCGCCGCAGCTGTCGATTGCGGTAAAAGATTACTTTGCCACGCTGCGTGAGCTGCTTCGCGCGGCCAACGTGAAAGCGCTGGAAGTCGAGCAGATGGTAATCGGCGTACAGCGGCGTTTTGCCGAAGACCTCGGTTGGAGTCTGTCGCCGCCGATGTCGTTTTCGCTCGACACCTACATTGCCGATCTGGAGCGCGCCGAGCATGCGTACAAGTCGCAATTCGGCGCATTGGCGGTGCTGACCACGGAAAAGTGGCGTCTGATGGAGCGCTTTTTCGACACCGTCGTCTCAAAATCGCGCGAGATCTTCGCCGCCGCCGAACGCGACACCGAGGCGTGGGTGAAGTCGTTGTTGCCGCCGATTGAGACGCAGGTGCGCGAGCAACGCAGTCAGTTGCGCAAGCGTGCTGAATCTGTGTCGAAGATTCGCGATGCTCAGGGATCGCTCGATGAGCGCATTGCCGAGCTCGAAGATGCGCTGGAAGATGCGCAAAGCAAGCTTGCGGTACTGAAGCGGCTGACCGATCGAATTCACCACATTGGTCAGAACGCCCAAGTCGAGGAGCTGGTCGACGAAGAAGCGCTTGCGGCGTAACACGTTTTCCGATCGCGTCATCGCGTGGCAAATGGCGCATGGCCGCCACGATCTGCCGTGGCAGCGCACGCGCGATCCCTACCGCATCTGGCTGTCGGAAATCATGCTGCAGCAGACGCAGGTCGCAACCGTCATTCCGTACTTCGAACGGTTTGTGGCGCACTTCGCCGATGTTCGCGCACTGGCGGCCGCGTCGATCGAATCGGTGATGGCGCACTGGGCGGGCCTTGGCTACTACTCGCGAGCGCGCAATCTGCACCGCTGTGCGCGACAGATCGTCGACGTCTACGGTGGTGAATTTCCGCGCAGTGTCGATGCTCTTGCGCAGTTGCCGGGCATCGGACGCTCGACCGCCGCCGCGATCGCAGCGCTTGCCTTCGGCGAGCGCGCGGCGATTCTGGATGGCAACGTCAAGCGCGTGCTGGCGCGACACTTCGGCATCGAAGGCTATCCGGGGAGTCCAAGCGTTCAGCGCGTGCTATGGCAGCGCGCCGAAAGCCTGTTGCCCGACGGCCACATCGAGGCCTACACGCAGGGCTTGATGGACCTGGGCGCCACAGTTTGCACGCGGATTCGTCCCGGTTGTGCCGTCTGCCCGATTGGTGACACCTGTGTCGCGCTGCGTGAGCAGATGATCGATACCCTGCCGACGCCGCGTCCGCCGAAGCAACGGCGGATCCGATATGCGTCGGTGCTGGTCATCGAGGATGCAAACGGTGCGGTGCTGCTCGAACCGCGGGCCCCTGTCGGAATCTGGGGCGGCCTTTTGAGCCTGCCGGAATTGGAGCGGGACGCGACCCACGAGTCGATCGTTGCGGCGATCAACGCGCGCTACGGTTTACATGTCACCGTGCACGAAGCGCTGGGCGACATCCGGCACGAGTTCACGCACTACACGTACGTCATGCAGCCGGTTCGCGTGCAAGTGACCGGCACCGGCGGGGTCGCGAACGAAACGTTGCGCGCTGTTTCAGCGGAAGAGCTCGAAAGTGCGCCGCTGCCTGCACCGATACGCCGACTGCTGCTGCACCTCGCACACGCCTGCGCTCGTGTAATCGTCGCTCATCTCAGCACGGAGTGTTGTTTTAGGTACGTGTGAACGATTTCGAGGCGCGTCGCGGCGTCGGTCAGTTCCATCAGTTTCTGCTTTGCTTTCAGCGGTACCGGCAGCACTTCGCACAGGCGGTTCGAAACCCACGCCGACGACTCCATTCGATAGGGCTCCTCGAACGGTAGCTGTGCCAGCACTTCATTGCCGTCAACCATTTCACCGGTGCGTCGCCTCTCTGCCAATTGAGCGCTCATGTCATCGATGATGCGTGTCAGCAAGTCGACACATGGCCGATGCTGGGCGGGCACCGGCTTATCGTCGTCGGCTTCGATCAAATCGATCTCGCCCACCAGCAGACCGTTCGGCTGCGATTCACTGGCGACTAAACGAAAGCGATCGCCGCCGACGGTACGAATCTGCAGCAGCCCCAACTGCTGCATGTCCCAAGCAGTAATGCGAGCGAGGCACCCGACGTCGACAGTCGCCGGCGCTGCTCCCGCGCTCGCACCCCTGGTATCGCTAACCAGGCAAACCCCGAACGAGGTGCCATCGCGCATGCAATCGCGCACCATGTCCATGTAGCGCGCTTCAAACACGCGCAGCGGCAGTACGCCCTGCGGGAACAACACGGTAGACAGCGGGAACAGGGCCACGCGCGCTAACGTTTCAGCCGACATGCTCGGAATACCCGTGGTCCGAGGGCTTCAGCGGCTCGATGCCGCGATGACGAACCAGCACCGATTCGCGACGCATGAAGCGGCGCGCCAGCTCTTCGACTACGAACACCGAGCGGTGCCGGCCGCCGGTGCAGCCGATCGCCACCGTGACGTAGTGCCGGTTCTCCGCTACGTAACTCGGCAGCCATTTTTCGATGAACGCTGCGATGTCGTTGATCATTTCCTGCACCTGTGGCGCCGCCAGCAGGAACGTGACGACTGCATCATCGCGACCAGTCAGCGACCGCAATTGAAGGTCGTAGTGCGGATTGGGCAAGTTTCGTACGTCGAATACCAGATCGGCCGCCACCGGAATGCCGTCCTTGAACGCGAACGACTCGAACGACAAGGTCAGATTGGCGTGCGGCGAGTCGACGAACTGGCGCACCCAGTGGCGCAACTGATTCGGATGCAACCCGCTGGTGTCGATCGAATGCCCGATCTCCGCGAGCGGACCGAGCAGCGCGCGCTCGAGGGAGATCGCTTCGGTAACTGTGCTGGCACCTCCGCGTTCGACTTGCCGCAATGCCATCGGATGGCGCCGGCGCGTTTCCGAAAACCGTTGGACCAGCGCAGCGTCCGATGCGGTCAGAAACAGCACGCGAACGTCGTGGCCGAATCCGCGCAACGTCGCAATCATCAGCGGGACATCGGCCAGCGTGGCTTCGCTGCGCGCATCCACCGAGACCGCGACGTCGTGATGGCCCGTGCTGTTCAGATAAGAACAGACATCGAGCAGAAATTGCGGTGGCAGATTGTCGACGCAGTAATAGCCGGCGTCTTCCAGCAGCCGGATCGCCACCGATTTTCCCGAGCCCGACAATCCGGTGACGAGAACGATGCGCATCTGATCGACGTTAGACGCTCGTTTGACAATCAGACGGTGATTGTTGCATGCGGTCCCGACGTAGCCGCGCAACAAAAGGGGCGCTCGCGCGCCCCACTTTTGGCCCCTTAAATTGAAACGTGGACTGCGGCGGGTGTCGACTCCTTCGCCTCTATTGCCTTTCGTCGCTGATTTGCTGCTGCTGCCGCTGCAGAAAGTCGCGCATCGTGTCGATGCCGCGCAACTGCAAGATGGTGTTGCGGACGGCGGCTTCGGTCAATACCGCCAGATTGCGCCCGGAAGCGACCGGAATCAGCACCTTGCGTATCGGCAATCCAAGTATGTCTTCAGACTGACTTTCGAGCGGCAGCCGCTCGAACGTATCAGCCCCGCCGTAGTGGCGCAATTCGACGATCAATCGCAACTTCATTTTCCGCCGCACCGCGGTTTCGCCAAAGATCGCCTTGATGTCGAGCAGGCCGAGACCGCGCACTTCGAGCAGATTGGCGAGCAGGGGCGGGCAGCGGCCTTCGATCGTGTCGGGTCCAGCCAGCGAAAAATCCACGACGTCGTCGGCCACCAGACCGTGCCCACGACTGATCAGCTCCAGCCCGAGCTCGCTCTTGCCTACACTGGATTCGCCGGCAATCAGCACCCCCATGCCGAGCACGTCCATGAACACTCCGTGCATCGTGCAATGCCGCGCCAGCAATTTCGAAAAGTAAATGCGCAGCACTTCAATGACCGTGGCGGCCGGCAGAGGCGATCGCAACATCGGCAGACCGGCGCTCTCGGCGGTGCTGTGCAGCTCGCCCGGCGGTGTCAAATCCTCAGCGACAATCAAACCGATAGGGCCGCCGACCTTGAGTTCACGCGCGTAGTGCTGCCAACGCGCCGGGTCCATTTCGCTGTAGAAACGCACTTCGGCGTGGCCCAGCACGTGCAGGCGACTGGGATGGATCGGATTCAGAAATCCGACCAGGTCGGGGCTGGCCAGACTCGCCGTCGCCGGCGTCAGCAGTGGTTTGTCGGCCGCGGAACGGCCGGCAAGCCATTCAAGCTTCAGCGCCTCGCGATTGTCTTCGAACAGCGACTGAAAAGTCGGCATGGCGCGAGGCTACGCCGGTGAATACGGCGTTGCCAGACGCGTCAGGCGGCGGGGCGGATCGGTTCCCAAGTCGTCAGTGCAACGTGCACCGCGTGCGCATCGGTCGCGGCTAGCAGCCCTTCGCGAAACGGCTTGTCCGACAGCATCTGCGTCAGCTCGGACAAGATGTCCAGATGCTGCTGGGACGCTTGTTCCGGCACCAGCAGAAAAATCATCAATGCGACGGGTTGACCGTCGGGCGCATCAAACTGGATCGGCTCTGCCACCCTAACGAACGCCGCGACCGCCTCCTTTAGCCCTTTGATGCGGCCGTGCGGGATTGCAACGCCTTGACCTAGCCCAGTCGAGCCAAGTCGCTCACGCGCAAACAGGCTGTCGAATACCTTCGAGTGCGCGATGCCCTGATTGTTTTCGAACAGCAACCCGGCCTGCTCAAAAGCCCGCTTCTTGCTCGAAGCGGACAGGTCAATCAATACATTTGAAGCGGGCAAGATATGCGAAATGAGATTCATCGTGGAGTATGGGCTGCCGCACTGAGGGCATCGGCTAGCGTAGGCGTTCCATAGGGGGACAATCCCAGGGGAAGGAACGAGATCAGCTTGCTTTTTCTAGCGGCGTGAGTGCGGACTTGCAGAACGCTGCCCGGAAAAACGAAGGCGCGGATCATACACCTCTAGGATTTCGGCCGTGCGTGTCACGTACATTAAAGAAACAAGAAACGTGCCGGACTACTGCTGGCTAGCCTGCTGTTTCAGTGAGTCGCCCTGGTGATTCTTAACGCGATCCTTGTGCCGGATCACTTGCCGGTCGAGCTTGTCGACCAGGGTGTCGATAGCGGCGTACATGTCGTCTTCGACGGCTTCCACGTGGATGTTGTTGCCGCGCACTCGGAGCGTAATCTCGGCGCGCTGCCGCACCTTTTCGACGGTCAGTTGCACACTGGCGTCGATGACCTGATCAAAATGGCGCTCTATTCTGGCGAGCTTGCCGGCGATGTGGTCGCGCAGCGCCGGTGAAACGCCAATGTGGTTGCCGTGGATCGTAAGGTTCATGCAATCCCTTTCAAATCTTAGTCACATCACAAGGATTTGCGCAGTGCCACTGACGGGATCCTCATTGCTTCGCGGTACTTTGCGACCGTACGGCGCGCCACGACGATGCCCTGTTCGCCCAGTAGCTCGGCGAGTTTGCTGTCAGAAAGTGGATTTCGCGGGTCTTCAGCTCCTATCAGTTGTTTGATCAGTGCGCGGATCGCAGTTGAAGACGCTGCGCCGCCGGCTTCGGTAGCTACGTGGCTGCCGAAGAAATACTTCAGCTCGAAAATGCCGAACGGCGTTGCCATGTATTTGTTGGCCGTCACACGCGAAATCGTCGATTCGTGCAGTTCCACGGTGTCTGCGATTTCGCGCAACACCAACGGGCGCATCGCGATTGCTCCGTGCGTAAAGAAGTTGTGCTGGCGATCCACGATGGCCTGTGCGACTCTTAGTATCGTCTCGAAGCGCTGCTGGATGTTGCGTATCAGCCATCGCGCTTCCTGCACGCGCGTGGTCCATTTTCCGCGCTCGGCGGGATCTGCGCCTAATCTGGTCCTGTCCTTTTTGAGTACATCGGCGAATGACTGGTTCACCCGCAACCGCGGCATAACGTCCGGATTAAGCACCGCCGTCCAGCGATTTTTCATCTTGCGCACAAACACGTCCGGAACAACGTAGTCGGCATGGTTATCGGCAAACGCTGTGCCGGGGCGAGGATTCAACGTGCAAACGAGCCGATGCGCTGCACGCAGTTCATCGTCACTGCAATTGAGCGCCTTACGTAACTTGACGAAATCGCGCGCCGCCAGCAGTTGCAGATGTTCGTGCACGATCCGGCCCGCCAGAGCGAGGGTGGATTCCGGTATTTCGAGTGCTGTGTCTGCCTGCGCGCGCCTAAGTGCCTGCAATTGCAGCGATAGACACTCCGCGGCGTCGCGCGCGCCGACACCGGTGGGGTCCAGACTCTGTAGCAAACGCAGCGCCGTCAGCAGCTCCTCGGGTTCGACCGCTTCGTCCACGGGGCACATGGTGAGCACGTCGTCGAGCGTCGGATGCAGATAGCCGTCGTCGTCCAGCGCGTCGACCAGCAGTTCCACCAGCGCGCGATCGCGCGGGGATGCCTTGGTGCACGCGATCTGTGCTCGCAGGTGTTCGCGCAGCGATAGCGTAGTGCCCGCCCAGTTACGCGGAGCGGTGTCGTCGTCATCGGTGGCATCGCCGTTGCCGCGCCATTCGATCAGCGAATTGCCTTCCAGCGGTGCGTCGGGCCCCTCCGACTCAGACGACCCGGCAGGGACAGGCACGTCGCGCCCGTTCAGCGCTTCGCCCAGCCCTGCAGGTTCCTCCCTCGATGTCGGCACATCGGCTGCGATCGAGCCATCGGGTTTGACGCGCATTGCGAGCGCCTGCGGGTCATCCTCGCGCTCAAGCAGCGGGTTATCCGCCAGCGCCTGCTCAATCTCCTGATTCAGCTCGAGTGTCGACAGTTGCAGCAATCGGATCGATTGCTGCAACTGCGGCGTTAACGCCAGATGCTGCGATAGCCGTAGTTGAAGGCTCGGTTTCATGAAGCGTGTTTCGGGTGCACTCGATGCTTCGCATCGCACAAGCATCCGGAACGACTACTTAGGCACCCAGGTTTCGCGCGGGCGGATGCCGGCGCGCAGCACAGGGGCAGCGAAAAGGACGTGCGCAGCATGCGAGACATGGTCGCATCTACATTCGGAAATGTTCGCCTAAATAGACCCGTCGAACGGTTTCGTTGCCAACGATCTCTTCGGGCCGGCCGGCGGCCAGGACGACGCCTTCATTGATGATGTACGCGTGATCGCAGATACCCAGCGTTTCGCGCACGTTATGGTCGGTCATCAGGACGCCGATGCCGCGCTCTTTCAAGAACCGCACGATGCGCTGGATCTCGAGAACCGCGATCGGATCGATACCGGCAAACGGTTCGTCGAGCAAGATGAAGCGCGGCCTGGAGGCAAGCGCCCGCGCTATCTCGACACGCCGCCGCTCGCCTCCCGATAGCGACAGCGCGGTATTGGTGCGCAGATGGGCAATCTGTAAGTCGTCCAACAACGCATCGAGGCGCGTGGCGATTTCTGCCTTTCGTAGCGGCCGCTTGTCGCTATCGACCTGCAGTTCCAGCACGGCGCGCACATTTTCCTCAACCGTCAGTTTGCGAAACACCGATGCTTCCTGCGGTAGATAGGACAGTCCCATGCGCGCGCGGCGATGAATTGGCAGATGCGCAATCGAACTGCCGTTCAATGCAATGTGGCCGCCATCGGGCGGCACCAGCCCGACTACCATGTAAAAGCATGTGGTCTTGCCAGCGCCGTTCGGCCCGAGCAATCCGACCACTTCGCCGCTCGCCACCGCCAGTGAGACGTCCTTTACGACCGTGCGACTGCCATAGCGCTTCTGCAGGTTTTCCACGACCAAGGTGTTGTGCTCGAGCGTCGACGGCGGCGCTATCCTGTCTTCGATCAGATCTGCGTCCATGCGCTTCGCTGTTACTTATTCGCGGCGCGGATTAACGAGATCTCTGGCTGGCGTCAGGCTTGCTGCTGAAGCCGGCGCCGGCGCTTCGGCCCGCGGTCCAATCGTGCCGCGCACCCGGCCATCCGGATTGTTCGGGTCTGCTGACGGCTTGCCGCCGCTGACGAAGTATTTCGCGTTGCGCTGATCGTACGTAATCGCATCGCCGCGCAATTCATCACGTTGGACTTCATTTTCAAGCAGTCTCACCCGCGCTCGCGTGATGAGTTTGACGGTGTCCTCGCGCTCGTCGTACTCAATCCGCTCGGCGTAGCCCTCGACGAATTCCTCCAGTCCCGGCTTGGTGCTGTCGCGCCGTTGGCGAAACGAAGCCAGCTTGCCCGGGGCGGCGGCGATGACTCCGTACTGATAGCCCTCGGGATCCTTGCGAATCTGCACGCGCTCGCCGGCCGCTCGCATTGTCCCTTTGGTCAACAGGACGTTACCGACCAGCACGCACGTCTGCTTCAAGTCGTCGCATTCGCCGCTGTCTGCCTCATAGTTCAGCGGCTTGGCGCGATCGGCTTTTTCGGCCGACGCCTGCGTCACCGACAACACGAGCGCCAGCGCTATCACAACCCATTTCATCGCGCACCGCCGCGTTCGGCTGGCGCGATCACACCGCGCACCTTCGAGTGGAGCTTGACGACCCGCCCGATATTGTCGTAGTCCATTCCGACTGAACGCACGACCGAGTCGCCGCGTTCTACTTCGACTGCGGCGTCGGTCGAATAGCGATCAAGATCGGGATGAGCCACGAGCCGTTGCGTTCGCAGCCGCATCGACGGGGAGCCGTCGTCCGCCGCCGCACGCGTTACAACGACGTCGCCCGACAACAGCACGCGCTCGCCACCGCTTTCGACCAGCGCACTGTCTGCACGCCCCTCGAGTCGCGGTTGGTCGGGGCGCAAGCTTGTAAACCGCGGTTGCGCAAGCTCCGCGCGATCATCCGCCGCGAAATGCGCTAACTCGCCCGCGTGCAGCCGGTTGGTCGCACGCCCTGTGTCGTCGAACTGAGTCAGCGTCACACCGTTCACAACGAAGTCGGGCCCCTCGCGCGATACCGGAGTTGCAAGGCTTCTCAAACGCGTCGTTTGCGAATACCAGTAACTGACGCCCGCCAGCGACGCGAGCAACACGATCGCTATAAACGCAGTGATGCGATCCTTCATCCTCGCACCATCGAATTGATGTCAATGCCTTTTGCGCGCAGGATGAACTCGGCAAGCGCTCTCACGGCGCCGCGGCCGCCGTCTTGCGGGGTAATCCAGTGCGCTGTGCTTCTGGCGGCTTCGCAGCCGTCGGCGACGGTCACGGCAAAGCCGGCGGCGCGCATCGCCGGCAGATCCGGCAGATCGTCGCCGATGTATCCGCTTTCATCGTTGGCGACACCAGCTTCGGTAAGCAGCCTCGCAAAGGCGTGCGCTTTGTCCGATTCGCCTTGCAGCACGCGCGTGACGCCGAGTTCGCGCGCCCGAGCGGCGACGATGTCGGAGTTGCGCGCAGACAGAAGCGCGATCTCGACCCCGTTTTTGATCAACATCTTGACGCCATGCCCGTCGCGCACATCGAACACCTTGATCGCCTCGCCCTGCGGGCCGAAGTACAACCTTCCATCGGTCAGCACACCGTCTACATCGAGCACCAACAAACGCACACGCGCGGCGCGCTGCTCTGCAGTCAACGTCTTCGCGAGCATTCAGATGACCTTGGCAGCAAGAAGATCGGGCATGCTCAGGGCGCCGACCAGTTCACCAGTCCCGTTTACCGCGAGCAGTACATTCTTGCGGCGCTGGTCCATCAGCTGCGCCGCTTCGGCTGCCAAGACGTCCGGCGAGACTGTCAGCGGGTTGCGCGTCATCACGTCGGCTACTTTGACGTCTCGCACGTCGCCGACGCGTTCGAGCAGCCGCCTTAAATCGCCGTCGGTAAAGATCCCGACGAGGACGCCGCGTTGATCGACTACTGCTGTCACGCCGATCTGCTTGCGCGTGATCTCGTGCAGCGCGTCCATCACGCTGGCGTCGCTGCCGACGATCGGAATCCGGTCGTCTGCACGCATCACGTCGCTCACATAGGTCAAAAGCTTGCGGCCCAGTGCGCCGCCAGGATGCGCTCGCGCAAAGTCCGCCGGCCCGAAGCCGCGTGCGTCGAGACACGCGATGGCCAGCGCGTCACCCATCGCCAGCATCGCCGTGGTCGAAGAGGTCGGGGCCAGATTGAGCGGGCACGCTTCCTTTTCGACGCGAACGTCGATGTGCACATCGGCGAGCTTCGCCAGCGCGGACGACGCGTTGCCGGTAATCGCAATCAACGGAGTTCCCTGGCGCTTGGCGACCGGCAACATCGTCAGCAGCTCATCGCCTTCGCCCGAGTACGACAACGCCAGCAGAACGTCGCCGTGCGTGATCATTCCGAGGTCGCCATGCGCGGCCTCTGCGGCGTGCACGAACAGCGCCGGCGTTCCGGTCGACGCGAGCGTGGCTGCGATCTTGCGGGCGATATGTCCGCTTTTGCCGACGCCGCTGACCACGACCCGTCCGGCACACGCAAGCAGCAGATCGACCGCCCGGGAGAAAGCGCCGTCGATGCGATCCGTCAACGCCGCGACCGCGTGCGCTTCAATCTGCAACACTTCACGCGCAAGCGCGAGTGCGCCGGGGGTCGCAACAAGGCTGGGCGAAGTCACGGACATCGAATTGATGAAGGCCAGCGATAATACACCGCAGCTTTCTTCTGGCACGGGTTTTGCTCTTGGCGCGCTGCGCGCGCTCAATTGAGATCGGACCGACTGATGGCATCAGGTCTTGAGTTCGCGCTGCTGTTGCTCGCCTCTGTCGTTGTAGGTGTGGTCGTCTTTCGCCTGCTTCACCTGCCGCCGCTGCTGGCATATCTCGCCGTCGGCATCCTGATCGGCCCGAATGCGTTTGCCGTGTTCCCCGACAGGGAGGACACGCGCTATCTGGCCGAGTTCGGCGTCGTGTTCCTGATGTTTTCCATCGGCCTTGAGTTTTCGCTGCCGAAGCTGAAGTCGATGCGGCGAACCGTGTGGGGCCTGGGTGCCGCGCAGGTGGCCCTCACGATGCTGATCACGCTCGCGGCGGGGTGGGTGATCGGCGGCTACTTCAATGTGAACCTGGTAGGCGCATTTGCGCTGGGCGGCGCACTGGCAATGTCGTCGACTGCGATCGTGATGAAGATGCTGACCGAGCGCGTGCAACTTGATACCGAACATGGCAGGCGCATCGTCGGCGTGCTGCTGTTCCAGGACCTTGCCGTTGTGCCGCTGCTGGTGATCGTGCCTGCGCTCGGCGCAGAAGCCGGAGTGATGGCAGAGACGCTGGCGATCGCGCTGTTAAAGGCGACGGTGCTGTTGACCGTGCTGCTCGTGGGCGGGCAACGCGTGATGCGCTGGTGGTTTCACATCGTTGCGCGGCGTAAGTCGCAGGAGCTTTTTACGCTCAATCTGCTTTTCGTGACGCTTGCGCTGGCGTGGCTTACCGACGTTGCCGGGTTGTCGCTCGCGCTCGGCGCGTTCATCGCCGGCATGCTGATTTCCGAAACCGAATTCAGGCATCGAGTCGAAGAGGACATCAAACCGTTTCGTGACGTGCTGCTGGGGCTGTTTTTCGTGACCATCGGCATGCTGTTGAACATGCGCGTCGTGGTTGACAACTTCGGGTGGGTCATTCTGGCCCTGATCGGACCGGTTGCATTCAAGTTCGGCCTGATCTTCATCCTCGCACGCGCCCTCGGAGCGACGGCCGGCACGGCGATCAGAACTGCGCTTGCGTTGGCGAGTGCCGGCGAATTTGGCTTCGTTCTGTTGGGCCAGGCCGGCCGCCTTCAACTGATCGATGAACTGGTGCTGCAGGTCGTGGTGGCCTCGATGCTGCTGTCGATGATGGCGGCGCCACTTCTAATGCACTATTCCGACCGCATCGTAATGCGGCTCGTTTCGTCCGAATGGCTGCTTAGATCGCTCGAGATTGCCAAGATAGCGCAACGCGCGATCGCGACCGATAAGCACGTGGTGATTTGCGGTTTCGGTCGCAGCGGGCAGCATCTGGGCAAGATGCTGGATCAGGAGAATATTGCGTACGTTGCGCTCGACCTCGACCCGGACCTCGTGCGCGACGCTGCCGCCGCCGGCGAAACCGTGGTCTACGGTGATGCTGGTAGGCGCGAAGCACTGGTCGCCGCTGGCATCACGCGTGCCGCTGCGTTGGTCGTTACGTATGCCGATACCGAGTCTGCGTTAAAGGTCCTGCATCACGCGCACGAGCTAAATCCCGCCCTGGCCGTGATCGTGCGCACGCAGGACGATCATGACCTTGAACGGCTGACGCGCGCCGGAGCCACCGAAGTCGTGCCTGAAATTCTCGAGGGCAGCCTGATGCTCGGCTCGCATGCGCTGGTGCTCCTCGGTGTGCCGCTGTCACGCGTCGTCAAGCGTGTGCGCGAGGCGCGCGATCAACGCTACCGGCTGTTACGCGGGCACTTTCACAGCGTTGGCGACGATGAAGACGAGATCGACGACGAACAACACGCACGACTGCATTCTGTGGCGCTCGATGCCGGCGCTGCTGCGATTGGTGCGGTCCTGCAGGATCTGAACCTGGCAGCCATCGGCGCCGAAGTCACATCGGTGCGAAGGCGCGGCATTCGCGGCACCGATCCAAGCCCCGACATGCGGCTGCAGGCCGGCGACGTGGTCGTGCTGCGCGGTGTCCCCGATGCGCTTGAACTGGCGGAGCAACGGCTGCTGCAGAAGTAAATCTGGCTGGGGCGGGAACTTTTGTCCGTGCCGCGTGCAATAGCTGACAGATGAGCAACGCGAGGAGCCCCTGCTTGGCCTTCGATTCAGCGGTGTGCGCAGCGCCAAGGCTCGATCGGCTCACCGACTCCGACGAAGCGCGCGAGCTGCAACTGGCGTGTTCCGGCGACGAAGCAGCGTTTACCGCGCTCTATCGCCGGCATCGCGCGGCGGTTTTTCGGTTTGCATGGCTGATCACGGGCTCGGAAGCGCACGCTGCCGATGTCACTCAGGACGTCTTTGTCGAGCTGCTCGACACGTCGAACGGATATGACCCGGCCCGCGGCTCGCTCGCTGCGTATCTGTGCGGAATGGCGCGCTTCCGGGCGTATCGAATGGCAGACAAGCGGGCGGACAAGCGCATGCAAAGCGTCGACGACTTTGACGCGCTGCTTGAAGCGCACGCCGAACACGACGCTCCCGCGCTGCCTTCCGATCAGGTCGAGCGGGGCAAAGCGCTGCAAACGCTTTATGCCGCAATTCGCCAGCTGCCGCCGCCGTTTCGCGACGTACTGATTCTGGTGGAGTTGCAGGAGATGTCGTATGCCGATGCGGCAGCGATCGCCGGCATCGAAATAGGAACAGTGCGATCGCGTCTTTCGCGCGCCAAGGCGAGATTGGCGCAGATGTTGAACGAAGTTGAGGCCAATGATGGAACACAACAACAGGCTCGATGATTGGCTCGCCGCAGCACGTGTTGACGTTGCAGGGCGCACGCCAGATCTGCTGACCGAGCAACGGCTGCTCGCGCGGGTGCGCGAAGTGATGGCCCTGCGGTCGATCGCTGCGACCAATGCCGAGCCACAGATCCGGCGAGCGCGCCGGATTCGATTGCCGCGTCCAGGTTTTAGCTGGCTTACGCCCGCGTTTGCAGTGGCAGTTTCGCTCGTCATCGCTGTCGGAATCTTGATGATTGGGACGAGCGCGCCCGATGACAGCGCCACGGAGCGCACGCCGTTTTTCGCATTGGTTGCATCCGAAGCCATTGCGGCTGAGCGCTCCGCGCTCGTCGTTTCTTCACAAGTATCGGGCGCGGCGCTGGCCGACTACGGACTGCCGATCGATCCGGCGCGCGTTGACCAGCCCGTCAGCGCCGAGTTTCTGATGTCGCCGGCGGGAATCGTCCTGGCCGTGCGGTTTACCGAATGAAAGGAAGAGTGATGTCGAAGATGATTCTCGCGGCCGGGCTGCTGGCAGCTTCGCTGGCCGTGCGCGCGCAGGGTCCGGCGTCGCCGGTACCGCCGGCTCCGCCCGCGCCGCCGGTCGCACCGGTACCACCGCCGCCGTCGTGGACCACTTCACTTGGAGTTGACGAAGACGTGATGATGTTCGTCTCTTCCGAGCTCGGCGGCCGCGGCGTCATTAAGGGTGCCCCGTACGCGGCGACAGCTGTCAGCGAGTCGCGCCAGATGTTGAGCGACGGTAATCGCATCGAGCGCCGTTCGACGATCAAGCTGTACCGCGACAGTCAGGGACGCACACGGCAGGAGCAGGCGGGCGGTGTCGTGTTCATCCGCGACGTCGTTGCCGGCAAGCGTTACGTGCTGAACACCGAGCGGCGAACCGCGCGCGAGCTAAGGGTTACGCCCAGCGTGCATGTTCCGCCTGTACCCGCCGTGCCCCCAGCTGGCGCCGTATCGCCGCCGCAACCGCCTGCGGCGATGGGTCCCGACGAGGCGCGATCCTGGGCCGAGGACATGCGTCGTTGGGCACGTGAATTTGCCGACCGGATGCGGGGCGAACACAACGTCCTTGTCACCGCGCGGGCAGAAGCAGGCGAGCATCCGCAGATCGTTACCGAGCAGATCGAGGTGATTCGTCTTGGCGACGGACATGGCGAAGTGCGCCTTGGACGCGCTCCGCTGCCACCTATGCCGCCGATGACGATGCTGCCGACACCCGGACCAGGAACTGCGACGACGCTCGGTAGTCGCGAATTCGACGGCGTTCGAGCCGAGGGGAAGAAAACGACGTGGACGATTCCTGCCGGGCGCATCGGCAACAAGCTGCCGATCGAGATCGTGTCCGAGCGCTGGTACTCGCCAGAGTTGAACGTTGTCGTGTTGTCTCGCCACGCAGATCCGCGTTCCGGTGAACGCATCTACCGACTGGAAAACATCTCGCGCCAAGAGCCGAGCGCGGAGCTGTTCAAGGTGCCCGCTGACTTCGAATTGAAGACCTCTTCGCGTGAGAGGGCTCGCGGCAAATAGCGATTCGCGCAGAAAGTCAGGCGACTGCGCGACTTTGTCGTAACAACACCGGCGCGAGATACTGCCCGGTGTAGCTTCGCTTGCTCGCTGCCACCGTCTCCGGCGCACCCGTTGCAATGATCTCGCCGCCGCCGTCGCCGCCTTCGGGCCCCAGATCAACGACCCAGTCTGCCGTCTTGATCACGTCGAGGTTGTGCTCGATGACGATCACCGTGTTGCCTGTGTCGCGCAACTGGTGCAGCACTTTTAGCAGCAATGCGATGTCGTGAAAGTGCAGTCCGGTAGTCGGCTCGTCGAGGATGTAAAGCGTGCGGCCAGTGTCGCGCTTCGACAGTTCAAGTGACAGCTTCACTCGTTGCGCCTCGCCGCCCGACAGCGTGGTGGCGCTCTGGCCGAGCTTGATGTAGCCGAGCCCGACGTCGAGCAACGTCTGCAGCTTGCGCGCGATACTCGGCACCGCGCTGAAGAACTCGAACGCACTTTCGACGGTCAGGTCGAGCACATCTGCAATGCTCTTTCCTTTGTAGTGCACTTCGAGCGTTTCGCGGTTGTAGCGTTTACCGTGGCAGATGTCGCACGGCACGTAAAGATCGGGCAGAAAGTGCATCTCGACCTTGATGACACCGTCACCCTGGCATGTTTCGCACCGCCCACCCTTGACGTTGAATGAAAAACGGCCGGCTTCGTAGCCGCGTTCGCGCGCCGTGGGCGTTTCTGCAAACAGCTCGCGGATCGGCGTGAACAGCCCTGTGTAGGTCGACGGGTTCGAGCGCGGCGTGCGGCCGATCGCGCTCTGATCGACGCTGATTACCTTGTCAAAGTTTTCGAGACCATCGATCGTCACGTACGGTGCGGGTTCAGCGGACGAACCATATAAGTGGCGCGAGACTGCGGCGTACAACGTGTCGTTGATCAACGTCGATTTCCCTGAGCCCGAAACGCCGGTCACGCACGTTAGGAGTCCAACCGGAATCTCGAGCGTCACATCCTTCAGGTTGTTACCGGTCGCATTGCTGAGTTTCAGCCACGTCGTGAATGGTGGCGTGCGGTCGTTCGGAATCTCTATTTGTCGACGGCCGGACAGGTACTGCCCGGTTAGCGAGGCCGGGTCTTCGAGAACCTCTTCGAGCACACCTTGGGCGACGACTTCGCCCCCGTGCACGCCCGGGCCCGGACCCATATCGACCAGATAGTCGGCAGCGCGAATCGCGTCTTCATCGTGTTCGACCACGATCACGGTGTTGCCCAAGTCGCGCAAGTGTTTCAGGGTGTCGATCAGACGGCCGTTGTCGCGTTGATGCAGGCCGATCGACGGCTCGTCGAGCACGTACATCACGCCCGTCAGACCGGAGCCGATCTGTGATGCCAGGCGTATGCGCTGCGACTCTCCGCCCGACAGAGTTTCGGCCGAGCGATCGAGCGACAGGTAGTCAAGCCCGACATTGACGAGAAAGCGCAATCGCGAAGAGATCTCCTTGACGATCTTGTCGGCGATTTCCTTTTTCGACCCGGTGAACTCGAGCCGTTCGAAGTATTCGAACGCTTCCCGTAACGGCGCCGCTGCGATCTGATAGATACCGCGCCGCTCAGCCCCATCGCCGATAAACACATTACGAGCTTCGCGCCGCAGTCGCGTTCCCTCGCACACCGGACACGCGCGATGACTACGCAGCTTGCCGAGTTCTTCCCGCACCACCAGCGAGTCGGTTTCACGAAAGCGCCTTTGCAGATTCGGAATGACACCTTCGAAGGGGTGCCGGCGCACGATGTTGCGGCCGCGCTCGTTGGTGTAGGTAAATGGAATCTCGGTGTCGCCCGATCCGTGCAGCACGGCGTTGCGCGCGGTCTCCGGGAGCTGCTCGAACGGCGCGTCGATATCGAAGCCGTAATGTTGCGCCAGCGCCGACAGCATCTGGTAGTAATACTGGTTGCGCTGGTCCCAGCCCTTGATGGCGCCGCTGGCAAGCGAGAGCTCCGGGTGCGCGACGACGCGGCTCTCGTCAAAGTATTCGACCTGTCCCAGGCCGTCGCACGCTTCGCACGCGCCGATCGGGTTATTGAACGAAAACAGCCGCGGTTCGAGCTCGGATAGCGAATAGTCGCACTGAGGACACGAAAAGCGGCTCGAAAACAGCGTTTCGCGCCCGTTGTCAGGATCGAGCAATAGCGCGCGGCCATCGGCGAGCCGCAATGCGGTCTCGAACGATTCGGCCAGCCGTTGCTTGGCGTCGGCGCGCACCTTTAGACGATCGACAACAACATCGAGCGAGTGTTTTTCGGTCTTCTTCAATGGTGGCAGCGCGTCGGCTTCAACGATCGTGCCGTCGATGCGAAAGCGCACGAACCCCTGCGTCTGCATGTCATCAAAAAATTCTGCGAACTCGCCTTTGCGGTCGCGCACCACCGGCGCCAGCACCATCACCCGCGCGTCGGACGGTAAACGCAGTGTCGCATCGACCATCTGCGACACGCTCTGCGATTGCAGCGGCAGCTTGTGATTCGGGCAGTACGGCGTGCCCACACGCGCGTAAAGCAGTCGCAGATAGTCGTGAATTTCGGTCACGGTGCCGACGGTCGAACGCGGATTGTGTGACGCCGATCGCTGTTCGATCGAGATCGCCGGCGAAAGCCCTTCGATTAGATCGACGTCGGGCTTTTCCATCAGCTGCAGGAACTGGCGCGCATAAGCCGACAGCGATTCGACATAGCGGCGCTGGCCTTCGGCATACAGCGTGTCGAAGGCGAGCGAGGATTTGCCGGAGCCCGAAAGCCCGGTAATCACGATCAGCCGGTGTCGCGGCAGATCGAGATTGACATCCTTCAGGTTATGGGTGCGTGCGCCGCGGATGCGGATTTCTCCGCTGCTTGAGATTGCGCTCATCTGCTACGAACTTTGTGGCGAACAATGCGAATACAAAGGGCAACTTGTTACTATAACTACAAACGCATACGCGGCCCGACCCCGCGACTCCGCGGCGCGCGGGCAACCCGCTAGCGCGCCGCTTCGGCATGACCGATCCCACTCGCTCAGGAATGACCAGGCTCGAAATTCGCGCCAGCGTTTCGCTGGCGTCGATCTTTGCGTTGCGCTTGTTGGGGCTGTTCCTGATCCTGCCCGTGTTTGCGGTGTACGCGCAGTCGATACCGGGAGGAACCGACGCCACACTGGTCGGGCTCGCGCTCGGCATCTACGGGCTGACACAGGGGCTACTGCAGGTTCCCTACGGTGCCGCAAGTGATCGCTGGGGTCGCAAGCCGGTGATCGCTGCGGGCCTGGTCGTGTTCGCAGCGGGAAGCTTTATCGCTGCGGCCGCCGACGACATCGGGTGGACGATTGTTGGACGAGCGATCCAGGGCGCCGGAGCGATCTCGGCGGCGGTCACCGCGTTCATTGCCGACGCCACGCGTGACGAGCATCGAACCAAGGCGATGGCGCTGGTGGGTGCATCGGTCGCAGCCACCTTTGCCGGTTCGCTGGTCCTTGCGCCGGCGCTATATGACGCAATCGGGGTGAAGGGTCTCTTTGCGATGACCGGCGTGCTCGTTGTTGCAGCGATCGGCGTGCTGCTATGGGTCGTGCCGCCCGCGCCGCCGCCGGTCCCGCGTGTCGATCGGCGCGGCTGGCGCGAGGCCGTGACCGACCGACAGTTGCTGCGGCTCAACTTCGGCATCTTTGCGTTGCATACGGTGCTAATGGCGATGTTCGTCGTAGTTCCGGTGCTGCTGGTACAAAGCGGGGGCTTGCCGCTCGCGCAACACTGGAAGGTCTACTTCCCGGTGATTGTCCTGTCGTTTGCGTTGATGATGAAGCCGCTGATCGTCGCCGAGCGTCGCGCCTTGATACGGCCGCTGTTTATCGGCGCGATCATGCTGGTACTGACGGCACAGCTGGGATTCCTATTTCGCGGCGATACGCTTATCTGGTTATCGCTTTGGCTGCTGCTCTTTTTCACCGGCTTCAATATTCTGGAGGCGTCCTTGCCATCATTGGTGTCGCGCATTGCGCCCGCGTCGGCAAAAGGTCTGGCGTTGGGCATCTACAATACGGCGCAGGCGTTGGGACTGTTTGTCGGTGGCGCATTCGGCGGCGCCATCGTCGCGCGATGGGGTTCTGAGGCGGTGTTCGTGTTTGCGGCAGTCGTGATGGCGGCGTGGTGGCTGATTGCGCTCGGCATGCGCGAAGTTCCTGCCGTGGCTGACAATGCGCCGCTACCGGTTTAATGCAAGTTATTAGGAGATAGCGATGGCATCCGTCAATAAAGTGATACTGATCGGCAATCTCGGGCGTGACCCTGAAACGCGTTACACGGCCGACGGCGCCGCCGTCACCAACATAACCATCGCCACGTCGGATCGCTGGAAGGACAAGGCCACCGGCGAAATGAAGGAAGCCACTGAGTGGCACAAGGTCGCTTTTTTTGGGCGGCTTGCCGAAATCGCCGGCGAGTATCTGAAGAAGGGCCGCCCGGTGTACGTCGAGGGTAGATTGCGTACGCGCAAGTGGCAGGACAAGGACGGTCAGGATCGCTACACGACCGAAGTGATTGCGGACAACATGCAGATGCTCGGCTCGCGCGAGGGCGGCACAGCGGGTGGCGATTTTGACAGCGGCGAAGAGTCGCGTGCGCCGGCCCGCTCGACCCCGGCCTCGAGCAGCCGGCCGGCCGGCAAGTCCGTGCCGAGCGTTGCTGAGATGGATGACGACATTCCGTTCTAACGTCGAGCGCTTTTGACTTCCTCGATCACTCCTTCGGAAACGCAAGAGTCGACGGTCTACATCGTCGAAGACGATGTAGACGCGCGGGGGATGTTTGCTGCGCTGTTGAAGTCGAGCGGACTCCGCGCGCAGTGCTTCTCCAATGCAGAGGAATTCTTGCGGCATGGCGCCGGTGCGCGACCCGCATGCGCGCTTGTCGACCTGCACTTGCCGGGAATGAGTGGACTGGACTTGCAGGCCAGATTGCATCAGGACACTCCGCAATTGCCGGTGGTCGTTGTGACCGGGCATGGCGATGTGGCATCCGCGCGCGCTGCACTACTGGCGGGTGCGCGTGATTTCCTTGAGAAGCCGGTGCAGCCCCAGGATCTGCTCGATGCGGTCGGCGCGGCGCTGGCAAGCGACACAGAGGCGATCGAACGCGCGCGCGAGCGATTGCTGATGACGGAAATGGTTGCGCGGCTGACGCGGCGCGAACAGGAAGTGTTTCAGCGAGTTACCGATGGACTGCACAACCGCGAAATTGCAGCGGAACTGGGAATCAGCCCGCGCACGGTCGAAGTGCACCGTGCCCGCCTAATGGAAAAGTTGAACGCACGCCGACTCGCCGACCTGTTCCGTTTTCGAATTGCGCTGGAACCGTTCGAGCAGGTATCCGTTCGACTGTCCTGATATCCGCAGCGTCGTGCATTCACGCGCGCCGGCCTTCCGATGGACTTGAGTTTTCTTCCCGAGTGGCCGCCCACGTGGCCGACGGCGGTGGCCGTCGCAGTGCTCGCGCTGTTCGCTGCGGCCGCAGGAGAGGTGGCAGTCCGTTGGCTACGTGTTCCGCGCTTGCTCGGCTACTTGGCAGCCGGCGCGCTATTCGGCGCCGGCGGCTACGTGCTGCAACTCTTGAAGATCGAACAGCTGCCGATCCGGACCATGCAGTTTTCGATGAACTTCGCCGCTGCCATCATTCTGTTCGATGTCGGACAGCGAGTGTCGTTTGGCTGGGTCCGGCGCAACCCTGCGCTGCTGGCGGCGAGCGTGCTTGAAAGCGTGCTCACGTTCATCGCGGTTTATCTCGTGATGCAGGTATTTGATATCGCGCCGCTGGCGGCCGCGCTGATCGCGGCGATCAGCATGTCGACTTCGCCGGCCGTGGTGCTCGCAGTGACGCGAGAAATGCGGAGTCAAGGCCAGGTTACCGAACGCACTCTGCTGCTGACCGCGCTCAATTCGATCTACGCCGTCGTGGTTTCAACCTTGCTGCTCGGATGGGCGCGGGTGCATACGCGCGGCGTGCTGGATGACTATCTGCTACACCCTGCGTACCTGATCGCCGGCTCGCTTGTCCTCGCAGTCATTGGTGCGCGCGTGTTTCTGCTGGTTGTCGGCTTTGTCGGGCGCGATCGCGCCGCGCAGATCATGGTGATGCTGGCCATCGTCTGGATCGTCTTTGCAAGCGCGGTCGCCTTGAAGCTCTCGGCCCTACTGGCCCTGCTTGCCTGCGGCGCCTTTGTCCGTGCATTCGATCAGCAGCGGCTCTTGGCAAGGACCGATATCGGGCTTGCATCAGGTGTTGCAATCGCGCTGTTTTTTGCGCTGTCCGCCGCGGTCGTCGACGGCAGGGTGTTGTTTGCCGCGTGGCTACCCGCACTAGCACTTGATCAGTGTGCGCGCTATCTGCAAAATCGCCGCGGTCGGCGCGCTCGCTCCGTGGACCGGAATTGCGTGGCGCAAGGGGATTCTGACAGGCCTTGGTCTGTTGCCGATGTCGGCGCTGGCATTGATGCTGACGCAGGAAGTGTCACAGCTCAATCCTCAGCTCGGCGCGCAGACCAATGCGGTGCTGCTGTTGAGCGTCGTCGTTTTGCAGGTTGTCGGTGCGCTGACGTTAGTGTTCGCGCTGCGCAGAAGTGATGAAGCCAGAACCGATGGAATCAGCAGATGACGGCAGACATATCGAAAGCGGCAACGACCGCCAACTCCGAAAGCGGGCTCGCGTTCACGGCGTCGAACCCGCTGAGCCTGGGCGTCGAGCTTGAGCTGCAACTGATCGATCGCCGCACCGGCGACTTGACGCGCGGCGCATCGGACCTTATTGCGCTGGTGTCGAAAAAACCGCATCCCGGCGACATCAAGCCCGAGATCACCGAGAGCATGCTCGAGATGAGCACGTCGGTGCATCGCTCATTCGCTACATTGGTGGCCGAGTTGATCGCGATGCGCGATACCCTGGTTGCCGGTGCCGACCGGCTCGATATCGAAGTCGCTGGCGGGGGTGCCCATCCGTTTCAGCGCTGGTACGACCGGCAGATCTACGATCGGCCGCGCTTTCGGCACGTTGCCGGTTTGTACGGCTACCTGGCCAAGCAGTTCACGGTATTCGGCCAGCATGTGCATGTCGGCTGCGAAAACGGAACTCAGGCGTTGTGGCTGCTGCATCGGCTGTCCATCTACATCCCGCAATTCATCGCGCTCGCGGCCGCGAGCCCGTACTTTCAGGGCGTCGATACTTCGTACGACTGCTCGCGCTTGAACAGCGTCTATGCGTTTCCGCTGTCGGGCCGTGCGCCGTTTTTGACCGATTGGCCTGCATTCGAGCGGTTCTTCGCCAAGTTAAAGGCGCTCGGCGTCGTCGAGAGCATGAAAGACTTTTACTGGGATGTTCGGCCGAAGCCCGAGTTCGGAACGATCGAAGTGCGAGTGTGCGACACCCCGCTGACGGTAGAGCGCGCAGCGGTCCTGGCGGCTTATCTGCAGACGATTTGCCGCATGCTGCTCGAACATCCGGTGCCACCCGAGAGCGAAGACATTTACCTGACGTACAACTACAACCGCTTCCAGGCGTGCCGCTTCGGCCTCGAAGGCCAGGTGATCAACGGCAGCACCGGCGCGATTCGGCCGCTGCACCAGGATGTGTTAGCGACGCTCGACGCCTGTCGCCCGTTCGCGCGCGAGCTCGCGTCGACCGATGCGCTCGACGAGATCGAACGCTGGGTGCGTACCGACGGCAACGACGCACGCTGGCAGCGTGAAACCTTCCAGCGGCGACATTCAATGGCAGAGCTGCTACTGGAGTCGGCCGACCGCTGGCGGGCACCCCGGCACGCGACGACCGCGCAACCTACGACCACGTTCTGACGTTAGCCGGAAAGCAGCGATAGCGCGATCGGATGCAGCGCCCCTGCACTGGCGATCAACGATAGCTCGGCAAGGGGATCGCCACCGCTCCATGAGCTGACCACGCCGCCGGCGCCTTCTACTACCGGCACGACCGCGGCCACATCCCAATAGCCCAGCCGTGGATCGAGCATCAAATCGGCCGCGCCCGTAGCAAGCGCGAAATAACCAAAGCAATCACCCCAGGTGCGATACAGCTTTGCGCGTTTGACGATCTCTTCGATGCGAGCAGTGCCTGCGGCCGGCTGCTCGTTCGAAGTCCAGTGCGATGTGACAAGCACGGTCGCGTCTTCGAGGCGTTCACAGCGCCGCACCTTGACGCCGCCGTGACGAGCCGTCGTGCGAATACAGCGTGGTGCCTCGCTGATGGCCAATCAGCGCGACTCCTGCGGTCGAATGACCTATTACGCCCAACACCGGTCTGAAGCCTGCGCCGTCGTTGCGCTCGAGGGCGATCAATGTGCCGAACAGGAAGCAATTCGTAATGAACGCGCGCGTGCCGTCGATCGGATCAAGCACCCAGCGGTAGTCACGGCCGTGCCTGACGCCATGCTCTTCGCCGACGATTGCGTGCTGCGGATAGCGGTGCTCGATCAAGCGGCGCATCGCAGCCTCGGCATTACGGTCAGCCAACGTTACCGGGCTCGCATCGCTCTTCAGCAAGACCGCTGCATCGCTCAGGAAGAACGGGCGGATCGTGGCGAACGCTACCGCAATCAGTTCGTGCATGAACGGCACGAACTCGCGCTGCTCAGCGCTCGACAGCGAAGCGCTGTAGCGCCTGGTCACTTACGCGCGTTTCGGCCTGAACAGCGTTTCGCAGGCGGCGCGGTCAGCACCGTCAGCTGCTAGCGCGCACATCGGCGTTACCTTGGCATTAAGGCGCGCAAGCCCAGCGTCGTGACTGCCGTCCTTGTTCCATGCGGCCAGGCGCTCGCTCATGCGCTCCAGTGTGCGTCTGCTGCGGCCCGAAAACGCGCCGGACTCGGTTCGCAATTCACCGATGACGCTCGCCGCCGCATTCTCAATTTGCGCTGCATCCTGCGGCGCGAGATCGATCAGGTAGCGGACATACGTACCGCCCCATTCGAGGCGCGTCGCCGGGCCGACCGAAGTTTCATACGCTTGCCGCGCCCAATCGATCGCAGCCGCATTGCCTGCCGGTGTGTTGCGCTTCTTTGCGTTTGAAGCGAGCACCAGCATGTAGTAGTAGGGCGAGTGCGAGCGCTTTAACTCGCGTGTAATCAATGCGTCTGACTCGTCGAGCAATCCCGCGCGCGCGAGCATCCCGCCCGCGCTGTTGATCACCGATTGCCGCTCGTTAATGTCGGTTGTTTCGCGATCGGCGCGTGCCGCCTGTGCGCGCACATCTTCGAGCAATGGCGCGGGCAGCGGACCATCCTTGTTGTCCAGGCGGGCAAGCAAGACTTTGCCATTGGTCGCCCACACGCGGCCGGCACTGCTTAAGGTTTTGTCATTCGCAAGCCGATCCAGCACGGCATTCCATTCTTTGATCAACTCCGCGCGCTCGGCCGATTTCGGTGCGGTAATGGCGCCGACGATATCGTCCGCACTGAAGGCGAGTTGATCGTAGTGTTCGCGCACCAGCTCGGGTCGCGCCAACACGCTCTTGACGCTTGCCACTGCATCTGCCTTGTCGATCACCGGCTTGGCATCGCCTTTGGCGCTCGCCGCCGCGCCGAGCGCTTGCAGCACCAGCCGTGACGACGACTCGCGGTACTCGGGCGGGCAGCTGCGCGCAAGCTTTAGCAATGCTGCAGGCGCCTCTTCTTCCGGCACCAGCTGTTGATGGTCGGTCGCCCACGAGTAATACGCAAGCAGGCGCCAGTCTTCTGCAGAAAGCCGCTTGCCGGCGAGCGCAGCGTCGAGCAACTGGCGTGCGGACGCGCCACCCGAAAGTCCGTACTCGAGCAGCTGCATGTACTTCTGAGGCTCGACCGAACCTTCGAGCCGCGTCACTTCGTTGCCGTCTTGCGTCAGCACCAGCATCGTCGGATAGCCGCTGACGTTAAAGCGCTTGCCGAGCGCTTGACCTCCCGGCGTGTCGCCGTCGACGTACACCGGCACGAACGAACGCGACTTCGCGACGAACTCATCGCGCGTAAAGATGGTCGACTTGACATGGTTGCACGGTGGGCACCAGGCGGCAGTCCAGAACAGGAAGACCGGTTTGTTCGCTTCTTTGGCGGCGGCGAATGCCGACTCGACATCTGCCGGCGCTTTCGTATTCACCCATGCGATCGACGTTGCTTTGGGCACGGCGGTAGCGGCTTTTTGCGCCGCAGGTTCCGGCGCCTTCGTGCATGAAGCAGCGAGGGACATGCAGGCAATCGCCGCCAGGCTCGGCACACGTCTCATCGGAGGTCCTTTTGCTCGCGTCGCGGACGCGAGACGCGCAGTTTATCGCCGCAGGGCGACTTTTTCTGCCAGTGCCAGATAGTGTCCGAGCTCGGGTGTTTGCGCGTCGGCGATCTTCGCGGCGTCATCCCACAGTCGCACGCGCACCGCGTCATCGGCGTGCGGCTGCGAAATGAAGTGCTGTGCCTCGGCGTCGGTAAATATCCCGCCCTGCAGTTCAAGGCTTCGCTGGGAGTCAGCCGACAGGTTGGCCCAGTATTGGGCACCGTTCACGTTGCCGTCGCCGCGTGCACACAGATACCGTTTGGCATCGACGTGCCATCGTATCGGTTCCAGTACCGCATCGGGAAAGAGCCCCCGCAGGAACGGCAGCGCGACGAACTGATGCCGATCGTCAATGCCGCTGAGCGTCGGCGTTTCCCCTTGATCGTTCACCATGTGACCAAGGTCGTGCAGCAGCGCAGCCACGATCAGCGCGGTGTCGGCGCCGCTTTGTTCGGCCAGATGTGCCGACTGCAACGCGTGTTCCAATTGTGTGACCGGCTCGCCCGCGTACATGCGGCCGCCCTTGGCCACGAACAACGGCTTGATGTCGTCAAGAGTGAGTGCCATTCGCTAGCTCGCGGGTGACTGACGGGTGTTGAACAAGCCGATCTGGTCGCCCAGTACGCGTGTCTTGGCCAGCACGCCGGCGGATTCCAGAATCGGGTACGACACCGAGCAGATCAGCGAATTGATGCGTTTGAAGTCCGACAGCAGATCAAGGTGCAGCGAACTCGTTTCGACCGATCGCTGCGTGTTTTCAAACAGCCGGCGCAAATGATGGTCGGCATAACGCATTTCGAGCTCGCGGAACGTCACTTTCTCGGCGATCAGCTGCTGCGCCGATTTCAGATCGCCGTTCAGGAACACCGCGACCGAAAGGTGCAGGTTGGCGGCCAACCGCGCGTGCAGGTCGCTGATTTCGACCATGCCAGCGTCCGAAAACGAAAGCTTGTGCTGGATCTTGCGCTCAGCGACGTCGAGCAGCAGCCGCTCGATGATGTCGCCAACGTGTTCGAGATTTATCGTGAACTGGATGATCTCGCTCCAGCGCCGCGCTTCGTTGGCCTCGAGCGCTTCGCGGCTCACCTGCGCAAGATAGCGCTTGATGGCCGAGTAGATACGATCGATTTCATCATCCTTGCGCCGCAGCGCTTCGACCAGCGACAGGTCGTTGGTCTTCAGCACCGTCAACAAGCCGGTCAACACTTCGTGAACCGTGTCGGCGAGGCGGATCGCTTCCCGCGCCGCGTTGCCGAGCGCGAGCGCCGGAGTGTCGAGCGCGACCGGATCCAGGTACTTCGGCTGGCCCACCACATCCGTCGGTCGTGGAGCCGGCAGCCAACGTTCCGTAATCGAGGCAAAGCGCCCGGTGAACTGAATAAACGCAATCGCCAGCACGATGTTGAACAGCAAGTGAAACTGCACGACCAGTTGTTGCGGATCGTCTTGCAGCTGCTGCACGTAGGGGGTGACCAGCGGCAGCGCCAGCACGGCCACTGCAACGCCGGCCGCCTTGAACAAGAAGTTGCCGAGCGGGACGCGGCGGGCGATGGCGTCTGCCTTCCATGTCGTCAGCAAAGCCAGCAAGCCGCTCCCGAGGTTGGCGCCGAGCACGATCGGCAGCGCGACTTCAATCGGAACGACGTGGGTAGCAGAAAGTGTGGCGACAAGGAGCACAACTGCCAGGCTCGAATACGAAACGACGACTAGCAGCGCGCCAATCAGCACGTCGAGCAGCAAGTCGCCGGAGAGTTGCGCGAATAGCACACGGACGCCGGCGGCTTGCGTCAATGGCGCAGTGGCTGCCGTCACCATGTGCAATGCCAGGATCATCACACCGAGTCCCAGCACGATCTTGCCGATCTGCCCCGCACGCTCGTTCTTCTTCGACAGATAAACGACGACACCCGAAACGATCAACAACGGCGCGAGCCACGCCAGGTTCAGCGAAAAGAACTGCACCATCAGTGCGGTGCCGACATCGGCGCCGAGCATTACCGCCAATGCCGCCGAAGTCGTGATCATTCCCTGCGAGACGAACGACGAGACGAGCAGCGCGGTTGCGGTCGAGCTCTGCAGCAGTCCGGTGACCCCGACTCCCGCAACAAAGCTGGTGCCGCGATTACCGACGCTACGCCGTAGCACCTGTCGCAGGCTTGTGCCGTACACGCGCAGCACGCCGGACCGCACGATGTGCGTGCCCCATACGAGCAGTGCAATAGCGGCCAACAGGTTCAACAACGTCTGCATCGAGGCTACCAGGGCAGGGAATACGTTTTGGTGTTGGTGAAGCTCTTCATCGCTTCGAGAACACCTTCCTTGTATCCCAATCCCGAGTCCTTGATTCCCCCGAAAGGCGTCAGTTCTAGCCGGTATCCCGGCACTTCACGCACGTTCACGGTGCCGACCTGCAGCTCGGAAACGAAGCGCGTGATGTAGTCGAGCCGGTTGGTGCACACCGCAGACGACAAGCCGTAGGCAGTCGAGTTGCTGATCGCGATCGCGTCGTCGATCGTGTCGAAGCGCATCACCGGCGACACCGGGCCGAACGTTTCCTGCTTGACGAGCGTCATCTCCGGCGTCACTCGGTCGACCACCGTGGGCGAATAGAGTGCACCGCTGCGCTTGTTGCCAACCAAGACCTTCGCGCCGCGCGCCACCGCCTCATTGACTCTTTGCTCGAACTGCGTGGCCGCCGGCTCGTCGATGACCGTGCCCATGTCGGTCGACGGATCGAGCGGGTCGCCATATTTCACCGCCAGCGTCTTTTCGACCAGCAGTTCTATGAAGCGATCGGCCACCGAGCGCTGCACAAGCATCCGCTTGACTGCCGTGCAGCGCTGGCCCGAGTTCTTGTAAGAGCCGCTGGCCGCGAGCGTTGCCGCCTCCTCCAGATCGGCGTCTTCCATCACGATGATCGGATCGTTGCCGCCGAGCTCCAACACCTGGCGCTTGTAAACAGCCTTGGCAGCGATTGCCTTGCCGACCGCAACGCCGCCGGTAAAAGTCACCAAATCGACTTGCGGATTTGTCAGTAGCTCGTCGGCAATTTCGCGCGGGTCGCCGGTAACGACCGATAGCATCGCTGGCGGCAAGCCGGCCTCGTACAAGATGTCGGCCAGTACATAGGCGGCGAGCGGAGTCTTTTCGCTCGGCTTGAGCACCACTCGATTGTTGGTCGCGATCGCGGGCGCGACCTTATGTATGACCTGGTTCAGCGGATGATTGAACGGCGTGATCGCGGTGATGACGCCGAGCAGCGGCTCGCGCATCGTGTAGACCTTGCGCTTGCGTCCGTGCGGAGTGACGTCACACGAGAACACCTGGCCGTCGTCCACCAGCGCTTGATTTGCTGAAAACAGCAACACGTCGCTGGCACGGCCCACTTCGTACAACGTGTCCTTTAAACAGAGGCCGGACTCGAGCGTGATCAGCCGCGCGATTTCATCGCGACGGCTGGCGATGATTTCGCCCGCGTTCATCAGGATGCGATACCGCTCGTGCCGCGTCAGCGGACTGCGGAACCTGGCCGCAGTGTCGATGGCGCGGCGCACATCGTCGATCGTTGCGTACGGAACGCTCGCGACGACTTCACCGGTGTACGGATACCGAACGTCAAAGTGGCGATCGGTGGCGACTTTCTCGCCGGCGATGCGCAAGGACTCGGTGCGTACGCCGCCGACGTCGCTCCGGCCGCTCAATTGCGCCTGCAGAACCGCGCTATTGGGCATGACACTACTGCGCATGATTCAGCGCCAGATCAAACGCATCGAAGTTTCGCCAGCGGCGGTTCTGATCGAGCCCTTCAATGCGCCGATTGATGATCAGCGGCACTCTCTGCTCCGAGATTCCGCCGTGCGAACGCAGAGGCAATTCGAGCTGCGTTAGGTCGTGCCGGCTGCGGCCGGTGCCGAGCACGAAACTGCGTTCCGATACGACGACGATGTCGCCGATGCGATCGGGCGGCAGCTCGAAGCGCTGCGCCGCTTCGGCGCGTGGCAATACGAGTTCGATGCCCAGCAGCGTGCGCAGGCGATCGATCACACCGCCGACGGCATCAGCCGCCAGGTAGATCGTCGCAAACGATCCGAGCGCGCCGTGGTGCACGACGTAAGGATCGGTGATCGGAAGGATCACGCGCGAGCGCTCGCCGCCAAGCCAGTCGTCAAGCAGATCCTGCAGATAGATTACGTTCGGACTGGCATCCAGGCGCGTCTTGGCATTCATGCCATGGTCGGCCGTCACCACGAACACGGCACCGAGAGAGTCGAGTTCGCCGAGATAACGATCGAACATCGCATAAAAGCGATTCGCCTGTTCATCGCCGGGCGCGTGCTTGTGCTGCACGTAGTCGGTGGTCGACAAATACAGCAGATCGGGCTTCCGGGTCCGAAGTAGCTTGACGCCGGCCGCAAAGACGAACTCCGATAGCTCGGCGCTGTACACATCGGGCACCGGCATTCCCACCAGCGCTACCACATCGTCGATTCCGTTTTCCTGCTGTGTCGCCTGATCGGCTCGCTCCGCCGAAAAACAAACGCCGCGCAATTTGTGCCCGAGCAATCGACGCAGCTTGTCCTTGGCAGTGACCACCGCGACCGAATAGCCGGCGTCGGCCACCGCCGCCAGGATCGTCGGTGCGCGCAGCCACTTTGGATCGTTCATCATCACCTCAGCGCCGCTGTCGACGTCGAGCAACGTGTTACCGCAAATACCGTGCACTGAAGGCGGCGCGCCGGTGACGATCGATAGGTTATTGGGGTTCGTGAAACTCGGTACGACGCAGTCGGCGAACAGCGCCGTGCCATCGGACAGCACGCGTTTCAGATTTGGCATGCGGCCGCCTGCGACCGCCTGTGCGATGTAATCGGGCTCGCAACCGTCGACGCAGATCACGACTGTCGGTTGTTTCGGCGGCGCATAGCGGCGGCCGTTCACATTGATTGCACTGCCGTTGGTCTTCATGGGTCCATCCTCTGATTCTTTCTGGTCGAGCGCGCGGTCGACTGCCGTGCGCGCTGCGGTAATGCCTGCTTCAAAGTGCTTCCGCTAATGGCGCGTTGTTTACTCTCGATCACATGGTCGTACATCGCGGCGCCCGCTCGCTCCGCGTCACCCGACGCGATCGCTTTCAAAATTGCGCGATGCTCGGCTGCGGAATGCGGCAGCACCGCCTGGTGACGCAGATTGCGCCGCCGATACAGCGCGAGTTCCTTGACCAGCTTGCGGTAGATGCCCGCCATCTTGCGATTGCCGGCAAGCTCGACCAGCGTGTCGTGAAACTGCAGGTTCAAGAGGTGGTAGGCATCCGCATCGCCCGCGCGCACCGCAGCGTCCATTTTTTCGACGATGGCGCGCACGGTTTTTATCTGCTCGGCAGTGATCGTTTCGGCGAGTCGCCTGCCGACCAGCTCGTCCATCGCCGCGCGAAGATCGAAAATCTCCAGGGCCTCTTCAAGCGGAATCTCGCGCACGAATACGCCGCGGTTCTTCTCTTGCCGCACCAGACCGGCTTCCTCGAGCATCCGAAACGCTTCGCGGATCGGTCCTCGGGAAACTCCCAAGCGCTCCGACAGCCATGCTTCGGTTAGTTTGGCCCCGGCGTTGATCTCGCCTTCCAGAATCATCCTTTCGATCTCATGCTGCGCCGCGCTCGAAAGCGACGCGGAGCGAAGCAACGCGATGGTCGGATGAGAGGAGCGGGTGGGCTCAACCGCATGCGCGGCCGAAGCCCGGGGACTTCCGTCGCCGCGGGCACGATCGATCATGCCCACAGTTTAGCCTCTAAATTGAAGATTGTCGACAATCTGCAAAAAACAATTGACAGTAAAAATCGAGCCTGCCTAGACTGCTTGCAGTTTTTGTCACCGTTCAGTCAAGGTTTCAATCTAATCTGGCCGGTCGTTCGTTACAGTTGTGTGACGAGCTGTTCCACGGGCCGTAGTTGGCATACAAGGAGAAGAAGTCGATGAAATCCCTTTCAACCACGGCCGGCAAGCTGCTTGCGGCCGCTGCACTTTCACTGGTGGCGTTCGGCGTTAGTGCGCAGAAGACGCAGCTCAACGTCTACACCGCGCTCGAAACCGATCAACTAAAGGCTTACAAGGAAGGGTTCGAGAAAGCGAACCCGAGTATCGAGATCACCTGGGTGCGAGACTCCACCGGCATCATCACCGCCAAGCTGCTGGCAGAAAAAGCCAATCCGAAGGCCGATGTCGTGATGGGTGTGGCCGCGACCAGCATGGCGATCTTCGACACAGAAGGCATGCTCGTGCCCTACGCGCCGGCGGGCTTGAATCGAATCTCTGCGCAATATCGCGACCCGAAGAATCCGCCGGCATGGGTCGGGATGGATGTGTGGGGCGCGACCATTTGCTACAACACCGCCGAGGGTGCGAAGCGCAACATTCCGAAGCCGGAGACATGGCGTGATCTGACCAAGCCGGTTTACAAAGGCCAGATCGTGATGCCGCATCCGGCGTCGTCGGGCACTGGCTTTTTCGATGTGTCTGCCTGGCTGCAGATGTGGGGCGAAGCCGATGGCTGGAAGTACATGGACGGCCTGCACGAAAACATTGCGCAGTACATGCACTCGGGGTCGCGCCCGTGCGCAGCGGCGGCAGCCGGCGAGTACGTGGTTGGTATCTCGTTCGAGTATCGCGCGAATCGGGAAAAGGCGCGCGGTGCGCCGATCGAGCTGGTGTTTCCGAAGGAGGGACTCGGTTGGGACCTGGAAGCGATCGCGATTCACAAGGGCACGAAGAACATGGCCGCCGCGCAAAAGCTGGTCGACTGGTCGGTGACGGATGAGGCGATGGCGCTGTACGCGAATAATTTCGCGATCGTCGCCGTGCCGGCGATGTCCAAGCCGCTGCCCAATGTGCCCGCCGACTACGCGAGTCGATTGGTGAAGAACGATTTCGCCTGGGCCGCGAAGAATCGTGACCGAATTCTCGGCGAATGGGAAAAACGCTACGGAACGAAGGCGGCTCCCAAGTGATGTTGTTTCCGACGGCTGGGCCGCGGAAATAACGCGCCGGGTTCGAACGCTCTCTGCGTTCAACCCGGCGTTTTGTCGCACACTCTCATGGTGACCGACAGCGTCGCCGTCCGGCTCGAAGGCATTCACAAAGCCTTCGGCGCCTTTACAGCCCTTCAATCGATCGACCTGACGATCGAATCGGGCGAGCTGGTGTGCTTTCTCGGCCCATCGGGCTGCGGCAAGACGACGTTGCTGCGGATCATCGCGGGCCTCGAGCGGCAAAGCAGCGGTCGCATCTGGCAAAACGGCGTCGATGTTTCGAATGCGCCTCCGGCGGCGCGCGATTACGGCATCGTGTTCCAGTCGTATGCGCTCTTCCCGAATCTGACGATCGCGCAGAACGTTGCCTATGGGCTGGTGAATCGGCGCAAGGGGCGCGCTGAAGTAACGGCGCGGGTCGATGAACTGTTATCGCTGGTCGGCCTGCATGGTGCAGGCGCGAAGTATCCCAGCCAGATGTCCGGCGGCCAGCAGCAGCGGGTAGCTCTGGCGCGCGCGTTGGCAACATCACCGAGCCTGCTGCTGCTCGATGAGCCGCTGTCTGCGCTCGATGCAAAGGTACGCGAACGGCTGCGTGGCGAGATCAAGCAATTGCAACGTCGGCTGCGTGTCACCACGATCATGGTCACACACGATCAGGAAGAAGCGTTGTCGATGGCCGATCGCGTGGTTGTGATGAACGACGGCGTGATCGAGCAAGTCGGCTCGGCGAGCGAAGTCTACGAACGTGCCGCCACACCATTCGTCGCCGATTTCCTGGGCAAGGTCAATGTCTTGAAAGCCACGTGCCTCGGTGGCGGGCGATATCGAGTCGGCAGCGTCGACCTCGCCCTGCCGGCCAGCAATGGCAGTGCGGCGGGAGAAGCGGTACGCATCTACGTGCGGCCGGAAGATCGGCACGTCGAAGGCGATCTCACGAGCCTGCCGAACCGCCTGCGCGGACGCATCGCACGCATCGATTACCTCGGCACGGTTTGCCTTGCCGAGTTGCGCAGCGACGCACTCGGTCAGCCGATGGTGATTTCGTATTCGCTGAACCAACTGCACGACCTCGGTGTATGTGAAGGTGCCGAGGTCGATATAGCGCTACGAGTCGATCGGGTTCGAGTGTTTCCCGACCGGGCAGCCGAGCGCGCAAAAGCATGATGTACTCCGGCTAGCGCTCGAATGAGTTCGATCGCGTTGCCGTCGCGCCGTCTCGGCGCTCCGTCGCGCATGGCTCTGGCTGGTGAGGCACTTGCGGCGCGCGGCGGCATTCTGCTGCTCGCGGTCGCGCTGTTCGTGTTTCTGACCGTGCCGCTGGCAATGATCTTCGCGCGCAGCGTCGAAGATCGCGCGGGTCAGTTTGTCGGCCTCGCCAACTTTGTTCAGTACGTCCAGTCGCCGGCATTGGCGCAATCGACTTTGAACACGTTGACATTTGCGGTGTTGACGACCGTGGTTACGGTGCCGCTCGCATTCCTGTTCGCGTACGCCATTCAGCGCAGTTGCATTCCATGGAAGGGACTATGGCGCAACGTCGCGATGATCCCGATCCTGGCACCGTCGCTGTTGGCGGCTATTTCGTTTATCTACCTGTTCGGCAATCAGGGCGCGTTCAAATTCATGCTCGGCTGGTTCGGGCTGCAGTCGATCTACGGCATGCCCGGCATGGTGCTGGCGATGACGTTCGCATCATTTCCGCATGCGGTAATGATCCTGATGGCTGCGCTCGCGCTATCGGATGCGCGACTGTATGAAGTCGCCGATTCGCTCGGGACGAGCGAGCGGCGCAAATTCATGACGATCACGCTGCCGGGCGCCAAGTACGGCTTGATCTCCGCCAGCATGGTCGTGTTCACGATGGCGGTATCCGAATTTGGCGTACCGAAGGTGATCGGCGGCAATACGAGCGTGCTCGCCGTTGACATTTACAAGCAGGTAATCGGCCAGCAGAATTTCTCGATGGGCGCGGTCGTAGGCTTGGTGCTGCTGCTGCCGGCGGTCGTGGCGTTCTTCATTGACCATCGTCGTGCGGCGCCGCCAGCAGTCGCTCTTGACGGCGCGCAGCGTGCCGTATCAGGCAAAACCTGTGCGCGGCCGCGATCGAGCGTTGCTCGCGTTCGTCGTGCTGATGTCCGCGCTGCTGTTGCTGGTCGTAGGCATGGCCGCGTTCGGTTCGGTAGTCAAATTCTGGCCCTACAACCTTTCATTGACGCTCAATCATTACACCTACGGCTTCGAAGAAGCCGGTATCGAACACGCGTATCGCAACAGTCTGATCATGGCGCTCTGGTGCGGCGTGCTGGGCGCAGCGATCACGTTCGCGGGCGCCTACTGGCTCGAAAAAACGCGCGGCGCCGAAGCGCTGCGGCCCGCGATCCGCCTGCAGGCGATGTTGCCAATGGCAGTCCCGGGCCTGGTGCTCGGCATCGGCTACATCCTGTTTTTTAATGCGCCGGCTAATCCGCTCAACTTTCTATACGGATCGATGGCGATCCTGGTTCTGTCGACACTCGTGCACTTTTATTCGTCGAGCCACTTGACCGCGGTCACCGCGCTGAAGCAGATCGATAGCGAGTTCGAATCGGTATCGGCGTCGCTTAAGGTGCCGTTCTACAAGACGTTCTGGCGCGTTACCGTCCCGGTTTGCTTGCCGTCGATTCTCGATATCGGCCGCTACTACTTCGTCAACGCGATGACGACCATATCGGCGGTGGTGTTCTTATATTCGCCTCAGACGACACTGGCGGCGATTTCGATTCTGCAACTCGACGAAGCCGGCGCGATCGGCTCGGCCGCGGCGATGGCCACGCTGATCGTCGTCACGTCGGCGGTCGTGACAGGGTTGCTGTTCGCCATCGAATGGTGGCTGATCCGGCGTACGCAAAAGTGGCGCAGCCTGGGAGACAAACAATGATTCGCGGCAATGATCCGATCCTGCTGACGCCCGGTCCGCTGACGACTTCGCTGCGGACCCGGCAGGCGATGCTCCGCGACTGGGGCTCGTGGGACGCAGCATTCAACTCGATCACTGCCAGCATTCGACGCGATGTGGTCGACATCGTCAATGGCGGTGACGATTACACGTGCGTTCCGCTGCAAGGAAGCGGAACGTTTTCGGTCGAGGCCGCGATCGGTACGCTGGTGCCGCGTGACGGCAAGGTGCTGGTGCCGAACAACGGTGCGTACTGCGCGCGCATCGTTCGCATCTGCAAGTATCTGAATCGAGCAGTTGTCGATCTTGCAGTTCCCGAGGATCACCCCACCACTGCTGCAATTGTCGACGCGGCGTTAACCGCTGATCCGTCGATCACGCATGTGGCCCAAGTGCATTGCGAAACCGGCGCCGGGATACTGAACGATCTGGCCGGCGTTGCGCATGCTTGCAGAGAACATGGCAAGGGCTTGATCGTCGATGCGATGAGCTCATTCGGTGCACTGCCGATCGACGTGCGCGCAACGCCATTGGACGCACTCGTCGCAGCGAGCGGCAAGTGCCTGGAAGGCGTGCCCGGCATCGGGTTTGTGATCGTCAAAAAGCCGCTGCTCGAGAGCCGCGCCGGCAACGCGCACTCGTTGGCGATGGATCTGCACGACCAGTATGTTTACATGGAAAAAACGACGCAGTGGCGCTATACGCCGCCGACGCATGTCGTCGCCGCGCTGCGCGTTGCAATCGATCAGTTCAAGGAAGAAGGCGGTCAGCCTGCACGGCTCGCGCGCTATGCCGGCAATTGCAGGACACTGATCGACGGCATGGCGGCGCTCGGCTTCCGGCCATTTCTATCGTCGACTGTGCAGGCGCCGATCATCGTCACGTTCCACGCACCGGCCGATCCGGCCTACGACTTCAAGGCGTTTTACGCAATGACGCGCGACCGCGGCTACATCCTGTATCCGGGCAAGCTGACCCAGGTCGAAACGTTCAGAGTCGGTTGCATCGGCGCGATCGATGCGAATGAGATGCGCAATGTGGTCGGCGCGGTTGCGCAGACACTGAAAGACATGGGCATCAAGCAGGTCGCGCCATCTGCTGTGGCGGCGCGGAGGGCAGCTTAGAGATGGCCGCCTCTCACATGAAATCCTCCGGCGCGAGCGGTCCGAGCATCTCGGCTTGAACGCGGCGCCAGAACGTCGCAGGCTCGCTGCGCAATGTCGCTGCGTCCTTCGGGTCGGTCGACTGCCATACCAGTCCTTCGTCGTCGAACGCCATCTTCCAGACGCGCTCGCTCGACGTCACACGATCGAACGCCTGGATCACTTGCGCCGCCAGTTGCGGGCTGTCAACCAGAATTCCCAGCTCGCTGTTGTACCAAGCCGAACGCGGATCGAAGTTCATCGAGCCGATCATCACGGTTCTTCGATCCATCACAAACGCCTTCGCGTGCAAGCTCGCTTCACTGCCAGGCGGAACCGAGCGTGTCGATGATCGGCCGCCGATGTCGGGCGCCGCGGTCGGCTTCAATTCGAACAGCTGCACTCCGTGCTTGATCAACTGCGGCCGATATTTCGCGTATCCGGCGTGCACCAGTGGGACGTCGGTCGCCGCCAGCGAGTTCGTCAACACTCGAACTCTGACTCCGCGGCCGATTAGTTCTGCAAGCAACCTAGTTCCGCTTTCGCCGGGCACAAGATAAGGCGAAACCATCAGCAGCGTTTCCTTGGTTGCACGCAGTCGCTCTGCCACTTCGGTCATCACGAAGCTTTCGACTTCCGGTGACTTGTCCGCATCGAACTTCGAAACCGGATCGACCACCGCATGTGCGGTCGCCCACACAATGGGCCGTCTTCCCGCCAACAGATCTCCGATCGGATCGCCGTCCTTGAGCGCCTTGCCATAGGACGTTTGCCTGACCTCGTCAATCCGCAACTCGAACTCGCGGAGTCGGGCGGCGACTTTGTCGCGCTCGGCGCCGTCGACCGCAGGAATCGGCAACGCCCACTCGCTGTTCCAGTAGCGGTCGAAGCTACGCGAGATTTCGCGCGTGACCGGACCGAATGTGAGCACGTCCAGATCGGCGAACAACGTTTCGCTCGGCCCGCTGAAGTACTTGTTGCCAAGATTGCGGCCGCCAATGATTGCGCCGACGTTATCGGCAATCCACGCCTTGTTGTGCATACGACGATTCAGCCGCTCGCCATCGGCAATGAACTCGAGCAGCCGCGCCGGGGCGAAGCCGCGGCCGGCGAAGGGATTGAACACGCGGACCTCGATGCCCGCCGAAGTCAGCACCGAAAGATCGAACTCTTGCCCTGAAGTATGCAGATCGTCCAGCAGCAACCGCACACGGACGCCGCGCCGGGCCGCGTTGACCATCTCGCCGAGCAGCAAGGTGCCGCTTTCATCGAAGAAGATCGCGTAGTACTGCACGTCCAGCGTGCGCGTCGCCCGCTTTGCGAGACCGACCCGCGCCGAAAACGCCTCGACGCCTTGGCCGAGCAGGAACAATCCGGACTGTCCTGCTTGCGGACGCTTGCCTGCTGCCTGCTTGCCAAGCGGAGTCTGTTCCGGCGCGTTGAACGAATACGATGGTGTCGGCGGCGTCTGAGGTTTGGGCATCGTCGAGCAGCCGGCGGCGAACACCGCCAGAATTGCAACTAGGCAAGCAGTCTTCGAACGCAGTGTGTTCAACATCACTCAACCGATAGTATCGATCAAGCGGCCTTCAAGGCCATTACACCGACTACGACGGCGCCGACGCCGGCCCAGCGACGCGGAGTCAAATGTTCCTTCAGCAAGCGCGCACCGATCAGCGTGGCGAAGAGCACCGACGTTTCTCTTAGCGATGCAACCAGTGCCACCGGTGCCTTGGTCATCGCCCATACCGAAATCGCGTATGCACCGGCCGACAAGCCGCCGCCGATCAATCCGTGCCAACGCCGTTCTGCCAGTGCGGTGAAAAACGTCCGCCGGCGCGTCGCCAGCATGTAGATCGAAAACGGGATTGCATCGAGCACGAACAACCACGCGATGTACGCCCACGGATTGCCCGCGAGACGTGCTCCGGTTCCGTCGATGATCGTGTAGGTCGCGATGACCGCGGCGTTCGTAAGCGCGAAGCCGATCGCGCGGCTCATGCCCCGCAAGTACGGGTGCACCGTCTGACGGTCGCAGCGCCAGCGCGATCACTCCGATCGAGATCAGCAACATGCCGGACCCGCTGACTAGCCCCGGCATCTCGCGCAGCCACGCAATTCCGAGCAGTGCCGTGATCAGCGGCGCGACGCCGCGCATTAGTGGATACACCAGCGAGAGTTCGCCGGTCTTGTACGCGTTGACCATGCAAAAGTAGTACGCCACGTGCGTGGCCAGGGAGCCGGCGATGTACGGCCAGCTCTCAGGCGCCGGCAATGGCACGACGAAGAGAAAGGGAAGGGTGACGACACCGACGCTGGCAACGATCGCGCGGTGTCGAGCAGCACATCGCTGCCGCCCTTGATCATCGCGTTCCATGACGCGTGCAGCAGTGCGGCGAGCAACACCGCAAGAGTGACTTCTAGACTCAAGGCGGAAGCACTGCGTCGGCAGCGACGTATGGCAGATTCAGAGCTTTTGCGACCGCTTTGTAGTTAACCTTGCCGAGCGCGATGTTGAGTCCTTCTTTCAGATAGCGATTTTCCGCTAAGGCGCGGCGCCACCCCTTGTTCGCCAACTGCAGCGCGAACGGCAGGGTCGCGTTGTTGAGTGCGTACGTCGACGTACGCGGCACCGCGCCCGGCATGTTGGCAACCATGTAGTGAACGACGCCGTCGATCACATACGTCGGATCGGCGTGCGTCGTAGGACGCGACGTTTCGCAGCTGCCGCCTTGATCGATCGCCACGTCGACGATCACCGAGCCGCGCTTCATCTGCGGCAGCATTGCGCGCGTGACGAGCTTCGGGGCTTCGGCACCCGGAATCAGCACGCCGGAGATCACCAGATCCGCACGCAGAACCTCGCGCTCGACGTTGTCTCGATTCGAAAACACCGTCATCACTCTTGCGCCGAGCATCGCATCGATGCGCCGCAGCGCTTCGATCGACATGTCGATGACGACTACCTCAGCGCCAGTGCCAACCGCCATTTGTGCGGCGTTGCTACCGACCACGCCGGCGCCGAGAATGACGATGCGGCCCGGCGGAACGCCGGCCACTCCACCGAGCAACATCCCCATGCCGCCGACAGACTTCTCGAGGCAGCGTGCGCCGGCCTGCACCGAAAGACGGCCTGCGACCTCGGACATCGGCGCCAACAGCGGTAACCCGCCGGTGGGTGCCGTCACCGTTTCGTAGGCGATGCAGATTGCGCCGCTGTTGATCAGGTCAGACGCCTGTTCCGGGTCGGGCGCGAGATGCAGGTACGTAAAAAGGATTTGCTCTTCACGCAGCATCGCACGCTCAATTGCCTGCGGCTCTTTGACCTTGACGATCATCTCCGCGCGCTTGAACACTTCCTCGGCACTCGACGCGATCTCCGCGCCAGCACGACGATAGTCATCGTCGGTGGCACCGATACCGACGCCGGCATCGGTCTGCACCAGCACCGTGTGATCGTGCATCGTCATCTCGCGCACCGAAGACGGTGTCAAACCAACGCGGTACTCATGAACCTTGATTTCCTTCGGAACCCCAACGAGCATGCGTCCCTCCCTCAGTTCTTCGCGCTTCGTGAAACCGGATCGTAAAGTGCTTTCAGACTGACGGCCGCCGAGGGGCGCGACTGAGCGCTGCTCGAATCTGCACTCACGCTTTCAGGTGCCACGCCCTGGGCCGCGTGAACGTTTCGATGCCATAAGTCGACAACGTGAGTCCGATGCCCGAATGCCCGACACCGCTCCACGGCAGCCGTGGACTGACGCGATCACAGCAGTTCCAGTAAACCGAGCCGGCGTGCAGCTGCGAAAGGATGCTGCGTGCGCGCTGTTCGTCTTTGGAGTACACGCCCGCGGTCAGCCCATACTCGGTGTCATTCATCAGACGCACCGCTTCGGCATCATCGCCGACCTTCTGTATTCCGATGATCGGACCGAAGCTTTCCTCGCGCATCAATTCCATCGAATGGTTTACGTTCGCGAACACGGTGGGCTCGAACCAGTTGCCGGGTCGCTGCAGACGCTGGCCACCGAGCAACAGCTTCGCCCCCTTAACTTTCGCGTCGGCGACCTGACGTTCAAGTACGCCAAGCTGCGGCGCACGTGTCAGTGGGCCGATGTAGGTGTCGTTGGCGGTCGGATCGCCGAGCTTGAAGCCCGATACCTCGTTGACGAAGGCATCGATGAACTTGTCGTGGACGGTCTCATGCGCGTAGATGCGCTCGACCGAGCAACAGCTCTGCCCTGTGTTGTACATCGCACCGTCGGCCAGCGACGCCGCAGCAGCCGCCACATCGACGTCATCGCAGACGTAGATCGGATCCTTGCCGCCGAGCTCCAGCTGCAGCTTCATCATGCGTGGACCGACGTCGCGCGCGATGCGGTGGCCGGTCGCATAGGAGCCTGTAAAAAACACGCCGTCGATGGGCTGCTTGATCAGCTCGGTGCCAACGGCTCCATCGCCGACCAGCACCGCGAAGATATCGCGCGGAACGCCGGATAGATGCAACAGTTTGCCGATCTCGATCCCCGTTAGGGCAGCGAACTCCGAGGGTTTGTACAGAACCGCGTTGCCTGTCAGCAGCCCCGGTACGAACACGTTGCCGCCGACAAAGTACGGATAGTTCCACGCCGAAATGTTGGCGATGACGCCGAGCGGTTCGTGCGAGATCTGCTCACGCATGCCGGCTGCATCATGTACGTCACGCGTTGCGATCGTCGACTCGGCTGCCGAAAGAAAAAAATCGATGCGCCCGGGCAAGCCGTTGATCTCGTTTCTCGCTTGACGAATCGGCTTGCCGGTCTCCGATGTGAGGATGGCGGCGAGGCGCTCCACATCGCTTTTCAGGGCGTCGCGAAAGTGGCGCAGCACATCGAGGCGTGCTTGCAGCGGTGTCGCGGCCCACGCGGGCTGCGCAGCACGGGCAGCGCGGTACTTTGCTGCGATCGACTGTGCGTCGTCCTCTGGCAACTCCGCAATGGCGCCGCCGGTGGCCGGATTTCGAATGGTCAGCATGCTTACTTTGTCTCGGTGGCGCCGAGGAAATCGTTCAGGATGGGATCGCCCGATAGCGTCGCGCCGCTTCTCCAGTCGAGAAATTCGGGATGCCACTGCACGGCGTTCACGTACGACGGGCCTGTCCAGCGCATCGCCTCGATCATTCCGTCGTCGGGCGACGTCGCTTCGACAGTGAAGCCGTCGGCCAGCCTCTTCACCCCCTGATGATGGACGCTGTTAACTCGGGCGCGCGTGACTCCCGGATAAAGATCAGCCAGACGCGTATTGGATACAAATTCGATCTCGTGAAAATTCTGGTCGTAGAGCGCCGCGTCGCGATGCGTGCGACTGCCCGGCTGCTGCGTCGAGATGTCCTGGTACAGCGTGCCTCCGAACGCAACGTTGATGACCTGCAAGCCGCGACAGATTCCCAGCACCGGCTTGCCCGCATCGATAAACGCGCGCAACAGCGCGATTTCGTATTCATCACGTATGCGGTCGCCGCTCCATTCGGGCTTCAGCGGCTCCTCGCCGTAGCTGCCGGGCCACACATCGGAACCACCCTGCAACACCAGGCCGTCAAGCATCGAGGCGTAGTCGTGCAGCGTCACGTCACCTCGCTTCGTTTGCCCTTCCGGAGAAGGAATGACCAGCGCGAGCGCGCCGGCCGATTGCACCCAATGCACGATCGACTGCTCGACGTATTGCAGCGTCTTGCCGGTGAAAATAGGACGGTTCGTATCGGCGTGAAAGAAGCACACCGAGATTCCGATGCGAGGCCGCTGCTTCACATTGCCTGCTCGAAAAAGCGCGTGAAGTCAGCACGCGTACAAGGGCGCGGATTGGTCTGATGGCAGATGTCTTTTTCTGCGATATCGACCAGTGCGGGAATTTGCTTCTCTTGCACACCGACTGCCGACAGCGACGGCGCGATGCCAATCTCGCGCTTCAGCCGCATCAGCCACGGGATGAAATCTTCTGCGCGGCCGGCGTTGACGACGTGCGCAAGCTCGGCAAACTTGGGGCGTGCGGCGTCAAGATTGAATTTCATCACCGGCTCAATCATCAACGCATTCGCAAGCCCGTGATGCAGGTCGCACACCGCGCCGAGCGCGTGCGCGCACGAGTGCACCGCGCCCAGGTCCTTCTGAAACGCGATCGCACCCATCATCGACGCCATCATCATGTCGGCGCGCGCGGCGAGATTGTGCCCATCCTTGACGGCGGTCGGCAATGCGCGCGCGGCGATGCGCACGCCTTCGAGCGCGATGCCGTCGCACAAGGGGTGGAACGCGGGCGACAGATACGACTCGATGTTGTGCGTCAGCGCATCCATGCCGGTCGCGGCGGTGACGGACGGCGGCAAATCGAGTGTCAACTCGGGGTCGGCAAACACCGCTTTGGCCAGCAGCTTCGGCGAGAAGATCACCCGCTTGACGTGAGTGGTGTCGTCGCTGACGACGCCGGAACGGCCGACTTCGGAACCCGTTCCGCTGGTGGTCGGTACCGCGACGACGTACGGCAACTCGCTTGTAATCGGCCGCACCTTGGGATGGTCCCACGCGTATTCGAGGACGTCGCCGTCGTGCACCGCCATCAACGCGACGACCTTCGCGACATCGAGCGCCGCGCCACCGCCGATGCCGATGACCGAATCAGCTCTGTGTGCGCGAAACGCATCGCGTCCCAGCATCGCCTGAGAAGCGGTCGGATTGCCGTGCACGCCGGCGAACAAATGCCCATCAAGTCCGGTACCGAGGTTCGCCACAAAATTCTTCAGCACCGGCAGTGCGGCGAGCCCTTTGTCGGTGACGACGATCGGACGCGCAAAGCCGCGTTCGCGCAGATGATCGCCAACGTTCCGGCTCGCGCCCGCGCCGAATTGAATGTCGGTCGGAAAAGAGAAGCGCGTGATGCTCATCTGATCGTCACCCACCGCAATTCAAGCACATCGTTCGGCCACTGCACGACATCGATGCTCGGCCGCATCACCCAGGTCAGCTTGCGTCGATACAACGGCACCAGCGGCAACTCGTCGCGCATGATGCGCAGAGCATCGCCGGTCAGTGCACGGCGCTTCGCGATGTCGGGCTCAACGCGAATCGCGTCGATCACCGCATCGAGTTTCGGATTCGAATATCGGCCGCCATTGAACGCACCGCTGCCGACGCCATCCCACGTGCGGATGACGTTGTTGAGCATGACCCACGGATCGGTGCCCGGCGACCAGCCAAATTCGAAGAAGCTCGCGGTGGCCTGCGTCAACTTGGGAAAGAAAATCGAACTCGGCGACGGCTGAAACGAAACACGTATCCCTACCTGCGCCAGCATCGCGCTGATCGCCTGGCACACCGCCGCGCGAAACGTAACGTTGACACAGTCGAGCGCCACCTCGAAACCATCGGCGTAGCCGGCTTCTTTCAGCAATGCGCGCGCCGCGGCTGGGTTGTACGGCAGGCGTTTGTCGAGCTCCGGCAGATAACCGTCGACCAATGGCGACAGATGCGAGGCAATCGGCGTCGCCTGTCCGCGCAACACCTTCGCGATAATCGCATCGATGTCGATCGCGTGATAGACCGCGCGCCGTACGCGAATGTCCTTGAAAGGGTTGCGGCCCTTGATATCGGAGAACTGCAATTCGGCGCGCGCCTGGTCGAAGCCCAGATACTGCATGCCGATATCACTCGTCTCGACCGACTTCAATGACTTGTCGCGATTCAATCGAGCCACATCCTGGAACGGTGGATCGATGACAAAGTCGACCTCGTTCGATGCCAGCGCTGCGAGCCGCGTGGCATCCGCCTGTATCACCGTGTAGATCGCTGTGCTGACGTTGCCGCTACCTTTCGATGAACGTCCCCACCAATCCGGATTCGCGGTCAGCACGAGCCGTCGATCCTGTTCGTAGGTCTTTAGCGCGAACGGCCCGGTGCCGTTGGCGTTGCGCACTGCATAGGTTTCCTGCTTGCCGTTGTAGTCCTGCGGCAGCGTGACGCCGTGCTTTTCCGCCCACGGCTTGCTCATCATCGCGATCAGCCAGAGCTTTTCCGGCAGCACCGCATCGGGCGCGGAAAGCTGTACATCGATCGTCAGAGGATCGACTTTGCGCACTCCCGTCACGCCACGCAACTGGCTGGCGCGCTGCGAAGTCTTCGCCAGTGCGCGCTCGATCGAAAACACCGCGTCGTCCGCAGTGAACGGTGTGCCGTCGTGGAACTTCACATTCGGCCGCAGCTTGAAGCGCCAGTTGGTCGGCGTCGTCGCCTGCCACGATGTCGCGAGCGATGGTTCGAGTTTGAAGTCTTGATCGCGATTGACCAGCCCTTCGTAGATCTGCGTTACAACACGCGTCTGATACAGCAGCGCGAGCGCATGCGGATCGAGCGAGTTTGGGTCGAAAGCGCTCGCGAAGCGCAAGGTCTTCGCCGCAGCCGTCTGGGCGAGCGATAGGACACAGGCCAGCAGCAGCGCCGGAACGAAGCGGAGAGCTGAGCGACCAAGCATCAGCCGTTAGTCTGGCATGTCCGAGGGCGTTGCGCCGAGGCCCGCAAACCAAACGACACTCCGGCCACTTCTTTTCCGTGTTTTGCATGTGGAATTTTCCGGTTGTAACGGTTCGATTGCGGAATCACGATGCCTGCGGTCAATCCACACAACATGCAGAGGAATGGTCATGCTTAGAGCAGAGTCAAAGCAAGGTGTCGTTACTTTCGCGAAGACCGCTTCCGCGCTAACGGTTGGAGCGATGCTGGCTTGCAGCGGCGCTGGTGCCTTGGCTGAGGAATTGCCAGGTAAACACTCAACGTCCCAGACGCGCGCTGGGGGCAGCAAATGGGCAGAGCTCGAGCAGACGTTCTGGATGTGCGATCACGCTGCAGCCAAAGGAATGATCGACGTCAACCATGGAGCGGTCTGTGGGGCTGTCACCGACGAATTGAGACGCGAGAAATTTGATGGCGACTTTGAAAAGCTGCTCGCGTGGTGGCGGCTAAACAAAGCCCGTGAACATCACAAGTTGGATCAAGCTCACATTGCCCAACTGGATAGGCACTCGGCAAGCATCGCCAGCTGATTAGATCGCGCATGAATTGAACGCCGCCTATGGGCGGCTTTCGACCACATGCGACGTACGGAAGCCGGAAGCCGATGGGCTACGGTGGCTGCTAGGAAGCGGTGCGAGCTACGGTGACGCGGCCTTGGGCGTTCGACCCGGCCCGCGTCCGCCAATTAGCCGCTTGACTTCTGGTGAACCTCCCAGACTTTCAATCAGTCAGACCGGTTCGATTCGGTGCGGTTTGCCACGACTGCGGCGTCGCCAAGAGGCCTAAGGCACCTGGCTCTGAACCAGGCATTCGTAGGTTCGACTCCTACCGCCGCTGCCAGATTTCTGTGGCACTTCAAGCAATGTCTACACTTTCGATGGAAACATCATGGATCTCAACGCACTGAACAACGTCCGCGCCTGGACGAACGGCGTGGAGGTCGAACACGAGGCAGCCGCGCAGGTGAAGAACATCGCGTCGCTGCCGATCGTCGCCGGTCACGTCGCAATCATGCCGGACGTGCATCTGGGGAAGGGTGCAACAGTCGGCGCAGTGATTCCGACGCGCGGCGCGATCATCCCGGCCGCTGTTGGTGTCGATATCGGCTGCGGAATGTGCGCAGTTCGCACGTCGTTGACAGCGAACGATCTGCCGGACTCGCTCGGCAAGATTCGCTCGGCGATCGAAGCGCGTGTTCCGGTCGGCTTCGAGATGCACAACAAGCCGGTCAGCACGCAGCGCGAAGGCTTGTTCGGCATCGCGCTGAAGCGCAAGGGTGACGAGTTGCATGACCGCTACGAGGATCTGCGCATCATGGACCGCGTCGGCAAATTCGATCACAAGCGCGTCTGGAATCAGCTAGGCACGCTCGGTGGCGGCAACCACTTCGTTGAACTGTGTCTCGACGAGAAAGATGACGTCTGGATCATGCTGCATTCAGGTTCGCGCAACGTCGGAAAGACGATCGGCGAAACCGCGATCGGCATGGCGCGCGAGTTGGCGATCAAGCACGACCGTCGCCTGCCGGATCGCGATCTGGCGTGGCTCGACGAAGGCTCGCCCCAGTTCGACGAATACGTACAGGGGTTGCGCTGGGCGCAGGACTACGCCGCGCATAACCGCAACCTGATGCTGCATGCAATCCTGAAGTCATTGCGGGACGAATTCGAACGCGATATCGGCACCGCCGAGCACGCGGTCAACTGTCACCACAACTACAGCTCGATCGAGGAACACTTCGGCGAGCAGGTATGGATCACGCGCAAGGGTGCGGTGTCGGCGCGCGCCGGCGAGCTCGGCATCATTCCGGGCAGCATGGGTGCGCGTTCGTTCATCGTGCGCGGCAAGGGCAACGCCGCCGCGTATCACTCGTGCTCGCACGGTGCGGGGCGCCGTTTGTCGCGTGGCGCTGCCAAGCGTCAGTTCACCGTCGACGATCTGCGTAAGCAGACTGCGGGCGTGGAATGCCGTAAGGACGCCGGCGTACTGGATGAAATTCCGGGCGCGTACAAGGACATTGACGCAGTGATGGCCGCACAGGCCGATCTGGTTCGAAGTCGTGCACACGCTGAAACAGGTCATGTGTATCAAGGGGTAGGAAATCGGGGTCTGACCCCGACACCCAATCACCGTGAATATTCATCACCGCCGAAGCCGAACCCTCGGCGGCGCAGGCCTCAAGTTCGCTCTACCGTGCACGCCGTGAGTGCTCGCGATCGACCTTGTTTCAAACGTAAGAATTGGGCAAGGATCGGAAATAAATGGGTTGCGGGCATTCTTCAACATCGCGTCACTGAACATTGAGGGCATTGCCATGAAACCTGCACAAGATGACCTGAAGCGCGCCACGCGATTGATGGACCTTCGGTTCAATTACATCCCGGCGGCGGCGACCGACATCGCGGCGACCTGGAAGCGGTTCGGATTTGATCCGCATGCGAACAAGCAACGCCGCGAGCTTCTTAGGAACAGTGTTACTGGCCCAGCGACTGCTTTGATCGCATCGTAGGCATCTCGGATCCGCTCCTCCGCGCGGATCCGCTCAATTCTCTCGGCAAGCTGCCGTCAGCGGGCGAAGCTCGTTAGTGCTGCCTAGTGCGCGCTCGCCCTGTACGTAGGGCGTACGCATGCGGCGGTAAGGTGCGCTTATTCCGGCTCTATGCCGGCGGCCTTAACCACTTTTCCCCATCTCTGCGATTCAGCCGCTTGAAACTTCGCGAGTTCAGCGGGGGTCGACAAGAAGATGTCGGTGCCCGTCGTGCTGTAGAAGTTTTGTGTCGCAGGACTTTTGGCCGCGGCGGTCAGCAGCGCATGCAGCCGATCGATCACTGGCTGCGGAGTACCCGCAGGAACGTACGCGCCGAACCAGTACGTCAACTCGTAGCCCTTAACACCCGCTTCGTCGATCGTCGGCACCTCGGGTGCGAGCGGCGAACGCTTCGGACTCGTTACTCCAAGCGCGCGCACCTTGCCGGCCTTCACTTGCGGCAGGCCGGTCGCCGTGTCGGTGAACATCAAATTGATCTGTCCGCCGATCAAATCGGTCAGCGCAAGTGGATTGCTCTTGTAGGGCACATGCAGCAGCTGAACGCCAGCCATCTGCTGAAACAGCTCGCCCGAAACACGACTCGCTGAACTGCCGCTGCCGAAGCTCAACTTGCCGGGCTGCGACTTCGCGAGCTTGATCAGATCGCCAACGTTTTGCGCCTGCACGCTCGGATGCACGACTAGGATGTTTCCGCCGCGCCCAAGCGCCGTAACCGGCGCAAAGTCTTTAACCGGGTCGTACGGCAATTTCTTAAACAAATGCTCGTTGGCCGCCTGCGTTGTATTGGTCGTGATGAAAACGGTGTATCCATCGGGCGCAGCTTTGGCGACCGCCTGTGCCGCGATAAAGCCTTGGGCGCCGGGCTTGTTGTCGACCACAACCGGCTGCTTCGATTCTTTGCTGACCTCCTGGCCAAGCGCGCGCGCGAGTTGATCAGTCGCGCTTCCGGCAGCAAACGGCACAACGAAAGTGATCGGCTTGGCGGGATACGTTGCTTGAGCCAATGCCGCGGGGGCGACTGCGGTGGCAAGCATCGCCGCAAGGAAATGACGTCGGTAATTGGGAGTCATCTGTGTCTCCATGTAGGTTGATTGATCGGATCGTCATAGGTGTTCGAGCCGCGCAGCAGTGATGTCATCGCTGCCGGTACGGCCAAAGGCAAATCGAGTAATAGAAACGACAGTGCTTTGCCGTGGCTGTCGAGGTTCAGCGCATCGTTGACGCCTCCATCAAGCACGTCGTCAAGAACGAAATTCATCGCGGAAAGCTTCGGCAGCAGATAACGCACGACTCGGCTGGGCTGCCGGTGAGCGAAGTGAGCTTGCTACCGCTGCTTCGGTGATCTGCTCGACCAACAGCGGATACAGCTCTGGATGCCATGCGATCACACTGATGTTCGAGCGATTGCCCTTGTCGCCGGTGCGTCCGTGTGCTGCGCGCCACAGCGGGACAGAGACTGTCGCGGACGTGCGTCTGCGGCGCGCGCCGAGAGCGGTCCTCGGGTGACAGCGAACGAAGTGGCGGGCACTTCATTTAATGAAGCATCTCGAAGCGAGCGTCGATCCGCTCGCGCGGCAGCAGGCACGACAGCGTGCCGAGCGTTGGACGAATCGAAGTCCGCACACCTCCGCCGCCGGCAGGACCACAGGTGTAAAGCGCCATCACTTCACGCGTCAGCAACTCGGCCTTAGCGCGATCGGTGTGGCGCATCGCCACGCGCAGCCGTACGTCGCGCGCATCGCCGGCTGGCATGGCGCGCAGCCATCGTCCGCTGTCGTCGCCGAAGATGCTGCAGACACCGATCAAGTCGGTTCGTAACGGCGCGACATCGGCCAGACGTTCGCGCAGCACCGTTGCCGCGAGGCGAGCACGTTCTTCGGCACGTGCGCCGGCGTACGAAATCTCGCCTTCGGCCAGCCAGCCGCTTTCGAAGAAGACGTTGACCTTGAGCGTTCCGGTGCGCGGATGGCCGCGCACGCCGGTCAGCCGCACTCGATCGACACCGACCTCTTCGACCTCGGCCGCAGAGATATCCGCGACGACATCCGGCGTTAAATAGGCGGCCGGATCGTGCACCTCGTAGAGAAGCTGTTCCTTGACCGTGTGCTGGTCGACAACGCCACCGGTTCCCGCCGGTTTGCCGATTGTGCAGACGCCGTCTTCATCGATTTCGGCGATCGGATAGCCGAGCTGCGCCAGTCCGGGCACGTCCTTTACGCCGGGATCGGCGTAGTAGCCGCCGGTGACTTGCGCACCGCACTCGAGCAGATGTCCAGCCATCGTGGCGCGCGCCAAGCGATCCCAGTCATCGGTGCGCCAGCCGTAATGCGCCAACGCAGGTCCAACTGTCAGCGACGGGTCGGACACGCGGCCGGCGACGACGATCTGCGCGCCGGCGCGTAAGGCATCGGCGATCGGTTCGGCGCCCAAATACGCGTTGGCACTGACGATCTCTCGTCCGCCTAGAGCGTGACCAACCTGTTTTTCGATCTCGGCGCGATGCTGGGCGCCGGACACGTCGTCGACTTCGACGATCGCGATGCGCGGGGGTGCAAGGCCGAGCTCGGCGGCTAACGCGCGAATACGCAGCGCAGCGCCGCGGGGGTTGGCAGCACCGAAGTTACTGACAATGCGGATGCCATGCGCCATGCATCGCGTAAGCACGGGCGCGACGATGGCATCGAGCAGCGGCTCATAACCTGCGTTCGGGTCTTGCCGCCGCGCCAACTGGGCGATCGCAAGCGTGCGCTCCGCCAGGGTCTCGAAGATCAGCACTGAAGGCGAGCCGGAGGCGATTAGCGCATCGACCACCGGTCCGGCGGCATCGGTTCGATCGCCCGAGAAACCGGCGGCGCAGCCGATGCGAAGGACGTCACGCGAGTTCACCCGCACACTCTAGGTATCGCCGCTGATCTGTGAAATTCAAAGTTGAGATACATTGATCCGTTATGCAAATCAATGTGTCGACTCGTGAGCTGCGAGCCTTTGTGACGCTGACCGAGCAACGGAGCTTTACGCGCGCTGCCAACCTATGCAATCTTGTCTCAGCCGGCGTTCTCGGCATTGATCCGCGCGTTGGAAGATCACCTCGGCGCACGATTGTTCGACCGCACGACGCGTAGTGTCGAGCTGACCGCCGAAGGTGAAGCGTTCGTCGACGCAGCACGCCGGCTGTTGCGCGATACCGAAGAGGCGATCATTGACGTGCGCGATCACGTCGCGCGCCGTCGCGGTCGAGTCGCCGTCGCGGTGTTGCCTTCGCTGGCGGCAGGTTGGCTACCTTCGCTGCTGGCCGACTTTCATGCGCGCTATCCGGGAATCGAGCTCGACGTGGCCGACGTGCTGTCGGAAGAATGCATCGACCGCGTCCGTTTGGGCCGAGCCGACTTTGCACTCGCGTCGACGCGCGCCGACGCGCCCGAGTTGCGGACTGAGCGCTTCTGCACCGATGAGTTTCATGTGGTGTGCCGCCGTGATCACGAACTCGCCAAGCGGCGCGCAGCGCTGCGGCTGGCCGATCTTGCGCAGTATCCGATCGTTCAGCTCGCGCGATCCAGCAGCGTTCGCCAATACCTGGAGGCGGCGATCTATCCGACGCGGCTGCGCACCGTGTTGGAGCTTGAACAATTGAGCTCAGTGGCGGGAATGGTGCGCGCAGGGCTTGGCATCACGGTCGTGCCGTCATTGACGTTGTTTCACTTCCGACACAATGAACTGGTGTCGAAAGCGCTAAGTGCACCAGGGTTAACGCGGCAAGTGTTTCTGGTTCGGCGCAGCGACCGCGCGCTGTCGACGGCCGCACACGCGTTGTACAAAGTGGTCATGGCGAATCGCCCTGGCCGTCTGAACGCCTCGCTGCACGGCCACCGCAAAGCCAAGTGAGTTGTGATCCGCCATTCCTGTTCAACTTGGCCGCATGCAGTGGCATTTCTGCCTGTTGTGGCTACGCGCCAAGCGGACTAATGTCGGCTCCTATCTGCTGGACGTATGGCCTCAACTCCACTGAGGAGAACAAATGGCTCGAATCGTTCATTTGGCATTGAAAGTCGACGAGATCGACAAGACCGGCGAGTTCTATCAAAGCGTGTTTGGCTTTCAGGATGCCGAGACCAAGAAAACGCGCGATCACACCTCACGTCACATGACCGACGGCCAGATCGATTTCACCTTGTTGAAGTACGACGCCGGCACACAATCTGCCGAGTCAAAGGCGGCCGGCGAAGGGCCTTGCATTCATCACTTTGCAATTGAGGTCGACGATCTCGCCAAAGCGAGCGATCAGATCAAAGCGTATGGCTGCGAGATTGTCAGCGACCCGGGTGTCATTCCGGTGAAGTTTCGCGCGCCTGGCGGCACGATCGCTGAGCTGGTGCCGATTGGTCGGTACAAGAATCGTGCCCGGTCACCACAAGATCGACCGCATCGTGCATCTGGCGCTAAAGGTCGATGAGATCGACAAGACAGGCGAGTTCTACAAGAAGGTCTTCGGCTTTAGGGATTCGGAGACTAAGAAAACGCGCGATCACACCTCGCGTCACATGACGGACGGCCGGATCGACTTCACGTTGCTTAAATACGATGCGGGCACACAGTCGGCCGAATCAAAAGCGGCCGGAGAGGGCCCATGCATTCATCACTTCGCAGTCGAAGTCGAAGATATGGAAAAGGCGACGCGAAAGATTAAAGCCTACGGTTCGGAGATCGTTAGCGATCCTGGAGTGATTCCGGTCAAATTTCGCGCGCCGGGTGGGACGATTGCCGAGTTAGTGCCCGTCGGCCGTTATAAGAATTAGTCCAACAAGCGCTTCGAAGTCCGGCAAGGCTCAAGGCACAGTTGATGAGCGCTTTCATGCGCAAAGGCGACTTCTGGTCCGGGCTGGCTCTGGCTGCTCTTGGTGTGTACATCCTCAGTGAGGCCTGGCGCTGGGAGTACCTCGGCGTCGACGGTCCGGGGCCCGGGTTCTTTCCGGTGTGGTACGGCGGCGCGATGGTCGCGTTGTCATTGCTGTTAGTGGCCGGCGCGGTGCTGAAGTCGGATCCCACAACAGGTAGGCGCATTAACTGGAGCGAATTGCGGCGCGTGCTTACCTGTTGGGTCGCGTTTGCCGTCTGCATCGCACTACTCAATGTGCTCGGCTTCGTCGTCTCGTTTGCTTTGCTGACGTGGTTCATTGTGGCGGTGATGTTTCGCCAATCACAACTCAAAGCAATCACTCTCGCTATCGGTAGCGCACTCGGCTTTTACGCTCTGTTTTCGTTAGCGCTGGGCGTGTCGTTGCCTTCGGGATTGCTGTTGTAGACGTCACATGGACACTGTCAGCGGGCTGCTGCAAGGCTTCGGCGTTGCGTTAACGACGACCAACCTTGCAATGTGCTTCCTCGGTGTTTTGCTCGGCACGGTGATCGGCGTGCTCCCCGGTCTCGGCCCGCCCGCAACGATCGCGATGTTGTTACCGCTAACACTGAAGCTCGAACCGACCGGCGCGATGATCATGTTGGCCGGCATTTATTACGGTGCCAAGTACGGCGGATCGACGACATCGATCCTTCTGAATGTGCCGGGCGAATCCGCGTCGGTGGTGACATGTCTCGATGGCTACCAAATGGCGCGTAAGGGTCGCGCCGGTGCAGCGTTGGGAATGGCCGCGATCGCATCGTTTATCGCCGGAACGATCGGTGTGGTGGCGCTGATGCTGATCGCACCTCCGCTGGCCAAGCTCTCGCTCGCGTTTAGTGCGCCCGAATACTTTGCGTTGATGGTGCTCGGTCTGACGATGGTCGTCCTGCTGTCGGGTGAATCGCTGACCAAGGGACTGCTATCGATGTTGGTCGGCCTATGGATCGCGACGATGGGGACGGATCTGTTTAGTGCGACCTCGCGCTTCACGTTCGGTCAGACCGGGCTGCTTGGAGGCATTGATTTCATCATCGTCGCGATCGGCATTTTTGCGATTGGCGAGGTGTTGGCGAACATGGAATCGCAACAGCCGATCGGCATGGTGCCCGCACCGAAGGGATTAAAGAATTTGTTGCCGACTTGGCAGGATATGAAGGACTGCCGTTTTGCATTTGTTAATGGCTCGGTGATCGGATTCCTGGTCGGCATTCTTCCGGGTGCCGGTTCGACGGTCGCTTCATTCATGAGTTACGGCGTCGAGAAAGCGGTTTCCAAGCATCCCGAAAAATTCGGCACGGGTGCGATCGAAGGTGTTGCCGCGCCGGAGAGCGCAAACAACGCGGAAACTGCCGGCGCGCTGGTCCCGTTGCTGACACTCGGAATCCCGGGCAGCGGAACCACAGCGATACTGCTCGCCGCGCTTGTGCTGTGGGGTTTCAAACCCGGACCGTTGTTCATTCCGGAAACGCCGGCGCTGTTTTGGGGGCTCGTCGCCAGCATGTATATCGGTAACGTGATGCTGTTGGTTCTGAATTTGCCGTTGGTTGCGGTGTTTGCCCAGCTGCTACGCGTTCCGGGTTACGCGATGTTCCCATTAATACTCGGCGTAGCGATCGTCGGCGTCTACAGCGATTCATCAAGTGTGTTTGAGCTCGGCCTGCTCGCTCTTTTCGGCTTGCTCGGTTATGCGATGCGTAAGCTGGATTACCCGGCCGCGCCGCTGGTATTAGGGTTAGTGCTAGGCGATCCGATGGAAAGAGCGCTGCGTCAATCGCTGATGATGTCGCAAGGCGATTTATCGATCCTGTTAAGACCGATTCCGGCAGGACTGTTGCTGGTCGCCGCCATACTGCTGATCATGCCGCTGTTTAGAAAATTCAATTCGATGCGCATGCAAGCGCTCGATCAGAACATTTCGACGTAATCACCAAGGAGACAAGATGAGATGCCTTCAAATAGCGCGCGCGACATTGATAGCCGCATCGTTGTGTCTGGCCGCATCAGCGAACGCTCAATGGAAGCCGACCAAAACGGTCGATGTGATCGTGCATACCGGTCCGGGCGGCGGCAGCGATCTTCTGGCGCGCGCGATCGCGACGATGATGGAAAAGGAGAAGCTGCTGCCGGTGCGTATGCAAGTGCAGAACCGGCCTGGCGGCAACGGCGCAGTGGCCGCAGCGGCGATCGCTGAGCGAAAAGACGATCCGCACACGATCGGCCTGGTGACCAGTGTATGGATCGCGGGACCGCTAACCTCCAGCGAAGCCAAGGTCACATTGCATGACCTAAAACCTGTGGCGGGCCTGCTGCTCGAACCCGCGGTATTCGCGGTGCGCGCCGATTCACCGTACAAGACACTGCGCGATTTCATTGAAGCGGCGAAAGCGCAGCCGGGACAGTTGAAGCAATCCGGCGGATCGGCCACTTCGCGTGACAACATCATCCGGCAGAGCTTGCAAAGCGCCACCGGCGCCCGCTGGGCGTTCGTTTCGTTTCCTGGTGGCGGTGAGCGGTTAGCTGCTTTACTCGGCGGTCATGTCGACATCATGGTGATCGAGCCGCAAGAAGCCGGTGAGCAGGTCCGTGCCGGGAAGCTGCGTGTGCTGGCGCAATTGAGCGAAAAACCGCTGCCCGGTTACCCCGGTGTCCCCACACTGAAGGAAGCCGGCTACGACGTAAAACCGACACCGCAGATCCGTGCAGTCGTTGCGCCTCCAGGAGTGCCAAACGAAGTTGTTGCCTATTGGGAAGATCGGTTCGCCAAATTGCGCGCCACGCCTTCGTGGAAAAAATATGCTGAGGAGAATCAGCTCGAAGAGCACTTCACCAACAGCGCCGAGCTTTCGAAGATGATCAAGCAGATCGAAGACGAGCTGCGCACGCAGTATCAGGCAGCGGGGATCAAAGTCGTACGCTGAGCGCCCATCGTGTCGCGCAGCAAAGGCGAAGAGTCCGTCTCTGAACGACTCGCGCGCGTCATCTCGAGTGCGAGCCCCGAGCGCTCCGCCGAAACGCGCGAAGTCGGCACGAAGTTGGTTCTGGACATCACCGGCCTGTGTATTGCTGCGCGTAGACAAACGTACGTCGCTGCCGCGTTGTCGGCGATTGACCAGGACGGGCCGTGCACGGTGATCGGCCATACACGCCGCTTCGGCGTTGAAGGCGCGGCGTTCGTCAACGGAACCGCGGCGCACGGCGAGGACTTCGACGACACTTTCGAGGGCGGGCCGGTTCACGCAGGAGCGGTGATCGTTCCCGCGGTGCTGGCGGCCTGCGAGAGGCATCGACTGTCGGGCGCCGACCTGCTGCGCGGACTGGCGATCGGAGCGGAGGTCACGTGCCGCTTGTGCCGGGTCGCACCGACACGGATTCACAAGGCGGGCTTTCATCCGACGGCAATCCTGGGCGCGATGGGAGCGGCTGCAGGCATCGGGGCGGCGATGCGTTTACCGCAGAAAGAATTGGTCAATGCGTTCGGCATCGCAGGCAGCCTGGCGTCGGGGATCATCGAATACCTGGCCGATGGCTCGTGGACCAAGCGGATGCATCCGGGCTGGGCTGCGCAATCCGGTTACCGTGCAGTTCGCCTTGCGCATGGCGGGCTTCGAAGGACCTCGCACCGTGTTCGAGGGAAAGCATGGTCTGTTTCACGGGTTCGCCAACACCGAGGGCGGAGATTTCGAGGCGATGCTGGAATCTTTCGGAACGCAATGGATTTGGCAGTCGATTGCGTTCAAGCCGTATGCGTGCGGAACGATGGCGCACCCGTACATCGATTGCGCGCGTGAGTTTCGCAAGAAAGGAATCGATGCGAGCCTGATCGAGCGCATCGAGTGCGAAACAGCCGAAGGCATCGTGCATCGGCTGTGGGAGCCGATCGAACTGAAGCGATCGCCGCCCAACGGTTACGCCGCAAAGTTCAGCATTCCCTACGCGATCGCTGTCGGTATCCTCAGAGACGACGCCGGTCTCGCGGAGTTCGACGACAGCGTGGTCAACGACGCGGCGGTCATCCGTCTGGCCAAGAAGGTGAGCTACATCGTCGATCCTGCGAATCCGTATCCCAATCGGTTCACCGGTCATGTGCGTGTGGTGCTGACCAATGGCGAGATCCATGAACACCGGCAAGACTTCTTCAGGGGCGGAGTGGACCATCCTTTGAGCGACTCGGATCTTGAGCGGAAATTCTTCGCAAACTGCGCCCACGGGGACTTACCGAACGCAGACGCACAGCGCCTAGCCGAAAAGGTGACCGCGTTGTTCGATATGCCGGAGTTGAGCTTCTTCGAATCGTTCGCAGACGACGCGGCGCGGCAATGAGCACACGTGCCTATTGCTGCAAGAGTCGCATTAGTGACCGGAGCGGGCCGCAACATCGGCCGTGAGATCGCACTGAGCTTGGCTGGTTCCGGCACCGCCGTCGCTGTCAATGTGCGCTCGTCGGTGGAAGAGGGGCAATCGGTGGTGGAAGAGATCACCGCACGCGGTGGGCGCGCTTTGCTCTGCGTTGCCGATGTCGCTGATCGCGACGCCGTGCTTCAGATGGTTGCCAAAATCGAAGAGCAATGGGGCCGACTCGATATTCTCGTCAACAATGCGGCCGTGCGACGAGAGGCGAAGCTCGACGACATCTCCGCCGCTGATTGGCATCGCACGCTGGCGATAATTTTGGACGGCGCTTTCTTTTGTACACAAGCCGCGCTGCGGCTGCTAAGAAAATCCGAGCAACCTACCATCGTCAACATCGGTGGCATGACCGGACATACCGGCGCAGCGAACAGACTGCACGTGGTCACCGCAAAAGCCGGCTTGGCGGGCATGACACGTGCGCTCGCGCACGAGCTGGCGCCAGACGGAATTACGGTCAATTGTGTTGCTCCGGGAATGATCGACACCGTACGTCACGCCGCCAGCTCAACTGCGGCACCTGAACATCGACGCAGACATCAGACGCTGATCGCGAGACATGGCACCGCAGGGGACGTCGCCCAAACGGTGACCTGGCTCGCTGGGAGCGGCGCTAGGTTTGTCACCGGTCAAGTGATCCACGTCAATGGTGGAGCCTACCTCGGGGGCTAGAGGGTTCTTGTCTCTGTTCCGAGATAAATTGGCTATCCACATAATGGCCGCGTTCCCGACCGGTGGCGTGCGATCGGGGGAATCGCACGCCGGCCGGCCGGTAACTCGGCTGCCATTCACTTCTTCTCTCCTGCCTTCGCCACGTAAATGGCGTGCTTCGATCGAGCGTCGACTGCAGAAGCTTGACGCGCCTCTACGGCGTAGCCGGCGACTACACCGGCGTGCTCGACCACTTCGACCAATACGCCCAGCCCCGTCACGGCAAGCGTGGCAAGGATGACCAAGGCGTAGAAGAAGTCGTTCTTCGTTGTGAATCGATCCTCGCGTTCCATGTCAGTTCCTTTGCGTTAAGACTGCACAAACAAAAAGCCCGGAGGCGTTCAACGCGATCCGGGCTTGGTTGCCAGCCTGATCCAGCTACCTCACTGGACCTCCGCTCGGATCACTTGTTAACACGGCGACGTCGCACAGCGGCCGCCCGGCGCAGAACGTCACGATGCCGGCGGCTGCCGACGTCGCGCGCGTTTGCACGCCCGCTGCCGCGAACGTCATTCGCGACAACGATGGGTGATTGCTGCACGGGTTAAACATCTCTGGACCTCCAAGTAACCGGCGTTTCCGCCGGAGGACGAAATATAAAAAATGTGCGTGATCCAAGTCAAGGATTTTGCGTGTGAATATTCGCGCAAACAACAACATTTACATTTCAAACGAAATCCCCGTGCACGTCGACGCTTGAGCGAACGCCAATGTCGTCGTACGTGGCCGCCAGCCAGCGCTCGGCCTGCGCGCGGCCGAGATCGCGCAAGTGGCACAGGAAATCCCAATCGGTGTTCAGCTTGCTCGACACACCCAGCCCGGCCATCGTTTCGTCGGAGCGGATCGAGTGGATCAGCACTTCCTTCAACTCCCCGCGCGCGACCTTGCCGCTCTGAATTAGCGACATGACAAAGGCGATCACCCGCATCTCGCGCATCAGTGAAGAGTTGAAACTCACCTCGTTCATGCGGTTGAGGATCTCGGCCGCGGTGCGCGGCACGCCTCGGCGCACGATCGGATTGATGTGCACGATCACAACGTCGCGCGTATCGCAGTTGTAGATCAGCGGATAGATCGCTGGATTACCGACATAGCCGCCGTCCCAGTAATACTCGCCCTCGATCTCGACCGCCTGGAACAAGAAAGGCAGACAGGCGGAGGCGAGCACCGCTTCGACGCAGATCTCCTGGCTGGAAAAGATGCGCACCTTGCTGGTCTCGACATTGGTAGCGCACAGATAGAGCAACAATGGCGAGCGCTCGCGCAACGCGGCGAAATCGACGTGGGATTGCAGCACGTCGCGCAGCGGATTCAGGTTCAGCGGATTGAACTCGTACGGCGAAAACACGCGCAGCCACAGGTCCGTCCAGAAGTGCAGCGGCGAACGATCGAGCGCGAAAGCCGATGTCTTCGCCCATGGCAGTTGCCGAAAGGGACTGTAGAGCTCAGCGGAGCGTGCGATGTCGTGCCAGAAGTTGTGCAGCGCTGTTCGCGCGCCGTCTCGGCCACCCTGCAGCAACCCGTAGGCGAGCACCGCCGCGTTCATTGCGCCGGCGCTGGTGGCGCTCACTCCTTCGAAGGACAGCTGCCCATCCTCCAGCAAGCGGTCGAGCACTCCCCACGCGAAAGCGCCGTGAGCACCGCCACCCTGCAAGGCCAAACCGACTGGCTTGATTCGTCGCTTGCCGACAGCCCTTCGAGATGCCTTCTTCTTTATGGCTGCCATGTTGCGCTTCAGCGCATCTGTGTACGGGCGATTTCAGGTTGTTCCCATAGTAGAGCGCCTGATTGATCCTCGCAGCTATGGCATCGATTCTCCTCCAGCTGAGCTTGTTGTCCGGGAGAAGGCAGCCGGTGGCATCCCTGATCTCACTCGGCCGCCCGAGCAACACGTCCTCGCGCTACTTCTTTTCGTCGTGCGCAGGGCGGTTGCGACTCTCAGCCGCGGTCGCCGCGCCGGTTTGCTCGGCGGCAGGCGCTCTGGAAGGTGCCCTGGTAACCGCGCGCGATTCGGTGCTCGCGACGGCAGGCGCATCGGCTCGCTGCGGCTGCCTATTGAGACGCAACGACGGCGTTGCGCCCAGCGCTTCGTATGTAAATGGACTGCCGACGGGTTCCATCGACTGCCGCTTATCGAGCGGCTGTGCGACCGCACTGAACGCGGCGAATGTCGACAAAGCTGCAACAAGAGTTCGGTAACGCATGAGCAACTCCTTTTAGTAAGTGCTGTCGCCGGAATTGACACAGCACGATCAATGAGGCGTACAGTGCGCTCCGTGAATCGGAATAAAAAGACCTATCTTTTCGAATTAGATGTCGAATCGTTCAAGCATGAACACCCGTAGCCGTATACGACCGTCGCTGAAGCGCGTCCCGAAATTGACCGCGCCGCAGCGGTCGACCTACGACTTGCTGACCGACGTGATGGATCAGGTTCGGTTGGAGGCGACGGTGTACTTCGTGCTCGAGTCGCACTCGCCGTGCGCAATCTCGATCGCACGGCCAGGGCGCTCACCGTTTTATGCAATCACCGCCGGGACGTGTCGCCTGGTGTTGGGCCGCAAGGTGTACGAGTTGAACGAAGGCGACTTTGTGCTGTTGCCGAGCGGCGCGCCGCACGTGATGCGCGGTGCCGACAACGCGCCGGTGGTTCCTCTCGACGACTGGATGAAGCTGCATCCGAAGAACGAGTCCGGCTACGTGCACATCGACGGACCCGGCCCGGTGCTGTGCATCACCGGCGGTTTCTTCTCGTTCGCTGCATTGAAAGCGAACCCGATGTTTAACGTACTGCCGCCGGTCATCCACCTTCGCCGCGACGATCCGTACGTACAGGAATGGCTCGAGCCCACATTGCGATTCATACATGCCGAGATCGCGTCTCGCCATCAAGGATCGGAAACAGTGTTGCGGCGGATGGCCGACGTTCTGTTCATACAGGCGGTGCGTGCATATGCGGCACAACACGGTTGCGCCACGAGCTGGCTGCGCGGCCTCAGCGACGCTCGGGTGGGCAAGGCGCTGGCATTGCTGCACGACCGGTACGCCGAACCGTGGACGCTCGACTCGCTCGCGCGCGAGGTGGGAACTTCGCGCACGGCGCTCGCAGTTCGCTTCAAGGAGCTCGTCGGTGAAGCACCGATGGCATATCTGACACGCTGGCGCGTCACGCGTGCGGCCAACCGCATGCGCAGTGAACGCATCAATCTCTCACGGCTGGCGGAAAGCGTCGGCTACAACTCCGACGCAGTGTTCTCGAAGGCGTTTCGGCGTATCACCGGGCAATCGCCCGGGCGTTATCGCCATGCGGGTGCAACTAGCGGCGGACAAGTCGCATAACCGCGCTCGGCCGGAGGAGTACGACGATCAATCGCACGCCGACCGGCCGGTGAGAGCGTGCTCGTCGTCAACGATTTTGCGCGTGAATACTCGGCATCGTCGCGATCCTAGGAGACCCCAACAACACCTTGCCTGCATTCGTCAGTCGTGAATAATGGCGCTTGATTCAGTGGGGGTAGACAAATGAAGAAATCGTGCGCAATAACAATCGCCTGTGTGTTGGCGCTCGCAGGATGTCAATGTTTTGTTAAGAGCGATCCAAGGCGCGAGCTCGATGGGTTTGATCCGCGGCTTGTGCGTCCACCTCAACCACTGTTTCCGAACATCTCAATCTCTGAAGCAGGAAAAATAGTCCTCGATCAGACTCCGATTCGCATCAGTAGGAAACAACATGCGCGGCCAGATGGCACTGTGACAATTTCCTGGGCGCTGCCTGCCGGAAGCGCATATAGCTTTCCCGAAGAACGGCATCCAGCTTGGGCCTGTTCCAAGCAAAGATTTCCCTAGGAAGCCAGACGAGCTGGTTAGCTGTGACGAAGACGCTCAACCGCGCACAAGCGGTGACGCGGCTCAACAGCGCACGGCTCCTCCACCTCGCCCAAGCGACGTTGCTCCGCAGCGGCCCGCCGGTACCGCTCAGCAGAGCCCAACCGTGCCCGGTATTTCACCCTTTTACGTAACAGGCGTTGAGCTGGGACGGGGGTATCAGACGGGCAGGCCGGAAAACCTAACGTGCGGACTGGCGAGAAGGGCTCTCTAAGGTTTTCAGCTGCACCTTCGTCGCGCCCAAGCAACCTTCGGTTTATAAGTATTCTGTTTACGTGTGTCGCGGAAAGGAACTATTCGACTCATACGATCCGTATGTTGTGGGCGACATTTAGCTGCTATGCGGCTCAAGTAAATTCTCTAACCAGATGCGCACAGATTTCAACGCTTCGTCATACTGCAACTGCCGGCCTTCGTTGGCCATAACGTTGTAGACAGTCATAGTCAGCGCGCTTCTCGCCTTGGCCATTAGCGGTGCAAGGAAAGCGTCGTCTGCAGCATCACGACGCAAGCCGGCGCGCTGAGCCTGCGCCTCGGCCGCGCCAAAAAACCGGGCTGCGTTGTCCCAAGCCTCATGCAGCACGCATAGACTTGCAGCGACCTCAATGGCGCTTTGGCCAACGTGTCGCGAGCCAACTTGCTCGGCAATATTTAAAGCCTCAACTAGCATCGACTGAGCTCGTTCACCTCGAGCTTGACCGATAGAAACCATGGCCAGGTTCAGAAGGCCAATAGCGATTGCCTCTTGATCGCCCAACTCGCGGAAAAGCGACAACGCCTCCCCGTAAAGTGGCTCGGCCACACCAAGTTGCCCCTCCATACGATGAAGTTGCGCCAGCGAAATGAGCGCCACGGCCAGATCACGTCGGCGGCCAAGCTCACGCGCCAGAACGACCGCCTCCTCTGAATATGCGCGCGCTTTGGTGAGGTCACCTAGCCCAACGGCCGCCATGCCCAAGGGTGGGAGTACGAAGGCGACGCGTGATTTGTCTCCGATTTCCCTGGCAAGAGAGAGACTTTCTTCAAGATAGCGCTGAGCCTCCTGCGTAGCGGCCCATAAAACAACAAAGCTGACCCGCATCGAATAGCCCCCGGCACCGAGCGTAGTCTCGTCGCTGCGCGTCGATTCGCGCTAATGCCTCAACGGCTATCCGATATCCAAGGTCGAGAAGGCCTCGGTTGATCCAATAACTCTTCAGTGCGCTGGCCAAGCGCAAGCCTTCATCAGCAGCGCTCGCAACAGCATCGCTCGCAACAGCATCGATCCAGCGATGCGCTGAAAGCAAGTTTTCCCGTTCGACGTCGAGGCGTGCCATCGCCGCATTCGTGCGTCGGACCTCCAAACTCTGACCGCGACTTTTCGGCGAGGGCCAGATAGAAATTCAGATGTCTGCTACGCACTGCCGCTTCATCTCCGGCTTCAATCACCTTTTCCTGCGCGTAGTGGCGAACAGTGTCAAGCATTCGATAACGTTCACCACTGATCTCCATCACGACAAGCGACTTGTCAACCAGACACGTCAGAAGCTCTAACACATCCGACTTCCGGTAGATCTCTCATCCGCGCAGACCTGCCTCTGCCGCTTCAAGCGTCCATCCGCCGGCAAACACCGCCAACCGCTGGAACAGCGTGCGCTCCGGCTTCGGTCAACAGGTCATAACTCCAGTCAATCAACGCACGCAGCGTGCGCTGGCGTGGCAAAACCGTTCGGTCGCCGGTAACCAACAGGCTAAAGCGATCGCTCAGTCGATTGGCAATCGTCGCGACTGCCAACCCGCGTACGCGCGCGGCGGCCAGCTCGATGGCCAGCGGGATGCCGTCGAGGCGACGGCAGATGTCGATCACTGCCGCGGCGTTCTGCTCAGTCAGACCAAAGTCTTTGCGCGACGCGGTGGCTCGATCGACGAACAGTCGCACAGCTTCGTGCTGCATTGAGTGAGTCGGCGTCGGTCTCTTCGTTTAATCTGGCACCGACAACGTCGGCACGTGATAAGTCGTTTCGCCCGCCACTTGCAGGTAATCGCGACTCGACGTCAGCACCTTTACATGCGCGCCGGCTTGCAACAGCCGCTTGGCCAAGTCGGCGCAGCCATGCACGACCTGTTCGCAGTTGTCGAGAACGATCAGCACTGCAGGTCACGCACGTACTTGATCAACGCATCGATGACCGGCACGCCCGGCCTCTTCCTTGACGCCGAGCACCGACGCGACTGCCTGTGGCACCGAGGTCGGATCGGTCAGCGCTGCCAGCTCGACGAACCACACGCCGTCCGGAAAGTCATCGAGTACGTCGGCCGCCAACTGCATCGACAGGCGCGACTTACCGATGCCGCCCATGCCGAGCAGCGTCACCAGCCGTTCGACGCAAGCATCTGCCTGATCTCTGCCAGCTCGCGTTCGCGGCCGATGAACGAGTTGAGCTGTTGCGTCAGATTGTTCGGCGTTGCCTCCAGCGAGCGCAGCGCAGGAAACTCGGCGCGCAGTTGCGGGTGCTGCACCTGATAGACGTGCTCCGGGCTGGATAGGTCGCGCAGCCGAACAGTGCCGAGGTCGCGCAGCGATACGCCTTCCGGCAGAGCTCCGCTGACCTGTTCGGCAACCGCCTTCGACAACAACATCTGACCACCGTGAGCCGCGCTCATGATGCGTGCGGCGCGATTGACCGCGCGGCCGTAGAAGTCGCCATCGCGCCGCTCGTCGATTCCCGCATGCAGTCCGCAGCGCAACGGCAGCGCCAGTCCGTCCGTCGCATCAGGCGCGGAAAGCAGCTGCTGTATCTCGAGCGTGGCGATTAGAGCGTCGAGCGGGCTGTTGAACGCGGCGTGCACGCCATCGCCGGTCATCTTGACGATCGTTCCGTGGTGACGCTCTACCGCTGCTTTGGAGACGGCATCGTGGCGCGCCATCACCGGCCGCATCCGCTCGGGCTCCTGCTCCCATAGCCGGGTGCTGCCTTCGATATCGGTGAAAAGAAACGTGACGGGCGAAGACTGATCAGACACGTTTATGTATGCGCCGAGATAAGGCGCCGAATGTTACTGCGGCTGCGCGCTACTGCATCCGATGTGCCAGTACCTATGCCTATGCCGACACTTGGTTCGAAACGTGTCTGTCTGGGTACAAGCCAGTCAGCAGGTCGTTCGTCGCTTCAGCGAGCGCCTGCTTTACCTCGCCTGTGACGGACCCGTTCGGCTCCGCGCGGGCGCGCCTCCACAAATCGCGCAATGCCTGTGCGCGAGGCTCCAGGACGCGGTTGACTTCATCGAGCCAGAACGCCGGCGCTTCGCCTTCAACGTAGCGGCCGCGACCGCGACCGAAGTGCGCTACGGCGAGATAGCGCAGCAGTGCACTTTTGGCGAGACCGTTTAGAAACTCTTCCGACCAGTACACCTCGGGTTTATCGGCGCCGCCCAGCTTGTTGATGCCTCGCGCGATGCCGAGTCCGGCCAGCCCGCCGACGATGCTTCCGACGAGCAGGCCGGCGCCCAAGCGTCAAGCCGCCTGAAACCAGGTCGGCTTTGAGCCCCGACAGGGCGCCGGTCAGCGCGCCGCTCCAAAGCGTTACACGGGCCTCGTTGACTTGCTGGTTGCCCGCGTAATTCTTCTGCAGGCGCTCGAGCACGACTTGAGCAGCCGCGCCATCGAGACCGTGCAGCGCGATCAATCGGTCGGTCGAGCGCCTGATCTCGCGGTCGAGCCGCTCCGCCAGTTGCTTCATCGCATGCTCGCGTGCGGCCTCGACCCGATCGCGGCCGACGCCGACCGCGTGCAGCACTTTCTGCAAGGTACCTGGCGCGTCTGTTTGATCGACTGCCTCACGGTCGCGCGCGGCGCTCACCAGCTGTTCGGCGAGCACATCCATCGCCGACATGAACCGCTCGTTGTTGCGCGCGTCCCATTGCGCGAGCAGTCGCGCGAAGCCCGGTTGCTTCGACTTCGCGAGTGCGCGCCCGACAGCATCGAGCAGCACCCGCTCCTGCACCCAGCAGCGCGCAAACGCATCCAGTGCGATCACCTCGGTGACGAATTCGTACGACGCCAGATGCGTGCGCCAGCGCTCGACTTCGGCGCGCTCTTCGGTGGCGCCGCGCGGCGGGCCGACCTGGTTGAGCAGCACGATGACCGGACGCTCAATCCAGCGCAGCACTTCCATTTCGTGCAGCAGATAGCCGGCCTCGTGCGGTTGCTCCGATGCGTTGACCAGATAGAGCACGACATCGGATCCCTCGCGGGCCGTACGCACGGCCTGCTGGCTGCACCAGAAGGGCCGATCACGCCAGCGATCCCACGCTTCGCGCAGCAGCCAACCGATCGGATTGTCTGCATTGCGAAGCCGCTTGACGAGCCGCGTGGTATCGCCGAAACCCGGCGTATCCCACAGGCGCAATTGATCGCCGCGATCGGTCGTGATCAGCGTGTGCGCTTCGGACAGATCGGTGACGTGCGGCGCGTCGCGCACCTCGCCGATGTCGCGGCCGAGAAGCGTTCGCGCCAAGGTTGTCTTGCCGGCGTTCGTGTGCGAGATCAGCGCGATCTCGATCGTTTCGGCGGCGATCGATTGGCTGTTGACAGGCTCAACTGCCAGCGAGCTCATCGAGCAGCCAGCGCGTCGTTCAGATCGCGCTCGATCTGCGCGAGGTCGGGCACCGCCAGGTCAACGCATGAAACAACCACGCCGTGCGCTGCCCCGAACGAGCGCCACGCGTTGCACCGTTCGGCAAGGCGATCGTCAGCCTGGGCACCCAGCCGAAGACGGTACGACGATTGATCCACCAGCGCCGCGAAGCGCGGGCCGAGCGCGGCGCGCAAAGCGTCGACAAAAGCACCGTGATTTTCGTTTTCTGGTGTCGCCGTCAGATTGAACAGCGCAACGGTGAACAGCACGTCCGCATCGGTCGCATCGACGCCATCCAGCGCGCCTTCTTCGTCGCCGTAGGCGATCGGTGTGAGCACGACGACATCGGCGTCGTCGCCGAGCAGCCGACGCGCAATGCCGCGCAGTGCGGTCGTCATCGATTCGTCGACCGTCATGCTGTACGGGATGACGCGCAGCCGCGCAGGTCGCGCGCTGAATCCGGCAAGCAGCCGCCTGAAGTAAGGATCGCCGATGTCGAGCGGGAAGCGCCGCTGCAGCCGCTGCTCGCGCCACCGCGCAAACGCGAAGAGCACCAGGCGCGGCACGATTACCACGAGTCCGACCGTGATCGCGTAAAGGTGAATCCAGCGCGCCGCATTCTCGCCGCCACCGCCGCTGCCAAAGCGAAGCGCAGCGACTTCGTCGACACTCGGAAACGTCGTGCCGACCAGTGATGTTGCCGGAGAAAGGAAAACGGCCAGTATCCGGCGCACGTCGGCTGCCGTTAAGAACGTGCTCTCCCATCCGACCCGGTACTCGAACACCAATCCACGCACGTACAAACCGGCAATCGCGCCCAGTGCGAACAATGCTGCCGCCAGATGCAGTACCCGCGCCGCGCGCGCGAGCATCAACGGCGTGCTGAGCTCGATCCAATCCGTCGCGAAACGGCCGAGCGGAGCAGCTAGCGGCCCGCGCGCCAGCGTGGATCCGTGGCGCATCGAGCGCGCCACTGCGTTGCGCAGTCCCGAGAGGCGCGGTGCGTGACCGGCATCGACGATCAGCCGCCCGATCAACAGCAGGTAAACGGCAAGATTCCAAACGACGATGGCGAACAGCGGAAACGCGAGCAGGTTGACGCGCTGACGGTCGGCGATCTGTTCGAGCACGGCGCCGGCAGCCAGCGCCAGTAGCGGGATCGCATAGGAAATCCAACCGCGCCACGCGAAAGCGCGCGACGCGCGTTCAATCGGACGATTACGTTGCCCGAGCCTGCGAATCAGCAACTCTGCACGCTGCGCGACGAAGTCTTCGTCCAGCGTCGCCGAGCGCCGCGCACTCGCATCCCAACGCGCCAGCTCGGCAGCGGCGCGATTGGCGTGGCGCCGGTCTTCGTCGGTGATCAGCACGCGGTCCTGATCGGCGCTTTCAATCGCGCGGATCAATACGACATCGCGAGCTGCCCCTTCGTCCATGGCCGATTATCCCGCGCGTCGTGGGTGTGCACGCAGGCACGGACCGGGCATCATTGAAGCTCATCACCGAGATGTCGCACCGTCCATTGTCGCCCGCAAAGCTCAGCGCTTCCGATCTGAAGAAAATCTCGACGCTGACGCTGCAGCACTATGAGCAGCGCGCCGAAGACTTTCGCGACGGCACGCGCGATCACGATGTCAGCCAGAACATCGATGCGTTGCTGCGACATATCGAAGGCGCGCCGCCATTTTCGATTCTCGACTTCGGCTGCGGGCCGGGGCGCGATCTGAAGTCGCTTACAGCGCTTGGCCATATCGCGATCGGACTCGAAGGCGCCGCGCGGTTTGTCGAGATGGCGCGCACCGAGTCCGGCTGTGAAGTATGGCAACAGGATTTTCTCGAACTCGACTTGCCTGCCTCGCGTTTCGACGGTGTGTTCGCCAATGCGGCGCTCTTTCATATTCCGGCTGATCAGCTGCCACGCGTACTGAGCCAGTTGCGTGCGACGCTGAAGCCGCGTGGCGTTCTGTTCAGTTCGAACCCGCGCGGCGCGAACGAAGAAGGATGGAATCGCGGCCGCTACGGCGTGTATCACGATCTCGCCGCATGGCGCCGCTGGATGACGCAGGCCGGCTTCGTCGAGCTCGAGCATTACTACCGCCCGCCCGGATTGCCGCGTGAGCAGCAGCCATGGCTCGCGAGCGTGTGGCGACGCGCGGATTGATTCGACGCACGCCGCGATGTAGGACAATCTTGCGCCATGGCGTCTTTCTTCGCCTTCCTTCACCACATTGCAGCGTTCGTTCTGGTCGCGGCGTTGGTGATCGAGTTTGTCTTGATCAGCGACGATCTAAGCGCCAATAGTGCGCGGAAGCTTGTGCTTGCGGATCTCGCCTTGGGGCTCTCCGCGACCGTCATACTCGTCGTTGGCCTCCTCCGCGTTTTTTACTTCGAGAAGGGCGCGTCGTATTACTTTCATAGCGCACCGTTCATTGCGAAGCTGTCGCTGTTCGTTCTGGTTGCGCTGCTCTCGATCTATCCGACCGCCGAGTTTCTATCCTGGAGGAAGATTGTTAAACAGCAGCAGCGTCCGAGCGTGAGTCCTGCAAAGCTGCGCGCGATACGCACGATCATTCACTGGGAGTTGGTTGCAGTTGTTCTGATCATTCTGTTTGCAGCGCTGATGGCACGCGGCGTTGGATACCTGGGATGACCTAACCGGGAGGTCCGCTCAAGGCGCATCGAACGTCAGCGCGTGGCTCGAATGGCGCTCGAAGCGGCTCATCGCTGCCGCGTAATCCCAGCGCTCGACGGTGCACTGGCGCGGCGAGCGTGCGCCATTGGACCTGATCAGATTGACTGAATTGGGAATGCCTTCACGCAGGCGCGACGAAACCGCCGTACCGGCCTGCACGGTCCAGATATCACGCGGCAAAGAAGGGAAGGTCGTGCGCATCGAGCGGACGTACGGCAAATGAATATGGCCGCCCATGATGATGTCGCCGCCGGCAGCTGCCCACGCCGGCACGGCTTCGCGATGCCCATTGAGCAGATTGTCTTCATCGCTGGCGCGAATTGCGAGCACGGGTTGATGGACGACCACGATGCGCAGCTGCGATGCGCTTGCCCGCCGCAATCGTTGGGTGACGCGTTCGATCTGCTCCGGTGAGAGTTCACCGTCAACATGCCGTCGCGGCCGCGTTGTATTGACTCCAATCACCACTAAATGGTCGGCCTCGAAAATTGGTTCCAGGTTTTCGCCGAATGCGCGCGAATAGTTTGCGTACGGCGCGAAAACACGTGCGAATAGATTGAACAACGGAATGTCGTGGTTGCCCGGAATGGCGAGCAAGGCCTCAGGCTTCAGCTGATCGATAAACGCTCGCGCTCCCCTGAATTGGCTGCGCCGCGCGCGCTGGGTGATGTCCCCGGAGAGCACGACGAGGTCGGGCGATTCATCGCGCGCCAGTTGTAGCAGTGCCTCCACCACCGGCGCCTGCTCGGTGCCAAAGTGAGCATCCGAAATCTGCAGCAGCGTTGTCACGCTGCTGTTTCCGGGACAGCGTCGATCGGCGTCAGCAGCAACAATGGCTCGGGCGCGACCCGAAATTTAATCGGCGTATCCATCCAGCAGATTTCGCCATCGGTTGCAATCTTCAAGCGGCGCACGCGCCGGCTCGATGGCGTCACGGTCAGGGTAGACAGCGGGAAGTGCTCCACTCCGCGCGCAAAGGGAAGCCTGCCCAACGCGCCCTGCGCCACCAGCCACAACAGAGTCAGTGTCGATACCGGCCGCAACAAGATTGCAACGAGCTTGCCCTCTTCGACGATCTCGGCTTCAACGAGTCCAACCTGCTCCAGCTGCAGTCGATTATTACCGACGAACAGCGTTAGCGTCCGCAGTTCGTGCGTACGCCCTGCGTGTTGGAGCTTGATCAGCATCGGTCGATAGGCGCGAAAGATGGTCACTAGCGCGGCCCATAATGCCACCACTCGGCTGCGCCCATGGCGTTGCTTTTGCTCTTCGCGATCCTCCAGTAATTGCGGATACAGACCGAGACTGGCGTTAACCAGAAACACTCGCTCATTGACGAGTCCGACCTGCACCGGAACGACGCGAGCCGTCAGTAGCGCGCGTGTGGCTTCAGTCGTATTCGAAGAGATGCCGTGCGTGCGCCCGAAGTAGTTGAATGTGCCTTGCGGAATTACACCGAACTGACAACCGCTGCCCAGCGTGGCCTGCGCCACCGAGTTGAGCGTACCGTCGCCGCCAGCCGCAACCACGATGCCGCTACTCTGCTGCGCCTTGGCAACCGCCTGCCTGGCAATCTCGTCAAGCCGCTCCGGATCTTCAGCAAGCAGAATCTGATGCGAACGTCCGACGGCGTTAAACACATCCGCGATTTCGCGGCGCGTAGTCTCGGTATCGCTATCACCCGAGCCTGCATTCAGTACGATGTAGAACGGTGCGGCAGCCATGGTTTGACGTAAGTCGAATTCGGCGGAGTAGCGGAGCGGACGAAGCAAGGAGTGAGCCACGATGCTTGAACTCGTGATAGAGCAACGCCGCCGCGATCTCGGCGGGTTCGAAGTCGGACGCCTACTGCCGTTCGCGCAGCGGCGCATGGTCGGTCCGTTCATTTTCTTCGATCACTTTGGGCCGGCGGAGTTTGCGCGCGGCATTCCGCGCACGGTCGACGTGCGGCCCCATCCGCATATCGGGCTGTCGACCGTGACCTATCTGTTCGACGGCGAGATCACGCATCGCGACAGCGTCGGCTCCGAGCAAGTGATCCGCCCCGGCGAAGTCAACTGGATGGTCGCTGGCCGCGGAATTACACACTCAGAGCGCTTCGAAAAGGCACGCGCCGAAGGCGGACCGATGCACGGTATTCAGGCCTGGGTCGCGCTGCCGCGCGAAGACGAAGAGACCGAACCTCACTTTGCCAACTATGCCGGCGGCGCGTTGCCGACGAACGAGGAAAGTGGCGTCTGGACGCGGCTGATCGCCGGGGAGATGCGCGGCGTGCGTGCCGGCGCCAAAACGCACTCACCGATGTTCTATGCGCACGTGCGGCTCCCGGAGCGGGCGTCGATCGCGCTGCCGAACGAGTATTCCGAGCGCGCCGCATTCGTGGTGTCCGGCGCTGTTACCGCGGACGGGCGTGAGTTCAGCAGCGGACAAATGCTGGTGTTTTCGCGCGGCGTCGATGCAATCGTGTCTGCAGACTCACCCGCGATGTTGATGATCCTCGGCGGCGAACCCCTGGGCGAGCGCTACATCGAGTGGAACTTCGTATCGTCATCGAAACAGAGAATCGAGCAGGCCAAGGCCGACTGGCGCGCCGGTCGCATGAAGCTGCCTGATCTGGATCACGACGAATTCATCCCGTTGCCGCCGGATCCTCCGCCGCCGGCCAATCCGATGTCGTGACATCGCCTGATCCCGACTGCTCACGCAGCGGACGCGCCGTCAACGCGCCATCTGTGCGAGCTGCTCGTCGCCGGGCAACTGTGGCTTGTCGCGCTCCTTGCTGACCAGGCACAGAAAACCGAGTGGGCTGTCAGGCGCAGCGTGAAACTGATGCCACGTCAGCGGATCGACGTTTACCAGATCGCGTTCGGCGACCGGCTGCACGTCGTCGCCGATGCGCACCGTGCCGTGGCCGCGCAGGATAAGCACGGCATGCGTGTGCCGATGCTGCTCCAGCGTTGAGTGGCCACCCGGCGCTATCTCGAAGTAGCGCAGCTCGCTCGCCTGATCGGGCTGCGCAAACAGCACCTGCCGCGTGATGTCCTTAAAAGGCGCGCTGCCTTCGGCCTTGTACTGAAGCAGATCGACGTCCTGCCAGCGAAAGTTGCCGCGCGAATCTGCGCGAAATCGGCGAATCGAGGTCATGCAACCGTTGCCTCCGGCGCAGCAGCGACCGCATCGACAAACGCGGTGCTGCGCTCGGCCAACCGTTCGGGCTGCGCCAGCAATGCACCACCGATCAGCAGCATCGAATCGCGCCCGTACTCAGCGACGATCTCGGGTACGCGGTCGACGCTCATGCCGCCGGCGGGTGTCGGCAGCGTCGCACGCAGGCCGTGCCATGGCTGCGTGTTGTTTCGAGCGATCGCGTGGCACGTGTAGCGCGAATAGCCGAACCTGCCGCCGTGATTCGGAAAGATGACTGCGTCGGCACCGAACACGCGAAACAGCTTGCCGAACAGCGCTGGCGGCGCGATGCGAAGGCCGCCCAGCGAGGGGTGCGCGATGAACATTACATCGGGGAACTCGCGTTTCAGTGCGACCAGCGTCGCCACGCCGCACACCATCGGCGCGATCAGCACCATCGTGACGCCCTCGCAACGCGCGAGCTCGATCTGTGCGCGCATCTGCTCGAAGTGGCCGTACAGGCTGGGCGCGTAGAGGGTTCGCCCGCTTCTGCGTTGCGCATTTGCCCTGTCGACCGCGGCCTGGCAAATCCGCACACGCTCGGCAAACGGTGCACTGCGCTGATTGGCCCACCCGTGATCATCCTTGATCACGTCGATGCCAGCGCTCGCGAACACGGTGCACATCCGAGCGAGCGCCTGCGGCGTCGAGCCGATCGGCTTCAATGCCGTGCACGTCAGCGGACGGTCGGCGGCGCGGGTTTGCGCGCGAACGCCGTCGATTCCGTGATTCGGCCCGCTCCACAAGCGAGCGAGCTCCGCCGGAAGCTCGACGTCGATCAGCTCGACATCGTCCTGCAGCGAGCAGTTGCCGAACAGAATGTTCATCAGCTGGCCGGCATCATCGCCGACCGTCTCGGCGCTGATTGCCAGACGCGTGATCGGGGTTCCGTCACGATCGGTCGCTACGTTTTCGACGCGAGCGGCAATTTGATCCAGCACGCGCCGGTCGATCACCGAGGCAGCCGGCATTTCGACGCTTTGCTCGAGCGCGAGCTGCTCCGCGCGCCGCAAGCTTTCTCGAGCGGAGATGTTGAGACGATATGTGGCAGTGATGCGAAGAGGTTCTGCGGTCATTCGCCGATTTTACGGGCGTCCGAGGCCTCCGACATGCGAACGAGAAATGCGGACTCCGGCCATTAACGCGGCGGCCGAACAGCCACCGCCAGCCGATCGTAGGCGGCAGCCGAATAACCTTGAATCCGCTGCTCACCCCTGACGAGCAACGGGACGCCGCCGCGGCCTCCCGCATCGATGAACGCGCGCATGCCGTCGGCGGTCTCGATGTCGTACTCGTAGTACCCGACCTGTGAAGCCGCGAGATGCGCCTTGGCGCGCTTGCAGTATCCGCACCACTTCGCAGTGAAAAGCTGCACCTCATCGGCGCGCGGCGCTCGGGCAGCGTTGCTGCGGCTCTGTGCGCTCTTCTCCAGCTGTTCGCGAAACCGCAGCACTTCGGGTGGCAGCGGGCTCGACGGAAGGTTGCGAAACTCGAAGGTCTCAGCGCGCGATCCGCCCGCGGGCGGCTTGTCGCTATAAGTGACCTCTCCGTCTGGCCCTGTGACTTTGTAGACCGTTTCAGCGTTCACCGTCATAGCGACCATTGCTGAGTAGACAACGACCGCAGCGGCCAGGCGCGCTCGCATCAAATGACCTCGAAGTAGCGCTTCAGCTCCCAGTCGGTCACCGCGTCCTGCCATTGCCGCCACTCCCAGTCGCGCGTGGCTGCAAAGTGATCGACGAAAATGTCGCCGAACCAGTCGCGTGCGATGTCACTACGGCGAAAGATTTCGGTTGTTTCTTTCAGCGAGCGTGGCGCGCGCGGTACGTTTTCCGCTCCCTGATTGGTGCCCGTAATCGGCGGCGTTGTCAGCTTCAGGTTCTTCTCGATGCCGTGTAAGCCCGCCGCGAGCAAGGCTGCGACCGCCAGATACGGGTTGATATCCGCCCCCGGACAGCGCGTTTCCAACCGCGTGCTCTTCGGCGAGCCGAGAATGACGCGAAAACTTGCGGTGCGGTTGTCGACCGCCCATGTAGGCTTGACCGGCGCCCAGAAGCCGTCGACCAATCGCTTGTAGCTGTTGACGGTGGGCCAGAACATCGGCGCAAATTCCATCAGTACGGCGATTTGGCCGGCGAGAAAGCTTTCGAACAGCTTGCTCATGCCGGGCTGGCCCGCTTTTCTTGAGCTCTGATCGGAGAACAGGTTCTTCTTGCCGTCGGTCAGAGATTGATGCAGATGACCCGAGCACCCGGGATATTGCGAGCTCCACTTGGCCATGAAGCTCGGAGTGATTCCGTAGCTCGCGCCGATCTCCTTGGCACTGCTCTTGAACAGCACGCCGCGATCGGCACACTCGAGGGCGTCCGAGAACTGGATCGCGGCTTCATAGACGCCAGGTCCCGTTTCAGTATGCAGGCCTTCGATCGGCACGCGAAACAGCAGCAGCTTGTCCATTAGCGCATTGAAGTACTCGCGGTTCGCGTTCGAGCGCAGCAACGAGTAGCCGAACATGCCTGGCGTCAGCGGCGTCGGATCGACGCCTTTCTTTGCGGCCCAGCTTTGCGGCGTTTCGGCAAAGTTGAACCATTCGAACTCGAGTCCGCACATCGGTTGCACGCCTAGTTTCTCGGCGCGCTTGAGGACTCCTTTCAGTAACTGCCGGGGGCAGATCGGAAACGGCGAACCGTCCGCATTGACGAAGTCGCCCAGAAAAAACGGCACGTTGTTGTCCCACGGCACGTTGCGCCCGGTCGCCATGTCAAGCTGCACCATTGCATCGGGAAAGCCGTGCTGCCATCCGATCACGTGCGTGTTGTCGTACACGCTGTCGTTCATGTCCCAACCGAACACAACGTTGCAGAATCCAAATCCACCGTCGGCGGCCGACAGGAACTTGTCCTTGTGCAGGTACTTGCCGCGCAAGACGCCGTCGATGTCGGTGACCGCGACTTTGACCTTGCCGGACGGCGACGTTTGCACTGCCTTCAACGGGTCGCTCAGCTTGTGATCGACCGAGGTCGGCGTCGTGGTCTTGCTTGCCATCATCCGTTCTCCCTGGGCGGCGAGTCTGAATCAGCACGCGCCAAATGTCCAAGCCCTACTACAATTGCGCGTTTTTGCTTGAGAGACTGCAATGCCGATTTACGCATACAAGTGCGCTGAGTGCGGGCACGACCTGGAGTTGATCCAGAAGATGTCCGACGCGCTGCTGACCGATTGCCCGAACTGCGACAGACCCGCGCTGGTGAAACAGGTCACCGCAGCGGGATTCCAATTGAAGGGCGGCGGGTGGTACGTCACCGATTTTCGCGATGGCGGAAAGAAAAAAGACGGCGCAAAGCCGGACGAGAAAGCGAAGACAGATCAAGCGTCGGAATCGAAAACCGACGCGAAGCCCGACACGAAGACCGATGGGGCAACGGATTCAAAAGGCGCAGCAAAGACGGAGACGAAGACCGACGCAAAGCCGGAGTCCGGCAGCAAGCCTGCTTCCGCTCCACCACCAGCGGTACCGAAAGCCGGCACGCCATAGAGCGGCACGAGCTCACTGAACTCCATGCTTAAGAGATACCTGATTGCGGGGCTGCTGGTGTGGATTCCACTGGCGATCACGGTTTGGGTGCTCGGGTTGATCGTCAACACGATGGACCAGACGCTGCTGCTGCTGCCGGCGAGCTGGCGGCCCGACGCGCTGTTGCCGTTTCATGTTCCGGGGCTCGGGTTGCTGCTGTCTTTGTTGATCCTCGTGGTAACTGGAGTGCTCGCCGCCAACATCATCGGCGAGCGGTTGTTGCGGTGGTGGCACCGCCTGCTGAACCGGATTCCAATCGTGCGCTCGATCTATTCGAGCGTGAAACAGATCTCGGACACGCTGCTGGCAACCCGCGGCCAGTCGTTTCGCAAGGTCGTGATGATCGAATTTCCGCAGCCGGGACAATGGACGCTCGGTTTCGTGGTCGGCTCTCCGGGCGCGAAGATCGCCGCGGTGACTGCCGAGAACGCGATCACGGTGTATGTGCCGACCGCGCCGAATCCAACCTCGGGCTATGTGCTGGTGGTGCAGCCGGACGATGTGCGCGAGGTCGATATCAGCGTTGACGACGCGTTGAAGTTTCATATATCGCTCGGCGTTGTTCCGCCGCGCATCAGCGGACGCGCACCACCTTCCGCGCTGACCGCCGATGGTCCCGCCCGCGCCGGTTGAGCGAACCGAGGTTCTTCGTTAAGCTCGGCTTATGGCGAAAAGGGACTCTTTGCTGACATCCGCGGTCGCGCGGAAATCATTTACTTTCGACTTCAAGTCGAATCGAAACCGCTAGGATCGGGCGGCTGGCGACCGTCCGGTCCGCATGTCGCGACTGAAACCGAGTCCGACACAACGCTCAATTCCCCTTAGGCTCAGATCAATTCATCGCAACCGCGAGGTGCGAATCAATAGCGGAGCTTTTATGCGAACCCAATATGCGGGCTTGGTGGACGCGACCTTCATCGGCCAGACAGTCACTTTGTTCGGCTGGGTACATCGGCGGCGTGATCACGGTGGCGTCATATTCATCGACCTGCGCGATCGCGAAGGCCTGGTGCAGGTCGTGTGCGATCCCGACCAGGTCGATGTATTCGCGGCGGCCGAAAAAGTGCGTGGCGAATACTGCTTGCAGATCGTGGGCACGGTGCGTCGGCGCCCCGAAGGCACGGTGAACACGGCGTTGGTATCGGGCGAGATCGAAGTGCTCGCCCGTGAACTGACGATTCTGAACCCGTCGGTGCCGATTCCGTTTCAGCTCGATGACGACAATCTGTCGGAAACGACGCGGCTGACGCATCGCGTGCTCGATCTGCGCCGCCTGGGGATGCAGAGAAACATGATGCTGCGTCATCGCGTGACAATGGCGGTGCGCAAGTATCTGGACGCCGCTGGCTTCATCGACATCGAAACGCCGATGCTGACTCGGAGTACGCCCGAGGGTGCACGCGATTACCTTGTGCCATCGCGCGTGCACCCCGGTGAGTTCTTCGCGCTTCCGCAGTCGCCGCAGTTGTTCAAGCAACTGCTGATGGTGGCGGGGTTCGATCGCTACTACCAGATCGTCAAGTGTTTTCGCGATGAGGACTTGCGGGCCGATCGCCAGCCCGAGTTCACTCAGATCGATGTCGAAACTTCGTTCCTCGATGAAGCGGAAATTCGCTCGATGATGGAACAAATGCTCCGTGTCGTGTTCGATGAAGTGCTCGGGGTCAAACTGCCGCAGCCGTTTCCGGTAATGACTCATGCCGATGCGATGCGGCTGTATGGCTCGGACAAGCCCGACCTGCGGATCAATCTGCGCTTGACCGACTTGACCGACGTGATGCGCGATGTCGAGTTCAAGGTATTCAAGAGCGCGACCGAGATGAACGACGGCAAGGTCGTCGCGCTGCGCATTCCGGGCGGCGGTGATTTTCCGCGCTCGGAGATCGACGGCTACACGGAGTTCGTCAAGATCTATGGGGCCAAGGGTCTCGCGTACATCAAGGTCAATCAGGCTGCCCTCGGGCGGACGGGATTGCAAAGCCCGATCATCAAGAATCTGCACGATGCAGTGCTGGCGACGGTGGTCGAGCGGACTGGCGCACAAGACGGCGACCTGATCTTCTTCGGTGCCGATCGCGCAAAGATCGTCTACGACGCGCTGGGTGCATTGCGCGTGAAGATCGGTCACAGCGAGTTCGGCCGCGCGCATGGGCTGGCGAGCGAAGGCTGGCAGCCGCTCTGGGTGGTTGACTTTCCGATGTTCGAGTTTGACGAAGAGGCGCAGCGCTATGTAGCCGCGCATCATCCGTTTACCAGCCCGAAGGATGGCCATGAGGACCTTCTTGCAACCGATCCGGCCGGGGCGCTGGCCAAGGCGTACGACATGGTCCTCAATGGATCGGAAATCGGCGGCGGCTCAATCCGGATTCATCGCGAAGACGTGCAGAGCAAGGTGTTCCGCGCGTTGAAAATCAGCGCCGAGGAAGCGGGCGCGAAGTTCGGCTTCCTGCTGGATGCGCTGCAATACGGCGCGCCGCCGCACGGTGGAATCGCGTTCGGGCTCGACCGCATCGTTGCGCTGATGGCCGGTGCGGAGTCGATCCGGGATGTGATCGCGTTTCCGAAGACTCAACGCGCGCAATGCCTGCTGACGCTCGCGCCGAGCCCGGTCGACGAGAAGCAACTGCGCGAGCTGCATATTCGGGTGCGCGCGGAAGTGAAAGCTGTCGAACCGAGAGTTGCCTAGCGCAGGTCATGAAAATCCCGGAGTCGGTGCTCGTGGTTATCTACACGCGGGCACTCGATGTGCTTGTTCTTGAACGCGCCGATCATCCGGGTTTCTGGCAGTCGGTCACCGGCAGCCGCAATGCCGCTGATGAACCGCTGCGCACTACGTGCATGCGAGAGGTTGCCGAAGAAACCGGGCTCGACGCGCTACCCGGGCAGCTTGACGACTGGAACCTCAAACATAGCTTCGCCATCTACGAAGATTGGCGTCATCGGTATGCGCCAGGTGTTACGCACAATACGGAGCATGTTTTTGGACTTTGCCTGTCGCATCGGTTCGACCCGCGGCTTGATCCCAAGGAGCACGTCAACTACCAGTGGCTGCCGTGGCGCGTCGCTGCTGATGTCTGCTTTTCTTGGACCAACTCCGAGGCGATTCGACGGTTGGGCAGGCTGGAAGCGGATTGCGGCGCTTAGCCTGTTGCTGGGCCTGCATGCGCCCAGCGAGGCGCAAGCGCCGCCAACGGTCGCCGTCGAACGTGATGGCGACACGTTCCAGGTGTGGGCGCGCGCCAGCATTGCAGTCGATCCGCGCATCGCGTGGGAGACGATCACCGATTACGAGCATATGCGCGAGTTTCTGCCGAACATCGAGCGCTCGCGCGTCGTTGCACGCAATGATTCGCGCCTGATCGTCGAACACGTTGGGCATTTTCCGTTGTTCTTTTTCGAGATTCCGGTGCGTGTGCGCCTTGCGGTTCGGCAGCAGCCCTACGAGCGGATCGTCGCACGGTCAGAGCCCGGTGAGGTCGATGGTGCGCCGCAGACAGTGCGCTCGTTTTCCGGCCGTTATGACCTCGCGGTCGTCACCGTAGACCGGCGCGCCGGCGTTCGCCTGGAATACGAATCGCGCTTTGAACTGGCCGAACCGCTGCCGCCGATCATCGGTTATCTTTTCGGCACCGCGATGGTCACCCAGACGGTGCGCAGGCAGTTCGAAGCGCTGTTGCGCGAGATGCAGCGGCGGCAGGCAGGTCGCGCGTCGATTGAAAAGACGCAATGAGGCGCGCTGCGTCGTCCGCATTGCGATGGCTGCTCGCATCCCTGCTGCTTGGTGTCAGCGGATGCGCAACCTTCGATCCGTACGCGGCGCCACCGATTGCGCAAAATCTCGAACGCGAAGATGCGGTCGGATACTGCGCCCGATTGTTTGCCGATATCGATCGTCGCATCGATACGCTCGGCGTGCGTGATGCCGAGGCAACGCGCATCGCCGGATTTCCATATCTGCGTGTCGACCGCTTCAGCGCAGCCCTTGCGGATCGCGCCGGCGATGCGGCGCAGGAGCAGGCGTGGCACACGCGTCTGCAACGGCTTGACGAGGCAGCGCGTGCGACCGAGTTGGCCAATGCGGAGCTTGCCGTCGAAGACCTAGCGCGCTGCCGCGTCCTGCTCGCCTCCGCCGACGCGTCGGCCGCAAAGAACCTGCGCTCCCTGGCGAAGGTACCGGACGACTACAGCATCGCGATGCGAGCCTTTGGCTTGTATCCGCTGACGCGCCTGCCATTCGCCGTCAGGATTGCAAACTGGCAGGCGGCGACGCGCGCGGTTTTCGCTTCGCCGGTCGAAGCGCTGCCGGTACGCGGCCGGCTGCAAACCTACGCGCCGCTGCAACGCACGTCGGAGCCTTTGCCGCAGCCGTCTAACGATGTGCTCGGAGTTCCGGTGTTCTCGCCGGCCGAGAGGGCGGCGCTGTTGGTTCGCCATGCGCCGGTGCTGGAGATCGATGTCGCCGGCGGCTTCGACCGACCCGGCGCGCTGACGCTGGATGGAGATGACCGCGTAAAAGTCGACATCGCGTCACCCGTTGTCTATACGCGGATGACGCATATGGTGATCGGGGGCTTGATTCATCCGCAGCTGGTCTACACATTCTGGTTCAGCGAACGCCCAGGCCAGGGCTCGCTCGATCTGTTAGCGGGTAAGCTGGATGGGGTTGTCTGGCGCGTTACGCTGGATAGGGCAGGCGAGGCGCTCGTTTACGACAGCATGCACGCGTGCGGCTGCTATCACCTTTTCTTTCCGACTGAGAGAGTGAAAATGCGCGAGTTACCCGCAACGCTCGACGAAAGTCTTTTCGCGCCGCAGATCGTGCGCCCGGCGCGGCCAAGCGAGCGGGCGGTACTGCGGATCGAGTCCGGCACGCATTATCTGCAGCGCGTGCTCATCAGCGCCGACCCCGATGCAGCCGCCCTCTCGTACACACTGCAGGATGAGCGAGCTCTGACAACGCTGGCGCGTCGCACCGGTGGTACGCGCAGTGCCTATGGCGAAGACGGATTGATCGCCGGCACCGAGCGGGCCGAGCGGTGGTTTTTCTGGCCGATGGGCATTGAATCTGCCGGGCAAATGCGGCAGTGGGGTCATCACGCGACGGCGTTTATTGGGCGCCGGCACTTTGACGATCCCCTGCTTTTTGACGCTTATTTTGAGATTCGGCGCTGACAAAATGCGGTCGCCTCCACTTACGCAGCAGCCAATGAAGATTCGGGTCGCAACGTACAACATTCACAAAGGCGTGACGGGACTGCGCCAGAGAATCCGCATTCACGAAGTAAAGCTCGCGTTGCACTCGATCGACGCCGACATCGTGTTCCTGCAGGAAGTGCAGGACAAGAATGAACGAATCGCTCGACGCAACGGCTACCCGCAGGGAACGCAGCTCGACTTTCTGTGCGCGGGCAACTATCTGCATCGCGCCTATGGCATGAATGCGGTGTATCCGCATGGCCATCACGGCAACGCGATTGTGTCGCGTCATGCGATCGGCCGCCATCTTAATCACGACATCTCGGACCACGCGCTTGAAAGGCGCGGGCTGTTGCACGCGGTGTCGCACATCGAAACTGCGAAGGGCGCGCTCGACGTTCACCTGATCAATACGCACTTTGGTCTGATCAAGCGCAGCCGGGTGCGGCAGGCGGAGTTTCTGATCGACTTCGTCAGGTCAGAAATTCCGAAGAAGGCGCCGCTGATCATCGCTGGGGATTTCAACGACTGGCAGCACGGTGTTGACGACGTGCTGCATCGTGAGCTCGACGTGTTCGAGGCGGCATCCGAATTCAATCGCCGCCAGTGGAAGCCGCGTCTGCGCGACCTGCTGGTGCCATGGCGCGAGTTACCGCGCTCGCACGTCGCGCGCACGTATCCGAGCGTGATGCCGTGGCTACAGCTGGATCGAATCTATGTGCGCGGGTTCAAGGTCAACGAGGTTCGCGTTCCAAAAGGGGTCGAATGGGCGCAACGCTCCGATCACATGCCGTTGATCGCGGACGTGGAAGTAGCCTGAGCCCCGACGGCGGCATGAACGGCGACGCGTTGCGCGAGCCGCGGCCGGAGTCGGGACCCGCGCCGCCGTTCGCCGGCCCTTCAGTACGTGGCTCATTGAGCCGCGCGCTGGGTCGCTCAGTCGGCCGTTCAGTGGGGCGCACGGCCAGCGCGCGGCCGCTCGTCTACAGCGGCAACCACCTTGAACTGCTAAAAAATGGCGAGCAGTACTTTCCGCGCCTGCTTGCCGCCATTAACGGCGCCGCGCAATCGGTTTATCTCGAAACCTATACCTTCGAACTCGACAACGTTGGCCGGGCGGTAGCCGATGCTCTGGCGGCGGCAGCACGGCGTGGCGTGGCCGTGCACCTGCTGATCGACGGCTTCGGATCACAGACGACAGCCGACGCGCTGATTGCGCAGCTTAAGCCGCAAGGGGCAAAGGTCATCGTGTTCCGCCGCACCCGCTGGTGGCGGCTAGATCGGAAACTGCTGCGCCGGCTGCACCGCAAGATCGCGCTGATCGATGAGCGGCTGGCCTTCGTCGGCGGGATCAACATCATCGACGACCACCACCATCGCGACCCCGAGCCGGTGCGTGCCGCGCTCGGGCCCCGTTTCGATTTCGCTGTTGCGTGCGAGGGGCCGATCGTTGCCGCGATCGCGTTTACCGTCACGCGGCTCTGGTGGACGGTTTCGGTGTTGCAGCTCAGGCGCAGACCATCGTCGCGGCCGCAACAGGTCGAGCCGGTGGCGCCGCTTCCAGGCGGCGTGCGCGCTGCGCTGCTTCTGCGCGACAACCTGCGCCATCGCCACACGATCGAGCGCGCATACCTCGATGCGTTCGCCCATGCCCGGCGTGACGTGCTGATCGCGAATGCGTACTTCCTGCCTGGAAGAAAATTTCGCGATGCGTTATGCGCGATGGCCGAGCGTGGTGTACGCGTGAGGTTGCTGCTTCAGGGACGTGTCGAGTACCGCCTGCAGCATTATGCGCAGCAGGCGATCTACGGAGATCTGGTGAAATGCGGGATCGAGATCTTCGAGTACACGCCGAGCTACTTGCACGCGAAGGTGGCGGTGGTCGACGAAAGCTGGGCGACAGTGGGCTCCAGCAACATCGATCCTTATAGCCTGATGCTGGCGCGCGAAGCCAACGTTGCGGTGTACGACACCGAGTTCGCACGGCGGCTGCGGCGCGAACTGGAGCTATCGATCGCAAACGAATCCACCGTCGTCGACGCCGACGCGTGCGAGCGCCGCAGCTGGCTGCGGCGGACGATGAGTTGGGTCGCGTACCAGATTGTTCGGGCGCTCACTGTGGTGGCTACTCGCCGCGGCGACGCATAGCTTCCTGACCAGACCGCAGCGGGATTACACTGCCGCCGTCGGCTAACCGAGCGACCCTTTACTCTGTGGAAGACAATCGGAGGCATTCGATGAAACTTCGTGTTTGTTTAGCTGCCGCGGGCATGCTGTTCACGACCGCGGCTTTCGCATTCCATTGCCCCGCCGATATGAAGAAGATCGACGATGCGATGGCGAAAAATCCGAAATTGACCGATGCCCAGATGGCCGAAGTCAAGAAGTACCGTGCCGAGGGCGAAACGCTGCATAAGGCCGGCAAGCACCAGGAATCGGTCGATACGCTTGCCAAGGCGATGGCTGTGCTGAACATCAAGCCATAGAATCGCAACAACAATGCGCCGCCTGCGGGCGGCTTTTTTTTGCCTCTACGTTTGATGTTTCTATCGACGGTGACTGGCATACCAGATATTGTGTCGAGGATGCCAAATCAACCAAATCTTGTATACCTTTCGTGGCCTTGTGGCCGTACCGATAGCGATCTTCAGAGGGGGAACTGCGTCGCGCACGTACGATTCCCCTCTGAAAAGCTGCAATTTCCTCTTGTATTTCACTCTGATTCGCTTAGGATCGCGCTCACGCAACGAGAGCGCTCTCTGCATTTCTTATTCGAGAACCCTGTCGCTGTGATTTTCAAACCGATAAGGAGAAAGCAATGGCAATGAAGAAGGCAAAGAAAGCGGGAAAGAAGGCGGCCAGAAAAGCGCCGAAAAAAGCAGTAAAGAAAACCGCGAAGAAGGCAGTCAAGAAAACGACCAAGAAAGTCGCGAAAAAGCGTACGCCCCGGAAGCCAAACGCAGCGTTCATGAAGCCGCTGATGCCGACCGGCCCGCTGGCCGCAATCATCGGTTCGACGCCGATGCCTCGCACCGAAGTGACCAGCAAGATCTGGCAGTACATCAAGAAAAACAAGCTGCAAGATAATGTCAATCGCCGCATGATCAACGCCGATGACAAGCTGCGCGCGTTGTTCGGCAAGGCGCAAGCGTCGATGTTCGAACTGACCAAGTACGTCAGCAAGCATCTGCGGTAGAAAGTAGTTAGTTAGGGTGCCGGGCTCCGGCCCGGCACATGTGTCAGCAAGCGCGACCTAGATCGTGTACCTGCACTGGCGCGAGCCGCGTCCGAAACGGCGGCTGACGGGTGGTTTCAGCAACCGCCGGTACCAATCATCGATCAGCACTTTTTCGCTTTGGCCGCGGCGGCCGGTGTGTGCGTCTGCTGATCCGGGGCACCGTCGGCTTTCAGCGCCGCGCCGGCAGGCGGTGAACGCAATGGCTCGGCGCTTAGCTGCGGTGTTGCGTCGATAAGGACCAGCCCGACCGTCGCCACGATGGCGGCAAGGACGCGCGTCGGAAAGCCGGCCGCAGATTCTGCAGGCGGTATCTGATCCACGTACTCTGAGCCTCGAAGCCATTTGCGTCTCCATTTGCGATCTAGGCCGAACCCCCGGCCCACGAACGCTAGGCTCCCCGCAATCGGAAATCGACCGAATTGTCACCGCTAAGGGCGCCGAGAATTCACGAAGAGCGATTCTGCGGCGATCGACGTGATGCTGCGCCGAGCAGCTGAACGAGCGCTACACCTTCTTTATTGCGCCCAGCGCGAGTGCCGCGGCAACGACGCCTGCAAGAACGTCATCTGATCGGCCAGGATGCGCCGATTGCTGAGAATGAAGCCTTCGTTGCGGCATACCGCATAGGGCACGTACATCAGCGGCATGTTCGCTTCTTCCGGGCGACGGTTGCCCTTGCGTGTATTGCACGAGCGGCACGCGGTCACGACATTGGTCCATTCATGGCGTCCGCCGCGCGATACCGGCACGATGTGCTCGACCGTCAGATCAGTTTCGGCGAAGCGATTGGCGCAATACGCGCACGTCTGCCGATCGCGCACGAACAGACGGTGCTTGGTGAGCCCGACGTGCGCGTGGCCGAACGGGATGCGGTGTCGGCCGCGAATCATCACGATCGAGCTGGTAACGAACTCCGAGCGTGCGCCGGTCGCTTCCTGCACGCCGCCAGCCATCCCGAACAGGTTTTCGCCAAGCTCGGTGATCACCTTTCCTGAAGCGTAATAGCGCGCAGCGCGCTGCATCAACGCCCAACGAACAGGTTGTCCATGGGAGTCGATGATCAGGATCTTGGCAGCGATCTCAGACGCGAAAAGCATGGCGGCACGAATTGTGCCATGGGCGCGAGTGCTTCAAACGTTCGATGTCAAGGTCTGCGGGAGGTCACTTGCTACGGCCGTTGCCGTCTCGAATCGCCCAAGGATCGAGCCCGGTTTCGGTACGCTTGACGATGCCCGCCGGATCAAAGTAGATAAACATCGCGGCTTTAAAGCCACCTACCAAGTAGTAGCGATACATCCACGCGCTTTCATCGCGCAGCTTGTAATCAAACGTGTCGGCTGGCGGCCCGAAATCACGCAGCACGTCGTTGCGCGTGTCCTTGCCCGACCGCACTCGGGCGAACGCTTCATCGCGCATCATCTGCTCGACTTGCACGAGCCGCTGCTGCCCGTCAAAGTCGGCGTTCCATACGATCTGATCGAACGGCTGACGTGAGTATTGCAAGCGAGTACCGCCTGTAGGAAGCGGATAACTGGCAGTCGGACGGCCTAGCGCTGCGCGCGCTTCATCCAGGGTGGTGCCGGGCTTTAGTGAACCCGGCGTCGTACACCCCGTCACTAGGGCCAGCGCTACCGCCGGTAGCAAGTTCTTCGTACGCAACATCGAGCAGCAACTCTACGCCGGCCGGCCGGCGGCGCAATACCGCAATACCCGAAGTGATGGAACCGGCAGGCACGGGACGAACGTGGTCGTTGTCACGAACCGCGCCGGCTCGCCCGATAAACTGAGCGATCAGCGACGCACCGCCGATGCCAGCAGCCGATCCCGTCGAGACCGAACTCAAGCTTCAACTCGATCCGAACCACATCGATCGCCTGAAGCAGAGCGCGCTGCTGTCGCAGGTGGCGTGTTCGGAAGTGGAAATCGACAACGTCTACTTCGACACGGCTGATTACTTATTGCACCGGCACCGCATGGCGCTGCGCGTGCGCCGAATCGACGGACGGTGGGTGCAGACCCTGAAGGACGAGGGCGGTGGCGGTGCACTGAGCCGGCGCGGCGAATGGGAAACGCCGGCTCGCGTCTTGCGCGGGCAGGGACGGCTCGATCTTGCGCGCCTGGCCGAATCGCCGTTGCCGGAATTGCTGGCGAAACAAGAGTCCAAGCCCGTTTTGCGACCCTTGTTTCGCACGCGAGCCCGGCGCGCGCGGTGGCAGCTGGAACACGGCGATGCAACGATCGAAGTGGCGCTCGACGTCGGGCAGGTAGGAGCCGAGCGCAAGGGTGCGCCGCTAAGCGAGCCGATCTGCGAAGTTGAACTTGAGTTGAAGCGGGGCGAACCGGCCGCGCTGGTCGACGCTGCGCTTGAACTCCTCGGCGCGAGGAGCAAGGCGCCGCCGACGTTGACCCCGGTTTCGCGCAGCAAGGCCGAGCGCGGCTACCAGCTCGTAGCGCAGCGTCCGCCGTCTGCCGTTGCCGCATCGGCCAAGGGGTTCGTACGGGGCCTGACGCCGAAGATGTCAACGGCGCGCGCGCTGCGTGCAGCGGTGAGGCATGGCATTGCCGTGTTAACGGCGAATGCCGAGCTTCTGCTGCGCTACGACGATGTCGAGTATGTGCATCAGGCCAGGGTCGCGTTGAGGCGCGTTCGTTCCGCACTTCGGCTTTTCGATCGCGCGCAGCGCGACGTGCCGGAACGGCTCGCCGAAGAGTTGCGCTGGTTGGCGGGTGCGTTGGGCAAGACGCGCGACTGGGATGTGATGGCCGACGAAACGTTGCCATCACTGCGCGAAGGTGTCGGGTTGGATGCGGCCAATGCGCTGATCGCAAAAGCCGATCGGCGGCGCCTCCAACAGCGCAAGAAAATCCGCAGCGCGGTGCGATCGAGGCGTTACGCCACGCTCGTGTTAAACGCCGAGCGCTGGTGCATGACACCTGCGCCGGCAGACGCGGAGCTGTTGGCCGACGCGGCTGCGCCGGTATTGGGGCGCGCCGCGAAGAGGCTCTTTAATGCCGCGCATTTTTTTGCAGCACTGACGCCGCAGAGGCGGCATCGAGTGCGCATCCTCGCCAAGCGCTTGCGGTACGCGCTCGATCTGTTCAGCCCTGCATTGCCGAAGGCGGCGACGGCGCGCTACATCGACGCGTTGTCTGAGTTGCAGGACGCGCTGGGGCAATTGAACGATGCTTCGGTTGCTGTGAGCCTTCTGCCGCAACTGTCGAGGTCGGCACCCTTGAAAAAGTCCGTGCAGGCGTGGTTCGTTTCGCTTGAGCCGGAGCGCGTGCGCGATGTCGAGCAGCGGCTGCTGACGCTGTCGACGATGCCGAAACCGTGGACGTAAAGGTCAGCGCATCACTTGCGCCGGGATTTCGATGTGTGTCGACGACCGCACCGAAACGAACAACTCCGTTGCGACCGTCATTCTTCAGCACCCACGGGCAGCTGCAGATTGTCCGGTGCGACAGTTACGAGATGTCGCCCTTCGATTACTGACGGGAATTCGAACCGTCCCTGCGCATCGGTGCGCGTGCCGAAGCGCCCATCCAGAATGACGGTGACGTTGGGCGCTCCCTGCTCGCCGGCGTCCATTCGGCCGTTCTCGTTGGCGTCGAGGTAGATCACACCGCTCACTGTGCCGGCGCCGTCGCCTGGGCGTCCGCCAAGCGGTGCATTGGCGCGACCGGCGCGGGCGTCGAACTGCAAGGTCAGAAAAAATCCGCGATCGCGAAACGATTGAAAAATGATCGGCTGAGCGATCGGCGAAACAACTGTGAGCGGCTGCGCCGAATCGGTCCGGTTTTCGTAGTAAACAGCGGACAGCAACCAATTGGATGCAAGTCTCCAGCTGAGCGCAATGTTGGCAAATGAATTTGTAGCGCTGCTGGCATCGTTGCTCTTGGTCCAGCGCGCGTTGCCGTCGATCGCGACGCGATTAGTCAGATCCCCGCCGCCGAAGATGGCGAAGCTAATCCGGTTGCCCGAGATCCCGTTGTCATCGGTGGCGCGCCCGGCGGACACTGCAGTGGACAGTCGTGCGCCCTGGGGCATGCTCCAGGCTTGATCGACCGTCAGCGCGGCATCGCGCGCGGGCGAGTCTTGCGCGATGTCGAACTGACTGCGCGTCAGACCCCATGGCGACACGCGATCGACGAACGCGAACGCCGAGTACGCAGTGTCATCATCGCGTCGGACATTTGCGCCGGTGCCAACACCGAGATCGCGCGAGAACTGGTATCGCACGCTGCTGGTTGCGTATGTGATGTCGAGCCCGATGCCGGACACCGATACGACGCGGTCGACGCCACCGTTGATCAACCACTGCCGGTTCTGATAATTGGCACGGTAGTACGCGCCTTGTGCATCGCTGCTTATCAGCTGATTGCCCCACACCATGTCGGGGTCGAATCGAAAGGCGCCAAAGTTATGGCCGACTCTGCCATCTTGCAGGTAAGCGTCGATCCATCCGCCAAAGTTTTCGCCTTGATTGGGTCCATCGCGCATTCGGCTGCCGACAAGATTGCCTTGCACCCGCGCGTTGGCTCCCTGCCATGCGGCGCCGCCGAACCAGGATGTAGCCGAGATGCTGCCGGTGCTGACCAACGGTCCAAAGCCAAGCGGCACATCGTTTGCGTTGGCGACTTGCGCACCGGCCAGCCAGCCGGGCGCGGGCGAGAACTGCGCGCCAGCGGTTGCGACGCTGCCGCCGAGGCTATCGAACGCCGGCAACCGAATGCCGTCGAACAAGCCAGGTTGGCCACCACCGGCATTAAACGAAACGCCGCGCGCATTGCGCCACTCGGTGGCTACGCCAGCCGCCAGCGTACTCGGCAGATAAAAACGAGTTTGTGTGCGCGTCAGATCGATCCCCGGAGTGTTGAGCACACCCAGACCATTGTTCACGCGCCAACCGCCGCTGACTGGCAGCCCGCGCTGCCATACCGTTGCAAGACCCTCGCCGTCGGTGCGGAAGACTCCGTCGAAATTCAAGGACCCGTGCGATGGAGTATCGAGAAACGCGCCGGCCGCGACGCCATCTTCACTGGTCAATACTCCGTTGCGCTTGAGCCGCGATACAACGCCCTCGATGCGGACACCGCGCGGCCGTCCGCTGCTATCGTAAGCGTCGGGCCCATCGCTCATGTCGGGCGCCAACGTGCCGCCGTCGATTAAACGGTCTTCGTATCTCGTGGCGCCGGTCGCATGCGATGGCCCGATGAGCAGAGCAGCCACACACAACGCATACGCGACACCATCGGCGCGCATTACTCGAAGCGTTGCTCGAACGGAACGCGCTTGTCGGCCCACTCCAGTGCGCCGCGAATCGTGACCGGATACGCGACCCTGATCGCATCGTCCTTGCCGATGCTCGGTTTCAACGCGACCGGCCGTGTTTCGCCGGGAAGAATCGGAAAGGTCGACGGCGTGAATTCGAGGTCGCGGCCTTGCGCATCGCGGCCCGACAGGAATCCGGCAACGCGGCCGTGCGCGTTGCCGGTGTTTTTCACGATCAACACAGGTGCGCGTTCGGCGTCCATAGCCGTGCGCGTGCCGACAACTTCAAGCTGCGGCGCTGCGCCGCCGACGGCCACATACACGATGACGCCGATGCGGCCCGCGACCGGAAACGCCAGCCCGTTCGCAGTCTTGACTTCCTGATCGTCTCCTTCGATCAGAAGCGCGAAGCGGCACTCGGTGACAGGCGCGTCCGACGGGGGCGCGACTTCGAAGCGAAAGCGATACCTGCCGCCGCTGGGAATGGTGACCTCACGTCGCTCCAGCGCGACCCAAGGACGGCAGCTGCCGGCTGCAAGGCTTCGAAAAACGAGACTGCGTAGTCGGGTTCAAGCGCCCAGTCCGCCGTCTTGATTCGAAGGCGCGCCGCCTGCGGACTGGCATTGCTGATCTCGACCACCTGCCGCAGCCGATCGCCGCCCTTGGCAGTGAGCTCGAAGCGTGGCGGCGATACGCCGGTCGCAAAATCCTGCGCTCGCACCTCACCGTGAACAGCGAAAATAGACAGCAACGCTACAAAGCCGAATGCAGGTTTCATCTCAATCAATGTCGATTTCAAAGTGAAAGTTGAGTCGATGTGAATTCGGCAGCCGGTCGCCGTCGGCTTCGATCTCGAGCGCCAGCGTTTCTTCCAGAAGCGGCGTCGTGATCGGCCCCATGTAAACGACCCGGCGCTGCCCGGAAGTCAATTGCCCCGGCAACAGCCGGCCTTGTGTCGTCCACTTCGCACGCACGACGCCGATCGGCTGCTCCGGCAGCACGAGGAACAGTCGGCCGGTGCGATTGATCCACGGCGCCAGATTCAGGCGAATCGCGACGCCGACGGCGCCTTCCAGCGTGTTATCGGGCCGGCGCCCCGGCACCAGGTCGCGCCACTTCAGCCGAACGTTGGATTCGGCCGGAACGCTCGCGCTGTCGTCAACGCGAAAAGTGGCGGCACCGGCGCCGCTCGCCGCGAGCGTCAACAGCAGCGCAAGCGTGCAGTGCTTCATGGCGTCGACAGCGTGTAAGTGACGCGGCCGGTGTAAGTGCCGGCGGCGACGACGTTCGTATTGGCATAGCTAAACGTGTGGCAGCTCTCGGCCCACTGGTTGCGCTGGATGGTGCCGATCACCTGCACGCCGGATGCAAATGTGCCGGCTGGAAACGGCTGCGCCGCGCCGTCGCCGATGCCGCTGCTGGTCCAGCTGATCTGAGAAAACGGGATCGTCTCGCCGGTCGCGTTCACCAGATTGGCCGGAACCGTCGCGCGCACGGTTGCTGCGCCGCCTGCAGCGGCGCTGCGATAAAAGCCGCCGATATACAGCTGTGCGCCGCCGGTGCAGAAGGCAAAGCCGTCGTAAAAACTGGTGCCGACCGTTGAATTGGTCGTCATCGTCTGCGCCACGCCGGAACCGACCTGCGCCGCAGGCACGGTGACGGTCACGGTGTTGATCGTTGGATTGTTCTGTGGGTTTCCGCCTGCGTTGTAGTTGGCGCTGAACGCGCCAACGCCGACCTGCAGATACACGGTGCGCGGATTGGCTGCGGCGATGTTGATCGTGAATGCTGCGGCGGGCGCAGTGAGGGCCGCAAGTGCGCACGCCAAAAGCGGTGACAGCGCGAGCGGTCGCGCTGTCGTGTGTGAAAGGAGTTGTGCGCGCATGTCCCCCGCCCCGGACAGCAGCACCGCCGCCGTTTTCGGCGGCGGTCTACCTGCTCTACGGCGACGTGGCGGTGTAGGTCGCGCGGCCGTTCTGCACGCCGGCTGCGCCGCCGTAGGTTCCGGAGCCGACCGGCGCAGCGTTCGCGTAGGCATACGTCCACCGTGCGCCGCGGTTGACGACGCCGTTAACCGCGGTAAACGGGACCGCGACGCCGGCGCCGTCGGCCAATGCCGGCGCAGTCAGCAGGTAGCGTCACACCGCCCAGCGCCGCGACGGTGGTCGTAATCTGGCCATAGGAAATGCTGTCTCCCAAGCCGTTTGTCAGTGCTCCCGGCGTAGCGACGTTCAGCGACACATCGCCGCCGTTGCCGATCAGACGCGCGGTAACGGTGCCGTTGCCGAGGTCACCGCTACCGGCGGTGGCTGCCACCGGCGTACCGCTTCCCACACTCGCGGCCGGAACGTCGAACGTGATCAAATTAATCGCGCCATTGTTCGCGAAAGCGTGCCGGTTCCGACCCGCAGGAACAAGATGCGCGGTATCACGATCGTAAAGTCAACCCGTGCGCTCGCGTTCAAGGCACCCGCGGGGCACCCGTCTGAAAACTCGACTCGGCGTTGGCCGCCATCGGCATTGCCATGGCGAGTGCCGCGGCGGCGATCTTCAGTTGCGTGCGTTTCATGTTTTCTCCAGCTGCGCCATTAGGGATCGCAGTAGTTGCAGTGCGGACTTATCGGCGCCTTGAATGGGCGCCGGCCGGCTTCTCAAACAGGAGGCATGCTAGCCAGAAGACGGTACGCAGAACTGCTAAAAAGCCTGCGTCGAATACGGCAGTTCGTTGCTGCGCGGATGAATGGTCGATCGATGAACAGACGAGCGGAAAATGTAGGACAAATGCTGACGCTACACAGAGTGAAAAACTTACGCGAAGCGATGCGTTGAAAGCGATGCGTTGATCAACGCGGACGCAATACGCGTGGCGGGAAAGTACGGCTTCTTCAACGCTCGCCCCTGGCCGAGAACGAAGCCGGTATTGCGCGCCAGAGTTCAATTGCTCTTCACGCTCGATGCCGGCCAGCACAAACGTTTCACGCGTCAGACCCAGCGCATTCACTTCGCGCGACATTTCCTGCCACGTTTCTTCGCGTGAGCTGATCGGAGCCAGCATCTTGGCAAAGTCTGGCGCGACAAAGTCGATCGCCGTCATTTCCATACTGGGACGCGGTTCGGCGAACCGATAGCCGACCGCGATCTGATACGACCGCAGCAGATCGATGAATTCGCGCACGCGATACGGCCAGCGCAGGCGTTCCATCGCGCCGCGCAACAGCACCGACATCCGATGCGCAGTCAATCGATGCGTCTGCAACGCACTGGCGAAAGCTTCGAGCGAGCGCTCGATCGAACCGAACGACACCGTGACGGCGACGCGCTCGACGCGCTCATGCTCGAGCATCGAAAACGCGTGCTCCATTGCGGCGAGCTGGATCTGTGAGCGCAGCGAGCGATCGGGCTCGAAATCGGCGGTCCAGACATATAACTCATCGAACCAGCGCTGCGATCCCACCAGCGTTCGCGTCGGCCATACCAGTGCGCGGACGCGCGAACCGAAGCGGCTCAGCGAGTCCACAGTGGGATCGAGTTCAACCTGGTGGCTGCCGAGTTGCTCCGGCCTGAACTTGTTGCTTGCCATCAATTTAGGAATAGCGCCCAGCACAGCGGAATAGCGCCCAGAAACGGCGGGTGCCGATTCTCTGCTAAATCGGCATTCTCGGGCAGGCCCTAACTGCGTGTAGGCAACACCGGCGGCGGATAAGGCATCCGAATCGCTCGCCCTTGACCGAACGCGAAGCCGACTCGGCTCGCCGCCTGCTGCTGTTGCCGCGTTTCAACTGCGCCGATGATTGTAGTCTTAGTGTCGAGCGAGAGCGCGCGAATCTCCAGCGCAAGATCGTTCCAGGCATCGGCCCGTGGCGAGGTTGTCGCCAGCACCTTCGCAAAAATCGGCTGCACTAGATCGATGCCTACGAGCTCCATGCTGACGCGTGGCGCGGAGATGCGGTAGCCGACCGGAAACAGCCAACCGCGCAGCATGTCGGCGAATGCGCGCAGCCGGTAACGCGATCGCAAACGCTGTGGCGCGCCGCGTAGCATCACGAACATTCGATGCGCGACCAGCATGTTTTTTTCGAATAGCTCGGTCAGCGGATCGAGCGAACGCTCGATCGTCCCGAACGACACCGTGACGCCGACGCGATCGATCAGGTCATAGGCGAGCCAGTCGAATGCATCGCGCAGCGCGTGAAGTTGAATGCCCGCGCGCTCGGTCGTCGACGCGCTGCCGCCTTCGGTCCACAGGTACAGCTCGTCGAACCAGTGCTCGGGGCCGCCCAGCGAGACAGTCGGCCACAACGTCGCGCGAACCGAGCCGCGAAAGCGGCCAACGCTTTCGCCTGACGACGGTTCGGGTGAGCTTTGCGGGGGCATAGGCGGTGCTGAAACGAGAGATGGGATTCTGTCGAGCCCGGGTGCGCTGAGAATACCCAAAAGAGGCGGTGCGAAGCCGACGCACGGTCGGGCCGCACGGCCAGGTGCGGAATCGGCGGCGCGACGGTCAGTCGGCGGGCGACCGACGGTAGGTCGCAAACTGCTCGATCACCCGCGTCATTTCATCGGCGCTGAGCAGTTTCGGCACTCCGAGAGCGCGCACCGCGATGTAGGTGCGGGCAAGGTTTTCGACCTCGACGGCAAGCGCAAAGGCATGCTCGAGGTCGGCGTCGCAAGCGATTACTCCATGATGAGCGAGCAGGCATGCGCGGCGACCCTCCAACGCGCGCACCACATGGTCGGCCAGTTCCTGTGAGCCGAACGTTGCGTAGGGCGCGCAGCGAATATCTCCGCCGCCGGCAGCGGCCACCATGTAGTGAAACGCCGGAATGTCCAAATGCTGGCACGCGAGCGCAGTCGCGTGCGGCGAATGCGTGTGCACGATCGCGCCGACATCGGTCCGCGCCGCATAAATGGCGAAGTGAAACCGCCATTCGGACGACGGCCGATGCGCGCCGATCGTCACCTGCGCGTCGTCGACGAATACCAAATCGTCTGTCGCGAGCCTGTCGTACGGACGCCCCGTTGGCGTAATTACAAAGCCCGCGCGTTTTCCGCGTCGGCAGCGCGCCGACACATTGCCCGACTTGTTGACATTGATCGACGCGGCGTTCATCGCGAGAGCGGTCGCGATAACCGAGCGCCGCAATTCGGTGCTGTCTTCGACGTTCGAGACATCGCATACCGTGATCATGGCTGCTCCCGCACGCTGCGCGCGGTCGGTCTAAAGGGAACTGTCTCCTTTGAGCCGCTCGGCGGAGCGCTAGCGTGCCGATGCTCCGGGAACAGCGCCGCGAGATCGGCGGGCGCCGCAATGCCACGCTCGGTAATGATGCCGGTGACCAGACGCGCCGGAGTGATGTCGAACGCAGGATTGGCCACGGCGGTATTGCTGTCGACGATGCGCACACTGCCAATACCGCCGTCGGTGTCGATGCCGCTGAGTTGACGCACTTCATCGGCTGATCGTTCCTCGATCGGCACCTGAGACCAATCACGCAGCGACCAGTCGATCGTTGGCGATGGCACCGCTGCGTAAAACGCAACCTCGTTGTCGCGTGCTGCCAGCGCCTTCAGGTAGGTGCCGATCTTGTTCGCAACGTCGCCATTTGCGCTGACTCGGTCCGCGCCCACCAACGCCAGATCGACCTCGCCCCGCTGCATCAGGTGCCCGCCGGCGTTATCGACGATCAGCGTGTGCGGTACGCCGTGCGCCGCGAGCTCCCACGCGGTCAAGACGCCTTGATTGCGCGGGCGTGTTTCGTCGATCCACACGTGCAGCGGCACGCCCGCATCGTGTGCTTGGTAGATGCCGGACAGCGCAGTACCGTAGTCAACCGTCGCCAGCCAGCCGGTGTTGCAATGTGTCAACACCTGCACGCGGCGCTGCGTGCCGATGTGCACATCGCGCAGCAGCTGCGCCGCATGGCGGCCGATCGATTGATTCAGCGCGACGTCTTCGTCGGCAATGCGTGCGGCCTCGAGCCATGCGGCTTGCTGCCGCTGTCTAATCGGCAACGGCGCCAGTACCTCTCGCATCCGGTCGAGCGCCCAGCGCAGATTCACCGCGGTCGGGCGCGCTGCATTCAGGCGCTCGTACGCAACCGCAAGTTGAGCATCGCCCGCTCCTTCGCGCATCGCCAGCGCGAGGCCATAGGCGCCGGCCACGCCAATCAGCGGCGCACCGCGCACCGCCATCGTTTGTATTGCGGCGACCATGGCGTCGACACCGGCCACTGTGCGAGTCTCAAACGAGTGCGGCAACTTGGTCTGATCGACAATGCCCACCGCATCGTCGCCGATCGGCCAGATCGAGCGATAGTGAGTTGCGCCGACGTTCATGCGCGAACTGTAGTCCGCCGCAAACAAAACGGCCCTGCGCTGGCAGGGCCGTTGCGGCAAAGCTGGGTCAGGTTAGAAGCGAAAGCCGAAGCCGAGCGTGAACGCGTCGACGTCATACTTCGGATTGATGTTGTCCTGGCCCTCGGTGCGATCCCAGTCGAAGCGCGCATGCCACTGGCGCGTAAAGTCCACCGTGCCGCCCAAGCCATAAATGAATCGGCCCTTGCTCTCGCGCGCCTCGGAGTTAAAGAAGGTAATCGCGCCGGTGGTGTTGTCACGTACGGCGGCGCTGCCGACGAACTTGGCGGTGACTGCTGCGTATCCCACTTTGGCGTGAAGTCCAACCGGTCCAAGCGGTGCGCGAAAGATCGCAAACAATGCCCAAGCTTCCGTGCGACCCTCGCCGGAGCTGGGCAGCGGGGTTGTGTTGGGCGGCGGATTCACTAGGAACCCAGGCTGGTGCGCTTCGCCGAAGTTAACGTACGCACCCTCGATACCGATCCAAGGTAGGAACATGTAGCCGGCTTGAAGGCGCCATGCCTGGCCGTCGTCATCGCATTCAAAGCCGGGCGGTAAAGGTCCGCAAAAATCCTTGTACTTCGAAATACCGTAACCGCCACCGACATATCCCTGGGGCTCTACCGGTTGCTGTGCCGCTGCTGACAGCGCTGCACACGCCAATACCACTCCCACCAACAAGTTGCGCATACCCTCTCCCCTTAAAATTTGGCGCAGTCTAATCAGACCGCCCGTTGCGAGCAACGTCAAACGTACAATGTTTGCGTCATGTCGCATTCATTGATAAGCCGGTTCATCGTCTCGCTGTTGTGCTGCACCCTGCTGCCGCTGATTTCGGTCAGCGACAGCTATGCGCAGGCCAACGATCGGCGCGGGTTCTTGTGGGAAGTGCGCAAGGGCCAGCAGGTCGCGTGGCTGCTCGGGACCATTCACGTCGGCCGCCCCGAGTTCTATCCGCTGCCGCCATCGCGTCTTGCGCAATTGCAACGTGCCGATGCGATCGTGCTCGAAGCCGATGTCTCGGATGCCGCGCGCGCTGTCGCGGCCACCCAAAAGTTCGCGGTCTATCCGGAGGGAACGCCCGGACTCGAGAATCGATTGAGTCCCGAGCTGCGGAAACGTCTCGAAGCCGTGCTGTCGCGCAATCAGCTCGACCTTGCACCGATGATGCGGATGAAACCTTGGATGCTGGCCAATGTGCTGACGTTGTTCGAGGCAGCGCAGGCCGGCTACATGCCGGCGCTATCGGTCGAGGCGTACCTGATGCGGGTGGCAAAGACCGAAAGCAAACCGATTCTCGAATTCGAAGGCATCGAGCACCAGTTCCAGTTGTTCGAGCAGGCGCCCTGGGCCACTCAGGTTGCGTTTCTGGACGAAGCGCTCAAGGCGGTCGAAACACGCGGCGCGCGGCGCGAAATGAACCGGATCGTGCAGGCGTGGGAAACGGGCGACCGCGCATCACTCGAGCGCCTGCTCGTCGAGATGCGCGCGCAGCCTTCGGCCGGCGCCCGCTTTACGGTCGACACGATTCTGCTGGGTCGTCATCCGCAGATGATCCGCAGGATCGAAACGCTGATGGCCGATGGCAAGAGCTACGTTTTTGCAGTGGGCGCCCTGCACTTGGTCGGTCCCCAAGGCCTGGTCGAGATGTTGCGCGCGCGCGGGTACACACTGACCGAGTTGTGAAGATGGGCGCTTGAAGCGCCCGCACTTGCTTATGCGGATGCCTGCGGCCGGAAGACATAGGCGTCCATCGCCAGCACGCGTGCTTCGATTCCGGCGTCCACGTGCTCTACTCGCGGCCGTTGACCCGCCGCACCCAGCGCAACGAACAGCGGCATGAAGTGCTCGGGCGTTGGATGCGCACGCGTGGCGTGCGGTGCGACTTCGCTGCCAACGCACGAGCGCCGCCCGATCGTCACGTCTCAATGCGTCGGCAACCCAGTCGCGAAATTCGATGACGTACGGGGCGGGTTCATCGGCATCGCCGCTTGCATTGCCCGCGTTGACATCGCCTCGCAGCGATTGCATCCACTCACGCAGGTTATGCGTCATATGACCGGAGCCGACGATCAGCACATCTTCTCGTGCGAGAGGCGCGAGTGCGGCGCCGACCCGCAGATGATGCGCAGCGTCGAGCGAAGGCTGAATCGATACCTGCGCCACCGGAACATCGGCGCTCGGAAACATGCGTCGCAACGGTACCCACGCGCCGTGATCCAGACCGCGGCAACCATTTGTTGTGGCTGATAGGCCGGCGGCCTGCAGCAGCGATACGGCGCGCTCGGCGACATCCGGCGCACCGGATGCTGGGTACCGAATCGCGTAAAGCTCCTGCGGAAAGCCGCCAAAGTCATGGATCGTTTCAGGCTGTCGCGCGGTGGAAAGCATCGGCAGCTCGGTCTCCCAATGCGCCGATGCCATCAGAACCGCCGCGGGCCGCCCCAGCATTTCCCCCAGCTTCGCCCAGCGCTCGCCCGCACGACCGGCGCTGACCGCGTGCATCGGTGAGCCGTGCGAAATGAATACGGTAGGCAAAGCAGCCATCACTTGAGGAGCCCTTCGGCCTTCATTGCTTCTTGCACGCGCGGGCGCTCCGCAACGCGCTTCATGAAGCTTTGCAGCACCGGCCAACGAGCCATGTCGATGCCGGTCGCCTTCGACCAACGCATCACGGTAAACAGATATGCATCGGCCACCGTGAACGTCGATCCGGTCAGATACTCCCTGTCGCCCAACTGCTGCACGATGTGGTCGTAGCGCCGGGCGATCTTGTCGCGCAGCTTGGTCTTGACTTCCTCGGGCATGCTCGGATCGAACAACGGCGAGAACTGCTTGTGCAGCTCCGACGTGATGAAATTGAGCCATTCCTGCAACTTGTAACGAGGCATCGTGCCGTTGGGCGGCGCCAGTTTGCTAGCAGGCGCTTGATCCGCGATGTACTGCACGATCGCCGGGCCTTCGGTCAGGCGCGTGCCGTCGTCGAGTTCAAGCGTCGGCACGTAGCCCTTGGCATTGACGGCGTAGTAATCGCCGTCGCCCTCGATCTGATGAGTCTTCAGGCTGACTTTCACCGGCGTGAATGAAAGGCCCGCCTCGCGCAGCGCGATGTGCGGCGACAGCGAGCAGGTTCCAGGCGCGAAATACAGCTTCATGTCTTCTCCTTGGTCACGCCGCACGCAGATGCGCGGCCCGCTTGCGGCTAAAGAGCGACGACAGCGCGTAAGCCCCGTCGCCAAGCAAGGCTTGTGCGAGTGCCGCGGCGCTCAGAAACGCCGGATATTCCCAGCCTCCCTTAGGCGCCGTGAACAGCCACCCGTTCGGTGAATGCGCCCAGGTCGCGCCGAGCAGAATGGGAATCAGCAGCGCCGCGACCCAGCGCGTTCCGATCCCGAGCAGGATCATGGTGCCGCCAACAAGCTCGGCCGCAAATGTTGCGTAGCCCAGCGCGCCGGGCAATCCGAGTGACGTGAAGAACTGCGCCGTGCCCGGCAGCGTAAACACGAAGAGCTTGAGCAACGCATGAGAAATGAACATCGCGCCAAGCGCAATGCGAAGTGTCAGTGCTGCGTAGGGGGCGGTGCGAGAGTCGATCATGAAAGTTTCTCCGTCTTTGGGTTCGATCTGAGCGGAATGTAGATATGCCGAGCCGCGAGATAAAGAGGGCTATGTGCAAATGTTTCTGCCGAAATACGGGATAATGTCGCGATGGATCGATGGTCCGCGATGCAATCCTTTGTGCGCGTGGTCGAGAGCGGGAGCTTCGTCGCGGCCGCGGACCGCCTGGGGTTGTCGACCTCGTCGCTGTCGCGCCAGATTGCTGAACTGGAGCAGCACCTGGGCGCGCGGCTGCTGAATCGCACAACGCGGCGGCTGTCGCTGACCGAGAGCGGACAGGCGTTTTACGAACGCGCGGTGTCGTTGCTGAATGATCTGGCCGAGGCCGAGGCTCTCGCCGGGCAAGCAGCGGCAAAGCCGCGCGGCACGCTGCGTCTTACGTGCCCGCACAACATGGCGGAGCGACGCATTGCGCCGGCGATCGCGAGTTTCGTCGAACGCTATCCCGATGTGAAGTTCGATCTGACGGTGACCGATCGCACGATCGACCTGATCGATGAGGGACTGGATCTGGCAATCCGTGTCGGCGACGTGGGCAGCGATCGCCTGGTGGCACGCCGTCTGGGCCAGACGGAATTGATCATGTGCGCAGCGCCGGCGTACCTGCGGCGCCGCGGCGCGCCGGCTACGCCAAGCGATCTTGCTACGCATGACGCATTGACATACGCATACTCGCCGCGCAGTTGGCGCCTGCGGGATCGCGAAGGCAAACTACACGAAGTGCGCGTCGCGGGAAGCCTGCACGCGAATAACGGCGACGTGCTCTGCGCGGCAGCCATTGCTGGGCTGGGCATCGTCTGCGCACCCGATTTCATGGTTGGCGACGCGATTGCCGCCGGCAGGCTCGAGCGCGTGCTGCCAGCGTTCGAGGCGATGCGAGCCGACATCTGGGCGGTCTATCCAAGCCAGCGCCACCTGTCGCTGAAGGTGCGGCTGTTCGTCGACCACATGGCGCGCCAGTTCGACGCCGTGCAGTGAATCTGGTGGCGAGCCTCTAGCGCACGGGTTGACCCCCGCTGCAGCGCTCTGGAATAGTACGACCGTTCGATTTTCGTTTGATTTTGATAATGCTGATCGTTGAGGCCGCCGCCGGTACCGTTGCATCGCGTGCCCGCAAGGGTGAAAAAACGCGCGCGATGATCGTGCAGGCCGCACTTGAAATGGCGAGCCGAGAAGGGCTCGAGGGCCTGACGATCGGCACGCTCGCCGATCAGATGCAGATGAGCAAGAGCGGCGTATTTGCTCATTTCGGTTCGCGCGAAGAGTTGCAGCTCGCGGTGCTGAAAGAATACGTAAGCCGCTTCATCGATCAGGTGCTGCGGCCCGCGGTTGCCGAAGCGCGCGGACTGCCACGGCTCGAAGCGATTCTCGATCGCTGGGTTGTATTTTTGGCGCGCGAAATGACGCGTGGCTGCATCATGATCGCGGGCGCCGTTGAGTACGACGATCGGCCCGGCCCGCTGCGCGCCGAGATGGTCGCAATCATCACCGGGTGGAAGCGCGAGCTCGTCAAGGCGATCCGGCAGGCAGTGGCAGAACGCCATCTTCCATTCGCGCGTCGATGCGCAGCAGCTGGTCTTCGAAATCTACGGCCTGATGCTGGCAATGCATCAGGACGCCCGTTTGCTGCGCTCGGCCGACAGCGCGAAACGCGCGCGTCGCGGACTACGCCGCTTGATCGACAGCGCTCGCTCGGCGCAGCCTTCCTCGACACGCATGCGTAGGCGCCCGGCGCCCGGTGCGCGAAATTCGCTACCCTAGGAGAAGAAATGCCGATGTACAAGGCCCCGCTGCGCGACCAGCAATTCGTGATGCACGAAGTGCTGGGTGTGGTTGACATGCTGAAGGAGCTGCCGCGCTACGCAGACCTCGATCGCGACACGATCAACCAGGTCGTCGAACAAGCCGGCAAGTTTTGCGAAGACCTGCTGCTGCCGATCAATCAATCGGGTGACGCGGAAGGTTGCAAGTACGACGCGGCGAAACGGTCGGTCAAAGCGCCGCCAGGCTTCAAGCAGGCGTACGAAGCGTTTTGCGCTGCCGGCTGGCCGGGATTGGCTGGCGAGACCGAATATGGCGGCCAGGGACTCCCGCATCTGCTGCAGATCGCGTTTTACGAAATGCAGTATTCGGCCAATCAGGCCTGGGCGATGTACCCGGGCTTGACGATCGGCGCGGCCGAGCTGTTGTTACAGCACGCTGCCGAAGAGCAGAAGAATCTTTATCTGCCGAAGCTCACGTCCGGCCAGTGGACCGGCACGATGTGTCTGACTGAACCGCAATGTGGTACCGACCTCGGGATGTTGCGCACCAAGGCCGAACCGCAGGCTGACGGCAGCTACCGGTTAAGCGGGCACAAGATTTTCATTTCTGCGGGCGAGCACGATCTGGCGGAGAACATCGTTCACCTGGTGCTTGCGCGGCTGCCAGATGCGCCGCAGGGAACCAAAGGCATTTCACTATTCATCGTGCCGAAGTTCTTGCCCGAAGGCTCGGGCTCCGATGCAAAAGTCGGAGCGCGCAACGGCCTCTACTGCGGCGGCATTGAGCACAAGATGGGAATCCACGGCAACGCGACATGCCAGATAATTCTCGACGGCGCCATGGGTTGGCTGATCGGGCAGCCCAACAAGGGGCTTAACGCGATGTTCACAATGATGAACGGTGCGCGCCTAGGCGTTGGCGTGCAGGGCCTCGGGTTGACCGAGGTCGCCTACCAAAACGCCGCCGCGTATGCGAAAGAGCGCATTCAGGGCCGGTCACTGTCGGGACCGAAGGCGCCGGACAAACCCGCCGATCCGATCATCGTTCACCCCGACGTTCGCAAGATGCTGCTCACCGCGCGCGCTTATGCCGAGGGCGGTCGCATATTCGCTTACTGGGTTGCCTTGATGGCCGACCTGCAATTCCACCACCCCGACGAGCAGCAGAGAAAATTCGCCGGCGACATGATGGCGCTGATGACGCCGATCGTGAAAGCGTTCATGACCGACAATGGCTTCACATGCACGTCAGAATGCCTCGGTGTACTTGGCGGTCATGGCTATATCCGCGAATCGGGCATGGAACAGCTCGTACGCGATGCCCGCATCAACATGATCTACGAAGGCACCAACACGATTCAATCGCTCGATCTGCTGGGCCGCAAGGTGTTGATGGATAACGGGGCGCGGCTGAAAGCCTTCGGCAAATTGGTCACCGACTTTATCGAAGAAAACGGCACTGTGAGCGAGATGAGCGAGTTCGTTACGCCGCTGGCGGATCTCGGCGACAAGGTCACCAAACTCACTACCGAAATCGGCATGAAGGCGTTTGCCAATCAGGACGAGGCCGGCGCCGCCGCTAGCGACTATCTACGGATCATCGGCCATCTGGTGTATGCGTACTTCTGGGCACGGATGGCGAAGGCCGCGCTGGCAGGCATCAAAGCCGGTGGCAATAACGTCGATCCGTTTTATCGCAGCAAGCTCGCTGTCGCGCGTTTTTACTTTGAGCGCCTGCTGCCGGAGACTGCGTCTTGTATCCGCTCCGCGCGTTCCGGAGCGAAGAATTTGATGGAGCTGCCGGCGGAAGCGTTTTAGCGATCGGTGATCAGTGATTGGTTAGGGAAGAAACATGAGCAATTTCGTTGTTCGAAAAGTCGCCGTACTCGGCGCCGGCGTAATGGGGGCGCAGATCGCTGCGCACTGCGTCAACGCGAAAGTGCCGGTCGTGTTGTTCGACTTGGCCGATGCCAAGGGTCCGGTTAAGAACGGCATCGTGCTGCGCGCTATCGAGAATCTGAAAAAGCTGAATCCGGCGCCGCTCGGCAACAAGGACGATGCGGTTCATATCCAGCCTGCGAACTATGAAGAAGACCTCGAGCTATTACGCGGCTGCGATGTGATCATCGAAGCGATCGCCGAGCGGATGGACTGGAAGCACGATCTGTATCGCAAGGTGGCGCCGTTCATTGGCGACAAGGCGATCTTCGCCTCCAACACGTCGGGCTTGCCAATCGCCAAGCTGGCCGAAGCGATGGATGCGGGACTGAAGGCGCGCTTCTGCGGCGTGCACTTTTTTAATCCGCCGCGCTACATGCATTTGGTCGAGCTGATTCCGACACCGGCCACGAAGCCACAGATCCTCGACGATCTCGAAACTTTTCTAACGTCGACGCTGGGAAAAGGCGTCGTGCGCGCCAAGGACACACCCAACTTCATTGCGAATCGAGTCGGCATCTTTGGCATGCTCGCAACGATCAAGGAAGCCGAAAAGTACGGGCTGTCGTACGACGTGGTCGACGATCTGACCGGAACGCGCCTCGGGCGCGCCAAGAGCGCTACGTTTCGGACGGCGGACGTGGTCGGGCTCGACACGATGGCGCACGTGATCAAGACGATGCAAGACACGCTGCCGGCGGCAATTGATCCGTTCTCCGAACACTTTGCCACACCGCCGGTGCTTAAAGCATTGGTCGATAAAGGCGCGCTGGGCCAGAAATCCGGCGCCGGCTTTTACCGCAAAGACGGCAAGACGATCAAAGTGCTCGACCCGAAAAAGAAAGACTATGTCGACAGCGGCGGCGAAAGCCGACGAGCTGGTCGGCCGCATCCTGAAAAAGAAAGACCCCGCCGAGCGGCTGAAGCTGCTGCGCGAGTCAGATCATCCGCAGGCGAAATTTCTGTGGGCGATATTTCGCGATGCGTTTCATTACATCGCGGTGCACCTGGAGCGAATCGCCGACACTGCACGCGATGTCGACTTCGCGTTGCGCTGGGGCTTTGGCTGGTCGACCGGACCGTTCGAAACTTGGCAGGCGGCCGGTTGGAAGCAAGTGGCCGAATGGGTGAAGGCCGATATCGACGCTGGTGAGGCGCTATCGAAAGCGCCGTTGCCGCAATGGGTACTCGACGGTCCCGTCGCCAAGGCCGGAGGCGTTCACACCCCCGAAGGATCGTGGTCGCCATCGAAGAAAAAATTCATTCCTCGTTCGACGTTGCCGGTGTATGCGAAGCAGATTTTCCGCGCACCGCTGATCGGCGAAGGCGCTGTTACCGATGCAACCAGCGGCAAGACCGTGTTTGAAGACGACTCGGTGCGTCTATGGACACTGGAGTCCGGTCTCGCCGCCGACGTGCTGATCTTTTCGATCAAGACCAAAGTTAACGCGATTGGACCGGGTGTCGTTGCCGGCTTGATGAAGGCCGTCGACATTGCTGAATCTCAATATCGCGGGCTCGTTATCTGGTCATCCGCAGATCGATTTTCAGTCGGAGCCGACCTGCAGGCGATGATGCCGGTGTTCATGTCAGGCGGCGCCAAGGCGATCGGCGGCGAAGAAAAGAAGATGCAGGACGCGTTCATGCGCGTGAAGTACGCGCAGGTGCCGACCGTGGCCGCGGTCAACGGCATGGCGCTAGGCGGTGGCTGTGAGTTGATTCTGCATTGCTCGAAGGCAGTGGCGTCGCTCGAAAGCTATATCGGTCTGGTCGAAGTCGGCGTCGGCTTGATTCCGGGCGCGGGCGGTTTGAAGGAGGGCGCGCTGCGGGCAGCGCAAGCGGCACAGGCGGCGGGCATCGCCGATGTGTTCCCGTTCATCAAGAATTCGTTTATGAACGCTGCAATGGCGAACGTTTCGAAATCCGCGCTCGAAGCGAAGCAGATGGGCTACCTTCGCCCGACCGACACGATCGTATTTAACAATCACGAATTGCTGTGGACAGCGATCGGCGAAGCGTATGCGTTGCACGCAACCGGGTATCGGCCGCCGTTACGACCGCAGTCGTTTCCGGTGGCAGGCCGGACCGGTGTAGCAACGATCAAGGCGCAGCTCGTCAACATGCGCGACGGCAACTTCATCAGTCAACATGACTTCTTCCTCGCGAGCTGCATCGCCGAGGTCATGTGCGGTGGCGACGTCGAAACGAACGCACAAGCCGACGAGCAGTGGCTGCTCGATCTGGAGCGCAAGTACTTCATGCAGCTTGTCAATCATCCGAAGTCGCAGGAAAGAATGATGGGAATGATGCAGAGCGGTAAGCCGGTGAGGAACTGAAAATGAAGCAAGTTCAGGATGCTTATATCGTCGCCGCCACTCGCACGCCGATTGGCAAGGCGCCGAAAGGAATGTTTCGAAATACACGGCCCGATGATCTGTTGGTTGCTGCGATTCGATCCGTGATGTCGCAGGTGCCGAGTCTCGATCCGAAAGCGGTCGAGGATGCAATCATCGGCTGTGCGATGCCCGAAGCCGAGCAGGGGTTGAATGTTGCGCGAATCGCGGTGCTGCTTGCTGGACTTCCGAATTCGACTGGCGGTGTAACGATCAATCGCTTCTGCTCGTCGGGGCTGAACGCAGTCGCGATGGCGGCCGATCGAATTCGGGTCGGCGAGGCCGACGTGATGATGGCCGGCGGCACCGAGTCGATGAGCATGGTGCCGATGACCGGCAACAAGCCGGCGTTCAATATTCGCATCTTTGAGAAGGATGAGAACGTCGGCATCGCGTACGGAATGGGCCTGACGGGCGAGAAGGTCGCGACACAATGGAAAGTGACGCGCGAAATGCAGGATGAGTTCGCGTATTCGTCACATCAGAAAGCGATAGCTGCGCAGAAGGCAGGACAGTTCGCCGATGAGATGACCGCGATCGACATCGTCGAAAAGTCTCCCCGGCTGGGCTCTGAGGAGCTCGACATTCATACTCGCAAGGTCAAGCTCGATGAAGGGCCTCGCGCTGATACCAACCTCGAAGCGCTCGCAAAACTAAGACCGGTATTTGCCGTCAAAGGCAGCGTGACGGCGGGCAACAGCTCGCAAACGTCGGACGGTGCCGGCGCGTTGATCCTCGCATCCGAGCGCGCCGTCAAGCAGTTCAATCTGACTCCGCTGGTGCGCTTCGTGAGCTTCGCAATCCGTGGTGTGCCGCCCGAGATCATGGGAATCGGACCGAAGTACGCGATCCCGGAAGCGTTGAAGCTCGCCGGCATCAACAAAGACGATGTCGGTTGGATCGAGCTCAATGAAGCATTTGCTGCGCAAGCGGTCGCGGTCATCAACGATCTCGGACTCGACAAGAGCAAGGTCAATCCGATGGGCGGCGCAATCGCGCTGGGCCACCCGCTCGGCGCCACCGGAGCCATTCGCTCTGCTACCGTCGTGCATGCAATGCGGCGGAACAACCTCAAGTACGGAATGGTGACGATGTGCGTAGGAACCGGCATGGGCGCCGCCGGGATATTCGAGCGTGTATAAGAAGCACTGCTCGTGTACGCGATGGCTGCGCCGTCGCACGGAGGTTTGGTGGGCGTAGCTCAGCGTTTTTATGACGCTTTCACGGTGCGTGATCACTACACGATGGGGCTGCTGTACGCCGAGCACGCTACGTTCAGCGACCCGGTCTTTCAGCTTTTGAATGCGAAGGGCACACGATTGATGTGGCAAATGTTGCTCTCGCGCGCGGAAGATGACTTTGGTATCGAGTTCAATGTGCTCGAAGACAGTCCTTCGCGCGCGCGCGTTGACTGGGTCGCGCAATACACTTTTTCCGCTACCGGCCGGCCGGTGACGAACCACGTACACACCGAAATGCAGGTCGTCGCGGGCAAGATCGTGCAGCAGCAAGACACGTTTGATCTGTGGCGCTGGTCGCGCCAGGCGCTCGGAGCAAGAGGGGCGCTGCTGGGGTGGACGCCGATCGTTCGCAACAAGATCCGTGCGCAAGCGGCCGCATCGCTGCGCGATTTCGCGCGCAAAGTAGCGTCGGAGTCCAGGCCGCAATGAGCCAGGCGGCGATGAGCCAAACGGCAATGAACGTTGGTAGCACTACGATCAACGGCGTCGCCCGGATCCAGATCGCTCGTCCCGAAAAGAAGAACGCGATTACCGCGTCGATGTATCAGTCAATGGCGGACGCGATCGCTGCAGCACATGATGATGCTGTCGTGCGCGCGCTTCTGATCTGCGGGCAAAAGGATATCTTCACCGCGGGCAACGATCTCGAGGACTTCATTAAGAATCCGCCGTCCGACATGAACGCCCCGGTATTTCGGTTTATGCAGGCGCTTGCGTACGCCGAAAAACCGGTTGTCGCCGCGGTCAACGGCGCTGCGGTCGGCATTGGCACGACCATGCTGATGCATTGCGATCTGGTTTATTGCGCAGACGACTCGGTGTTTTCGATGCCGTTTGTTTCGCTTGGCATATGCCCGGAGTTTGGGTCGAGCCTGCTGGTGCCACTCGCCGCGGGCTATCACAAGGCGGTGGAAAAGCTGCTGCTGGCCGACCCGATCAGCGCCAGCGAAGCGCTCGAAATGAAAATCGTCAACCGGGTGCTGCCGCGAGATGACGTGCTCGACCATGCAATCAAACAGGCCGAACGCTTCAATCAACTGCCCCCGGCGTCGGTGCGCGCAACCAAGCGTCTGCTGCGCGCGGGCTGGAAGACGCTGACCGAAAAAGTGATTGCCGACGAGGCGAATTCATTCGGCGCCTTGGTGCGCAGTGCGGAAGCGAAGGAAGCGTTTCACGGCTTTCTTTGAGCGCAGAAAGCCGGATTTTTCTCAGTTCACGTGAAAGTGACCGGTGATTGGTGATCGATTACAACGATGCCATTGCGCCCCGATACCACGCTCGCGAAGTTGAACTCTCGCACCGGCGACAATCTGCCTGGCTGGTTCGGTATGAACGTCGTCGATGTGCGCGAAGGTTGGCTTGCAATGCAGCTTGCGATCAAGCCGCAGATGCTGGCGCCGAATGGGTATCTGCACGCGGCGTCTGTGATTGCACTGGCGGACACTGCGTCCGGCTATGCAACGATCGCGCATTTGCCCGACGGTGCTTCGAACTTTACGACGATCGAGCTCAAGGCGAATTTTCTCGGCACGGCTACTAGCGGCGTATTGCGCGCTGAAGTGAGTGCAATGCATCAGGGCCGCACGACTCAGGTGTGGGATGCGACCGTAACGCACACCGAAAGCGCGAAGGTCATCGCATTGTTTCGCTGCACGCAGATGATCTTGTGGCCGAAGAAAGGCGACGCATGAGCCTGAAGGGCAAAACGATCTTCATTTCCGGAGGGTCGCGTGGCATCGGACTGGCGATCGTAAAGCGCGCCGCCGCCGATGGCGCGAATGTCGCGATCGCAGCCAAGACTGTTGAGCCGAATCCGAAGTTGCCCGGCACGATTCACTCCGCTGCCGCGGAAATCGAGGAGGCCGGCGGCAAGGCGCTCGCCCTCGCGTGCGACATTCGCGATGAGGAGCAGGTCGTGGCTGCCGCGCGCAAAACCGCAGAGACATTTGGCGGCATCGATATCCTGATCAACAACGCCAGTGCGATCAACCTGACTCCCACCGAAGCTACTCCGATCAGGCGCTTTGATCTGATGTTCGGCGTGAATGTGCGCGGCACTTTCTTGTGCACACAGGCATGCCTGCCGTACCTTAAGCAATCGGCGGAGCGCAAGCGCAACCCGCACATCCTCACCTTGTCGCCGCCGTTGAACATGAACCCGCGCTGGTTTGCACCGCATGTGGCCTACACGATGGCAAAGTACGGAATGAGCATGTGCGTGCTAGGCCACGCTGCCGAGTTTCGCCCCTACGGCATTGCGGTGAACGCGCTCTGGCCGCGCACGGTGATCCAGACCGCAGCGTTGCAAATGATTCCCGGTGTCAAGCCCGAGCACTGCCGTACACCGCAGATCGTGGCCGACGCTGCGTACCAAGTCCTGATTTCCGATTCAGCCACGAACACGGGCAACTTCTTTATCGACGACGAAGTTTTGAAACAAGCGGGTGTCACCGATTTCAGCAAGTACTCGGTCGTTCCCGGCAGCCGGGAGTTGGTGCCGGACCTGTTCTTGTAGTTGTTCTGGAGCTCTTTATCCACCACCGAAGGACAGCTTCAAGCCCGCTTGCGCTAGATTCCACGCGAGCCGTGACGCCGCCGGTTGGACCTAACGATGAGAACTCCCCTTAACCGCATGCCTGCCACGCAGCTTGCGCGCATGCTGGCCGCGCGCGAAGTGACGTGCGAGGCGGTGACGCATTCGTTTCTAGATGCGATCGAGCAGCGTGAAAGCGAGGTACATGCATTCACGTGGATTAATACTGCCCGCGCGCTGGTCACTGCGCGCGAGCTGGATCGAGCATCTGTGCGCGGACCGTTGGTAGGCTTGCCCATCGCAGTGAAGGACGCAATCGATACTGCGGGCATTGCTACGGAGCACGGTTCCCCGATCTACGCGGGCCATGTACCGAGCGCGGACGCAGCGTGTGTCGCTGCTGCGCGCGCCGCCGGCAGCTTCGTGCTCGGCAAGACGGTGACCGCGGAACTGCAGAACTTCGCTCCCGGCCCAACGCGCAATCCGCACGCGCCGGCGCATACGCCCGGTGGATCCTCCAGCGGATCGGCTGCGGCTGTCGCAGCACACATGGCGCCGTTCGCACTCGGTACTCAGACGGCGGGCTCGCTGATTCGACCGGCGTCGTTTTGCGGTGTTGTGGGATTCCTGCCGACGCGCGGCGCGATTCCGCGAACTGGAGTCAAGCAGCTATCGGACACGCTTGATGCGGTCGGCTGCTTCGCGCAAACGGTCGGTGATGCGGCGCTATTGGCTGGCGTGTTGATGCTTCGTCCTGACCTCAAGGACATTCCGGGCGAAGCTCGCGTGCCGTCGATCGGATGGACGGCTACGCCCTCGGAGTCGCAACTTGCGCCGTCGATGCGGGCTGCCCTTGAAGACGTGGTACGTGTGTGTTCGACCAATGGGTCAACCGTGCGCTCGATAGATTGGCCGCCGAAGTTCGTTGCGCTGGCCGCCGCACAACGCACTGTGCAATTGTTTGAAACCGCCCGTGGTCTCGCGGCCGAGTTCGACTACCGGCGCGCGCAGCTCTCGGCTCACCTCGCGGCGCTGATCGAAGAAGGGCGCGCAATCGATGCAGCGTCGTACTTGGCTGCGTTGCAGACCGGGCGCGACTGCGCAGCATCAATCGACGAGCTGTTCGGCGATGCCGATGTCATTTTGACGCCCAGTGCGCCCGGCGAGGCGCCGCGTGGACTCGCAAGCACCGGCGATCCGCAATTCAATCGACCATGGCATTTGTTAGGTGGCCCACAGATAAACGTTCCGGTTCCGCGTGCATTGCTGCGCAGCGAATCAAACTTGCCGCTGGGTTTGCAGCTGGTCGCGCGCCCAGGCGACGACGCCCGCGCGCTTGCCGCTGCACACTGGCTCGAACAGCAACTTGCGCACGCTGCCTAATTCGATGGGTATCGTTGTCGATCCGAAGGCACGCTTTGGCGCAACGGCGCCCATCATCGTGATCGGCGCCGGCGGCGCCGGTGCCACTGCGGCGCTCGCCGCGCGCAGCGGTGGCGCGGACGTGCTCGTGCTCGAGCGCGACAGCGCTCCAAGCGGCGCAACTGCGTCGTCGTCCGGCATGGTGCCCGCTGCCGGCACAGCAGAGCAGAAGGCGCGCGGCATCGCCGATACACCGCAGCGATTTGCCGACGATATTCAGGCGAAGGCCAACGGCTGTGCCGACGCGTCGCGGGTCGACGCGTTGACACACGCTTCAGCGCAAGTGCTCGAATGGCTCACAAAGCAGCACGGAATTCGGTTCGACGTGGTGGAAGGCATTGCCCCTGGGCATTCGCTACCGAGGATGCACGCATTGGTCGATCGTGGCGGCGCGACACTGCTGTCATCCCTGTATTCGGCGCTCGGCGCGCAAGGCGTGCGCGTGCAAACCGGCGCGCAAGTGACCGACCTGGTCGTGGACGACGCACAGCGAATACTCGGCGTTCGCTATCGGCGCAATGACACCGTCGAGGCCGTCGGTTGCCAAACACTGGTGCTCGCGTGCAATGGCTTTGCCGGCAACAGTTCGCTGGTCACGCAGTATCTGCCCGACGTCCGGGCGCTGCCATTTGCAGGGCACGAAGGCAGCCAGGGTGATGCCCTCATGTGGGGCACTGCGCTCGGCGCCCAGCTCGCCGACATCGACGGCTTTCTGGCGCACGGCGCCGTCGTGTTGTCGCATCGATTGCCACTTCCATGGTCGCTGATGACCGAGGGCGCGGTCCAGGTCAATCGCGACGGCGAACGCTTCCTCAATGAGCACGAGGGCTATTCGGAGTCGGCGTTGTTCGTGCTGGCACAGCCGGGCGGGTCAGCGTTCATGATCTACGACGAACGCGTGCACGAGATCGGGTTGACGATGCCGAACTACGCGACCGCGGTGACATCGGGAGTCGTCAAGCGCGGCACAACGTTGCGCGATCTAGCCGACCAACTCGGAGTGCAGCGCGAAGGACTAGAAGCGACGATTGCGCTGGTCAACGCGCTTGCATTCGACGACGCCGCCGACGAATTCGGTCGTGGATTTCATGCGGCGCAGATGCTCCTCGGCCCCTACTACGGGGTTCAGGTGACCGCTGCGCTGCTGGGGACCGAAGGCGGCCTGGCAACCGACGCAGCCGGCCGCGTGCTGCGCAAGGACGGATCGCCGTTTTCAAATCTGTTCGCGGCCGGCGGTGCCGCACGCGGAGTCTCCGGCGATGCTGCCGGTGGATACCTCGAAGGTAATGGCCTACTGAATGCGGTCGTCGGCGGCTACGTCGCCGGCAGGGCTGCGGCTGCAAGCATCAATTCGTGACTGCGGTCCACGTTGGCGGGCTCACAGCGGAGGCAGCGCTCTGGGCTTGCGCCGTTCGTCCGTTGCGACGTAGACAAGCGTTGCCTCGGTCACCTTAACAACCTCCTTCTGCAAGCGATTGCGCTCCACATAGACCTCGACCTCGACGGTGATCGAGGTAGTGCCGATTTTTACGATATCGGCGTAGAAGCTAACCAGGTCGCCGACGAACACCGCCTGCTTGAAGACGAACGACGTTACGGCGACCGTTGCGACACGCCCGCCAGCGCGGCGCGCCGCCGGAATGGCGCCTGCAACGTCGACGTGCGACATGATCCAGCCGCCGAACACATCGCCGTGAACATTCGCATCGGCGGGCATCGGCATCATGCGCAACATCGCCACGCGGTCGGCAGGAAGCTGATCTGATTCGGGCATCGATGTGCTGAGATAATCGACGGATGAAAAGCGTAACGATAGACGATGGTCTTGCTGGCAGTTGTTCGGTGTTTTGGCGTGCAGCCGCCCGGAGGCAAGACACGTTGCGAACGGCCTAGCCATGCGTTGGTCTGCACCTAGGGAAGCACTACCGTCGGATCGCGCTGATCGCAACGACTGGAAGGCGCTTAAGACGCTGCTGCCGTATCTGTGGGCGTACAAGGGCAGGGTGCTGTTCGCGCTTGGCTGCTTGGTGGCGGCCAAGCTGGCGACGGTTTCGGTGCCGATTCTGCTGAAAGACATCGTTGATGGTCTGTCACCAGCAGTGCAGACGGCGAGCGGATTTTTGATCGTGCCGATTGCGTTGATCATCGCTTACGGCGCGTTGCGGCTGTCGACTTCGCTATTCACCGAGCTGCGCGAATTTTTCTTCGTCAAGGTGACGCAGGCGGCCACGCGCACCCTGGCGTTGAAGACTTTTCGCCATCTGCACTCGCTGTCTCTGCGGTATCACCTCGAGCGCCGCACCGGCGCCGTTACGCGCGAAATCGACCACGGCATTCGCGGCATTTCTTCGCTGATCAGTTTTACCCTGTACTCGATCCTGCCGACATTGATCGAGGTCAGCCTGGTGTTTGCCTATTTGCTTTGGAACTACGAAATCTGGTTTGCCGCGATCGTCGCCGTCAGCCTGGCCATCTACATCGCGTTCACCGTTTCGGTCACCAACTGGCGTACGACATTGCGGCGCCGCTGGAACGAGCTCGAGAGCAAGGCGCAGTCGCGCGCGGTGGACTCGTTGCTGAACTTCGAGACGGTCAAGTACTTCGGCAACGAGAACTATGAAGCGCGACGCTACGACGAAACGCTGGCCGATTCGCAGCGCACCGCGGTGCTGTCGCAACAGTCGCTCAACGTGCTGAATGCGGGTCAGCAAGCGCTGATTGCCGTGGCGTTGACGTTGATCCTGTGGCGCGCTGCGCTCGGAGTCGTCGAAGGCCGGATGAGCATCGGCGACCTGGTCCTGGTCAACGCCTTCATGATTCAGCTTTATATCCCGATGAATTTTTTGGGCGTGATCTATCGCGAGATCAAACAGGCGTTGGCGGACATGGACCGCATGTTCATGCTGCTCGAGCAGAACCGCGAAATCGCCGATGCGCCGGACGCACATTCGCTGGTGTTGCGATCGGCTGAAGTGCGCTTCGAGCACGTCGACTTTTCGTACGACGTTCGGCGCCAGGTCCTGCACGACGTGAACTTCGTGATTGCGGGCGGATCGACCACTGCCGTCGTCGGTGCGACCGGCTCGGGCAAATCGACGCTGGGACGATTGTTGTTCCGTTTCTATGACGTCGATGCCGGCCGCGTGTTGATCGACGGCCAGGATGTGCGCACGTTGACGCAGGAAAGCTTGCGCGCAGCGATCGGCATCGTCCCGCAGGACACGGTCTTGTTCAACGATACGATCGAATACAACATCGCCTATGGACGGCCGGGTGCGAGCCGCGAGGAAGTCGTGGCGGCGGCGCGCGCCGCGCACATCCATGCTTTTGTGGAGACGCTGCCGGATGGGTACGAAACGACGGTAGGCGAGCGCGGACTGAAGCTTTCTGGCGGTGAAAAACAGCGCGTCGCGATCGCGCGCACGTTATTAAAGGATCCAGCGATCCTCGTATTCGATGAAGCGACGTCGGCGCTCGACTCTCGTACCGAGCGTGTGATCCAGCAGGAACTCGAAAGCATTTCGGAAAGCCGCACGACGCTGGTCATTGCGCATCGACTGTCGACGGTCGTACACGCCGATCAGATCCTGGTCATGGACCACGGCCGCATCGTCGAGCGTGGCACACACGGCGAACTACTGGCGCGGGGCGGCGCGTATGCGTCGATGTGGGAGATCCAGAGCCGCGAGCGGGCGAGGGCCGAAGCTGCCTCTCCGGTCATCGCAGTGGCATAGAGCTATCAGGGTTTCGCCGCATAGCGTCAACCGGCGACGAAGAACATCGTTTTGCTAGACTGATTTCGAATTCCTCCAGGAGACTGACAGTATGAAACTTTCCCGCTTGTTGCTGGCGATCGCAGGCGCGGGCTTTGTGGGTTCCATGGCAATGGGCGCGAATGCGCAGGAACTCACCGGCACGCTGAAGAAGATCAAGGACACCGGAACGATCACGATCGGTCACCGTGAATCGTCCATTCCGTTTTCGTATCTCGATGACAAGCAACAGCCAGTCGGCTATGCGATGGATTTGTGCGCAAAGGTGGTTGACGCAGTCAAGGCCGAGCTCAAATTGCCCAACCTGAAAGTGGCGTATCAGCCCGTGACGTCGGCCAACCGCATTCCGTTGCTGCAAAACGGCACGATCGACCTGGAGTGTGGCTCCACTACCAATTCGGTCGAGCGTCAAAAGCAGGTGGCCTTTGGGCCGACCTACTTCGTGGTCAACATATCGGCGGCGGTCAAGAAGGATTCGGGTATCAAGACGTTTGCCGATCTGAACGGCAAGACGGTGGCCTCGACGTCGGGCACGACTTCGATTCCGCTGTTGCGCGGCTACGAGAAAGCCAAGGGAATCGACTTCAAGGAACTGCAGGCGAAGGACCATGCAGAATCGATGCAACTGGTGGCAAGCGATCGCGCCCAGGCATTCATCATGGACGACATCCTGCTGGCGGGCCAGATTGCGAATCAGCAGAACCCCGGCGCATACATGATCCTGCCCGAGTCGCTGCGCACCGAGCCCTACAGCATGATGCTGCGCCGCGAGGACCCGCAATTCAAGGCGCTGGTCGATCGCGCCGTGGGCAATGTCTACAAGTCGGGTGAAATCGACAAGATCTACTCAAAGTGGTTTACCAGTGCGATTCCGCCGCGCAACATCAATATGAACTTCCCGCAGACGCCCGCCATCAAGGAAGCGTTCAAGAGCCCGAACGACAAGGGCGTGCAGTAAGCTGTATTAGGTCCCTTTCGCGGGGAACGCAAAGGCCGAAAGCAGTGCTTTCGGCCTTTTTCGTTTTACGGCAAGCTTCGCCTCGGGACGGAGGCAGTCCATGAACTACAAATGAACTGGGGCGTGTTCCTGCAGCAAACGCCAGACGGCGATGGCGCCTACTGGGAGTGGATTCTCGCCGGGTTTTACTGGACGCTGGCCATCTCTGCGCTGGCCTGGATCATCGCGCTAGTCATCGGTTCAATCGTCGGCACGATTCGCACGACCGACAAGCCCTGGTTGGTGCGCCTGGGCAACGCCTGGGTCGAGCTGTTTCGCAATATCCCGCTGTTGGTCCAGATGTTCCTCTGGTACTACGTGATCCCCGAGTTCATCCCGCCGCTGAAAAACTGGATGGTCTCGACCGAGCCGATTTACGCGCAGTTCCTCGCTGCGGTCCTGTGCCTTGGTCTGTTTACATCGGCACGGATTGCCGAGCAGGTTCGCGCCGGCATCCAGTCGCTGTCGCGCGGCCAGCGCAACGCTGGTATGGCGGTCGGCCTGACGCAGGTGCAGGTGTACCGCTTTGTGCTGCTGCCGATGGCGTTTCGCATCATCATCCCGCCGCTGACGAGCGAGACGATGAACCTGATCAAGAACTCGTCGATCGCGCTGACCATCGGGCTCGCAGAGCTGACGTTCCGCTCGCGTGAAATCGGCGAGTACACATTCAACTTCTTCGAGGCGTTTGCCGCCGCAACTGTGATTTACATCGCCGTCGCGATGACCGCCAACCGCGTGATGGCGTACGTCGAACGAAAAGTTGCGGTGCCCGGCTACATCAGCGGCGGGAAATAGCCATGAATCTCGATTTCTCGATCGTCATCAACGCACTGCCGTATCTGTGGTACGGAATGAAGTACACGCTGCAGTTGACCGCGACCTCAGTGGTGGGCGGGTTGTTCTTCGGCACCTTGCTCGCGCTAGCGCGCTTGTCTTCGAACAAGATTCTGTCGAACATCGCGGCAGGCTATGTGAACCTGATGCGCTCGATTCCGCTGGTGCTGGTGATCTTCTGGTTCTTCTTCCTGATGCCGCAGATCCTGCAGGGAATCACGGGGTCTGAACGGCCGATCCAGATCGGAGCCGAACGCACCGCGATCATCACGTTCATTTTGTTCGAGGCCGCGTACTTCTGCGAAATCATGCGCGCCGGTATTCAGTCGATTCCGCGCGGCCAGGTGTATTCGGCGTACGCGCTGGGCCTGACGTACGGGCAGTCGATGCGACTGGTGATCCTGCCGCAGGCGTTTCGCAACATGATCCCGGTGCTGCTGACGCAGACGATTATCCTGTTTCAGGACACGTCGCTGGTCTATGTGATCTCCGCGACCGACTTCGTCGGTGCGGCGTCGAAGATCGCGCAGCGCGATTCGCGGCTGGTCGAGATGTATCTGTTCGTGGCGGTCGTGTACTTCGTGCTGTGCTACACGCTGTCGTATCTGGTCAAAATGCTGCAGAGAAAAATCGCAGTCATCCGCTGAGGAGCCATCAAAGCAATGGCGATGATCGAGTGCAAGGACGTGTCGAAGTGGTACGGCAGTTTTCAAGTGCTGACCAACTGCTCGACGACAGTGGAAAAGGGCGAGGTGATTGTCGTCTGCGGCCCGTCGGGCTCCGGCAAGTCAACGTTGATCAAGTGCGTCAACGCGCTCGAGCCGTTTCAGAAAGGTGTCATCACCGTCGACGGTGTCTCGGTCGGCGCGCCAAAGACCAATCTGCCGAAGCTACGCGCTCGCGTGGGCATGGTGTTTCAGCACTTCGAGCTTTTTCCGCACCTGACGATCATCGACAACCTGACGTTGGCGCAGATCAAGGTGCTGAACCGCAACAAGGAAGAAGCGAGCGTGCGCGGCATGAAGCTGCTCGACCGCGTTGGTTTGACGACTCAGGCGGCAAAGTTTCCGGGCCAACTGTCGGGCGGCCAGCAGCAGCGGGTCGCCATCGCGCGCGCGCTGTCGATGGACCCGATATGCATGCTGTTCGACGAGCCGACGTCCGCGCTCGACCCGGAGATGATCAACGAAGTACTCGACGTCATGGTGCAGCTGGCGAAAGAGGGCATGACGATGATGGTCGTCACACACGAGATGGGGTTCGCACGCAAGGTGGCCAATCGTGTGATCTTCATGGACAAGGGTGAAATCGTCGAGGACGCATCGAAGGACGATTTTTTCGGGCGGCCGAGGTCGGAGCGCGCGCAGCTTTTCCTCTCGAAGATCCTGCACCACTGACGTTGAACGGTGATCGTCAAGTAGCCGGGTTGTCTGGTAGAAGTGCGAAATCGCCGCTAAATCGCCGCGAATTTGCCGCGACACCGGACGGTGACGGCGTAGACTCTGGCGCGTTTTCGTCGAGCGTGCGATCGCACACTATCCATAATATGAACCTTGCAATGCGCTTCACTCGTTTGCTTAGCGGCCTCGTGGTTGCACTCGCTCTAGTCCGTCCCAGGTCATGCGATTGCGCAGCCGGCAGGTGCGCCCGCGAAGTCGGCGGACGCGAAATCGACGGACGCGAAATCGACAGACGCGAAATCGAGCGACTCGAAATCGACAGATCCCTCCGCGCCCAAGCTGCCGCCCACGCTCGCAAAGATCCGTGACACCGGCGTTGTCACGATTGCGCACCGCCCCGACGCGATTCCTTTCGCCTATCTCGACGAGAATAAGCAGCCGATCGGCTACGGTATCGACATCTGCCGCGAGATCGTGCGGCTGATGGAGCGCGAGTTGAAGAAGCCATTGCGCGTCGCTTTTGTGGAAGTCAGCGCGAAAACCCGATTCGACGTCGTCAACAGCGGCAAGGCCGACATGGAGTGCGGCACGACGATCAATGATCCATCGCGCCGTAAGACGGTCGACTACGCGATGCCGTACCACTTTTCCGGCCCGCGCTTCTTGGTGCGCGCCGATTCGAAGGTCCGCGGCATCGAGGATCTGGTCGGGCGTCGCATTTCCGTTGTGCCGGGCACCAATTCGGTCCCGCTGTTGAAGCAGAAGATCGACGGCGGGATTCTGCGCGGTACGGTAATGGTCGACTATCAGACCTACGATGAAGCGCGCGAGGCGGTCGAGCGTGGCGAAGTCGATGCGTTTGCGACGATTGACGTATTGCTGGCCGCGCAGCGAGCGAAGTCAAAAGATCCTTCGCAGCTGACGATCGTCGGCTCGTTCCTCGTTCTCGAGCCGATCGCGATCGTTCTGCGCAAGGGAGATACCGAATTCAAGCAGGCGGTCGACCGCCACCTGGCGGGCTTGATGCTGGATGGTGTCGTAGGTCGCTTCCACGACAAATGGTTTCTGCAGCCCATCCCGCCGCGCAATCTGCGCGTCGACCTGCCAATGACTTCGTCGCTGCGCGACCAGCTGCGCTGGCCGACTGACCGGCTCGGCGACGAACTAAGTCTCAGTCGTTGATCCAGCGCCGACTCGCCGCCCCCAAGACTAGGGAGCGGTAATCAGTCGCTTGTCTTTTTGGTCTATAAACGGGGGCGCCGGGCCGCGCCAAGCCCGTTTGTTCAACTAATCGCGTCGAGTGCACGTGCGAGCCGCAACGCTCGCGTACACGAAGAGCGTTCATGGAAACGACCGGCTTCTGGACCGCGCTGTTGATCGCCAGCGACTGGGCCATCCGTCTGGTGATGCTGCCGATCGTTCCAACCCGTCGCTCGCCCGACGCCGCCAAGGGCTGGCTGCTGTTTATTTTCTTCGTACCGTGGGTCGGGCTGCTGCTGTATCTGCTGATCGGGCGTCCGCGGCTGCCGCGTTGGCGTATTGAGCGGCGCGCCGAATACCTCCACCTGATCGAACCGGTGCGGCAGCGGATGCAGGCGCTGCCGCAGCTTGCCGCCCCTGTTGTTGATCCGCAATACCAGCCGAGCGTGCGCCTTGCGACGGATCTCGGCATGCTCGATAACCTGGGCGGCAACGCAGTCGAGCTGCTGACCGATTACTCGGGCACGATTGATCGCATCGCCGCCGATATCGACCGAGCGCGTCAGCACGTGCATCTGTGCTTCTATATCTTCGGCGACGACGCTCGCAGCGCCATCGTCATCGAGGCACTAGGACGTGCAGTCGCGCGCGGCGTCGTATGCCGCGTGCTCGTCGACGCGTTTGGATCACGGCCGTCGCTTCGAACGCTGCTGCCGAAGCTGCGCGCGCTTGGTGTGGCGGCGCGGATCGCGTTGCCTGTCAGAGTCGGGCGCAAGACCGCGCGCTTTGATCTGCGCAATCATCGAAAGATTGTCGTGATCGACGGCCGCGTCGGATACACCGGCTCGCAGAACATGGTGAGTTCCGATTTCAAGCCGGGCCTGACCTACAGCGAACTGATGGTCCGCATCGAAGGCCCGTCGGCGCTGCAGTTGCAGGCGGTGTTCGGGTCTGATTGGTTCGTAGAGAGCGGCGAGTTCATCGGCGAACAGGCGTTTCCGCCGCCGGCGGCCACTGGCAACACTCCGGCGCAAGTACTTCCCAATGGGCCGTCGTCATCGACACAACGCGCGCAGCGTATGGCGGTCAATCTGATTTATTCTGCTACGCGGCGGGTCGTCGTGACGACGCCGTATTTCATACCGAGCCAATCGCTGCAGGATGCGATGGAAACCGCGGTGCATCGTGGCGCCGAAGTGCATCTGATCGTCGACGATCGCATCGATCAGTTTTTCGTCGGCAATGCACAGCGCTCGTACTACGAGTCGCTGCTGTTGGCTGGAGTTCGAATTTACGCGTACAGGGAAGGATTTCTGCACACGAAGTCGGTCTCGATCGACGGCCAAATGGCCTGGATCGGCTCATGCAATCTCGATATGCGCTCGTTCGAGCTGAATGAAGAAGTGGTCGCGCTGTTTTTCGATCAAGACATTGCGACGCAGCTGGTAGCGATAGAGGAAGGCTATATGCGGGCCTCGCAGCAGATCACGCTCGACCAATGGCGCAGGCGTCCGTTTGCACAGGAATTGGTCCAGAACCTGACGCGGCTCGTCAGTCCGCTTCTCTAGCGCAGAAACAAATCTTGAAAGCGGGCCATTATTGGTGGCCCGACTTCAAGAACACCACGGGGGGATTACCCCTCTCCGACACGTTCGGTCGCTACACCTTCGTTTCCGGTGTATAGGAACGATTCGTCGGAGATACTCGCACAACCCGTCAATGCGGCGACGAGCACGGCGGCGATCATGCCAATAATTGAATTGCGTTTCATTGTTGACTCCTTTTTGTACTCAGATTTGCGCTGCAACCCGATGTTGCGGCGTGATGAGACAGTAAGGACGCGCGGTGACGAATGCGCGTGCTTATGCGACGCTCGGCGTGTGGAATATTCGACGCGCCGGATGCCTGGTTCAGTCATCAAGGCCGCGGGCACCGACGAGCGGTGCCCGGCGACGACGCTCCGATCGAAGATAATCACCGCTTCGAGATCTCACGAGTGCGTTGATGTCCGTAGTCGCATCACCTCTTGACGCGCCCCCTCGGGCTGTCGTTCTGCCGTACGCCGCCACGATTTTCTTGTCGGCGTTTCTGCTGTTCCTCGTGCAACCGTTGATCGCCAAGCAGATCCTGCCCTGGTTTGGTGGATCATCGGCGGTCTGGGCCACCGCGCTTGTGTTCTTTCAATCGATCTTGCTTGCCGGCTACGCGTACGCCGATCTGACGACGCGCTTGGGCGTGAAGCGGCAAACGCTGCTGCACATAAGCCTGCTGGTGCTGTCACTCGCCACACTGCCGATTCTTGCGTCGCCCGAGTGGAAGCCGCGCGGCGATGAGCAGCCGATCGTCCGAATTCTGCTGTTGCTGACGGTCACGATCGGCCTGCCGTACTTCTTGTTGTCGGCTACGACGCCGCTGCTGCAATCGTGGTACTGGCGGCGGTTTCGCAGCGTCGTCCCGTATCGGCTGTTCGCGCTGTCGAATCTCGCGTCGCTGCTGGCGCTGCTTGGATTTCCATTTCTGCTCGAACCATGGTTCGGCCTGATCGAGCTCGGCTGGGCATGGTCGGTCGCATACGGTGCGTTCGCGCTGCTGTGCGCGGTTATGGCATGGGCTTCAATGACGGCTGTGCGCGCTCACGGTGACGTACGGCCGGCGCTGCACGCGACGTTAGATACGGCTGCAGCGCCGAGTTGGTCGACGCAGCTCACATGGCTCGTCCTTGCGGCGATGGCGTCGATCATGCTGCTTGCCGTGACCAACCACGTCACGCAAAACATCGCGAGCGTGCCATTTTTGTGGGTGTTGCCGCTGTCGCTGTACCTGCTGAGCTTCATTCTGACGTTCGACCATCCGCGTTGGTATAAGCGCTGGCTCGTCATCGCGGCGCTTGCGGCGTTGGCGCCGTCAATGGCAGCGCTGATTCCGTCGCTCGAGCTGAAGCTGGCTGCGCCGGTGTTCTTCGCGGGACTGTTCGTCGCGTGCATGTTCTGCCACGGTGAACTGGCTGCCATGAAGCCCGATCCGCGCTGGCTGACGCGCTTTTATCTGATGCTTTCGGTTGGCGGTGCGCTCGGAGCAGTACTGATCGCGATCGTTGCGCCGCTGGTATTGCACGGCTACATCGAAATCAACATTGCACTTGTGTTGCTTGCGTTGTTGCTGTCGCTTCGATTGCGGGGCGCATGGCGGCTGGCCGGAATCGCGATCTTCAGCGTGACCGCATTTTTTTCGGTGCGCGGCGCGCAGGAGTATGCGCGCGACACACGCGTCATTCAGCGCGATTTTTACGGCGTCGTGCGCACGCGCGACCGCGCCGACCCGGCGCCGTATCGCTCGATGCTGCACGGTGCCATTGTGCATGGCGGTCAGCTGCTCGGTGATCAATTTCGCAATCAGCCGAGCGACTACTTCGGACCATCATCGGGCTATGGGAGGCTTTTCGAGGCGCTGAACGCGCTGCGTCCGCAGCCCCGCAAGGTAGGCATCGTCGGGCTCGGCGCCGGCGTGCTTGCATCGTACGGACGCAAAGGCGATGAGTTCGTGTTCTACGAAATCAGTCCGCGAGTGGTCGATGTGGCGAACGATGAGTTCACCTTCTTGCACGATTCCGCGGCCAGGATCTCAGTAGTGCTCGGCGATGGACGCTTGAGTCTCGAACGCGCGGCGCCGCAGCGGTTCGACGTTCTGGGCATCGACGCCTTCGCGGGCGACTCCATTCCGATGCATCTGGTGACGCGCGAGGCGATGGCACTGTACGTACGACACCTTGCAGAAGATGGCGTCATCGTGTTTCAGGCGACCAATCGGTACATCGACCTGATGCCGGTGGTGAAGCGGCTCGCGAGCGAGTTCGACATGCAGGCCGTTCTGGTCTCCGATGTACCAGGCTTTCGAACGGGGCCCGAGTATTGGTTGTCGGCCACCGATCAAATACTGGTGACGCGAAACAAATCGTTATTGCAGGCCGATCAGCTGCGTTACGTCGCCACTCCGATCGAAGATCGCGCAGATTTGAAAACGTTTACCGATGCGCACCACAATCTGTTTCGCGTTCTGAAGTGAGCGAACTCGGACGCGGTTGCGCCGGGTTCGCTTCTCGCGGTGCGCTTTGACGATGAACCCTGTCGACTTGATGCGCGCGAGCTTTGACGCTGCGGTGGCGGCCGCGGATCCGTTGCGTATCGTTGCTCACCACTTGCCCGATCGGCCGCGTGGCCGTGTCGTTGTGGTCGGCGCAGGCAAGGCCGCCGCCAGCATGGCGCTCGCCGTCGAGCGCGCGTGGCCCGATGTAGCGCTCGAAGGCCTGGTTATTACTCGCTATGCGCACGGTGCGGCCACCGAGCGCATCCGGGTCGTCGAAGCCGGACATCCGGTGCCCGACTCGGCCGGAGAGAACGCCGCGCGCGAAATCCTGCAGCTCGTATCTCACTTGCAGCCCGATGACCTGCTGCTGGCATTGATCTCCGGCGGTGGTTCAAGCCTGTTGAGCCTGCCGGTGCCGGACGTATCGATGGCCGACCTGAAGGCCGTCACGGCGGCGTTGCTCGCCAGCGGCGCGCCGATTGGCGAGATGAACATCGTGCGCAAGCATCTGTCGCAGATTGCCGGCGGCCGGTTGGCCGCCGCGGTAGCAGCGCGCGGCGCACGCGCGCTCGCGTTGATCATCTCCGACGTGACCGGCGACACACCGAGCGACATCGCGTCCGGACCGTGCGCCGCTGACCCGAGCACCTATGCAGATGCGATCACCGTGCTGTCGCGCTGGAATGTGGAAGTGCCGGTAGGGGTGGCCCAGTGGCTGCGACGCGGCGCCAATGGCGAAGTCGCCGAAACACCGAAGCCGGATGATCCGCTTTTCGCAAGAGTCGAAAACCGCGTCATCGCCACCGCGCATCGGTCGCTCGAAGCTGCGGCCGAGGCCTTTCGCAAAACCGGCATCAACGCAGTTGTACTCGGCGACACGGTTACCGGCGAAGCGCGCGAAGTCGCCAAGGTCTACGCCGCATTGGTGCGCGAGATCCGCGCGCACAACAAACCCTTCGTGCCTCCAGTGGCGTTGATCTCGGGCGGCGAATGCACAGTGACACTGCCGCCAGGGACAAAAGGCCGGGGCGGGCGATGCACGGAATTTCTGTTGTCATTGGCGGTGGAACTGAACGGCATGCCGAATGTTTACGCACTTGCGTGCGACACCGACGGTATCGACGGTAGTGAAGACAACGCGGGTGCGTGGCTTGCGCCGGATTCGATCGAACGCGAACCGATACGTGGCTTATCTGCGCGCACTGCGCTCGAGAGGCACGACGCATACGGATTTTTCCAGGCAACTGGCCAGCTAATTTTTACCGGAGCGACGCGCACCAACGTCAACGACTATCGGGTAATCCTGATGGATTGATAGCCGTGCCGCTGGGTGCTGAGGTACATTTTGTCATCTTAGATGACCATCTGTTCCACTTAAGCGCTGACAAGCGGCAGACTCAGTCACGATCCTTCAGGGGGATTCATGTCGATGTTTCGGACTCTAGCGGCAGTCCTATCTTTGCTCTTGATGAATGCTGCCGCACTTGCGCAGGGAACCTCGCCCACACAGGCTCCTTCCAAGCCGCTGAGTGTTGAGGATCTTCTAAGACCACCCGCATTCGCGAGCCCTACCCTATCGCGCGACGGCAAGTATTTTGCCGTGACCATTCCTGTTAACGGGCGCATGAACCTTGCCGTTGTTGATTTGGAAACCCGCAAGGGAACCGCTCTTACCAACTTCAGTGACTTCGATGTTCTCGACGTTACCTGGGTGGGCAGTGAGTACATCCTTTACTCGCTTGGGAAGTTGAACTCGCCGACGGGCGCCGGACAGTTTGACGGCGGCGGCCTTTTTATGGTTTCAAGGGACGGCAAGGAAGTTCGCACCCTTTCGCCGACGGTGAAGGAATCACGAGCGCGTAACCAAGTTCACCGTGGATACGATGTGCATCGAACGCTTCCAAACTCGAGTGACGAGATCATCGCCGCGGGGAACATGCGCAGTATCGATTCACTCGATCTGTACCGGCTGAATGTCAAGACCGGTCGCGCCACATTGCTGACGCCGGAACGGCCCGAGTATTCGTTCCGTTGGCTGCTGGACCGCGACTTCGTGCCTCGAGTCGTTACGTCATGGGTTCGCGACACCCAGAGCTTCATTGTCTGGTATCGACCTGACGACAAGTCGTCCTGGCAGGAGTTGACTCGCTATGACCGCGCAAAGGGACCGACTTTCATCCCTCTGACATTCGAAGCCGACAACAAGACGATGCAGGTGGCGTACAACGCCGGCCGCGACACGATGGCGATTTACCGGTATGACCCGAATGCGAAGAAGCTGGGTGAGTTGGTCGCCGAACACCCACGCTTCGATATAGGCGCCGATGCATCGGGCGACCAGGTGCCTGGGGTAATCCGGGACTGGAAGTCCGACAACATCGTCGGCTACGCGGTACGGGCTGACAAGCCTGAAGTCGTGTGGACGGACGAAGCCTATTCGAGGCTGCAGCGCATGATCGATGGCGCGCTGCCCGGGACGATTAACGGCTTTACACGAACGCCGGATGGCAAGCGCCTGGTCGTCACGTCGTTTTCAGACACGGTGCCAACCAAGTGGTTCATGTTGGATGAGGAAAAGAAGACGATGGAAGAGTTGTTCGACGCGCGACCCTGGATCAAGCCGGGTCAGTTGGTTGAACAACGTGTCTTCCGGCTGAAGACACGCGATGGGCTCGAAATTCCGGGCTACTACTTTTTGCCTAAGGGACACAAACCCGGTGACCGCCTGCCAACTGTCCTGCATATACATGGCGGGCCCGCCGTGCGGGCCGATCGCTTCGGTAGCGGTTATGGTGTCTTTGAAGCGCAGTTGCTCGCGGCTCGGGGTTATGCAGTTGTACTGCCAAACTTCCGCGTCACGCCCGGCTTCGGAGGAAAGATTTACTACTCGGGTTTCGGAACGATGGGCCGGCAAATGCTCGACGATCACGAAGACGCTGCCAAGTGGGCGATCGAGCAGGGCTTCGCCGATGCCGATCGCATCTGCATTTCGGGTGGCAGCTACGGCGGTTACGCGACGCTGATGGCGCTTGCACGCTTTCCGAAGACATTTCGTTGCGGAGTATCAGGGATGATGGTCAGCGATTGGAAAATGCTGACAACGTCGCCGTCCGGCGATATTGCTCATAGTAAGTCTGCCGTTGCTCTTTTCAATGAGATCCTTGGCGTGAAGGATCCATCCGCATATCCGAGTGAATTGTCACCGGTCAATCTGGCGGACAAGATAAAACAACCCATTCTCGTTTACGCTGGCGCAGACGATATCCGCACACCGCTTGAACAGACCAGCGCAATGGTTCGCGCACTCGAACGCGCCGGGAATCCGCCCAAGAAAGTCATCATCAAACCAGGCGAGGGACACGGTTTCGGCAAGCTGGAAAACAATGTCGAGTTGTACAACGAGGTGATTGATTTTCTCGACACACACATCGGGCCGAAAAGTAAGCGCTGAATGCTCGCGATCTACATATGGCCCGCGTTAAGAGCGGGCCATATTCACTCAATGGTGCCGCGGAAGATCGTCGCTCTGATTGCTGATCCAGTCAGCAGGTGCCTCGCGAACAAGCCCTTCGTCGATCGTATGCAATGCCGCCAGCGCGATCGATCGCCGATCGACTCCAAAAAACTGTCGTAGCGCCGCTCGCGTATCCGATCGGCCGAAACCGTCGGTGCCGAGGGTGACGTAACGATCGCGGATCCATGGGCGGATCAGGTCGGGGACTGCGGCGACGTAATCACTGGCAGCGATAACCGGCACTCCGTTCGAAGGCAATTGCTGTTCGACCCAGGCGGGACCCTTCGCCGCGCCGAGCCGCGCGGCGCGATCGATTTCCATCGCTTCGCGTCTCAATTCGGTGAAGCTCGTCACCGAATACACCTCGGCTGCGATGCCGAACTCCACCTGCAGCAAGTCTGCGGCAGCCAGCGCCTCGCGCAGAATCGTGCCGGCCCCGAGCAGACGCACTTTCGCATCCGGCGTCGACCGTATGCGATACATCCCTCGCAACACTCCTTCGCGTGCGGTATCGGGCAGTGACGGTTGCGCGTAGTTTTCGTTCATCACGGTGACGTAGTAGAAAACGTCGCGCTGCTCCTGCAGCATGCGTCGCATTCCGTCTTCGACGATCAATGCCAGCTCGTACGCGTAGCACGGGTCGTAAGCGCGGCAGTTTGGAATCGTGCTCGCGATTAGATGGCTGGTGCCGTCCTGGTGTTGCAACCCTTCGCCCGACAATGTCGTGCGGCCTGCCGTTGCGCCAAGCAGGAAGCCGCGCGTACGCGAGTCGGCTGCGGCCCACAGTAGATCGCCGACACGCTGAAAGCCGAACATCGAATAGAAGATGTAGAAAGGCAGCATCGCGAAGCCGTTGGTCGAGTAACTCGTGCCCGCTGCAACCCACGAAGCGATCGCGCCTGCTTCGTTGATGCCTTCTTCCAGGATTTGTCCGTTCTTCGCTTCTTTGTAATAGCTGATCTGTGCCTGGTCCTCGGGTTCGTATAGCTGACCCACCGGCGAGTAGATGCCGACATTGCGGAACAGATCGGCCATGCCGAACGTGCGTGCTTCATCGGCAATGATCGGCACGATACGAGGGCCGAGCTCGCGATCTTTCAGCAGCGCGGAGAGCATGCGCACGAACGCCATCGTGGTCGACATCTCCTTGCCGTTGGCTTCCACTGCGAAGCGTGCGAATGCCAAAGCTTCGGGCGTCGCAACAGCGGGACACGAGGCGTCGCGCGCGGGCAGATAACCGCCAAGCTTCTGACGCCGCGCGTGCAGATACTTCATCTCCGGAGTGTCTTCCGCTGGCCTCATAAACTCGACCTGCTCGGTTTGCGCGTCGCTTAGCGGCAAGGCGAATCGATCACGAAATTCGAGTAACGCAGCGGTGTCGAGTTTCTTCTGCTGATGACCGGCCATGCGACCCTGGCCGGCGGTGCCCATGCCGTAGCCCTTCTTGGTCTTCGCCAGAATGACCGTGGGTTGCCCGCGATGGCTCACCAGCCGCGTGATAAGCCGCATAAATCTTGACTGGATCGTGACCACCGCGCCGCAAGCGATCGATGTCTTCGTCAGACAGATGCGCAGTCAACTGGGCGAGCTCGGGATACTTGTTAAAGAAGTGCTCGCGGTTAAAGCGACCGTCGGTCGCAGATAGCGTTTGAAACTCGCCGTCGACGGTTTCATGAAACGCACGCAGCAATAGCATCTGCGTATCGCGCGCGAACAGTGGGTCCCAGTCCGAACCCCACAGCAGCTTGATGACGTTCCAGCCGGCGCCAGCGAAAAGCCCTTCCAGCTCCTGAATGATCGAACCGTTGCCTCGCACGGGACCGTCGAGCCGCTGCAGATTGCAGTTGACGACAAAGATCAGGTTATCGAGTCCTTCGCGTGCAGCGATCGAGAGTCCTGCGAGCGATTCGGGCTCGTCCATCTCGCCGTCGCCGACAAACGCCCATACCTTGCGCTCGCGCGTATCGAGCAGCGCGCGGTCATTCAAGTAGCGCAAAAATCGCGCGTTGTAGATGGCGAACAACGGCCCCAGCCCCATCGAGCCCGTTGGAAATTGCCAGAAGTGCGGCATCAGCCACGCGTGGGGATAGGAGCTGAGCCCCTGACCGCCGGTCTCGCGGCGATAGTGATCGAGCTGGTCCGCGCTCAACCGCCCCTCGAGAAACGCGCGCGCATAAACACCCGGCGCTGAATGCGGTTGAAAGTAAACCAGATCGCCGCGCGATTCGTCTTTGCTCGCACGAAAGAAGTGATTGAAGCCGACTTCGAACAGATCGGCCGCCGATGAGTAACTCGCAATATGACCGCCCAGCTCGGCACTTGCTGCGTTGGCACGCACGACCATCGCCAGTGCGTTCCATCGCACCAGCGCGCTCAGCCGCGCTTCAATTTCCAGATTGCCGGGAAATGGCGGCTGATCGGCGAGCGAAATCGTGTTCAGGTACGGCGTGTTCAGTACCTGCGGCAACGGCACGCGCCGCGTACGTGCGTGTTGCAGCAGATGCTTCAACACGAACGTCGCGCGCTCGGCTCCAACCGCTTCAATCAAGGCATCCAGCGCGTCCAGCCATTCACGCGTTTCCTGCGGGTCGGTGTCGTCCTCCGGCAGGCGCCACGCGGCGTTTGGGATCAGCTTCGCGAGGTCGTCGAAATTCATTTCGGCGATTATCCGCTTGTTGACTGAGATAATCGTGCCATGACCATCGACTCGCTGACCATCACCCGGCCCGACGATTGGCATCTGCACCTGCGTGATGGCCCCGCGATGACCTCGGTGCTACCGCACAGCGCGCGTCAATTTGCGCGCGCGATGGTGATGCCGAATCTGAGTCCACCCGTTACGACTACTGAGCAAGCCTCTGCTTATCAGCAACGCATCAGGGCCGCGCTGCCCGATGGCTCGGGGTTCGAGCCATTGATGACGCTTTATCTGACCGACAACACAGCGCCGGAGGAAATTTATCGCGCGCGCGATAGCGGCATCGTGTGTGGGGTGAAGCTGTATCCCGCGGGGGCGACGACCAATTCGGATGCCGGCGTGACCGATATGCGCCGTTGTGCGCGCGTGTTCGAGGCGATGCAGCGGGCGGCCATGCCGTTGCAGGTTCACGGAGAAGTGACGCGCGCCGATGTCGACGTGTTCGACCGCGAACGCGTGTTCATCGACGAAGTACTGGCTCCGCTGCGGCGTGATTTTCCGGCGCTCAAGATCGTCTTCGAGCACATCACGACGAAGGACGCGATCGGCTACGTACTCGAGGAGACTGGGCCTATCGGGGCAACTATCACGGCGCACCATCTGCTTTTCAATCGCAACGCACTCTTCGCTTCAGCCGATGGGCGGCCCGGCGTGCGCCCGCATCACTACTGTTTGCCTGTGTTGAAGCGCGAGACGCACCGACAGGCGCTGCTGGCCGCTGCTACCGGCGGCAGCTCACGATTTTTCCTCGGCACCGATTCCGCTCCGCACGCCAAGAGCGACAAGGAAGCGGCGTGCGGATGTGCGGGCTGCTTCACGGCAGCGTGCGCGCTCGAACTGTACGTGGAGGCGTTCGACGAAGTGGGTGCGCTCGATCGGCTTGAAGCCTTCGCCTCTTTCAACGGCCCCGACTTCTATGGGTTGCCGCGTAACGTGCAGACGATCTCGCTGAAGCGTTCCGAATGGAGGCTGCCGACCGAATTTCCGTTCGCCGAAAAAACGATTGTTCCTTTGCGGGCAGGTGAAACGCTGCGGTGGAAATTGCTGGACTGAAAAGCGTTGATTGGGTGGCACCGTGGTTGGCGCCGATAGCCACGCGTGGTCGCGCGATTTCGGCGAGCGGCGACTGGCGCGGCGTGCTTAACCAAGCCGCTGCGGCGGCTGACCTCCGCAACTCAACGGGTCAACGTATTACGTTTTGCGAAGCGGATGCGGCAGCCGATGAGCCCTACGAAGCCTTCATCGCGCGCACCGGCCACGTGCCGACGCGCGCCAATCTGCACGATCTGTTCAACGCGCTGATCTTTCTGCACTACCCCCATACGAAGGCGCGGCTGAATCAGTTGCAATCGGCGGCGCTTGCTCACGACGGCGTGCAAGCGACACGCGGGCCGGTGCGCGATGCTGCCACGCTGATCGATGAAAACGCGGTGTTGCTAGTCACGCTTCGTGTCGATCTGGTGGAAGCATTGCGTCGACACGATTGGTCGACGCTGTTCGAACGGCAGCGTGCCGCATGGAGCGAAATCAACGTCCTCGCCTTCGGTCACGCGTTGCTTGAAAAACTGGTGCGGCCCTACAAGGCGATCACGGCGCATGCGCTGCATGTCGCGCTTGCGCCCGATATGCCGCTGACTGAAGTCGACCGATACGTCGCTGCGACGCTCGACAATGACCTATCGCCGCAACGTTTGCTGCCTCTGCCGGTACTCGGCATTCCCGGCTGGTGTGCGCAAAACGAAGACCCGAGTTTTTATGCGGACACCACGGTTTTCCGTCCGGATAATATTCGGCGCAAATCCAAAGCGGAGGCGCATTGATGAAACGCGGCGATCTTGAAAAACGCCAGGCAAGCAAGCTCACGAATCAGATGCGCGCAGCTGGCAATGCCTACGGTCGCGCCGTTGCCCCCGAGCCTGACCGCCGCGTGCAGCGCGACCGGGATCGTGCTCTTGGCCTGGTGCCGTTTGCAGTCAAGCTGCCGCAGGAGCTTGTAAAGACGTTGCAGGAGCAGGCGACCAAGAACGGTGTTGGCTTGAACGAATTGACGACCGAGCTTTTGCGCAAGAGCCTGGCGAAGTGATCGTCAAAGGCGCTGCGTGCGAGGGCGCCGAGCTCAGAGTTGGAGTCGCGCCGTCGCGCGAATCGCCGACAGCGTTGCGTTCGGCGTGATGATCTCGGGATCCATTTTCAGCTCGATGAGCGCCGGCAGGTGCTTTTCTCGAATGAACGACAGCGCCTGCGACAAGGCGACTGCGAATTCATCGGTAGTGATCGCGGTTGCACCGAACGCGCCGTACGCCTGCGCCAATTTTGCGAAGTCCGGGTTGACCAGCGTAGTGCCGTGTTCACGCCCCGGGAACTCGCGCTCCTGATGCATGCGAATCGTGCCGTACATCTGGTTGTTGAACACGAGCACCAGCACGCCCGCGTTGTATTGCACCGCGGTTGCGAGCTCCTGTCCGGTCATCAAGAAATCTCCGTCGCCCGTGAAGGCAACGACCGTGCGCTCTGGCGCGGCAATCTTGGCGGCGAGCGCGGCCGGCACGCCATAGCCCATCGCGCCGGCGGTGGGAGCGAGCTGTGTGCGCAACCCCGAGTAACGCCAGAAGCGATGCGCCCACGTGGCAAAGTTGCCGGCACCATTGGCAATGATCGCGTCGGCCGGAAGCGCGCGCGCCAGGATCTGCATCACTTCCCATAGATCGAGTTCCGGATCGCCATGCGCGTAGACCGCGGGCCGTTGCTGCCATGCCTCGTAGTCCGCGCGTGCTTGCGCTAGCGTCCCGCGCCAGACTGGCTCTTCGATCGGCACCATCATCGCCAACCGCGATGCGAACTGCTGTAATCCGGAGGTGATCATCAGCTGCGCCTGAAAAACACGCCCAAGTTCTTCAGCGTCGGCGTGCACATGGACGAGCGTCTGCGCAGGCACCGGCGCCTCGAGCAAGGTGTAGCCGGAGGTCGTCATCTCGCCGAGGCGCGGCCCGACCGCCACAATCAAGTCGGCGTCCTTAACGCGCTGTGCAAGCTTCGGATTGATGCCGATGCCGACGTCGCCGACGTAGTTCGGATGGTTGTTGTCCAACAGGTCCTGGTAGCGAAACGCGCACGCGACCGGCAGGTAGTTCGCCTCTGCAAAGCGCTTGACGTTGTCACACGCAGCCGGTGACCAGCCGAATCCGCCAAGGATCACGAGCGGCCGCTGCGCACGGCCGAGGAGGCGGCGCAGTGCGGCGATCTGAATGTCGCTCGGCGCGCCGTGTACGGGTTGATGGCACAGCGCGTCGCCGACATCAGCCTTGATCGATTGCATATCTTCGGGCAGCGCAAGCACGACCGGTCCCGGGCGGCCGCTGGTGGCGACCTGAAATGCGCGCGCAACATACTCGGGCACACGATCGGCACGATCGATTTGTGCCACCCATTTGGTCATCGGCCCGAACATGCGGCGATAGTCGATCTCCTGAAATGCTTCGCGCTCGACAAAATCGCCGCCCACCTGGCCGATGAACAGAATCAGCGGCGAAGAATCCTGGTACGCGACGTGCACACCGATCGCGGCGTTGGTCGCCCCCGGGCCGCGCGTGACGAAGGCCACGCCCGGTTGGCCGGTCAACTTTGCGTAGCCATCGGCCATAAAAGTCGCGCCTGACTCGTGCCGATTGACGATCAGCTTCACCATCTCGCGCGAGTCATACAGCGCATCGAGTACCGGCAGATAGCTTTCGCCCGGTACGCAGAAAGCGTGGTTGACGCCCTGGATCAAGAGCTGATCGACGAGCAGGCGGGCGCCGGTGCGGGAAGCCATGGCGCGGGAGTGTAAGGTTTCGGTCGACGAGGCATCCAAAACGCTGGAGGTAGCGATGAGCGCACCGATTCCCCGGTCGCCCGGTCAATCTCGATGAGGTGGCACAGCTAGTCGAACAACTCGAGCGCGATCTGGCCAAGGCGCGCGCGGGCGGCGCGAGCGTCGATACGCTGCGCGCAGAGGTCGAACAGCTGCGCGTGGCGCTCAGCGCAAGCGAACCGTCGCACGGCGAAGTGCACGCCGGCTTGCACGGCGTGCGTGCACAGCTCGATGAGCTGGGCGACGATTTAAAGGCCGGTGCGCTGACAGGGAGCGACTATCTGGCGCGTATCGGGCGTTTGCTCGGGCTTGGATAGGCGTTTGCTCTATGAACTACGTCAATCTCGGCGCGAGCGGCCTTCGGGTTTCGCGCATCGCGCTCGGCATGATGACCTTTGGCACGCCCGAATGGCGGCCCTGGGTGCTGGATGAGGCAGCGGCGCGGCCGATCGTGCAGCGTGCCGTGGAGCTTGGCGTCAATCTGTTCGACACTGCGGATATGTATTCGGGCGGCGCGTCGGAACAGATCACGGGCCGTTTGCTGCGTGAATTTGCGCCGCGCGACGAGATCGTGATTGCGACCAAGCTCTATTTTCCGGTCGACTTGGCGTTCAAGGGCGGCAACGCGCCGGGGCCGAAGCCACCAATTCGGCCGAATATGAGCGGCCTGTCGCGCAAGCGCATCTTTGCGGCGGTCGATGCCAGTTTGCAGCGCCTCGGTGTCGACACGATCGATCTGTATCAAGTTCACCGCTTCGATCCAGCGACTCCGATCGAGGAAACGATGGAGGCGCTGCACGATCTAGTACGTGCCGGCAAGGTGCGTTACCTCGGCGCATCGAGCATGTGGGCGTGGCAGTTCGCGAAGATGCAGTACGTTGCACACCAACACGGCTGGACGAAGTTCGTTTCGATGCAGAACCATTACAACCTGGTGTATCGCGAAGAAGAGCGCGAAATGATTCCGCTATGTCGCGATCAAGGGGTCGGCCTGCTGCCATGGAGCCCATTGGCGCGCGGTTTTCTCGCGGGCAATCGGGCGCGTGATGCAAACGTGGAAAAGGCAGCTGGCGCGACGTCGCGCGCGCAAACCGATGACATCGCTCAGAAGTACTACTACCAGGAGGGCGACCACGCGGTTGCAGCGGCGCTTGGCGCGATGGCCAAGCAAAGAGGGATTTCGAATGCGACGCTGGCCTACGCGTGGCTGCTGAATCAATCCGGAGTCAGTGCGCCGATCGTCGGCGCGAGCAAGGCATGGCAGATCGAACACGCGGTGCAAGCGCTCGATGTTTCAGTGAGCACCGAAGAGCTGGCAACGCTGGCGGCGCCGTATCGACCGCACCCGGTGTTGGGACATCAATAGGCCTCAGCAAAACGGCCACCAAAGTGGCCGTTCTTGTTGGCGAGGACCGGGCTAGCAGCCACCCTTCTTGACCTTCTTCTTGCCGTCGTCCTTTTTCGGCTCGCTGTTCTTGGCGTTGTCTTTCTTGGCATCCTCTTTTTTGGCGTCGTCCTTCTTGACGTCGGCTTTTGTCTCTTCCTTCGCTGCTTCGGATCGGCTTGTCCTGGGCGAAGGTCAGGCCGGAGGTCAGCGCAAAGGCGCCAACGGCAAGGGCAGCAAGGAGCTTTCTCATCGGATATCGCAGCATTGATCGAGCTGGAAGATTGTACTGACTGCTGCCACCGCCTTCGTGAGCAGTGCTTATGAGCTAAGCACCGATCGTGTGTGTGGTGTGGTGCCCAGGGCGAGATGCTGCTCGGCGGGGATCAGGACAGCGCTCCCTCCCTGGGTCCACGTTCAGACTTTCGGCTGATGTGGCGGGTAACTTGAGCCGTCAGGCGCTTTTCCTTCAATTGCTTCAAGACTCTGAATTGGCGGCCCAGCGGCTGTTTTCTCCTGCGGCCCGATGTGCCAAATCTCCCGCAAACTTGGGACTCACTTTTTGAGTCGCGCTGTTCGCGCCTGAGCCATGAACGTGACCGAACCCGTTGCAGCGTCAGCTGGAGAGTCGTCCCCGAACACGGTGCCGACGCTGGTCGAACCCCTGACGGTTCCATCGGCCGCGCCGATGCAGCCGGCGCCGCTGATCCAAGTACCGGCGACGCAGACCGCCAACCGGCGTGTCGCGGCGCGCGAGCTGGCAAGCTGGCGCGTGCTCAGAATGTGGGCCAACGGCGATACGCTCGCCGATGCGGCCACCGTGAAGCTGATCGGTGTGCACGAAGGCCATTCGATCGTCCTCACCACCCCGGAAGATTCATCCGCGTTGCAGATCAAAGAGGGCGCGATCTACCGATTTCGCAGTTTTTCCGGTGAATCGATCTACGAATTCACGTCGTCGTTGTTGAAGGTGTGCACCGAGCCCTTTGAGTACCTGCACGTAAGCTGGCCGCAGCAACGCCAAGTCGAAAAGCGGGACTTGCGCGCCGCGCCCCGTGTCAAGACCGAGTTGCAGTGCATGGTTTATCCGGGCGCCCAGGCGACCGGTCGTTTCGTCAAAGGAACGATCAACGACCTATCGACCGGCGGAGCAGCAATCGCGATGCACGACGACCTCAGCGTTTTCTACGACGAAGTAAGAGTCGTCTTCCAACTGCCGGTCGCCGAGCAGGAAGTGATGATCGAAGCGCGGGCGCGCCCGGTGCGCAAGCCCAACGAAAGTGGCGAGCGGTTAATGGGCGTGTCGTTCGTAGCGCTCGGCCAAGCCGAGAAGCTTGCGTTGCACGCGTTTGTACACACGCAGCTTGTTCGTGAATTGGAAGTGCCGCTTTACGCTCAGAGCTAGCAAGCTCAGTTCTCGTACGCGACGGCTACTTCGCGTGCGCACAAGCAAAAGCCCGCACGAAGCGGGCTTTTTTCCGAGGTGGCGTTCCCTTAGTGCAGCAGCTCCTGCGCGCTGCTTTGCACCTGTGCCTTGCCTTTGCCGGCACGCGCGGGGGGTTCGCATAGGCCGCAGACGTAGTTCTTGGTCAGCTCGAACGTGTGGGTGACGAACTTGCCACTGCACTTGCTGCACGACGTCAACGTCACCATACCGGCGTCGACGAACTTGACCAGGCGCCATGCGCGCGTCACCGACAGCAGCGGCTCGAGTCCCTGCGCGCGGATCTGCTCCAGGTACAGCTCATACGCCTTGATGATGCCGTCGATCTCTTCCAGCTCGCTCGTCTTGTCCAGATACTCGTACATGTTCAGGAATAGCGACGAGTGAATGTTCGGTTGCCAGGTCATGAACCAGTCGGTCGAGAAAGGCAGCATGCCGCGCGCCGGTGATTCGCCCTGAACTTCCTTGTACAAACGCAGCAGGCGTTCGTATGACAGATCGGTCTCGGATTCGAGAACCTGCAGTCGCGCGCCCAGCTTGATCAACGCGATCGCACGCTGAATCTGCTTGCTCTCGGAAACGATGCTCTTGATACGCATGATGGCTCCCTGCAGACTGTTCGTGATTAAGCGGTTACGTTGGCCAGCTGCCCGGCCATCACGATGTTGGCGTGCAAGCCTGCCACTGCGGCGCCGGTGGCGCTCGACTTCGGCTTCGAGTGGCTGGTCAACAAGTTCCAGACCATATCGTCGTCGAATCGAAATCGCAGGATCAGCTGATTCGATCCGGCGATCTTCATCAATTGCGCGGGGCTAAGCTGATCGATGATCGTTGCAACTTCTTCCGAAACGCCGAGCCGGTACAGCGCTTGTGCCTTGTCGGCACGGATCATGTGCTGCGCCAACACCAGGTAGGCAAGATTGGCTTCACGGATTTCCTGCAGAAGTTGTTCGTTGCTGGCGGCGATCGTGCTCATTCGGTTGCTCCTGGTTCGCGGTTAGGTAGTTGCTTGGTCTTGGTACGGGATGCGTTTCGAAGTGACGCCATTGTGGGAAAGCGGCTCAATTCGATGAATCGGGGCGTCGCTACGATCGATGTCGGCCTGCCGCTCGTCGGCTTGTAGGACTTTTTCCTACGCACGCGCGGCCGGGTTTTCTCAATCGGCTCAAGTCATCCACGTCGCCGCCGTTAATGTCCCTGTGCGAGGCACGTGCGCCGCCGGAGCGTCGATGGACGAACAGATGGCCAGCGCGCTTCGCCAAGTTGTTGGTTTGGTTTCCTCCCCGCCTTGGCGCCGGTCTATCCGACCGGCGCTTTTTTTTCGACGAAAAGCGCTTGGAACGGCCCTCCAATCGGACGATGGCGCCTAACCCATCGTCGGTAGATTGCATGCCAGCGCCGCGCGTAAACGCGCATGAAGCAATGGACGGGAAACGGCAACGATGCCGAACTATTTATGCGAGGTGGCCGAGATGATCGAACTGGCCCCATCGAATAGGGCAGGCGAAGCCGCCCGCTCGAGCCTGTTGCAGCACTACGAAGCGATCGCGCAGTCGAGCTGCGCGATGCTGGCCGCCGCACAGGTGGACGATTGGGTCGAAGTAGCGCGCCAGGAAGCGCGCTGCTCATCGCTGATTGCAACCTTGAAGGCGGCCGCCGATGCTCCATTGAGCGCAGCCGATGATGCGCGCCGCATGCAGTTGCTGCGCCTGATTCTGGCCGACGATGCACAGATTCGCGACCATGCCGAGCCATGGCTTTCTCCCATCGTGCCGTATCTCTCGACCCCACGCGCGCGCGCAGTGACCGAGGCACGATGAGCCTGACGACCCCGTTCCCGGAGCCCGATTCGCCGGAGCTCGAGCGCTTTGCGATCTATTCGCGCAGCGAAATCGCGACGCTGCTGCGTCAACTGCGTGACAAACAGGTGCTGGTGACGTTGTACTACGACCAGGCGAGCGGCTTTACCGTCAGCAATGTGCTCGACGTTAATGAAGGCTTCGAGGAATTGATTCTCGATCGCACATCCGAGGCCGCTGCGCAGAAGGCAATTTATGCGTCGAAGCAATTGGTGATCGTCGCGTTCCTGGACAACGTAAAGCTCCAATTTTCAGTCGGCGCGGCAGAAGCGGTCGAGCATCAGGGACGCGCCGCGTTTCGCGTGCGTCTGCCGCAACAAATGTTGCGGATGCAGCGCCGCAGCGCATATCGTCGGCAGCCGCCGGCGATACGCCCAGCGACATGCCTGGTTCCGTCACCACGCGAACGGGGTCAGTATGAGTCGGTGCGCGTGCTCGATCTCAGCGTGGGCGGCCTCGCGCTGTTCGCGCATCCGGTGCAATTCGACTTACCCACCGACAGCAACTTGGAAAACTGCTATCTCGATCTTCCGGATGTCGGCCAAATTACCGTGACGTTGCGCGTGCGCTATGTCGATGCTAAGTCTTCGCCCGCGGGCGAGCGCCGATGCGGTTGCGAGTTTGTCGATTTAAGCGAATCGGCCGCACGCATGCTGCAGCGGTATATGAACAAGCTCGATGCGGCGGCGCGCCCGCGACCGCCGGCTCCTGACGAAGAAGCTGCCTAAACCGCGCAGCCAAAAGAAAAGGGCGCCTTGCACAATCAAGGCGCCCTTTTTTTTGACGTCCGACTATTTTGCTGTGGCCGCCGGGTACATCTCGCTCCACGTGCACGCGTACTGTGCGCCGGTGCCGATCCAGGCGACTGTTCCCACCGACAGCGCAGCGGTGTACAGCGATGCGATCAGCTCCCCTGCGTCTTGTCGGCACGCGATGCGCACGGCGCTTAACAAGTGCAGATGATCTTCCGCGTAGCGGCGCTCGATCACTCTCATGTTGCGACTAATGGGCAGCAGCGATTCGGGCAGACCGGCGATGCCGCGGCGGCCTTCGAGCTTGCGTGCGGCGGTGTCTTCGAACCACACGAACAATTCGGTCGGTGGTGCGCCGACGCTTTCGCTCGCTGTGGATTCTGCTGCTGCAGAATCAAGAACCGTCCGCGCGCTGATCGGCCTGGTCGCGATATCCGCGAGTTGCCTGACGAGTTGATTGCGAGTCATCGGTACATCCTTCGGGTCGCAGCGTTATGCCGTAGTAAAGCGGAGATCGACGCGCGCGCGCGGTTCTTTAAAACGCAGTGCGGCGCAAATTGCTGCTGATAAAACGGGAAGGACGGCGATCACCCGCCTTTCTTGTTTGCGTCGCTGGCGCTTGTTGCTGCACGCAACTCAACGTCGGCCGTTAACAAACGTTGCGGAGCCTTTGATTTGGTTCGACTTTCGTTGTCGTCAGTGATCGCCAACGAACGTTTGCAACAGCACACATCAATGCAATCAGATGTCTCGCTTTTTCGCCACCTATCGGTGGATGGAGCGTCACCACCGGTCCCTAAAGTTCGGTGCATATGAAGAACGACGCCTTCGTGTACGACGCGCTTTATCAAGCGCTCAACAACGGTCAAATCGACACTCAGCAACTGGGCGAGATCCGGCCCAGCCCGCTGATTGAGGGCGACTATGTCAAGCAATACACGCCGCTGGTGCGGCGGCTTGCACATCAAATGATTGCGCGACTGCCGGCCAACGTTGAACTGGACGACATGATCCAAGCCGGCATGATGGGGCTGATGGACGCTGTGTCGCGCTTCGAAATCACGCAGGGCACACAGTTCGAGGTGTATGCCTCGCAGCGAATTCGCGGTGCGATGCTCGACGAGTTGCGCGCCAACGATTGGCTGCCCCGCTCGGCGCGCAAGAGCCAGCGCGACATTGAACACGCAATCCACCGGTTGGAAGGCAAGCTCGGCCGGTCACCACACGAACCGGAAATCGCCGCCGAGCTCGAGCTTTCGCTGGCACAGTATCAGCAGATGCTGCACGACGCGCGCCGTGCGCAGCTGGTTTACCTCGATGATCTTGGCGGCAGCATCGACGACGACGACTATCTGGAACGCCATTTGGTGGGCGATTCGCCGGAGCCGGGCGAAATTCTGCGCGACAAGCGCTTTCGCTACGCGCTGGTGGACGCGATCGATGAGTTGCCCGAGCGCGAGAAACTGCTGATGAGCCTGTATCACGAGCAGGATTTGAATCTGCGTGAAATTGGCGTCGTGATGGGCATTACGGAGTCGCGCGTGTGCCAGCTACATAGCCAGGCCGTCGCGCGTCTGCGCGCGCGACTAAAGCACTGGTAGCGTTCCCTGCGTGCGCGACCGCTGCGCGGTCGCACCTGCGTTCGTCGCGCTTAGTTGCCGTGCAAGTTAGTGCGCCCGCGCCAGGCGGGCGCGAGTCGTTAACGAACCAGCGCCCTGAGTTGCGCGGCTTCGCGCGCAAAGCGCTCGAGTTCATCGATTCCACTGTGCCGCATGGCGGACAATGCGCTGGCTTGCGGCGCCAACAACCGCAACAGGTGCTGCTTGCGACTACCTGCCTCGGCGAGCCGAGCCGCATCATTCGCAATCAGCGCCTCGCTCTCGTCGTGCAGGGCTTTTATCAGCTCGGAGAACAAGCGGGCCGGCGCGCCGGGAGGCGAAGAGTGTGAGCGCATAGACTAGCGATCAGTGATGCCCGGCGGACTTGATATCCCACGCAGCGGCGGCAATAAGGCGGTCCGCGATGGCCTCGGCATCGATGCGATAGCTGCCCTCGGCGATGGCGACGCGCAACGCGAGGAGCCGGCTTTCCGGCATGCCTTCGCGGGCGATCCGAATTTCCGCGCACGGTGCGGGCAGGTTTGAGTGCGCCAAGATGGTCACGCCACAAGGTTCGGCAATTCGCCCCCGAACTTTAGAACTGCCCCGGTTTTATCGCCGACACCGGTGCACTTGTGCATTATTCTTCTCTCATCGCGTCAACTCTAACTGCTGAGAAGCTCGATTGGCCGACTCGCCTACCACTTCGCAACGCCGCGCCAAGCCGACCTCGCGCTCATCGCGGACGTCGTTGGCTGCGCCCGACGTGGTTTCTGACGAGCGTGCATTGGCGCTCGGATTGCCGGGAAGCGCCGATGTCGCCTCGCCCGTGCCTTCGGCCAGTGCGGAGGGATTGGCCGCGCCGGGCTCCGCGAATCTTGACGAGGCGATGAGCGCGCCTGACGCCGCTACTCTGGCCGCGCGTGCGGCCGATACGGTCGTCGAAACCTTACTGACAGCGGCGCATATCGGCCTCGCGCTGCTCGATCGCGATCTGGCCTACCGGTTCTGGAACAACTGCCTTGAAGAATTGTTCGATGTGCCGGCCGATGCGCTCCAGGGGCGGACTATCGACGAGGTCGTCGGGCTGAATCAAATACCGGATCTGATCACGGAGCTGCACCGGATGCGCGACTCGGGACAGCGCGAGCCGGTTGAGCGCGAGTATCAACTGCCGCGCGCTGAGCGCGGATGGATAAGAGTCAAATCCGTACCGGTGTTCGCCATTGACGGCCGCTTTGACGGTGTGTTGCTTACGTGCGAACGGATCGATCGCGAGCGTTTTGCCCAGCACTCGCTCGGGGCGCTGCGGCAAGCGCTCGAATCGGTGGGTGAAATGGTGTTCGAAGTGGATCGATACGGCGCAGTGGTCGACAGCAACGATGCCGCTCGTCAACGGCTGGGCTACGAGAGTGATGCTCTCAGAGGAATGTCGCTCGTCGAGATCGATGCAAGCCTGACACCAGGTAGCGGCAGCGCAAACGGATTTGCGCCGATATACGAGCAGCTGCAGATGCGCGGCTCGTACCAGGCTGAGACGCGTTATCGGACACGGTTTGGCACCGAGTTCGCGGTCGAAACAGTGCTGCAGCGGGTCGTGCACGGAGGCCGCGAATTTATTCTGCTGCTCGCGCGTGACGTGGGTACCCGCAAGCAGGCCGAGTCCGATCTGGCCGAAAGCGCCGACCGCTTTCGCGCGCTGTTCGATGAGAGTCCCGTCGCAGCGCTGCTGCTCGACAGCGAGTTTCGGCTGATCGGCATCAATCACGCCGCATGCGAAACGCTCGGCTACGACGTCGACGAGCTGCTGGGCCAAGATCCCGAATCGCTGATTCATCCGGACGACCGGGCGCGCCATCGACAGGCGCGCGCCGAGTTGCAGCGCGGCGCGACCGAGTCCGAATCGGCCGAGCAGCGCTTCATGCATCGCGACGGCCGCGTCGTATGGACTCAGCTTCGCATGCGGGCGATCGCATCGGACAGCGGTTTGCGGCACACGCTCGTCGTGCTGGAGAACTTCACCGACCGCAAGATTTTCGAGGAGCAGTTGCAAGTGGCGCTGCGCGATCAACAGACATTGTTCGAGACGATGTCAGTAGGTGTCGCGCAGACGATGTCAGGCAAGATTCTGCTGGCCAATCGCGAATTCGCCGAGATGTTCGGCTACAGCGACGGCGAGGTGATCGGGATGCCGCTGTGGGATCTGTGCATCGACCGTCATCATCGCGCGCCCAATGACGTGTCCGGAATGCCGGTAGTGCGCGCGTATCAAACGACGAGCGGCGAAGTAGTGCTGTTTCGGCGCGACGGCGAGCCGGTCTGGTGCCTCGTGCAGGCGCGTCCGATTCAGGCACAGGAGCCCGGACTCGAGGCGCTGCGTGAGGCGATTTACACCTTTCAGAACATTTCCGAAATCAAGCGGCAGCGCGAGGCGCTGTCGCGTTCGTTGCTCGATTTGAAGGAGCAAGGCGAAGAACTGCAAAGCGCGCTCGCGCAACAGCAGCTGATTTTCGATACCGCGTTGGTCGGGTTGCTATTCGTGCGCGACAGCCGTCCGGTGCGCGCCAATGCGGCGATGGAAGACTTGCTGGCGTGTGAACCCGGCGCGCTGGTATCGCAGATGCAACTGTTTTCGCATCCGACCGATCACCTGTTGCTGGCGAGTTTGTCCGAACACTACCAGCGGATCAACGACACTGGCGCTACCGAGTTCGAGCTGCACATGTTTCGCCGTAAAGGCGCACCGATCTGGGTGGCGGTGCAGGGGCGCGCCGTCAATCCGGAGCGGCCCGAGCTCGGATACATCTTCGCCTTCGTCAACATCGACGAACGCAAGCGCTCCGAACGCGAATTGCGCGCGACTTTATCCGAGCTTCAGCTGATCTTCGATAACGCTCTGGTCGCGGTTCTGTACGTGGCCAACGATCTGATCGTCAAGGCCAATGCCGCGACCGAGCAGCTGTTTGGCTACGACGCACGCGATTGGGACGAACTGCAGATTTCCACGCTTTTCGCAACGGCGAGCGACTGGAACGATATCCGCGAGTTGCCGCTGACTGAAGATGAAGTCGATGCTAGCGAAGCGGAAGCCGAGACGAAGGTAGAAGCAAGAGCGCGTAACGGCGGTGTGTCGTTCGAGCGCTTGATGCGGCGCGCCGACGGCACCACCTTCTGGTGTGCGGGCTATGGTCGCCCGATCGATACGTCGGTGCCCGATCGCGGCGTCATCTTGACGTTGGTCGATGTCGACGCGCGGCGGCGCTCCGAAGAAGAACTGCGACGCGTGCGTAACTACCTGGATCTGGTAGTGGAGAATCTGCCGGTGCTGGTGTCCGTGCGCGAAGCCGAAACGGGCCGCTTTGTCAGCCTGAACCGCGCCGGCGAAACGATAACCGGACTCACACGCGAGCAGGTCGTCGGCCGCACTTGGGGCGAAATCTATGCGCGCCAGTTTGCGGACCTTTACTCCGAGCTCGACCGCAAGGCGCTGACGACCGGGACACAGGTCGAACGTCCGCGCGATGTGATGCTGCGTGCCGACGGCAAGCGGTTGACGATCAATCAGCGAGTCGTGCCGCTGTTCGAATCTGAACCCGGCCACGGCGCGGCAGCGGGCGACGCGAATGCGCGCTACGTGATGTCGATCATCGACGATCTAAGCGAAGAAGTGCGCGCAGAGACTGCGTTGCGCGAGACCGAGGCGAGGTTCCGACAGTTTGCCGAGAACATCGATCAGCTCGTGTTCATCATGACCGGCGACTTTTCGAGCGCGCTCTATGTCAATCCGAGATACGCCGCTCTAATTGGCGCGCCAGCTTCCGAGCTGCTGGACGATCCGCGCAGTGTCATGCGGCACATTCACGTCGAGGACGTGCAGCCTGTGACTCGGTCCCTGCCGCGACTGGTCGCGCGCATGCGCAGGCTGATGCGTTCGGAATTTACCGCGCGCATCGATCATCCGGTGCGCGGTGTGCGCAACATCAACGTGCGATTGAACCCCGTGCGGATGGAAGACGGCGCGATTCGCGTGTTCGGCATTGCCGACGACGTCACCGAGCGCACTCGCGCCGAGCAGCAGAGGATGGAGCAGATCGTCAAACAGCGCGATGTACTCGTGCGCGAAGTGCACCACCGCATCAAGAACAACCTGCAGGGGGTCGCAGGGCTACTCCAGCAAACCGCAGATGCACGGCCCGATGTGGCCGACATTTTGTCCGAGGCGGCCACGCAGATTCATGCGATCGCGCAGGTCCACGGGCTACAGATTCGCGCCAGCGGCACCTTGCCGGTACTGGGCGTTGCGCAGGGAATTTTTTCGACGCTTTCGAACATGTTCGGCGTCGAAGTGCGCTTCGAACCACCACCGCCCGATCTATGGCGCTTCGGTTTACCCGAAAACGAAGCGGTTCCGCTCGCGCTCGTCATCAACGAGCTCGGCACCAACGCAATCAAGCATCGTGCGACGCGTCAGGACAGCATCATGGTGAAAGTCACCACGCGGCCTGAAGGCATGGAGTTCGCAATCGAGAATCCAGGCTCGCTAAAAGACGGCTTCGACCTGGCGCAGATTTCAGCCAGCGTGTCGGGCCTGGGATTGGTCAAGGCGCTGCTGCCAAGGCGCGGGGCGCGGCTGACGGTCGAGCGTGCGGGCGCAGTCGTGGCGACTCGCCTGCATCTGTTTCCGCCGGCGATTCGGGAAGACAGCATTTAACTTGTCAAATTGATTTGACCTGAGTGCGGCACAATCATGGTCGGAGAACAGAGTGAGACCATGGAAAACGAACACCCGCTGGTAATGGTGGTCGACGATGATCGGCTGGTGCTGGCCACGCTCGTGGCCGGTCTCAAGCAGGCCGGCCTCGAGGTGATCGAGGCCGACAACGGCGACGACGCGATTCTGCTGGCACGCAAGCACAAGCCCAAGCTGGCGATCCTCGATGTGCGCATGCAGGGCAAGTCCGGGATGGATGTTGCTCGCTATCTGTCCGCTAACACCGATACCGGCTTCATGTTTCTGTCCGCGTTTGGTGACAAGGACATCATCGATGAAGCGATGAAGATGGGGGCGCTCGGCTATCTGGTCAAACCGCTCGACGTGCGGCAAATCGTGCCGGCGGTACGTGCGGCATTGGCGCGTCCGGTCGCAGAGAAGGCCGCAACGCAGCCCAGCTCTTCGAATGAGGCCGGGCGCGACGATCTGGTGGCGATCGGCATTCTGATGGAGCGCCTGCGTCTTGATTATGACCGTGCCCTCGATGCGCTGCGTGCGCAGGCCAAGGCCGAAGGCAGGCAGGTGGGCGAACTGGCCAGTCACATGGTCGATGCGGCGAATCGTCTGAATTCGGTCCGGCGGTGACGGTGCATTCGGATGCAGGTCACCCGATACATTGAACGACACGGTTTTCGCCGCTGGTATGAGCGGCAGCTGATCGAGAGCCACGCCTATCTCGCACTCGGATTCGTGGCGCTGATCGTGTTGCTGGCCGGCATGGAGGTACTGCGGGACACTTCGTCCGGCATCCGCTATTTGATCATCTTGATTGCTGCGGCGGCAGGTGGGATGCTGACGCTAGTGGCATGGCGGCGGTTTAACGTGCTGCTCGCGCGTGCCGAGCACTTCGCCGAAGCGGCCACATGTCCACAGTGCAAGACCTGGGGCAAGTTCAAGGTGGTGGCACAGGAATCATCGGACGCGGATGATCCACCCGAAGCAGGCCGCCCGCATTGGTTAAAAGTGCGGTGCAGACAATGTGAGGCCGAGTGGCGGTTGGAATGAACTTCGGCGGTGAGCCGGGACGGATCCTGTTGCCAGGCAGAGGCTAGCTCTTACCCTCCCACAACGTGAAGTAAAACGTCGCGCCGTGACCTTCTGCCGGCGCTGGCACTGCTTCGGCCCACACTCTGCCGCCGTGGCGTCGAACGATTTTCTGCACTGTAGCGAGGCCGACCCCGGTGCCTGGAAATTCGTTTGCGCTATGCAGCCGCTGAAACATGCCAAACATTTTCTCGGCAAAGCGCATATCGAAGCCGGCGCCGTTATCGCGCACGAAGAAAACTGTTGATCCCCCTTCATCACCGCAGCCGAATTCAACTCGGGCATCGCGGCTCTTGGCGCTGAACTTTGCCGCATTGCCGAGCAGGTTTTGGAGCACCAATCGAAGCAACGTCGGGTCGCCGTCGGTTTTCAATCCGGGCGCGATCGTGAACTCGATTGATCGCGCTGGCACGCGAGTGCGCACATCGTCACGCAGATCATCGGCGAGTTCGCGCGCGATCTGCGACAGGTCGACACGTTCGCGCGCCAGCTCGCGGCTTGTCATGCGCGACAAGCCGAGCACGGTGTCGATCATCGTGTTCATGCGCTGGCTGGCGGCCACGATGCGGCGTAAATGGTCGCGCCCCAAGTCATCAAGCGGCTTGCCGCGATCGCCGTAGTCTTCGAGCACGATCGTGGCGAAACCGTCTACGACTCTCAGCGGTGCACGCAGATCGTGCGACACCGAATGCGCAAGGCTGTCGAGCTCGCGCGCCGCGTCGGCAAGCTCGCGCGTTCGATCCGCCAGCTCGCGGTCCCGGCTCTCGAGCGTTGCCTGCAATTCGGCAATGTGGGTCGCAGCGGCATTAGCCAGCGCCGGCCCGACGGACGGCGCTGCTGTCGTGTTGTGCCCGGGCGGCGCACTCGATGAAGAACGTCGCCGCTGCACGACGGCTACGGCCACCAACACGATCAACGCCCCCACGCAGACCGCGGCCAGCAGGTGAAAGGCATCAGGCCGACCGCCTGTGCCGGCTGTCGCTACCGAAGGCACCCAGTAAATTGCGAATGCGCGGATCCAGCGTTGAAGCGGGCGAGCTAGCGCTTGCAAGTCCCTGTTTTCATTCCCCCTCATCTGGCGATTGTGCAGCATCGGGCAGTGGGACGCGAGATCACCGTTCAAACCGCGCGATCTATCTGCGCGGCTAGGCGAAATGCCCTTCTAACGGCACCCTTTTCCAGAGGGTGACAGAGGCGATTCGGCACTAGCCTGCGAGCTGGACTGTGTCCGCCGACACGGCCTGCCCGACCAGTGCACGACCTCATTCGCCGATCAACTTGATGCTGCCGAGATTGTCCTGGCTGGCCGGCCGCCACGGCCGACTTATCGACGCGAGCGCGCACGGCGCGCCCAGCAGCGGCGCGTCGGCGGCCGAGTCCGACGCGAAGGCTGCACCAGCTGGCACGCCATCGGGCTTTCGATCGATTGCGTGGCCATTGATCGGTGTGTTGGTCCTGGTGGCCAGCTGGACGGTGGGCATCAGCTATTACTTTCATCATCAGAGCACCGAACAACAATTTCTGGCCGAGCAGCGGCTACGCGGTGAGCGCGCGGCGCGCCTGGTCGAATCAACGATCCTTGCGGACTATGCCGCCGTTGAGCGCGGCGCACTCGCGATGGCTGAGCGCAGCGACCTGGTGGCTGCGCTGTCGCGCAAGAGTGATGCAGCACGCGCGGTGCGCGAATGGGCGCAGAAAGAGGGCAGGAACGCAGGGGTTGGATTGATTGAGGTACATGACGCACGCGGCACGCTGATCGAACGCACAGGCGAAGCGGGCATTCAGCGCCTTGATGACAGCGAGAACCCGCTCGGCGTTGCCAACGCGTTGCGGGGTCAGGAAAGTATCGTCGTTATCGAGCGGTTAAACGGCCTTTCGATTCGCGCCGTGACGCCCGTCGTTGCCGCGAATCAGATCATCGGCGCAGTAGTGGTGGAGCGCTTGATCGGAGAACAGTATCTGCAGTTGTTGGCAAACCGGCTCGGAGTCGAACTCGCTCTGTTGGCGGCAGATCGAGCGCTGGTGGCAACCATGCCACCGGTGGATCAGCACTGGGTGCAGAAAGCGGGACCACGGGTGCGCCTCGGTGCGACGACGCACATCGCACTCGAAGGCAGCGAGGATTTGTCGCTGCGCCCATTGCCGATTGGCGGCGAGCCGATGGCAATCGCCGTCATGGTCTCGAACACGATGGCGTATGAAAGTGTCTCGGATTCGAGCCGGTCGTTCGGCGCAGTGGTGCTGTTCACGATTCTGGCGACGATCGTCGCCGGCATTTATCTGACACGCCATCTAATCCGGCCGATCAAGGCGCTCACGGAACGCGCCGAAGAACTGTCGCTACGTTACGCGGGCCGCGCCACTCAGCATCACGGCGACGAGCTCGATTCTCTGGTTGGCTCATTCGACGCGATGACCAGCGCGCTGCTTTCGCATTCAGACCGTCTAGCGCGCGCGCACATGACCGAGCTGCAGGGCAGTCTCGAATTGCAGCGCCAGTATGCATTGATGCGGCTGCTGCGCGGCCTGGCTGCCGCGGCCAACGAATCGGACTCGGTCGAGCGCACGCTCGAGCGCGCACTAAACGAGATCGGCGACTATCTGGAGTGGCCGCTCGGTCGCGTCGCGCTGCTGCCCGACTATTCCGAGGACCGCAATCTGCCGCCGCGCTCGCTGTGGTACACGCGTGAGCCAGATCGGTTTCGCGACTTTATCGAAGCGAGCAACGGCATTCCGATCGTGCCGTCGCCGAGCCACATGATCGGCCGCGCCTATTTGTCGGGAGTACCCAACTGGGTCTCAGATTTGTCGCGCATGACCGATTGGAACCGGCTTGACGTTGCGCTTGCTGCCGGACTGCAAACCGGAGTCGTGATTCCTGTGACGGCGCACGGGCACGTCGCAGCGTTTATCGAGTTCTACAGCGATCACCGCGTCGAAGCTACCAACGCCTGGCTGGAACTGGTCGAAGCCATCGGGGCCGAGCTTTCGCGCGTGGCGGAACGGCAACGCGCCGAGCGTGAGTTGCGCCAGCGAGAGGTAGAAGCAAGCCGCCTTGCGATGGTCGCGTCACGCACCGAGCAGATGGTGCTGATACTGGACCCGGCCGGACGCATCGAATGGGCAAACGATGCGGTTATGCGATTTTCCGGGCTCGGCTTGCAGGAAATGCGCGGCCGGCTCGCGCACACGTTGATGCGGGCATCAAAAACGGATTCAGACTCGCTTACCGAAATGGTCGATGCGATCGTGAGTGGCAAGCCGTGCAAGGTCGAGTTCATTGCGCAGGCATCGTCCGGCGAAGAACGCGTCCTCGAAGTGGAGGGTCAGCCACTACGCGATGACCAGGGTCGGTACTTTCAGTACGCGTTGATAAGCCCCGACATCACCGAGCGCAAGCGCACCGAGGCTGCTCTACGCGAAAGCGCCGAATATTTTCGCGCGCTGTTCGACGAATCACCGGTACCGGCGACAATTCTGTCGTCCGATCACCGCATCGTTCGGGTGAACGCGGCGCACACGCGAATGCTCGGCTACACGATGGATCAGGTACTCGGCAAGGATCCGATCACGTTCATTCATCCGGACGAAGTTGACGCGGCGTACATGCTGCGCAGCGAGATGGACCGGGCGGTCGAGCGCTCGCAGTTCACGTTCGAGCGGCGCATGCTGAAGGGCGACGGCGGCGTGGTGTGGGTGCGCGGCCACAGCGTGCGCTTTGCCGACGCCAACGGTGAGCGGTTTCGGCTAACGATGCTCGAGAACATCACCGATGCCAAGGAAAGCGAGCGTGTGCTGCGCGACGCCAAAGAGATCGCGGAATCCGCCAGCCGTGCCAAGTCGCAGTTCCTGGCCAACATGAGCCACGAGATCCGTACGCCGATGAACGGCGTGCTCGGCATGACCGAACTGCTGCTCGGCACCGCGCTGACCGACAAGCAGCGGCGTTTTGCCGACGCGGTCTATCGCTCGGGCGAGTCACTGCTCGAGATCATCAACGACATTCTGGACTTCTCGAAGATCGAGGCTGGCAAGCTCGAGCTCGAATCGGTCGACTTCAATCTGCGCACTGTCGTTGAAGACGTATTCGAATTGCTGGCGCCACGCGCACATCAGAAACGCATCGAGCTTGCGTCACGCATCGGACCGGAAGTTCCGACTATTGCGAAGGGCGATCCGACACGGGTGCGGCAGGTGCTGACCAATCTGGTCGGCAACGCGTTGAAGTTCACCGAAACCGGCGAAGTCGTCGTCACCGTCAGCGCGCAGCCCGAAAACGAAAGCCACCGGGTCAGTTTTGAAGTGCGCGACACCGGCATCGGCATGCGTGCCGAAGCGCTGCAAAAACTCTTCACCGTTTTCATGCAGGCCGATCAATCGATGTCGCGCCGCTATGGCGGCACCGGGCTCGGGCTTGCGATCAGCAAACAACTGGTCGAGTTAATGGGAGGATCGATCAGCGTCGAGAGCCATTTTGGTGAGGGCTCCACCTTCCGATTCGAGGTTCCGCTGGCACGCGGCGATACATCGGCAGTTGCGCCACCTGCAGATGTGCAAGTGCTGCACGGCCGCCGCGTGATCCTGGTCGAAGACAACCCGACCAATCGCAACATTCTCGAGATGCAACTCAAGGCGGTCCAAATGGATGTCGCGACCGCCGACCATGGTTCAACCGCGCTTGAATTGCTGCGCGCCGCGGCGCGCGCCGGCACGCCGTTCGATGTGGCGGTGATCGACATGAAGATGCCGATCATGGACGGATTGACGATGGCGGCGACGCTGCGCAGCGACCCGCAGCTCGCGGCGGTCAAAATGGTGATGCTGACATCGCTCGCGAGCGGCAACGAAGCGCAGTTGGCTTATGAAAACGGCGTTGACTATTACCTCGCCAAACCGGTGCGCCAGCACGAACTGCTGGACGCGTTGGCAAGAGTGCTGTCACGCAGTGAGCCGGCCGTCGCGCGCGCGATTGCGGCGACGGTGCGCTATCGCGCACGAGTGCTGGTGGCCGAAGACAACCTGGTCAATCAGGAAGTTGCGCGTGCGATGCTGCGCGACCTCGGGTGCGAGATTCGGCTCGCCGACAATGGCCGCGAAGCGCTGAATGCGTTGCGCTCGCAGGCGTTTGACATCGTCTTCATGGACTGTCAGATGCCGGAGATGGACGGCTTCGAAGCGGTGCGGCGCTTCCGCTCGGGGGCGCAGGCAGACTTTGAGACAGCGCTCGATGTGCCGATCGTCGCACTGACCGCCAACGCGTTGGCGGGTGATCAGGAGCGCTGTCTCGCGGCCGGCTTTAACGAGTATCTGCCCAAGCCGTTCAAGCAACCGCAAATTGATGCGCTGCTTGCACGCTGGATGCGGTCGGATAGCGGCAGCGCCATACAACCTGCAGCGCATGAAACCTTGACTGCGGGCCTTCGGACCGTTGATTCGGACGCTGTCAGCGGCGACATGAAGGTTTTGGACATGTCGGTGATCGACCGCATTCGAGCCATGGAGCAGCGCGGCGCCGCACGCCTGCTCGAACGGCTGATCGAAACCTACGTGACGACCGCGACCAAATTGATGGCTGAGGCGGAACGCGCGCTGGCGCAGAACGATGCCACTGTGCTTCGACATGCCGTGCATACGCTGAAATCGTCGAGTGCCAATGTCGGGGCCACCGCATTGTCGCAATGCTTTGCTGCGCTCGAACTGCACGCGCGCGCGCGCCGCATCGAGGCCGCTCAGCATGCATGGCCGGCCGCACGCACGGAATACGAACGTGCTCTGCACGCGCTGCAGGCACTGATGCCGGTCGAAGACGTGACCTAGCGATGATCGAGCGATGAGCGACCCCAAGGACAACAAAAGCGGCGGATCGATGGCCAACCGCCATGATGCGGATGACGATCCCGCAGCGGAACCGCGCAACGATCTGGTTCTGCTGGTCGATGATGATCCGGTTGCGCGCCTGCTAACGGCCTCAGCGCTCGCCGAGCGCCAGTGGCGGGTGATCGAAGCCGACGGCGGCGGCCACGCGCTGGAGCTATTCGGGGCCCACTCGCCCGATGTGGTCGTGCTCGATGCTTTGATGCCGGACATGGACGGCTTTGTCACCTGCGAGCGGCTGCGGCGGCTAAATGGCGGCGAGCACGTGCCGGTACTGATGTTGACCGGCCTCGACGACGAGCCGTCGATAGCGCGCGCGTACGAGGCGGGCGCGACCGATTTTTTCGTCAAGAGCACGACGCAGTGGACACTGCTGTCGGAGCGTCTGCGCTACATGATCCGCGCCTCGCGCATGCGCGAAGAGTTGGCCGAGAGCCGCGCCAAGCTGACCAAGGCGCAACGCATTGCGCGCCTCGGCAGTTGGGAATGGAATATTGCGGCACGCTGGGTGAAGCTCTCGGAGGAATGCTTTCCGATCGCAGGCCTGCCACGGCAGGATGACGGGCTGGCCGACTGGTTCGTCTGGTCACGCGTCGTTGAAGACGAGCGTGCGCGCATCGAGATGCTGTTTCGCGAAGCGCTGGCAAGCACCGGGCAGATGAAATTCGAGTGCCGGATCGCGCGGCCGAACGGTCAGATACGGGTTGTGCACATGGAAGCTGAAGTCGATCGCGACGAAGGCGGCCGCGCGGTTGCAGTGCACGGCGTGATCCAGGACATCACCGAGCGCAAGCATGCGGAAGACCAGATTCGGCAGTTGGCTAATTACGACAGCCTGACTGGTCTGCCGAACCGGCGTTTTTTTCGAGATCAGTTCGGTTCCGCACTGGAGCGCGCGCGCACCAGCGGCACCGCGGTCGGCGTGCTGTTTATCGATCTCGATCGCTTCAAGCAGATCAACGACACGCTGGGCCATCAGGTCGGCGATCAACTGTTGCGTGAGGTCGCCAAGCGCCTTTATCAATGCGTGCGCGAGAACGACACGGTGGCACGCGCGGCCGAACGCGCCGGACCCTCGCAGGGTGTGCGGCCGCCGTCGATCGGATCGGCTACGCGAAGTCTCGCAGCCGGTTCTCAATCGGCTCCGGTGCCAGTCAATACCAACAGCGTTGCGCGGCTCGGCGGTGACGAGTTCACGATCCTGTTAACCGATGTTTCGGAACCGAGCATCATCGAATCGGTCGCGCAACGCATCCTCGAAACGATGCGCAAGCCGTTCAGTTTCTCGGGTCACGAGTTGTTCGTCACGGCGTCGATCGGACTGGCCGGGTACCCGGCCGACGGCAGCGATGTCGATACGTTGCTGCGCAAGGCCGATATCGCGATGTATGCCGTCAAGGACAGCGGCCGCAACGGCGTGCTGCGTTTTTCAAGCGCGATGAACACCGCGACCGCTGAGCGGTGGCGGCTCGAAACCGCTCTGCATCGTGCGCTCGAGCGGCAGGAACTGGTGCTGTTTTATCAACCGAAGGTGAACGTCGTCAATGGCCAGATCGTCGGCGCCGAAGCGTTGATGCGCTGGAAGCGCGGCGGCGAACTGGTGCCGCCCGCCGAGTTCATTACGGTGGCGGAAGAATCGGGTTTGATCGTACCGATTACCGAGTGGGCAGTGCGCGAAGTGTGCGAGCAGATGGTGCGCTGGTCTGATCAGGGCCATCCGCCGATCCCGGTATCGGTCAACATCTCGGGCCGGCACATCCAACGCGCCAACCTGGTCGAACCGGTGCAAGCCGCGCTGCACGGCTTCAGGCTCGATCCGCGCCTGCTCGAACTCGAGTTGACCGAGACGGTGTTGATGCACAACCTGAGCGCTACGTTGCCGCTACTACAGGCGCTAAAGGATCTGGGCGTTTCGATTTCGGTCGACGACTTCGGCACCGGATATTCGTCGCTGTCATACCTGAAGCGGCTGCCGATCGACACTCTGAAGATCGACCGGTCCTTCGTGCGCGAGCTCGAAACAAGCGCCGACAACGCCGCGATCGTCGCCGCGATCATCGCGATGAGCAAGAGCCTGAAACTTAGAGTCGTTGCCGAAGGCGTCGAAACCCAGGGGCAGATGACGCGCCTGTTCGATCAGGGGTGCCAGCTGATGCAGGGATTCCTGTTCTCACCCGCGGTGCCCGGCGACGATTTTCCGTCGATGCTGAAAGCCAGCGCCGGGCAATCGCACTGGCGCATCGACTTCGGCCCGCGCACACGCAACAAGAGCGCGGGCGATGCAACACGCGACGCTGCTGACGGCCACTCGAACGGCCAGCACTTCGGCGCGCTCGAACCCGAGCTCGTCGGGCCACCGCGCCCAAGCGCGCAACCGCAACGCGACGCCGAGCAGACGGCCGAGCAGCCGAGTCAGAAGGATCGCGCGCTGCGCTGGGCGAATCGGTTTATCGGTAGAGATAGTTAAGCGTCGGGTTGTTGTGCTGATAGAGGCGATGAGCGCAGCGCGGCCGCTCGGGGGCGCAGCGCCGCCCAGCCGTCGCCTCTATGAGGCTTCGCACACATGGGCAAATGTCGCTACGCGACCGCGTGTGCAGCACGCCACTATTCCACCAATCCGTTCTTTATCGCGTAGTGCGTCAGTTCGGCGTTGCTGCTCATCGCCATCTTTTCGAGAATGCGTGCACGGTAGACGCTGACCGTTTTTGGACTGAGCGCCAGCTCTTCCGCGATATCGGACAGCCGCTTGCCCGACGCGATCAGCTTCAGAGTCTGAAATTCGCGGTCGGAGAGCTTCTCGTGCAGAGCGCCGTGGGCTTCGGGAGCGTTCAGATTTTCGATCAGAGTCTGTGCGATTTCCGGCGTGACGTACTTGCGCCCGGCAACCACATGCGCCAGCGCTTCCAGCAGCTTCTCCGGCGCGCTCGCCTTGTTCAAGTACCCGAACGCGCCGGCGCGGAACGCGCGCACGGCGTATTGGTCCTCCGGGTACATGCTGACCATTAGCACCTTGAGTTTCGGATGCTCGTCACGCAGCGCTTTCAAAATGTCGATTCCGTTTTTTCCCGGCAGCCCGACGTCCATCACGAGCACATCGGGCTCACCGTGCTTCTTCAACTCGTTCCGCAGCCCGGCGTAGTCGGATGCTTCGGCGACGATCTGCACATCGGGGTGCTCGGACAACACCTGCACGATGCCGCGCCTGACGATTGCGTGGTCATCGACGACGAACAATTTAATCGTCATTGCCGACAGCTCTCTCAATCTTGCCGCCGCTTGGCCGCGGAGGAATCGAAAACATCACCGTGGTGCCGCGACCCTGGGACGAGGACACTTCGGCCCAGCCTCCGAGCCCGCGCGCTCGCTCGACCATGCCGCGCACACCGAAGCCGGGCGTGACTTGTAGGCTCGCTGCATTGAATCCGCCGCCATCATCCGCTACTTCGAGCGCGATTTCATCACCCAGCGCAAACAGCTGCACGTGAACACGCGTTGCCTGCGCATGCTTGCGAACATTCGTCAGTGCCTCCTGCGCCACTCGATACACGGCGGCAGCGCGATCGGGCGCGATCTCGAACTCCTCGCGGTTCGCATGAAACTCGACCTTGATTCCGCTGCGTTCGCCAAAGCCGCGCGCGAGCCATTCGAGCGCGGTGACCAGCCCCGCATCGAGCACCGCAGGTCGCAGTGCGTGCTGAATCCGATGGCTCGCGACCACGGCCGATTCGAGCAGCTGCGAAATTGCATCGAGCTGCGGCCGCGCGCTGTCCCCGGGTAGCGAACGCGTCAGCCGCACTAACTCGAACTTCAGCGCGGTCAGCGCCCCGCCGATGTCGTCGTGAATCTCCTGCGCGATGGCGCGCCGCTCTTCTTCCTTCGCGCGTTCAAGGTGCTGTGTCAACGCGTGCAGCTTCGCTTCGCTCTCAGCCAGTTGAGCGACCGCGGTGCGCGCCTCGCGGCGGGCCGAGGCCGCCTGCAGGCTGTGTTGTAACGCTGCAGCAATGCGAAACATGCGTGTTTTCAACACGAAGTCATCCGCACCCGCATGCAGTGTGGCCACGGCGAGGTCTTCGGACATTTCACCCGACAGCACGATGACCGGAATGTCCGCGTCGACGCTTTTCGCGACTTTCAGCGATGCGAACGAGTCGAAGTGCGGCAGATTGTGATCGGTGATCACTGCGTCGACTCGCCCCTTGGAAAAGGAGTCGCGCATGCCCGCTTCGTCTTCGACGCGTGTCGTGCGTGGCTTCAATCCCTCGCGCATCAACATGGCAACCAGCAATTCGTAGTCGAGCTCGGAGTCCTCGACGACGATGATGTTCAGCGGTGGATCATGGCCGGGCTTCACGTTGGCGCGCATTCTGGCTGATTTACGGCGCAGCAGTGAGTAAAATTGCACCGCAGAGTCCGCCGGACGATCGCCGGCAGCATTGGCTGCGGGAGGCAACGTCCGGACTCCAAAGAGCGACGTAGCAGGTAACACCTGCCCACCGCGAGGTGAGGATTAGAGCAACAGAGACGAGCCGACGAGCCATCTTGTCGGGTGAAACGGGCAATCTCTACGTGGAGCAACACCAAATAGGCGGCCGATGATCCTGCTCGGTGAGGCCGCGGGTAGGTGGCTTGAGCCGGCGAGCGATCGCCGGTCTAGAGGAATGATCGTCACGGCGTTCGCAAGAACGCCGCACAGAATCCGGCGTACAGGCGGACTTTGCACTTAATTTCATGACCGCTGATCGCAAGCCGACCGTGGTAATCATCGGTGCTGGCTTCGGCGGGCTTGTCGCGGCGCAAGGGTTGCGTGATGTCGCGGTCGACGTGATCGTGATCGATCGCGCCAACCACCATACTTTTCAGCCGCTGCTGTATCAGGTTGCCACGGCTGGACTCTCGGCGCCGCAGATCGCTTCTCCGATTCGACACATTCTGCGTTCGCAGAAAAACGTTCGCGTCCTGCTCGGCGACGCCGTAGCCATCGATGCAGATCGCAAGCGGGTGTTGCTCACCGACGGCGAGGTCGGTTTCGATTACCTGATCGTCGCGACCGGCGTCACGCATTCGTACTTCGGCAACGACTCCTGGGCGCGATACGCGCCGGGTCTGAAAACGCTAGACGATGCGCTCGAGATCCGGCGCCGCATTCTGATTGCGTTCGAGCGCGCGGAGCGTGAGCCGGATGCGGCCGAGCGTGCGGCGTGGCTGGCATTCGTCATCATCGGCGGTGGACCGACCGGAGTCGAGTTGGCTGGAACTCTGGCGGAGATCGCGCGACACACGCTGACTGACGAGTTTCGTGCAATTGATCCGGCGCGGGCGCGCGTGTTATTGCTCGAGGGCAGCGCGCGCATCTTGAACACGTATCCCGAGACATTGTCCGCCAAGGCGGCGCGGCAATTGGAGCGGCTTGGCGTTGAAGTACGCGTCGATGCGCAAGTGATCGGCATCGATGACGCGGGAGTTTCGGTCAAGTCAAGCGGACCACAGAACGAGCGCATCGCGGCGCGCACAATACTGTGGGCCGCTGGCGTGGAAGCGACTGCGTTGGCGCGCAGCCTTCCAGGTCCGCACGACAGGGCAGGCCGCGTACTCGTCACGCCGACATTGCAAGTGAGCGGTGCCGATTCGATATTTGTGGTTGGCGATTTGGCATCGGTGATGCAGGAGGGCGTGCCAGTGCCGGGCGTTGCAAATGCGGCCAAACAGATGGGCGCGTACGCCGCGCATGCGATTGCGTGGCGCGTGCGCGGCAAGCCGACATCAGCGCTTGCGCCGTTTCGCTACCGCGACGTCGGATCGCTCGCGACTATCGGTCGCAAGTCGGCGGTGGCACTGTTTCCAGGCGGAATTCAACTGTCGGGCCTGCTCGCTTGGTGGACGTGGCTCTTGGTGCACATTTTTTTCCTGATAGGTTTTCGCAATCGCATTACGACGATGGTCGATTGGATGTGGGCGTATCTGACGTATCAGCGACACGCGCGGCTGATACTGAGCGATACGACCGCGCAAGCACGGGCCGCGCGCTCCTCGTGAGATTCCACTTTCAGAGCGCTAGCTATCTCTTTCTTTTCGCAGACAATTCCCGCTTAAAGCGAGAGTGCAAGAAGAAGCTCTAAGTCCTTGTGAACATTAAAAAATCCCCTTAATTCGCTTGACCGCCCGTTCGGCGCTGCCGTACAGTCGGCGCCGTGTCAAAAAGTGGGAGATGGTGGGCTAGTTAGCGTTCGCTTAACGAACGCGCCCGCGGGGGAGGCATGTTTCAAGGCGCTTCGCAACTTACGCTCGACGGCAAGGGCCGCCTCTCGATGCCCAGCCGTCATCGGGACTCGCTCGCCGCGGGCTGCGATGGGCGCCTGACGGTGACGCGCCATCCCGACGGGTGCCTTCTCGTGTATCCGCGGCCAACTTGGGAAGCGCGCCGTGAACAGATCGCCCAACTCCCGTACTCAGCGCGCGCATTGCAGCGGCTGCTGCTCGGGAGCGCAACCGATGTGGATCTCGACAGCGCGGGCCGGCTACTGGTGCCGACCGAGTTGCGAGCCGCAGCGCAACTCGAACGCGATTTGATGCTGCTCGGTATGGGCGCGCACTTCGAATTGTGGGACACGACGCGGCTCGCGGAGCACGAACGCGCTCAATTGGCCAACGGCCTGCCGGATTCGGCCGCAGATTTCACCTTTTAGGAGCAGACAAAGGTGACCTACTTTTGTCTGTTGAATGAGCGTGAAGTCGCTGGCGGAGCCAGACAGTTTCACGAGCACAAGAGCACGAAGACGAAGCAAGCACCGTCGCCGTTGCGTTGCCGAGGATGAGTGCAAATGTCGTCGGTGTTGGGCGCACACGCGCACGCTCCCGTGCTTGCACTGCAAGCCGTCGACTATTTGCTGACAGACATCAACGGCACCTACGTCGATGCGACGTTCGGGCGCGGCGGGCATTCGCGGCTGATCCTCGAGCGGCTTGGTCCGCGAGGCAAGCTGATAGCGCTGGATCGCGATCTGCATGCGGTGGAAGCAGCTGCGTTGATCGACGATTCGCGATTTCACATCGAACACACAGCGTTTTCACGCCTGCAGGTCACGCTCGAGGCGTTGTCAGTCACACACATGACCGGAGTGCTGCTGGATCTCGGTGTGTCGTCGCCGCAACTCGACGATGCGGCGCGGGGATTTTCCTGGCGCACCGATGCGCCTCTCGACATGCGGATGGATTCATCGCATGGGCAGACCGCCGCCGAGTGGCTGGCACACGCGCCGGTCGAGGAAATAACGCAGGTGATTCGTGACTATGGGGAAGAACGGTTTGCTGCATCGATTGCAAAGGCGATTGTGGCTCGCCGCTCGGATGCAGGAGCAAGCAAGCCGCTCTCGACGACCGCAGACCTTGCCGGCCTGGTGGCGAAGGCAATCGGCAAGAGCCGCAAAAGCAGCAGGGATGGGGCTCAGCATCCGGCCACGCGGACCTTTCAGGCTATACGGATTCACATCAATCAAGAGCTTGAGGAACTGGCGCTGATGCTCGAACAGGCGGGAGCGATGCTGTCGACCGGGGGTCGATTGGTCGCGCTGAGCTTTCATTCACTCGAAGACCGCATCGTCAAGCGTTTCATCGATGCTCATCAGCATCCCGAGCGACAGTTCGCGGCGGCGCGCCGCGTTCCGCTGCGCGCGGATCAACTGCCGCGTCCGAGGTTTGAAGCAGTGGCACGCGTGCTGCCGGATGCTGCAGAGATCGCCGCCAATCCGCGCGCGCGCAGCGCGGTGATGCGTGTGGCCGCACGCACCGCCGAACCATGGGCGGAGGCGCGTCGATGATGCGGCGCGGCTTCATCGTGCTGCTCGGTCTATTGCTGTTCGCCTCGGCGCTATCGCTGGTCACCGCACAACATCGGTCACGCTCGATGTTTATAGACCTCGAGCGCGCGCAACTCGATGCCAAGCGGCTCGACGTCGAGCACGAGCGACTGCGCATCGAGCAAGCGCGGCTATCGCAGCCCGCGTACATAGAAACGCAGGCACGCAAACTAGGACTAAAGCCGATCGATGCCGGCCGCACGATCTACCTGAATCTGCCTGCGCCGGAGGCAAAGAAGTGACCCGGTTGAACTATTCCACCCGGACGCGCAAATCGCGCAGCGAACGCGCCCGGAACATCGGCTTCAATGCCAATCCGCTGTTGACGGTCGCATTGCCGGCGTGGCGCTCGAAATTGATGCTGTTCGTGCTCTTCGTCGCCTTTGTCGCACTCACAGGCCGAGCGTTTTACCTGATGGGCGGCGTGTCGACCGGTTTCCTGCAGCGCCAGGGTGAAGCGCGTTATGCGCGTACGCTCGACATACCCGCAACCCGCGGGCGCATTACCGATCGCAACGGTGTGGTGCTTGCATCATCGGTGCCGGCGCGGGCGGTGTGGGCGATTCCCGACGATGTAGACGCAACGCCCGAGCAACTGACGGCGCTGGCTCGCCTGCTGCAGATCAACGTCGGCGAGTTAAGGCGGAAGCTGGCCGACGAAGATCGCACGTTCGTTTATTTGCGTCGCCAAGTTGACGCCGACATCGCCGAACGTATTGCGGCGCTGAAGGTCGCTGGTATTCACTCGACGCGCGAATTCAAGAGGCACTACCCGGAGGGTGCGGCCCACGCGCATGTCATTGGATTTACCAATGTCGAAGACCGTGGGCAGGAGGGCATCGAGCTCGCACACGAGCGACAGCTGGCCGGGCGCGCGGGCAGCCGGCGCGTGATCAAGGATCGCCTTGGGCGCGTGGTTGAAGACGCCTGGCTGCGCGAGCCGGTCGATGGCAGGGATCTCGCGCTGTCGATCGACAACCGCATCCAATACATCGCACACACCGCGCTGAAAAATGCGCTGGATAAACATCGCGCGAAAGCCGGTGCCGCGATCGTGTTCGACGTGAAGACCGGAGAAGTGCTGGCACTCGCGAACTTGCCGAGCTTCGACCCGAATCTGCGCGGCAAACTCGCAGGCGATGCGATTCGCAATCGTGTGTTGACCGACACCTTTGAGCCGGGCTCGACGATGAAGCCGTTTTCAATTGCCGCCGCGCTCGAAGCCGGCAAGGTAAGAACGGACACGCGGATTCAAACGGCGCCGGGCCGCTTGACGATAGGCAACCGCACGATCGGCGATGCGCACGCCCACGGCGTGTTGACAGTCGAAGAGGTGGTCGCGAAGTCGAGCAACGTGGGCACTGCGAAGATCGCGCTCGATCTGCCGCCGCAAATACTGTGGAATGCATATACCGGTGTTGGCTTCGGCCAGGCGCCGCGTCTCGATTTCCCGGGCGCAGTCGCAGGCCGGTTGCGGCCTGCGAAGACATGGCGGCCGATCGAGCAGGCAACGATCTCGTACGGTCATGGCGTCTCGGTCACGTTGGCTCAGCTGGCGCGCGCGTACTCGGTATTTGCCAACGACGGCTTGCTGGCTCCGCTGACGCTGCTGAAGGCCGACACGAGCGCGGCACCGGTGCGCGCGATGTCGCCCGAAACCGCGCGTGCAATGCGCAAGATGCTCGAAATGGCGGTCGGCCCAGAGGGCACTGCGCCGGCCGCGCGCGTCGCCGGCTACCGGGTCGCAGGCAAGACCGGCACTGCGTACAAGATCAAAAATGGCCAGTACGTAAAAGAGTATGTCGCATCCTTCGTCGGCTTTGCGCCGGTGTCCGACCCGCGCATCGTCGTTGCGGTGATGATCGATGAGCCGATCGGCGCGCACTACGGCGGCCAGGTCGCGGCACCCGTGTTCGCGCAAATTAGCGCCAGCGCGCTGCGCACATTGCAGGTGGCGCCGGATGCGCCGCTCGAGCCAGCGAAGGAAATGATCGCGCTGCGGGGGACACAGTGAGCGATGTGCAGGTGGCCGCGGACGCGCTCAGCTGGCTGCGGCAGGTCGCGCCGTCGTTGTTTGCAGATCGACGTGACTTGCATCTGGATTCTCGTCGCTTGAAGCGCGGCGATGTCTTTATCGCGCTGCGCGGAAACACGGTCGACGGCCGAGACTACTTGTCGTCCGCCGCCGCGGCCGGCGCCGTGGCGGCGCTGATCGACGCCGACGCGTCCGGTGAGCGCAAGGCTGCTCTAGCGGCGCATGACTTCCCCGTGCTGGCTGTCAAAGATCTCCGAAGTGCGGTCGGTCCGCTCGCTGCCGAGTTTTACCGTCATCCGAGCGAACATCTGCTGTCGATCGGTGTGACCGGCACCAACGGCAAGACGTCGTCGACGCAATGGATCGCACAGATGCTGACGCGCGCTGGACGGCGCTGTGCCGTGATCGGCACGATCGGCTTCGGGTTTGCCGGCGAGCCGCTGACCGAAACGTCGCTGACAACGCCGGACCCGGTGTCGTTGCAACGCGAAGTGCGTGCGCTGCTAGACGCTGGGGCGCAGGCGCTCGCGATGGAAGTGTCGTCGATCGGGTTGGAGCAGGGCCGATTGAGCGGCATGAAGTTCGACGTTGCGCTGTTCACCAACCTGACGCGCGACCATCTCGACTATCACGGCACGATGCAGCGTTATGAAGCGGCAAAGGCGTTGCTGTTTGACTGGCCGACGCTTTCGCATGCGGTGATCAACCTCGACGACGCAGCCGGGTGTCGCTTGATTGCGCGACTGGCCGCGCGCGGCGTCGACGTGATCGGCTACAGCGCGACCGGCGCGGTAGCCGCAGCAACCGAGCCGCACGTCGCACATCGGCTGACCGCGCACGCGATCCGCGCGACGGCGTACGGGCTTGCGTTCGAAGCTGCACTCGATGGCAACGCGATTCCAGTCGAAGTGCCGCTACTCGGCCAATTCAACGTTGAGAATCTGCTGGGTGTGCTCGGCGTGATGCATGCTTGCGGCATCGAGTTTTCACGCGCCGTGGCAGCGCTGCGCGAGCTCGATCCGCCGCCGGGTCGCATGCAGCAGGTGGCTCTGCCCGACGCGCCGCTGGCAGTCATCGACTACGCGCACACGCCCGATGCACTGGCCCAAGTGCTTGCTGCGTTACGGCCATTGGCCACGGTTCGCGGCGGCAAACTGTGGGTCGTATTCGGTGCCGGCGGCGACCGCGATGCCGGCAAACGTGCCCCGATGGGCGCGGCCGCAGCGCACGGCGCAGACGTCGTTGTTGTCACGAGCGATAACCCACGCACCGAAAGCCCGGAAGCGATTGCTGCCGTGGTCGCGTCGGGTGCGGCCCAAGCGCGCGAGTTGATCACGGTCGTCGATCGCGGTCCGGCGATTGCGCAGGCGATCGCCCGCGCATCCCCCACCGATGTTGTATTGATCGCCGGCAAGGGTCACGAGAGCTATCAGATCGTCGGCGCAGCGAAGCTGCCGTTTTCCGATCTTTCGCGGGCGCGCGCAGCACTCGAAGCGCGCGCTCGATCGGCACGTCCATCATGAGCGCACTGATGACCGTCAGCGAACTCGCTCGCGTGGTGTCCGCGGAAGTTCGCGGCGATGGCCGCGTCGGATTCTCAAGCGTTTCGACCGATTCGCGCACGCTGTCGGCGGGCGCCTTGTTCGTAGCGCTGGCGGGCGAGCGCTTCGATGGTCACGACTACGTCGCGCGCGCTAGCCAAAACGGCGCTGTCGCGGCGCTGGTCGAGCACGCCGTCGATGTCGATATTCCACAGCTGGTAGTGCCCGAGAGCAAGCGGGCACTCGGGCTCGCCGCGACCTCCTGGCGGGCGCGTTTTGCATTGCCGGTCATTGCAGTCGCGGGTAGCAACGGCAAGACCACGGTCACGCAAATGATCGCCGCCATTCTGGAGGCAGAGTACGGCGACAAAGCGCGCCTGGCGACGCGCGGCAATCTGAACAACGACATCGGGGTGCCGCTGATGCTGTGGCAGCTTGGCAAGCAGCATCGCGCCGCTGTGTTCGAACTGGGAATGAATCACCCGGGTGAGATTGCTTGGCTCGCGCACCTGGTGCGGCCCAGTATTGCGTTGGTCAACAACGCGCAGCGCGAGCATCAGGAGTTCATGGCCTCGATCGAGGCGACCGCGTATGAAAACGGCGAGGTGATCACCGCATTGTCGGACGATGGTGTGGCCGTGTTTCCCGCCGACGATGCGTGCGCACCGATATGGCGGCAGCTTAGCGGCACCCGGCGCGTCATCGACTTCGCGCTCGACGCGTCAGCCGTCGTCACCGCGACTCATCGCAACGAAGAAGAAGGCGTTCACGTTTCAATGGCAACGCCGGCGGGCGTGATCGAGGGGCGCCTGAGGTCAACCGGTCTGCACAACGTTCGCAACGCACTGGCGGCCACGGCGTGTTCGATCGCCGCTGGTATCGGCGCCGGAGGCGATTGCTGCAGGGCTCGCCTCATGGCGACCTGTCGCAGGTCGTGGTGTCAGATTGCGGATGCCTGGCGGCTGGTTGATCGACGATAGCTATAACGCCAATCCGGATTCCGTGCGTGCGGCGATCGACTTACTTGCCGCAGGGCCATCGCCGCGCGTGCTCGTGCTGGGCGATATGGGCGAAGTCGGTACGCGAGGCCCCGAGTTTCATCGCGAAGTAGGCGGATATGCGCACGAACGTGGCATCGATGCACTGTACGCGATCGGTCCGCTGATGCGCGAGGCGGTGCGCACCTTCGGCGCGCACGCGCACCACTTCGACGACATCGATGCATTGATCGCCGCGGTGCGCTCGGCACTGCCGCCCGACGCGACGGTGTTGGTCAAGGGTTCGCGCTTCATGCAGATGGAGCGAGTCGTGCAGGCGCTTTCGGCGGGACAACTGGAAGGAGCCCACTAGTGTTGCTCGAGTTGTTCGAGTGGCTGGCGCGCGACATTCGGTCGTTCAACGTTTTCTCTTACCTGACGTTGCGCGCGGTGCTCGCTGCGGCCACTGCGATGTTGATCGGACTGGCAGCGGGTCCGTGGGTCATCCGGCGACTGGCGGCTTTGAAGATCGGGCAGGCGGTACGGCAGGACGGCCCGCAAACGCATCTGATCAAGACCGGCACGCCGACGATGGGTGGCGCGCTGATTCTGATTTCAATCGGCGTGACCACGTTGCTGTGGGCTGATCTGGCGAATCGCTTTATCTGGGTCACCCTGATCGTCACGCTGGGCTTTGGAATGATCGGATGGATCGACGACTACCGGAAAGTCGTGCACGGCAATCCGAGAGGGATGAGCGCGCGCGAAAAATATGCATGGCAGTCTGCGATCGGTCTGGCCGCTTCGTTCTATCTCGCGTTTGCGATCGCGGCACCATCGACCGACCGCATCTGGGATTTGATGGCTCAGTGGATCGGGCAGGGTTTTTACATCGATCTGCCGCCGCGCTCCGATCTGCTGGTGCCATTTTTCAAGAACATCGCGTATCCGCTCGGCGTGTTCGGTTTTGTCGTGCTGTCGTATCTCGTCATCGTCGGCACCAGCAATGCGGTAAACCTGACCGACGGACTGGATGGCCTGGCGATCATGCCGACGGTGATGATCGGCGCCGCCCTCGGCGTGTTCGCGTACGTCGTCGGCCGTGCGGACTTCGCGCGCTACCTGCTGTTTCCGTACATCCCAGGCGCGGGCGAGCTGGTGATCATCTGCGCTGCGATTGCCGGCGCCGGCCTCGCGTTTCTCTGGTTTAACGCGTACCCGGCCGAAGTGTTCATGGGTGATGTGGGTGCACTCGCTCTCGGCGGGGCGCTCGGAACGATCGCGGTCATCACGCGGCAGGAGATCGTGCTGTTCATCATGGGCGGCGTGTTCGTGGTCGAGACGATTTCAGTGATGCTGCAGGTGACGTACTTCAAATCGACCGGCGGGAGGCGAATCTTCCGAATGGCGCCGCTGCATCACCACTTCGAACTCTCGGGCTGGAAAGAGACGCAGGTCGTGGTTCGGTTCTGGATCATCACGATGATGCTGGTACTGGTCGGTTTGTCGACCTTGAAGATTCGATGACTCATTTGACAGCTGAGCCGCGGGCGCTCGTTCTCGGACTCGGTCACAGCGGCCTCGCGATGGCGCGCACTCTTGCGGCGCGCGGTTACGCGGTGCGTGTGGCCGACACGCGAGCCGCGCCTCCTCACGTGGCAGAACTGCGAACCGCGTTGCCACAAGCCGAGTTTGTCGCGGGCGAGTTTTCTCCGGCGTTGCTCGACGACGTGCAATTGCTTGCGCTGAGCCCAGGTCTGTCGCCGACGCGATCGGCGGCAGCGCCGCTCGTGAAGGCGGCTGCGAAACGCAAGATCGAAGTGGTCGGCGAGATCGAGCTGTTCGCGCGCGAGCTGGCCCGTCTGAAAGCCGAGGTTGGCTACGCGCCGCAAGTCGTCGGCGTCACGGGCACGAATGGCAAGACGACAACAACTCGGCTCACCGGATTAATGATCGAAGCCGCTGGCAAGTCGGTCGAAGTCGCGGGCAACATTTCTCCTGCTGCACTGGACGCATTGCGCGCGCGCTTGGCCGCGGAGGATCTGCCTGACGTGTGGGTGCTCGAGCTGTCGAGCTTTCAGCTCGCGACGACGCGCTCGCTCCAGTGCGATGCGGCCGCGGTGCTCAACGTCAGCGACAATCATCTTGACTGGCACGACTCGCTGGAGCAGTACGCCGCTGCCAAGGCGCGGATCTTCGCGGCCAAGACGGTGCGGGTGATCAATCGTGACGATCCCCGGGTTGCGGCGATGGCGAGAAAAAACGCCGATGTAGTCACGTTCGGAATCGGCGCGCCACCCGCCAGCGATTCGTATGGAATCGTCGTCGAGCACGGCATCGACTGGCTGGCCTGGGCCGAGGACCCGACCGTGCCGGTGCGCCGAAAGAAGGGACAGGATCAGCTGGCGCAATCGCCTGATCTGCCTCAGCTGCTTATGCATCGGCTGATGCCGGTCGATGCGCTTGCTATTCGCGGCCGTCACAATGCCGTCAATGCGTTGGCCGCGGTGGCGCTTGCGCGCGCGATCGGCTGCGCTCTGGCGCCGATGATGCATGCGTTGCGGCGCTATGGCGGCGAGCCGCACCGTTTGCAATCAATCGCGACAATCGACGGCGTCGAGTATTACGACGACAGCAAGGGCACCAACGTGGCTGCCACTGTGGCGGCGCTCGAAGGCCTTGGTGCAAAAGGCAGAAGGCTGGTCGTCATTCTTGGCGGCGACGGCAAGAACCAGGACTTTGCGCCGCTGGCTCCACCGATTGAGCGCCATGCCCGGGCTGCGGTGCTGATCGGGCGTGATGCGCCATTGATTCGTGCCGCGCTCGAACGCGACTCGGCTGGCGTTGCGCTGGTCAATGCACAAACGCTCGAACAGGCGGTGGCCATCGCAACCGAGCATGCGCAAGCTGGCGACGCAGTACTGCTGTCACCTGCGTGCGCGAGCTTTGACATGTTCCGCGATTACGTACACCGCGGCGAGATGTTCGCGCTGGCCGTGCGTGAAGCGGCGGCGGCAGGACAGCCATGCTAAAGCGGCTCCTGGCCACCCTACGCGCCCGATCTAGTCGCGGGCGATCGGCTCAGCGCAATCTCGGTGCGGGTAGTGCGGCTTTCGCATTCGCGGGTTCGCTGACCGGTTTGAGCAGTGCGCCGCTTGCAACGGCGCGCCCGACTGCATTGCCCGCGGTTGACCGGCCGCTGATCGGCGTCGTGTTCGGGCTGATTTTGATCGGCACCGTGATGGTCTATTCGGCGTCGATATCGTTGGCGGACTCGCCGCGCTACAACGTCGCCCCGACGCATTTTCTGCTGCGGCATCTGCTGTCACTCGGCATCGCGTTCGGCGCTGCAGCGATCGCGTTTCAGCTTCCGATCGGCGTGTGGCAGCGGCTGGCGCCCATCGTGTTCGTCGCTGCGTTGGTGCTGCTCGTGATCGTGCTGATTCCCGGTGTCGGCAAGGGGGTCAACGGCGCCAAACGCTGGATCCCGCTCGGCATCCTGAATCTGCAACCGTCGGAACTGATGAAGGTCGCGTGCGTTTTGTACGCCGCCAACTTTACGGTGCGCAAGCAGGACTACATGAACCACTTTGCAAGGGGGTTCTTGCCGATGGCGTTCGTGATGGGAGCTATCGGGGTCTTGCTGCTGTTGCAGCCGGATCTGGGTGCGTTCGGCGTGATCGTGGCGATCAGCATGGGAATACTGTTTCTGGGCGGCGTCAACGGGCGGCTGTTCGCCGGCATCACCGCCGCGCTGGCGTCGGTGTTCGTGCTGGTCATCTGGCTTTCACCCTGGCGCCGCGAACGCATCTTTGCGTATCTCGATCCGTGGTCTGAAAGCAATGCGCTCGGCAAGGCCTATCAACTATCGCATTCGTTAATCGCCTTTGGGCGTGGCGAATGGTTCGGCGTCGGCCTCGGAGGAAGTGTCGAGAAGCTGCACTACCTCCCCGAAGCGCATACCGATTTCATCCTCGCTGTGCTGGGCGAAGAGCTTGGTCTGGTCGGCGTGTTGACCGTCGTGGTGCTCTTCTACTGGCTGATCAAGCGCGCGTTCGAGATCGGGCGCCAGGCAATCGCACTCGACCGAACGTTCGCCGGTCTTGTCGCGCAAGGCGTGGGCTTGTGGATCGGCGTGCAGACGTTCATCAATGTCGGCGTTGCGACCGGCTTGCTGCCGACGAAGGGCCTGACCCTGCCGCTGATGAGCTACGGCGGCTCCGCGTTGCTGTCGACGATCGTGGCGATTGCGATTCTGCTTCGCGTCGATAGAGAGAACAGGGTTCTGATGCGTGGAGGCCGCACCTGAGAGCTGGCCGATCACCGATCACCGATCACCGATCACGCTTCATTGGGGCAGAGCGCTGATGAAGCATTTAGTGGTCGTCGCAGCAGGCACCGGCGGACACGTGATGCCCGGGCTCGCGGTTGCCGAGGCGTTGCGCGAGCGCGGTTGGTCGGTCAGTTGGCTCGGCACGCGGGTCGGCATGGAACGCCAACTGGTCGAGCCGCGCGGCATCGCATTCGACGCGATCAATTTTTCGGGCTTGCGCGGCAAGGGCATCAAGACGGTGCTGTTGGGCGGGTTCTATCTACTGCGCGCGCTATGGCAAAGCCGTGCGCTGATTCGTTCACGCGCACCGCGCGTGATGTTTTCGACCGGGGGCTATGTGGCTGTGCCCGCAGGAATGGCGGCCAGTACTCTGGGCGTGCCGCTGGTACTGCTGAACGCGGATGCGGCGCTACTGATGTCGACGCGGATGCTGAAGTCACTGGCATCGGTGCTGCTGTATGGCTTTGACGGGTCGGCTGCGAAAGCGGCCGGTGCCAAGGGGCTGGTGACCGGCAACCCGGTGCGCGACGAAATCAAGCGGATTGCGCCGCCCGAGAAGCGTTTCGCAGGCCGCAGCGGGCCGCAGCAGCTGCTCGTCATCGGCGGCAGCCTCGGCGCACAGGTGCTCAACGAGAATGTGCCGCCGGCCCTGGCGCTGATCGATCCCGCGCTGCGTCCGCGAGTGGTTCATCAATGCGGCGCGCAACACATCGATTCGGTGCGTGCGCTATATGCAGCGCTCGGCGTCGAAGCGGAAGTCGTTGCGTTCATCGACGACATGCCGGCGCGCTACGCGAGCGCCGACGTCGTTATCTGCCGCGCTGGTGCGATCACCGTTTCTGAACTGGCCGTAGCTGGTGTAGCAAGCGTACTGGTGCCGCTGGTCGTTTCGACGACTGCTCACCAGCGCGTAAATGCGGAATTCATGGCTTCGAACAAAGCTGCGATTCATTTGCCGCAATCGGAGCTAAGCGCGCCACGGCTCGCCGAACTGCTACGCACTCTAACGCGCGACCGTCTGCTTGCGATGGCGCAAGCGGCGCGTTCGATCGGCAAGCCCGATGCAACTGCGACGGTCGCGGCTGTGCTTGAACGGGTGGCGCTGTGAAGCGCGAATCGCTTGGGTTGTGGCGCCTGCCTCATGCCGCAGCGGCTGGCGCAGCTTCACCGCCTGCGGCGTCGGGCACTTCGTGCCTTCTCTGCGGTACTCGCCGAGGCGCGCGGGCCTGCAAACTCGCTCCCTGCGGTCGCTCAAACAGGCAGGCCCGAAAGCCCGCGCCCCGGCTGCGCTCCTCGACGACGCCGAAAGGCGGCGCATCTGCGCCAGCCGCTGCTGCCGCGACATTGCCAGCACGATGAAACACGCCGTCAAACACATTCATTTCGTCGGCATCGGTGGCAGTGGCATGTCAGGCATCGCCGAAGTGCTACTTACCCTCGGCTATCGAGTCAGCGGTTCGGACACCGCTGTGACGGCGATCACGCGGCGGCTGGCTCAGCTGAGTGCCAGCGTCGCGCACGGGCATCGGGCCGAGAACATCAACGGCGCCGATGCGGTGGTCGTTTCGGCCGCGGTGTCGGAAGACAATCCGGAGGTTCAGGAAGCGCGCGCGAAGCGGATTCCGATCGTGCCGCGCGCGGTGATGCTGGCCGAATTGATGCGCCTGAAGCAGGGCATCGCCATTGCAGGCACGCACGGCAAGACGACGACGACGAGCCTGGTCGCCAGCGTGCTCGCCGCCGGCGGTTTCGATCCCACGTTCGTGATCGGTGGCCGCTTGAACTCGGCGGGCGCCAACGCGCGCCTGGGCCGCGGCGAGTACATCGTTGTCGAAGCCGACGAATCCGACGCCTCGTTTCTTAACCTGAATCCCGTGATCGCGGTGGTGACCAACATCGATACCGATCACATGGAAACCTACGGGCATGACTTTGCGCGGCTGAAGCAGGCTTTCGTCGACTTCCTGTTGCGCCTGCCGTTCTATGGCAGCGCGATTGTGTGCATTGACGACGCTAACGTGCGCGAGATCCTGCCGTCGGTGCCGAAGCCGCTGCTGACCTACGGCTTTGCCGATGACGCGCAGATTCGTGCGTTCGATGCGCGCGCCGTCGGAACGCAGATGCAATTCAAGGTCGCGCGCGAAGACGCCACTCAGCTTGACGTCACGCTGAATCTGCCGGGCCTGCACAACGTTGCGAACGCGCTGGCTGCGATAGCGGTGGGCACCGAGTTGGGCGTTCCGGATTCGGCGATCGTGACCGCGCTGGCCGATTTCACCGGGGTTGGCCGCCGCTTTGCACGGCATGGAGATCTTCCGTCGCCGGCCGGCGGACACTTCACGCTGATCGACGACTATGGACACCATCCGGCCGAAGCTGCGGTAACGCTGCAGGCGGCGCGCGGCGCGTTTCCCGACCGGCGCATCGTGCTCGCGTTTCAGCCGCATCGTTACACGCGCACACGCGACAGCTTCGAAGATTTCGTGCGCGTGTTGTCGTCGGCCGATGTGCTGCTGCTGACCGATGTTTATCCGGCGGGCGAAGCGCCGATCGTCGCCGCCGATGGACGCTCTCTCGCGCGCGCGATTCGCGTCGCCGGCAAGGTCGAGCCGATCTTTGTCGAGTCGATCGACGAATTGTCCGCCGCGCTGCTCGATGTCGTGCGCGATGGCGATGTCGTGATTGCGATGGGCGCCGGTTCGATCGGCCAACTGGCGTCAAAGCTCACGGGTGGAGGCGCGGAATGACTGTGCCGGCGCCGAGCCTCGGCAAGGTGGGCGTGCTGTTCGGCGGGCGCTCGTCGGAGCGCGAAGTGTCGATCATGTCCGGCACCGGCGTGCTGAATGCCCTGCAGTCGCGCAGTGTCGACGCGTATGCGTTCGATCCAGCCACGCAGTCGCTGGGCGAGCTTGAAGCAGCGCACTTCGATCGCGTGTTTATCGCGCTGCATGGACGCGGTGGTGAAGACGGTGCGATCCAGGGCGTGCTCGAGACGCTTCGAATTCCATACACCGGCAGCGGTGTGCAGGCCTCGGCGATCGCGATCGACAAGGTGTTTACCAAACGCATCTGGCAAACGCACCAGCTGCCGACGCCACGCTATCGGCTGATCGATTCCGCCGAGCGTGCGCATTTGAATGAGGTGGCCGACGATCTGCGGCTGCCGCTCGTCGTCAAGCCGCCCAACGAAGGCTCGACGATCGGCATCTCGCGCGTGCTCGGTTACTCCGGTATGGGCGAAGCGTTCAAGCTGGCGCGCGAATATGACGACGTCGTGATGGCCGAGGAATTCATCGACGGCCGCGAGCTCACGTGCGCGATCCTCGGAGCTGGAAGCGATGCCAGCGCGCTGCCGTTGGTCGAGATCCGCGCTCCCGACGCGAACTACGACTATCACAACAAGTACTTCGGTGAAGAAACGAAGTATCTATGCCCGGCGCCGCTCGACGCTGCGCTGAGCGAAGACATCAAGCAGCTGTCGGTGCGCGCCTACAACGCACTCGGCGCACGCGGCTGGGGGCGAGTCGACATCATGCTGGACAAGCGCGACGCGCCGCACCTGCTGGAGCTCAATACGTCGCCCGGAATGACCGGCCATTCATTGGTGCCAATGGCCGCACGCGCGGCGGGTATCAGCTATGAGGATCTGGTACTGCAAATTCTGTCATTTGCCACGCTGGACGAGCGAAAAGGGTCTCATCCATGAGCGCGCTCGCGATGAATCGGCTGGCTGCAGTGTGCGTTGTGCTCGCGCTGTTGGGGATTGCGTATGCTGCATTCTTTCGGCTCGCACAGCAGCCGAAATTTCAGTTGAAGCACGTCGACGTTCGCGGCGACCTGCGGCATGTGACTGCAGCATCGGTGCGAACTGCGCTCGCAGGGCGGCTCTCCGGCAACTACTTCACGCTGCCGCTTGAAGATGCACGCCGGGTGTTTGAGACAGTGCCCTGGGTCGAGCGCGCGTCGGTGCGTCGTGTGTGGCCGGATCGGATCATCGTGACGTTGATCGAGCATCGAGCGCTCGGCGTTTGGGAAGACGGACGGCTGTTATCCGACCGTGGCGAACTCTTCGTTGCCAATCCTGACGAAGCGGAGATCTACGGTCCATTGCCCGAGTTCAGTGGACCGGCCGATGCAGCCAGGGAAGCGGCGCGCCGCTACTACGAGCTATCAGCGCAATTTTCAGCGCTGTCGCTGCGCATCGTTGCGATCGATATCTCGGATCGCAAGGCCTGGGCATTGCGGGTTTCCGGCGAAGCAGCCGATGCAAAGCAAAGCCGCATTGAGCTAGGCCGCGATGGCGCGGGCGACCCGCTCGCGGCGCGCGTCGCGCGAATTATCGCGGCCTATCCGCAGGTCGTTGCCCATGTCGGTGATACGCCAGCCTATATCGACGCGCGCTATGCGAATGGTTTGGCGGCGTTACCGGCCAGCCCACCTGCGATCAGATCGAATCGCGCCCCCAGATCATGAGAAACGAGAACAAAGACTTAATCGTCGGGCTCGACATCGGCACCTCGAAGGTGGTCGTTGCGGTGGCCGAGGTGCTGGCCGATGGCCGCTTCCAGGTGATCGGCCTGGGTCAGGCCGAATCGCAAGGGCTGCGCAAGGGCGTGGTGGTCAACATCGAAGCTACCGTGCAGTCGATTCGCCGCGCGCTCGAAGAAGCCGAGCTGATGGCGGCGTGCCAAATCAAGGATGTCTTTACGGGCATCGCCGGCAGCCACATCAAGAGTTTCAATTCAAGCGGCATGGTGGCGATCAAGGATCGCGAAGTGGCGGCGCACGATGTGGCGCGCGTGATCGAAACCGCGAAAGCGGTCAATATTCCGACGGATCAGCAGGTGCTGCACGTGCTGACACAAGAGTTCATCGTCGACGGCCAGGAAGACATCCGCGAGCCGATTGGCATGAGCGGAGTGCGGCTTGAAGTGCGCGTGCACATAGTCACCGGCGCGGTCAGCGCGGCGCAGAACATCATCAAATGCGTGCGCCGCTGCGGGCTCGAGGTGCAGGATCTGATATTGCAGCCGCTCGCGTCATCGCTGTCAGCACTGACATCGGATGAGAAGGAACTCGGTGTCGCGCTAGTCGATATCGGCGGCGGCACCACCGACATCGCGATATTCACCGGCGGCGCGATCCGGCACACCGCGATCATTCCGATTGCCGGTGATCAGATTACCAGTGACATCGCGATGGCGTTGCGCACGCCGATCCCCGACGCCGAAGATATCAAGCTGCGCTGGGGCGTGGCCAAGGAAGTGCTCGCCGATCCGAACGAAAAGATCGAGATCCCCGGATTGGGCGATCGCGCGCCACGGTTGCTGTCGCGCCAGTCACTTGCTGCGGTAATCGAGCCGCGCGTCGAAGAGTTGTTCACCTTGACGCAGCAGGTCGTGCGCGAGTCCGGTTACGAAGAGCTGCTGTCATCCGGCATCGTGCTAACCGGCGGCACCAGCATGCTGCCCGGCATGACCGAACTGGCGGAGGACGTGTTCCTGAAGCCCGGCCGCATCGGCTGGCCGAATTACAACGGCGCGCTCGCCGACGTCGTGCGCAATCCGCGGTTTGCGACCGCGATGGGGCTGCTGGTCGAAGCGCATTCGCAGCGTTTGCGCGGACGCAAGATCGCGCAACAGACGGGTTCATTCAGACAAACAATGAGGCGGATGAAGGAATGGGTGGTTGGAAATTTTTGAAAAGCGGAGCGCCCAATGTCAAGCGCGTTAGCACTGCGCTTTTGGCTTTGCGCGTTTCAAATCGCAGTACTCAACTTAGGCAGGAGGCAACATGAGCTTTGAAATCCTCGAAACTGAAACGCGCGGCACCATCATCAAGGTCGTTGGAGTCGGCGGCGCGGGCGGCAACGCGGTCCAACACATGATTTCGCGCGGAGTGCAGGGCGTGGAATTCATCTGCGCCAATACGGATCACCAGGCGCTGGTGCGGTCGACCGCGAAGAATCTCTTGCAACTCGGCAAGACGGGGCTCGGCGCCGGCAGTCGACCGGAAGCGGGACGTGCGGCCGCAGAGGAAGCACGCGAGCGGATCGCCGATGCGCTGCGCGGCGCCCACATGGTGTTCATTACGGCGGGCATGGGCGGCGGCACCGGCACCGGCGCGGCCCCGGTGGTCGCGGAAATCGCAAAGGAACTCGGCATTCTGACGGTGGCGGTGGTATCGAAACCGTTCGAATTCGAGGGGCCCAAGGCGCATGAAGCTCGCTGAGTCCGGCGTCGACGAGCTCGAGGATACGGTCCATTCGCTGATCGTCATTCTGAATAACAAGCTTGAAGAAGTGATGGGCGAGGATGCCGAAATGGCCGAGTGCTTCCGCGCGGCAGATGACGTGCTGCATAACGCGTGCGCCGGCATAGCGGAAATCATCAACGTGCCGGGCCTGGTCAACGTCGACTTTGAAGATGTGAAGACCGTGATGAGCGAGCAGGGCAAGGCCATGATGGGCACCGCGCTGGCATCCGGGCTGGATCGGGCGCGGATCGCCGCTGAACAGGCGGTCGCCAGCCCCTTGCTCGAAGGCGTCGATCTATCGGGCGCGCGCGGCGTGCTGGTCAACATTACGGCGTCTTCGTCGTTGAAGATGAAGGAGACGCGCGAGGTGATGAACACGATCCGTGCATTTGCCGCCGACGATGCGACCGTGATCTTCGGTACGGTGTGTGACGAATCGATGGGCGACGGCTTACGCGTGACGGTGGTCGCCACCGGCCTCGGCCGCGCGGCTTCGAAAAAGCAATCGACGCCTTTCACGGTAGTGCGTACCGGCACGCATGATGCGCCGATCAGCGTGCCGCTGGGCGCAACGCCCAACGCCACGTCGTCGAACTACAGCGATTTCGACAAACCCGCAATCTGGCGCACGCGAGATTCGGCGCAGGCGAGAGTCGCTGCGATGGAAGACTCAGGCTCGGACCGGTACGACATTCCCGCCTTTCTTCGAAAGCAGGCCGACTGAAGCGATTGGCGATCCTTAACCGGTAAAATCACACCATGCTTAGGCAACGCACTCTGAAGCAAATCGCCCGTACGGTGGGTATCGGGTTGCATAGCGGCACCAAGGTCCAATTGGTGTTGCGGCCGGCTGCGGCCGATACCGGCGTTGTCTTCCGTCGGATCGATCTCGAACCTGCGGTTGACATTGCGCTAACGCCGGGTGCGGTGGTCGACACGAGGATGGCCACGACGATCGGGCGCGGAGACGTGAGAGTGGCCACGATCGAGCACTTGATGAGTGCTTTGGCCGGGCTCGGCATCGACAACTGCTACGTCGACGTCGATGCGGCTGAAGTCCCGATCATGGACGGCAGCGCAGCGAGCTTCGTATTTCTGATACGGGCGGCTGGCATCAGTGAGCTCGCAGCCCCGAAGAGATTTGCCCGCATCGTGAAGCCGGTCGAGTTTCGCGACGGCGATGCGTGGGCCCGCCTCGAACCGTACTTCGGGTTCAAGCTCAAGTTCTCGATTGCATTTGGTCACCCTGCGATCGACGCCACCGAGCAGATGGTCGAGGTCGATTTCGCGCGCGACTCGTATATCCGGGAAGTTTCGCGCGCACGCACCTTCGGCTTTGTCAACGATGTCGAAAATTTGCGCAAGGCCGGGCTTGCAATCGGCGGCAGCTTCGAAAACGCGATCGTGATGGATGAATATCGTGTGCTTAACGCGGATGGATTGCGTGCGCGCGATGAGATTGCCAAACACAAGATGCTCGATGCGATCGGCGACCTGGCGGTACTCGGCTATCCCCTGGTCGGATCGTACGTGGCGCACAAGTCAGGTCATGCCATTAACAACAAGTTGCTGCGTGCGCTGACGGCGGACAAGACGGCATTCGATCTGGTGACATTTGAAGACGACGAACAGGCGCCAGCCGCATTCCGGTTCCAAACGGAGACTGCCTAGAAGGGCTCCGCAGAGGTACTGCGCGGGCTGACTTCTGCCTTGCAGGCTGCGGACGCGGCACCTCTTCACCCAGCATAGGCCCACGCCGGCAGGTTGGAGGCGCGGAGCGCAGCTTGCGATGCTTCAATGCGGCATTTGGTACGCACCGCGCTTGCGCGCCGCAAACCTCGACCGGTTTGCGGCATTTTTGAGAGCCTTTTTAGCGTTTCAGCCGTCTGTTCAGCGTTGCAGCCAGCTTCTGCGCCGCTTGTTTCAGCGGCGACTCTTCGATCGAACTGGCAAGCTGGGCGACAGCGGCGACCGCGCCCTCGCCATTACCCGGCCATGCAATGCCAAGACTTGAGTCACTTGAGGGTACCGGGCTCCCGTCTCCAGGGTAAGACGTGACGGCGGGTTGTACTCGCGTCTTAATTTCGTAGACTCTGATTCCGTCGGCCGCCAAATTTGATAACAAACGCGGTGTTGCTTGCCGTAACTTGGCCGAGTGAGAAGACGAGGGAAGGCTAAGCCAAAGAGTATCGCCACGCAGCTCGCAGGCGCCGGGTGCGCAGGGATCAAAGCCCGCAATCAGGTGACATGTTGGCGCGATGGCCCGCGCCGCTCGCTGGGTCGCTTCCCAACGGGCGAGCAGTAGAGCCGCTTGCGGCGAGTCACGCAGCGCGGCGGCGATCGGGCGAGCGTGGCTCGGCATGGGCAGATGGTAAGCAGTTAGCGGTAATCGGAGAGCACGCGGGATGCAAATCATAGTAGTCGACAAGCGATTAGCGCGTGCACTGACTCTTAGCATTACCCGCCGCCACGCGCTCCTTGCGTTGTTTACCCTCTCCGTTGGCGTGTTGCTGCTGTCTGGGGCATTCTCGTTTCTGACGGTGCGCGTTGCATCGGTGTTTCGAATTCCGATCCTCTCGGATGTCGTTGCGTTCGTTACCCGCGACGAAATGGAGCGCAACGACCGGCTCGTGCGCGACAGCGTATCGGCACTAGCGCGCAAGCTCGGAGAAGTACAGGCGCAGCTGCTGCGGCTCGACGCGGTCGGCGAACGTGTATCCAAGGCGGCCGGCATTCGCCCGGAAGAATTTCGCTTTGCACATCTGCCGGGCCGCGGGGGTGCGCTGGAAAATGGCGACCCGGTGACCTTGGGCGATCTCGATCGCGCTCTAAAGCAACTCTCCTTGAGTGTCGAACAGCGAGCAGACTACCTGAGCGTCATAGAGGCAGAGCTGCGTGCACAGCAGGTACGGCAGGCGCTGCTGCCGCACAGTAAGCCGGTTGCCGACGGGTTTGTCGGATCGGGCTTTGGCTGGCGCTCGGATCCATTTTCAGGCGAAATGTCGCATCACTCGGGAATCGACTTCGCGGCGCCGACGGGAACGCCGATTCACGCCGCCGCCGGTGGCGTCGTCGTCATGGCCGGGTACCACCCGGTCTGGGGCAACGTCGTCGAAGTCGATCACGGCAACACAATGCTGACGCGCTATGCGCATGCGAGCCGACTCAACGTCGCGCCCGGTGACATCGTCAAGCGCGGGCAGAAGCTGGCTGAAGTCGGGTCCACCGGGCGCTCGACCGGCTCGCACCTTCACTTTGAAGTGCACCACAAGGGCGTTGCGCAAAATCCGGCCAAGTTCCTGTTCGCAAAGGACACCCCGCTGCAACAACACGCCGCCGGCTCACCGCGAGTTGATGTCAAAGCTCTTGCAGCCAGCGTAAACAACTCCAACTAAGAAGCTCCGCAGAGCTACTGTCGTCCGCTCCGGGCGACACGCTATGACATAATTTTCGTCTTTGCCGGCGTACGTCGCCATCTTGCGATCTCGCGGCCATGGTTTAGCGACACAAGCGTTCGCGAGCGAGCCCACTTCCCATGATTTCCGGACTTTTGACTAAGGTTTTCGGCAGCCGCAATCAGCGCCTGCTCAAGACATACGACCGCAATGTCGAACGCATTAACGAGTTCGAACCATCGATAGCAGCACTTTCGGATCAGGCGCTTAAGGCGAAGACCGGTGAGTTTCGAGAGCGGCTTGCGAAGGGCGAGACGCTCGACGATCTGTTGCCTGAAGCGTTCGCCGTCGTGCGCGAGGCAGCCAAACGCACGCTGTCGATGCGCCATTTTGACGTGCAGCTCGTCGGCGGCATGGTGCTGCATGCCGGCAAGATTGCCGAAATGCGCACGGGCGAAGGCAAGACCCTGGCGGCGACGTTGCCTGCATACCTGAATGCGCTGGCCGGCAAGGGCGTTCACATCGTCACCGTCAACGATTACCTGGCGGCGCGCGATGCCGACTGGATGGGTAAGGTCTATCGCTTCCTCGGCCTCACTGTCGGTGTCATCCTGTCGCAGCAAGCGACCGAAGAAAAGCGCGTCGCCTACGCCGCCGACATTACGTACGGCACCAATAACGAGTTCGGTTTTGATTACCTACGCGACAACATGGAGTACGCGGCGGTTGATCGCCGGCAGCGCGGACTTCACTATGGCATCGTTGACGAGGTCGATTCGATCCTGATCGATGAGGCGCGCACACCGCTGATCATTTCGGGCCCGGCCGAGGATCACACCGAAACATACGTGCGCATCAATGAAGTGCCGAAGCTGTTAACGCGCCAAGCAGACGAGAAAGGCGAAGGCGACTATTGGGTTGACGAAAAGGGGCACCAGGTGCACATCTCGGAGGCCGGTCACGAGAAGGCCGAAGAAATACTGACCCGCATGGGAATGCTGGCCGAAGGCGAGAGTCTGTACGCCGCCGGCAACATCATCCTGATGCACCACCTTAACGCGGCGCTGCGCGCCCACACGTTGTTTCATCGCGATCAGCAATACGTCGTCCAAAACGGTGAGGTCGTGATCGTCGATGAGTTCACCGGCCGGCTAATGGTGGGTCGCCGTTGGTCAGAAGGTCTGCATCAGGCGGTTGAGGCCAAGGAAGGGGTGCAGATCCAGGCGGAAAATCAGACCTACGCCTCGATCACGTTTCAAAACTACTTCCGCATGTACGGGAAGCTCGCCGGGATGACGGGTACCGCGGATACCGAGGCGTACGAGTTTCAGGAAATCTATCGGCTCGAAACGGTAGTGATACCCACGCACCGGCCGATGATCCGCATTGATTCGCAAGACAAGGTCTATCGCACCTTGAAGGAAAAGTACACGGCGATCATCGACGACATCAAGGATTGCGCTGCGCGCGGTCAGCCGGTGCTGGTCGGCACGACTTCAATCGAGAACTCCGAGGTGCTGTCGAACCTGCTGAAAAAGGAAGGACTACCGCATCAGGTTCTGAATGCGAAGCAGCATGCGAAGGAAGCCGAGATCGTCGCGCAGGCCGGCAGCCCCGCAGTTATCACGATCGCCACCAACATGGCAGGCCGCGGCACCGACATCGTGCTGGGCGGCAACGTCGAAAAGCAGGTGCAGTTCGTCGAAGCGGATCCGAACCTCGACGACGCGACCAAGGCGGCGAAGGTCGAAAAGCTGCACAACGAGTGGCAGTCGCTGCACGAGCGGGTTGTCGGCGCCGGCGGTTTGAAGATTATCGGCTCCGAGCGCCACGAGTCGCGCCGTATCGATAACCAGCTTCGCGGTCGCTCGGGGCGCCAGGGCGATCCTGGTGCATCGCGCTTCTACCTGTCGATGGAAGACTCGCTACTACGCATTTTCGCGGGCGAGAAGATGAAGGCGATCATGGACCGGCTGAAGCTGCCCGAGGGGGAAGCGATCGAGGCCGGCATGGTGACGCGTTCGATCGAAGGCGCGCAGCGCAAGGTCGAAGCACGCAACTTTGACATCCGCAAGCAACTGCTCGAATACGACGACGTCGCCAATGATCAGCGGCGCGAAATCTATCGGCTGCGCAATGAGATCATGGAGACCGACGATACCGGCGCGATGATCACCAATTTGCGCACCGGATACTTCACCGACATGTTTCGTGCGCACGTTCCTGCCGAATCGGTCGAGGAACAATGGGACATCGCAGGACTGGAAGCCGCGCTTGCCAACGACTGGCAGCTGAACGTTGCGCTCAAGGCCGCGCTCGAGGCGAATGACTCGTTGACCGACGAAGATCTGCTGACACGCTTGTTGAAGGCAGCGGACGAGTCGTACGAAGCCAAGGTGGCGATCGTCGGCCGCGAGTCCTTTGCCGGCTTTGAACGCTCGATCATGCTGCAGTCGCTCGATCAAGCGTGGCGCGAGCACCTGACTGCATTGGATGCATTGCGCCAGGGCATTCATCTGCGCGGCTATGCACAGAAGCAGCCAAAGCAAGAATACAAGCGCGAGGCATTCGAATTGTTCGGGTCACTGCTCGATCGAGTACGCGCCGATGTCGTGCGTGTGCTGATGAATGTTCGAATTCAGACTCAGGAAGAGATCCAGCAGGCTGAGCAACAGATCGAATCCGAGAGCGAACGCAGAGTGGAGCAGGCGCGTGCGCAGCATTCGGAGTTCGGCCTTGGCGTGTCCGAAGAGCCGGTCGCCGTCGAAGAGCTGACTCTGCCCGATCACGACGAAGCGCCAAAGCCGGCGGTACAGCAAGTCCGCCGCTTCGGCGAAAAAATCGGCCGCAACGACCCGTGCCCCTGCGGTTCCGGGAAAAAGTACAAGCAGTGTCATGGGAAGCTTTGACGTCGCCCGCGTACGCGACGCGACGACTAGTTAGGCGCGTTCGCTTCGGAGCGGGGTGCGCGTCCGCGCGCCGCATAATGGCAGGGGACGAGTTGCTTCGCATGCCACGCCTTCACCGATTACCGATCACCGGTCTCGAACATGGCCGTTAATCTTCACGCGCCCGATCCGAACTCACTATCTGCTGTCGCGGGTATAGAACTCGGCTGTGCCGAAGCGGGAATACGCAAGCCGAATCGCAAAGACTTGCTGGTTGTGCGAATTGCCGAGGGCGCCCACGTTGCTGGCGTGTTTACTCAGAACCGTTTCGCCGCAGCGCCTGTGTTGGTATGCAGGGAGCACCTGGCTGCACAGCGCGGTGTGCGCGCTTTACTCGTCAACACCGGCAACGCGAATGCGGGCACTGGCGAATCCGGGCTCGCCGCCGCGCGCGCGAGCTGCACCGCAGTGGCGCAGTTACTCGGTTGCGATGCGAAGCAAGTGCTGCCGTTTTCGACCGGCGTGATCATGGAGCCATTGCCCGTTGATAGATTGATCGCAGGGCTGCCGCAAGCGGTCAGTGACCTTTCCGGGAATCACTGGCTGCAGGCCGCGCAGGCCATCATGACGACCGATACCGTGCCCAAGGCAGCATCGCGTCGAACCGAGATCGCCGGAGCAAGCGTGACGTTGACCGGTATCGCAAAGGGCGCGGGCATGATTCGGCCCGATATGGCGACGATGCTGGGCTTTATCGCGACCGACGCGGCAGTGGCGCCCGCCGTGTTGCAGACACCTGACGCAGCGGGTGGCCGATCAGTCGTTCAATTCCATCACGATCGACGGAGACACATCGACCAACGATTCGTTTGTCGTCATCGCAACCGGGCGCGGGTCGTTGCGAATCGAGTCGGAAAGCGCGCCGTCGGCGGTGGCCTTTTCCGAGGCACTGAGTCGACGTCGCACGCGAGCTTGCGCATGCGATTGTGCGCGACGGCGAAGGAGCGACCAAGTTCATCGAAGTACGCGTCGAACAGGCGGCCACCGAAGACGAAGCTCGCCAGGTAGCGTATGCGGTTGCGCATTCACCGTTGGTAAAGACGGCGTTCTTTGCGTCGGATCCGAATCTCGGACGAATTCTCGCTGCGGTCGGTTACGCGGGTATCGATGGGCTTGATCCCGCGCGCGTTGATATGTATCTGGATGACGTCTATGTCGTACGCGATGGCGGTCGAGATCGGGCGTATCGCGAGGAAGACGGGCAGCGTGTGATGAAAAATTCCGAGATAGTCGTGCGTTTGCAGCTGAGGCGCGGCAACGCGGGCACGTCCGTGTGGACGACCGATCTGTCGCACGACTATGTCTCGATCAACGCCGACTATCGATCGTGACGCGCGACTCTGCTGACTCCACCCTGCAACGACTGGCGGCGGTACTCGAGCGAGTCGAATCGCTGCTACCCGCGCCAGTCCGAGCCGACTTTGCGTCGTCAACAGCGTTTCGGTGGCGCAAGCGCCGCTACTTGGGCTTCGAGCAGGGCGCGCTGGAGCCGGTGGTGCGGCCGGCGTTAATCGCCTTCGACGATCTAAAGCATATCGATCAGCAGAAAGACGCCATTCGCCAAAACACCGAACGGTTCGTGCGCAGTCTGCCGGCCAACAATGTGTTGCTGACGGGGGCGCGCGGTACTGGAAAATCTTCGCTGATTCGTGCGTGCCTGCATGCGTTTTCTTCCCAGGGACTACGGCTGATCGAGGTCGACAAGCGCGATCTGATCGATGTGGCCGACATCGTCGATAAAGTCGCAGCGCGCACCGAGCGCTTCATCATTTTCTGCGACGATTTGTCGTTCGATGCAAACGAGGCTGGTTACAAGGAACTAAAGGCTGCGCTCGACGGCTCGATTGCTGGTGCTGCCGACAACGTTCTGATCTACGCCTCGTCGAATCGGCGACATTTGATGCCCGAGCTAATGCGCGACAACCTTGCGACCCGCTATGACGATGACGGCGAGATACATCCGACCGAGGCAGTCGAGGAGCGCGTGTCGCTGTCCGAACGTTTCGGCCTGTGGCTTTCGTTCTATCCGTTTCGCCAGGATGACTATCTGGACATCGTGGCGCACTGGCTTGCCCGCTTCGGATTGCATCAGCATGACGTTGTTCAGGCGCGCGCCGAAGCGTTGCAATTCGCGCTGCAGCGCGGATCGCGCTCCGGCCGCGTCGCGTTGCAGTTCGCGCGCCACTGGGCGGGAACGAAGAAGCTCGCAAACAGCGTCACTGCAGGATGAGTCAGGCGCGCACGCCGGTCGACGTCGCGGCCGGGGTGCTGATTCGGCCCGATGGCCGGTTCCTGCTGGCGAGTCGCCCGCCCGGAAAACCATACGCCTCGTACTGGGAATTTCCTGGCGGCAAGGTTGAGCCCGACGAGTCGATCAGCTCGGCTCTGGCGCGTGAACTGCACGAAGAGCTCGGCATCGACATAGGACCAGCCTATCCATGGGTTGTGCGGCTATTCGACTATCCGCACGCGCTCGTGCGATTGCACTTTTGCCGTGTATTTGAGTGGGATGGGGAGCTGCAGTGCGCGCGAACACCAGGATTTTGGGTTCTTCTCGTCGCGCTCGCTGCCGGTCGGGCCACTGTTGCCGGCGACGATTCCGGTGCTGCGATGGCTTGATCTGCCGCCACTTTATGCGATCAGCGCTATCGCGCAGCTGGGTCGCGATGTGTTTCTCAAGCGCCTGGACGCGGCACTCGCGCGCGGCCTAAAACTGCTGCAGTTCCGCGAGCCCGCGCTTGACCGCGCAGACGCGGCGGCGATCTTCGATCAGGTACTCGCCAGAGTTCGAGCCGCACAGGCCAATTTGTTGGTCAACAGCCGCCATCATCGGACGTTGTGGGAGAAGGCGGGCGGCGTGCATTTGACTGCAGCCGATCTGGCGGCGACGAAGCGCAGGCCTGAACTCGATTGGGTCGCGGCCTCGACCCACTCGGCGTTAGAGATCGAACATGCCGCCGCGCTTGATGTGGACTTCGTGGTGGCGGGGCCGGTGCAGCCTACTGCGACGCATCCTGCGCGCGTACCGCTCGGTTGGACCGTGTTGGGAAATATGCTCGCGAACGCCGCGGTGCCGGTGTATGCGTTGGGCGGGATGCGAGTGATCGATGTGCCAAGCGCAATGCGCCACGGTGCGCACGGCATCGCGTCGATGTCCGCCGTGTGGAATGACGATCAGTGCGCGCGACTCGACGAGTCGGCACTGGTGTCTGCGTCGTCGCTCTCCGGTCGCCCGGTGATCGAATAGCCGTCCGACGCCCATGCGCCGAGGTCAATCATCTTGCAGCGTTCCGAACAGAACGGACGAAACTTTGCTTGGTCGTCCCATTTGACCTTGCTGCCGCACGTGGGGCATTTGACTGTGGGTGTTGCCATACGGAGCGACAAAGGCACCGCTGTCGGTTACGTGCTGTTTCGTCAGAACGCGCAGAGTGCGAGCTCGAACGCGATGTCACGATCCACCGAGCGCGGCTTCGGCTCACGATCCTGTGTGGTAAAGCGTATCCATAGCATGTACTTGTTCGCGCTTATTTCAGGAATCGCATTGAGCACGCCGTCGACCTGCACCTGCAGCAGCGCGTACGTGCGTCCCTGCAGCATCTGCTGAAAAGCGCCCTGGGCCGCGACCTGTTTGCTGCGATGCGCGGTTTCGCGCAGCAGTTTCAGAACGATTGCGAGTGCCGAATGGAACTGCATCATCGGCGCTACCCAGTTTTGCAAATCTTGCGCACGCGTGTCGACATCGCGCGCCAACCAGGCGTGATACGACGGCAAGTCGAACTCGCACGTGCCGCCTGGAATGATCGCGCGACTGCGGATGCTCATTAACCACTCGTTGTCGCGCACGTGCTGTCCGGCCTTGCCCGTCGTGGCGTTCAAACTTTGCTGTGCTCGTTCGATTTCGGTCAGCACATCGGCGAGCGCCCGCTCCGACACATGAGGATTGTTGCGCAGCGCCTGCAACGTCTGCTTATGGCGCTCGAGTTCCTGCAGCAAGTCTGATTTCAGGTCGGCGCGCGAAGTGACCTCGAGAATCTCGAACAGCGTCAAGAGCGCCGTATGGTGGCAGTACGAATGCTCCTGTGCGCAGAAATACAGCAGCTTGTCGAACAGGTCTTCAAGGCGCAGCAGGGTCCGGACGCGCTCGCTGAATGGATACTCGTACAGGACCTTGCCGTCGGTCGACATCTCACGCTTAAGCGGGTCAATGGTTGAAGATATCACAGCGTTTTGGTGATCAGCCGCTGGCTGCGAGTCGCAGATACTCTCGATGCAGGCGCTCGACTTTTGGCTCGACGTCGGCGAGAGGCGCTTCATTCACCAAGACATCGTCTGCGACATCCAAACGCTGCTGACGACTCGCTTGCGCGGTGATGACCTTGCGCGCAGTATCCGGGTCCATTCCTGCGCGCGCGCGCAGGCGCGCGACTTGGGTCGGCTCGCTGCAATCAACGAGCAACACGCGGTTCACATAGCTGCGCCAGTTGCCTGTTTCCACCAACAACGGAACCACAAACACGACGTACGGACAGCCTGCCGCGACGAGTGCCGCCGCGCGTTCGCGCATGGAGGCGCGGATCATCGGATGCAGCAATGCCTCGAGCTGTGCGCGCACCGACCCGTCGGAAAACGCGCGGGCCCGCATCCGGTTCCGGTCCAGCGAACCATCGGCCGCAATTACCTCTGCCCCGAAGGCAGTGCGCAGTTGTTCGATCGCGGCACCGCCGGCTTGCGTCAATTCGTGTGAGATGTCATCGGCGTCGACGACGCCAGCGCCGCCCCGTGCCAGCATCGCTGAGACTGCGCTCTTGCCGCTGCCAACGCCACCGGTCAGGCCGACGCTGAGCATGGCCGAGCTCAAAGGGGGATGAACCAGCGGGTTAGACGATCGCCGGCAAGCATCACGATCATGCCGGCCGCCGCCAGATACGGGCCGAACGGAATCGGAATCTCGCGACCGCGGCGCGCCAGCACAATCAAGGCAACGCCGACCACAGCGCCCACCAGCGACGACAGCAGCACGATGGGCAGCAGCGCCTTCCAGCCCATCCATGCACCGAGCGCGGCGAGCAGCTTGAAATCGCCGTACCCCATCCCTTCCTTGCCGGTCGCAAGCTTGAACGCCCAGTAGATCGACCACAGCGCAAGATAACCGGCGGCCGCCCCTATCACCGCGTCCCTGAGCGGGACGAACAAGCCGAACACATTGGCAAGCAGGCCGAGCCAGAGCAGCGGCAACGTCAGGTCGTCGGGAAGCAACGTGGTATCGGCATCGATAAACGTCAGCGCGATCAACGTCCAGGTAAACACCAGAGCGAGCGCTGTCTGCCAGGTTAGTCCGAACTTCCACGCGACAGTGGCCGATAACAACGCGGTCAGCGCTTCGACGATCGGATAGCGCACTGAAATCCGCGTCGCGCAGTGCGCGCACCTTCCGCGCAATGCAAACCAGGACGCGATCGGAATGTTGTCGACTGCGCGCAGCGGCGTCTTGCACTGCGGGCAATGCGAGCGCGGCACGAGCAGGTTGTAACGGCTTGCCGGAGCCGCCGCGTTGCCGTCGAGCTCGGCACACTGCGCGCGCCAATCTGCCTCCATCATCTTCGGCAGACGATGAATGAGGACGTTCAGAAATGAGCCGATCGCCAGGCTGAAGATGGCGACAACGGCGATGAGGACAGGGCCTTCCAGCAAGTATCAGTTGCCGGCGTCGCACGACGCCGGCTTATCCAGGTTCCTACACCACCTGACCGAGCTTGAAGATCGGCAGGTAAATCGCGATCACGATGCCGCCGACGACAACGCCCAGAATCACCATGATCATCGGCTCGAGCAAACTCGCCAGCGCATCGACCGTCTCGTCGACTTCACGCTCGTAATAATCGGCAACCTTTGAGAGCATCGAGTCGAGCGAGCCAGACTCTTCGCCGATCGACGTCATCTGGATCGCCATGTTCGGAAACACGCCGGTGTTCTGCATCGATTGCGCCAGGCTCGTGCCGATGTTGACCTCGGTCTGCACCTGCTTGGTCGCCTCCTTGTAGACCCAGTTGCCGGCGGCGGGACCGACCGAGTCGAGCGCTTCGACCAGCGGCACGCCGGCGGCGAACGTCGTGGCGAGCGTCCTGCTCCAGCGTGCAATCGACGCCTTTTGCAGCATCTCGCCCAGCACCGGAAGTTTCAGCAGTGTGCGATCGACCGCGGCCTTTACCTTCGGCGATCGCCGCCATGCTTGCAGCAGGAAATAGAACGTGCCAAAGACGATGCCCAATATGACGTACCAATAGGCGACCATGAAGTCCGACATTGCGATCACCACTAGCGTCGGCGCAGGCAGGTCGGCGCCGAAGCTGGTGAACACGCTCTTGAACGACGGAATCACGAAAATCATGATGATCGCGGTGACCAGAATCGCCACCAGGATGATCATCACCGGATAGAACATCGCCTTCTTGATCTTGCCTTTCAGCGCGATCGTCTTTTCCTGGTAGGTCGCGAGCCGATCGAGCAGGGTTTCCAAGATACCGGCCTGCTCGCCTGCGGCGACCAGGTTGCAGAAGAGCGGATCGAAGTACAGCGGATATTTGCGGAACGCCTGGTTCAAGCTGGTGCCGGTCTCAACGTCGGCACGGATATCGTTCATCAGGCGCGCCATCGACGGATTCGCGTGTCCCTTTCCAACGATATCGAACGCCTGCATCAGCGGCACACCGGCCTTGAGCATTGTCGACAACTGACGCGAAAATAGCGCCAAGTCTTTTTCGGTGATCTTCTTTCCGCGCGAAAAACTCTGCTTCTTGATCTTGGTCGTCATGATGCCGCGCCGGCGCAGCGATGCTGCGACGACGGACTCACCGCCGGCGCGCATATCGCCCTTTACGACGCGGCCGTTCTTGTCGCGCCCCTCCCAGTGAAACATCGACTCGCGTACTTGAGCTGTAGGGCGTGCCTTGGCAAGTGTTCCGGTAGCCATCAATTACTCCGCTTCGACTTCTATACGTTAGTACAACCGAGCACCTCTTCGAGCGAGGTGATTCCCTGCTTGACCTTCACCAACCCCGACTGGCGCAAATCGCGCACGCCGTTTCTTTGTGCCTCGCGTCCAATATCGATCGCGGTCGCGCTTTTCAAAATCATGTCCTGCAGCGTCTCGGTAATGGGCATTACCTGATAAATGCCAAGCCGGCCTTTGTAGCCGCTACCTTTGCAACGCTCACAACCTACAGACTTGTAAGGAATCCAGCTGCCGTCGACGTCGGCCGCGCTAAATCCAGCGCCGATGAACGCATCCTTGGGCAGCTCGTACGGCTGTTTGCACGCACAAAGCTTACGCGCGAGCCGCTGTGCGGTGATCAAAATGATGCTCGATGCAATGTTGAATGGCGCGACGCCCATGTTCAACAACCGCACCAGCGTGCCAGGTGCGTCGTTCGTATGCAACGTGGACAGCACCATATGTCCTGTTTGCGCCGCCTTGATCGCAATGTCCGCGGTTTCAAGATCGCGAATCTCACCGACCATGATCACATCCGGATCCTGGCGCAAAAACGAGCGCAGCGCACCGGCAAAAGTCAGCCCAGCTTTTTCGTTCAGGTTGACCTGATTGATGCCGGCCAGTTGAATTTCAGCTGGATCTTCGGCGGTCGAAATATTGATGTCGGGCTTGTTCAGAATGTTTAGGCACGTGTACAGCGACACCGTTTTGCCCGAACCGGTCGGCCCGGTCACGAGGACCATGCCATACGGCCGCTGCACGCAGTCAAGCAGAATCTGTTTTTGATCGGGCTCGTAGCCGAGCGCGTCGACTCCCAACTTGGCCTGCGATGCATCCAGAATCCGCATTACGATCTTTTCGCCGAATAGCGTCGGCAGCGTGCTGACGCGAAAATCGATCGCGCGCGTGCCGGATAGTGCGATTTTCATGCGCCCATCCTGCGGCACCCGCTTTTCGGCGATATCGAGCCGCGACAAGACCTTGATGCGCGTCGACAGACGTTCCTTGATGGCCAGCGGCGGCTGCGCCACTTCACGCATCTGACCGTCGAGGCGGAAGCGAACGCGATAAAACTTTTCGTACGGTTCGAAGTGCAGATCGGACGCGCCTTCGCCGATCGCATCAAGCAGGAGCTTTTGCAGAAAGCGCACGACCGGGGCGTCATCGACGTCGGCGTTGGCCGCAAGGTCCTCACCCGGAGCGTCCGCGACTGATTCCAGCTCGCCGAAATCGATGTCGTCGGTGGCGGTCATCGTGTCGAGCGCCTGCGCCACGGTCTGCGCCTGCGCCTCGACATGCCGCATCAGCTTGTCGTGCTCGACGACGATCACATCGACTGCAAGCTGCGTTTGAAACTTGATCTGGTCGAGCGCGTGAGTATTGGTCGGGTCGGAGACCGCGACGGCGAGCCGGTTACCGCGCTTGCGCAACGCAAGCGCACGCAACGACACGACCAGTTTTTTGTCGATGATGTCCTTGGGAAGCTGCTCGAGGTCGACCGCTGCCAGATCCAGCAGCGGGTGGCCGAACGTGTCGGCCGCAAACTTGGCGATCGCGCCTGCGGACAGTCCGGTCACCTCGGCCGAGGTCACCAGCTCATCGATGAACTGCGTGTTGGACTGCGTCGCCTTGCGCGCAAAATTTTCGGCGCGATCCGGCCTCAGCTTGCCTTGCTGCACCAGCGCGCGCGCAAGCCCGGTTAGAGCTCCTGCGGCGGCCGCAGAACCTTGCATTACCGTCGACATCGGGTTCCCTGTGTCCCTAAATCTCTGAGCGTCTTAGTGGAGTTCGGCGGTCCGAACCGTCAAGTTATAGCCGGGCGGCCACTCTAGAGAAGGCGAAAGATACCGCCGATAAGCCCCGGATTTGCAAAACTAAACTACCGCAAAGGAGGCAAGACGATTGGAGCGGAGCCGAGAGCGCAAAAGCGCTCGAATTCGGGACCGGCAGGGGCTGGGGTGGAGTTAGCCGGGATTTGGTCGGGGTGAGAGGATTTGAACCTCCGACTCCTGCGTCCCGAACGCAGTACTCTACCAGGCTGAGCTACACCCCGATGGACCAAAGAGTCGATCGACTCAACCGCTACGGCTTAACGACTACGATCGACGGCGAACTCGATCAAGTGTAGCAAGGAATCCTTGAAAATCGTCTGCGGTAGCTCGCGCAGCGCACCGCGCGCCTTGTTCGCTTCCTGCTCGGCCAGAGCGCGCGAGTAGTCAAGCGAGCCATTTTCCGTGACGATGCCGGCAACGGTGGTGAAATCGCCGCGGCCTTCGCGCACTGCAGCCGTTACGAGATCGCGTTGCGCGGGCGCTGCGCAGCGCAGCGCATGAATTAGCGGTAGCGTCATTTTGCCTTCGCGTAGATCATCGCCGAGCCGCTTGCCGATTTCGTCCGTATCGCCCGAGTAGTCAAGCACATCGTCGATGATCTGAAAGGCCTTGCCGAGGCCGGCGCCATAGTGCGCACAGCGCTCTTCGGTCGCTGCATCCGCGCCTGCGATAACGGCGGCGACGCGTGCTGCGGCTTCGAACAAAGTTGCGGTCTTGCGTTCGACGACTTCGAAATAGCGCTCTTCGCTGACGGACGGATCGTGAACGCTGAGCAGCTGCAACACTTCACCCTCGGCGATCCGGTTGGTCGCATCGGCCATGATGTGCATGATGCGCGCACTTCCGGCTTCGACCATCATCTGGAACGCGCGCGAATACAAGAAGTCGCCAACCAGCACGCTGGCTGCGTTGCCGAACATCGAGTTGGCAGTCGAGCGCCCGCGGCGCAAGTCCGACTCGTCGACGACGTCATCGTGCAGCAGTGTCGCGGTGTGAATGAACTCGATGACGGCAGCCAGATCGACGTGCATCTGACCGCTGTAACCGAGTGCCCGTGCTATTAGCATCAAGACGGCAGGCCGCAAGCGCTTGCCGCCGGCGGCGACGATGTAGTCGGCAATTGTGTTGATCAGCGCGACATCGGAGTCGAGACGCGCGCGAATCGTGCGGTCGGCAGCCTGCATATCGACCAGGATCGGACCAAACGCTCGCTGCAGCTCGTTCGGCGCGAGTGGCGACGATGGCTGCCGCTTTGACGGCAGAAGAACTCGGGGTCGCCAGATCCGTCATGCGGGCGATTATAGGTGCGCGTCCGGCGCTGGAATTTCACGTTTGACGCGTTTTTGTGAACGGTGAGATAATCCGCGCCTTTTCGCGACTGCACAACTCAACAGTAGCGGTCGCCAGGTCATGCATTGGAGTGCAGATGTACGCAATCATCAAATCCGGAGGCAAACAGTATCGCGTCGCCGCCGGTGACAAGGTCAAGATTGAGTCGGTACAGGGCGATGTCGGCCAGCAGCTAAAACTGACCGATGTATTGACAGTGGCCGACGGCGACAACGTGCGTTTCGGCACGCCTTATGTCTCAGGAGCGGCGGTGATGGCGACCGTGCTGGGTCATGGGCGCCACGACAAGATAACTATCTTCAAGATGCGTCGGCGCAAGCATTTTCAAAAGCATGGTGGGCACCGGCAGAATTACACCGAACTAAGAATCGACTCCATTCAATAGGCGATTCAGCTCGAACGAATCAACAGAGAAAGACAAGATCAGATGGCGCACAAAAAAGCAGGCGGCTCCTCGCGCAACGGCCGCGATTCGCAAGCCAAACGTCTTGGGGTCAAGGTGTATGGCAACCAGACGATCTCGGCCGGGGCGATTATCGTCCGCCAGCGCGGAACGCAGTTTCATGCCGGCGAAAATGTCGGTATGGGCCGCGACCACACTCTGTTCTCGCTCGTAAATGGCACCGTGCATTTTAATGTTCGCGGTGCCAGGACTCGCCGCGTCGTGAGCGTGCAACCGGAAACAGTGGCCGGATAGCGAGGCGACGGGTACAACTGATACAAAGGCCCTGCCGCTCGCGGCGGGGCTTTTTATTGGTAGGCGCAGTTCGTGAAATTCGTCGACGAAGCCAAGATTGAAGTTGCAGCCGGCAATGGTGGTGATGGCTGCGCATCGTTTCGGCGTGAAAAATTCATTCCAAAGGGCGGCCCCGATGGCGGCGACGGCGGCCGCGGCGGCAGCGTTTGGGCAGTGGCGGATCGCAATGTCAACACGCTGATCGATTTTCGATACGCGCGGCGTCATCAAGCAAAAAATGGAGCAAACGGTCGCGGCGCCGATTGCTACGGCGCGGCGGGCGCCGATATCAAGCTTCGTGTTCCGGTCGGCACGCTCATTACCGACGTCGATACCGCCGAGCAACTGGCAGACTTGTCGACGCACGGCCAGCGCACGTTATTGGCGCGCGGCGGGCGCGGCGGCCTCGGCAACCTTCACTTCAAATCGAGCACCAATCGCACGCCGCGCCAATTCACCAAGGGAGAGCCGGGTGAACGGCGCACGTTGAATCTCGAGTTGCGTCTGTTGGCCGATGTCGGGTTGCTCGGCCTTCCCAACGCCGGCAAGTCGACGCTGATCCGCGCCGTGTCCAACGCGCGGCCGAAGGTTGCCGAGTATCCATTTACGACGTTGCATCCGAATCTAGGTGTCGTTCGAGTCGGGCCGGAGCAAAGCTTTGTGCTCGCCGATATACCGGGCTTGATCGAAGGCGCCGCCGAAGGTGCGGGACTAGGTCATCAGTTCTTGCGGCATCTGAGCAGAACCCGACTTCTGCTGCATCTGATTGATTGCATGCCGTCCGATGGTCGCGATCCGGTACGCGATGCACGTACGATTGCCTCCGAGCTCTCCAAGTACGACAGCAAGCTTTATCGCAAGCCGCGCTGGGTTGTGTTGAACAAGATCGATCTGGTTGCGACCGATGAGCGTGCACACCTGGTTAGCGAGTTTCGGCGTCGATTGCGAACTAGAGCCCCAGTGCATGTCGTGTCCGCGGCTACCGGCGAAGGATGTCGTGAGCTGGTGCTGGCGGTGGCTCGCTTTCTCGCCGACGCGCACGGAGGCACGACCAAGAAGAGGGCTGCCGTTGACAAACCCCTAGCGCGACTGACGTTGTAAGCAGGGTATGAGATCCGTCGTCCGTGCCGCGCGCAAGCTGGTCGTCAAGATCGGCAGCAGTCTTGTGACTGCCGACGGACGCGGTCTCGATCACGATGCAATCAACAACTTGGCGCGGCAGATTGCGGCGCTGCGCGCGCAAGGCAAGCAGGTGCTGCTGGTGTCGAGCGGCGCGATTGCCGAAGGCATGCAGCGGCTCGGCTGGCAGCGCCGACCGCACGAGATTCACGAATTGCAGGCTGCCGCTGCGGTCGGGCAGATGGGTTTGGCGCAGGCATACGAAGCGAGTTTTCGGGCGCACAACGTGCAGTCTGCGCAGGTGTTGCTAACGCATGCCGATCTCGCCGACCGCGCACGCTATCTGAACGCGCGCTCGACCTTGGCTACATTGCTCGCTCTCGGCGTCGTGCCGGTGATCAACGAAAACGACACGGTGGTTACGGATGAGATCAAGTTCGGTGATAACGACACGCTTGGCGCGCTGGTCGCAAATCTGGTCGAAGCCGATGTGCTGATTATCCTGACCGACCAAGCCGGACTGCATTCGGCCGACCCGCGCCTCGATACGAACGCCGCGGTGATCCGCGAGGCCGCCGCTGGCGACCCATCACTCGAAACGATCGCAGGAGGTGCCGGCAGCGGTATCGCGCGCGGCGGCATGCTGACCAAGGTGCTGGCGGCGAAGCGGGCCGCGCGTAGCGGCGCCCACACCGTCATTGCCGCCGGCCGTGAGCCAGACGTCTTGATGCGCTTGGCGCAAGGCGAGGCGATCGGTTCGCAATTGACTGCCACCACTGCCGTCCTTACGGCGCGCAAACAATGGCTGGCGGGCCACCTTCAATGTAGCGGACGTGTAGTGATCGACGATGGCGCTGCGCGCGCACTCGTTGCGGGTGGCAAAAGTCTGCTGCCTATTGGAGTCATCAACGTGCTCGGCGAGTTTCAGCGGGGCGACGTGGTCGCCTGCGTCGACGGTGCGGGTCGCGAGATTGCGCGTGGACTTGCCAATTACTCAAGTGCGCAAAGTAGATTGATCGCGCGCAAGCCGACGAAAGAAATCGAAAATGTACTCGGCTTCATCGAGGAGCCGGAGCTGATACACCGCGACAACCTAGTGCTGCTGTAGTCCGAGCTCGGCGATGCTTGGGCGGTCAGACGACTTCGTTCGGTGGCTCGGAAGTCGAAACGGGGTTGGTCGACACGATCACCGTGGTATCGAGAGTCGCCGGGCGAAGGCGGCCCGGCTTCGTATGGGAGCGCGTCGGCCTGAATACGAAGCGCGACAGTTCGGCGAGCGCTTGCTGATAAACGTCGCGCTTGAATTCGATCACCGCATCCAGTGGCACCCAATACTCGTTCCAGCGCCAGGCGTCGAATTCGGGGTGCGCCGTAGCGCGTAAGGACACATCGCAATCGCGCGCGACCAGCCGCAGTAGAAACCAGATCTGCTTTTGACCGCGGTAGTTTCCTCGCAGCTCGCGGCGAATCCACTGCTCCGGCACGTCGTAACGGAGCCACTCGCGTGTCCGGCCCACCAGCTTTACGTGATCGGCGGAAAGCCCAATCTCCTCGCCGAGCTCGCGATACATCGCCTGCTCCGGCGATTCACCGTACTTGATCCCACCCTGCGGAAACTGCCACGAATGCTGTTTAACGCGTTTGCCCCAGAAGACCTCGTTGCGGCTGTTAAGCAGGATGATGCCGACGTTCGGGCGATACCCGTCCTTGTCCAGCATGCCAACCCCTGAACCTTTACTATTTGTTCGATTATAGAGACAGTTCAACGACGTTAACAACATAGCTTCTTGATGCGCGCCAGCCAGTTCTTCATTTCTACCCTTAAAGAAGTGCCGTCGGAGGCCGAGGTCATCAGCCATTCGCTGATGCTGCGCGCCGGGATGATCCGAAGGTTGGCCGCCGGCATCTATACCTATATGCCGATCGGATTGCGTTCGATCCGCAAGATCGAAACGATCATCCGCGAAGAGATGAACCGCGCCGGTGCGGTCGAGCTGCTGATGCCCGTGGTGCAGCCGGCGGAGCTGTGGATGGAATCCGGCCGCTGGCAGAAGATGGGCGCCGAGTTGCTGCGTCTGAAGGACCGAAACGAGCGCGACTTCATCGTGCAGCCGACCAGCGAAGAAGTGATAGCCGATGTTGTGCGCGAGCTCGTCAGCAGCTACAAGCAGCTGCCGATCAACTTCTATCATATCCAAACCAAGTTTCGCGATGAGCGACGGCCACGCTTCGGCGTAATGCGTGGACGCGAGTTCACGATGAAGGACGCGTACTCGTTCGATCGCGACGAGAATTCGGCGCGCGCCAGTTATCAGGCGATGTACGACGCCTACGGCCGGATCTTCGCGCGAATGGGGTTGAAGTTTCGGGCCGTGGCCGCCGATACGGGCAATATCGGCGGCAAGGCAAGTCACGAGTTCCAAGTGATCGCAGACACCGGCGAAGACGCGATCGCGTACTGCCCGACTTCGGACTACGCGGCCAACGTCGAGCTGGCAGAGGCTTTGCCGCTGATCGTTCAGAGGGGTGCAGCAAAGGAAGAGCTGCGCAAGACGCCGACACCTGGCAAGGAAAAGTGCGAAGACGTGGCGCAACTGCTTGGTATTCCTTTGGCGCGCACGGTTAAGTCGATCGTGCTCGCGGTCGATGAACCAGGGTCGGACACCGCTCGCATTTGGTTGATACTGATCCGCGGTGACCACGAACTGAACGAAACCAAGCTCGGCAAAGTGGCTGGCTTAAGCGGCGGATTTCGCTTCGCGACCGAAGCCGAGATCCTGCAACACTTCGGCTGCAAGCCGGGTTATCTCGGGCCGATCGGGACGGTAAAACCGGTCACAGTCGTGGCCGATCGTACCGTCGCCAACATGAGCGATTTTGTCAGTGGTGCGAATGAGGAAGACTTTCACTACACCGGTGTGAACTGGGGTCGCGATGTACCCGAACCGATCGTCGCCGATGTGCGTAGCGTAGTCGCCGGCGATCCGTCGCCCGACGGCAAGGGTTTGCTCGCGATTCAACGCGGCATCGAAGTGGGCCAAGTGTTTTCCGGACTGCCGTATCCGCAGAGCATGAATCTTCGATTTACCGACGAAGCCGGGAAGCCGCAATTAATAGTGATGGGATGCTATGGCATCGGCGTAACGCGCGTGCTTGGCGCAGTGATCGAGCAGAATCACGATGACAAGGGCATCGTATGGCCCGACGCGATCGCACCATTTTCGGTGGTCGTGACGCCAATCGGCTATGGCAAGTCGCAGCAGGTGCGGCAGGTAGCCGATCAGCTTTATGCGCAACTGCAGTCCTCCGGCGTCGATGTATTGCTCGACGATCGCGACGAGCGGCCCGGTGTGATGTTTGCAGAGATGGAGCTGATCGGCATCCCGCACCGAATCACGATCGGCGAACGCGGCTTGAAGGAAGGCAATGTCGAATACGTGAACCGCCGTTCGCTGCAGACGACGATAGTGGTGCTCGGTGAAGCATTCGAGTTTATGAAAGCGCAGCTGGCGCAGCATTGATGCAATCGAGCGAAACTTCGCGCCGGCGTCTGTTGATGGCGGGTGGTGTGCTCGCTCTGGCGCCGATGCTGATGCCGTCCGGGGCGCGGGCCGGAGCGCAACAGTACGAGCCGATGGCCGATGCGGTACGTCTCGCGCTGGCCGACCAGATTGCCGACACGCGGCCGCCGGTGCGGGCTTTTGACAAGATCGAGGAGCGCATTGCGTATCTGGCGTGGGTAGCCGAGATGTCCGAACGGCTTGGCAGTCGCGTCGGCGACTACGCAGCGCGCGTCGAATTTCTGAAAACGCTTGACTACGAAGCGACTCGGGCGGGTCTCGATCGGCAGCTGGTGCTCGGACTGATCCAGGTCGAAAGCAATTTTCGCAAGTATGCGATCTCGATCGCCGGCGCGCGCGGGCTGATGCAGGTGATGCCGTTTTGGACTCGAGTGATCGGCGACGGTGAATCACGCCATCTTTTCTCAATGCGCACGAACCTGCGCTACGGCACTGTGATCCTTCGGCACTATCTGGATATTGAGCGCGGAGACTTGTTCATGGCGCTGGGCCGCTACAACGGCAGCCGCGGCCGCGCGGCGTATCCCGATTCAGTGCTCGCGGCGTGGAAAAACCGCTGGAGCTACGACGCGACGCCCGGCGAGCAACCCGCAGTTCCAAACCCACGCGTTGGTTGAGATGACGCTCCGACGCGCAAGCGTTTGGTGTAGATGCACTGCCTTGGGCGTCGTCGAGGAGCGCAGCGCCAGCGGGAGCCCTAAGGGCCCGCCTGTTTGAGCGCAGCGAGTTTGCAGGCCCGCCCGCTGGCGCGAGTACCGCAGAGCAGGCACGAAGTGCCCGACGCCTCAGGCAGCGCAGCTACGCCGAACGCTTGCGCGCTGCGACCACGGTGCACCTCCAACTACTAACGCGGCATCCCAGGCATACCCTTCAACGCGCCCAAGCCTCGCATCATCTTCGCCAGCCCGCCCTTTTTCATCTGCTTCATCATCGCTTGCATCTGATCGAATTGTTTCAGCATGCGGTTTACTTCCTGCACGGGAACGCCGGCTCCAGCGGCGATTCGGCGCTTGCGTGACGCCTTGATCAGCTCAGGCTTTGCGCGCTCGGCGGCCGTCATCGAGTTGATGATCCCTTCGGTGCGGCGAATCTGCTTCTCGGTATCTTCGGCCTTAACTTGACCGGCCGCTTCTGCAAGCTGCGCCGGTAGCTTGTCGATCAAACTCGAGAGCCCGCCCATCTTGCGCATCTGCGCGATCTGCTCCTTGAAATCGTTCAGATCGAAACGCTCGCCCGATTGCATGCGCCGGGCAAATTTTTGCGCGCTCGCCTGATCAACCGACTTCTTAACGTCTTCGACCAGCGCGACGATGTCGCCCATGCCCAAAATGCGGCTCGCCATTCGATCGGGCGAAAACGGCTCGAGTCCATCGAGTTTTTCGCCGACCCCGACAAACTTGATTGGCTTGCCGGTCACATGCCGCACCGATAACGCCGCGCCGCCACGCGAGTCGCCGTCGAGCTTGGTCAAAATGACGCCGGTCAGCGGCAACCGCTCGCCAAACACCTTCGCAGTAGCCACCGCATCCTGGCCGAGCATCGCATCGACGACGAACAGCGTTTCGATCGGACTGAAGCTGCGCTTCGAGCGCGGCGACTTCTTGCATCATCGCTTCATCGATCGCAAGCCGGCCGGCGGTGTCGACGATCAGCACATCAAGATAATGGCGCTTCGCGTGATCCAGCGCACGCGCGGCGATATCGATCGGCTTGTCATCGGTCGCCGACGGGAAAAACTGGGCGCCAGCCTGGCTTGCGACCGTTCTTAGCTGCTCGATCGCTGCCGGCCGGTAAACGTCGGTCGACACGGTGAGCACCTTCTTCTTTCGCTCGGCGTGCAGCCAGCGCGCGAGCTTGCCGACAGTCGTCGTCTTGCCCGCTCCCTGCAGGCCCGCCAGCAGGATGACCGCCGGCGGTTGTGTTGCGAGGTCGAGCTGTCGCTGCTCAGGGGTCGAGATCGCCGCCCATTAGCGTGGTCAGCTCTTGCTGCACGACGCCGACCAGCGCCTGTCCAGGGGTAAGGCTGCCGATCACTTCTTCGCCGAGCGCTCTTTCCCTGATGCGAGCGATGAAATCCCGCACGACCGGCAACGCGACATCGGCCTCCAGCAGCGCCACGCGGACTTCGCGCAGCATCGCCTGCATGTTCTCTTCGGTCAGGCGCGCCTCGCCACGCATCGTCTTGACGACGCGCGCGAGTTTGGTGGTCAGTTGATCGAGCATCTAAATAAGTATGGGATTTCGGCTGAATGCGCAGAGGAAAAATCCAACATCTGCATGGTATAAAGATTCATGCAGTTGCGCTTCGAGTGGCTCGCATTGTACGTGGCCGTCGCCGCGCTTTATCTGCTGGTGGCCTGGCGCGAATGGGTTGGTTTGCGGCCCTCCGCGGGGCGAGTGCCGCTATGGCTGGGCGCTGCATTGATGCTTGCGCTGATACTGCATGGTAGTTTGCTGTTGCAGGGCATGTATCAGGACGGCCAGTTGCGCTTCGGTTTTGCGCACGCACTATCAGCAACGCTATGGATCACGGCGTTGATTGTCTGCGTCGAAACTTTCTTCTCGGCATCGCGCGGCATGTTCCTGCTGGTGCTTCCGTTGACGGCGCTGGCAAGCTTTCTGCCGGTTCTGTTTCCCGGCGCGATCATCGGACGATCGAGCGCATCCCCGCTATTTCAAGTTCACCTGCTGCTGGCAATTCTCGCCTACAGCTTGCTGACGATCGCCGCGATGCATGCACTCCTTGATGGCCACGATGGAGCGTCGACTGCATGGCGAGGGCGTCGCGGGCTCGGGGCGTCTGGCCTTTGTGATCGATCGCCTGCCGCCGTTATTGGTGATGGAAGGTGTGCTGTTTCGGCTGATCGCGGTGGGGTTCGTCCTGCTCACTGCAACCCTGGTCAGTGGAATTTTCTTTTCCGAAGAGCTGTTCGGACGTCCGCTACGGTTCGATCACAAGACGGTGTTTGCGATTGCCGCCTGGATCGTGTTCGGCGGACTCCTGGTGGGGCGGTTGGTGTTCGGTTGGCGCGGACGTACCGCCTTGCGGTGGACCCTGACCGGATTTGCAATGCTGATGCTGGCCTACGTCGGCAGCCACTTTGTGCTTGAAGTCTTGCTGCAAAGAGTCTGATGAGCCGGGTTCTGTTTTTCGTATTGCTCGCGCTGGCGATTTATCTTGCGTGGCGCTTGCTGCAGAAAAAGAGCTTGCCTCGCCGCGACCAGGACTCGAGCGTCGCGCGTCTGCCAATGGTGAGCTGCGCCACCTGCGGTCTGCATGTTCCGCGCAACGAGGCGCTGGTGCGAGACGAGCGCTATTTTTGCTGCGAAGAGCATCGCCGAGCCGCGCCTCCGGCGAGCGGATAACGGCGGCACAAGATGCGATCCTCGTGCGATCGGCGAGCATCCGAATGAACGCCCCCGACACATCGATGGCCGCGGTCGAGGTGCTGATCGACGGCAAGCTGGTGGACGAGGACGACACCCCGTGGCGCGCGCTCGAGTACTTTGCCAGTACACGCGTCATCGTTGCCGCGGCACTGGTATTCGCGAGTGCTGCCTTCGGAACGCGTCCAGTTGGAGCAGTCGGCGCGGCGCAGCTAACCCTCGTTGCATCCTTATCGTATTTCGCGTTTGCAGCGTTGTTTGCGGGTCTTGCGCTTTACCTGCATCGACGCTTTCTGGCGCAGGTCCTCGGCCAGCTGGTGCTCGACCTCGTGGTCATAACCACATTGGTCGTCGGCAGCGGCGGCGTGGCTTCGGGCTGGGTCATTCTGTTCCTGCTGCCGCTGGCGGGCGCATCGTTGCTGCTGCCTTCAACGCTCGTGTTCTTCGTCTGCGCGATCGCGGTGCTGGCGATCCTGATCGACGCCGGCGTGCGCACCTTGTCAGCCACCGCATCGGACTCACTGCTGTTTCAGGCGGGTGTCTACGGCGCAGCGCTATTTGCTGTGACGGCGCTGCTGCGCGCGCTGAGCGTGCGGCTGGCCAGTCAGGAGCGTTTGGCGCGCTCGCGCGGCCGCGATCTGCAAAATCAGTTGGCGATTAACCGGCTCGTGATCGCACAGATGCAGCAAGGCGTGATCGTGGTCGATCCGACGACTCAGGTACGGGCCAACAATCGAGCCGCGCGCCGGATGCTTGGACTCGAGCCCGCGGCGCAACTGACCGGGGTGCGTTTGACCAGCGTGCCGGCTGCCAGCGCGTTGGCAGAGGCGTTCCTGCGCTGGGTCGAGGCGGGCCGCAGCGAAGGTGCATGGTCCAACTCGGTGATGGCTGGGTCCGACGTCGCGACGAGCCCTCTGTTGGAATCACGCATGCGTGCGCGCTTTGCGCGCCCCACGTCCGGTACGGCCGAAGAGTTCGTGATCTTTATCGAAGATGTGCGTGCGGTCGAGGATCGCGCGCAGCAGTTGAAGCTCGCTGCGATGGGTCGCTTGACGGCGTCGATCGCGCACGAGATCCGAAATCCGCTGGCGGCCATCAGCCATGCTGGGCAGCTGATGGACGAGGACAGCGCCGATCCGATGCTCAAGCGAATGGCCGGCATCGTGCGTGAAAATACGCAGCGGCTGAATCGGCTCGTGGAAGATGTTCTCAGAGTGGCGCGGCGCGAGCCGCCGCTCGGCGACGAGATCGACATCAACGAATTCGTGCGGCAGTTCTTAGCCGAGTTCATGCGCGACCGAGGGCTCGCGGCAGCCACGATCCAGCTTGAATCCGAACCCGAACTGCGTGTGAAATTCGAGCAATCACACTTAAGGCAAGTGCTCTATAACCTCGTCGATAATGCGCTGCGTTACGCGACCGGGGGTCCCAAATCCGTGCGGATCGTTATCGAGCGCGGCCCCGAGGAGGATCGGCCGCAACTTTGGGTGTTTGATGATGGGGAAGGGGTGCCTCGAGATGCCCGCGCTGCACTATTTGAGCCGTTCTTCACGACGCGCACGCAGGGCACCGGGCTCGGTCTCTATCTGGCGCGCGAGTTTTGCGTGACCAATCGTGCCGATCTGTCGTATTCGACGCGACGTGAATTGGACGGTTCGTCGAGCGACGGATTTCTGCTTCGCTTCGGACGTGGCGCGCCGGTCGGCAATGAGCAACAAGGCTTTCTCGACACCTTGCCTATCCGGTAAATGAGCGCCAAGCGCAATGAACAATTCGGTCAGCTCTGATCCCGCCCCTGCCCAGCCAAGGCAACGGCGGCAGCCGGCCGTGCTCGTGGTCGACGATGAAGCCGACTTGCGCGAACTGTTGTCATTGACACTGGTGCGCCTCGGCCTCGACGTCGATACCGCAGAATCGGTGCAGGCAGCGCGTGCATTGCTCGGTCAGAACCGATACGCATTGTGCTTGACCGATATGCGATTGCCAGACGGCACCGGCCTCGATCTGGTGCGGGACGTCGCCGCCGCGTCGGGCCCGCCGATCGCCGTGATCACCGCCTATGGCAGCGCTGAAAATGCCGTAGCTGCACTCAAGGCCGGCGCGTTCGACTACTTGACCAAGCCGGTCGATATTAATCAGCTGCGCATGCTGGTTCGCTCCGCGGTGCGTGAAACCGGAGCCGCGCAAGCCGGCGCTCGCCACCACGGCGGACAGTGGTGCCGACCGTACCGCGCTTGGCCGGTTGATCGGCGAGACGCCGGCGATGCAGCAGATGCGCATGATGATCAGTCGGCTGGCTCGCAGCATGGCGCCGGTGGCGATACGCGGTGAATCGGGCAGCGGCAAGGAGCTCGCTGCGCGTGCAATTCATGAGTCGTCGACCAGGCGTCAGCAGCCGTTTGTCGCGGTCAATTGCGGCGCGATTCCCGAAACGTTGATGGAGGCCGAGTTCTTCGGTTATCGCAAGGGCGCATTTACCGGCGCCGAGCGGGACCGGGAAGGTTTTTTTCAGGCAGCCGCCGGTGGGACATTGTTCCTCGACGAGGTCGCCGAACTGCCGCTGGCCATGCAGGTCAAGCTGTTGCGCGCTATCCAGGAGCGCCGAGTCCGCAAGGTGGGTGCCTCCGCCGAGGAACCAGTCGATGTGCGACTCGTCAGCGCGACGCACCAGGATCTGGGTGCGCTGGTGACTGCGGGACGGTTTCGTCAGGATCTGTTTTATCGCTTGAACGTCATCGAGCTGCGCGTGCCGGGACTGCGCGAGCGATTGGACGATGTTCCGTTGCTGGCAGAGTCCATCCTGGCTCGCATTTCGGAGCGCGCGGAATCGCCACCAGCGCGCCTGTCGCCGGCCGCGACCGCGGCGCTCAAGCGTTATCGGTTTCCGGGCAACGTGCGCGAGCTGGAAAATATCCTCGAGCGCGCGGTCGCGCTGGCTGGCAACGACGTGCTAATGGCCGACGATCTGATGCTGCCCGCCGAGCCCGAGGCGGATATGCCGATCGATGTCGAGCCGATACCCGCTGACACCGCGGATGAGGCAGCAGTACTTGTCGGTGAAGAGGTTGAAGATCCGGCGCCATCCGGTGTGCTGGATTTTCAAGTGGTCGACGGTGTGCCGACTGCGCTTGGCGCCTACCTTGATTCGCTCGAACGCGACGCGATTCGATGTGCGCTCGGCAAGACCCGCTACAACCGCACCGCCGCGGCGCAGCTGCTCGGCATCACGTTCAGGCAGCTGCGCTACCGGATGCAACGCCTCGGGATTAAATGATCGTTGGGTCCGACGGCTGGCTTGACGAAGCCCGCCGCGTGCCATCGCCGAACTTCGATGCGCGGCCGGCAGGCAGCTCAATCGACCTGATTGTCATTCACAACATCAGCCTGCCACCGGGCGAGTACGGCGGCGGTCATATCGAACGGCTCTTCACGAACACGCTCGACCATGAAGCCGTCCCCTTTTTTGCGCAACTCTCCACCGCACGCGTTTCGGCGCACTTACTGATCGCCCGCGACGGCGCGGTGACGCAGTTCGTGTCGTTTGCCGATCGCGCCTGGCATGCGGGCGCTTCAGAATTTCAGGGCCGCACAGATTGCAACGATTTTTCGATCGGCATTGAACTCGAAGGAACCGATTTCGAGCCGTTCACCGATGCGCAGTACCGCACGCTGACGATCGCGATCGGGGCGCTGCTCGCTGCGTTTCCGATCAAGGCGGTGTGCGGCCATAGCGACATCGCGCGCGATCGGAAAACCGATCCCGGCCCATTTTTTGACCGCGGTCGAATCGCGATTCCGTCCGGCGTCTTGCTTCCATCCGCCTGATTTTTCTGTTGTTAGCAGCGCGCAACGCGTCTTCGATGCGATGCGCAATCAACATCTGTTGAGTTTCAAAAATTCTGCGCCTATGATGCGCAACACCATTCGTAGTGATGATTTGCCGTCAGCATACAAGATGTTGTATATCCGAGCCCAATTCTTTATACCCGACCGTGCGTTGCGCGTCGGTCGCGAGCAAGGCCGCGTGCGGTGCTTGGGCTGCGACTCCGATGATCCGCAAGCGGTCGCGGCTCAAGCTCGGCGACTAGAACTTGTGGTGTTTGCGTCCGCGACGACGTGGTGACGCGCGCCGTTGGCCTTGCCGCGGTGCAGACAACAAGATGATTTGGAGGTGAGATGCAGTTTCAGGAATTAACGGCCGCGGCCGCTGCAACGGGTGGTGCAGCCGCCGGCGCGGGCGCACATGAGTTTTCGGAAGGCACTCCACGCGCTACAGGAATCAACGCCGTTAGTGCTACTTCGTTCGGAGATTACAAGATCATTCGGCGCAACGGTTCGGTGGTTGGATTTGAGCCATCGAAGATTGCAGTGGCAATGACCAAGGCCTTCATCGCGGTACGCGGCGGTCAGGGCGCGGCATCATCGGCGATTCGCGAGCAAGTTGAGAAATTGACGGACAGTACCGTGCGCGCGCTGCTTCGGAGGCAGCCGGCGGGCGGCACGTTTCATATAGAAGACGTCCAGGATCAGGTCGAGCTGTCGCTAATGCGCGACGGCGCACACGACGTCGCGCGCTCGTATGTGCTGTATCGCGAAAAGCGCGCTCAAGAGCGCGCCAAACAGGCCGGACGCAAAGCCGAGCCGTCGCGGCAGCTTTCGATGCTTGAAAACGGCGTGCGCGTACCGCTTGATATGCCGCGGATCGCAGCGATCGTGCGCGCTGCCTGCGAGGGGCTTGCCGACTATGTAACGCCCGACACTATTGTGTCCGAGACCGTCAAGAATCTTTACGACGGCGTGCCGCTCGACGAGGTCTATAAGTCGGCCATCCTTGCCGCCCGCGCCTTGATCGAGCAGGACCCGGCGTACTCAACCGTCACTGCGCGCTTACTGCTGCATACGATTCGGCGTGAGGTGCTGGGTGAAGAGGCGTCTCAGGCCGAGATGCAGACCCGGTACGCGGAGGTGTTCCCTCGCTTCATCAAATATGGCATCAGTGCCGGCCTGTTGGACGAGCGGTTAAGCCAATTCGATCTGAAGCGCCTAGGCGCTGCACTTGACGCCGGTCGCGATCTGAACTTCAACTACCTCGGTTTGCAGACGCTGTACGACCGTTACTTCCTGCATCACGAGTCTCGCCGCTTCGAGCTCCCGCAGTTGTTTTTCATGCGCGTCGCGATGGGGCTGGCATTGAACGAGATCGATCGCGAGGCGCGCGCGATCGAGTTTTACGAAGTGCTGTCCCGCTTCGATTTCATGAGCTCGACGCCGACCTTGTTTAACTCCGGCACCCGGCACTCACAGTTGTCATCTTGCTATCTGTCGACCGTTGCAGACGATCTGGACGGCATTTACGAAGCCATCAAGGAAAACGCGCTGCTTGCCAAATACGCAGGCGGGCTCGGCAACGACTGGACGCCGGTACGCGCGCTCGGTAGCCATATCAAGGGGACCAACGGCAAGAGTCAGGGCGTCGTGCCGTTCTTGAAGGTCGTTAGCGACACCGCGGTCGCTGTCAATCAGGGCGGCAAGCGCAAGGGGGCGGTGTGCTGCTACCTCGAAACATGGCACCTGGATATCGAAGAATTTCTCGAACTGCGCAAGAACACCGGTGACGATCGGCGGCGCACGCACGACATGAACACCGCGAACTGGATCCCTGATCTGTTCATGAAACGCGTGCTCGAAGGGGCGGATTGGACGTTGTTTTCACCGTCCGATTGTCCGGATTTACACGATAAGACCGGGCGTGCGTTCGAGGACGCCTACACGAGTTACGAAAAGATGGCTGTTCGCGGCGAGCTGAAACTTTTCAAGAAGGTTCCTGCACAGTCACTCTGGCGCAAGATGCTCTCGATGCTGTTCGAGACCGGGCATCCATGGATTACGTTCAAGGATGCATGCAATCTGCGCTCGCCGCAGCAGCACATCGGCACGATTCACAGCTCGAACTTGTGCACGGAAATCACGCTGAATACGTCGGATTCCGAGATCGCGGTCTGCAACCTCGGCTCGGTCAATCTGCCGGCGCACATGACGGCCGACGGCAGCGGCGGCTTCGCGCTCGATCAAGCCAGGTTGAAGAAAACCGTACGTACCGCGATGCGGATGCTCGATAACGTCATCGACATCAACTACTACGCGGTCAATAAGGCGCGTAACTCGAACGTGAAGCACCGCCCGGTCGGGCTCGGCATCATGGGCTTTCAGGATTGCCTGCACATGCTGCGCGTACCGTACGCGTCGGACGCGGCAGTCGAGTTCGCAGACCGCAGCATGGAGGCGGTTTGTTACCACGCGTACTGGGCATCGACTGAGCTGGCCGAGGAACGTGGCCGCTACTCGTCGTTTGCTGGTTCACTATGGGATCGCGGCATCCTGCCGCAGGACACGCTGGCGCTGCTGGCAGAGCAACGCGGCGGCCTGAAAGGAGACGGAGCCGCCTTCCCGCTGTGTGAGGTCGACACGAGCTCGACGCTGGACTGGAACGCACTGCGCGGCCGCATCCAGCAGTACGGCATGCGCAATTCAAACTGTGTTGCGATCGCTCCGACGGCCACTATTTCCAACATCGTCGGCGTCGACGCCAGCATCGAACCGACGTTCCAGAACCTGTTCGTCAAGTCGAACCTGTCCGGCGAGTTCACGGTGGTGAACGAACACCTGGTGCGCGACCTGAAGGCGCTCGGAGTGTGGGACGAAGTCATGGTGCACGAACTGAAGTACTACGACGGCTCGGTTGCGAAGAGCGAGCGAGTGCCGGCCGAATTGCGGCAACTTTATGCGACTGCGTTTGAAATCGAGCCGCGCTGGTTGATCGAGGCTGCCTCCCGCCGGCAAAAGTGGATCGACCAGGCGCAGTCGCTGAATATCTATATGGCGGGCGTCTCGGGCCGAACGCTCGATGAGACCTACAAGCTTGCATGGCAGCGCGGGCTGAAAACCACGTACTACCTTCGCACCGTCGGCGCCACGCACGCCGAAAAGTCGACCGCTAATAACGGGCAGCTGAACGCGGTGCCGACCGATCCTTCAGCGGGCATCCGACCGGACGGCCAGGCCTGCCTGCTGCAGCCCGGCGATGCCGCGTTCGCCGATTGCGAGGCGTGTCAATGACGATACGGACAAGAGCGGAAACGGACTTTGGTCGGGTTGAACGGCGCGAAGTCGCCGGCAGAGCCGGACGACTTCAAGCGGGTAACTACACAAGAAAGTGCGGCGCTTTGGCCGCGAATCGGAGGGGAGGTTGAGCGTGCTGGCTTGGGAGGAAAACATTGCGCCGGTGTCCGGCGGGCCGCGGATCCCGGCAGTGGGCGAGCGAGAAAGCTTCGGTGGGCCTGTGGTTGCGCAAGAGGCGGCGGCCATCGCGCCGGAGTTGCGCCGGGTCAACGTTGCCGACAAACGCATCATCAACGGGCGGACCGACGTCAATCAACTGGTGCCGTTCAAATACAAGTGGGCTTGGGAGAAGTATCTGTCGACCTGCGCCAATCACTGGATGCCGCAGGAAGTGAACATGTCGCGCGACATCGCGCTGTGGAAGGACCCGAACGGGCTGACCGACGACGAGCGGCGGTTGGTCAAGCGCAACCTCGGGTTCTTTGTTACCGCCGATTCGCTCGCGGCCAACAATATCGTGCTCGGCACGTATCGGCACATCACTGCACCCGAGTGCCGCCAGTTTCTGCTAAGGCAGGCGTTCGAGGAAGCGATCCACACGCACGCCTATCAGTACATCGTCGAGTCGCTCGGGCTGGACGAAGGCGAGGTCTTCAATGCGTACCATGAGATCGGCTCGATCCGCGCCAAGGACGAGTTCCTGATCCCGTTTATCGACACGCTCACCGACCCGCAATTCACGACCGGGACGATCGAAAGCGATCAGGCGCTGCTGAAAAGCCTGATCGTCTTCGCCTGCCTGATGGAGGGCCTGTTCTTCTACGTCGGGTTCACGCAGATCCTCGCGCTCGGGCGGCAGAACAAGATGACCGGTGCCGCCGAGCAGTATCAGTACATCCTGCGCGACGAGTCGATGCACTGCAATTTCGGCATCGACCTGATAAACCAGATCAAGCTTGAGAACCCGCAACTATGGACGCCGCCGTTCCGAGAAGACATCCGCGGGCTGTTTAGGCAGGCGGTCGAGCTCGAATACGCGTACGCGGAAGACACGATGCCTCGCGGAGTGCTCGGGCTCAACGCGCCGATGTTCAAGGGCTATCTGCGCTACATCGCAAACCGCCGTGCCCAGCAGATCGGGATCGAAACGCTGTTTCCGCAGGAGGAGAACCCGTTTCCTTGGATGAGCGAGATGATCGATCTGAAAAAGGAGAGAAATTTTTTCGAAACGCGAGTTCTCGAGTACCAGAGCGGCGGTGCTCTCAGTTGGGATTAGCGCGAACAGATGAAGCGATCTTGTTTTAACGAACGACGTTGAACGCTTGAACAGTGGAACAAAACGCACACAAATCAACGTTCGTCGCAAAAAAATCTTGCGATCAAATAATTTTGCGCGTACAACGCGATCCATTGTTTAGTTGCTCGATCGGTTTGCCTGAACATGCAAGAGAAACTTCAAGCGAACCCTCGACCACTGAATTGACTACTGAACCGCACAGTCGAACCGCTCATAGGCAATCAAGCGTAGAGGCGATAGCGCCGGAGCATTCCAGAACACTATTGTTCTGCGGCCTCTTTTCCTCTGAAAAAAATCCCGATCATTCAGGCGCCGGATTCTCTCCGGCGCTTCTTTCGCGCGCGCCCTTCGCTGTCGCTCTTCGCGCGCGCCGTGCCGAATTCATCAGCGTCAGCGGTCAGTGCGCTGCCCGTTCCGCGCATTTCTCGGATTTGCGGAATCACAAACGCTCTTCTGGGGGTGTCGCGGCGACAGAGCATCTGCGTGCGCCGATGAATAGCCCGACGGGCACTACTGCCCTACGGGTTTCCTTCTCAACCTCAGCACTCACGTGCATCGAAGGAGATTCATCATGGCTATGAAGAAAAAAGCGAAAAAAGCTGCGAAAAAATCGGCAAAAAAATCGGCTAAAAAAGCCAAAAAACGTCGACCAGCAGCAAGAAAGACTGTTAGAAGAGTGAAAGCGAAGAAAGCAGCCAAGAAAAGGGCTGCAAAAAAAAAGTAGCTAAGAAGGTTAGAAGAGTAGCGAAGAGAGTTGCGAAGAAGTCGGCAAGAAGGCCGGCTAAGAAGGCCGCGAAGAAGAAGGCGCCACGCAGGGCTGCGAAGAAGTTAGCTGCCCGCAAACCCGCTGCGCGGCCAGCTTTGCCGACACCGACCGCTCCGTCGACCGCCGCGGCGCCGGGTGCGAAAACCGCACTGAATCCGGCAGCGGCATGGCCATTCCCAACGGGCAGCCGGCCATAACTCTTCAACGCTCCAAGTTGCCGTTTGGCAAGGGCGCTTCAACTGGCGCCCTTTTTCTTTTGTAGACGGCAAGGTGGGGTAGTCGACCCGCTTAGAATCCGCCAGCAAACTTTTCGGCGCTGCCCGCATGCTGCTGCTCGATATCGCCCGCTTCCTTCTTGAAATTCTGGGATCGCTGCTGGTTGGCCTGCTGATTCTGCGCGTATGGATTCATGCGATAGGAATGCCCGGCCGCAATCCGGTCGTCGCTTTCGTGGTCGCGCTTACAAACTGGCTGGTGAGGCCGCTGCATCGGCTGCTTCCCGCGCGCGGTCGGATCGACTGGGGATCCTTGCTGGCCGCGTTCCTCGTGACAATGTTGCTCGTCGTTCTGATCCGTCAACTTATGGGCGCGAATATCTCGTTCGACCTGGCGTTGCTCACCGCCGTGCGGCAGTTGGCGATCTGGTCGCTCAACGTGGTCATATGGGTGACGATCATTTACGCGGTTATAAGCTGGGTCAATCCGCATGCGCCGTTTGCGCCGGCGCTCGGCACGCTGCTGCGGCCATTGCTCGCGCCGATTCAGCGAGTGCTGCCACCGGTCGGGGGCTTTGACTTGTCGCCGCTAGTCTTGCTGCTGGCCGCGTACGTGCTGCAGATAGTGGTCGCGAGAATCTAGGCTACCAAGGTCGGTAGCCGAATGCCGCCTTAAAGCGCTCCGAAATGGCGGTGCGATCGGCGGTGTGATTCTGGGCACCCGAATGCTCGATCTTTATCGAGCCCATAGTCGCCGCCAGCCTTCCGGTCGTTTCCCAATCCATGTTCTGCTCGATGCCGACCAGCAATCCAGCACGATATGCGTCGCCGCACCCCGTTGGGTCGACCGCTTCGCGTACCGGCGCAATCGGTATCTGCAGCGTCGTGCCGTCGGTGTGTATCTGCGAACCGGCACTGCCGTGGGTCACGATAAGCGCGCGCACCTTGCGTGCTAACTCGGCGAGCGTCAGCTGGGTGCGGTCGGCGAGCAGCTTTCCCTCGTAGTCGTTGACGGCTACGTACGTGGCGCGCTCGATAAACCAGCGCAGTTCCTCGCCCGAAAACATTGGCAGGCCCTGGCCCGGATCGAACACGAACGGGATCCCATGCGTCGCGAATTGCTCGGCATGCTGCAGCATGCCGTCGCGCCCATCAGGTGCGACGATGCCGAGCTTGATCGAGCTGTCGTTCGGGATCTGGTTCACGTGCGAATCCGACATGGCGCCCGGGTGAAACGCCGTAATTTGATTGTTGTCGGCGTCGGTCGTGATGAATGCCTGCGCGGTAAAGCTGCCCTCGATCGACCGCACAAATCGGCGGCTGATTTGCAGGCGATCGAGGCGATCAAGATAGGGTTGCGCGTCTTGGCCGACTGTCGCCATCGGCCACGCGTCCGCGCCCAGCAGCTTGACGTTGTAGGCGATGTTTCCGGCGCATCCGCCGAATTCGCGCCGCAGCTCGGGAACGAGAAAGGCGACATTCAGGATGTGCACCTGGTGCGGCAGGATATGGTCGGCGAAGCGACCCGCGAACACCATGATCGAGTCGTACGCGATCGAACCACAGACAAGTGTGCTCACTTTATCGGCTTGAGTGAAAGCGCTTAGATGAAAAACGGGTAGACAAGAAAACCGGCTGCCTGCACACCGCGTGCTTCAAAGAAGATACGAATCGTGTAGTCGCCGCCACTTGCAAAGCCGTCTTCGATGCGCGATGAGGGTTCGCCTGCGGCAGCCAGATAGTCGGCCGGCGTAAACACCTTGCGCGCGATCGGCCGATTCCGCGCATCGGTTAACGTCACCTCGAGCGCAGGCAGCGCTTGCCTGAAGGGTGCGCGATTGCGAATGACGGCCGTGAGCTCCAGCACGTCGGTGCCGGGAATCGCTTGCAGCTCGCTGCCGATAACCGCCAGTTGATCGACTTGCGTCGGCCAGCCGACCGTGCATCCGAATAGACCGCATAGCTGCACCAGTGCATCACGCGTCTGCGGAACACGCGCCAACAGCTCGGCGCGAAAGATCACGGCTGCTTGTGCGGCGACTAACGCGATCAGCAATATCGATCCTCCGCCGAAGAAGATCGAGAATCCGCGCCGCTCGCGTTTCCTATCGGTGCGGATGAATTCGGGTTCGTCTACGGCGGCGGCCCCCCGCGTCGTTCGCCGCAATTGAGACTCGGGTTCATCCGGCAACGCCGCCAGCTCGATCACCTCGATACCGTCGACGATCGACGCTGGGTCAACTTGCGTGCGCCCTCCTGGGGCGATCAACGTTGGAACACCGACTTCGGATTCGGCCTGCTCCTGCAATTCGCGCTCGCGTTTTGCTCTGGCGCGCCGCCTCGGATCGTCTTCATTGCGCTCGTCGCGGTCGGGCGACGAGGTTGGCAATGACGCCGATCGGCGCAGCGCAGTGTTGGCCAATGTCGCCGGCGCGGTCGGTGCAATGCGCAGCGTGGTCGCCGGACCGAGCGCATGCTTGCTCGGGCCGGTGGTCGTTGGCGGCGGTCGCGTGCGCGGTCCGCGCCGCGCCGACCTGCGCGCCTCTGTCCGCGAAGCGCGCGGTGTCGAGCTTGGCGGCGGCGGTGCCATCGGTTGCGTCAGTGCCGTTACGGTGCGCGTTTGCGCGAGTGCGGAATCGTCGATATACGTGAGGCTGCCGATGGCATCGAACACGGCACGACACTGGCCGCAGCGCACCAGCCCGCCGCGCAGTTTGAGTTGATCCGCCACGACGCGAAACAGTGCGCCGCATTGGGGACACTTGGTTGCGAGCGCCATACTCAGTGCGGCTGGGTCATGACTTGCGCGTCCCCGCCAAGCAAACCCAATCGTCTTCGGTGCGCCAAACGCTTAGCGGCAGGGTCGGATCGGCGTCGCGATAGGTCGCGATCAGGTCGTCGGCCTGGCGCTGCAGAATCCCTGACAGAACCAACGATCCGCGCAGCGCGACGCGGGCAAGCAGCGCGGGTGCAAGCAGCTTGAGCGGATTCGAAAGAATATTGGCAAGCACGACGTCGAAAGTGGTTGCGTTCTGACTCAGTCCGTGCGGATCAGTGTAGCTGGCGGCTACGCCGTTTGCGCTTGTGTTGGCGCCCGCCGCGACCAGCGCTTGCGGATCGATATCGGTTCCTACTACTTCCCCGGCACCCAGCTTGGCGGCGGCAATGGCGAGGATGCCAGAGCCGCAGCCATAGTCGAGGACGCTAGCGCCAGCTTGCAGATTTTGATCGAGCCAGGCGAGGGCCAGGCGCGTCGTCGGATGCGTACCGGTACCGAACGCAACGCCGGGATCGAGCCGTACGACGATCGCGTCGCGTTGCGGTGGCTGATGCCAGCTTGGAACAATCCACAGCCGGTCGCTAATTCGTGTAGGAGTGAACTGCGCTTGTGTGATCCGCACCCAGTCGGAATCTGCGACTGCAGCGCGGTGCTCGATCGTGAGCGTTACTTTCGCCGCGAGCCCCGCAGCGGCGACGATCGCATCGGCACGATCGCGTTCTGTCAGCACTCGCAGGCGGCTGCGCACCCAGGCGTGCAGCGTCGGTTCGTACCCGGGCTCACCGTAAAGCGGTATCTCAGCCTCGCTATCGGCTTGCGCATCTTCGATCGACACCGATAGTGCGCCGGATTCGAGTAGAGCGTCCGCCAGCGCCTCTACGCAACGACCCTCGGCGCTCAACGTAATTTCGACCAACACGGTTGCCCGACCGGACCCTATGCAGCGTGACGCGCTGCCAGCCGCTTCTCCAGATAATGAATGCTGGTGCCTCCGAGCACGAATTTTTCATCGATCAGAAGCTCGCGATGCAGCGGAATGTTGGTCTTGATGCCCTCGACCACCATTTCGGACATCGCAATTCTCATGCGCGCCAGCGCCTGGTCGCGCGTGTCGCCGTAGCAGATCACCTTGCCGATCATCGAATCGTAGTTCGGCGGCACAAAGTAGCCAGTGTAGGCGTGGGAGTCGACGCGGACACCAGGGCCGCCGGGCGGATGCCAGGCAGTGATACGCCCCGGCGACGGCGTGAATCGCTCCGGATCTTCGGCATTGATGCGACACTCAATCGCGTGGCCCTTGCGTTCGATATCGCGCTGGCGCAGCCGCAGCTTTTCGCCGGCCGCCACCTTGATTTGCTCCTGCACGATGTCGATTCCGGTCACCATTTCGGTGACCGGATGCTCGACCTGCACGCGCGTGTTCATTTCAATGAAGTAAAACTCGCCTCCCTCGAACAGGAACTCGAACGTGCCGGCCCCGCGGTAATTGATCTTCCTGCACGCTTCGACGACCTTGTCGCCCATCTTGTCGATCAAGCGCCGGTTGACTCCCGGCGCAGGCGCTTCCTCGATCACCTTCTGATGACGCCGCTGCATCGAACAATCGCGCTCGCCCAGCCACACTGCGTTGCGATGCTGATCCGCCAGCACCTGGAATTCAATATGCCGAGGGTCCTCCAGAAACTTTTCCATGTACACGGCCGCGTTGCTGAACGCTGCGAGCGCTTCCTGCCGTGTCATGTTGACGGCGTTAAGCAGCGCCGCTTCGGTGTGCACGACTCGCATGCCGCGCCCGCCGCCGCCGCCAGCGGCCTTGATGATCACCGGGTAGCCGATGGCGCGGGCAATTTTCACGAGGTCACGCGGGTCTTCGGGTAACGCGCCGTTGGAGCCCGGTACCACCGGTACGCCGGCGGCCACCATGGCCTGCTTCGCCGATACCTTGTCGCCCATCGCGCGAATCGACTCTGGCCGCGGGCCTATAAAGCAGAAGCCGCTTCTTTCGACGCGTTCGGCGAAGTCGGCGTTTTCCGAGAGGAAGCCATAGCCGGGGTGAATCGCCTCGGCATCGGTCACTTCGGCTGCGCTGATGATCGCCGGAATGTTCAGATAGCTGTCCCTCGACGGCGCCGGACCGATGCATACCGATTCATCGGCGAGCTTTACGTACTTGGCGTCGGTGTCGGCTTCCGAGTGCACGACTACCGTGCTGATCCCCATCTCGCGGCATGCGCGCTGCACACGGAGCGCAATCTCGCCACGGTTCGCGATCAGAATCTTCTTGAACATTAGTGTCGTCAGGTCCGCGGCGGGACCGCCACGGAGTCTTTCTTATTCAATATGTCCAGCTACTCAATGATGAACAATGGCTGGCCATATTCGACGGGCTGGCCATTTTCGACGAGAACCTGCTTGACCGTGCCACCGACTTCGGCTTCGATCTCGTTCAGCAGCTTCATCGCTTCGATGATGCACAAGGTATCGCCCGGCTTGACCGATTGTCCGAGCTCGATAAATGACGGAGCGCCGGGACTCGGTGAGCGATAAAACGTGCCCACCATCGGCGCCTTGACAACATGTCCCTCCGGCTCGGCCGTCGGGACGGCGGCAACCGTACTTCCATTCGCCGTAGCCGGAATCGGCGCGGCGACCACCGCGGTGGCCGGAGCGCTTGGCGCGGCCGGCGCCGGGCTGAACTTCGCAATGCGAACACGATCTTCACCTTCGGTGACCTCGAGCTCCGCAATTCCGGACTCCGCAACCAGGTCGATCAATGTCTTCAGCTTGCGTAGATCCATCGGATCTCCTGGCTTTGTCTATCTGCGGTGGATCAGGACGACGATCACAGGTCGTCAAGGACTACGACGCTCGGTCAACGCGAAATCCAGCGCATACCGATAGCCCGCGGCGCCCAAGCCAACAATCGTTCCGACTGCGAGATCGGCCAGATGCGAGCGATGCCGAAAGCTTTCGCGCCGGTGAAGATTCGAAAGGTGGACTTCGACAAAGCGCACAGAAACGGCGGCGAGCGCATCGCGTAGTGCAATGCTGGTATGTGTAAAAGCGCCTGGATTGATGATGATGAAATCGGTGCCATCGGTGCGCGCCAGATGAATGCGGTCGATCAACGCGCCCTCGTGGTTGCTCTGGAAAAAAGTCACTTCCGCATTCTGGGGTCGTGCAGCCGCGGCGAGTTCGCGTTCGATGTCGGCCAGCGTCTGGCTGCCGTAGACCTCCGGCTCGCGCGTGCCGAGCAGGTTCAGATTCGGGCCGTTAACTACCAGTATGCGGCTGGCCACCGTCGCTCCCCAGTGCGGTTGACCTCAGGCACATTCGTGAAATTCGCGGAATTTGGCTGCTGAAGCTGGACGAAGGCGCGAAGTTTCCGCTTTTTCGCGCAAAGTGTCCAGGGTCGTCAAGCGCCGGGCGGCTGGCTTTGCCCCTTAGGACTTGACGTGCTTGTCCAGCCAGGAGCGCAGCTCAGCAGCGGGCAGCCGGCCGAGCTTCGATTGGACCATCGAGCCGTTCCGATCGACCAGCACCGTGTAAGGAAGCGCACCGGATGCGTTACCAAGCTGTCGATTGAGCTCAGAGCCGGTAGCGCCGGCCACCAGCAGAGGCAGTTGCAACTTCAACTCATCGCGAAACCGCCTTACGGCGGACGCGTTGTCGATCGCCAGTCCGACGACCGCAACGCCGCGACTTGCGTACTCGCCTTGCACCTTCTGCAGGTCGGGCATCTCTTCGACGCACGGTGCGCACCAGGTGGCCCAGAAGTTGACCACCAGATAGCTGCCGCGCCATTGATCGATCGGCTGCGGCCGCCCATCCGCGTCATTGAACGTGTGCGCAAACAGTGCGGTGGCCGACGGCAGAGGGCTCTCTGGCGCCGCATAGTGCCGCAAGGCGAGCGCCAGGCCGAGGACAAGCGCCAGCAATCCGAGGACTGCTGCGACGAGGTTGGCGTTGAGTCTGCTCATCGAGGTTCTTTGAGAACCGAGCAGCGGCATCATGCCACGCATGCAGCCGTGCAACGGCTATGGGCTGTTGCCGATCAGTCTTCGAAGCGCAGCTAGATTGGCGCGTCCGGCAGCTTCGATCGGATGCATGTCGTCATCAGGTGCGACATCGCGCTTGTGGCGTGCGGCAATCCTGATGGCGTCGCGCCCATAAATGTGTAGATGAACGCCGATCATCCGCAAGCGAGATCCGGCATCGGGTGCAGCAGGCATCACGAAGCTCAAGTGCTCGAGCGCAGCGGGACGTTCGTCGTGAGCGCCACTTTCTACGTCAAACTCAATGCCGAGATTCATCAGCCGCAATTCGACATCCTTGGCGCTGTCGACGAACAACTGCAGATGCACGTCCGAATGTTCGGTCGCAGTGCCATTCAGCACCGCGCCAATCAGATGTGGATCGAATTCGTGCAGCGTCTGCATTGTGTCGGCGGCAGAGCGGCGCAGCGCAGCCAGCACGGCCCGATGCGACTCGCCACCGAACAGCTTCAAATATCGGCGCAGCTCGTGCTCGACCTCGGTATTGTCCGGCATCGTCGTACGGCGGTCGCCGCCCTCGCCAAGAATCTCATGCACGGCGCGCCGCTTCGCCTGCGCGTACTCACATCCTTCCTCGGCGATCAGCCGCGCTGCGGTGGCGGCGAGTTCGATTCGTAGGTCGTTCGAAGCCATTGCGGTGAGTGTATCGGCAGCAGGGCCGTGAACGACCGTACAATTGCGCGCTTTTTTCAACGCCGGCTTTAGCCGGCTTTATCGCGTGCACATTCATATCCTCGGTGTCGGCGGGACGTTCATGGGCGGCCTCGCACAACTTGCGCAGGCAGCGGGTCATACCGTTAGCGGCTGTGATGCGAACGTGTATCCGCCGATGAGCGACCAGCTCGCCGCCTCCGGTGTTCGTGTCATCGACGGCTATGGCGCCGATCAGATCTCGCTCGCACCCGATATCTGGGTTATCGGCAATGTAATCACGCGCGGCAATCCGCTGATGGAGGCAATTCTTGATCGCGGGCTTGCCTACACGTCGGGACCACAGTGGCTGGCTGAGAATCTGCTGCGCGGTCGGCACGTGCTGGCCGTAGCCGGCACGCACGGCAAGACGACGACTACCGCGATGCTGGCAAAGATTCTCGACCACGCGGGCCTTGACCCCGGGTTTCTCGTTGGTGGCGTGCCCGATGATTTCGACCGCTCGGCCCGAACCGGCGGCTCTCATTTCATCATCGAGGCCGATGAGTACGACACCGCTTTCTTCGACAAGCGTGCGAAGTTCGTGCACTACCGGCCACGCACGCTCATTCTGAACAATCTCGAATTCGATCACGCCGACATCTTTACGCGATCTCGCCGCGATCGAAACGCAGTTCCATCACCTCGTGCGCACGTTGCCCGCACGCACACGCATCGTCGCGAATGCCGCCGACGATGCCATCGCGCGCGTGCTGGGGCGCGGCTGCTGGTCGGAGCTCGATACGTTCGGCGCGGGCGGAAAATGGCAGCTCGATGCCGAGCCACCATATCAGGTTCGCTACGGTGAAGACATTGCCGGCTCGCTGCAGCTCGCACTGGCAGGGCACCACAACCGAATGAATGCGCTGGCTGCGATCGCGGCGGCCCATCATGTCGGCGTTGCGCCCGCCGCCGCTCTGGCTGCTCTCGCCGAATTTCGCGGAGTCAGGCGCCGGCTCGAAGTACGGGGCGTGGTAAGTGGCGTGACAGTCATCGACGATTTCGCGCACCACCCGACAGCGTTCGCCAAGACGATTGCGGCGCTGCGCGCGGTGCGTCCGCAAAGTCGCATCGTCGCGGTATTCGAGCCGCGCTCGAACACCATGAAACGGGGCGCGGTCAACGCGCTGCTGCCCGGCAGTCTGGGCGCGGCCGACCGCGTCTTCTGTTTTGCGCACGGAGTCGAGTGGAATGCTTCCAACGTGCTGGCGCCGCTGGGCTCGAAGGTGACGGTGCATGAAGATGTTGATGCAATGGTCGAGGCAATCGTGGCGTACGTTGAGACGGGTGATCAACTGCTCGTGATGAGCAACGGCCCGTTCGGCGGCGTTCACGGCAAGCTGCTCACCCGGCTCGCAAACCGCACCGACGGCGCCAAACGCGCGGCGTGATTGCCGGCGATGTCGAAGACGCGAGCGTGATCATCTACCTGCATGGATTTCGTTCATCGCCAGCATCGCGCAAAGCGCTGATGCTGCGGGAGCGTCTACAGCAACGTGGTCTGGCTGATCAGTTCATGTGTCCGGCCTTACCAGCTTCGCCGCGCATAGCGTCGCAACTGGCACTCTATGCAGCCCGGGCAAAGCCGGCCGATCGAGTTGCGCTGATCGGATCATCGCTTGGCGGCTACTACGCAACATGGGTTGCAGAACAGCTCGGCTGCCGCGCGGCGCTGCTGAACCCCGCCATTAATCCCGCGCGTGATTTGGAGGCTCACATCGGCCGTCAGCCCGTTTTCTTCAGTGATGCCGAAATCGATTTTCGGCCGGAATACATCGACGAGCTGCGCGATCTTGATGCCCCGGTGACGAAGCCGGAGCGCTACTTTCTAGTTGCGGCCACCGGCGACACGGTGATCGACTATCGGATGATGGTTGCGAAGTACCAAGGCGCACGGCAGCGTGTGATCGAAGGCAGTAATCACGAGCTGTCGGATTTCGCGCAGTATGTTGATGAGGTACTGTCGTTCTGCGGCATTGAATAAGGAGTTTTGGTGGGGGAGCGTTTGCAAGGCAAGATCGCGATCATTACAGGGGCGGCGCAGGGCATCGGCTACGCCACCGCCCGCAAGTTCTTGGACGAAGGTGCAAAGGTTGTTGTATGCGACATCAGCAAGGAATCGATCGACTCAGCACGAGTATCTTTATCGAGCCGCGGTCCGATCGATGGAATGATCGTTGACGTCACTGTCCGTGATCAGATCGATTCGATGGTCGCCGAAGTCAAGCAACGCCATGGGCGAATCGACGTGTTGGTCAACAACGCTGGAATCACACTTGACGCACGCTTGCAGAAAATGACCGAGGATGAGTTCGATCGCGTGATCGACGTCAATTTGAAGGGCACGTATAACAGCGCGCAGGCGGTGATCGATACGATGGTGCAGCAGGGCAGCGGTGTGATTCTCAATGCATCGAGCGTCGTCGGCATTTACGGTAACTTCGGCCAGACGAATTACGCGGCCAGCAAGTTCGGCGTCATCGGCTTCGTCAAGACCTGGGCGCGCGAGCTTGGGCCGAAGGGAATCCGCTGTAACGCAGTCGCGCCCGGATTCATCGCCACGCACATCCTCGACACGATTCCGGCAAAAGTGCTCGAGCAGCTGAAGCAGCGCGTGCCATTGCATCGACTGGGAACTCCCGAAGACGTCGCCAATGTGTATGCGTTTCTCGCGTCCGACGAAGCGTCGTATATCAATGGCGCCGTCATCGAGGTATCCGGCGGATTGACGGTTTGAAGCATCCATTTTCACCTTCGCGGCCTCGCAGTGAGTACGTACCTGTTGTTCGATGACGATGGCGCGTTCAAAGCCGGCACCGAGATTGCGAACGCCGGCACGTCGCATCAGATCGAGCTGCCGAGCGGCAAGCGCACGAAAGTCAAGTCCTCGCATGTGCTGCTGCGGTTTGCAGAGCCTTCACCCGGCGCATTGATCGAGCGAGGAAACGCGCAAGCCGAATCGATCGATCTCGACTTTTTATGGGAGGTTGCGCCGCAGGAAGAGTTCGGATTCATCGAGCTGGCGCGCGAGTATTTCGGCGCTGAGCCGACCGCCGAGCAAGCGGCAGCGCTGCTTTTTCGATTGCACAGCGCTCCGGTTTACTTCTATCGCAAGGGTCGCGGCCGTTATCGGCCCGCGCCGGCGGAGACGCTCAAGGCCGCACTCGCTGCAGTCGAGCGCAAACGCAAGCAAGAGGAATTGAGGCAACAGTATGTCGAGGAGCTGAAGTCCGGCCGTGCGCCGGAGGCGATCACACGGCAGGCGGTGGAGCTGCTGGTCAACCCCGATCGCAATTCAATCGAGTTCAAGGCGCTGCAGCAGGCGGCGGCCGAGTCGCACATGACGCCGCTGCGGCTGCTGTTGGCGCGAGGCGCCATCGCTTCGCCGTACCGCTGGCACGTCGATAGTTTTCTCGCGCAGCATTTCCCGCGCGGGACGGGGTTCGCCGTGGATCTGCCGGCGCCGAATCGGTCGAATGGCGGGTCGAGTGAGCTGTCGCTGGCGGCGGTTCGCGCGTTTTCAATCGACGACTCTGCAACGACTGAAATCGACGACGCCTTTTCTGTGCAGCCACTCGGCGATCGCATCAGAATCGGTATCCACATAGCGGCACCGGCGGTCGCGATCCCGCGTGGTCATCCGATCGACGCGATCGCCCGCTCGCGCATGTCGACGGTCTACGCGCCCGGAGTCAAATACACGATGCTGCCGGACGCCTGGATCGACGCCTTGTCGCTGAACGAGGGCAACCAGGCGCCGGTGCTGTCGCTCTATGCGGATGTCGATCCTCAAACGTTCGAGATTGTTGCGACCGAGTTCCGACCCGAACAAGTGCATATCGAAGCCAACCTGCGGCACGATCGGCTCGATGAGATTGTTACCGAAGCGGCAATCGGGACCGGCGAGTTTGACTCGCCGTTTGCCGAACAATTGAGCATTCTCTGGCACGTTGCGCGCAGGTTGCTGGTGCAACGTGAGCAGGTGCGGGGCCGTCCTGAACCAATCGGCCGCATCGACTACTCCTTCGAGCTCGACGGTGTCGATGATCAGGCACGCGTGATGATCCGCCAGCGCCGTCGCGGATCTCCGCTCGATCTGATCGTGGCCGAGCTGATGATCTTTGCCAACACCACCTGGGGCGGCTGGCTGGCGGCGCGCCGCGCGGTTGGAATCTATCGTTCGCAAGCGCTCGGGCGCGTCAAGATGGGGACTGCGCCGGCGTCACACGAAGGCATCGGCGTCGAGCACTATGCATGGTGCACATCGCCGCTGCGCCGTTATGTCGACCTGGTCAACCAGCGACAACTTCTCGCATGTGTCAACGGAGAGCCGCCGCCATACTCGACGAACGACGCCGAACTGTTCGGCGTCGTTTCGGGGTTTGAATCGGCGTACGGCGCATATGCGGAGTTTCAACGGACGCTGGAGCGCTACTGGTCTCTGCGCTGGATTCATCAAGAAAACCTAACGCGCATCGACGCCACGGTGCTAAGAGGCGACGTGCTGCGCATCGACGGACTGCCGTTCATTACGCGTCTGCCTGGACTTGCCGACTTGCCGCGCGGGCAACGGCTAGAGCTCGATGTCATCGCGACCGATGCGCTTGATCTCACTCTCGAAGCGAGAGTGCACCGAGTGCTGGCCGCGCAGACGGTTATCGATATCGACGAGGAAGAGTTGATCGACGAGACTGTCGACGCGGCGCCGGAGACCATGGCCGAGCAAAGCGCGGAATTGGCAGGCGAACACCTGGCCACCGATGCAATCGATCCAACACGAGGCGGCGCGGCAGAGCAGTCCGAGCTAAACGACCATCTTGTGTGCGGATGGCGAGACTAGCGCGATCTTGTCACGCTGATTGCCGAAGGTGCTGGCTACAATCGTTTGACATCGTCAGAAAAAGTTCAAACGGACGAATGACCTCGCTGCAGACAAGTGGTCCAATGGGACGTAGTTGAATGGAGGTGGCCGCACTGAGCCTGGCCGCACCTGCCTACGGACTGCGCTCGGTGCTGGCCGACAAGGTGCTGGTCATGGCGATGACGGTATCCGTTGGTCTGCACATCACCGCACTGGCAGTTCGCTTCGTCGATCCAGAACTGTTCCGAGTGCGCTCGACCGACCCACCAGTCGAGATCATCCTGGTCAACGCCAAGAGCGCCAGCTGCGCCAGGCACGGTTGAAGCGCTGGCGCAGAACAACCTCGATGGCGGCGGCGCCAACGATGCGGGTCGGCGCACGTCGCCGCTACCAAACAGCTTCGAGATGCGCGATGGCGATTCGCTCGAGTCAGCGCGCAAGACCGTGCAACAGCTTGAGGAAGAGCAGAAGAAGCTGTTGGCGACGTTGCGCGAATCCCTGCAGTTGCAGACCGAATCCGCCAAAGGACGCATCGACCGAGGCGATGCAAAACGGCAGCACCGATGAGGAAACAACCCAGCAACTAGCACGTGCGCAGGCCGAAATCGCCAAACAGATTTCGGACTATCAAAAGCGGCCACGCAAGCACCATTTCATGCCGAGCGCGTCGGAATACCGCTTTGCGCGCTACGTCGAAGACTGGCGTGCACGCGTCGAAAGAATCGGCAACGAGAACTACCCGAACGATGCGCGGGGGCGGTATTACGGCGCGCTGCGCATGACAGTGGCGATTCGCAAGGACGGCTCGGTGGCCGACGCATTGATCGAGCAATCATCGGGCTCGCAGATACTGGATCGCGCGGCGCGGCGAATCGTGCAAATTGCCGGTCCGTACCCTCCGTTTCCGCCGGAGATTGCGCGCGACACGGATATCCTTGAAATTACGCGTACCTGGATCTTCACCAACGACCAGCTGGCCACCCGCAGCGCAAAGCCCTGAATCGAAGCTCATGAGCGCCGTCGACAAGTACGGAGTGGTCGGCAACCCGATTGCGCATAGCCGCTCGCCGGAGATTCATCAGCGGTTTGCGCAGCAGGTACGCCAGCGCCTCTCGTACGAGCGCATCGAAGCGCCGCTCGACGGCTTCGAAGACAAGGCGCTCGCGCTGCGCGAAGCCGGCTATGCCGGTATCAATGTCACCTTGCCGTTCAAGATCGATGCCGCGAAGCTGGCCGACGATCTGACGCCGCGCGCCAGACTGGCCGGAGCGGTCAATACGTTGAAGTTCGACGGCGACACGATCATCGGCGACAACACCGACGGCGTGGGCTTCGTGCGTGATCTGCGCGAACGTCTGCAATTTTCGTTGTCGAATTGCACGGTGCTGATCCTTGGCGCCGGTGGCGTCGTGCGCGGGCTGATTGGTTCGGTGCTGGACGAGAGCCCACGGTGGCTGGCGGTCGCCAATCGATCGCACAAGCGCGCCGAAGAGCTGGCCGAAGAATTCGGCGTCGAGGCGATTCACTTTGACGAGATCCCCGCCGAGCATTTCGATCTGATCATCAACGGCACGACGACCAGCCTGCATAACGAGGCACCGGCGATCGATCCGGACACGTTCAACGATTGTGCGCTGGCGTACGACCTGGTTTACGCCGCCGAGCCGACACCCTTCATGCAACTCGCCAAGTCTGGCGGTACAAAGATCGTCGTCGACGGCCTCGGCATGCTGATCGAGCAGGCAGCCGAGTCTTTCCTGCTGTGGCGCGGCGTACGCCCTGACACCAAGGCCGTGTACCGCGAATTGCGAGATCTGATCAAGCAGCAATCGGCCGAGCACAGCATCGCCAAATAGCCATGCGCTCAATGTTGCGCTGGCTGTCGCGCGCCGCGCTGCTTGCGGCATTCGTCGCACTGACCGTCTTGCTGTTGGTCCAGCTTTGGTACTTCGGCTGGGTGGCCTGGTGGAAGTGGAACGACCCGGGTACGACGTCGTTCATGCGCCGCGAGCTCGCGACGCTGCAGGAGAAAAAGCCTAACGCCGAACTGAAGCATCGCTGGATCGAATACGAACGCATCTCGAATCAACTGAAGCGTGCCGTCATTGCCTCGGAGGACTCGCACTTCACCGAGCATGAAGGCGTTGATTGGGACGCCATCGAGAAGGCTTACAAGGAGAATATCCGCAAGGGCAAGCTCGCGCGCGGCGGCTCGACCATCACTCAGCAGCTCGCGAAGAACCTGTTCTTGTCGTCGGAGCGAAGTTACTGGCGCAAGGCGCAGGAGCTCGTCATCACCTACATGATCGAGGCGCTATGGGACAAGCGCCGCATTCTGGAGGTGTACCTGAACGTCGTCGAGTGGGGGGACGGGGTCTTCGGCGCAGAGGCTGCAGCGCGCCACTATTTCGGAGTCAATGCGTCACAACTGAACGCTGAACAGTCCGCGCGCTTAGCCGCGTATCTGCCGAATCCCAAGCGCTACGGCCGCATCCGGTCGGGACCTTATCTCGACAAGAGAACCGCGGCCATTCAACGCTTCATGCTGGATGTAGTTGCGCCGTAGACTGGATCGGTTGGCAGCGGTCGCTATGCCGTCCGCATCAAGGCGGCAAGCAAGAGCTTCGAAAACCTCGCTTGCCGAATACAATCCGTGCGCCGCTGAGCGGCACTAACGCGCGACTCCGATGAACGAACAACAACTCGAACGCGAAAAGCGAGACGCTGCGCCGGCGCACGATCCGGAAGCCGCGCAGCGCGCGCTCGCGCGCGTCGAGCAAGTGTTGGGAAAGCAGCGCCGGGTCGAAGCCCTGGTGCATCGCGAGCAGACGCCGGCCGAAGAAAAAAAAGCATTGGTTGAACAACTCGTTCATCGCCAACACCTGAACGAGCTGAAGACGATTCTGGATCGGCTGCATCCGGCCGATATCGCGTACATCCTCGAAGCGTTGCCGCTCGAAGACAGACTCACCGTATGGGACGGCGTCAAGGCCGATCGCGACGGCGAGATTCTGATCGAGGTCAACGACGCCGTGCGCGAGACGCTGATCGCGTCGATGAATCGCGAGGAACTGGTCGACGCGGTCGAAAGCCTCGAAACCGATGAAATCGCCGCGATCGCGGACGACCTGCCGGCCGACGTCGTCGCTGAAGTTCAGCAGAGCCTCACGACCGAAGAGCGCGCGCAGCTACGCGCGTCGATGTCGTACCCCGATGATTCGGTCGGGGCGCTGATGGACTTCGAGATGATCACGATTCGTGAGGATGTAACGCTCGAAGTCGTGCTGCGCTATCTGCGCCGCTTCGATGCGCTGCCGGATCACACCGATCAGATATTCGTCGTTGATCGGCACGATGTCTTGAAAGGCGGGCTGCCGCTCGACCGCCTGCTGTTGAATGAACCCGAAGTCGAGGTCGCGTCGGTAATGAACACCGACTTGATGACGCTTTCGCCGCTCGACGAAACGAGCGAAGCAGCGCAGGCGTTCGAACGCTACGACCTGGTCTCGGCGCCGGTCGTCGACGAAGCCGGTCGGCTGGTCGGGCGCCTGACGATCGACGAAGTGGTCGACGTCATTCGCGAAGAGGGCGAGGACGCGGCGCTGGCGCAAGCCGGCTTGCGCGAAGACGAGGATCTGTTCGCATCCGTCTGGAACTCGGCGCGTAATCGCTGGCTCTGGCTCGCGATCAATCTGTGCACGGCTTTTTTTGCATCGCGCGTGATAGGCGCCTTTGAGACGACGATCGAGCGAGTCGTCGCGCTCGCCACCTTGATGACGATCGTGATGGGAATTGCCGGCAATTCCGGCAACCAGACGATGACGCTAATGATCCGCTCGCTTGCGCTGGGTCAAGTCACCGGCGGCAATGCGAAGCGGCTGATACTGAAAGAGCTGATCATCGCCGTCCTGAATGGACTGGTGTGGGGCAGCATTGCCGGACTGGTCGCGTGGTGGATCTACGCCGACAGTCCGCGCGGGTGGTTGATTGGTTTGACCTTGCTGCTGGCGATGACATTGAACATGACGATCGCGGCGCTGGTTGGAATGTTCGTGCCGCTGGTACTCGAACGCTCAGGCCGCGATCCGGCGCTCGGATCGTCGGTGCTGTTGACGTTCACTACGGACAGCATGGGCGTGTTTATCTTTCTGGGCCTCGCAACGCTCTTTTTCTTGTAGCGAGGCGGGCTGCCCTCAGAGCGGCCGCGCGTCTGCCCACAGGACAAAGGCACGAAAACGAGCTCCGCTACTTCACTCGCTTGATCGTGAATTCTTCCTGAATCGTGTCCTTGTACACGCTCGCCGGCGATGAGCTTGCGAGGAAGCGCCGCGCGATCTCTTCGCCAACGGCGGTGTGCTGAATGATCGATCCGTTGTCGAATTCGATTTCCAGCACGCGATTGCTGCGGTCGTAGCCGGCCGACTTGATGCCGCCCCGCCTGATCGGTTTCCGTTCGATGGCCATTGTCTAGATTCCGAGTTCGTTCCAAATTGCGTCGATTCTTGCCTTGACCTGGGCATCCATGGAGATTGGCCGACCCCATTCACGCTGCGTTTCGCCCGGCCACTTGCTGGTCGCATCGATCCCCATTTTGCCGCCGAGTCCCGCGACCGGTGACGCGAAATCGAGATAGTCGATCGGAGTGTTGTCGACCAGGACGGTATCGCGCACCGGATCGACTCTCGTCGTGATGGCCCAGATGACTTCCTTCCAGTCGCGCACGTCGATGTCCTCGTCCGTGACCACGATAAATTTGGTGTACATGAACTGGCGCAAGAAGCTCCAGACCCCAAACATCACGCGCTTCGCATGTCCGGCGTATTGCTTCCGCATCGACACGACCGCCATCCGGTAGCTGCAGCCTTCGGGCGGAAGATAGAAATCCCGGATCTCCGGAAACGTGCGGCGCAGCAGCGGCACGAACACCTCGTTTAGTGCCGCGCCGAGAATAGCCGGCTCATCGGGCGGCTTGCCGGTGTAGGTCGAGTGATAGATCGGATCGCGCCGCATCGTGATGCGGTCGATGGTGAAGACCGGAAACCACTCGCGCTCGTTGTAGTAGCCGGTGTGGTCGCCAAATGGCCCTTCAAGGGCCATTTCGTAATCCTGCCCCCAGGGCCGGGGCGGCGCGCTGCCCCCCGGCCCTTCAAGCGCTATTTCGTAATCCTGCCGCTGGGGCTTGCCGCCGTCCGACGCTTCAATCTCGCTTCCCGTGCCCTTCGGCGCTGGCTGAATGCGACCCTCGAGCACGATCTCAGCCCTTGCCGGAACACTCAGCTCGTTACCGATGCACTTCGTGATCTCGGTGCGGCCACCGCGTAACAAGCCGGCAAACTGATACTCGGAAAGACTGTCGGGCACCGGCGTCACGGCTCCAAGCATCGTCGCCGGATCGGCACCGAGCGCGACCGCGATTGGAAACGGCTGCCCCGGGTGCGCCAGTGCGTGATCTCGAAAGTCAAGGGCGCCACCCCGATGCGCGAGCCAACGCATGATGACTTTATTGCGAGTTAACACCTGTTGACGGTAGATGCCTAGGTTTTGGCGCTTCTTATGCGGCCCACGCGTGATCACGAGTCCCCAAGTAATCAGCGGTCCGGCATCCCCTGGCCAGCAGGTCTGGATCGGGAGTCGGCCCAGATCGACGTCGTCCGCTTCCCAAACGATGGACTGGCATGCGGCGCCTTTCACGTCGCGCGGCGCCATATCCCAGAGCGCGCTTTTGAGCTGCGCCACTTTGCCGAGCGCATCGCGCAAGCCTTGCGGCGCCTCGGGCTCCTTCAGCGCCGCCAGCAATTCACCGACGTCCCGCAGAGCGCCGACATCCGCAGCGCCCATCGCGCGCGCAACACGCCCGACAGTGCCGAACAAGTTGCCGAGTACCGGAATCTTCGAGCCGGCCGGCCGCTCGAAAAGGAGCGCCGGTCCGCCCGAGCGCAAAACCCGGTCGCAGATTTCCGTCATTTCGAGGTGCGGTGACACCTCCGTCGAAACGCGCTTGAGCTCACCGAACCGCTCAAGCTGGGTCAAAAAGTCGCGCAGGTCAGCGTAATTCATACGGAAGACACGTGCGCGCGACGAGCGGCGGCGCAGTCAGTGAGTGCCAACATCCGGAGTGCTGGCATCCCGTTAACGCACTGATTTGATGTAGGTTTTTGGGGCTGCTCGCTGCCCGCAACCCGCCGTCGGGCGGGCCGCCGATATGTTTTAGAGTCACCTCCGGCTTGACCAGAAGACGGTGACACTTAGAATCCGCGTCGGCCGTTAGTCATCGCATGTGCGCTGCAACATTCAAGGATGGCGACGGTGGAACGCAAACTATTGGACCTGGCCCTCACCTTGCTCCGCCAGGAATTGATTACGGCTCGCAACACAGCCCCGCGCCTGGTCGGTCAGGGGGAAGCGCGAAAAGTAAGTCGCCGGTGAAGCAATTAAGCGATCCGGTCAACGTTCCAACCTGTGAATGGCGACCCCGAGAGGAATCGGTGGCCGTTCGGCATAAGGAGGTACGAGTGGCAAACGCTGCGAATTATGCGCCGCACCAGGATAACAAGGCCGGCGCTAAAAGCCCGCTTTCGTCAGCCGCATCAGCTTTGACGACGCTCCTACGCGATATCGGCGCCGGAGCGCTTTCGACGTCTAAGCTGGTCGTGATGACTTCGGGCTGCGCCGGCTTGCTTGCGGCGGGTGTGCTGGTGGGCAGTGAAGACGCGCGCGCGCTGTTGGCCGCGCGGCTCCCGGTCCCACATTCCGTCGCCATCGTGCCAGATGCGGAGGCTCCGCCGGATTCCACGAGCCGCGATCAGCGGGTGCAGGTCAACACCGACGATCCGCAGCAAAAACGCATCGTCCAGTATCTGGCGCGCCGGTATCGAGTGGCCGACGGAGCGGCGCGCTTGCTGGTGTCTGCCGCCTTTCAGATCGGTAAGGAAAAAAACCTCGACCCGCTGCTGATCCTGTCGGTGGTTGCAATCGAGTCGAGCCTGAATCCTTTTGCGCAAAGCGCGATGGGTGCGCAGGGACTGATGCAGGTGATGACTCGTGTTCATGCGCAGCGCTTTGAACCGCACGGCGGCGAAACCGCAGCGCTGGATCCGATCGCGAATATGGAGGTCGGCTCGTCGATACTGCACGAGCTGATCTCGCGCGGCGGTTCGGTCGAGCGCGGGCTCCAGCTCTATGTGGGCGCAGGCAACATGCCCGACGATGGAGGCTATGGCGTACGCGTGCTCGGCGAACGCGCGCGGCTTCGACTGGCTGCCACTGGCAAGGTCGATGCGGCGATTGCATCGGCGATTCGTGCTGCCGCCACGCCAGCAGCGGAATCAAAGCCAGCCGCCATGCCCGTCAATGCTGAGGTCAGCGTGCCGCTTGAGCCGACTTTGAAGCTTGCGCCGCCGAGTTCGACCAGCGATTCGCAGCACCTACAAACAAACGCCGGGCAGTCGGTCTAGCCTCTTTCCTGCGGCTACGTATGTAGCGCGAGTGCTGCCTGGGATTGGTGCGCATCAGACGCGCGCGCTCGACCGCGACCGCGCGCGCGGATAATCACGGCTTGACCTTCCGTGGTGTCCCACGCTCGTTTTGCCCATGTCGACCGCCGATCACGATGACCAGAAGGGCGATCTGAAGATCGCCGCCCTCGAGTACCACGAGAAGCCTGTCCCCGGAAAAATCTCGGTTACGCCAACCAAGCAGCTGGTGAATCAGCGCGATCTCGCGCTTGCCTATTCGCCGGGTGTCGCCGCCGCTTGTGAGGCGATTCAAGCCGATCCTTCAACCGCCTCTCGTTACACCGCACGGAGCAATCTGGTCGGCGTTGTGACCAACGGCACCGCAGTGCTAGGGCTCGGCGCGATCGGGCCGCTCGCGGCCAAGCCGGTGATGGAAGGTAAAGCGGTGCTGTTCAAGAAGTTCGCCGGCATCGACGTGTTCGACATTGAAGTGAACGAGCTCGATCCGGACAAGCTGATCGATGTCATCGCGGCGCTCGAGCCGACCTTCGGTGGCATCAACCTCGAAGACATCAAAGCGCCCGAGTGCTTTTACATCGAGCGCAAGCTGCGTCAGCGGATGAAGATCCCGGTGTTTCACGATGACCAGCACGGCACCGCGATCATCGTTGGCGCCGCGGTGTTAAATGGCTTGAGCATCGTCGGCAAAGACATCAAGAAGGTGAAGCTGGTGACCAGCGGTGCTGGCGCCGCGGCGCTGGCGTGTTTGCAACTGCTGGTCGAGCTGGGTTTGCCCCGCGAGAACATCTGGGTCACCGATATCGAAGGTGTCGTCTATCAAGGACGCAAGGTGCTGATGGACGAGGACAAGGCGCGCTTTGCGCAAGCGACGCCGCTGCGCGCATTAAACGACGTGATTGACGGCGCCGACATTTTTATTGGACTGTCGGCAGCGGGAGTGCTGAAGCCCGCGATGGTCAAGAAGATGGCAGCGCGCCCGTTGATCCTTGCGCTGGCAAATCCGACGCCGGAGATCATGCCCGAGCAGGTGAAGGCGGTGCGCGACGACGCGATCATCGCGACCGGGCGCTCAGATTACGTAAACCAGGTCAACAATGTTCTGTGCTTTCCGTTCATTTTTCGCGGCGCGCTCGATGTGGGCGCCACGACAATCACGACAGCGATGGAAACGGCTGCGGTGCGCGCGCTCGCCGGTCTGGCGCGCGAGGAGCAGAGTGACATCGTGGCCTCCGCATACGGCGTCGCCGATGTCGCCTTCGGCCCCGACTATCTGATTCCAAAGCCGTTCGATCCGCGGCTGATCACGCGAATTGCGCCCGCGGTCGCGCAGGCCGCGGTGGCAAGCGGCGTCGCGACGCGGCCCATTGCCGACATTCAGGCGTATCGCGATCAATTGCAGCAGTTCGTCTACCACTCCGGCACGTTCATGAAGCCGATCTTCGCGATCGCCAAGAATGCGGTCGCCGCCGGCGGCAAGTCGCGCGTCGTGTTTGCCGAGGGTGAAGAAGAAAGAGTGTTGCGCGCGGTTCAGGTCGTGATCGACGAGAAACTCGCGCACCCGATCCTGATTGGCCGACCGGCGGTTATCGACAAGCGCCTTGAGCGCTTCGGGTTGCGCATGCGGTCAGGAGTGGACTTCGATCTGATCAATCCCGAATTCGACAATCGGTATCGCGATTATTGGGAAACGTACCACCGCTTGGCTGCGCGCAAGGGCGTTACGCAGCAGTACGCGAAGATCGAGATGCGGCGTCGGCTCACATTGATCGGCGCAATGATGATGCACAAGAACGAGGCCGACGGCATGATCTGCGGCACGTTCGGCACCCTTGGCCCGCACTTGACGTATATCGATCAGGTGATTGGTCACCGCGTCGGTGCCAACGTTTATGCGGCGATGAACATTCTGATGGTGCCCGGGAGGCAGCTGGCACTGGTCGACACGATGGTCAACCTCGATCCAACTGCGGAGCAGGTCGCCGAAATCACTGCGCTTGCCGCCGACCAACTAAAGCGGCTCGGAATTGCACCGCGTGTCGCCCTGGTTTCGCACTCGAACTTCGGTTCGAGCGACGCGCCGTCGGCGGTGAAGATGCGCAGCGCGCTAGCGCTCGTTCGTCAGCTGGTGCCGGACCTCGAAATCGATGGCGAAATGCACGCCGACGGCGCAGTGGACGACGCGATTCGCAAATCGATCATGCCGTTCTCATCGCTGACTGGCGATGCCAATCTGCTGGTGTGTCCGAATCTCGATTCGGCCAACATCGCGTACAACCTGCTAAAGGCCACCGCCGGAAACAACATCGCGATCGGGCCGATGCTGCTCGGAGTTGCCAAGCCGGCGAACATCCTGACACCTGTTGCCACCGTACGCCGCATCGTCAACATGACGGCCATCACAGTGCTCGAAGCGAACTCGGTTCGGCAGCCGGAACTACTGTGAAGCCAGGCGCAACGCGCGGCTTCCTGCGCCTGTTGAGCTCAGCGTAGATCGCCGTACGCGCTCTGCAGCGCGACGACAGCGGCGAGCCCTGCCGTTTCGGTACGCAATATGCGCGGTCCCAGGCCGCATGCGCGATAGCCCAGCTGTGTTGCGAGCGCTACTTCACTGTCATCGAACCCGCCTTCGGGGCCGACTGCAAGCGCAATGCGGCGGTTGCCGCTGGAGACTTGCAGCAGCGGCGGTTCCGCTTGCGGACTCAGCAACAGTCCAACTGCGCCGTCGCGCAAACCGGCCTGCAACGCGTCAGTGAACGTGGAGAACGCTTCGATAGGCGGAATGCGATTCCGCCCGCACTGCGAACAAGCCGCTATCGCAACGTCGTGAAGCTTCTTGATTCGCCTTGCCGAACGATCGCGCGTCAGGCGAATCACGGAGCGAAGCGCCGGTGCCAGCACGATCGCATGCACGCCAAGCTCGACCGCTTTTTCAGTCGTCCAATCGAGCTTGTCGCTGGCGATCCACGACTGGATCAACGTAACCGCAAGCGGCGATTCGCGCTCGATCGGATCGTGCTTGCCAACCCGCGCGTGAATGCGCGTTCCATGCAGCGAAAGCTTCGCAGCAAACTCGCCGCCGCCGCCGTTGAACACGACGATCGGCGCACCATCGCGCAGGCGCAGGACGCGGGTAGCGTGGTGCGCGACGTGAGCCGGCAGCTCGATTTCGGCGCCTGAGGAAAGCGGCGCGTCGATGAAGAAACGCGCCGCCGTCATGCGCCAGTTATGCGGCTTCTAACTCGCCGAGTCGCGCGCCAGCCGTTTGTGCCTGAGATTGCACCTGGTCCTGGACGAACACCGGCAGCGTGAACAGGGCTGAGTGCATTGTCGGATGGTAGTAACGCAACCCGCCGATCTGCCGCTCGCTGATGCGCTGGCCGATTGTTTCGACCGGGATCGTGCGCGGATCGATCGTGTCGCTGGCCACCGCCAGGCACCACAGCGAGCCATAGAGCGGCACGAACAGCGACATTGGCGCAACGTGCCGGAACACTTTGCGCAGATTGGTCGCGTTCTTGCGCACTGTTTCTACCTGATAGACAGGTGAGCCCAAATGCAGCGTCAGCATGCCGCCCGGACGCAAGATGCGCTGGCACATCCGGAAAAACTCCTCCGAATACAGGTGAAACGCCGGCGTATCCGGATCGGTCAGGTCGAGCACGATGATGTCAAAGCGCTCGGCAGTCGACTTCACGAACTCGAAGCCGTCGCCGATCTTCACCTCGAGCCGCGAATCGCTGAACGCGCCGTTGTGAATCGAACCCAGCCATTTCTTCGAAATGTCGATCACGACCGGATCGAGCTCAGCCATCACGATGCGCTTCACGCTCGGATGCTTCAGCAGTTCCTCCGATGACCCGCCATCGCCGCCGCCGATCACCAGAATCGATTCGGGATTCGGATGCGCCAGCGCGGCGGGATGCGTCATGCACTCGTGATAAAAAAACTCGTCGCGCTCGGAGGTCATCAAACGGCCGTCGAGGCGAAACAGCTTTCCGAACTGCTGCGTGTCGTAGACCTCAACTCGCTGGTACGGCGACTGGATCTGCGCGAGTGTCTTAGTGGCGGTCGTGCCGTAACCGGAATGCGCATTCAGCCAGTCGAAAATCAACTCGTCTTTTTCAGGCTGCTTGACGTCCTGGTCCGCGGCACGGTGCGGCTCCGCTGCAAGATCGCCGCGCGTAATGCGATTGACCGCCTGACTCTTGGGCCGAAACGCAACCGCCAGTGCCTCGAATAGCTGCTCGGCCTTACCGGTGTTGTCGTCGGTAAAGTTGCACACGTAGACGTCAAGTGTGACGCCACGTCGCTCCGGCCACGTGTGAATCGCCAGATGCGATTCGGCGAGCAAGATCGTCCCGGTAATGCCACCGGGCTCTCCGTTCCAAGCAGGAAATCGATGCCACGCCTCATCAACGATGGTCAGCTTCGACTCATTCGTCGCGTCGCGACAGATTTTGGAAAGTGTGTCTAGATCCGTTAAAAGCGCTGCGCTACAGCCGCAGTCGAACAGATCGCCAGTCAGGTGAAGGCCATTCATCTTCGTCCCCCAGCAGGTCCGCCCTAATCGACCTGAAGCGCGACTCGCGTCGCAACCCCACGATCCGGGACTCACGCGCTGTGGCGCGGCGTGTGAGTCATGCAACGCAAGGAAAAGTCCCTTGCTTGCCCTGCTGGCTCTGACGGGAGTGCTGCCTAACGGCTCGTTGCCTTCGCTCGTTCGCAAAAATCAGAAATTTGCGATGAAGTCTGGCGCCCGTTGCTTCCTTTTGGTTCCGGATCGAATTTGGAAAAGCGGCGAATAGTATATGAATCGCCGCGGATTTACTACTACGCCAGCTTCTATTGTGCCAGCGCAGGTGTGCAGGATGTGGCCGATTCGATTGGCCGCTTTGCTACCATTTAACGCTTTTTGCACCCGTACCAGATGAACGACGTTTCCGCGCCGCTTGCGTTGTCAGAAATGCCGGTGGCGACGATGGCCAACGCAATTCGCGCGTTGGCGATGGACGCCGTGCAGAAGGCCAACTCCGGCCATCCCGGCATGCCGATGGGAATGGCGGAAGTCGCGGTGGCGCTGTGGGGCCGACACCTTTCACACAACCCTGCCAACCCGCACTGGGCCAATCGCGACCGTTTTGTTCTTGTCCAACGGCCATGGCTCGATGCTGCAATATGCATTGCTGCACCTGACCGGTTACGACTTGCCGCTCGAAGAGCTGAAGAATTTTCGGCAACTGCATAGCCGCACTCCCGGGCACCCGGAGCTCGGTCTGACGCCCGGCGTCGAAACCACGACCGGGCCGCTCGGCCAGGGATTCGCCAATGCCGTCGGCATGGCACTCGCCGAAAAACTGCTCGCCGCGGAATTCAATCGGCCGGCATTCGACGTTGTCGATCATTGGACCTACGTGTTCATGGGCGACGGCTGCATGATGGAAGGCATTTCGCACGAAGCCGCCTCGCTCGCCGGTACGTGGCAGCTAAGCAAGCTGATCGCCGTCTACGACGACAACGGCATTTCGATCGACGGCGAAGTCAAGGACTGGTTTACCGATGACACCGCCGCAGCGGTTCGACGCCTACGGCTGGCACGTCATCGGTCCGATCGACGGACACGACGTCAATGCGGTGGATCGGGCGATCGTCGAAGCGAAACAGCAAGCGGCGCGGCCGACGTTGATCGTCGCGAAAACGACTATCGGCAAGGGCTCGCCCGGTCGCGCCGGCACCGAGAAGGCGCACGGCGAGGCGTTGGGCGAGAAGGAAGTCGAAGCAACGCGCGCCGCGCTTGGTTGGCCGCACCAGCCATTCGTAGTGCCGAAAGATGTCTACGCCGCGTGGGACGCGAAGGCGGCCGGCGCCGAGCGCGAAGGGAAATGGAATCAGCTCTTTCACGCGTACTCCGAGCGCTATCCACACGAGGCCGGCGAATTTGAACGCCGCATGCAGCATCAGTTGCCGGCCGCGTACTTTGCGGCACGCGACTCCGCAATCGCCGCGGCGGCACAAAAGCGCGAAGCCGTGGCTACGCGCAAGGCGTCACAGCTTGCGCTCGAAGCGCTGGCGCCGGCGCTGCCTGAACTGATCGGCGGTTCGGGCGACCTAACCGGCAGCAATCTGACCAAGTGGAGCAAGGCCGGTGCGCTGCGGCCCGATCATCTCGAGGGCCGCCACATCAACTACGGCGTGCGCGAGTTCGGCATGTGCGCAATCTCGAGCGGGCTCGCGGTGCACGGCGGATTCCTGCCGTTCGCGGGCACGTTCTTGACGTTTTCCGACTACGCGCGCAACGCATTGCGCATGGCCGCGCTGATGAAGCTGCGCGTCATCTACGTGTTCACGCACGACTCGATCGGCCTGGGAGAAGACGGGCCGACGCACCAGGCGGTCGAACACGCAGCCACGCTGCGGCTGATTCCAAACATGGACGTCTGGCGGCCGGCCGACACCGTCGAATCGCTGGTCGCGTGGGCGGCGGCGATCGAGCGCGACGACGGTCCTACAAGCCTGCTGTTTTCGCGCCAGTCGGTGCCGTTTTTCGCGCGCGATGTCGATGTCGAGGCGATTCGACGCGGCGCCTATGTCATCAGTGAAGCGGCGGGTGGCGTAAGCAATGCGCAAGCGGTGATCATCGCGACCGGCTCCGAAGTCGGGCTCGCCACTGAAGCGCAGAAAACTCTGGCCGAGCACGGCATTGCAGTGCGCGTTGTGTCGATGCCGTCGACGACGGTGTTCGACCGGCAGAGCACGAAATACAAATCGCAGGTGCTGCCGAAAGGTTTGCCGCGCATCGCAGTCGAAGCCGGCGTGACCGACTTCTGGTGGAAGTACGTACGTGCGAAGGGTGCGGTGATCGGAGTCGATCGCTTCGGCGAATCGGCGCCGGCGAAGGATGTCTTCAAGTATTTCGGATTTACGGTGGACAACGTGGTTGCCACCGTGAAGCAAGTTATCGCAAAAGGGCCAACGGAATGACGATTAAAGTTGCCATTAACGGTTACGGCCGCATCGGGCGCAATATCCTGCGTGCCCACTACGAATCGGGTGAAAAGCACGACCTGCAAATCGTCGCGATCAACGATCTGGGCGACCCGAAAACCAACGTTCATCTGACCAAGTACGACACCGCGCACGGTCCGTTTCCGGGCACCGCGGTGGCCGAAGGCGATTCGATGGTCGTCAACGGTGATCGCATCAAGGTGCTGGCGCAGCGCAATCCGGCCGAGTTGCCGTGGCGCGATCTCGGCGTCGACGTCGTGCTCGAGTGCACCGGATTCTTCACCACCAAGGAAAAGGCGTCGGCGCATCTGAAGGGCGGCGCCAAGAAAGTCATTATCTCGGCGCCCGGCGGCAAGGATGTCGACGCGACGATCGTCTACGGCGTTAACGATCAAACGTTGAAGGCATCGCGACACGGTCATTTCGAATGCCTCGTGCACGACCAACTGTCTGGCGCCGCTCGCCAAGCCGCTGCACGAAAAAATCGGCATCGTCAGCGGACTGATGACGACGATTCACTCGTACACCAACGATCAGGTGTTGACCGACGTCTATCACGAGGATCTGCGCCGCGCGCGCGCCGCGGCCCACAACATGATTCCGACCAAGACCGGCGCCGCCTCGGCGCTGGGACTTGTAATGCCGGAACTGAACGGCAAGCTCGACGGCTATGCGATCCGGGTGCCGACCATCAACGTGTCGATCGTCGATCTGACGTTCATTGCGGCGCGCGACACGACGGTTGACGAAGTCAACGCGATCATGCAGACGGCGGCTGACGGTGAGCTGAAGGGCGTGCTCGGTGTGAACACCGCGCCGCTCGTTTCCAGCGACTTCAACCACGATCCTCGCTCGTCGATTTACGACGCCACGCTGACCAAAGTCGTCGGTCGCCTAGTCAAGGTCTCGAGCTGGTACGACAACGAGTGGGGGTTTTCGAACCGCATGCTGGATGTAGCGGTTGCACTGATGGCGGCGCGCGGTGGCGAATCGCCGAGCTCGGCGCAGCGCAGCCGCGACGTTCAAAGCGCAGCGGCGAAGTAATCCTGCTGCGCCGACAGATTCGTAACAAAAGCTTTCTCGCGGTACGCCTTTTGGCTGACAGGCGCGTTGGTCGATTATCGGTACCGTTGCGTACGCTTTTCGAGCGTATTCCGCGTTACTCGGTACTAAATAATCCGCCCAATGACGATCTTCCGACTGTCCGCCGCCGGTATCGCCGCAATCGCGCTTCTTGCGGTACTGGTGGCCTGCGCTGCACCAGCGCCTGCTGCCGATGCAGAGGTTGTGGCGGCGCTGATCGTCAAGCCGCGCATCGTGACCGGCGACCCGGCGACCGTGCTTAAGCCAATGCGCGCGGCGTTGGGCCAGACCGCAGGCGTCAAGTATGTGCGGCCGCTGGCGGATGACGCGCACATCGTCCATCTGACCGCGCCGGCGCAGCGAGCTGAAGTCCCGCAGTTGATCGAGCGCCTGCGTGCTTCGGGCGCTTTTCAGTACGTCGACCTCGATTCGATGATGAAGATTCGATAACAAGGCGGACGTGCTGTCCGTTTGAAAGGAAGTTGCGTGAACCGTCAACTGCTTGGTCTGACCGGCGCACTGCTAGCCAGTGTTGCTGTTGCCTTGCCGGCCTCGACTGCAAATACCAATGCGAGGATGACTGCCAAGCAGGCAGCGTTAAAGGGCATGGTCGCTCCCAGCAGCGCCGCGCCCGAACAGATGGTGTCGCGGCTGATTGTCAAGCTGCGCAGTCCTTCGGCGAGCGAACTCGTGAGCCCGATGTCGGCTTCGCGGATGCAGGCGCTATCGGCGAGCGCCGGCGTCGGTATGAAGTCGGTGCGCGCGATGGCCGGCAGCGCTTCGCTGCTTGCTCTGGACACGCCGCTGCCGCTGTCGGAGGCGAAGGCCGTGGCGGCGCGGCTGGCGCGCGATCCGTCGGTCGAGTACGCCGAACCCGACATCATGTTGAAGAAATTCGCGACGCCGAACGACACGCGGTTTAACGACTGGCAGTGGAATCTGTTTGCGCCGACTTCGACTTACACCGGTGCACTCACTGGCGGCGGCACCCTGGCGGCGACAGCGACCGGTGGTGCGAATCTGCAGTTGGCGTGGGATGTAACGACCGGCCATAGCAGCGTCGTGTTGGCGGTGATCGATACCGGCATCGTCAACCATCAGGACCTCAATGGTGCCGGGATCAGTCCTTTCAGCGAAACCTACGTCCCGAACGGCCGTTTTCTGGCCGGCTATGACTTCATTTCGGAAGGCGTTGGTGCTGGCACGCTTCCGGCGAATTTCGTCTCGAATGACGGCGACGGGCGCGATGCAAATCCGTCCGATCCGGGTGATTGGGTCACCACCGCGGAAGAAGGGCTGTACCCGAGCCTGTGCGACGACGGTAACCGCTGGACCGCAGAACAGCAGCTGGCACGGCAGTCATATGGCGGGTGTCGCGGCCGCGATAGCCGGCAATGCGACCGGTATTGCCGGCATCGGCTGGAACGTGCGAATTCTTCCGGTGCGCGCGCTAGGCAAGTGTGGCGGTTCGCTATCGGACATTGCAGAAGCGATTCGTTGGGCAGCCGGACTGCCAGTGCCTGGAGTGCCGACCAATACGACGCCAGCGCAGGTGATCAGCCTTAGTCTAGGGGGCGGTGCGACCTGCCCGGCGAACATGCAAAGCGCAGTGGATGCAGCAATAGCTGCCGGGAGCGTTGTGGTCGCCGCGACCGGCAATGACGGCGCAGTCGTCCTTTCGGCGCCGGCGAATTGCACCGGTGTGATCGCGGTGACCGCGCATACGATCAATGGCGATAACGCGGATTACGCCAACATCGGCGCCGCGGGCGGAGCGGGTCCGCAGCCGACGATCAGCTCGCCGGGCGGCGGGTCTCCCAGCTTTCTGGGCGTGGGCGGCCCGACAGACAACCCACAATGGTTTGGCTTTTTCCTATGGTCGACAATCTTGTTTGGCAACACCACACCGACCAGCACTGACAGCTCTACTCCACCGCGCAGCGGTCCGGCGTATGCGGGTTTCACCGGCACCAGCGCGGCCACACCGCAGGTCGCAGCAGTGGCTGCGCTGATCAAATCGATGATTCCCGGTGCGACGCCGGCGCAAATTCGCACTTTCCTCGTCAACAATGTGCGCCCACATCCGGCCGGCGGTGCGTGCGCCGCCGGCGGCCCGTTCGTCGGCCAGTGCGGACCTGGGTTGCTCGATGCCAATCTCGCTGTGCGCGCCGCGGCGCTGGTCGCGCCGCCGGTCATCCTCGGCCAACCGCAGAACGCATCGGCAATCGAAGGCCAGACAGCCACGTTCTCGGTAGACGCAACTGGTGCGCCGATGTCTTACCAATGGCGCCGCAATGGCGCTCCGATCGCCGGTGCACGTACAAGCGTCGCACACGACACCGGCTCTCACCATTGCCGCCGACAACGGTGCGACCTACTCGGTCGTCATTACTAATGGCGCTAATGGCGGAAGTACCGCCACTAGCGCTTCGGCGACGCTTGCAGTGGCAGCACCGCCCCCGCCGCCCGCGCCGCCGCCGCGGGCGCACCGCCGCCAACCGGAGGCGGAGGAGGTGGCGGTGCCACTCCGCTTTGGCAGTTGCTACTGCTGGCCGCGTTAATGCTCGGCGCGCGTATCCGCAGTCGCGAGCAATAGTCGATATGCGAGGCGAGAGGCGCCGATCAGGCGCCCTCGCCGCACTGCGTTGCGCTCGCGTTTGCATCGGCAGGGCACGCGCGGTACGCCTTTTGGCTGACCGTTACGTGAGTCTCCGCGTCGACGTCTTCACGTAAGCTCGTCGCACCGTTCTGCATCTGCGTCGTTCGTTGGTTCGCGCACCTAAATGCGGCGCTAATTGAGCGATTGCGCACCTTGTGCGCATCTCAGACTGGCGACTGACCGCGATGCTCGAAACTTTGCGAGAGGAACTACCGTGTTTCGTCCCAAGATGGGTTTAGGTGCAGTAGGTTTGAGCGCAGTCGCTGCGATTGCAAGCACGGTCATCGCGTGGCCGACAGCGATTGCTCAATCCACCGTGAAGATCACCGCGAAGCAGGCGGCACTTCGAGGTGTGCCCGCTACCGCACGACCGGCGCGCGAGCAGAACGTCTCGAGGCTGATCGTCAAGATGCGCGCGCCGTCATCGGAACTCGCGCAGTCGATGGCGGCGACGCATATGCGATCGTTATCCGCGAAGGCCGGCTTCGGCATCAAGTCCATAACGCCGATGAACGGTGATGCGTCGCTGATCGCACTCGATTCGCCGTTGCCGTTGTCGCAGGCAAGCGCGCTTGCGGCGCGACTGGCGAGCGATCCGGCGGTTGAGTATGCGGAACCAGACTTGGTGCTGAAGCCGTTCTTGACGCCCAATGACGCTGACTTCACTCCGCGGCAATGGAACCTGCTCGCACCGACGGCGGCATATAGCGGCGCGGTTACCGTTCCGATGGGACAGCCGGCGGTGCCCAACGTAAGCGTGCGCCGGCGGCTGGGTGCGATCAACATGCCGACGGCGTGGGATGTGACGACGGGTTCGAGCTCGGTGGTGGTCGCGGTCATCGATACCGGAATCACCAATCATCCGGATCTGAACGGTGGTAATCCAGCGCTGCCGTACGCGCCGGGCAACCAGCAACGGTTTCTTCCTGGCTATGACTTCATCTCGCTCGACACTATTACGGGAGTCACTCCGACCGGCTTTCGAGATAGCGAATGACCGGCAGATGCGGGTCGCGACAACGATCCGACCGATCCAGGTGATGCGTCATCGGCCAGCGAGAAGATCGAATCTCGACGACGTGCGACGACGGAGACGAGCTAATCCGGATCCGACCAAGACACCTTTCATGGAACGCTGACCGCGGGAATCATCGCAGCGAACTCCAACAACACTGTCGGGCATGGCGGGAGTCGCGTGGACGGTCAAGATTCTGCCGGTACGCGCGATCGGCAAGTGCGGAGGATCGCTGCCGGACATGGCCGATGCGATTCGCTGGGCCGCCGGGCGGGTGGTGACGTTGCAGGTGACAGTGCCGGACAACGCGGCCAATGCCGCGAAAGTCATCTATGTCGGCGCGGGCACCGCTGCCGGGCGTTGCGTGCGGTCCAACGCTGCAGAGCGCAATCGACGATGCGATCAATGCCGGATCGGTCGTTGTCGCGCCAACGGCAACCATGGCGAACTCAACATAAGTTCGCCCGCCAACTGCAACGGGGTTATCGCCGTTACCGCTCACGCAATCAACGGTGAAAGCACGACAGTACGCGAACATCGGTCCCGATGGTGGCGCTGGGCCCAACCCGACGATCAGCGCTCCAGGTGGAGGGTCGCCGGCGTCGCTCGGCGCACTGGGCCCAATCGATAACCCAGATTGGGACGGTTTCTACATCGTGTCGACTGCTCCGGGACTGACGCCGCCCGGCAACATCAAACGCACGGGGACGAGTCTGGCGGCGGCGCAAGTAGCAGGTGTTGCTGCCCTGCTTAGAGCCAAGGGCCTTGCCCAGTCACCGTCTCAAGATTTCACTCCCGCGCAGGTCCGGAGTGCACTCACCACCAGCGCGCGGCCGCACCCTGAACTCAGTTTTTGCGCGCCGGGCAGGAATCGCGACCTTCAGTGTGGCATCGGGTTGCTGGACGCCACGCGCGCGCTGCAAGCTGCTGGACCTCCCGTTGTTGTAACAGCCCCTGCAAGCGTGACCGTAGCCTCAGGCGCGACCGCTTCGTTTACCGTCGAGGCAATCGGCGTGGTTAGCTATCAGTGGACCCTTGCCGGCGCCGCCATCGCGGGCGCGACAGGGCCGTCGTACACGACACCGGCGCTGACGGCGACGGCGAACTATGCAGTCGTCATGACGAACTTGTTCGGTTCGACGACCAGTGCCGTAACGGCGACTGTGACAGCGCTGCTGCGGCCAACTCGCCGTCGAGCGGTGGCGGCGCGCTGCCGCTCTGGCAGTTACTGCTGCTGTCGGCGTTGCTGCTCGCCTCGCGAGTTCGCATCGGTCAGCGCGAAGACTAGTCCGAGCAATGTGCCGCAAGCCGCGCCGACCAGGTGCGCTTGCGGCACCACCCCTGCACCCAACCACTCGGCATAGGGCGTCGTCGCGCCGCCCGGTTGCTCGAGCGCGACCTTGATCCAGCCGCCGAAGAACAGTGCCGACGGCAACCAAAGTTCGCGAAATTTGCGCGGCCGCGCTTTGATCAGCCATATCGCGGCGCCAGCGAAGAACAAGCCGTGCAACGCGCCCGACAGTCCGCGATACCAGACTATCGATGGATACAACAGCGCAAGACCTGCGCTGATCGCCAGTGCAGCGGCGAGCAGTGCAATGAGTTGACGCGATGCGTTGAGATCGGGCGCGAACAGTCGCGCCACCACCCAGAGCGCGACTGCGTTAATCAGCGCGTGCTGCCAGTTGACATGCACGAAGTGGCCCGTCAGCCAGCGCCACGGTTGATCGTTTAGTGCCGCATACCGGTACTCGAGTGCATCGACATTCGGCAGTGCTTGCAGCATCAGCATCAGCAGCGCGATCGCGACCGCGATGACTTCGGCGCGCGAGAACGAAATCGGTTTCACGTTCGTATAATGCCCAACTCCGTTCCAAGCCTTGCTCGCTGCAGTCGCCGGTTTGCCACTCCGCGTCAATGCGTGTGAATACTCTCGATCGGCTCGTTGCAGCCGGGCAACTGGCCGGACGCCGGGTATTCATTCGCTCCGACCTGAATGTTCCGCAGGACGACACCGGCAACATCACTGACGACACGCGGATTCGCGCCTCGGTGCCGGCGATCCGCACCGCGTTGAGCGCCGGCGCTGCGGTAATGATCGCGTCGCATCTGGGCCGGCCGACCGAGGGCGAATTTGCCGCCAAGGATTCGCTGGCGCCGGTCGCGCGCAGGCTGGGCGACTTGCTGGGTTTTGAGGTGCCTCTGGTGCGCGATTGGATCGACGGTGTCACCGTTGCACCGGGTCAGGTGGTGCTGCTGGAAAACACTCGTTTTAACCGCGGCGAGAAGAAGAACAGCGACGAGCTTGCGAAAAAGATGGCGGCACTATGCGATGTATATGTGAACGACGCGTTCGGCACTGCTCACCGCGCCGAAGCCTCGACAGTAGGCATCGCAAAGTACGCGCCTGTGGTGTGCGCCGGGCCGCTACTGGCTGCCGAAATCGATGCGTTATCGAAGGCCCTGCGCGATCCGAAGCGGCCGCTATTGGCAATCGTTGCCGGCTCGAAGGTATCGACCAAGCTGACGTTGCTGAATACCCTGGCGCAGAAAGTGGATCGCCTGATCGCCGGCGGCGGCATTGCGAACACATTTCTTGCTGGCGGAGGGTTTTGCAATCGGTAAGTCGCTCGCCGAGCCGGACCTGGCTCCCGAGTGCAAGAAGGTGCTCGCGACGCTCGCCAGGAAGGGCGCGACACTGCCGCTGCCGATCGATGTGGTCGTTGCGAAAGAAATTTCGGCCACTGCAGCCTCGACCGTACGGCGTGCCGACGACGTACACGTCGACGAGATGATTCTCGATATCGGCCCACAAAGCGCGCTGGCGTTGACACAGATGATTCGCGGAGCCGGCACGATCATCTGGAATGGCCCGATCGGTGTGTTCGAGTTCGACCAATTTGCCGATGGCACGAAGCAAATGGCGCTTGCGATTGCCGAAGCCACCGCCAATGGTGCATTTTCGATTGCCGGTGGTGGCGACACGCTCGCGGCGATCGCCAAGTACGATCTGACCGACCGCATCAGCTATATCTCCACCGGTGGTGGTGCGTTTCTCGAGTATCTCGAAGGAAAAACGTTGCCTGCGATTGAGATCCTTGAACAGCGCGCCACGCAAGGCACGCCAGCCTAGATGCAACGGAAACTCGTCCTTGCGATGTGCGCGCTCGTGGCGTGCGCATCAGCAACTGCGCAACCGACCGCCGGCGCCGCCGACTACACGTTCACGCCGAAGTCGAATCCGCCGCTGGTTGTCTTCTACTACGTTCCTCGCAATTCGACCGCAGACTCCCGCGTCGTGTTTGCGCTGCACGGGCTGTTGCGTCGAGGCGCCGACGTGCGCGATGCCTGGATCGCGAACGCCGATCGTCACGGTTTTATCGTCGTTACCCCGCAGTTCGACAATGTCGCGTACAAAGGCAGCGCTAATTACAACGTCGGGCGTGTAGTGGCCGGCAACACCGTAAACGCGCCGGCATCGTGGAGTTTTCAGGTGATCGAGGAAGTGTTCGACGATCTCAGCAAGCGGCTCGGGCTGCGCGCCAGCCGCTATGCGCTGTTCGGTCACTCGGCAGGCGGCCAGTTCGTGCACCGCTTTGCGCAGTTGATGCCTGCACCGAGAGTCGAGCGCTACGTCGCCGCGAATTCGGGCTGGTATACGTGGATGGATTCAGCATCCCGCTATCCGTGGGGGTTAGGCGGCCTGGACTTCAAACCGGAAGACGAATGCCGTGCCTTTGCGCGGCCGCTGACGTTGCTGCTCGGCGAATTGGACAACGATCCGAATCACGATCAGCTGAATCGCGAGCCGGCATCGATGCAGCAGGGTGCGCATCGGCTCGAGCGTGGCAAGAACTTTTTTGCAGCGTCGCAGGCTCGAGCCAGGCAATTGAACTGCGTATTTAGCTGGCAGCTTGTTACCGTGCCGGGCGTAGGTCACGAATTTGACAAGATGGGAGCCGCCGCGGCCGCTCTGATCTTCGCGCCGAACTGACATCGACCTGGAACATGATACGCAGCACGAAAATTGTTGCCACATTAGGCCCCGCGTCGAGTGAAGCGCTGGTGCTCGAGCGCATGCTCGTGGCCGGCGTCGATGTCGTGCGCTTTAACTTCTCGCACGGTCCGGCGGAAGATCATCTGGCACGCGCGCAACTAGTGCGCGAAACGGCTGCCAAGCTCGGTCGCGATGTCGCGATCATGGCCGATCTGCAGGGGCCGAAAATCAGAGTAGGCAAGTTTGAAGGCGGGCGCGCCACGCTTGCGGGCGGGCAGGAAGTTCGTGCTCGACGCCGCTGCCACGCTCGGCAGCGAAGACCGTGCCGGACTCGATTACAAGGATTTGCCGCGCGAAGTGAAGGCGGGCGACACGCTGCTGCTGAGCGACGGCTTGATCGTGCTCGATGTCGAGCGCGTTGCCGGCAGTGAAATTCATACCGTCGTGCGGATCGGCGGCGACCTGTCGAACAACAAGGGCATCAACAAGCTGGGCGGCGGGTTATCGGCGCCGGCGTTGACCGGCAAGGACGTGCGCGACATTGACACTGCGATGCAATGCGGCGCCGACTATGTGGCGATCTCGTTCGTCAAGAGCCGCACCGATGTCGAGATGGCGCGGCAGCTCGCGTCGATCGCGGGTGAGAAGCATGGCGTCAAGCCGCAGATCATCGCCAAGATCGAGCGCGCCGAAGCGATACCGATGCTGAAAGAGATTCTGGATGCCGCCGACGGCATCATGGTGGCGCGCGGCGATCTCGCAGTCGAAGTCGGCAACGCGGCAGTGCCGGCACTGCAAAAGCGCATGATCAAGATGGCGCGCGAAGCGAACAAGCTGGTGATCACCGCGACGCAGATGATGGAATCGATGATTCACAACGCGGTGCCGACGCGCGCCGAGGTAAGCGACGTGGCCAACGCGGTGCTGGACGGCACCGACGCGGTAATGCTGTCGGCCGAAACGGCGTCGGGTAAATATCCGGTCGAGGTCGTCGAGACGATGGCGTCGATCGTGCAGGAGGCCGATCGCTCGGAGCAGGTCGAGCTCGATCTGCAGTTCGTCAATCAAACATTCAATCGGGTCGATCAGTCGGTCGCCTATGGCGCGCTTTTTACCGCTTTTCACCTGCGCTGCGCGGCGATTTGCGCGCTGACCGATTCGGGCTCTACTGCGTTGTGGATGAGCCGGCACGACATCGACGTACCGATTTTCGCGCTGACGCCGAATGTCGCGACCGCGCGGCGTCTGGCGCTGTATCGTAACGTGCGGCCGCTGAACTTTCAGCTGCATACGGACCGCGATGAGTCGCTCGCCGCCGCCGAGCGTCTGCTGCTCGACAAGGATCTGGTTAAGCGCGGCGATTTGATCGTGCTGACGGTGGGAGAACCGATGGGGCAGCCGGGCGGAACCAATACGTTAAAGATCGTTCGGGTTGGAGAACGGCTATGAGCCCTCGGGTGAGCCGCCTGACGGGCTCGCTTCTGCTTGGAGGGACGGCGCGCAGCGCCAAAGGTGTACCGAACAGCGCTGCGCCAGCCGCGCGCTTCGCGCACTTGATCCGAGTATCAACGTGTGTGGTAGCGCTTGCGGTTGCGTTCAGCGCATCCGCGTCGTTACCGACGCGCCCGGCCGCCGGCTTATCTGAGACGCGCCCGGCTGCGGGGCCGGCGGCCGGGTTATCTGAGTCCACGGCGCGGCTGTTGCAGGACAGCTTGAGCGAGGAGTTTGCAACCGCGGAGTTGCGGCTTGAAGCGCAACAGCGCGCCTGGCAGATCGTTGCCGAGCGTCACTATGACCCCGCTTTGAATGGCGTTGACTGGCAGGCGGTGCGAGAAAAGCATCGGCTCGCCGTGATTGCAGCCAAGAGCGACGCCGAAATGTATCTGGCGCTAAAGGCGATGGTGCGCGAGCTCAAGGATTCGCATACGCGCGTCGTTACAGCTCGTGAAAGCGCCGATCACCGGCGCTTTGCCGTACTCGCTTCGGGCATCGCATTTTCGGTCATCGATGATCAGCTCGTCGTCGTCGATGTAGATCAGGCATCGCCAGCGTCGCGTGCCGGAGTGCGCAAAGGTGATGTGGTTATCGGCATCGATGATCGTCGGTTCGATACGGATTTTTTCCGCACCGCGCGCGACCTGCAGATCGGTCCGGCAGACATCATGTCTTCCGAAGCGCAGCCTGCGAACCACGATGAAGTAGTTCGCTTCGCGCAGCTGCGCGCAGTGCGGCGCTCATTGCAGCGCATGCCTGATGCTCCGCCGCGTGAGCAGCGGCTGACATTGCAGCGCGATGGCGAGGAGCGGCTCACGGTGACGTTAATGCCGGAGCCGCTGGTAAGACCACCGACCGTCACGGCTTCCATCTCTGACGCCGGCATAGCGGTCGTAAAGCTCAATCGCTTTTCAGTGCGCAATCGCACCGATGTTGAGCAAGCGCTGCAGCGGATTGCCGATGCTCGCGCGCTGGTGCTGGATCTGCGTGGCAACAGCGGCGGTGATTACAGCCAATTTATCTGGCTCGTGCGTCAGTTTCTGCCGGAGCCTCGCATGGTATTGACGCAACTCTCGCGGCGCGGCGAGCAGCAAAGCGCGCGCGAGCTTCGCGTCATGCCGGGCGCCGCGCCCTTCTTGAAGCCGATTGCGGTGTTGACCGATCGGCGCTCCGGCAGCGCTTCGGAACTGACAGCGACCGCTTTGCTCGAGCAGCGCGATGCGCTGATCGTCGGCGAGTCAACCTGCGGCTGCGTGGTTGCCGTGCGCTCGGAATACGTGCTGCCGGGCTCAGGGGGTGTGCGCGTGTCCGAAACGGGATTTCGTTCGGCGCACGGCCGCCGCATGGAGGGCGAACCACTGGCGCCGACGATCTACGCCCCGCCCACGCTCGCTGATCTGCGTGCGGGGCGGGATCGTGCGCTTGAAGTGGCCGAGAAGGCGCTGCTGGAACGGTTGTTGCTGACCGAGAGTCCGGCGGCGCCCCCGAAAGGGACCATTCACAGCGATGTGCATGACGGTGCTGGATTCCCGCTCGAGCCTGCCCCGTGAGGATGCGCAACGCGCCTAAAATCCGAGCAAGGTAACTCCCAAGGAGGACATCATGGCGCTGGTTTCAATGCGTCAACTGCTGGATCACGCGGCCGAAAACGGTTACGGCGTGCCGGCGTTCAATGTCAACAATCTGGAGCAAGTGCAGGCGATCATGGAGGCCGCGCACGAAGTCAATGCACCGGTCATCATGCAAGCTTCTGCCGGTGCCCGCAAATACGCCGGTGAGCCGTTTCTGAAGCATCTAATCCAGGCAGCGGTCGAGGCGTATCCCGCGATTCCAATCGCGATGCATCAGGATCATGGCCAGTCGCCTGCGGTCTGCGAAGGCGCGATCAAACTCGGCTTTTCATCCGTGATGATGGACGGTTCGTTACGCGAAGACGGCAAGACCGTGGCCGATTACGACTACAACGTTCAGGTGACGAAGAAGGTCGTCGATATGGCCCATCCGCAGGGCGTGAGCGTCGAAGGCGAACTCGGCTGCCTGGGCTCACTGGAAACGATGCGCGGCGATAAGGAAGACGGCCATGGCGCCGAAGTGACAATGACGAAGGAAATGCTGCTGACCGATCCCGATCAAGCCGCCGATTTTGTCGCTCGAACCCAGCTCGATGCGCTCGCGATCGCCATCGGCACCAGCCACGGCGCGTACAAGTTCACGCGCAAGCCGACGGGTGACATCCTGGCGATCGACCGCATCAAGGAGATTCATCGCCGCATCCCGAACACGCATCTGGTGATGCACGGCTCATCTTCTGTGCCGCAGGATTTGTTGCAGGAAATCCGCCGGCACGGCGGCGAGATGAAGGAAACATACGGCGTGCCCGTCGAAGAAATTCAGGAAGCGATCAAGCACGGCGTGCGCAAGATCAACATCGACACCGACATTCGGTTGGCGATGACTGCAGCGATCCGCAAGTTCATGCACGAAAACCCGAGCCACTTTGATCCGCGCGATTATCTGAAGCCGGCGCGCGCAGCAGCAAAGGCGATCTGCAAGCAGCGCTACGTGCAGTTCGGCTGCGAAGGGCAGGCCAGCGGAATCCAGCCGCTGCCGCTCACGACGATTGCGCACAAGTACACGACAGGAGCGTTGTCGCAGCACGTGCACTGACGCTGACTGTTGTTGTTGGTTCGCGGTGCAGCAGCGGCTGGCGCAGCCGCGCCGCCTGCGGCATCGGTCGCTTCGCGACTGCTCTGCGGTACTCGCCGAGGCGCCGGGCCTGCAAACTCGCTGCGCTCAAACAGGCAGGCCCGAAAGCCCGCGCCTCGGCTCCGCTCCTCGACGACGCCGCAAAGGCGGCGCATCTGCGCCAGCCGCTGCTGTCGAGACGCTGCCTCAGTTCGAGATGTTTTTCTTTTCCCCACCACCAGAGAACGCTCCACGCGCAAGCGTTTGGTGTAGATGCACTGCCTTGGGCGTCGTCGAGGAGCGGAGCGGCAGCGGGAGCCTCTGAGGGCCTGCCTGTTTGAGCGCGAGCGAGTTTGCAGGCCCGCCGCTGGCGCGAGTACCGCAGAGCAGGCACGTAAGTGCCCGACGCCTCAGGCAGCGCAGCTACGCCAAACACTTGCGCGCTGCGATGAGGGTCCTACATACTGCCGCGCAGCCCCAACCGGTCGATCGTCGCCCGCTCGGCATCGACCATCTGCCGCGCGTACTTCGTGTACTCCTCGGGGCTCATGTAGATCACCGACTGATCGAATCGATCGAGTATCGCGAGTACTTTGGGATCTTCGAGCGTCTTGCGGAACGCGTCGTGCAACGTCCGCACGACCGCTGGATCCATTCCCGGCGGGCCGCCGATGCCGAATGGTGAATCAGAGACTGTCTCGTAACCAAGCTCGGCCAATGTCGGCACGTCGGGCCACTTCTTCGTGCGCTTCGATCCGTACGTCACCAGCAGCCGCAGCTTGCCGGATTCGACATGCGGCGCCCAGCCGGTCGAATCGCTGGCCGCCTGAACATGGCCGCCGAGAATCGAAGTCATCAAGTCGGCGCTTCCTTTGAACGGAACGTGCGTCAGCTTGATGCCGGCCTTGGCCGCGAACTCCTCGATCGCCAGATGCGGAGTCGTTCCGGTGCCGGTCGAGCCGTAGTCGATCTTGCCTGGATTCTTCTTCGCGTCCTCAACAAAGTCCTTCAGCGTCTTCCATGGCGCGCCGGCAGGCACAACAAGACCGAACGTGTAGCCGGTCATGTTGATGATGTACGTGAAGTCGCGCAGCGCATCGAGCTGCGGCGCTTTCTGCATGTGCGGAATGCGAAAGATGCTGATCGCCAGTTGCGATAACGTGTAGCCATCGGGATTCGCGCTCTTCAGCGCGATCGGCGCAACGGTGCCACCGGCGCCCGGCTTGCTTTCAACGACGATCGGCTGTCCCAACGTGCGCGATGCTGATTCGGCGAATGCGCGTAGCACCTGGTCAGTTGGGCCGCCGGCGGGGAATGCGCAATACAAGGTGATCGGGCGCGAAGGAAACGCTTGTGCCCGCACTGCGCTCGAAGGCAGCGCTGCGAGCGCGCCGCTCGCGATCAGTAGCGTACGACGGTCCATGGCTGTCTCCTGATAATTGTTGTGCGATCGAGTATAGGCACAGTTCGTTCACTATGAACTCCGCAGTGGCCCGAATGCCGCCGGTTCGAAATGAGTTTGCCGAGGAAGGGGATCAGCTACGCAAGCGTCACCGTCGTTGCCAGCCTGCCCGCCCGCTCGTGCCACGCCGATACTCCGAGCGTCGACCCTGGCTTGCCGCTCACAACCCAGTCCACATAGGCGCGGTCCGCGGTCACCCTCTTGTTCGGCCAGAACGAAATGCCGGTGTGCAGATACGCCCAACCTTCAAGCTCACCGAGTTCCTCGCGCGGCTTGCCGGATAACAGTTGCGCTCCCTCCGGCAACGTGATCTCTGCCAAAACGCCACGCAGCAACTTTCTCTCCGTCGCCATCTTTGTGACATAGGTCGGCAACCATCCGATGTTTTGCACGACGAGCCGCACGCGCCACGTGTCTCCACCGGCTGGGGTCACTTCAACGCTGCGCACTTCCAGCTTCGGCGATATCAGCGCCTGCCATAGGAGCCACTGCGGAAAGCGCGCGATCTCCTTTTCGCGCAACGCAGGCGGCGGATTGGCGAAGATCAGCATCCGGTTCCAGCCGCCGATTTCGACCCTGCCGAGTTGCGGATGATCAAACGGTTTCCAGTCGATGTGACCTTCGTTCGGCGCAACGCGCTGCGCCCACTCAAACACTTTTAGGTCGTCTTCGATCGGATGATCGCGGAACCAGTGAATCCATTCCTTGTTGTCGATGCCGGCTTCCTTCTTCGGATTCCAGATCTCGATCGTCCACATGAACATGCCGAGATGCTCGTAGATCCAGTCAAAGGCGCCGCTGATGTGCTCGCCCGGCATGTACTGAAAGTCGTGCCAGATCGAGATCGCGGGATAGCCGGTCAGCTCCTCGCCCTTCTTGCCGATTGTCTGATACGTCCACAGGTCTTCGGCCGGCATCTTGTCGTCGGGTTGATGACCGAATGGTCGCAGCAGCACACCCGAGAACGTATGCAAACTGGTGCCGCCGCAGATGTTCGGATGCTTGACGAAAAAGTCGACGATCGCCCGCACCTCGGGCTCGGAGGTCGGATACGGTCCCGCGCCGAGCTGTTCGAACTCCTGCCGCCAGCCCGACGGAAAGTTGCGATTCAAATCGAGCCCCTGCGCGTTGCCGAATACGCCGGCCACGGTGATGTTGACGCCGTCGTAGTTCTCGATGCGTCCCTCGATGAACACGCGGAAGTACTCGCCACCCGGCGCATCGGTCGGCGCGCGGCGCACCAGCAGACGAGGTTCTTGTGGATGCTTTTTCCACGGACCATTCGGATCGGCGACGCGCATCTGCAAGACACGGCCGTCGCCGTCGATATCCTCGGCAAGCAGTCCGTCGATCGGCTCTTCATCGAACGGATAACGGCGTGTCGACGAGCGCACATAGCGCGGGTTATCGCCCATCGCCCACTCGGCGCCGTCGGGGTTGATGCGCGGGCATATGTAGAACGCGCGCGTGTCGAGCGCACGGGCAACCTCTGCATTGTTGCCGCGCTCCTTCATCAGCCAATCGATGAAGTACATGCACGCGTTCGATGCCGACAGCTCGATCGAATGAATGTTGCCGTCAACCCAGTACGCGGGTTTGTCGGAGGCAGCTCCCGTGCGGCGATTGGTGATCGTAAGCAGCGGAATCGCGCGGCCCTCGTGACTCGTGCCGATCGTCTCCAGTGAGATGTAGTCGGGATTCTCGTCGGCGAAGCCGCGCAGAATCGCCATCAAGTCGTCGTAGCGATAGAAGCGCGAATAGTCGATGGTGGGCATGGCGCGAGGCGATCTGGGCTGGGCCGGCGATGATACTGATGTCATGCTTGCCCTTGTCCGCGAGCCTTATCATCTGCTGCCATGACTGCCGAACCACCGCGTCAGACCGTCACGCTAGACCGCGCTGCCGAGAAGCGCCGGCGCGGGGTAAAGCGCGTGGTCGACGCGACGCATTACTCGTTGGAGGGCTTGCGTGCCGCGTGGGCCGGTGAAGATGCCTTCAGGCAGGAGATCATGCTGGCGGTGGTATTGACGCCGGTTGCGCTGCTGCTGCCGATTGCGCTGGCAGAAAAGATTCTGCTGATCGGCGTGGTGATGCTGGTGCTGATCGTCGAGTTGCTCAACACCGCGATCGAAGCGGCGGTGGATCGCGACAGCCTTGAGATCAATCCGCTCGGCAAGCGCGCCAAGGACATCGGCAGCGCCGCCGTGATGCTGGCGCTGCTGCTCGCGGGCGGCACTTGGATTGCCATCGTCGGTTGGTATTTTTTCCGGACGTGAGCGAGCGCCGGTGAGCGGACTGTTGCAGTCCAGTATCAAGTCATTGCCGCTCGTCTATCGCGGCAAGGTGCGCGACAGCTATGCAGTGGATGACGACAAGTTGCTGATCGTGACCACCGACCGCCTGTCCGCATTCGATGTCGTGATGAGCCAGCCGATCCCGCACAAGGGCAACGTGCTCAATGCGATGTCGAACTTCTGGTTCGAGAGGCTGGCACATGTGACGCCGAATCATTTGACCGGCATCGCACCCGAGAGCGTCGTTGCTCTCGGCGAGGTCGATCAGGTGCGCAGCCGCGCAGTGGTCGCGATGAAGTTGAAGCCGCTGCCAGTGGAGGCGGTCGTGCGCGGCTATTTGATCGGCTCGGGTTGGAAGGACTATCAGCGCACGGGCAGCGTGTGCGGAATCGATCTGCCTGCCGGTCTGCAGATGGCGAGCAAACTGCCTGAGCCCATCTTTACGCCGGCCAACAAGGCTGAGCTGGGGACGCACGACGAGAATATTTCGTTCGAGCGCATGAAGCAGATCGTCGGCGCCGAGCTGGCGTTTCGTATTCGCTCGGTGAGCCTTGCGCTGTACGCGGCCGCTTCCGAATACGCGGTGACGCGCGGCATCATCATTGCCGATACGAAATTCGAGTTTGGGCTCGACGACAAAGGCGAGCTGAGATTGATGGACGAAGTGCTGACAGCCGACTCGTCGCGCTTCTGGCCGGCAGAGCGGTACGCTGAAGGCTCATCGCCGCCATCGTTCGACAAGCAGTTCGTACGCGATTGGCTGGAGACGCAAGACTGGAACAAGACACCGCCGCCGCCGGACTTGCCGCCCGAGGTCGTAGCAAAAACGGCCGCGAAGTATCGCGAAGCATTGCTGCGTCTGACCGGCCAAACGGTGATCGAGTGATCAGTGACAGGCGATCCGTACAATCGCGCGTTGCGTAACCGCGGGCGGTAAACATGAAACGCGACGGTCAATCTGCGCCGCTGGTCGGTGTGCTGATGGGATCGACTTCCGACTGGGATGTGATGCAGCACGCGTGCGAGGTGCTGAAAGAGTTCGGCGTGCGATTCGAATCGCGCGTGGTTTCGGCGCATCGCACGCCCGATGAGATGTTTGCGTACGCAGAGGAGGCACGTGCACGCGGGCTGAAGGCGATCATTGCGGGCGCCGGCGGCGCAGCGCACTTGCCCGGCATGCTGGCCTCGAAGACGCTGATTCCGGTCCTCGGCGTGCCGATTCCATCCAAGTACTTGCGCGGAGAAGATTCGTTGCTGTCGATCGTGCAAATGCCGAAAGGTGTGCCGGTCGCCACGTTCGCGATCGGCGAAGCGGGCGCGGCCAACGCCGCATTGTTTGTGGTCGAGATGCTTTCGACCCAGGATGCCGAGCTGGCGATGACGCTTGCTCAGTACCGCGCCACGCAAAACGAAAAAGCGCGCAACATGACCTTGCCGCTGTAGCCGCGGCCCGATGGACGCGATACCTCCGGGTTCGTGGCTCGGGTTACTGGGTGGCGGCCAGCTCGGCCGCATGTTTTGCATGGCCGCACAATCGCTCGGCTATAAAGTGTGCGTGCTCGATCCCGGGCATGACAGTCCGGCGGGCGCGGTGGCGGACGATCACATCGCGGCCGACTATTTGGACGAAGCGGCTCTCGCCGAGCTTGCTCGTCGATGCCGCGCCGCGACCACGGAGTTTGAAAATGTACCGGCGGCTGCGCTGAGGTTCCTGGCACAGCGCTGCAGCGTTAGCCCCGATGCCGCAAGTGTGGCGATCGCGCAAGATCGAATCGAAGAGAAGCGCTTTGTCGATCGCGTGTGGAATCGACGTGGCGCCGCATATCGTGATCGAGCACGACCGCGACTTCGAGAACACCGACGAACAGCTTTTTCCTGCGATCCTGAAATCCGCAAGGATGGGTTACGACGGCAAGGGTCAAGTGCGAGTCGATACGCTCGAAGCGGCGCGCGTCGCATGGCGTGAAATGGGACGAGTGCCGTGCGTGCTCGAGAAGAAATTGTCGTTGCGGCAGGAGGTTTCGGTAATCGCATGTCGCACGCGAGAGGGTGCCGCGACGACTTTTCCGCTGGCAGAAAACGAGCACCGCGGCGGCATACTCGCGACGTCGACCATTCCTGCGCGAGTCGACGACGGGCATCGCGCAACGTGCACGCGATGCGGCGCTGACGCTGGCCAACCGCATGAACTACGTCGGCGTGCTGTGCGTCGAGTTCTTCGTCCTGCACGATGGGACGCTGATGGTGAACGAGATTGCGCCGCGTCCTCACAACTCGGGCCATTACACGATCGACGCCTGTATCACCAGCCAGTACGAGCAGCAAGCGCGCGTGATGGCGAATCTGCCGCTCGGCGACACGAGTCAGGTGCTGCCGGCCGTGATGCTGAACATTCTCGGTGACCTGTGGTTTGACAATCGGAACAATAGCCATGCGATGCGCGAACCCGACTGGCCGTCGATGCTCGCCGTTCCCGGCGCGAAGCTGCATCTGTACGGCAAGCGAGAGGCGCGCAGGGGCCGCAAGATGGGACACGTGACGTGCGTTGCGCCGACGCTGGCCGAAGCCACTGCGCGCGCGAATCGTGTCGCGCACGCGCTCGGCATTGCGCCGGCGAAATAGTCTCCGCCATCGATGAGCCCACGCCCGGTCGATGCAGCCGCGATCGAGCGCGCAGCCGAAGTGTTGCGCAAGGGTGGCTTGGTGGCGCTTCCCACCGAAACCGTTTATGGACTCGCGGCCGACGCGGAGAGCGAAGCCGCAGTGCGCGCGTTGTTTGCCGCCAAGGCGCGGCCCATCGACCATCCGGTGATCGTGCACGTCGAAGGGGTGGACGCTTTGAACGACTGGGCGACGTGACGTGCCGGACGTCGCGCACGTGCTCGCTCGCACATTTTGGCCGGGCCCGCTGACGCTCGTGCTGAAGCGTGGCACCCGCGCGAAGGACATCATCACCGGCGGACAGGACACCGTGGGTCTTCGAGCGCCGTCGCATCCGTGGACGCGTGCCGTGCTGCGCGCGTTCGGCGGCGCGCTGGCGGCGCCGAGCGCGAATAGTTTCGGCCGCGTCAGCCCGACCACCGCGCAACACGTGATCGACGATCTTGGCGTCAAGCCGCGCGGCAAGGTCGATCTGATTCTCGATGGTGGCGCGTGCGCGCTCGGCATCGAATCGACGATCGTCGATTTGTCGGGCGCTGCGCCGGCGTTGTTGCGGCCGGGCTCGATCACGCGCGAGCAATTGCAGCGTGCGATCGGTCTTGAGGTCGTCGATGCAGGCACCCGCGCGCCACGCGCGTCGGGGCGTCTTGAAAAGCACTACGCGCCGCGTACGCAACTCATCATCCTGCCCGCCGACAAGCTCGCCGACAAGCTTGCGATACCAGGCCGGCAGCGGCTCGCGGTGCTCGCGCCACTCCACGTGCTGCAAAACTGTCGTGCCACCGTCACGTTGGCGCTCGCCGCGGCCGAGAACGCCGACGAATACGCGCGTTCGCTGTACGCCAATTTGCACCGACTTGATGCGGCCGGCGCAGATTGCCTCGTCATCGCAGCGCCACCTGCCGGTCCGCAGTGGGAGGCGGTACGCGACCGGCTGCGGCGCGCTGAAACAGCGAAGACTGGATAGCGTCGGACAATCGCCCACAACGCGGCTCGTATTGTTGCCGCGCTCACTGCGGAACCTCGACAGCTTGCTATTGCGGTGTCGCAAGAATTGACAGTGGCCGCGGGCTCGGAACCAAATCATTGTTTTGTGATTTGGTCCACACTTTGCTATCTTTGGTTTCCTCTATTTGCGAGTTCGCGCGTGGGGCGCGCGCCGCGTCCGTACCTTCCAGGAGGCGCCAACGAGATCCCTTACAGCTCAGTTCGATAATTCGCTTGGCGAGTAATCGTCTCTCAGGACAACCAAATGAACACGATGGTGAAACGATCGGCTGCGGTGCTCGCAGTCTTTTCGGTCTTTGCGCTTCCACTGCCGGCACGCGCCGGGCTGATTGAGATGACCAGCCTGTTCGTCTTCGGCGACAGTCTGTCCGACGGGGGTAATTCGGGCCTACGCACGCAGCAGTTCACAAACAACCCGAACATCGTCTTTCCGCCGCCGCCTTACCACAACGGGCAGTACTCGAACGGCCCGGTCGCGGTCGAGTACCTGTGGAACCGATACAACCCGGGTAACCCTGGCGGCTTCACGCCGTCGCTGGCCGGCGGCACCAACTATGCGATCGGTGGAGCCACCACGGGGTCGGCGAGTTTCAATTCCGTCAATAGCAGCGTTCCGAGATTTCCTGAGCCGGCCTATGCAAATTTCAGCAATGCCTGGCAGTTGCAGACCTTCGCCGACCAGCAACCTTCCTTCAATCCAGCCACTTCGCTGTTCGTGGTGTGGCTGTTCCCGAATGACGTCTTCTATTCGGGAGCGACCGGCATGCTGCCGGGCGTAGTGCCTGGCTCGCCGGGCGGCACGGATTTGATTAGTAACGGCATCGCCAACATCTTGACGACCATCGGCACCTTGGCGCAGGCAGGGGCCGACGCCACTTTCTCGTGCCTAACATGGCCGATCTCGGGCTGACCCCTGCGTTTGCAGGCACCCCGCAGGCGGGCCCCCTGAGCTTTCTGACCGATACGTTCAACAGCAACCTGGCGGCACAGTTGACGGAGCCCTCGATGCGATGCTTTCGGCCGAGATCGTGCAATTCGACACCGCCGGCTCATTTGCCAGAATCCTTGCTGATCCGCTCGCCTACGGGTTCGACAACACGACCGATGCGTGCGTTGCCAATTTAGCGAACGGTCTGTGCAACCCTGGTTCAATTGGCTGGTTGCTGCGGACGGCGTGCATCCGACGACCCACACTCACCAGGTGCTGGCAAGTCAGTTTGCCATGGCCGTGCCAGAGCCATCATCGGTGGCGTTGCTGATGATCGCCCTGCTTGCGTTGTTTGTGATGACGGGCCGTCGCTCGACCGTGGCGCTCAACGCATGCTCGCGACACGCGCGGCAACGGCTATCGGGCGTTAGATAGAACTCTGTTAGAAAACGGCGCCGTGCGGCGCCGTTTTCTATACGCCAAGATATCGCGCCAATTTCTCCGGGGCTCGCGCCAGCTCGGTTGACTGACCTTCGAGCACGACACGCCCTTTCTCGAGCACGACGCAGCGATCGGTATGCGCGAGCACCGAGCGATAGTTGCGATCGACAATCAGCGATGCGATGCCCGTTGCGCGAATCGCGCCGATGATGCGCCAGATCTCGCGCACGACCAGCGGTGCAAGCCCCTCGGTCGCTTCGTCGAACAGCATCACGTCGGGGTTCGTCATCAGCGCACGGCCGATCGCGAGCATCTGCTGTTCTCCGCCCGACAATTGCGCGCCGCCATGATTGAATCGCTCGGCCAGGCGCGGAAAGAGCTTTAGCACACGCTCGATCGACCAGTCACACCGGCCGCCGATGCCCGTGCGCGCCGCCATCAGTAGGTTTTCCCGCACCGACAGATTCGGAAAGATGTCGCGCCCCTCGGGAACGTAACCGATGCCGAGGCGAGCGATGCGATCGGGCCGCGCTCGCGTGCAATCGGTGCCGCGAATGCGAATCGCGCCCGAGGTCGGTCGCACCAGACCAAGCACAGTGCGGATCAGCGTGGTCTTGCCCATCCCGTTGCGGCCAAGCAGTCCGACCGCTTCGCCCACGCCGATCGAGAGCGATGCGCCGTGCAGAATGTGGCTGGCGCCGTAGTGTGTGTGCAGCTGTGCCGCGTCGATCAGTAGCGGCGTGGCGTTCGTACTCAATGCGCCGCCCGATCTTCCAAATGCGCACCCAGATACGCTTCCTGCACGTCTGCATTTGCGCGAATCGCCTGCGGTGTGTCGCTCGCGAGCACGCGACCGTTAACCATCACGGTGATGCGGTCGGAAACTCGGAACACTGCATCCATATCGTGCTCGACCAGCAATATCGCGTGACTCATCTTCAACTCATTCAGCAGCACCAGCATGCGCTCGGTCTCTTCCGCGCCCATGCCGGCTAACGGCTCATCGAGAAGCAGAATCTGAGGTGCGGTGGCAAGGCACATTGCGATTTCAAGCTGGCGCTTTGCGCCATGCGACAGCGTTGCCGCGACCGCATCAGCAAGCGGCGCGAGTCCGGCGCGTTGAAGCGCGCTGTCGGCGGCGCGACCCGAGGAATCGCAGCGTGCGGCTGGCGTCCACCAATCCCACGGCCTTTGCAAGCGCGCCTGAGCCGACAGCCGGCAGTTCTCGCGCACCGTGAAATTCGGAAAGATCGTGGTGCGCTGATAGCTGCGGCCAAGTCCTGACTGCGCACGGCGTGGCTGGCTCCAGCGCGTGACATCGTGCCCCATCAACTCGACATTTCCGGCCGTGGGTTCCAGCTCGCCGCACAGCACGTTGATCAATGTCGACTTGCCGGCGCCATTGGTGCCGATCAACGCGTGTATCTCGCCGCGCTCCACGGTGAGTGACACGTCGTCGACCGCGCGCAATCCGCCAAAATGGCGCGAGATGTTTTTCGCCACCAGCAGCGTCATGTGGATTTCCTCGAGCGCAATTGCGCGCCGAGCCCGACCAGGCCCTGCGGCATCAGTGCGACGAACGCGATGATGGTCAGGCCAAGCGGTAGCTGCCAGTGCTTGGCGAACGATCCGAAGATCGCCTGCGACTGATAAAACTCCTGCAAGAGCGACAAACGCGATTGCGCCGAACACGGCGCCACGCAGGCTTCCGATGCCGCCGAGAATGATCATCAGCAGCACCGCGCCGGATTGGTGCCAGGACAGAATCTCCGGATTCACATAGCCGTCTTTCAGCGCGTACAAGAACCCCGCGACGCCGGCCAACATCGCGGCGACGACAAACGCGGCCAGCTTGTACGAATACGTGGCAAAACCCGCCGCGCGCATGCGTTGCTCGTTGACCTTGATGCCGGAGAGCGCGCGGCCGAAGCGGCTTGCCTGCAACGCGGCCAGCAGCAGAAAAGTCAGCACAAGCGCAGCGAAGACGAAGAAATAGAACACGCGCGGCGCGCCAAGATCGAGCAAGCGCAAGTCGCCGATCGCCACTTCGGGCCGGAAGAACAGATAGATGCCATCGCTGCCGCCGCCGATCTTCGTGTCATGAAACACGTAGTAGGCCATCTGCGCGAAAGCGAGCGTGACCATGATGAAGTAGATGCCGCGCGTGCGCAGCGACAGCGCGCCGACGGCCAACGCGTACAGCCCCACTGCAAGAAGCGCGGCGGGCAACAAAATCCAGAAAGACGCCGGGCCCGATTGCGGTGACAGCAGCGCGGCGACATACGCCGCAATGCCGAAGAATGCGGCGTGGCCGAAAGACACGAGTCCCGTTTGGCCGACCAGCAACTCCAGGCTCAGCGCGAACACCGAGAGAATCATGACCTTCGTCACGAGATCGACGTAGTACTTGCCGCCAAAGAACGGGAACACCGCAGCGAATATGACAAGCACGAGCAGCGGCAGGGACGAACGCCAGCTCATCCTTGTCTGAACAACCCTTCGGGCTTCCACAGGAGGATCACCGCCATCAGGAGGTAAACGAGCACGCCGGCTGCCTCCGGAAAAAAGACCTTGCCGAACGTATCGACCAAGCCGACCAGCAGCGAAGCGAGCAGCGCGCCGCGCACCGAACCGATGCCGCCGATGACCACCACGACAAAGCTGATGATCAGCACCTGAGCGCCCATGTTCGGATACACCGAAGACACCGGCGCGGCGATCATTCCGGCCAGCACCGCTAGCGCGACGCCGGCGGCAAACACGACGCGATAAAGGAACTTGATGTTCACACCCATCGCCTGGACCATCTCGCGATTACTGGCGCCGGCGCGGATCATCATGCCGAGCCGCGTGCGCGCGAGCACGAGATAAAGCCCGAGCGCGACCACGATGCACACGGCGGAGATGAACAATCGGTAGGTCGGATACGTCATCACGCTGCCAAGCGGCACGCTGCCCGCAAGCCACCCGGGCGCCGCCACGCCATGCACGTCGTCGCCGACGATGATGCTGCGCAATTCCTCGAACACCAGAATCAGCCCATAAGTCATCAACACCTGCTGCAGGTGTTCGCGCTCGTACAGGAAGCTGAAGAAACTCCACTCGAGCAGATAACCGAACGCGATCGACAGCAGCAGACCGATGGCAAGCGTCGCGAAAAATCCGCCACCTAAGGTTGCGCCGACCCAAGGCGCAAGCGCGTACGCCATGTACGCGCCGATCATGTAGAAGCTGCCGTGCGCCAGATTGATCACGCCCATGATGCCGAAGATCAACGTCAGGCCGCTGGCGACGAGAAACAGCAATAGCCCGTACTGGACGGCGTTCAGGCACTGGATCAGAAAGGTTGCAAAGTCCATCGATACGTAGTCGCCGCAGGACGTTCAAAAAAACAGCGGTGCGCAGTTTCCCACGCACCGCTGCGATCTTGCATAGTTCGCACTACATCTTGCACCCTGTGGCGGGATCGGCCAGCCCTTTAACCGCCACCTTCTGATACTTGTTGGCGCCGCCCTCAACCTTGCGCAGATAGATATCGTGCACGGGGTTGTGCGCTCTTGACAGTGTGAACGCGCCGCGCGGGCTGTCGATCTTGGCGGTTTCCATCGCTTTGATCATCTCGGCGCGCTTGGAAAAGTCCCCCTTAACCCCATTCAAGCCCGCTCCGAGCAACTGCGCGGCGTCGTAACCCTGCACCGCGTACACATCGGGTTGCAGCTTGTAGGCCTTGGCGTAATTCAGACGGAACGACTTGTCCTTTTCGTTGGGCAGGCCGTCGGCGTAATGCAGCGTCGTCAGCAGTCCTTGCGCCGATTCGCCTTGCGCTTCGAGCGTGCCGTCGGTCAGGAAGCCGGGTCCATACAGTGGGACCGTTTTCGTCAACCCGGCCGCCGCGTAGTCCTTGACGAACTTCACGGCGCCGCCGCCTGCAAAAAAGGCAAAGGTCGCGTCGGGCTTCAGTGCGGCAATTTCAGTCAGCAGCGCCTGGAACTCGACGCCGGGGAACGGCAGGTTCAGCTCTTTCACCACCGTACCACCGCCCTTGGCGAAGCCTTCCTTGAACGCTGCAGCCATCTCGTCGCCGGCCGCGTATTTCCATGTGATCGACACGGCTTTCTTGTGGCCGCGCTCCGCGGCAACGATGCCGGCCGCGTACGCCGATTGCCAGTTTGAAAACGACGAACGGAAGATGTTCGGTGCGCACATCGGGCCGGTGACTGCGCCCGCGCCGGCGTTCGGAACGACGAGCAGCGTATTGGTGTCGCGCGCGACCTTGGCCATCGCCATTACGACACCCGAATGAACGGTGCCGACCACGACGTCGACTTTGTCGCGGTTAATGAGCTTGCTGATGTTGTCGGTCGCCTTGGCGGGGTCCGATTCGTCGTCGACGCGGAAGTATTCGATTTCGCGCCCGCCGAGTTTGCCGCCCTGTTCCTGCACGTACAGCTTGAAGCCATTTTCGATCGCGTTGCCCAATGCCGCGAATGTGCCGGTGTACGGCAGCATCAATCCGACCTTCAGTTTCGGCTGTTGCGCGATCGCCGGCGACGCGATCGCCGTCGCGGCCAGCGCGGCGGCAAGGGCGATGGTCTGTCTCCAGTTCATTCGAATGCCCTCCGTTGTGAATGTCGTGCAATGAAATCAACTGTGGCCTCGATCACGCGTTGTGGCTGGTCGCGGTGCGGTGAATGGCCGCAATCTGGCAGTTTCAGCAGGTGCGAGTGCGGCACTTGTGTTGCGATGCGGTCCAACTGCGCCATCGTTCCGTACTCGTCATCCTCGCCCTGAATCGCCAGCACCGGTTTGGAAATCGCAGGTAACAAATCTTCGATGTTCCATCGTCGAAAGGATGGGTTCAGCCAGATGTCGTTCCAACCCCAGAATGCCGAGTCCGGATCAGCGTGATAACGGGCAAGCTTAACCTTCCAATCGGTGCCGAGGTAGCTGTTGCGCGCGCGTTCGATACTCGCGATGGACACATCTTCAACGAACACATGCGGCGCCAGTGCGACGATTCCGGCCACCCGCTGAGGGAAGGTGGCCGCGTAAATTAACGCGATCGACGCGCCATCGCTGTGGCCGATCAGCCAAGGCGTCTCGGTGTTTACCCCGACAGCGCGCAGAAATGCCGGTAAAACGTCGCGCGCCTGCGTATGCATGAAGTCGACCGGCCATTTCTCATTCGGCGCGCGCGGTGTTGAGTGCCCATACCCAGGCCGCGAGTAGACCAGCCCTCGATAGTCTCCAGCGGCGCATAGCTGCCGCGGCCAATCGCGCCATAGCGCGACAGAGCCGAGACCTTCATGCAGAAACACCAGCAACGGTGCCTCGCGGCGCTCGGCGTTGATCCATTCATACTCGAGCGAATACTCGTGCGCACCGACAGCGACAAGCGCATGACTCACGCCACGATCGGCTACGCGATCATCCAACACCGGCTTCCTTTTCGCGTAGCTTGAAGCGCTGGATTTTCCCGGTGGCAGTCTTCGGCAGCTCGGTGACGAATTCGATGAAGCGTGGGTACTTATACGGGGCGAGTCTGTCTTTGACGAATCCTTTCAGCTCGTTTTCCAGCGCCGTCGATGCGACGGCACCGTTCTTAAGGACGACAAAGGCCTTCGGTTTGGTCAGCCCGTCGCGGTCTGCCTTGCCGATCACCGCAGCTTCAAGCACCGACGAGTGCTGCATCAATGCGCCCTCGACTTCGAACGGTGACACGTATTGGCCGCTCACTTTCATCATGTCGTCACCGCGACCGGCGTAGGTATAGAAGCCATCGCGGCTGCGGACGTACTTGTCACCGCTCTTGGTCCAATCACCGACGAAGGTTGCGCGCGACTTGTCGCGATTGCTCCAATACATCAGAGCAGCGCTCGGCCCTCTGACGTACAAATCGCCGATCACATCATCGCCGACGGCGCTGCCGTGTTCGTCACGCAGCTCGATGTCGTAACCCGGGACCGGCGTGCCGGTGGTTCCGTAACGCACTGCACCGGGCCGATTGGAAAGGAATATGTGCAACATCTCGGTCGAGCCTATGCCGTCGAGAACGTCGCAACCGAAGTGCGCAGCGAAGCGTTCACCGATCTCCTTCGGCAACGCTTCGCCAGCCGAGATAGCGACGCGCAAGCTGACCTTGTCTCGAGCGGGCAGATCGGGTGCTGCGAGCATGGCTGCATACAACGTCGGCACGCCGTAAAAAATGGTCGGACGTTGCTCGATCAGACGCTTGAACACCGCTTGCGGTGTCGGCCGCTCCGGCATCAGCACGACGCTCGCGCCCACCGACAGCGGAAAGGTCAGCGCGTTGCCAAGCCCATAGGCGAAGAAGAGCTTCGCGGCCGAAAACACGACGTCGTCTTCTCGCACGCCGAGGATCGGCTTGCCGTAAAGCTCAGCCGTCCAATAGAGATTCGCATGCGTGTGCACGGTTCCCTTTGGCTTGCCGGTCGAGCCCGATGAATACAGCCAGAAGCCGATGTCATCAGCGGCGGTATCGACGGCAGCGGCTGCGGCCGGTTGTTGTGCGATCAACGTTGCGATCTCGGCAGGCTCGACCAGCTGCTTGATCTCGTGCGATTCGGCGCTCTGCATCGCTTCACGCAGCGCCGGCATCAAGGCAGTGGACACAAACGCTGCCTGCGCTCGGCTGTGCGCAAGGACGTACGCGTAGTCTGGTGCGGTGAGCAACGTGTTCAGCGCTACCGGCACGACGCCGGCATACAAGCAGCCAAGAAAGACGACCGGCCAATCGATCGTGTCGTGCATCAGCAGCAGCACTCGCTCTTCGCGCCGGATGTCGAGCGCCGCAAGCGCTGAAGCAAACCGTCGCACGCGCTCGTCGAGTTCGCCGTAAGTCAGACTACGCTCATCATCGCGAAACGCGAGCTTCGATGCACGACCCGCGTTTGAAGCAAGAATATGCCGCGCAAAGTTGAAGCGTGCGGGCGGTGCGATGGCTGACATGGCGAACAGTAGTGCGGAAGCGCAGGATAATGCGCCTGTCAGCGCGCAGGCAAGGAGAGTTGATTGGATCCGCCGATCGATTACCAGACGCATCCGGATCGCTACGCACACCTAAAGCTCGATTTCGACGGGCCGATTGCACGCATAGTGATCGACGTACACGAAGACCGCGGCATTCGCCCCGGCTACAAACTGAAGCTCAACTCGTACGACCTCGGCGTCGATATCGAGCTGCACGATGCGCTGCAGCGCATCCGCTTCGAGCACCCCGAAGTGCGCAGCGTGATCATCACGAGCGGCAAGGATCGCATCTTTTGCTCGGGCGCCAACATCTTCATGCTCGGTCTGTCGTCGCACGCGTGGAAGGTCAACTTCTGCAAGTTCACCAACGAAACGCGCAATGGCATCGAGGATGCGAGCCGTCATTCGGGACTGAAATTCATTGCCGCGTGCAACGGCACGACAGCCGGCGGAGGCTACGAACTGGCGCTCGCCTGCGACGAGATACTCTTGGTCGACGATCGATCGTCCGCTGTCAGCTTGCCCGAGGTGCCACTGCTTGGCGTGCTGCCGGGTACCGGCGGACTGACGCGGCTCACCGACAAGCGCAAGGTACGCCACGATCTGGCGGACATCTTCTGCACGACCACCGAGGGCGTTCGCGGCACGCGTGCCAAGGAATGGCGCCTGGTCGATGCAGTCGTCAAGCCGCAGCGGTTTCGCGATGATGTCGAGCGCCGAGCACTGCAACTTGCCGCAAGCAGCGACCGACCGACTGGCGCTGAGGGCGTCCCACTGACGGCGCTTAGGCGAACGACCGACGAAGCCGGTTACCACTACGAGTTCGTCGATGTGCAGATCAATCAAGCGTTGCGCCGCGCAACACTGACCGTCAGCGCACCGAGGGCGCCGCAGCCAGAAGACATCGACGCCATCGTCGCGCTCGGTGCCGACTGGTGGCCACTTCAGATGGCGCGCGAGCTGGACGATGCGATCCTGATGTTGCGTACGAATCAGCTCGATATCGGGACTTGGCTGCTGAAGACGCAGGGCGATGCGGATGCAGTGCTCGCCGTGGATCACGTGCTCGAGCAACGCCGGAACCATTGGTTTGCGCGCGAAACGATCGGCATGCTCCGGCGCACTTTGTCGCGGTTGGATGTGTCATCGCGCACGCTGTTCGCCTTGATCGAGCCGCGCTCATGCTTCGCCGGCACATTGTTCGAACTGGCGCTGGCGGCCGATCGCAGCTACATGGCAACCGAGGGAGCAACCGTCGCGCTGTCACCGACGAACTTCGGCGCGTATGAAAGGGTCGACCAGGTGTCGCGCATCGATGCGCGCTTCTATGGCGACTCCGACTCAATTCACCGCGCCAGAGGCGGCAATCGGCAAAAAACTTGCTGCTGATGAGGCGCTAGAGCTCGGTCTAATTACCGTCGCGCCTGACGGGCTCGACTGGGACGACGAGATCCGTATGGCATTGGAAGAACGTGCAAGCCTGTCGCCCGACGCGTTGACCGGCATGGAAGCCAACTTGCGCTTCGGTGTCGCCGAGACGATGGAATCGCGCGTGTTCGGTCGGCTTTCGGCTTGGCAGAACTGGATCTTTACGCGTCCCAACGCGGTCGGCGAAGCCGGTGCGTTGAAGGTCTACGGCAGCGGCAACAAAGCGCGCTTCAATTGGGAACGAGTATGAGCATCGACACGGCCGACAAGATTCCGAACAACGTCGATCTTGCTTCCGACGAAAGGCTGAAGCGTGCGCTCGAGCACTGGCAGCCGCGCTTCGTCGACTGGTGGCGCGAGATGGGGCCCGACGGCAGTGCGGCGTTCGATGTTTATCTGCGCACTGCCATCAGCGTCGATCGCGACGGGTGGGCGAATTTCGGCTACGTGAAGATGCCCGAGTATCGCTGGGGCATCTTCTTGAATCCGGTGCAGCCGGGCGCCACGATTCACTTCGGCGATCACAAGGGCGAGCCGGTGTGGCACGACGTTCCTGGCGAGCATCGCGCAAACCTGCGACGAATCATCGTCACGCAGGGCGATACCGAACCGGCATCGGTCGAACAACAACGCCATCTGGGTCGCCACGCACCGTCGCTGTATGACTTGCGCAATCTTTTTCAGATCAACGTCGAAGAAGGCCGGCATCTGTGGGCCATGGTGTATCTGCTGCATCGTTATTTCGGCCGCGACGGACGAGAAGAAGCCGAAGCGCTGCTCGAGCGCCGCTCCGGTCGATGCCGATAACCCGCGCATTCTCGGTGCGTTCAACGAAAGGACGCCAGACTGGCTGGCGTTCTTCATGTTCACGCATTTCACCGATCGCGACGGCAAGTTTCAGTTGAATGCACTGGCCGAATCGGGCTTCGAGCCGCTCGCGCGCACAACCCAATTCATGCTGACCGAAGAGGCGTACCACATGTTCGTCGGTGAATCTGGTGTATCGCGCGTGATCCAGCGCACGTGCGACGTGATGAACCAGTTGAACACCGATGATCCGGGCAAAGTGCGGGCGGCCGGCGCAATCGATCTGCCGACCATCCAGCGCTATCTGAACTTTCACTACAGCGTGACGACTCGATCTGTTCGGCGCCGATCAGTCGTCCAATGCGGCGACCTTCTACAGCTCAGGACTGAAGGGCCGCCACAAAGAGACCAAGCGCAACGATGATCACTTGCTGAAGGATGCGACTTACACGGTGCTCGATACGTCGGCAGGCAGCATCATCGAGCGCGAAGTGCCGATGCTCAATGCATTGAACGAAGTGTTGCGTGACGATTTCATTCGCGACTCCGAGGCGGGCATCGGCCGCTGGAACCGCGTGATTGAGAAGAGCGGCCAGCCGCATCGGCTGTACCTGCCGCACAAGGCGTTCAATCGCCGCATCGGATCGTTGGCTGGAGTTCGAGTGTCGCCCGATGGGCAGATCATTTCGGAAACAGACTGGAATGCGCGCGTGTATCAGTGGATGCCCGGCGACGACGACCGCGCTTTCGTCGCGTCGTTGATGCAACGCGTCGTCGAGCCAGGCGAGTACGCGAGCTGGATCGCGCCGCCGCGGGTGCCGGTCAACGATCAGCCGATGAATTTCGAGTATGTGCGATTTAGTTGAGGATTCTTGATCCGTGATCCGTGATTCGTGATTGATGAGATTCGCGGAGTTGAGCGTGGGACAAGTGATCGACGCTGGCTCGGTAGCCGTCAGCGAGCAGCAGATCATCGAATTCGCGCGGGAATTCGATCCACAGTGGTTTCACGCCGACCCGCGGCGCGCTGCCGAAGGTCGCTGGAACGGATTGATCGCGAGCGGTTGGCATACGTGCTGCCTCGCGATGAGGCTCGTCGTCGACAACGTTCTCGCCGGATCGGAGTCTTTCGGTTCGCCCGGTCTGACCAATCTGCGCTGGACGAATCCAGTTCGGCCGGGCGATACCTTGCGTCTGAAGCTAGAGATTACGGACGCGAGACGCGCGCGTTCACGCTCGACGCTCGGCATCGTGCACTGGACGTGGCGAATGACGAATCAGCGCGGCGAGCTTGTGTTGCAGCTCGACGCCACCAGCATGTTCGATCTGAGCTAGCTACGCAGCCGCTCGCGTGCCGCTCGGCTCCTGCGCATAGCGGCGCACACGGAACGCGAGCACGATCTTCAGTATGCCAATGGCAATTGCCCAGACACCGATAGCCCACACGAGCCCGAGCAGCGCGGCAACAGGCTGCCATGCGATGAAAGCACCGAAAAGTATCGATACCACGCCGGCCAGAATCAACAGCCATTCGCCGGTGATTTCCTTGCGCAGCTTGACGCCCATCCAGATCATCAAGGCACCGGTCGCGATTGAATACGCCGCGAGCAATAAGACCATCGCCGCCGCTGCGGCGTCCGGCGCAAAAAGACCAATCGCACCTGCAACTACGCCAAGGATGCCAAGCAGCAGCCACATCCAGTTGTCGGCACGGCCTCGCATCCGGAATGCACTGATAAGAGTAAAGACGCCGTCGACCAGGATAGACGCGGCGAACAACAATGCCAACACCAGCAACGTCGCCTTCGGCCACATGAAAGCGAGAACGCCAAAGACTACCAACGCGATGCCGCCGATTAGAAGTGCCCACCAGGCCTGTTTCAGTACGCTTTGCATGTCTGCCTCCTCACCTGATCTTCACAAACGAGTCGCTACATGAATGCCTGAATCCCCGTCTGTGCGCGGCCCAGTATCAGCGCGTGAATGTCGTGGGTTCCTTCGTAGGTGTTGACGACCTCGAGGTTCGCCATATGGCGGATGACTCCATATTCGTCGCTGATGCCGTTGCCGCCCAGCATGTCGCGCGCCGTGCGGGCGATGTCGAGCGCCTTGCCGCATGAGTTGCGTTTGACTATCGATGTGATCTCGGTCGCGGCGGTGCCTTCGTCCTTCATGCGGCCGAGCCGGAGGCATGCCTGCAGACCGAGCGCGATTTCGGTTTGCATGTCGGCCAGCTTTTTTTGCACCAACTGGTTGGCTGCCAGCGGCCGTCCGAACTGCTTGCGGTCGAGTACGTATTGGCGCGCTGTATGCCAGCATGCTTCGGCGGCTCCGAGTGCGCCCCAGGAAATTCCGTAGCGGGCCGAATTCAAACAGACGAACGGGCCCTTCAAGCCGTCGACGTTCGGCAATTCGCTTTCCTCCGGCACGAACACATCATCCATCACGACTTCACCGGTGATCGATGCGCGCAAACCGAACTTGCCGTGAATCGGCGGCGCCGATAGTCCCTTCATCCCTTTTTCGAGGATGTAGCCGCGGATCGTGCCCGCATCGTTTTTTGCCCACACGACAAACACGTCGGCGATCGGCGAATTGCTGATCCACATCTTGGAGCCGGTCAATCGAAAGCCGCCGTCCACCTTCTTCGCGCGCGTTTCCATGCTGCCTGGGTCGGAGCCGTGATTCGGCTCGGTCAAGCCGAAGCAGCCGATCAATTCACCGGTCGCGAGCTTCGGCAGATACTTCTTGCGCTGCTGCTCGGAACCAAACTCGTAAATCGGCAGCATCACCAGCGAGCTCTGCACGCTCATCATCGAGCGATATCCCGAGTCGACGCGCTCGATTTCGCGCGCGATCACGCCGTAACAGACATAGTTCAACGCGTGTCCGCCGTATTCGACGGGCAATGTGCAGCCGAGAACGCCGAGTTCGCCCAGCTCACGGAATATCGACGGGTCGGTCTTCTCGTGCCGGAACGCTTCGAGAATGCGCGGCGCCAGCTTGTCCTGCGCATAGGCCTGCGCCGCATCGCGCACCATGCGTTCGTCGGCGGTCAGCTGCTCGTCGAGTAGCAGCGGGTCTTCCCACTTAAATGATGCTTTAAGTTTGCGCGGCGAATCGGGGGCGTTCATCGTTTCATTCTATTCCGGCACGATGGCAGTGACTTCGATCTCGACCTTGGCTCTTGGCTCGATGAGTGCGCCTACCTGTATTGCCGTCATCGCCGGGTAGTGCACTGCGCCGTTGGCCGTCATTGCTTCACGGTACACGGAACCGATTTCAGCGGCGCGCGCGACGTACTCGTCGCGGCTCAACAGATACCACGTCATGCGCACGATATGTTGCGGGCCGGCCTTCGCTTCGGCGAGCACGGCCAAGACGTTGGACAACGCTTGCTTGATCTGGCCGACCAGATCGTCGGTTTCGAACATGCCTTGCGAGTTCCAGCCGATCTGGCCGGCGACCGAGATCACGGTCCCGCGTGTCGCGATACCGTTCGCGTAACCGCGCGGTCGGGGCCAACCCGCGGGCTGCAATGTGTTCATAGATCGGTACGAACCTTCCAAAGTTCGGGAAACAGAACCACGTCGAGCATCTTGCGTAAGTAAGCCACGCCGCTGGTGCCACCGGTGCCCGTCTTGAACCCGATGATGCGCTCGACCGTCGTTACGTGGCGAAATCGCCATAGGCGGAAGGCATCCTCGAGATCGACCAGCTCTTCGGCGAGCTCGTACAGCTCCCAGTGTTCGCGCGGCGCTTTATAGATCGCGAGCCAGGCTTGTTCGACCGAGCCATTGGCCGTGTGTGATTGCGTCATGTCACGCTGCATGACAGCAGCATCGATCGCAAAGCCGCGTCGGGCGAGCAGCCGGATCGCTTCGTCGTACAACGAGGGCGCCTCGAGCGCACTTTGCAGCGTCGAGTGAATCGGCGTCTGCTGATGCGGTTTCAGCATCTCGGACGACTTGTTGCCGAGCACGAACTCGATCTCGCGGTATTGCCACGACTGAAATCCGGAACTGGTGCTCAGATACGGCCGAATCGCGCTGTACTCGCTCGGCGTCATCGTCGCCAGGACGTCCCAGGCATGCACCAGTTGTTCCATGATGCGCGCGACACGCGCCAGCATCTTGAACGCCGGCGGCAGATCGTCGGCGCGAACCGCGTCGCGCGCAGCGCGCAGTTCGTGCAGCGCGAGCTTCATCCACAGCTCGCTGGTCTGGTGCTGGATGATGAACAGCAGCTCGTTCGGATCGGGCGAGCGCGGATGCTGCGCGTTCAGGATCGAGTCGAGCGCTAGATAGTCGCCGTAGCGCATGTCGCTCATTGGATGCTCACGTCACGGCTTCCCGCGTCTGGAACTCGGCGCGCTGCCACTCGTCGTGCAAGAGCACTTGATGCAATGCTTGCACCGCATCCCACACGTCAGCGTAGCCCACATAAAGTGGTGCAAAGCCGCAGCGAAGGATATCGGGAGCACGAAAATCACCGATCACACCGCGCCTGATCAACGCCTGCACGACGGCATACGCATGCGGATGCGAGAAACAGACCTGGCTGCCGCGACCGTTCGGAATTGCGCGGCGAGGCGAGCGAGAGTCCGTGCCCTGCGCAGCGCTGCTCGACAAGTTCGATAAACAACTGCGTGAGCGCGATCGACTTTGTCCGCAGCGCATCGATACCTGCATGCAGCACGGTGTCGACGCCGACTTCGAGCGCCGAAAGCGCGACGATCGACGGCGTTCCAACCGCATAGCGATCGATCGAAGCCGCGGGCTGATAGTCCGGAATGAATTCGAACGGCGCGCAATGACCCAGCCATCCTGTGAGAGGCTGTGCATAGGCATCATCAGCGATGGCAGCCAAGTGCCGGCTGGCAGCGAACACAAACGCTGGCGCGCCCGGCCCGCCGTTCAGATATTTGTAACCGCAACCGACCGCGAAGTCTGCCGCGGCCGCGTTCAGTGCAACCGGCACTGCTCCCGCCGAGTGCGACAGATCCCACACGACAAATGCGCCGGCGCTGTGTGCGAGCCGGGTGAGAGCTGCCATATCGTGGATTGCGCCGGTCTTGAAGCTGACATGCGTCAGCATCAGGACTGCAGTGCGCTCGTCGATCGCGGCGGCCACATCGTCGAACTCGACAAGCTTCAATTCGTGGCTTTGTCCGAGCAGATCGATCAACCCCTGCGCTACATACAGATCGGTCGGAAAATTCGCCTTCTCCGAAACGATCACCTTGCGTTCGCGCAACGAAACCTGTGGTCGCGACGCCTGCAGGCGCAGCGCGGTTGCGAGTACCTTGAACAGATTGACCGATGTCGAGTCGGCGCAGATGACTTCCTGCGGCTCTGCACCGATCAGACGTGCGATCTTGCCGCCGACGCGGCGCGGCAGATCGATCCAGTGCGCCGCGTTCCAGGAGCGGATCAGACCTTCGCCCCACTCGTGCTCGACTACTTCACGGACGCGCTCGCTGGTGGCGCGCGGCAGCGCTCCGAGCGAATTGCCGTCGAGATAAATGACGTCGCGCGGCAGAGCGAACTTGTCGCGATGCGCCGCAAGCGGGTCGCGCGCATCCAAAGCAATGCAGTCGTCGCGCGTCATTAGAGAGTTTCTAGTTCCCGCAGTACTGCGCGCACCGGGCTCGCATCGCAGCCAGCGAGCTTCAGCGGCAGTGCAATCAGCTCGTAGTCTCCCTCCGGCACGTCGTCGAGCACGATGCCCTCGAGAATCGCCATGCCATGTGCGCGCACTCGCTGATGCGCATCGAGCGTCTTGCTTTGCTCTGGATCGAGTGATGGTGTGTCGAGACCGATCAGGCTCACACCGTGCCGATGCAGCATATCGATCGTTTCCGGTGCGACCGCGGTGAAGTTCGCGTCCCAGGCGGACGGCGCCTTGCGATAGGTACGAAACAACACACGCGGTGGCGCGGCGATCAGATGCTGCGCTACATCCTGCGGTTCGATCAGCACGTCGGCATTCATCGCATGTATCACGCGGCACGGCCCGAGATACGTCGCAAGCGACACCTCGGCGATCGACTTGCCGCTCGCGTCATAGTGCAGCGGCGCATCGGTATGACTGCCGGTGTGCGGCGACAACGTGATCTCGGAGACGTTGACAGGGCAGCCGGGAGCAAGAGTCCATGTCCAGCGCTGTGAGAACGGCGTATCGCCGGGAAATACCGGAAAGCCAGGCCCGATCGCGGGTGAGATGTCCCAGAGGCGGCGCATGGCCCGCGATTCTAGGCGCGCGCCCACCCGTGGCTTGTATTCTGTTCCTATGCGCATCGACATCATCGGCGGCGGGCCAGCGGGGCTGTATTTCGCGATTCTTGCCAAGAAGAGTTTGCCGACTGCAACGATCGACGTTGTAGAGCGCAATGCCCCCGATGACACGTTCGGCTTCGGGATTGTTCTGTCGGACGAGACGCTGGCAAATCTGAAAGCCGCGGACGAGCCGAGCTATCGAGAGATCGCGGCCAATTTTGCTTATTGGGACGACATCTTCGTGCAGTTCCGCGGGCAGGTATTGAAGTCATCGGGCCATGGGTTCTCCGGGATCAAGCGCATCACGTTGCTGCAGATATTGCAACGGCGTGCGAGCGTGCTCGGCGTGCGTATTCGCTACGGCACAGAAGATCCGGGCATCGACGCCCATCGCGGCGCGCAACTCGTCGTCGCCGCGGATGGCGCGAACTCTTCTTTGCGCGAGCGGCATAGGGAATGGCTTGCCCCGACGGTCGACCTGCGCAGCAATCGATTCGTCTGGCTCGGCGCCAATCTGTCGTTGCCGGGCTTCTTCTACAGCTTTCGCGAAAACGAGCACGGGCTGTGGAACATGCACGCGTACATGTACGCACCGGGTGAAAGCACGATCGTCATAGAAACGACCGACGACACGTGGCGTCGTTCCGGTCTGCCGATCGACGACCAGGCGGCCACAGCTGCCTATATCGAACAACTCTTCAGCGAAGAATTGAAAGGCGGCCGCGTGCTGACCAATCGCTCGCTGTGGCGGCAGTTTCCGACGATCACGCTCGCGACGTGGCAAGCGCGCGCGAACGGCACACCCGTTGTTCTGTTGGGCGATGCTGCCCATACCGCGCACTACGCGATCGGCTCCGGCACCAAGCTTGCACTCGAAGACGCGATCGCGCTGCATCGAGGCGCTGATCGCGCAACCGGACGATCTGGGTAGCGCGCTCGCAGCGTACGAGGCGCAGCGTCGCGATGAGGTCGGACGCATTCAGCACTCCGCCAATGTCTCTCTTGCCTGGTTCGAAAATGTGCGGCGCTTCTGGCAGCTCGAACCATGGCAGTTCAACGTGAGCCTGCTGACGCGCAGCAAGCAGATCACCTATGAAAACCTGCGGTTGCGCGACGCGGCTCTGGTGGCCGACGCCACCGAGCGCTGGAACCGGCGCGAAGCAAAGCGCTTGAACGTTCGGCCGCCCACCGACCTGCGGACGCCGCCGATGTTCGCGCCGCTCAAGCTGCGCGATCTGTGGATTCGCAATCGCGTCGTTGTGTCGCCGATGGCGCAATACTCTGCAGTCAACGGCACGCCGAATGATTGGCACTTCGCGCACTATGCCGAGCGCGCCAAAGGTGGCGCAGGGCTGGTGTTCGTCGAGATGACGTGCGTGTCGCCGCACGGCCGCATCACGCCCGGCTGCACTGGGCTGTATGCAAGCGAGCACGTCGACGCATGGACTCGCCTGGTCGAATTCGTGCATCGTCACACCGACGCGAAGATCGCAATGCAGATCGGGCATTCGGGCCGCAAAGGATCGACGCAGGTCGGATGGCGGCAGATGGATTGGCCACTCGACGAGCAAGACAGCGAACCCAACTGGCCACTGGTATCGGCCTCGGCGATTCCATATCGTCAAGGCATCAATCAGGTGCCGCGTGCGGCGACACGCGACGATATCGCTGAATACATTGAGCAGTTCTGCAATTCAGCGATCATGGCCGACCAGGCTGGGTTCGATCTGCTCGAATTGCACATGGCGCACGGGTACCTGCTCGCCAGCTTCCTGTCGCCGATCACTAATCAGCGCAGCGACGAGTACGGCGGGTCACTCGCCAATCGCATGCGCTTTCCGCTCGAACTATTCCGCGCCGTGCGCGCCGTATGGCCCCAAAGCAAGCCGATGTCGGTCCGGGTGTCGGCCACCGACTGGATCGCCGGCGGAACGACCGGAGCGGACAGCGTGCAAATCGCGCGCGCATTCAAGGACGCCGGCTGCGATTTATTCGACGTATCGAGCGGGCAGACCGATCCGGCGAGCAAGCCGGTTTACGGCCGCATGTTTCAAGCGACGTTTTCAGAGCAGATCCGGCTCGAAGTCGGTATCGCGACGATGGCGGTGGGCGCGGTGACCAGCGCCGATCAGGTCAACACTCTGTTGATCTCCGGCCGCGCCGATCTAGTGGCGTTGGCGCGGCCGCATCTAGCCGATCCGTATTTCACACTGCACGCGGCTGCCGAGTTGTCCTACGAAGGAGTTACCTGGCCGTCGCAATATCTGCCGGGCGCCGAACAGTTGCATACGCTGCAGCGGCGTGCGCGCGAAGACGCGGCACGCAAGCGCTAACGTCTGAAAATAAGCTGTGTGGCCAGCGCGGTGCCGATCAAGATCACGGCGCAACCGCCAAGCATCACCAAAGTGACGCTTTCCGAGAGAAACAGTACGCCCCAGAGAATTGCAAACGCGGGAATCAGGAAAGTGACGGCCATCGTTTTGGTGGGCCCGATCCGCGCAATCAGCCTGAAGTACAGCGCATACGCAATCCCGGTGCAAAACACGCCGAGTGCGATCAGTGCAAGCCAATCAGGCGTGCTTGGCATCACGGGTGGCCAGTAGAGCAGCGTCAACGGCAGCAGCAGCGCGGCAGCGGCGATCTGGCTTCCGGTTGCGACCGCAAGCGGACGAACGTGCGCGAAGTAGCGCTTTGCGAGATTGCCGGAAAAGCCGTACGACACGGATGCCAGAAGTCCGGCAGCGATCGCCCATCCACTACCACCCGGCTTGAAGCTTGCGCTGTCGGCCGAGAGCCACAGCACGCCAGCGAAACCGATCGCCAGGCCGAGCCATTGCACCACTGTGAGTTTGTCGCGCAACCAGAGCCATGCGACCAGCGCGGCGAACAAAGGCACGGTGGCGTTCAGTATCGAAGCAAGACCGGCAGTGATCGAGAGCGCCGCGTACGCGAACAGCGTGAACGGGATCGCTGAGTTAAAGGCGCCAAGCACGAGCAAGCGGAGCGCATTCGGCGCCAGATCGGCCACACCTCCGCGTCGCGCGAGCAACGAGAGCAGGACGAGCGCCGCAATCGCGGTGCGAAGGTCCGCAATTGCAAGCGGCCCGAATGCAGGCGCTGCCATGCGCGTAAACAGAAAGCTCGCGCCCCAGAGAGCGGCGAGCAACGTAAAGTCGATTAGATCGCGAGTCTTCACGCAGTGATTGTCGAGCGCGACGATCGAAACGGCCAACCCGTTTCTTGCTATCGAATGTGCTTCCAAGCGACAGACTCAGGCACGATAGTCGGTACGTGCGCAGGCCTGCATCGCGGCAGTCTACGGGCCCGAGCGCGGGCGGCGGCTGTCATCAAGGCGAGGCACAATTGCGGTTGCGCACTCTTCGAATTCACGGCGGAGGAAAAATGAGAACACTGCGTGCATTGATTGCAATGGCAATCGTCAGCGTTTTGACCGGTTGTGGTTACAACACGATCGTCACCCAGGAGCAGACGGTTACCGCCGCCTGGTCTGAGGTACTGAGTCAGTATCAGCGCCGAGCGGATTTGATTCCCAACATCGTCGAGACCGTCAAAGGCGAAGCGAACTTCGAGCAGTCGACGCTGCAGAACGTGATCGAGGCGCGTGCGCGCGCGACGGCGATCCAGGCGACCCCCGAGCTGATCAACAATCCGCAGGCGTTTGCGCAGTTCACGCAGGCTCAGAGCCAACTGAGCTCAGCTTTGTCGCGCTTGCTGGTGACCGTTGAGAACTATCCCAACCTGAAGGCCAACGCCGCGTTCCAGGATCTGCGCACGCAACTGGAAGGGACCGAGAATCGCATCGCGATCGCGCGCAAGCGCTACATCGATGCCATCGCGCAGTACAACACGACGATCGCGCTGCTGCAGAACTTCCTAGGCAAGATACTGACGGGTGCACAGCCGAAGCCGCAGTTTGCGGTGGCGGATGAAGCCGCGGTCACGCAGCCGCCGAAGGTCGATTTCGGAACACCGAAGAAGTAGAGAGGGCGGATGCCGAGCGCGCGCTTCGTGAGCGCGACCGCCGCGCTTTTCTGCGCGGTCGCGCTGTCGGCGTCCATTGCGCAGACGCCAGCCGAATTGCCGAAGGGTCTGGCGCCTTCGGATTCATCAGTGTCCGCACCGTCACCGAAGGCAGAGCCTGCGCGCGATTGCCCGACGACACGCTGGCGGTTCCATCGCTGGCGCGCGTAACCGATACCGCCGGCGTCCTGAGCAGCACTGCGCGATCGCAACTCGAAGCGAAACTCGCCGCGTTTGAACAGGCGCGCGGTTCGCAGATCGCCGTCATTGTCGTTCCGACCACCCAGCCGGAACCGATATCGGACTTTGCCAACCGTGTTGGCGGAGTCTGGAAGATCGGCCGCGCGGGAATAGGTGATGGCGTGTTAATGGTGGTCGCCGTCAACGATCGTCGCGCCTGGATCAGCGTTGCGCGCTCGCTCGAAGGCGCGCTGCCCGACGTCGTCGCGGCGCGTATCACCCGCGAACAAATGGGACCACACTTCGCGAAGGGCGACTTTGCGGCCGGGCTCAACGCCGGCGTTGACGCCGTCATCAGGCGCATCGAAGGCGAAGGACTGCCGACGCCAGCCGGAATTCCGCGTGAGCGCGTCGGTGGCGGCGAAAGTGTGATGGCCGTGCTGATCCCGCTGATCATCGGCGGCGCTATTTTCAGTTCGTTCCTGCGGCGAGGTATGGGCGTTCCGGGTGCTGCGCTCGGCGGCATCGGCACGGGAGCAATCGCCGGATTCTTGCTGTCATCGCTGATACTCGGCGCCGTTGCAGCGATCGGTGTGTTCCTGTTTTCGGCGTTGGGTGGTTTTGGCGGGGGCGGTGGCCGTCGAGTGGCGGGCAGCCGCGACGGACCGATCTTCATCCCGGGTGGCTGGACCGGAGGAGGTGGCGGCGGTTGGAGCGGCGGTGGTGGTTGGAGCTCGGGCGGCGGCGGTGACTTTTCCGGTGGCGGTGGCGGCAGTAGCTGGTGACCATGAATAGTGTCAAGCGCATCATTCGCCACACGCTCAAGACGCCGCAGTCGGTGAACCGCGCGTTTCCGCCGTCAGTACTGCGGCGGATTGCCGACGCGATTACCGAAGGCGAGCGAATGCACTCGGGCGAGATCCGGTTCGCGATCGAAGCGGCGTTACCGTGGAGCTATCTGCGGCGTAACGCACCCGCACGCCAGCGCGCCGAAATGGTGTTTGCCAAGCTGCGCGTGTGGGACACCGAAGATAACAACGGCGTGCTGATCTACGTTGAGCTCGCCGACCACAGGATCGAGATCGTCGCCGATCGCGGCATCGCGCGGCATGTTCCTGATGCGCGCTGGCACGAGGTCTCGATGATGATGCGCGAGCGTTTTCATGCGGGTGAATTTGAAGCCGGAAGCATCGCGGCCGTGCGCGCGGTCAGCGCCCTACTCGCCGAACGATTCCGTTTGCCCGATGGCGCCGTCAATCCCAATCAGCTACCGGATGCACCGACGGTGCTGTGACGAAGGGCCGGCGGGGTCGGGTCCTGCTGAACGTCCAACGTAAGCTCGACGCCCAAGCTGCGACGAAGTAAGTCAATCATCGGAGATCACCATGTCAATCGAACATCCACTTTCCACACAACCGCATCCGGGCAACCAGTTCGCCACGTTAGGTGGCGGCTGCTTCTGGTGTCTGGAAGCCGTGTACGAGGAAGTGCAGGGTGTGATCGATGTCGAATCTGGTTACGCGGGTGGCCACGTCGCCAAGCCGACCTACGGCGCCGTCTGCGACGGCACTACGGGCCATGCTGAAGTGGTGCGCCTCGAGTTCGATCCGCAGCAGATTTCATATCGCGAGGTACTGGAGATCTTCTTCGCGATACACGACCCGACCACACTGAACCGGCAGGGCAACGACGTGGGCACGCAGTATCGATCGGTAATTTTCTATCACTCGGACGAGCAGCGCAGCGTGGCCGAAGACGTGATGCGCGAGGCGCAAACGCAGTGGGGCAAGCCGCTCGTGACTCAGCTGCTGCCGGCGCCCGATTATTACCGCGCCGAAACCTATCATCAGGAGTATTACCGCAACAATCCCGGTCAGGGGTACTGCATGTTTGTGGTCTCGCCGAAGGTAGCGAAATTCCGCAAGACGTTTGCGGCTAAACGAAAGAATTCGACGGTGGATTAGCCGCAATCCGCGATGCCGACTCCGAGGGCTTAGCCGCTAACATGCAGCGAGTCTCGGGGAAAGGGCTAGGGATGATCTCTCGCAGTAATCTAATCGCAGTCGCTTTATCCGCATTCGTATTGTCGGTTGGACCCGCAACAGCACAGGAAGTCGGTAGCAAGGCGCCCTCGTTCGATTTGCCCGGCACCGTAAAGCCGGTGCGTTTCGCCGACTTTAAGGGTCGGGTTATTTACGTGGACTTCTGGGCTTCCTGGTGCGCGCCCTGCAAGCAGTCGTTTCCGTGGATGAACGAGATGCAGGCCAAGTACGGATCGCGCGGATTCTCGGTCGTTGGCGTTAACGTCGATCAAAAGCGCGAAGACGCCGACAAGTTTCTTGTCTCGACTCCGGCGAACTTTCTGGTTGCATTTGACACGACCGGCAAGGTCGCCGAGACCTATCAGCCAAAGGGCATGCCGACATCGTTTCTGATCGGAGCGGATGGCAAGGTACGCGCTGTTCACGTCGGCTTCAAAGACAGCCAGCGCGAAGACCTCGAGCGCGAAATCGTGGCGGCGCTCGCCGCGGTCCGTAAATAAGGAAGGGCGATGAGGAAATTAATCGCACGTTGCACATGCACGAGCGCGCTCGCATTGAGCGTCCTCCTGAACGGATGCGGCACCCTGCCACCAGTGCAACCGTGGCAGAAGGGCAACCTTGCCAAGCACGAGATGTCATTCGACTCCGATCCGCTACAGACCCGGTTTTCCGAACACACGTACCACAGCAAGGAAGGCGCAACGGGAGGTCTGTCGGTCGGCGGTGGCGGTTGCGGCTGCAATTAAGAATGCGGACGAAGGCGCAAACCTAGTTTCGTCCGACTAGTTAGCGCGAAATCGCTGGCAATGCCAGCCGATTTCACGTGAGCAAAAACCAGTAAATACGGGATGCTGTGGCGCTTCGTTGCTGCAGAGGGGATCGACAAGCGCAATGAAAAAATCAAATAGTTCCATTCTCGCGGCCGCATTGGCATTGCCGGGCGTCGTTCCCACTGCGCACGCGCAGGTGACGGTGCCCAACTCGACGCTGATTCAGTTCAAGTATCTGTACTATCGCGACTACCAGGCTTCCGGCGGCGTCAATAACGACGGCGAGCGGATGACCGTCAAGTCGCCCGCGCTGTATCTGTTGGCGCCGATCAGCGATAGCTGGGTGTTCGAGATTGGCGCGGTGTACGACGACGTTTCAGGCGCTTCGCCGTACTACCACACGGTGCTGTCGGGCGCGTCCGGGCAAGGCGTCCAAGATGCGCGCACGCAGGGCGACATCACCGTGACCAAGTATTTCAACCGCACGGCGGTGTCGGTGCGTGGTGCATATTCGACCGAAGATGATTACAAGTCGGTCGCTGGTGGCGTAACTCTGCGGCACGCAACGCCGGATCAAAACACCACCTTCACGATCGGTATCGGCTACTCATCCGACGAAATATTTCCGCAAGACGGACCGGCTTTCACGCGCACCAAGACCACGCTTGACGGACTCGCCGGTATCACGCAGGTATTAAGCCGCAACGACGTCGGTCAGTTCAATGTGTACTACGCGCAACAGCGCGGCTATCTGACCGATCCCTACAAGGCTCTGTTCGGCGTCGACCAGCGGCCCGACCATCGCGATCAGATCGCTGCTGTAGTGCGTTGGAATCATTACTTCGACGGCCTGAGTGCCGCATTGCGCTCGTCGTACCGGTTCTACACCGACGATTGGGAAATCAACGCTCACACGTTCACGTTCGAATGGGCGCAGGACCTGCCGCATGGCTTTACGCTGACGCCGAGCCTGCGTTACACGACTCAAAGCGCTGCTTTCTTCTATTACGACCCCGTGTATGACGCGACTTTGGGTGAGCCTTTCCCGCCTGGATTTCTGAGCAATCCGAATGGCTTCTACACCAGTGATCAGCGACTGTCCGCATTCGGAGGCATCTCGCCCGGTCTGAAAGTCGCCAAGTCGTTCTCCGGCGGCTGGACAATCGACGGTAAGGCCGAGTACTACGAGCAGCGCAGCGATTGGCGACTCGGTGGCGACGGCAGTCCGGGCTTGCAGGACTTCAAGGCGCAGCTGTATCAGGTAGGCGTCAGCAAGAAGTTCTAGTTATTCGGAAGTTGTAGTCACGCGTTAGCATCGCCTCTTTCCAGGCTGCGCGTGCAACTCACCCCGTTCTCGTTCACCTTCAGTGCGATGGCTTCGCATTGCGAAGTGCGTGTCTACGCGCCGGACGACGCCACCGCGCGCACCTGGTCGGACGCGGCGATCGCCGAGGTGCGGCGCATCGAAACGAAGTACTCGCGTTATCGGGACGACAGCGTCACTACGGCAATCAATCGCGCTGCCGGTGCCGCAGCGATTCGCCTCGACGCAGAAACGGCAGGCCTGATTGACTTTGCCGCCGAGTTGTACGCGCAAAGCGATGGCGCGTTTGACCTTACCAGCGGCGTTCTGCGCCGTGCATGGGATTTCAAAGCGGGACGTGTGCCCGCGCAAGCTGCGCTCGATCAACTGTTGCCTCGCGTCGGCTGGTCAAGAATCGAATGGCAAGGGCCGATGCTGCGCCTGGGTGCAGATATGGAAATCGATTTCGGCGGTATCGGCAAGGAATACGCGGCCGATCGAGCGGTAGCCGCCGTTGCAGATCTAGGCGGAGAGCATGGCCTCGTCAATCTCGGTGGCGATGTACGCGTCATCGGCCCACACGCAGACGGCAGCCCGTGGCGCATCGCGGTGCAGGATCCGCGAGGCAAGCCAGGCGAAACAATCGCATACCTGAACGTGCCGCACGGCGCGATGGCGACTTCCGGTGACTACGAGCGTTACTTTGAACACGACGGGCGCCGCTATTCGCACCTGCTCGATCCGCGCACCGGCTGGCCGGTCGAGCACTGGCGCTCCGTATCCGTGGTCGCTTCGCTCGCCGTCGCCGCAGGTGCGTGCGCAACTGTCGCGATGCTCAAGCCGGTGGAAGATGCGCTGGCGTTTCTCGACGCGCAGGGCGTGCGCTATCTGGCCATCGACGCGCAGGGCAAGCGCTATTCGCGTTGAGTGTCGGTCCGTCGCGCGCAGCCGCGTTTGGCGGCGAGGAACATTAACGAACCACCGCCTTCGCGAGCTCTATCAACGTTAGCGGCGCACTGCCTTCTGCCTTGTTGTTCGCAATGATGAAGCTCGGTTGTTCGCTCTTGATTGCGACGTGTATCAGATGCGCGAGCGTGCCACGTGTCGGAATGTCAGGATCGACCAGCCGGTCGAATGGCGCATAGCGCGCGCGAGCTTCCTCGTAGCGCAGACCGCTCGCCAGATTCCAGCGCACGACCAACGGCCCCTTCAGCCGCCAATCGTCGCCCTCGTGCTCGAGGGCATCCATCGCGCGCAGCGCGGCGCTCTGGCGCGCTGCAGCGGGCATCCGCGGATGCACAGCGATGCATAAACGCGCGCCGCACTCGCGCAGCGTTCGCACGAACCTCGGTGTTAAGAGCTCCGCGTCGCGCAACTCGACTGCGTACAGCGGCGCAATGTCGCCAACTCTGGTCGGCAATGCATCCAGCAGTGCACCGATGCGTTCGATCGTTTTGATACCCGCATCGCCGCTTGTTAGCTCGCGCGGTAACGGCGAAAGCTGGATCAGCAGCGGACCGGTGCGGGTGTGTAGACCTTCGATCGCCGGTGCTACAAAATGATCAAGCGCAGCGGATGGATCGAGAAACAGCGGGTTCGGTTCGATCGGGTCGCCGCGCTTGCCGCGCATCATCGCGTCGGCAACCATCGCCGGCGCCTTGACCACAAAGCGAAAGTCCGGTGGCACCTGATCGGCGTAGCGCGCGTACTCGGCAACCGTGAGCGGCTGATAAAAGGTGCGATCGATGCCGACGCAGCGAAACAGCGGATGCTCCTGATATGCGCGCAATCCGTGGCGCGCCAGTTGCGATTCGCTGTAGCCGTTTGCATCGTCGCGCCATACGAGTCCGCGCCAGCCCGGGAAGTACCAGGACGATGTACCCAGATAAACGCTGCGGGGCAGCAGCCGGCCAAGACGCGTCAGAGATTCGTCAAAGTCTGCGGCGTCTACGGATACGCCTGCACGCGACGTAGTCGGTTCGCCGAACAGATCGTCTTCGGCATCGTCGAACAGCGAGTCGGCTCCAGCACGCGGCGACATGCTGCGAGTTTAGGACGACGGACCGCCGCTGGACTACGGCGCGCTAGGCGCCTGTTGCTCGCGCGCTGGCATGTCGGCGCCGGACGTGTTCTATGACTGCCTCGGTGTCGAGCGACAGCTGCTGTGCGCGCGTCGTTGGTCCCGGTGTCGTATCAAGCGGCAATCGCACCATGATCATCGTGCCGGCGCCGGGTACGGTTTCAACTTTCAAGAACGCGCCGATTCGTTGTGCGCGATTGCGCATGTTCAGCATCCCGCGACCGCTGCCGTTGCCCGCCGCCAACCCGCGCCCATTGTCGGTTACGCGGATCGAAAACCACTGTGAATCACCGTCGTGATCGATCGCGAGCGTGACGCGCACCATACGCGCACGGGAGTGCTTGATCGCATTGGTGAGCGCTTCCTGGGTGATGCGCAGCACCGGCAGCACCGCGTTCGGATCGAGATCGACTTCCTCCGGCAGATTGCGCGCGTCCCACTGCAGGTCCATACCGACCGCCTTCAAACGCGGCTCCATGCGAAATCGCATGTTGCCTAGCGCGGCGAGCAGGTCGGAATCCTCGGCGGCGAGCGCGTCGATCGCAAGACGCATGTCGTCGATCGACTCCCGCAGGATCTGCGCCACGTGCTCGTTCGACATCGCACCGCGCTCGACCAGCATCAGCGACGACAACAGCTGCGAACCAAGCCCGTCGTGCATGTCCTGCATGATGCGCTGCCGTTCCTGCGCGCTCGCCTTAAGCCGTTCACTCTCGCGCAGCCGGTCAAAGTTGCGCTTTAGCAGCTGCTCGCGCTCGTGAATGCGCGTTTCGAGCTCGGTGTTGGTTTTTTCGACATCGGCCAGCGACCGCACGAAGCGGTCGATCAACGTTGCGCCGAGCGCGATCAACAGCACTGGTGTCGCAATGTTCAACAATTCTGGGCTGGCGAACGGACGCATCCCGATGTAGACCAGATAGTCGTGAATCGCCGCGGCAAGCGCCAGCAGCAACGCAGCCACCACGCCTTGAAGCATGAACGATGGCGTGACCAGGGCGTGAGCGGCAAGCGTCAACACGCCGGTGGCCAGCGCGGCCAGCATCATCGCTTGCCACAGTGCGCCGGCGGTCATATCGAACGTGTCACCCGAGAGCAGGTAAAGCGCAGGACCCATCGCGGCGAGTACCGCGAGCCCCAGCTCGGCGCGTGCCCGATGGCGGCCGCCCTGGCGCCACATCGTGATCGTGGCGACCGCGGTGAACACCGCAGTTCCCAGGTAGAAAGCGCCGCGCATCCAGAAGCGCGCATCGGCCGGCATTGACTCGAACGAAAAGTCGAGCGAGCGCAGCGCCCAGAAGGCCGACACCAGGGCGAGCAAACCAAACAGACTCTCCGAGCGCCGGCGCAGCCACAGCGCGGCGAAGCCGATCGCCAGCAGGACGGTCAGCAGCAATGAGACCCAGCGCAACGTGTGGCTGACGAAAAACTCGTTGCCATAGCGCGGCTGCAGTTCCGCCGTCGGCCCGACATCGATCGGCCCGATACCGTGCACGCCGACGCCGTACGACGTGAAGATCAGCACTTCGTTCGTGCCGCGCAGGAACTCGACCGGCAGATTGATCAGATGCGGGCGGCGCCAGCGAACGTAGCGGCGCTCGGAATCAAGCGGCAGATCGGCGACCATCTTGCCATTGAGGTACATCGTGCCGCCGGTGGGCAGGCGGTTCAGCAGCACGCTCCAACCTTCGGTCGGCATCTCCGGAAGCGTGAACATGAAGCGCAGCCAGACGCCGTTGCGTGTTCCGCTTGAGGACCAACGAAACGGAAGCTCGTGTGACTGCCACAGGGCATCGCGGGGCGGAAAGTCGCCGCGGGCGCCCGATACCCATTCGAACCGGTCGATCTTGATCGGCTCGTCGGCGATCGCAAACGGTGCAACGAAGCACAGTGCCAGGAATAGCGCGGCCGTCCGCGCTAACGAGCGAACGAAGCGAGCCATGTTGCTCGAGCGGGTTCGCACTAGTTCTTCAGCAGCCCCATCTGCGTTGCCTCATAGACCGCTTCGCCGCGCGAGTGCACCGCCAGCTTGCGATAGATCTTCTTGATGTGCGCAGTCACCGTGTGCGGCGAGATGCCGAGGATGTCGCCGATCTCGTTGAAGCTCATCCCCTTCGCGAGCAGTTGCAGAATTTCAGTCTCGCGCGCCGACAGCGGGTTTTGCTCGGTGCCCGGCAGGCGCGCCGGCGCTGTCGTGCTCATCCGGTTACGAATCGCGCGCAACACGCTCCGTGCAACGACCGGGCTGACCGGCGAGCCGCCCGCGCGCAGCAGGCGAATGCACGAGATCACGTCGGCAGGGGCTGAGTCTTTCAGGATGTAGCCGGTCGCGCCCGCCTCGATCGATGACACGACATGCTGCTCATCGCCAAAGACGGTGACGACCATGATGTCGACGTCGGGCTTTTTCTGGCTCACCTGGCGGATCAGCTCGATGCCGCTGCCGTCGGGCAGTCCGAGATCGATCAACATCACGTCGAACGATTCGCGATCGATGATCGCCTGCGCCTCGCGCTTGTTCGACGCCGCGCCCGTAAGCTTCATGCTCGGCTCGTTCTCGACAATCTGCACAAAGCGGCGTCGAAATTCGGGTTCGTCCTCGACGATGATGACCGAGATCTGCTGTTCACTCATCGGTGCTCCCCTGTTGCTTTCTCCCCTGATGGCGCGATGATAGCCGCAGCAGCACTGTTGGGTGCCGTTGTTCTTCTGAAATTGTCCGGCTTTGCCGGCGATTTCACGCTAACTGATGCGACCAAAGTAGGGTTGCGGTTTGTCGCCTGGGACTCGTCACGGCGCTAAACGCACTCGGTCCCAGCCAGTGTCCGTGCGCGTGTAAAGCAATCGATCGTGCAGCCGCGAGGGGCGCCCTTGCCAGAACTCGATCGCGTCCGGCACGACGCGATAACCTCCCCATTGCGGCGGCCGACTAGGCGCCGCGGCATGCCGCAGCGCCATTTGTGCAACGCGCGCCATCAGCCATGCCTTGCTGGGAATGGGTTGGCTTTGCGGTGATGCCCAGGCGCCGATACGGCTCGGCAGTGGACGACTATGAAAGTATTCGTCTGACTCATGGCTCGCCTGTGCGCGCTATATCCCCCTCGACGCGAACCTGCCGCTCAAGCTCTGGCCAGAAAAAGAGCAGTGCCGCACGCGGATTGGCGTCGAGCTCGAGCCCCTTGCGGCTTTCGTAGTTGGTGAAGAACACGAATCCAGAAGGGTCGAAGCTCTTCAGCAAGACCGTGCGCGCCGAGGGCCTGCCGTCGGCATCGGCGGTGGCGAGCGTCATGGCGTTTGCCTCTCGTACTTGCGCGGCACTTGCTTCGTCCCACCAGCGCGAAAACTGCGCGATAGGATCGGCGTCAGCGTGCTCTTCATCCAGCTCGCCGCGCTTGTATTCGATCCGCAGATCGTCGATCTTCATGGCCTCATCTTAGTGAGTGGCGGTACTTCTACTCCAGCGTGCCGGGCGAGTCGCTCGAAGTGAGGATCGCGCAGCCCGTATTCACGCAGCGCATGCACCGTTCTCACAAGGTAGTCCAGGCTGGTGCCGAAGCGGCCGCAACTGCCACGCTCGAACACCGCGAGTATCTCGGCCTCGCTTAGCTTGCCGGTGTAGTTCGGAGCGTCGCGTCGCACGACGAATGCCAGCGCCGACACGTGCGATCCGTTGCCGGCCTTGTGGCTGAGACGGCAATCGAGCCAGCGCGGCGCGTATGAGCCCAGGAACATTTCGCGGTCCCATAGTCGTTCGAGCTCGCTGGGGGCGGTCTTCGCGGGCAAGCGATAAGCGACTCCGGCGCACGAGCCGCCGCGATCCAGCCCCGCCACTAGTCCGGGGCAATCGAAGGTGCCGCGATTCAGACGGCTCCATAAACAAAGCCGGCGGTGATATCCGTGCACACGCGCCACTATGCGGCGATCGTAGGTAACTTCCGGGTTCCAGATAAGCGAGCCATAGCCGAATAACCATAGCGGCGCGCGGCGGTCCCATATGGCCAGCGCAGTCTTCAACGACGCCGCCTGCTGTTCAGCGGTGATGCGGCCGGGAAAGTCGAACGGCACCCTGTTCATTCGCGTAGCGTGGACTCGCCCTTCATGCGCCGCCACGATGTCCAGGCACCGGCGCCGAGCACGCTTGCCATTAGCCAGAACGCTGGCCCGGCGCCGACTACAGAACCGAACGCACCGAACACCAGCGGCAACACCACATGGCTTGTGTTCATGATCGTAGTGCGCACACCGAGCGCCTCACCGATGCGGCCCGCGGGCGAACGATCGTGCAGCAGCGACATCACATTCGGCTGCGCCGCCCCGAGCCCAAGCCCCAGCAAAAAGGCAACCGCCATTAATGGCGCCATCGTCTTGAAGAGTGGAATCAGTGCAAAACCGACGGCGGCGGTGACCAGCGTGAACAACAGCACTTCCCATTCGCGATAGCGGCGCGACAGCGTCGGCATCGCCACCCGAATCGCGAACGTTGCTGCAGCGAAGCTTCCGAGCACCAAGCCGATCTGCGACGCCGTCAGTCCGATGCTGGTGCCATACACCGGAATCAGGAACGATTGCAGGTCCCACGACATTGAGATCATGCCGCTGACGATCAAAACGTTGCGCACCGCCGGATAGCGCAGCAGATCGAACGCATTGCGTGATTGCAGCGCCGCGGTGTGCGGCTGCGGCGGCGCCGGCAGCAATGCGCGCTGCGAAAAGAGCATTACCAGGCTGATGGCCATCAGGCCGAAGATCAAGGCGAAGGTCACACGATGGCCGACGCTGTCGATCAGGAATCCGCTGGCAACCGGGGCAATCAATCCTGAAGTGGAAAATCCGAGCGCCAGGATCGAGAACGCGGCGGGGCGTTTGCCCGGTTCGGACATCACGCCCACCAGGTTCTGCACCGTCATCTGCACATACATGAAGCCTGTTCCCAGCAGCGCGCTGGCAACGAGCAGCGGCGCGACGTCGGCAGTCGCGTAAGGGAACGCGGCCGGCAGCAGTGCGCCGACGCTCATCATCGTCGTGCCGATTAACAAGGGGCGAAATGGTCCAACTTCATCCAGCCATCGCCCGGCGCGCACAGCCAGCAACGCTGGCACCAGTGCGTACAACGCCAGTAGCACACCCACCGTAAACGGCGACGCCCTGTTGGACAGCGCGTACAAAGACGCCGTAACGCGCGCAGCGCCGAACGCTGTATGCGTAAGGACGACAAACACGATGATGCGAGTCAGCAGCGTCGGCATCTTCAAGTCGCGCTTCTAGGCACTTCGGCTTCCTGCAATTCACTCTTGGCGCGCAGCTTCAACGCCACCAACGCGACTCCGGCGCAGGTCACGGCGATGCCCAGCGCGGTCAACCACGTTGGATAGATGCCGAACATCAACCATTCGAGCGCCACTGCGATGATCGGCGTCAGGTAAAGCAGACTGGTGACGCGCGTCGCTTCACCCCGACGCATCAGCGTATGCAGCGCATTGATCGCGAAGATCGAAGCAAAGATCACCAGGAAGCCGATCGCAGCCAGCAGCTGCCATGACCAGTGGACCTCGAAGCGCTCGACGGCGATCGCCAGCGGTGCCAACAGCAAGACCGTCGCGGCGAACTGCACGACCGAGGCAGCGCGCAGATCGACCGCCGGGCAAAAGATGCGCTGATACAGCGTGCCCGCGGTAATCGCGGCCAGCGCAATCAACACGCCGGCCAGTGATCCGGCGCTCATCGCATCGAGATCGATCTTGTGCCACACCACGAGCGCGACACCGGCGAGTCCCAGCACGACTCCGATCCACTGCCAGGAATTCAGTCGCTCGCCCAGCAGCGGCGCCGCCGCGATTGCGGTGACCAGCGGCTGCAGTGCCAGTATCAGCGCGGTGATGCCGGCTGACATTCCGAGGTACTGCGCATAGTGGCTGCCGCCGAGATTGACCGCGTGCATCAACAGACCGGCGGCGGCGACATGCAGCCATTGCGATAGTGAATCGGGCCATTGTGGCCGGACCGCATACGCGATCGGGACGACGAGCAGCAGGCCGAAAGCAAACCGCAATGTCAAGAACGTAAACGGCGGTGTGTATTGCAGTCCAACCTTGCTGGCTAAGTAACCGGAGCCCCAGATGACAACGAAATACCAGGCAAGCCAGGAACTCGAGGGGCGATGCAACGAAGCAGTCACAGCCGGGATTGTTGCAGACGCGGGCTCGCGGGCCGCACGGTCGGGCTGACCGCCTATTGCCTACATTGGAAATAGCAATTGGATTAGATGGCTTGATAGCTGGAAACTACGCCTCACCTACACCATTCAGGACTTTGAACTGGAGCACTCATGAAAACCGTTGGTCAGCAACTCGATTCCTTCCGCGTCGTCGGCGTCAAGCCGGGTTTTAACCATCACGAAGAGAACGGCGTCAGCGCATTTGAAGAAGTCAACGAGCGTTCGTTTAGTGGCAAGTGGAAGGTCATTTACTTTTACCCGAAAGATTTCACGTTTGTCTGCCCGACCGAGATCGTCGGCTTTGCCAAGCTGGCGGGTGACTTTGAAGATCGTGATGCCGTGCTGCTCGGCGGCTCGACCGATAACGAGTTCGTCAAACTGGCGTGGCGGCGTGATCATAAGGACCTCAATCGCCTCAATCACTGGATGTTCGCCGATACGACCGGTTCGCTGGTCGACATGCTCGGCGTACGCGACGCCAAGGAAGGCGCCGCACTACGCGCCACGTTTATCGTCGATCCGGACAATGTGATCCAGCACGTCTCGGTCAACAATCTGAACGTCGGCCGCAGCCCGGAAGAAATCCTGCGCGTACTCGATGGTCTGCAGACCGACGAGCTGTGCCCGTGCAATCGAGCTGTCGGCAGTGCAACGCTAAACCCGGCCGCGGTCAGCGTAACCCACTGAGAATCTGCGATGGACTACATCAACGAGATCAAGGCGCTGATCCCCGACTACGCGAAGGATGTGCGCATCAATCTGGACGGTGCGCTCGCCCGTTCCTCGCTCCCCACGAACGAAGCCAGCGGAGTCGCGCTTGCAGCGGCCTATGCGGCGAAGGCTGCGCGGCTGGTGGCGATCATTCGCAGCGCTGACGCGGTGCCGGAGGTCGAGAAAACTGCCGCGCTCACCGCGGCCGCGCTGATGGGCATGAACAATGTCTGGTATCCGTACGTCGAGATGACCGGCGACGCGGAACTCAAGGCGTTGCCGGCTCAGTTGCGAATGCAGGCGTATGCAACACACGCCGGCGTCGACAAGCGGCTGTTCGAGTTGTACGCGCTGGCCGCTTCGATCGTCGGCAAGTGCCACTTTTGCGTGCAGTCGCATTACGCGCTGCTGAAGCAGAGTGGCATGACCACGGAGCAGCTGCGCGATGTCGGCCGCATAGCAGCCGTCATTACGGCGGCGGCAAACGCGATCACTGTGGAGGAAACTGCAACCGCGTGATCAGGGCCTATCTGACCAGCAGCAGGACGACATCGCTTGCCGCAGCAACGCGCCTCGTGACCGATCCGACGATCACGGCCTTGAATGCGCCGTGTCCGTGCGAGCCCATGACCAGCAGATCGAGTTTCTTCTTGGTCGCGTAGGCGGCAAGCTCACTGCCAGCGTTGCCGTGCAGGCGGACTTCGTCGGCGGCAACCCTCGCTTTCTTCAGTAGTTTGCGTGCCGGGCCGACCGCCGCTTCGAACTGCTTGTCCTGCACCGCGCTCATTTCTTCGACCGAAAACGCAGGCAGCGCGATACCGGCCATATCCGGCATGACGACGTCGGAGAAGTCCTGGACCACATGCAGCAACGTCAGCTTCGGATCGGCGCCAAACAACTCACCGTGGCGCAGTACATACTTCACGGCTGCACGCCCGTACTTGCTTCCGTCGACTGCGATGCCCACCTTTAGCGAATCCGCAGGCGGCGCTTCCCTGGCCCGCACAATCAGCACCGGTGCGCTCGTCTGCGCCATCACCGCGCTCGTGACTGAACCAAACAGCAGGCCACGCAATGCCGAGAGGCCATGCGAGCCGATCACGATCAGGTCGGCCTTGCTGTCGGCGGCCACCGCGCTGATCTCCTTACTCGGCTTGCCCACGACCAAGCGATCGGTCACCCTGAGGCCCGCCTTCAGAAGGCGCGACCGTGCGGGCGCCAGCGCTTTCTCCGCTTCGTCGCGGTGGTAATCGCTTAGCGCGCTCTTGCTCAGGGCGCCCTTAACGCGCCCTGGAATCGGCAATTGCACGTTAAGCAGAAGCACTTCAGGATCGACACTGGCCAATGTCGATCGCGAGGCGACGAATTCGACCGCTGCGCGGCTGAATTTGCTGCCGTCCACCGCCACCAGAATCTTCATCGGCCACCCCCGTGCTTTCCGGCTTCGGCAGTCTAAGTCAGCCCGACTAAGATCACTACGAACTCGGGAGGGTGCGATGCAGCAGGCCGAAAAGGAAGCGATGTTGACGATCGCGCTGCTGGCCGCGTTTTCCGACGGCACGCAACACGACACCGAGCGTAGCGAAGTGCGACGTGCCGCCGAAGCGCTGGCCACCGAGCTGAACGCGCCCGACCTTTATCAGCGCGTACTGCTGAAGCGCGTCGATATCGCCGCCGCTGCGTCGCAGCTGCAGTCAAGCGAGGCGCGCACGCTGGCGTATGAAATAGCGGTCGGTGTGTGCGATGCCGATGGCCTGCGCAACGAGTCCGAAACGAGATTTCTGGCCGCCCTGGGTGGCGCGCTCGGCCTGGCGCAGCCGACGATCGCCGGCGCCGCGGCCACCGCGGATGCACTTGCGACCTCGCCTTTGTCCGACTTGCCGAGCTCCAACGGTCCGGTCGTCGCAGCGACTGCGTCGATCGACGATGCCGGGATGGACTCGATGATCGTGAAAGCGTCGATCATCAACGGCGCGCTCGAGCTGCTGCCACAGTCGCTGGCGTCGATGGCCATCATTCCGCTGCAAATGAAGCTCGTGTACCGGATCGGCAAGGCGCACGGCTACGAGCTGGATCGCGCACACATCAAGGACTTGCTTGCGACGCTCGGCGTCGGCGTGACGGGTCAGTACCTCGAACAGATCGGGCGCAAGCTGATCGGCGGTCTGTTGGGCAAGGTCGCGGGCGACGTCATCGGTTCGGTAGCACGCGGTGCGACCGGCGCAGCGTTCTCTTTTGCAACGACCTACGCGATCGGCCAGGTCGCGAAGCGCTATTACGCCGGTGGCCGCACGATGAGCGGCGATTTGTTGAAGCAGGCATTCGGCGATCTGCTGCAGCAAGGCCGCGCGCTGCAAGCACGCTACGTTCCGCAAATAGAACAACAGGCGCGCACGATCGACGTTAGTCGGCTCGTGCAGTTGGTTCGCGGGGCGTAGAAGCGCGTCTAATGAAGTCGTGCAGGTGAATCATGCCGTCTTCATGTGGCGAGTGATATGGGCCGCGGTCGTCTCCTCCGGCCAGCCATAGCGCGCGCCGGCCGCGCTGCAGGCGCGTGCAGATTTGCGCGTCTTCGGCGGCAGATTCCGCATACGCCGCCTGATGCGCATCAACGATCTGCCGTTCGAACGCCTGCACTTCCTCCGGGTAGTAGAACTCGACGACGTTGGTCGTCAGCTCAGGCGAGCGCGGGATCAGCGTGCTCACGACCAGCGCGCATGGATACCATTCGAGCATCACGTTCGGATACAGGATCGACCAGACGGTGCCGTACTTCGGCAATTTGCCGCCGGAGTATTCGAGGATCGTGTCGCGATAACGCTGATAGTTCGGTGAAGTCTGGGCTTTCAACCCGTCCTTGATACCGAGGATCTGGTAACTCCAGCGGTCGCCGAAGCCCCATTCGTAGTTGTCGGGATCGACCCACTTCTGCAGCCCCGGGTGCATCGCTTCGACGTGATACAGCTCGAGATAGATTTCGAGAAACGCTTTCCAGTTAAATGGGCACTCTTCAATCACAGCCTTCTCGAACACGTAGTCACTGAAGTTGTAGTCGGGTGCAAGCGGAAAGTCTTGCAGGTCTAGATTCGGGTCGCGCGGACCGGCAAACAGCAGCCCGTTCCAGCGCGTCAGTGGCGTCCTTGGCAGTGAACAGTCCGGCGTGACATCAAAGTCCGGCGCGCCAAGCAGCTTGCCGTTCAGATCGTACGTCCAGCGGTGCAGGGGGCACACGATATTCGCGTTGTTACCCTTGCCGTCGAGCACTAGGCCTTGCCGGTGACGGCACGTGTTCGACAGCAGATTGATCCCGCTCGGACCGTGTACCAGTACCTTGCCATGTTCGGTTGCCGGCAGCGTCATGTAGTCACCGATCTCAGGCACCATCGGCTCACTACCGACATAGTTCGGCCCTGGCGCGAATATCTGTTGCAGCTCGCGTTCGAACCAGCCGCTATCGAAATAGGACGCGATCGGTAACGGCGCCGTGCGCGCAAGCAGCGTTGGATCGAGATTGGAGCGGCGCGAAAGCGATTCGGGAGCGTTCATCCCCGCAATCTTAGAGGCGCGTGATGCGCAGTTCTTCCAGCCACATGATCTCGCCGTCGATACACGCGCCGGCGATGCCGATCGTCAGCGCTGCGCCGGCCGCGAGATCGCGCGCGTTCACGCCCCTTCGAACGTGTTGCAGGCGGTGATCTGTCCGCTCTTCATGCCGGTCATGAACCAGCGCACGCGCTGTTCCGAGCTGCCATGCGTAAAGCTCTCCGGAACGATCTGGCCCTGCGTGCGCCGCTGAATGTTGTCGTCGCCGACGGCCGCCGCCGCACGCATCGCTTCTTCGACGTCTCCAGCCTCGAGTAATTTGCGGTTGTTGGCATGGTGCGCCCACACGCCGGCGAAGCAATCGGCCTGCAGTTCAAGCCGCACCGACAGTTGCATTGGCCTGCGCCTCGCTTACACGCTGCCGAAGGCCCTGCACCTTCTCCATGATGCCCAGTTGGTTCTGTACGTGATGTCCGACTTCGTGCGCGATCACGTAGGCCTGCGCAGTGTCACCGGGCGCCTGGAACCGTTGTTGCAGCGCTTGGTAAAAGGCGAGATCGATGTAGACACTCTGATCGAGCGGGCAGTAAAACGGCCCCATCGCCGACTGACCGATGCCACACGCGGTACGCGTGCCCTGGTGAAAAGATCACGACCTTAGGCTCTGCGTAATCGCGCCCCAACTGCTTGAACAACGCATTCCATGTCTGCTCGGTGTCTGCCAGCACAAAACGGACGAACCGACCTTCTTCGTCTGTCGGCGCCTTTCCCGGCGGCTGTGGCGTTCGCGACCTCTTGCACACTTTGCACGGTGTCCGCGACGCCCAAGCAGTATGCGTGGGTCGATTCCGAACAGCAGTCCGAGCACGATCAGCACCAGTGTTCCGATACCCCCGCCTACCAGACCGCGGCGGCCAAATGACTGGCCCCGCCGATCTTCTACGTTGTCACTTAAAGGTCCGTCTGTGCGCATGCTTGTCCCCGTGCTTGTCTGCACGGGGATTCAAGCACAGAGCGGGCCCGGACGCTACCCAGAGTGCGCCAGGACGCTACTACCGCCAGTGGCGTCGATGATCGTCGTCGCCGTGGTGCCGGTGGTGGCGCCACTGGTGATGACGCCAGTGGTTATGACGCCAATGATGATGACGCCAGTAGTGATACGGATACCCATACACCACCGGCGGTGCAACGTAGCGCGGCGCCGGCACGTAGACCACCGGTGGCGGTCCGTAGACCGGAACGGGGTGGTAGACGGGCACTGGGCGATACACCGGCGGCGCGCCGATGCGAATGCCGAACTCCGGTGTATTGACTCTGACCGAGACACCGCCGGCCTGCGACGCAGACCACGGCGCCAGTGCGGCGACAACCAGGGCGCCGAGGGCACTACCGAACCAGAAATTGCGTTTCATCGTTGTCCTCCAAGATGATGCTAGAGGTTCAACGACTCTTCAGGGTCGGCAGACGACCCGCGATCGTTTCAAGGTGTAACTAGTGCGCCGCAGCTACGCCAGTGCCAGGCCGGCTTTCTGCAGGCGCCAGACGGCCAGCAGATCGCGTTCGCGTTCGCGTGTCAGCTTGCCGATACGCCGCTTATCCTCGTGCTCCGGAATACCGGCTTCGAGAATGTCGCTGATCGTCACTGCCATCGGCCGCGTGCGCAAACCGTTGCGGCGCGCACGTGTCGTCTCGACTGCATGAAAACCGCGCGTCTGCGGGTCGTGGGTCGGAATCCACAGCGGCAGCTCGGTCCACGGCTGCACGCCCTCGCGCTCTAGAAACTTCTGGTCGACCCATTCGATCTCGACATCCTCGCCCGAGATCCAGCGACACGTATCGAGCAACTCGCCGAAGGTCGCGCCTTCGTTTGGCCCGTCGCGTTAAATGCGCCGTTTCCGCGCAGCATGACAAGACGCATGATCAGCGCCGCCAGATCGCGCACATCAATGAATTGAACCGGTGTTTCGGGCGAGCCTGGGGCCAGAACCCGGCCGCCGCCACAGATGCGCCAGGGCCAATAGGAAAAGCGGCCGGTCGGATCGTGCGGGCCCACGATCAAGCCGGGACGAATCAGCAGACCGCGCTCGCCGAACGCGCGCGCGACCGTGCGCTCGCACTCAGCTTTTAATGGGCCGTAGTTGGCGCCGTTGATCGTCTCGCGATCGACATGCTCGGCTGTCGCCAACGGGTCCTGTTCGCGAATCGGTACGTTGGCGAAAGACGCGTAGGCCGAGACGCTCGAGATATAAACGTAGCGCTCGCAACTGTCGTACAGCGCGGCGCAACTGGCTTCAACGTCCTGCGGTCGATAACCGCACGTATCGATCACCGCATCCCACTTGCGGCCCATCAGCAGGTGCAGGTCTTCCTGCCGGTTGCCGACGATCCACTTGACCCCCGGCGGCCACCAGTTGCGCGACTGGCCGCGATTAAAGACCGTGACCGCGTGGCCGCCTTCAAGAGCTGACTGCAGCAGCGCTTGCCCGAGAAAGACACCCCCGCCGATGATCAGCAAATTCATGGCGGCATCTTAGGGTCCAAACGGGCGAAGGAAAATTACCGTAGATGCGGGTTCAGCCGCCGCAAAACGGTCGCAGGCGACCGGCCGTCGCCTGGCTCCGGTGAGCCCGAATCTTGCTCTGTTTGTAGCATGGCTTGGCGGTATCGGCCGCACGAGCCGAGCCATGCCGCGCGATAACGGTGCGTGGCAGTGTTCGGCCGCCTTTCTTGAACCAGCAGGGGCCATACCAACTCCGTGGTCTTAGACACGACCGGTGACGAGCATCAGCCGACGGATGCACTGCGCATCGAGCCGAGCGCCGATCCGTGGTTAGTGGCAGATGTCGGTGGCACGCATGCCCGTATCGGTGTCTATCACCCCAGTTCAGGACTGCAGCGAATCATGCGGTTCGCCAATGAGCTGTTTCCATCAATGCCAGCGCTGTTCGACGAGTATCGCCGCCGAAGCTCGTCGTCGGCGTCGCGGATGCTGCTTGCGATCGCGCTACCGGAAACGAGCCCAACGCTGAAGATGACGAACCGCGCGTGGCGCGTTGACCCGCACGAATTGCGACAGCAATCTCGCCTGCGCCAACTGTACGTCGTGAACGATTTTGCGGCGGCTATCGCGGCTGTTCCGGGACTTAGCGATGCTCAACTGCAGATCGTGCAGCCTGGGATCGCGTCGTCCGGTCCTATTGTGCTGCTCGGGCCGGGCACTGGACTCGGCGTGGCGGCCGCGCTGCGCGTCGACAATCGTTGGTGCGTTTTGCCCAGCGAAGCCGGACACATGAGCGTCGGCTCAGACGATGCGAAGATTGGCGCGATCGTCGACCGGGCGCGCGAGAGCCGCGGCCGCGTGTCGTGGGAACGGCTCTTGAGCGGGCCTGGCCTGGCGTGGCTCGATGCCGAACTCAACGGGACAGCGTTGATCTCCGCAGCCGATGTCGCGCAGCGCGCGCTGAACGGCCACCAGCCATCGCTTGAAACGCTGCACCTTTTCAGTCATTGCCTCGGTGAATTTGCGGGCGATGTATGCCTGGCGATGCGTGCGCTCGGCGGCGTCTACTTGACCGGCGGAGTGCTGGACGGCATGGCGGAGGGTTTTTCGATCGACCGGTTTCTGTCGGGGTTTCGGTCGAAGGGCCGTTTTGAAGCGATGCTGCGCCAGGTTGCAGTCCGGCGTGTGCTGGCGCACGACCTCGGGCTGCTCGGTGCAGTGGCGATAGTCAAGGGAGACGCGATCGTGCCGGGGTTAAGGGTGTGCGAATGAAGGCGCCGTTGCTCGATCTTGCGATTATCGGTAATTCGCGCATCAGTGCGCTGATCGACGCCGCGGCAAGTGTCGTGTGGATGTGCGTGCCGCGCTTTGACGGCGATCCGATGTTCTGCGCACTGCTCGACAACAATAGTGCCGGCGGCCGCTTCGATGTCACCCTCGAGAATGGCGGGGCCGTCGAGCAGACGTACATCACCAACACGGCGATCCTGCGCACGGTGATGGAGGACTCGGCTGGCGGCAGGCTGGAGCTGCTGGATTTCGCGCCGCGCCTTTACCAGCATGGGCGCATGTTCAATCCGGTCACACTGGTTCGCATCGCGCGCAGGTTGGCCGGTCGTCCGCGCATACGCGTTCGATTCACTCCGCGCTGCGATAACGGACAGGGCAAGCCCGACATCACCTTCGGCAGTCACCATATTCGGGCTGCGAATCCGTCGTATCCGATGCGCCTGACAACTGATGCGCCGGTCACTCACGTGATCGAAAGCAACGCGTTTCTGCTGCTCGACAGCTACACGTTTGTCTTGGGTCCGGATGAGACGTTGCAGGGCAGCCCCGCATCGAGCGGCGCTCACATGCTCGAGGAAACCGAGCGCTACTGGCACCGCTGGGTGCGCAATCTTGCGGTCCCATTCGAGTGGCAGGACGCGGTGATACGCGCCGCCATCACGCTGAAGCTCAATACGTACGATGACACCGGCGGCATCATCGCTGCGATGACGACGTCGATACCGGAAGCACCCGGAACGACTCGCAACTGGGATTACCGCCATTGCTGGCTGCGCGATGCCTACTTCGTTGTCAATGCGCTCAACCGGCTCGGCGCCACCGGGTCGCTCGAGCGCTATCTGCGCTATATCGAGGAAATACTCGCCGCCGAGGGCGCAGCCCATCTGCAGCCTGTTTATGGAGTAAGCGGCGTGCGTGACCTGACTGAGCAGGCCGCTCCGGGGCTCGCCGGTTATCTTGGGTTGGGCCCGGTGCGTGTGGGCAATCAGGCGTACGAGCAGGTTCAACACGATGTCTACGGCTCGGTGGTACTGGGCGCTTCGCACGCCTTTTTCGATCGGCGCATCGTGCGGCGCGCCGATCAGGTCTTGTTCCGACAACTCGAAGAACTGGGCCAGCGTGCATTTCTGTCGTATGCGGTTCCGGACTCCGGACTTTGGGAATTTCGCGGCAGGCGCGAGGTCCATACGTTCTCGGCCGCGATGTGCTGGGCCGCGTGTGACCGCCTGCGGCGCATCGCGCAGCACTTGGGTGATGCAGACCGTGCCGAGTTCTGGCGCAGTCGCGCCGAAGCGATTCATCGCGACATCTGCGAGCGCGCCTTTGTGCCCGAGATCCAGGCGTTCGCCTGCGCCTTTGACGGCCGCGCGCTCGACGCCAGCGTGCTGATGCTGAGCGAGATCGGCTTCTTGCCGGCCGGGGATCCGCGCATGCGCTCGACCGTTGAGGCGATCGAGCAGCATCTTCGACGGGGTGACTTCGTTCTCCGTTACGACCGCGAAGACGATTTCGGCATCCCCTCGACCGCTTTCATCGTGTGTACTTTTTGGTTGATTCAGGCACTCGCCTTGCAGGGAGATCACCGGCGGGCACGCGAACAGTTCGAAAAACTGCTCGCTTGCCGCAATCGCCTTGGGCTTTTATCGGAGGACATCGACATCAAGACGGGCGAGCTATGGGGCAACTTTCCGCAGACCTACAGCATGGTCGGCATCATCATGTGCGCGATGCGATTGAGCTCGCGCTGGGATGAAGCGTTTTGATCCGCTCGATCCGTCTCTCGTTGCGCTTCATCGTTCCGCTCGCGCTGGTGATGCTGGCAGCGGCGTACGTGGCGGTGCCGGTGGTCGATTCGTTTGCTCTACGCTGGTTCATGCGCGACCTCGACACACGCGCCCAGCTGTTCGGTTCGACGCTGGAAGAGCCGCTCGCGCAAGCCGTCGGCAGTAAGGCATGGGAACGCGTGGACGCGGTCCTGAATCGCGCCAGTCGAGATGAGCGTCTGTACGGAATGGCGCTATGCGGACCGGATAACAAGGTACTGCGCCGTACCAATTCGCTGCCATCCTCGGTCGATTGCGATTTGATACGCAACGTCCAGCCGGGACGCGGCTATAGCCTGGGCCGGGGCAAGGGCAGGTTGCATATCACCGCGGTGCCCGTGCCAGCAGTGGGCGCGGGCGCGACGCTGATGATTGTGCACGACATGAGCTTTATCGACCAACGCAGCGAAGATACGCGTCTGGGAGTGTTGCTGCTGTTCACCGGGCTGGGGATCGTGCTGGCGCTGATTACCTTACTGATCGCGCATATGAGTTGGCGTGGCTGGGTCGCTGGGGTGCGGGCGATGTTGCAGGGCGACGGCGTAATCCGTCCATTTTCGCAACCAAGGCCGGAGTTGCAACCGCTGGTAGGCGATCTGCGTACGATGCTGCGCGATCTGCGCAACGAGCGCCGGTCGCACGACGTCGGCGCGATTACCTGGACCCCGGCGGCGTTGCGTTCGTTGCTGAACGATCGGCTGCGCGGCGACGAGATCATCGTCGTGTCCAATCGCGAGCCCTACATTCACGTGCGCGGCGTCAACAGCACGGAAGTGCAGCGCCCCGCGAGCGGCCTGGTGACTGCGGTCGAGCCGGTGATGCGAGCCTGCTCGGGAACCTGGATAGCGCATGGCAGCGGCTCGGGCGATCGCGAGAACGTCGACAAGAACGATCATCTGCAGGTGCCGCCCGGGAATCCTTCATACACGCTGCGTCGCATTTGGCTGACGCGCGAACAGGAAAACGGTTACTACTACGGCTTCGCGAACGAAGGATTGTGGCCGCTATGCCATATCGCGCATGTGCGCCCGGTCTTTCGCGACGGCGACTGGGCTCAATACCGAGCAGTCAACGAACGCTTTGCCGACGCCGTGGTTGAGGAAGCGAAGACGCCCGATCCGGTCGTTCTTGTGCACGACTATCACCTTGCATTGGTGCCGAGGCTGATCCGGTCGCGGCTGCCGCGCGCCACTGTCATCACGTTCTGGCATATTCCCTGGCCGAATTCGGAATCGTTCGGCATCTGCCCATGGCGTAACGAGATACTCGACGGCCTGCTCGGTAGCACCATCGTCGGTTTTCACACGCGCTATCACTGCAACAACTTCCTGCAGACGGTCGACCGCTTTCTCGAAGCTCGCATCGATTATGAGGATTCGACGGTTTCGTTTGGTGGCCACTTGACGCAGATCGAAAGCTTCCCGATCTCGATCGCCTGGCCCGAAGCTTCAGCGGCCCAGCTTTCGGTGGGTGAATGCAGGCGGCTGATTCGTGAGCGCCTGAGCGTGCCAGCCGAGCAAGTGCTGCTGCTGGGAATCGATCGGCTTGACTACACAAAGGGGATCATCGAGCGGCTGCGCGCGGTCGAGCGTCTGTTCGAGATGTATCCGCAATGGATCGGCCGCATAACCTTCGTTCAGATTGCGGCGCCAAGCCGATCATCGCTGGAGGAGTATCAGCGTTTCGAGAGCCAGGTGCGAATGCTCGCTGAGAGCATCAACCGCCGCTTTGGCGATGCTGCGTATCAACCGGTTGCGCTTTTGATCGAACATCACAACGCAGACGCGGTCCAGCTCTATTACCGGGCGGCCGACGTCTGCGTGGTCACCAGTTTGCACGACGGGATGAACCTGGTCGCCAAGGAGTTCGTCGCGGCGCGCGACGATGACGCTGGCGTACTCGTCCTGAGCCAGTTTGCCGGCGCCGCGAGCGAGCTGCATGAGGCGCTGATCGTGAACCCTTATCACGTCGAGGAAGTCGCTGAGACGTTGAATCGAGCGCTCACCATGCCGGCGTCCGAACAGCGCGAGCGCATGACGGCGCTGCGCCAGTCCGTGCGGGAGTTCAACGTCTATCGTTGGGCGGGCCGCATGCTGCTCGAAGCGGCGCGGTTGCGGCAACGCGAGCGCATTGCCGAGCGGATCGGCGAGGGAGTCGCCGAGCCGGCATGAGCCCTGCGACACGGCCGCTCGAAAGAGGGCGCGGTTCCGGCTGGAGGGACCGCGAGGCGGGAGCAACTGAGCCCGCTCGGCGCGACGGCGCGCAGCGCCAAGGGTGCATCAATGATTCGGCCCCTGCTGTCCGCTGTCGGAGAGGCCGAGCTCGCCACGCTCGCCACCGCGCGGTCGCTGTACGCGTTTGATTTCGATGGAACGCTCGCACCGATTGTCGCTTCGCCGGATCGGGCGCGAATCACGGCGCCCATGAGCCGTCTGCTGGTCGCGCTGGCGCGCCAGGCGCCGGTGGCGGTGATTTCCGGCCGCAGCCGTAGCGATCTGAGGATGCGTCTACCGGGTGATTTTTTCCACATCGTCGGCAATCACGGCAACGAAAGCGAAGCCGAGTTCGCCGACGGGTTGGAACAGCGCCGGCTGGTTGCGACATGGCGTCGCCAGTTGGAGGCATTGCTAAGCGGGCCGGCATCGCAAGGGATATTGATCGAAGACAAGGGCTTGTCGCTGTCGCTGCATTACCGCCTGGCCACCGATCGCGATCAGGCGCGCTCAGCAGTTAGTAAGGCGATCGAGCAGCTGACGCCGGCTCCGCTGCTTATCGGCGGAAAAATGGTGATTAATCTGCTGCCGCAAACGGCGCGCACGAAGCTCGAAGCGCTGCAGGAGCTCGCCACGCGCGAACAGGCGCGCCGCGTTCTTTTCGTCGGCGACGACGACACCGACGAACTCGTATTCGAACGCGCGCCGCGCGAGTGGATCACCGTCCGCGTGGCTCACTGGAACGGCAGCCGCGCACGATACTTCCTTCATCAGCAGCCCAACGTGACCGTGCTGCTCGATCTGCTGCTGCGCAATCTCCGGCTGCGGACTCGGCCACCAGTGAAAGGGTAGGGCGTGCTCGAAGCACGCGTTGCGTGAACAACGGCGCCTGATCGCGCCTAGCCGGCGAGCAACGGTTCAACCTCAGGGTGTCGCCGCACCCACGCACTCACGAACGAGCACACCGGGAGCACGTCCAGCCCGTTTTCCTTTGCGTAGTGGAAGGCGGCGCGCACCAGCATCGATGCAAAGCCACGCCGTTCGAGCTGCGGCGGCACTTCGGTGTGCACCAGCATCATCGTGCCGCCGTGCATGCGATAGTCGCAACGGCATAGCAGATTGTCGACAGTTGCTTCAAAACGCCTCGCCGCAGCGTTGTGCCTGATTTCAAGAGTGGCGCTTCCGAGGGACGAGCTCGCCATGACAACCTCCGAGGCGCAAGCTTAGCGCCCGCGGCGATGCGATGGTTGTAGCGAGTCCCGGAATGTTGGTGCGCACCGTCGACGCACTGTCGATCGGCACGTCGTGGCGGCGAAGCCGGCCGAGGATGCTTCGGCTTCGCATGCGCCTTCCGCTGTTCGCGCGGCTCCTCCGTTCGACTTCGACAGAAGGTTGCTGACGGGCAGGTCTGCTCGCCGGTGTTCTTACGCGGCTGACCTTGCGACGAGCGGCGCTGAGGCGAGTGGTGCTGACGCTCGCGTTGCCCGTGCTCGGGTTTTCCTTGGCCTCTTTGGCGCACGATCGGTTCGGCGCGCTCGTGCGGATTCGGCTCGAAGCCGGCGACGATCTCGCGTGGTACCTGGCGCCGAATCACTCTCTCGATATCGGTCAGCAGCGGCTTATCGTCGGCGCACACCAACGAGATCGCCTCGCCCGTTGCGCCGGCGCGGCCGGTCCGCCCGATCCGATGCACGTAATCCTCGGGCACATGCGGCAGATCGAAGTTGATAACGTGCGGCAGCTGTTCGATATCCAATCCTCGCGCAGCGATATCGGTGGCGACGAGTGCCTGTAACGCACCGCTCTTGAATTCGCTAAGCGCACGGGTGCGGGCGCCCTGACTCTTGTTGCCGTGAATCGCCAGTGCCGTGACGCCGTGCTTGTTCAGAAACTCCGCCAACCGATTCGCCCCGTGCTTCGTGCGCGTGAATATCAGCAATTGAAACCAATTGTTGGTGGTGATCATGTGCGCAAGGAGTTCTGATTTGCGGCCGCGATCGACCAGACACGCACTTTCTGCGTGGTCGCATCGACGGTGGAATTGCGCGCTGCCACCTGGACCATCGCGGGATTCCTTAGCAACGTGGCTGCGAGCGCGCGGATCTCGTCCGAAAAGGTCGCCGAAAAGAGCAAGGTTTGCCGAGTCTTCGGCAGCAGCGCGAAAACGCGCTTCATGTCGGGCAAGAACCCCATGTCGAGCATGCGATCGGCTTCGTCGAGCACGAGCACTTCGACCTGCGACAAATCGACCGTGCGCTGGCCGACGTGATCGAGCAATCGCCCAGGCGTTGCGACGACGATATCGACGCCGCGTTTCAGCGCCGAAATCTGCGGGTTGATCGATACGCCTCCGTAGATGACTGCCGCACTTGCCTTGCTGTGCTTGCCATAGTCACGCACGCTTTCTTCGACTTGCAGCGCGAGTTCGCGGGTTGGCGTCAAGATCAGTACGCGAACGTGCTTTCTGCCTCTGGTGGGAGCAATCGAGAGCCGCTGCAAGATCGGCAGTACAAAACCTGCCGTCTTGCCGGTACCCGTTTGCGCGCCGGCGAGCAAATCACCGCCGCCTAAGACTGCAGGAATTGCCTGCTTCTGAATTGCAGTCGGCGTGGTGTAACCCAGTTCGGTAACAGCGCGAACCAGTGCCTCGGACAAGCCGAGGGCTTCAAATGACGAATCCAATGTGATCTCCTGAGAGCACGGCCTGCGCGATGCCTTGGCATCGCAGAACCGGTTCAGGCGAATGCGAACACTACGAGAAACTTCGAGGGAGCTTTCTGGTTTAACAACAACCACAACCGCGAGGGACGGGTGCGAACCGGAACACACAGCACCGCAATCCAGGGCGAATGATACATGCGATGCGGTAATCTCGCTCGCTCACTGTAGTTCGCCTTTGCTCCCCTTATTTGCTCCTAATTCGTAGATTCAATGGCTCAGTACGTCTATTCGATGATCCGCGTGGGCAAGGTCGTTCCGCCCAAGCGCGAGATTCTGAAGAACATTTCGCTCAGTTTTTTCCCAGGCGCAAAGATCGGTGTGCTCGGCTTGAACGGTTCGGGCAAGTCGACCCTGCTGCGGATCATGGCTGGGCTGGACAAGGAAATCGAAGGCGACGCGGTGCCGATGCCAGGCATCAAGATCGGATTTTTACCGCAAGAGCCGCAGCTTGACGCCACGAGCACCGTCAAGCAGGAAGTCGAAGCCGGGCTCGGTGAATCACTGCAAGCGAAGCAGAAGCTCGACGAGATTTATGCGGCGTACGCCGAGCCCGATGCCGACTTTGAACAGCTCGCCGCCGAGCAGGCCAAGTACGAAGCAATTTTGGCCACCGCAGGTCAAGACACCGAACATCAAATGGAGATCGCAGCCGACGCGCTGCGCTTGCCGCCATGGGAGGCAGTGCTTGGAACGCTATCGGGCGGCGAAAAGCGGCGGGTCGCACTGTGCAAGCTGCTGCTGTCAAAGCCCGACATGCTGCTGCTCGACGAGCCGACCAATCATCTGGATGCCGAAAGCGTCGATTGGCTCGAGCAGTTTCTGCTGCGCTTTCCGGGCACGGTCGTGGCGGTCACGCACGATCGCTACTTTCTCGACAACGCGGCCGAATGGATTCTCGAGCTCGATCGCGGTCACGGGATTCCGTACAGAGGCAACTACAGTGCGTGGCTCGAACAAAAGGAACAACGTCTGGAGCGCGAATCGAAGCAGGAAGTAGCGCGCATCAAGACGATCAAGTCTGAGCTCGAATGGGTGCGGCAGAACGCAAAAGGCCGGCAGGCGAAGAGCAAGGCGCGGCTGGCGCGCTTCGACGAGCTGTCGTCTCATGAGCATCAGACGCGCAACGAAACGCAGGAAATTTTCATTCCAGTCGCCGAGCGGCTGGGCGACAAGGTGATCGAGTTCGACGGCGTGTCCAAGGGCTACGGCGACCGGCTGCTGATCGATAACCTGACATTCAGCGTTCCGGCGGGAGCGATCGTCGGCATCATCGGCCCCAACGGTGCGGGCAAGTCGACCTTGTTCAGGATGATCACCGGCAAGGAAAAGCCCGATGCTGGAGAGATCATCATCGGCCCCACGGTGCGCATGGCATCGGTCGATCAGTTTCGCGATGCGTTGCCGAACGATAAGAGCGTGTGGGATGCGGTGTCCGGCGGGCTCGACGTCATCAATGTCGGCAAGTTCGAGATGGGGTCGCGTGCGTATCTCGGCCGGTTCAACTTCAAAGGCGGCGATCAGCAGAAGATCGTAGGGAATCTGTCCGGAGGGGAGCGCGGTCGTTTGCATCTTGCGAAAACCCTGCTGGCCGGCGGTAATGTGCTGCTGCTTGACGAGCCGTCCAACGACCTCGATGTCGAAACGTTGCGCGCGCTCGAAGAAGCGCTGCTCGAATTCGCCGGCACGGTGCTCGTGATCTCGCACGATCGCTGGTTTCTGGACCGCATTGCGACGCATATCCTGGCCGCAGAGGATGACTCGCAGTGGAGCTTTCTTCAGCGGCAACTACCAGGAATACGAACTCGACAAGAAACAGCGCCTGGGCGAAGAAGGCGCACGACCGCATCGCCCGCGCTACAAGCCATTGGCGAGACGGTGATCGGTAGACGCAACATGAACGCGACTGTGCAAGCAGCACATAACTGGTGGACGCTGACGTTGATCGCGGCCGCGATCCTGATGGTGACGATGGGCGCGCGGCAGTCGCTGGGTCTGTTCGTTTCGCCGCTGAACACATCGACCGGACTTGGCATTGTCACGATCAGCTTCGCGATGGCGGTCGGCCAGTTTGTGTGGGGTGCAGTGCAGCCGATTGCGGGCGCGATGGCCGATCGCTACGGTCCCGGCTCGAGTGCTGGCGGGCGGCCTGATCGTGCTGGCGATCGGCAGCGCGTTGACGCCGTTCATGACCAGCGGGTTCGGCCTCGTGTTGGCGATCGGCATTCTGTCGGCAGCCGGCGCCGGAGGCGCCAGCTTTTCGGTGTTGATCGGAGCGGCCTCGCAACACGTACCGGCGAACAAGCGCGGCACCGCGTCGGGCGTGATCAACGCCGGCGGCTCGTTCGGTCAGTTTGTGTTTGCGCCACTGCTGCAGAAACTGATCAGCGTGTTCGGCTGGGCGGGTGCAATGTGGTCGCTCGCCGTGTTGACGCTGGCTGCGCTGCCGTTAACTCGGCTGCTGCGTCGTTCGCCGGAAGCAGCGGCGGCGCATGCAGCCTCCGCGACACCGACGGCGGACTCAAGCGCGCGGTTCGGCGATGCATTTACAGGACCGCAGCTACTTGTTGCTGCACGCGGGATTTTTCACCTGCGGCTTTCACATTGCATTCTTGGTGACCCATCTTCCGGGTGAAGTCGACCTGTGCGGTTTGTCGGCGTCGGTTGCGAGCTGGTCGCTGGCGCTGATCGGCCTGGCCAACATCGCGGGCAGCCTGATCGCCGGCCAGTGGGTCAATCGTTATCGCAGCAAGTACATCCTGTTCTGGATGTACCTGTCGCGCACGGTGCTGATTCTGATTTTTCTGGCGGCGCCGAAGACGGCGATGACGTTCTACATTTTCGCGATCGGACTTGGCTTGACGTGGCTGGCGACCGTGCCGCCGACCGCCGGCGTAGTCGGCAAGCTGTTCGGCACGCGCTACCTCGCGACGCTGTTCGGCTTGACGCTGCTATCGCATCAAATCGGCGCCTTCTTCGGTGCGTATCTGGGCGGCATCGCGGTCGACCGCACCGGCAGCTATCTGTGGATGTGGTACGCGGACGCGCTGCTCGCGCTGGCCGCAGCGTTGGTCAATCTGCCGATCCGCGAACCGAAGAGTTGCACAAACTGCCGCGGCTTGGCATCCAGATCGCCGGATCACTCGTCCTCCTCCACCTTACCCTTCGACTTGTACTCGGTCGCCAGTTGTTGCTGCAAATTCGGCGGCGCCTGTTCGTAATGCGAGAGCGACATCGTCCACGCGCCGCGGCCCTGCGTCATCGACTTCAGGCGCGCTGAATAGCCTTCGAGTTCGGCCAGCGGCACCTGGCCCTCAACGATCATCGCGCCGGCAAAGCCGCGCGTGCCGGTAATCTGACCGCGGCGTGCCGACAAATCACCGGTGATGTCGCCGATGTGCGACTCCGGCGCTTCAATCTCGGCGTTGACGATCGGCTCGAGCACGATCGGCCGTGCCTTAGTGAGCGCATCGAGAAACGCCTTGCGGCCGGCAGCAACGAACGCAATCTCCTTGGAATCGACCGGATGGTGCTTGCCGTCGTACACAGTGACGCGCAAGTCCTGCATCGGGTAGCCGGCAACCGGCCCCGCAACGAGCACTGATTCGACGCCCTTTTGCACGGCTGGAATGTACTGATACGGAATGACGCCGCCTTTAACCTGATCGACGAACTCGAAACCCGCTCCGCGTGCCAGCGGCTCAACGCGTAAAAATACCTCGCCGAATTGCCCCGCGCCGCCAGTCTGCTTCTTATGCCGCGCGTGCCCTTCGGCCGGTGCACCGATCGTTTCGCGATAGGGCACTCGGGGCGGCCGCGTCTGCACTTCGATCTTGTACTGCGACGACATGCGCTCGAGCGCCGATCGAAGATGCAATTCGCCGAGCCCGCGCAGCACCGTTTCGTTCAGCGTCACATCGTGCTCGACGATCAGGGTCGGGTCTTCGGCCATCATCTTGTGCAGCACTTCGGAGATTCGCTGCTCATCGCCACGCCGCTTCGGCTGGATCGCGAGTCCGCTCATCGGTGTTGGAAACTCGAGCGGTCGCATGTGGATCTGGTCTTCATCGTGTGAATCGTGCAGCACGCAATCGAAATCGATCTCGTCGATCTTCGCCACCGCCGCGATATCGCCGGGCAAAGCCGTCGGCACCTCGACTGTCTTCGCGCCTTGCAGCAGCAATAGATGCCCGACCTTGAACGGTTTGCGCCCATTGCCGATGTAGAGCTGCGTGTCCTTCGTGACCGTGCCTTGATGCACGCGAAAGACACCGAGCTTGCCGACGTACGGGTCGACTACGACCTTGAACACGTGCGCAAGAACGTGTTTTTTCGGATCTGGCTCGGAGCGAAACTCATTGACCGGTTTGCCGTCGATCATCTCACCCTTGAAAAACAGCGGCGGATTGCCTTCGGTCGGGTTCGGCAACAATCGATCGAAGATCTTCAACAGCTCATCGATGCCGGCACCGTTTTTGGATGAAACAAAGCAGACCGGAATCAGGTGGCCTTCACGCAAGGCCTTCTCGAACGGCGCGTGCAATTCGGCTGCTTCGATTTCCTGGCCCTGCTCGAGGTACCGCGCCATCAAGTCTTCGTCCACCTCGATCACCTGATCGATCAGTGCCTGGTGCGCCTCGGCCACCGAAGAAAAATCGGCATCGCCGGACGGATTGAAAAAACAGTCGACGACCTTCGTGCCGTTTGCCGCCGGCAAGTTAATCGGCAGCACTTCCTTGCCGAAGGCGCTGCGCAGATCAGCCAACAACTTCGGCAGATCGACGTTCTCGGCGTCGATCCGGTTGACGATGATCAGTCGGCAGAGCTTGCGCCTGGCGGCCCAGTCCATCATCCGCGACGTGATCATCTCGATGCCGGTCGACGCATTGACGACGATCGCCGCCGTTTCCACCGCATCGAGCGCGCCGATCGCCTGGCCGATGAAGTCCGGAAAGCCGGGCGTGTCGAGCACATGCACGCGCACGCTCGGCAGATCGAGGTGCAACGCCGACGTTCGCAACGAATGCTGAAAACTCTTTTCCAGCGGGTCAAAGTCACTGACCGTCGTACCTTTTTCGATGCTGCCTGTTACCTGAATGACTCCTGCCTTGGCCAGCAATGCTTCGGCGAGCGTTGTCTTGCCGGCACCGCCGTGGCCGAGTAGGGCCACGGTCCTGATGTTCTCCGTCGTGTAGGTCATTTGCTCCTCTTCGATGTCTCAGCGGGCCTATTGGCTATGCTACCCGCGCCCCGCGACGAAGGATGACGGCGATGCCTGCGAACCAGAAAATTTTGAAAGAACTTGCCGATTGGATCGATCCGTATCGAGTGAGTGATGGCAAGAAGTTCCGACTGAAGAATATCGATCCGGCGGACACGCGCGGGCTGAAGTCAGACAGCAAGGCCGAGGCGGCGCGGCGCTTATCGACCGGTGTGCAGTGGCTGGCGGCCGAGCAGGACAAGCTCTACGCGCAGGACCGCCATTCACTGCTGCTGATTTTTCAGGCGATGGACGCCGCCGGCAAGGACAGCACGATCAAGCACGTGATGACCGGCGTCAGTCCGCAAGGCGTCCAGGTCGTTTCGTTCAAACAGCCATCATCGGAAGAACTGGATCACGATTGGATGTGGCGTTGCTATCGCCAGCTTCCGGAGCGCGGCCGCATCGGCATTTTCAATCGGTCGTACTACGAGGAAGTGCTGATCGTGCGCGTCCACAAGGAAATTCTGCGCGCGCAGAAGCTACCTCCGGAGTACGTTGGCAAGAACATTTTCGATCAGAGGCTCGCCGACATTGCCTCGATGGAGGATTACCTGGTTCGCAACGGTACGTCGGTGCTGAAGTTCTTTCTGCACGTGTCGCGTAAAGAGCAGAAGAAACGCTTTCTCGAGCGGCTCGACGAGCCGCAGAAAAACTGGAAATTCGCGGCCGCGGATGTCAAGGAGCGCGGCTACTGGAATGACTACATGGCCGCGTACGAGGAGGCGATTCGTGCCACCGCAACCAAGCGCGCGCCATGGTTTGTGGTTCCGGCGGACAACAAGTGGTTCACGCGGCTAGTCGTGGTCGGCGCGATTGTCGAGGCGCTCGAAAAAATGCAGCTTCAGTATCCGCCGATAGACGAGGCAAAGCGTGCGGAGCTTGCCGCTTCGCGGAAGCTGTTGCTGAGCGAGAAGTGACGGGTGATGGAGAGACGGGTGATCCGTGATCCGTTGTGTTCACACTCCACCAATGCACACGTACTTGGTCACCAGATACTCGTCGATCCCGTACTTGGACCCTTCGCGCCCGAACCCCGACTGCTTGATGCCGCCAAAAGGAGCGACTTCGTTGGACATCAGGCCGGTGTTGACGCCGACCATGCCGTATTCGAGTGCTTCCGCGACGCGAAACACACGCGCCACGTCGCGCGAATAGAAATACGCGGCCAGCCCGAACTCGCTTGCATTCGCGGCGGCAATCGCTTCGTCGTCGTCTGAAAACCTGAACACTGGAGCGACCGGCCCGAAGGTTTCTTCGCGCGTCAGCAGCATCTTGTCGGTGACGTCTGCGAGCACGGTCGGCTGATAAAAAGTGCCGCCGAGAGCGTGGCGCTCGCCGCCGGTAATCACGCTCGCGCCGTGCCCGGTTGCATCGGCTACGTGTTGCTCGACTTTTTTCAGCGCATTGGCGTCGATCAGCGGACCCTGCTGGACGCCGGATTCGAAACCCGAGCCCACCTTCAGCTGGGCGGCTTTTGCGGCGAGTTTGTGCACGAACTCGTCATAGACTTTTTCGTGCACGTAAAAGCGATTGGTACAGACACACGTCTGTCCGGCGTTGCGATACTTTGACGCCATCGCACCGTCGACTGCGGCGTCGAGTGCGGCATCGTCGAACACGATAAACGGCGCGTTACCGCCCAACTCGAGCGAAAGCTTCTTCAATGTGGGCGCACTTTGCTGCATCAGGATGCGGCCGACCGCGGTCGATCCAGTAAATGACAACTTGCGGACCACGTCCGACTCGCACAACGCCTTGCCGACCGCAATCGAGTTGGTTTCGTCGGCGGGCACGACATTGAACACCCCCGGCGGCAGCCCCGCGCGCTGCGCCAACTCGGCCAGTGCCAGCGCCGACAAGGGTGTCTGTTCAGCCGGCTTGACGATCGCCGTGCAACCTGCGGCGATCGCCGGCGCTACTTTGCGCGTGATCATCGCGTTCGGAAAATTCCACGGCGTAATCGCTGCAACGACCCCGATCGGTTCTTTCCACACGAGCAGGCGCTTGTCGGCCGCGACGGTCGGAATCGTGTCGCCGTAAACGCGCTTGGCCTCTTCAGCAAACCATTCGATAAACGACGCGCCGTAAATGATTTCGCCGCGGCTTTCGGTCATCGGCTTGCCTTGCTCGGCCGTCATCAGCTTCGCGAGGTCCTCCTGATGTGCAAGGATCAGCTCGAACCAGCGCCGCATCGCGGCCGCGCGTTCCTTTGCGGTCTTCGCTCGCCAGCCCGGCAGTGCCTGCCGCGCCGCTTCGATGGCGCGCTGCGCGTCCGGCGCCTTGCAGTTCGCCACCTTCGCGATCTCCACGCCGTCGGCCGGATTTTGAACAGCAAAGCGTCCGCGCGACGCCGCGCCCTTCCACTCGCCGGCAACGTAGGCCTCGGTCTTCAACAACGCACCGTCGGTCAAGGGCGGCAATCCGACCTTCTGCAACATAGGGAATCTCCTGCAAGCGCGACGTCAAGGAGGCAAGAATACTGCGGCTCGCGGCCAGGCCCTTCGCACTCGCGTTCCGGGGCCCTAAACTGCAGCGCCATGACTTTCAACCAACTGCCATCTGAACTGCAGGCGTGGCTGCGCTCGATGCGCGAGAGCCGTTTTACGCGCGATGCAGTAGTGGAGGCCTTGTTGGCCGCGAAGTACGACCAGCGCTACGCGAGCGATGTCGTCGATGCGGCGTGGCGCGATCTGCAACTGCCGGCCCAGCCACAGGCGTCGGACGCGATCCCCACTGCGGCGCTCGGCGCGCGACCTGCGACCACCACCGGTCCGCAATCGCGCCCGCTCAGCGCACAACTGGCCGATACGCCTAACAGCCTAGACACTTCCGATCGTGCGATCGAGATGTTGTTCGTGATCGAGTCGCCGCGGGTCGTGCTCTTTGGCAATCTATTGTCCGATGAGGAATGCGAATCGCTGATCGAGCTCTCGCGCGAGAAGTTGCAGCGGTCGAGTGTCGTCAATGAAAGCACGGGGGCTTACGATGTTCATCCGGATCGCACCAGCTCCGGAACCTACTTCAAGCGCGGCGAGAACGAGTTGGTGCAGCGAATCGAGCGGCGCATTGCCGAGCTGGTGGAATGTCCGGTCGAGCACGGTGAACCGATTCAGATACTGCACTACGAACCCGGTGGCGAATACAAGCCGCACCACGATTATTTCGACCCAGCGCATCCGGGCAACCACGTAGTGCTCGCGCAGGGCGGCCAGCGCATCGCCACGTTGATCATGTACCTAAATGACGTGGCGAGCGGCGGATCGACCGTGTTTCCCCAGGTCGGGCTCGACGTGCTGCCGCATAGGGGGCACGCGGTTTACTTCGCTTATTGCGATGGCAACGGCGCGCTCGATAAGCGCACTTTGCACGGCGGCAGTCCGGTGTCCGGTGGCGAAAAGTGGATCGCCACCAAATGGTTCAGGCAACACGCCTACGTCGGTCCCGGCACGTAAGTTGACGAGTGGACGGGCTTCAGGGCACTCCCTTGGCAATGCACGAAAAAAAACCGCGGCATGCCGCGGTTTGAATTGATTTGCTGCCGAAATTACATCGGCCGGATTTGCGAGGCCTGAGGGCCCTTCGGACCCTGCTTGACCACGAATTCGACCTGCTGGTTCTCGGTCAATGTCTTGAAGCCGCTGCCGACGATCTCGCTGTAATGCGCGAACAGATCGGCGCCGCCGCCGTCCGGGGTAATGAAGCCAAAACCCTTGGACTCGTTGAACCACTTTACTTTGCCACTAGCCATTTTGATTACGTTCCTTAAAAAATTGCGCGCGCGTCGACATGACGCTCCACGCTTGCAAGCGGATCAAGCAACGTAACCGGGGGAACTGCCAAGACCATCAAGGCAACTACAGCAAGCGATGACGTAAGACGAGTCGGAGGGGTACTGGACTTGAAGCGAATGCGGCCGAGAGACTACGCCAAGGACGGGACTTTGTCGAGGCCCTGGCATGCAGCCGAAAAAGGGCACTTTTCAGAGTTTTGGTAGGTCGTGGCAGATTCGAACTGCCGACCAACGGATTAAAAGTCCGCTGCTCTACCAGCTGAGCTAACGACCCAATGAGCGACTCAACGCGGAGAACGAAAGATTATGCCGGAGCGCTGCTTCGTGGGTCAAACAACAGCGCGGTCCACCGCACGATCTGGTCAGCCGGACGCCGCCGCTTCGGCCGTTGTATCGCCAAGACGATCGAGGCAATATCCAACGCCGCGCACGGTAACGATGCGAACGCCGCCCAGTTCGATCTTGCGGCGCAATCGATGCACATAAACCTCGATCGCGTTGTTGCTGACCTCTTCACCCCAGCCGCAGAGATGATCAACCAGTTGTTCCTTGCTGACCAGTCGGCCCGGACGTTGCAGCAGGATCTCAAGCAAGCTCAACTCGCGCGCCGATAGGTCGAGCGCCTGGTCGTTGATGCAAGCGACGTGCCCCACCGGATCGAGTGTCAGCGGCCCGTGCTTCAGCATCGTCTGCGCACCGCCTGCGGCGCGCCGCGTCAGTGCACGTACGCGCGCCTGCAGTTCCGACAAGGCAAATGGCTTGGCCATGTAGTCGTCGGCGCCCAGATCGAGTCCTTTGACCCTTTGCTCGACACTGTCCGCCGCAGTCAGGATCAGCACCGGCACGGCCGAATGCCGCGTGCGCAGCCGCTTCAGCACCTCCAGACCGGAGAGCCGGGGCAGGCCGAGATCCAGAATCAGCAAATCAAATGTTTGCGCGGCGAGCGCCGCGTCGGCTTTGTCGCCATTTTCGACCACGTCAACCGCGTAACCGCTCGCGCGCAATGAGCGCGATAGCGCATCGGCCAGAACCGCATCGTCCTCGGCTATCAGGATCCGCATTGGCCCCCTTGTTGGCCGTGTTTCACCGGTTGTTACGACCGGTTGTTATGCTCGTTCCCGACGATTCTAGCCGCGCCCGCACGTTCGGCTACCCGCTAGAAATCGGTTGACTTTTCGTACTGTATGTATTTACAGTGCGCTGTAATTATTTACAGCAAGTTAACTGGAAGCAGCGGAGGTCGCGATGGATGACGGAAGGAGTGTTTTGGTGGCGGACAGCAAGGAGCGGCAAAAGGCACTGGCTGCTGCGTTGGCGCAGATCGAGAAGCAGTTCGGCAAAGGCTCGATCATGCGCATGGCCGATGGCGAGGTCGCCGATGACATCCAGGTCGTGTCAAGCGGCTCGCTGGGTCTCGATATCGCGCTTGGCGTTGGCGGTCTGCCACGCGGCCGTGTGGTCGAGGTCTATGGGCCGGAGTCGTCCGGCAAGACCACGCTGACGTTGCAGGTCATTGCCGAGATGCAGAAGATCGGCGGTACGTGCGCGTTTATCGACGCCGAACACGCGCTCGACGTTCAGTACGCGCAAAAGCTCGGCGTCAACTTGCAGGAATTGTTGATCTCGCAGCCGGACACCGGCGAACAGGCGCTTGAAATCACCGACGCGCTGGTGCGCTCGGGCTCGGTCGATCTGATCGTTATCGACTCGGTGGCTGCGCTGACGCCAAAGGCGGAAATCGAAGGCGAGATGGGCGATTCGCTGCCCGGTCTGCAAGCACGGCTGATGTCGCAGGCTTTGCGCAAATTGACCGCCAACGATCAATCGCACCAATTGCATGGTGGTCTTCATCAATCAGATCCGCATGAAGATCGGCGTGATGTTCGGCAGTCCCGAAACCACGACGGGCGGCAACGCGCTCAAGTTTTACGCGTCGGTGCGGCTCGACATTCGCAGAATCGGCTCGATTAAGAAGGGGCGACGAAGTCATCGGCTCCGAGACCAAGGTCAAGGTCGTCAAGAACAAGGTCGCGCCGCCGTTCAAACAGGCCAACTTCGACATTCTTTACGGCGAAGGAATTTCGCGCGAAGGCGAAATCGTCGATCTAGGCGCTGAGCTCAACATCGTCGAAAAGTCCGGCGCGTGGTACAGCTACAACGGCGACCGCATCGGACAGGGTAAGGACAACGCGCGCGAATTCTTGCGCGCTCACCCGGAAATTGCGCTCGAGATCGAAAACCGGATTCGGGAGAACAAGGGCGTTGCCGTGCGTGGCGTCACCGTGGCGGCCGAATGATCGGGCGAATAGCTCGCGGCGAAGTTGTCATCGAAGTTGCCATGTATGGCGGCGCATGCGCATAACCGCGAGCTTTCTTCGTCACCCGAACAGCCGAAGAGGCCCTCGAGAAGCTTGTTAAGCCGCGCAGTCGCGCTTCTCGCTCGGCGCGACCATAGCCGCGCCGAGCTTTCCCGCAAGCTGTCGCGCCACATCGGCGAAGGCGAGGATCCAGCAGAGTTGATCCGCGTACTCGACCACCTCGAGCGCAATGGCCTTTTGTCGGACGAGCGCTTCGCAGCCGCGGTCGCGCGTAGTCGTTCGCAACGTTTTGGTGATGCGCGCGTTCGTCACGATTTGCGGCGCTTCGGCGTCGACGATGAGACGAGCGCCGCTGCGCTCGCGACGCTGGCCGGCAGCGAGGTCGCACGTGCTCACGAGGTCTGGTCGAAGCGGTTCAATGCCTTGCCCGCTTCGGCCGCCGAGCGCGCGAAGCAAGCCCGCTTTCTACAGTCGCGCGGGTTTTCACTCGACTCGATCTTGCGCGTGTTGCGCGGGGTATCTAGCGATTCTGAGTGAGAGAGTCGTCTCGGGTCCGGCTGGGACCTGACTCCTCAGCGCGCACGGTTGCACGCTGGCCGTGAACGCGAACCCCTGTGTTAGATTCCCCCGTCGGGCCGCGCCTGCTTGCTTGAACGAAACGCGGCCCGTTCTCGTTGTGCCTGCCCGCCATGTCCAACCGCCGCCACGTGCACACACGCTCGATTACGGTCGAAGCGTATGCGCGCGATGACGGGCTGTGGGATCTTGAAGCGGTACTGACCGACACCAAGACACGCGACTTCAAGCTGGCCACCGGCATACGCCCGGCGGGCGCGCCGGTGCATGACATGTTGCTGACCGTGACGATCGACACGCAGCTCAACGTCATCGCCGCCGAAGCGCATTCGCGCTCAGTGCCGTACCCGGAGCATTGCGGCGCGATCGCGCCGGACTATTCGAAACTGGTCGGCCTTAACCTGCTGCAGAACTTCCGCAAGCTCGCGCTGGCGCGGCTCGGTGGGATCAAGGGCTGCACGCACCTCACCGAACTCGCCACCGTGCTGCCGACAGCGGCGATTCAGGCGTTTGCCGGAGAAGTGTTCAGGTCGCACGAGTCTGCACGCGAAAGCGATGAGTCGAAACCGTGGCAACTCGATCGTTGTCACGCGTTGCGCACCGACGGTCCGGCAGTCGCGCAGTTTTACCCGCGCTGGCATCGCGGATGAAGATCCACGAGTACCAAGGCAAGGACATCTTCCGCCGCTTCGGCATGCCGGTGCCGCGCAGCACTCCGGTTTTCAGCGTCGACGAAGCCGTCGACGGCGCGCGCAAGCTGGGAGGGCCAGTCTGGGTAGTGAAGGCACAAATTCATGCCGGCGGTCGCGGCAAAGGCGGCGGCGTCAAGCTCGCGCGATCGATCGACGAAGTCCGGGCGCGCGCTTCAGAAATTCTCGGCATGCAACTCGTCACGCACCAGACCGGGCCGGCTGGGCAGAAGGTGCGACGTCTATTGATCGAAGAAGGCGCCGACATCAAGAAGGAGTTTTACGTCGGCATGGTGGTCGATCGCGCCACGCAGCAAGTCACCCTGATCGCGAGTTCCGAGGGCGGTGTCGACATCGAGAAGGTCGCCGCGCATACGCCGGAAAAGATTCACAAGGTGCACATCGAGCCGTCGCTCGGACTGACCGATCGCGATGCCGACGACATTTCGGTCAAGATCGGCATACCGGCGGCAAGCATTCCCGCAGCGCGCGCGATTTTTAGGGCGCTATACGACGCGTTCTGGGAAACCGACGCCTCGCTGGCCGAGATCAATCCGCTGATACTGACCGGCGATGGCCGGCTGGTTGCGCTCGATTCGAAAATGAACTTCGATTCGAATGCGCTCTATCGGCACCCGGACATCGTCGCGTTGCGCGACCTCGACGAAGAAGACCCGGCCGAGATCGAAGCGTCGAAATTCGATCTGTCCTACATACAACTCGACGGCGACATTGGCTGCCTGGTTAACGGGGCAGGGCTGGCGATGGCAACGATGGACGCGATCAAGCTTTTTGGCGGCGAGCCCGCCAACTTTCTCGACGTCGGCGGCGGGGCTACCGCACAAAAAGTGACCGAGGCGTTCAAGTTGATGTTGCGCAACCCGAACCTCAAAGCGATCCTGGTCAACATCTTCGGCGGCATCATGCGCTGCGATGTGATCGCCGAAGGTGTCATTGCCGCGTCGCGCGCCGTGCAGCTAAAGGTTCCGTTGGTCGTGCGTATGAAGGGCACGAACGAACAGATCGGCAAGAAGATGCTGGCGGAGTCCGGCTTGCCGATCATTTCCGCCAACACCATGGCAGAAGCGGCACAGAAGGTGGTGGCTGCTGCAAGTCAGAGCCAATGAGCATCCTGATCAACAAGAACACGCGCGTTGTCACGCAGGGGATCACCGGCAAGACCGGGCAGTTTCATACGCGAACCTGCCGCGAATATGCGAACGGCAACGCGTGCTTCGTGGCGGGCGTCAATCCAAAAAAGGCGGGTGAGGATTTCGAGGGGATTCCGATCTTCGGCACGGTCCAGGAAGCAAAAAAGCAGACCGGCGCCAACGTCTCGGTGATCTACGTGCCGCCGCCCGGCGCCGCCGATGCGATCTGGGAGGCGGTCGATGCGGATCTCGATCTCGTGATCTGTATCACCGAAGGTATTCCGGTGCGCGACCTGATCGTCGTGCGTGACAAGATGCGCAAGCAGAACAAGCGCACGTTGTTGCTCGGACCAAACTGCCCCGGCGCGATCACGCCGGACGAAATAAAGATCGGCATCATGCCGGGCCACATTCATCGCAAGGGCCGCGTCGGTGTCGTGTCGCGCTCCGGCACGTTGACGTACGAGGCGGTTGGGCAATTGACCGAACTCGGGCTCGGCCAGTCGAGTGCGGTCGGCATCGGCGGTGATCCGGTCAATGGCCTGAAGCACATCGACGTGCTCAAGCTGTTCAATGAAGATGACGACACCGATGCGGTCGTGATGATCGGCGAGATCGGTGGCAATGACGAGGAAGTCGCAGCGCACTGGGTGCGCGATCACATGAAAAAGCCGGTGGTCGGCTTCATCGCCGGGGTGACCGCGCCACCGGGGAAACGCATGGGGCACGCGGGCGCGATCATTTCGGGAGGCATGGGCACGGCGCAGGAAAAGCTCGCGACGTTGGAAAAATGCGGAATTCGCACGACCAAGAATCCATCCGAGATCGGTAAGTTGCTACAAAGCGTGTTGACTTGAGGTGGCGCATGAAAATTGCGCCATGACCCGCGTTTAGAGCCTCTCAAAGACCGGGAGATCGCCTATGGAATGGCTGTCGGATCCGCAGGCATGGATTGCGCTCTTCACACTCACGGCGCTGGAGATCGTCCTCGGCGTCGACAACATCATCTTCATTACGATATTGGTCAGTCGACTGCCGGAAGCGCAGCGGCAGCGGGCGCGAGTGCTCGGGCTCGGATTTGCGATGTTCACGCGCATTGCCCTCCTGCTATCCCTGGTGTGGGTGATGACGCTCACCGGGCCGCTGTTTTCCATCCCGGTGCTGGGCAAGGAAATCTCGGGCCGCGATCTGATACTGATCGGCGGAGGGCTTTTCCTGCTGTGGAAGAGCGTTCACGAGATACACAACTCGCTCGAAGGCGAGGCGGACGAACACGCGACCGCGGCCGTGCGCGCGAGCTTCGCCGCCGTGATCATCCAGATTGCGATCATAGACATCGTGTTCTCGCTCGATTCCGTCATCACCGCGGTCGGCCTGGTCGATCAGGTTCCGATCATGGTGCTCGCTATCGTCATCGCGGTCCTGGTCATGATGTTCTCGGCGAAGCCAATCGGCGAGTTCGTCGACCGCCACCCCACCGTGAAGATGCTCGCGCTGAGTTTTTTGGTTCTGGTCGGTATGGCGCTGATCGCCGAAGGCTGGGACTACCACATACCGAGAGGCTATATCTACTTCGCGATGGCGTTCTCGGTCGGCGTCGAGATGCTCAACCTCCGCGCACGCGCGCGCCGGCAGGACGCGGTCAAGCTGCGCAAACACCCACCCCATTGAACCGGCCAAGGAGGCCGCAGAATTCGCTAGAAGAACAAAAGGAAATCGATGGAACCGATGCAATGGCTGACGCTGATCGTGTTTGGTCTGACGATCCTCGCCGTGATCACGAATGTCATCGACAGCACGCTCGCCGCTCTGCTCGGTGTTGCGCTGATGTGCTGGCTCGGCATCATGACCGAGAAGGACGCGTTCAACTACGTCGACTGGAACGTGATGGCGATCCTGGTCGGCATCTGGATCATCGCCGGCTACTTCGGCAAGACCGGCGTGCCGAGCTGGCTTTCGATACAGGCGCTCAAAGCTCTCCGGCGGGCGGCCGGGCCTGCTGGTCATCATCCTGACGTTCCTCGCGGGCTTTATTTCGATGTTTGTCGACAACGTCGTCACCATCCTGATGATGGCGCCGGTGGCGCTGCCGCTGACGCGGGCGCTCAAGCTGCCCTCGGTGCCGGTCATTTTGATGATCGGTTTCGGCGCGAATTTCATGGGCACCGCGCTGATCATCGGCGACCTGCCGCCGCAGATGCTGCACAGCGTCGCTGGCGCCGAATTTTTCGACTTCATCTGGCAGTATCGGCCGGCCATCGTCGTTTCCGATCCTGATGGTGACCTTCCTGATCACGCTGACTGTGATGTGGTACTACGGATTTCGCGGGCACAGGCGCGTGACCGACCTGAGCAGCCTCGGCGTCGAGGCGAAAATCGAAAACCCGCTGTTTGCCACCGTAGTCGTGGGCTGGTTTCTCGGGACGGTCGTCGCGATGTCGTTGCGCGAGCATATCGGCGTGCAGCTTGGTTTCATCGCCCTTACCGGCGCGGTAACTTTGGTGTTAGTTCTGGCGCTGCTGGGTGATCGCGTCAAAGCGCCGAACTTCGAGCACGCCCTGCAAGAGCTCGACTGGCGCGCGATCTTTTTCTATATCGCGCTTTTCGCGCTCGTCGGCGGGCTCGAGAAGAGCCACATTCTGGACAAGCTTGCGGATGCCCTGAGGCCGATCTTTGCCCAGAACTATGCGCTGGGCGCGACGTTGCTCTACTGGGTCACCGTGCCGATCGTCGGTCTCGTCGAGCACGACGCCTACATCCTCACTTTCCTCTACACGATTAAGGACTTGGCGCAGAGTGGAATCGAACCTTGGCCGTTGTATTGGATGCTGCTGTGGTCCGGTACGCTAGGCAGCAACCTAACAGTTGCCGGTGCGCCGGCACTGTACGTGGCGCTGACGCTCGGAGAGAAAGAAGAAGGCCGCAAAGTCTCGTTGCGGGAGTTTCTTGCCTGGAGCATACCGTTCACACTGGTCGCCGCCGTTGTCTGCTATGTCTTGGGCATGCTGATCTGGGTGCTCCCTTACACGAACTGAGATCGAACGTCATGTACAAGAACATCCTGATTCCCACAGACGGGTCACCGCTCTCCCGCAAGGCGGCCGCGAATGGCTCGAAGCTCGCCAACCTCGTAGGCGCCAAAGTGACTGGCTTCTACGCTGCTCCGCCGGCGACACCGCTCGAGCACGCCCGTGGCATCGAGGAAGCGGCAGCTGAGTATCTGTCGGTGATCGACGAGGCGGCGAAGGCGGCTGGCGTGCCCTGCAAAACGGTGAGTGTGACTAACGATTTTCCCGCCGATGCCATTATTGCGGCGGCAAAGAAGCATGGATGCGACTTAATTTTCATTGCATCGCACGGCCGCCGCGGTTTCAGGGACTCGATGCTCGGCACCCAGACCCAGAAGGTGCTCGCGCAGTCCCCTGTCCCGGTTCTGGTGGATCGCTAGGAAGAGCATGGGCTTCTCACTCGATTTCGCACTGAAGACCCACCCCGGCCTTGTGCGCCCGCTAAACGAGGACGCGATCGGGGCTGATCCGGCGTGCGGCCTGTTCGTGCTGGCCGACGGCCTCGGCGGCTATAACGCCGGCGAAGTGGCGAGCGTGATGGCGATCAGCTCGGTGCTGGAGCGGCTAACGGGCGCGATCGACACCTTCGACGACGAAGAAGGCGCGTTTACACCCGACGAGGCGATCTACGACACGGTCACCGACATCAACGCCAGCATTTACAACGCGGCGCTGAACAGCACCGCGTTCGAAGGCATGGCCACGACGCTGGTGATCGGCTGGTTCCTGGGCGGACGTTTATGGGTCGCGCATACCGGAGACTCGCGCTTGTATCGCTATCGCGATTCGATCCTCGAACAGCTGACGCGCGATCATTCGTTCTCGCAGGAGCTGCTTGACGCCGGCATGGTGACCGAAGAAGAGGCGCGTTCGCTGCCGGCCAAGAACCTGGTGACGCGTGCACTTGGCGCCGGCGCCGACATCGAGCCCGAGATCCAAAACGTCGATGTGCGGGCCGGCGACATCATCCTGCTGTGCTCCGACGGCTTGACCGAGATGGTCGGCAGCTATGAAATCGAGGGCCTGCTATCGATCAACGAGGACGACATGCATGAAACCGCGCGACGGCTGGTCGATCTGGCCAACGAATCGGGCGGCCGCGACAATATCTCTGTGATCGTGGTGCGAGTATCGTCTGTGGCGGAGACGCAGGCCTCGGCCGCCGCTGCGATCGAGGTGACCGAGGGAGAGTTGGTGGATGGCGAGGTGGTACCTGCGTGACTGTGGCAGGGCGGGTCGCCCCAACGTCGGGCCGCGGTCGACTGATTTTTATCGTCCAAGTAAGCCGTTGATTGGCAACCTTTTTGCACGCTGGCAGAATTGACCGAGAGAACAAAATGATGGCCGAGGGAGAATCTATGCCTAGGCTGGTCCTGAGTCTGGACGGCGTTGTGCTGCGTGAAGTGGGTCTCGCCAAGGACCGCACCACCATCGGCCGCCGCTCACACAACGATATCGTGATCGACAACCTTGCCGTCAGCGGCGAGCACTCGGTCATCTATACGTCAGGCGGCGATGTTTACCTCGAAGATCTGGGCTCGACCAACGGCACCACGGTCAACGGCCAGCCGATCAAGAAGCACCTGCTGCAGAGCGGGGACACGCTCGAGATCGGCAAGTACCGGCTGAAGTTTCTAGCCGACGGCGCGGCCGGCACCGAGGGCGAAGTCGATATCGACACATCGCAGCCGCTGCGTCGAGAGTTTTACGGGCCGGGCCCGGCGACGATTCAGATACGGCAGCCCGGCGCGGGCGGCGACGAGGGACTGGTCGCAGCATCGATCAAGATTCTGACCGGCGCCAACGAAGGCCGCGAGCTGCAACTCGTCAAGGCACTGACGACGATCGGCCGCCCCGGTCATCAAGTCGCGGTCATTACGCGCCGGCCCACCGGCTACTTCATCGCGCACGTCGAAGGCGAGATGTTCCCGAGCGTCAACGGCATCAACCTCGGCTCCGCCGCGCATCCGCTGAAGAACAGCGACGTGATCGAACTGGCGGGCGTGCGCATGGAGTTCGTTAACGCACGCTGCGGTTCGCAGGCCGCCGCTAATAGTTCCCCTCAGCAACGACAGACCGATCATCCAACCGGATGAACCGGTCACGGTTAGGTATCCCGTGACAAAAACCGGCAGCGACATGTGACGATGCGCGTCAGGGAAAGCGGGAATTAGCCGCGAAATCCCCTCCAATTCTCATAAAACGGCCTGGCACGGAACTTGGAGTGTATTTGGTATCGGCATGGGGCCGTATGTTGTCTGACTCCTAGGAGAGCTCTTAATGAAACATCAAATCGCCCGCGTCCAACGCGGCTTTACGCTGATCGAGTTGATGATCGTGGTTGCGATCATCGGCATCTTGGCGGCCATCGCGCTGCCTGCGTATCAGGACTACACGGTACGTGCCCGCGTAACGGAATGCTTGAGCATGGCGTCGTCCGCCAAGGCGACCATTACCGAGAACATTTCCAACGAAGGTGGCGCTCTGCCAGCGAATGCGTGTGTTGGCGTTAATCCGCTTGCCGCTGCAACGGTAAACGTAGCCACGCTAACCTGCACCGCTGCAACGGGTGTGCTCAACATGACGACCACGGCAGCGGCCGGTACCGTTGCTCTTACGTTGACGCCGACCGCGCCGGGCGCGGGTAACGCAGACCCGATTCTTTGGGATTGCGATGTAACTGTGGCCACTAAAACAGGCTGGTTCCGGCAGAGTGCCGCATTTAATCTAGCTTCTGCAATTGCAAAGGGAGCCTTCGGGCTCCCTTTTTTTGGGTCGGGTTATGGTGGGTAAAGTTATCCGGCTCCGCCGCCGAAAAAATGGCATGCACGCTTCTCGCCAGCACCTTGGCTTCAGTCTTACCGTTCCGATTTTTCTAAGAACTGTTCATGGATTTCGTAAATTCGATGTCGCCGGTCTCGCGGACACTGCTCGCTTCCCGGCGATTGCGGTTATTTGCATCGCACGTCTTCATCAGCGCAGCAGCCGTAGGCACATTGGCTGCGTTGTTGCTCTTGGTTTGGTATCCGGGTCCGTTGTTTACCATGCAAGGCGCTGCGGTCATTCTGATGATCGTTGTCGTTGTTGATGTGGTCATCGGTCCCGCTGCTAACGCTAATCATCGCTGCCCCAAAGAAATGGCGGCGGGAGCTCACTCGCGACCTGGCGATCATTGGCGCAGTCCAAGTCGCCGCTCTCCTGTATGGCGCTCATTCGCTCTTTGTTGCACGGCCAGCGTTCATTGTGTTTGATGCAGACCGTTTTGACGTGGTCACGGCAAACGAACTGGTCCGAGACGCCCCGTTTCCATATCGAGATCAGCGGTTCGCATCCACGCCACTCTTTGGACCTCTTTGGGTGGCTGCAACACCGCCGGACTCGATCGAAGAGCGAAATCGACTGCTCTTTTCTGCGGTGCAAGGGGGTCCACAGACCAGGGACCATCCGGCGCTTTACGAGGCTTGGCCGCCGAAGCAGGGCATTATACCCCCGCTGAAACCGCTTCGCGAGCTGGCGGCCGCGTCCAATGAGGGGAATCAGGCCGCTAGTGACGCAGTTCTTCGTTCAGGCCTGCAGGAAAACGATCTGGCGTATGTATGGCTCGTTGGACGCGCAAAGATCGGTGTAGTGATGATCGACAGAAAGACGCTCGCTATTGTTCTTGCTAGCGCAGTCAAGCCTACTGACGATGCTAAGTGATAGTGATTACGAGGCTTGCCAGTCGATCTGCGACTCGTAGTGGCTGGTTGAGCGACGCTAACTCGGTACCACGCGCCAGATCTCTCCGCCGTCGGTCGCGACGTACAGATTTCCGTCCG